>NZ_BAAHBO010000002.1:0-927354 GCF_054776635.1 Spirosoma lituiforme
ATAATCTGGATCTTCTAGTGAGCTATACTTTTTTTACACAACCCGAACGGCTAGTACTATCTTTCTAACAAGATATTCAATGATGTGGATTGGCTTGCTCTCTTTACATAATACCACTTATATAACAGAAAGTAAGGCAGCATTAATGTACACTCATAATGATTCTAAAATACTTATTATTTGTCGCTATTGAATGCTACCTACTTTATTCTGCTATACAACTATTAAAGGCTACCCTAGATGATACTGAGCCTAAGGGTATCGTTCTAAGAATGAGAAGCCCCTTGTTTAGAGCCATCCTAGATAAACATTACAATAGGTTTGAAAAATTTACATCCGGAAGCCTATGTGTTATTCTATTTTTATGGCTCCTATGGTTTCTTCTAACAAAGAAATTGCCTATCTAAACTGGATATTATCTGATAAGATATAAATTCAATAATGTAAATAAATGAGATTGATCTCTTAACATAAGATTAGTTATACAACTGAATCACAAAAAGTTATAGTTATCAGTGTATAAATATTCGAACTGTTTTTGTCTTTTATCTAGATGTTTTAAATGGCAACTCCTTCCAACTTTCGACGGGAATATAGCGTAAGGTGTCAGGTACTTGTATATCCCATCGGATACGGTGTTCTGTTTTGTCAGCACAGTACACTTGTATGAGTAAACGTCTTTTCTGTAGGTTGTGTAAATTAACCATCCAAGACTCGCCTGTATCGTACACATTTACACTTTTATCATTTTCAACTTTTTGTGTACCAATCTTGTACCAATAAACTACGTGAGCCATCCCTCTTAACCTGTATACACGAGTAACTTCTGCTATTGTATAGCTAGAACAATGGGCTAATTTCTCACTTAGTCTTTTGTTTTGTATTAAATAGACAAGGATAAGAAAGATTACAACGACTATGGAAATAGTAACTCCAATCTTTTGTGGCTTAGTCATTAATGTTAGAAAAATACAAAATTCAGAGAATACATTTTTTGAATTATTCTTATCTCAGTTGTATAACTAATTTTATGTAAAGTGATTAAAGTGGGAAATACTGTTTGAGCCTATAATAGCCAAGTCTTGAATTTATTCTAAAACGAGCTGGTAGGCAATGAAATGCTTTACTCCGAATTGTTTATACCAATCAGCAACGGGTACACGGCTTTGTGCAACTGTGCAGTAGTAAGAAAAACCATCTTTATCGTAAGGTAATGTGTGAACTAGGAAGGGAAACCTTTGCCCGATAGGCACAACCGTCTTCTGATTTTTATAGCTCAAAATATCTGTTCTGAAGCTGTATCGTCTTGAATCATCAGCTTCTACCTTATAAGTTTTGCGTTGGCTAACTCTGGGAAGTTTGAAGAATGCCTCTATTGTGGTTGGGTCAACCGCTCTCGCATAAACATCGAAGGCAAGCTTACCTGTCTGGTCAAATTGTAAAGGTTCTTTGCGTCTGGCAAAGCCGAACATATCCTGCTCAGGTTGAGCTATTCCGTTTCGAAATTCTTGGCTAATTAGATGAAAGTATTTACCCGCTAATTTTGGATCGTCTAATTCAACATGAAAGCGCTCTACTCCTAAGAACCCCATTAGTTCCTGCATCTCGGAGTTAGTAGAACCAAAAACAGCTTTGATCGTTGTGCTATCGCTTTTTTGAGCATTTGCAGAGAACAGGACGCTACACGTCAACAAAAAGAATAAGTATTTCATATGTGAGAAGATATGATTGGATAGCTATAGAAGAGCAATTCCCCTATTTTCTAACACAGATACGGTTACCTCTCTTTTGTTGTATAAGTGTCTTTATGTTAACTAGGGTCTACTATTATCTGTTAATCATGCCATTAAACTTCCCCTTTTTCAAGTGAATTGACTGCCCTTTCGAATTCGTCACAGTCAGATCGAACCGCCCTTTAATGAGACCAGTAGTTGGATTGTACTTCACTAGCTCAACCCAACCTTGGTCACCAGCCAAAAATTGGTAGCTTGTCGTAATAGAGAACTGCTCGATCAAAAGTTGAGCTCGTCTAGTCGTCGGTGATAGGCAAGAATCAGCAAGAGTCAAATAATGCTTCCCCTTTTGCAGTGGTAGATTATAAAAGTCTAACCATTGGGTGGGCAAACAATCCTGCACACAACCGGTCGGTTTTTTAGCAGTTGATCCGGTCTTAGGGTAGGGTATATCTGTCCTGGCTCCAACACTGAAGCGGCTACCAAAACAGCTTTTATTGTCTTGACTTAAAGCCTGCCGAATTTGTCCGGATCCATACCAGGGCGCATTATTTACTGAAGCCGTCATGGTAAATGGCCTTGAACAAGCCGTTGCGACGATCAATAAACTAGGTAACCATCTTACCGTTAGCTTCATAATTTACTGTTGTTAGATCAAAAGTCAGTCAACTATGAAGCCGTTTATAATAGTCTTTTACTCGCAGTCAATAAGCTTTAACCTACATATAATATCTTAACATAATACAGTGCTTTCTTCCTCCCTTTCCAAAGGACAATTGCATCTATTTTCAGGGCTCGTATGGAGGGGCCAATCTGAGAAATTTCACATAACATAAGATAGCCTATGCAACTCGGCTAAGAAAAGTACCATTTTTAAAACAATCAATTTGTCGAAAGCTTAGTAGAATATCGCCCATTCCTGGCTGTAGAATGGCATATGAATCAATTCTTTTCAAGAAGTAGTTGGTAAGCCAAGAAAATTTCGAATTCTCAAGAGAACATCAGGTATTCACATTGAGCATTTTCTCGAAAATTTGATAACGCGATTTGCCTCTGTAAAGCCGATTGGTCTTATTGGGGAAGCCGCTAATTACATCTTCGAAGGAACCAAAAGTAAGTTTACAGATAGGCAACGGCGCTGAATTACTGGTATGCGCCACCTTTCAGTACATGAGTATTTTGGCATTAATAATCAGCCTAATAGGCTGATCATAGTCGATGACATTCCCGAAGTAAAAGAGGCTGTACAAAACGCCTTTACACTCGGGAGCCTTCCATAGCTCTATTGAGCTACAAACCGACCGGCTCTTCTTTTTCATCGAAAAACAGGTAGTTCAGTAAATCACAATAGGGCTTAATGATCCGGCTCCCTTTCACAACTTCATCGGCAAAGTTGGGTTTCAGCACTTCCTTATCTGTAAACCGGTGCATAAAGAACAACTCCTTCCGGCGGAGTAACTCGATGTCCGGATGATCGGCGGGGTAGCCTTTAGGCGTTGTTTTCATCACCTCGCCCGATGCCTCCGGAAAATAGGCTTTGAACGCGTCGGTCTCAATGATTGCTTTTAGTTCGTCAACATTGTAATCTACCTCCTGCCGAAATTTAGCCAGGTTAGCGGGCGTCGGCTGCCACATGCCCGCGCCCAGAAACGACTGGTTACCCGGTTGAATGTGTACGTAGTAGTCGATTCGTCCCGAGTGCCGACCACCGGGTCCAATGGCAAAGGCCAGGTTCGATTTATACGGAGCCTTGTCTTTCGAAAAACGAATATCCCGATTGATCCGAAAAATACAGTCCTTAACGGCCGTGTTAGCCAGTGGTTCGAAGGAGCTCATTGCCGCCAGTACCCGCTCCACGACGCCACAAAGTTCGACCTTGGCCGCATCATAGCGAGGTCGGTTGGCCTGAAACCACTCGCGGTTGTTGTTTTGAACGAGTTCGCGCATGAACTCCAGGGTAGGTGCCGTAAAGGCCGCTTTTGACGCAGGTTTTGTTGCCATGAGTACTAGTTGGAAGAGCCAGTAACCAAGGATAAACCCCGGTTGTTGGTCATCAAAATTTGTGCGTTGGTCAATCGCTTTATAAACTAAAACAGCCAGATGATTAGGTTTGACGCTCAACCCTACTTACTGTTTATACAATGAAAACACTGGCTTTCTGTTTGTTCTTATCGGTGCTGGTCCAAGCTTCACTGGCTCAGGTACCTACTGCTCCGACCCCGGCGGCCCCCAAACGAATTGAGGTTACTGTTCATCCGGGCATTGAGCTGTTTACCGTGGTTCAGCTATTGGCTGGTCAGTACAGGCAACCAAATTCCTCTACGTATGCCAAAGCAGCCGAAACCTACTTCAAGCCCTATGCCAGTCACCCGGCGGTGGAGCAGGTAAAGAAAATGGGAAAGGTCTACCCTGATCTAGCCGAATTAGGGTATTGCTTCGACCAGTTCCCAGCCATCCGGATTCATTATCCCGACAGCCTGCACTGGTACAAACTGTATGGCAAAGATACGGTACAAACGTACATGCGGTTGTGTAAACAATTCTTCGAGGATACTCACTTCTGGGATTTCTATCAACAGCACCAGGCAGAGTATGCAAACTGGGCATCCCCCGTGCAGGCCAGTTTAATCAAACAGGGATTAGTCACAAAGCTCGACTCATTCTACCGGTTTGCCGGTCACGCCAGCTGGACAATTTGCCTGGACCCGCTCAATAGCTGGGGTGCCCACGCCATTATGACTAAAACCCTCAACCCACGGTATGCCGATCGCGTGGTGTACAATGTTGGTTTCTTCAACCAGGAGTCAAAAGAGACCGATTCGCCGGCTTTTAAAGTAGGTTCTGAATCAGTCATGATGGTGTGGCACGAGGGAAGCCACATTTACACCAGTGCGTTACAAAAACGCTACGCCAAGGATATTGACAAGTTAGCTTACTTGTTCAACAAAGATGATGAAGGCATGAAGCGTAACAACATTCACACCTGGGCGCATTGCTTCGATGAGAACCTGGTCCGGGGTATCGTTATTGCGCTCTTCCGGCAATACCAAAGTCCGAAGGAGACCCGTAAACAGATAGCCCGTGAAACAATCGGTGACTTTCAATATGCGGAAGATATAGCCAATGCGATTACCAGGAATTATACAGGCTATTCGACTTATCGCGACTTTTCTGAGTTCTTCCCCAAAATTTTGACCTATTTAGCCCAAACGTATCCCAAAAATCAGTTAACAAATCGATGAGTCGACTCCGAGTGCGTACACTGCCCGAATGGACTATTCATGCGGTAATATGGGTACTGTTTGTCATCAAGGATGTATCAGGCATGTACTACAATCCGACTTACCCGGTACCCAAAACGGCGGTAGCTACGTACTGGCTTCTCGTCATCGGATACACCTCCATCAGCGCGGGGGCTTTTTATGGGTCTGTCGGCCTGATTGCCCGGCCCTTACTGAACAGAACCCTTACCTGGCGGCATTATGGCTTCGCGACGGGGGGCCTGCTGGTCACTCTGGCAGGCATCACTGCCTGGCGCTATGTGCTGGAGATGCTGGTGTTCAAACCCCTACTGGGTTTCGATAATTATAGCCGCAGCAAATCGTTTACACTGGTCTGGTTTGTGCGCAATAGTGTGCTCTATTATGCTGATTTCATCACCTATGGGCTACTCTACAGTTTCATCAAACGCCATTTTATCAACGAACGACAGCGTCGGGAGATCGAGCAAACCAGAACGACCGCCGAATTGGCGTTTCTGCGATCCCAGTTAAATCCTCATTTTCTGTTCAACACCATCAATGACATCTATGCGTTGGTATACTGTAAGTCTGACGACGCACCGGGCGCTCTGCTTAAACTGTCTGAATTGCTCCGCTATGTCTTGCACGATGCCCGGCATGACCGGGTTCTGTTAGCGAAAGAACTGGCTTACCTGCATAGCCTGATTGAGTTACAACGCATTAGCACTAAGGAGAATTTACACGTGGATTATCAGTTACGGGGCCAGCTTGACGGACAACTGATTGCTCCTTTACTGCTGGTTTCTTTTGTCGAGAACGCGTTCAAACACGGGGTAGTGTCCGATGCACTACATCCCATTAAACTGCATCTCGACCTGACCGAAGCCACGCTTAGTTTTCAGTTGAGCAACCGCAAAAACCAGCAGCAAAAAGACCATACGGGTGGTATAGGCCTAGCCAATGTCCAGCGTCGGCTCAACTTGTTGTACCCCGGTCACCATCGACTGCACGTGGACGACCAGGAAACGGAGTACCGTGTGATCTTACACCTTGATCTATGACGTCCCCTATCCGCTGTCTGGTTGTCGATGATAAGCCTTTAGCCCTTGACATACTGGCTGACTACATCAGCAAAGTACCTTTTCTACAGTTAGCGGGGGTTATGACAAATCCGCTGGAGGCCCTGAACAAGGTAGTCGAAACGCCGGTAGATCTGATCTATCTGGATATTCAGATGCCCGAACTTTCCGGGCTTCAGTTCATGCACGCACTCAATGGTCGTGCCCTGGTGGTTTTAACGACGGCTTACTCCGAGTATGCGCTGGATGGTTTTGAGCACGATGTGGTGGATTATTTGCTGAAACCGTTTTCGTTTGAACGGTTTTACCGATCGGTTCAGAAAGCGCAGGCCCGACTGCAAGTGGCGCCTAAAGTCGCGCCAAACTCACGTTCGTTTCTTTTTGTTCGCACCGAACACCGATTGCAGCGGATAGATATGGCGGATATTCTGTATGTAGAGGGGCTGCAGAACTACACGATTTTTCATACCGTAGCCGAAAAAGTGATGGCCCGCCAAACGTTGAGCAGTGTCGAAAACAGTTTACCCGTGTCCACGTTTGCACGCGTCCATAAATCGTTTATTGTGGCACTGGCCCACATTTCTACGGTCGAACGAAGCCGTATCTATCTGCTAAATAATCAGCGCAGTGGCGATGTTGTCATCCCAATTGGCGATGCCTACCGGGATCAATTCTATCAGCGATTAGGTACGTAATAAGCCAATTGGATCTCCCGGTCAATTCACCCCAAAAAGCTGCCGCTTGAATTGACGGGGGCAGACATGCTCGACGGACCGAAACGCGCTGCTGAAATGCGTCAGGCTGTTGAATCCCGACTCATAACAGGCATCCGTGATCGTTTTGGTTGGATTACTCAAGATCGCTTTTGCCAGCTGAATGCGCTCGGTTAAAATGAACTGGGCCGGTGAAACGCCCAGTTCATTTTTAAAAAGCCGGAAAAAGTGTGATTTCGACAGGCAGGCCTTGTCACTCAACTCATCGACGGACAAAGCACGGGTTAAATTTTCCCGGATATACGCCACCACGTACGCCAGACGGTTTGTATTGACATGCTGATTGGTTTGGTGAAGAAGCCCCGCTCGGATCTGGGTTTGCGAGAGCCGGACAATCAGTTCACGGAGCGTATTCTTGATAAAGAAAGGCTTAAACGGATTGTTTTCCCGGAATAGCCGAATGAGCTTGTCGGTCAGCGAACTGATTTCAGGATCGTTTTGCAGCAGGTAATTGTCAACGTCCAGTTGCCACTCCGTAACGGCCTCAACCCGGGGGACCTGTTCATTGAGCTCGGCAATGGTTTCCCGAATAAATTCATCAGAGATTGTCAGAGCCAGACAACGCGTCGGTTCATGGGTGGTAGCGTCGGGAAAATCGATCTGCATCAGCCGATCAGAAGGCAGCAGTAATGACTCACCGGGCTGGTAGTCAAACGGCTCCATCTCGCGCAGGTGCATCACTTTGCGTCCGCTCAGCATGCTCGTCATAACGGGGGCATTGAACCGCAGCTGAATTAGGTGCGCCTGCTGAAATGTTTCGTATAAATGCAGTTCAGCCGAGTCGTGGTTGAGGGTCAGTTTATTCTCCACCAACGTGTCTAATCGGTTACCCCACGCACTAACCGCTTCGTTCTTACCTACTTTCCCGAGTTGTTTCATACGATGAGCCGATGGTAGTATTTCGTAAGTTAATGAGACGATAACGCAACTAATCTTGTACAATTTCGGCAAAATTTGTGAATAAGTTAATTGATCACAAAAAAACCTTTTTTCAGCCATGCAAACTGCAGAAGCACCGAGCAAGATTATGCCCCGGCCGATATTCAAGACTCAGTACGAAAATTACATTGGGGGAAAATGGGTACCACCCGTTGGTGGTGAGTATTTTAACAACGAATCACCAGTAGATGGCAGTCTGATTGCTAAAATGCCCCGCTCCAAGGCGGCCGACGTGGACTTAGCCGTTGAAGCCGCTCACAAGGCATTTGAAACCTGGGGAAAAACATCGGTAACCGAACGGAGTAAAGTCCTGTTGCAGATTGCCGATGTCATTGAGCAGAATCTGGAATTTCTGGCCCGTGTCGAAACGGTCGAGAATGGCAAAGCACTGCGCGAAACGATGGCGGCCGATATGCCGCTGGTAGTTGATCACTTCCGTTATTTTGCGGGTGTCATCCGGGCTGAAGAAGGGTCGGCAACCGAACTCAACGCCGATACCTTATCCCTGATTATTAAGGAGCCCATTGGCGTGGTCGGACAGATCATCCCCTGGAATTTTCCGTTGCTGATGGCTACCTGGAAACTGGCCCCCGCTTTGGCCGCCGGTTGTTGCGTCGTGATCAAACCCGCCGAACAAACCCCAACATCGCTGGCGGTGCTGTTCGAGTTGCTCGAAGGAATCGTGCCCGCTGGTGTGGTCAACATCATCCAGGGATTCGGCCCCGAAGCCGGTAAGCCCCTCGCCCAGCACAAGCGCATCAACAAGGTTGCGTTTACAGGCGAAACCACAACGGGACGGCTGATTATGCAGTATGCCTCCGAAAACCTGATTCCGGTAACCATGGAACTGGGCGGTAAATCGCCGAACATATTTATGAAATCGGTGGCCGATCAGGATGATGAATTCTTTGATAAATGCGTAGAAGGTGCGGTTATGTTTGCGCTCAACCAGGGCGAAATATGTACCTGTCCGTCTCGTCTGCTGGTGCAGGAAGACATCTACGACAAATTCATGGAGCGGGTTATTGCCCGAACCAAAGCCATCAAACTAGGGCATCCGCTCGATCCGGACACCATGATGGGCGCGCAGGCCAGCAACGATCAGTACGAGAAAATTCTGTCGTACATCGACATTGGCAAACAGGAAGGGGCCGAAGTACTAACAGGTGGTGGTCCGGCCAATAGTGTCGAAGGCGGTTTCTACATCCAGCCTACCATTTTCAGGGGCAATAACAAGATGCGGATTTTCCAGGAAGAAATTTTCGGGCCCGTGCTGTCGGTTACGACCTTCAAAGATGCCGACGAAGCCATTGCCATTGCCAACGATACGTTGTACGGTCTGGGAGCCGGTTTCTGGTCGAGAGACGCGCATGAGCTGTATACCATTCCCCGTCAGATTCAGGCGGGTCGGGTGTGGGTAAACTGCTACCACGATTACCCCGCCCATGCGCCGTTTGGGGGTTATAAAAAATCCGGCTTCGGGCGTGAGAACCATCTGATGATGCTGAACCACTACCGCCAGGTCAAAAACTTGCTAATCTCGTACAGCAAGAATAAGCTGGGCTTCTTTTGATAAAGAGCGAGAGAGTGAATGAGCGAAAGAGCGTTATGCTATGACTAGCCTTTTCTTTCATTCGCTCTTTGCTGGGCACTCTTTCACTTATTCACTCTTTATTTTCCTATGACAACTCAAACCACCTCCCGCGTTGATGTTACACAGGCGGCTGCTGCCGTAATCGAGAAAGTCCGGGCGGAGCATGGACCTTTGATGTTTCATCAAAGCGGAGGCTGTTGCGACGGCTCCTCACCGATGTGCTTTGCTAAAGGCGAGTTCCGAATTGGCCAGTCCGATATTTTGCTGGGGCAAATTGACGGATGCGACTTCTGGATGTCGAGCGATCAGTTTGAGTACTGGCAGCATACGCATCTGACCATCGATGTAACGCCCGGACGAGGAGCTAGTTTCTCCCTCGAAATTCCGATGGGCGTTCGGTTCCTAATTCGGTCACGGATGTTTGAACCCGACGAGCTGGTCAATATGGCACCGGTGCATGTTGGTCCGCTGGAGGAAGTATAATGGTTTGGACAGGTAGGTTAACCAACACGCTTGCCGATCTGAATAGCGTCAGTTCCTAACGCAGAAGGCCCGTTTCGAAACGGGCCTTCTGCGTTAAAATATATACCGGATCTCGCACCACGGAATTTCTTCACGGACTATATCCTCGAAAACATCAATCATTTTTCGCTTCAGTTGATGATTGTACCGGATATTCCAGCCGCCAAACTGACTTACCTTACTCTCCTGCAATTCGGGTACCCACAGCAATTCTTCCGACTTCGGGTTAATGGCCAGATTAGCCTGGTGCTGCCACTGGTTATGGGTCAGGAAAATAACTTCACACTTGAGCTGCGCCCGAACCTCAGGCCGAAGGGCTGCGTCGAGTTGCTGAAACAACGCCCGGTAATCATGCCGCCACGCTTTCTTATCGCCATCGGGGCCGCTGTACACAATGACGGGGGAGAAATTCACGTGAACTTCGTACCCCGCGTCGTAAAAGTCATTGATGGCGGCAATTCGTTTTTCAATGCTGTCCGTTCGCACATCGACTAGTTTGCTGACGTGGCTGGGCATCAGACTAAACCGGATGCGAATTTTTCGCTTCGGGTCAAAGTCCAGTAAGAGCGGATTGACGAATTTGGTTGCGAAGGTGGCCTTGGCGCGGGGGTGATCGCGGTAAAACTCAAACACCTGCTGAATGCCGTCTGTCAACCCGTAATCGACCGAGATGTCCGAGTTACAGCCAATGTCATACGTCCAGTAGGTTGCATCCGTTTGGTTGACCGGTTTGGGCCAGGCCAGCGAATTAACGTGGGTATCGATACTGGCTAGATTTTCGTCAATATTCGTGAATAGCGTAATCGGATTAACGGTCTTGTGGCGGTCAACATAACAGTAGGTACAGGCCCCGAAGCAGCCATTGGCCAGACTCGGCGCAATGTAGTCCGAACTTCGGCCACTCCACTTAATGTCCTGGTTTTTAAGCCGTCCCAATACCAATACATCAGACTTGACTTTAAAATGGTTCAACCCCAATTCTGGCAACCGGTTGTGCTGCTTCACTTCCAGTGTTTCCGCATTCGGGAACTGTGCCAGCACCGCTTCACCCCGTTCGTTGAGCGAGTCGGCCGTGTAAAGAATAATCGACGGATTGAAATCGGGCATAAAGTACTGGTAAGAGTTCGTGTTTATGTAACAGTAAACAAACGATTATTGTTCATCAGCCAACCCAGCAAATCTACTGAAAATCAATCACTTACACTTATTTTTTACAATTTTTTGGAGTCTGACTCTTTAAGCTGACCTCACAGACATTAACTATTTCTTCTACTGCATTTCTCACTACTTCAGATGAGCTGCCAGTTTTGTCTATACACCAAAAGTGCTACTTTTATACCGTTATTTCCTTTCAACTATATCGACCATGTTTTTTATACGAATCACGCTTTTAATCAGTTGTTTATCGTTTATACTACTAGTCCAGACACGGGCTCAGTCCAAGTCAACGGATTTATTAATAAAAGGCTCAGACGGAAAGTCGGTTAGGCTAACAGCTGGTGAAGTCAATAGGCTTCCTCGTGTAGAACATCGGGGCAAAGAGCATGATGGTCAGGAGCATACCTACGCAGGTGTACCTCTGGCCGCGCTATTGAAGCAGGCAGGCGCTCCGCTGGGCGGTCAGTTACGGGGCAAGGCTTTGGCAAACTACCTGCTCGTTAGTGCTGCAGACGGTTATAAAGTCGTTTTTGCTCTGCCGGAATTAGATTCCGCATTCACGAAACAGGTTATTTTCCTGGCTGATCGACGGGATGGACAGCCTATATCCGCAGAACAGGGGCCTTACCGGATCGTTGTTCCACAGGAAACCAGGCAGGCTCGCTGGGTTCGGCAGGTAACGGCCTTAACTATACTGACAGCCAATGAATAGTCTGGATTACAGGGATTGTGCACACTTCGCAGTTACGCTACAAAACTCAATCAAAGTGGATCAGGAACTCCGTCCAGCCGCTTTCCTCCGTCCGAAGCGAGAACGACAGTTTATGGTTGAGCAGAATCTCGCGGGTGAGCGTTAGGCCAATGCCCTGCCCCTCCGGCTTGGTACTATAAAAGGGATTGAACAAATTGGCCGCAGTCAGGTCGGGAATGGGCTGGCCGTTATCCCGAATGAGCAGAGAATGGCCCATCGTGATTACCTCGACTCGCTGGCCCGCCTGACAGGCTTCGAGGGCGTTCTTGACCACGTTGATCAGCACTTGCTCCAATTGATCGACATCAACCCATTTGCTATTCCGTTCGGTAGTGGTTTCGGTTAGCGACACCCCTCGTCCTACCGCTTGCGGCTGCATTAGTTGTACTACGTTCCGGGCGAGTTCCCCTAAATCGACAAGTCGTTTTTGGGGTTGGGGCAAGCGCACCACGTCAGCAAAACGGCTCATAAAGCGATTTAACCGATCGTTTCGCTCGATCGCAACCCGGATGGCGTGTTTTACATCCGGTTCATTTACATAGGATTGCGTACTATCGAGAATGGAGTTTACGGCCCCGATCGAGTTATTAACCTCATGCGCCATCATTCGGATAACCTGGCTGTACGACTTCTTTTCGGTAGCCAGTATCTCAGGAGTCAGTTCCTCAATCATGAGAAACGACCGGCGAAATCCCCGATCCATGAAATAGGAACGCAGCACTTTATAGGTCTCAATGCCATTCGGCTTCATAACGCGCGCTTCACCATCGGCCAGATCGGCCACCTGAGCCAGTAACGAATACCCCAGTTCAGACAAGCGTTTGGCCAGCATTTCGTCGGAATGCATCCCCAGCAACTGGCTGGCTTTCGGATTAACGGAAGCAATACGGTCATCAAAATCAAAGATCAGAATGGCAATGGGCGCAGCGTCGATCAGTTTGTCCAGAAAAAACTGCTGCTCAACCTGCCGGGTCCGCTCCTGCCGAAGCTGGTCAATCATCAGGTTGTAAACCGATATCAGGTCATCAACTTCCTGGTTACCGGTCGGCACGAACTTAACGGTAAAATCTTTGTCCTGAATGGCTTCAATCCCGGATGCAATAAACTCCGATGGTTGCCGAAATGCCTGGTATAATCGAATGGCAATCAGTACAGAAATCAGCACAAGCAATTCTGACGCAATAAATACGGCTTTACTTTCGCGCAATACCCACCAGATCAACCCGATCAGCGCGAGATGAACCGCAATGATATACATCAGAAAACGGGTGCGAAGGGGCAGCTTCATTCTTCGGTTGTGTAGGGAATACCAAATTTCTCTAATCGTCGGTAGAGTGCAAACCGGGTGATGCCCAGCGCACGGGCTACTTTGGCTACGTGATTCTGGTGGAACGCCATAGCCCGGTGAATCATCTGATACTCCATTTCTTCCAGCGTCATGCTGCCTACCGGGGGCCAGTTCGTAGCCCCGGATGATGCGGTCATCGCGTTTGACGTTAGGTTCCGTTCAAAATCCTCTACCTGCAACTCATCTCCCGAAGAAAGGAGAACCGTTCGCTCCACGACATTCTTAAGCTGGCGGATGTTACCGGGTAGCGGCAGGGTCTTGAGCCATTTCTGGGCCGACGTGCTCACCCGCAGATCAGGCCGACCATAAATGACTTTCAGGTTGTCGACGAAGTAGTTGACCAGCAACGGTATATCGCCAGGACGTTCGCGCAACGCGGGCAACCGAACGGATATCAGGTTGATCCGATAGAATAAATCTTCCCGAAACAGCCCTTTGCTGACCATTTCTTCCAGATTCCGGTTGGTGGCGCAGATCACCCGTACATCCACCGTTCGGGACTTGCTGCTGCCCAACGGCTCAAACGTCCGATCCTGCAGGACACGTAACAGTTTCACCTGGCTGGCCGGGTCCAGGTCGCCGATTTCATCCAGAAAAATCGATCCTTTATTAGCCAGTTCGAATCGTCCGGCGCGGTCTGTTTTGGCGTCGGTAAACGCCCCCCGCACATGTCCGAACAGTTCACTTTCGAACAGGGTTGACGAAATGCCACCCAGGTTCACTTTCACAAACGGCTGCCGGTGGCGACGGCTATTCTGATGAATGGCCTCGGCAATGAGTTCTTTACCGGTGCCACTCTCCCCCGTAATTAAAACGGGCGCATCGGTTGGCGCTACCCGCCCGATGGTGGTCAGAAGAGCCAGCAGGTTCGGGTCTTCGCCAACAATGTTATCGAAGTCGAATTGCTGGTCGAGTTTACGTCGATTGGGCGATGCGGGTGTTGCCTGCGCCAAATTCAGGGCCGTTCGTACCGACTGAACGAGGTGATCATTTTGCCACGGCTTGGTGATGAAATCCCGGGCACCCGCCTTCATCCCCTCCACGGCGAGGTCAATGCTCCCCCATCCCGTAATCAGAATAACCGGCACCACAGGCAACCGCTCCCGGATCTGCCGTAACAGGCGCAGGCCATCGTCGCCGGAGGTATCCACCGAAAAATTCATGTCGAGTAGAATCAACTCGGGCGTTTCTTCGGCCAGTATCTCCAACGTCTCAAACGGCCCGTCGGCCAGACGCACCACAAACCCCTCCTTCCTGAACAACAGCGAAAGAGAGGTTTGAATGGCAATATCGTCGTCAATGATTAATAGCATATTTTGTGTAGGGACCGCACTGGCGGACCGGCGATCCCTCGTGTCTCAGAACCTGATGGTTTTTTTGCTGACACATAGGAGTAGAGACGCGAAGGGTCGCGTCTCTACTCCTCGTGCAGGGCGGTGGCCGGTTGAATCATGGCTGCCTGCCGGCTTGGGAAAAGGGCGCACAGGGTAACGAGCCCGTAAATGATCAGGATCGATAGACCAATGGCGGATACATAAATGCCAGATGGCATGTCGAAGACGTTTAGGAGTGGAAACTGGATAGCAAACAATAAGCCGATCAGCATGGCAAAGGTAGCCAGCACCCATATTTCCCCAATGAACTGCGTCGATATTCCTCCGCCGGTGGCTCCCAGCGCCCGGCGCAGGCCGATTTCTCCCCGGCGTTTGGCAATGCTCAGGTTCAGTACCCCAAACAGGCCGAGGGCCACATTAATTAGCAAAAACGTGCTGATAATGAAGAAAATAATAACAGGAACCAGCGTAATATTATGCTGTAATTTGCGCGAATCGACCAGGTAACTGGCTTCAACGCTCCAGCCTTTGGCCATTAAGGCGATGTCGCGTACCATTTTGGCTTCGAAAACCGCATCGGTACCCGGCTTTACGCGGATAAGCATCGTTTTGTTCCAGGTGGCCTTTTCGTCGAGGAGTTCAACCATCATCGGTTCGTTTTTGGCGAACTCCCCCCTGCCTTTGAATATACTGACTACGCCCGCTACCCGCCAGAGTCCTTTCTTATCTTCGTAATCTTTAATGATTTTACCAATTGGGTTCGCATTACCAAACAGGCTTTCACTGGCTTTCTGATTAATCACAACAGGTCTATATTTAGCTACACTATCGGGAGCTCGGTACCAAGAGCCCTTTATCAGGGGTAGGCCCAGCGTTTCAGCGAAATGCTCATCTGCGACATAAAATTCTACTTGCGTCACGGTCTTGTTATACGACACACCCATGCTGTTATGGTAATTGGAAAAGGGCGTATTGTCGCTCGTTCTTGATACCGACTCTACCTCCGGATAGCTTTTCAGCCGCCGGAAAATTGCCTGGGCTTTCTGAGATACCTCCGTTGTATCCTGATTGTTTGCCAAATTGACAGCCCATACATTTTCATAGGTAAAGCCTAGTGGTTCGAGGTACTTACTGATGTTGGAAATAAGCAGCGTGCTTAACCCAAAAATAACCAGAAACGAAGCTAGAATCTCCACGATCAGCAACGAATGGGTACCCTTCTTATTCCAGATTAATTTAATAAGGTGTCTGATCATGTTCGTTAAGATTTTAAGGCATCAGCAATGGTTAGCTTGGACATTCTTAGCGCGGGTAATACCCCGGACAATAGCCCGAAAACCAGGCATACAAGCATACTGACAGTCAGTACGCTGCCATTGACCGTGAGATCGGCGTAAAGAATCAACCCACTACGATTGATGAGCTGAATGACGATAATACTGAGAACCAACGCAATAGCCCCACCAATGAAAGTGATAAATACGTTTTCCAGAATAAATTGCCACAGCAACGTGCGCACGGGTGCACCAAAGGCCTTCCGGATACCGATTTCCGACGACCGTTCCAGAATACGACTCACGTTCAGATTGACCAGATTGATAGCGGGAAGGCCCATGATCATGAGCAGAAGGAAACCGACTACGCCATAAAAAAGGGCCAGGCGCGCGGCATTATTACCCGAAAGTATACCCAGGAAGAAGCCCCAATATGATTCGCTTCTTACATCGACAAGGGCATATTTAAACCCGTTCTCAACACCAGGCACCGGAATTCGGCGAATACGATCCTGAAATTCAGCCCGGACGGCAGCTAAATCTTCCGGCTTTTTTGTCAGTACAATAGCCTGATAATCACCCCGAAACCCAGCATTCTGATAATTGCTCTTAGGCGTGGTATACGGAAAATAAACATCGGCATAACTGAACAGGCGCGTAATCGGGCTACCCCTCACAACGCCAATCACTTTATAAGTGATATTCTCAATCTCAATCGGTTTACCCACGACAGATTCTGTCGGCTCATCAAAGTACTGCTTTTTGAAACCATCCGTAATAACCGCGACAAAATCACCATTCGCTACATTTTGCTGAGTGTATGGTTTGCCTTCCAGAAAGTCGAACTTCGTGACTTCCCAGAAATCAGCATCGGTAAATTTGCTAGTCAACTTAACTTTTTGGGTGCCCACGTAGGCGTTTGAACTACTCATCGTCGAAAAAACGGATACACGTTCCGGCGTTTTAAGGGATTTAGCATACTCCGTCAGAAATTTAAAACTCAGGGGCCCCGATGAACTGGATGTCCGGCCCGAATCGGTCTGAACCATCTGATCAATGTAGAGCGAGCGGTCACGCCGGGTTTCGGGATAATGGCTCCCCACCAGGTGATCAACAAACGAAGTCAGCACCATCAATACGGTCAGCGTCAGGCTGATGCCGAAGAGGGTAATGAAGGTGTAGAACGGATGCCGGAGCAACACCTTCCAGGCGATTTTTATGTAGTTTAGAAGCATGATTAATGGTGAATGAGTGAGTGATAGAATGATTGAATGAATAGAACGGCGGGATAGACATTATTCTATCACTCACTCATTCCATCATTCAACATTCACAACACTTGCGTCCCGTCAAATAACCTCACCAACCGATGGGTACGCTTGGCCATTTGCTCGTCGTGGGTCACCATCACAATGGTGGCTCCTTCATTGTTGAGCTGTTGCAGAATGTTCATGATTTCATTGCCCATGGCGCTGTCGAGGTTGCCGGTTGGCTCATCGGCCAGGATGATGTCGGGGTTACCGACGATGGCCCGGGCAATGGCAACGCGCTGCTTTTGACCGCCCGATAATTGCTTTGGAAAGTGCTTCATGCGGTTGCTCAGGCCCACTTTGGTCAACGCGTCTTTGGCATACTCCTGACGCGACTTGCCATTGGCCGAACTTCCATTCCGGGCTCTATAGAGCAGTGGAATTTCGACGTTATCGAGTACCGTCAGGTCGTTGATCAGGTGAAAACTCTGAAAAATGAAGCCAATTTTCTGGTTACGCAATTGGGCCAGTTCCTTATCCGAATACGTTTTTACGGGTTGCCCATCCAGTTGAACGGTTCCTTTCGAGGGTTCGTCCAGCAGCCCCATGACGTTCAGCAGCGTACTCTTACCGCAGCCCGATGGCCCCATAATGGAGACAAATTCGCCTTTTTTGATGTTGAGGTTGATGTTATTCAGCGCCAGCGTTTCGATGGTACTGGTTCGGTAGACTTTTTCGATGTTTTGCAGCGTAATCATGGTCAGTACTTTATTTTCTGGTTTGTTTCAAAATCGAATAAGGTCAATAAGCGAAGGGTGTAAAATGCCTGCCAGTAGTCGCGCAGGGCTAGAATGGCATCCCGACGGGCACGGTCTTTCTCCTGCGTAGCGATGCCTAAGTCGGTCACGCTGAGATCACTGAGTTTAAAGCGGTCCTGCGCAATCTGGTAGCGATTTTGCCCGATCTGATCGGCTTTGGCGGTAAGCGTTACCTGCTGATTCAACATCTGGAGCAGCGTTACCTGGGTAAAAATTTCCTGCTCGAAAGTGAGTTTATCCTGTTCGACGGTTTGCTGCGCCAGTTCCCGGTTCGCTTTGGCCGTTTCCACGATCGCCTGCGCCCGGCCCCAGGTCATAATGGGTAACGTAAACTGAAGGGAAACGTATTCGCGGTTCTGCGGGCGGACGTAGACATCAACCAGATTCGGTCCCTGGTTCGATAGCCCGTAACCCGCCGTCAGGGTAGCGTTGAGGCCGTTGTTTTTTCGGGCTTTTTCCAGGTCCCGTTGCGCTTCCAGTAATCGTCGCCGGAACCCGATAGACCCCGCCCGGTTCGCAATAGCCTCCTCGAAGGCGCGCTTCACATCGACAACCAGATCGGGAATCTGGTTGGGTATGGCCAGTTCCAGCGGGCGGAGCTGACTGGCACTTTCCTCCCGGTAGCCCACAAACGTTTTCAATCTGAGTGACGCCACTGCCGCCGTTTGCCGGGCCGATGCCAGATCTTTTTCGGCGTTCAGCACGCTTAACTGCAATTGCAGCAGGTCGTTCTGCGAGATCTTACCCATGTCGAGTTTGTGCTGCGCAATGCGATACAGCGTGTCGTTATTAGCTCGGTTGGTTTCGGCGATTTGCAGGTTCACCTGGGCCACCAGCAGATCGAAATACAGAGTTGTCGCCGTTAAGGATACCTGCTCCAATGATTCAATCAGCTGCTGATTTCCTTCGGCATACAACAACGGCTGTATCTTCCGGTCCCAGCGCATCTGATTGAATTGAAACAGCGGTTGCGTTATTCCGATTCCGAAGGGTATACCATTGTACAAGGTGCTGTTCTGAATAAAGTTGTCGAACCGCTGAAGTTGTTTCTGCACAAAAATGGTTCCGCCCGTGGGCGCAATCGTTTGGCTGAGCGACAGGTTCAGAATAGAGTTATTATACGATACCGGCTCAAAACGGATGTTGCCATCGGGCTGGGTCACCTGCACGTATGACCGCGTGAAATTGGGCAGAGATCCATCCAGACTTAGCTGCGGCCTGAACTGCGCCAGAAAGGAACGGTACTGCCAGTAGTTCGTTCGCTGCTGGGTACTGGCTCGTTTGGCCGCCACCGACTGCGCCTGCGCCAGTTGAACAACCTCCGTTAACGTGGTCACTTGGGGTTGAGCGACAAGTTGTCGATTGATCAGGAGAATGATAAAGCAACTAAGAAAAAGGTATTTACGCAACCGGCACGGCGTGTCCACGGCCTGTGTCCTCCCAGGCCACAGCTGCACCAGACAACTTCGGCCATCCAGACGAGTGGCTTGTGTCCTCACAAGCCATGGAGATGAATATAACCAATAGTGAATCATAGCGGTCTGGCGTTATTGTTTCGGGTCAATAGTGATCTCGTCCAGATGCTCATACGCACTCAAATCGGTCAGGATAACCTGTTCGCCCGCCTGAAGGCCCGACTTTACTTCGACATAATCGAAGTTTGACAAACCCAGGGACACCTCCCGCCGATGGGCAACCGGGCTTCCTTTTGGCAATACATACACGAACTGTTTCCGTTTGCCCTTAAACGCTGGCCCATTAGGAACGCGAACGGCCTTTGCCACCCGGTCGGTGATAACGAATACCTCCACTTTCATGTCTGGTCGAAGCGACGCATGGTGACTATTGTCCAGTTGAATCACAAACTGAACGATACCGTTTTTGATGGCCGGTTTTACTTGCGTAATGAGCCCCCGCAGATTGGTTTCATTTACTTTGACGATGACAGGCAGGCCCACTTTCACCTGCTCCGCGTAGACATCCGAGCAGGAGCCCTCGACCCGGAAACTAGCCAGATCGGCCAGTTTGGCCAGCATCTCCCCCTCGTTCACAGCCGAGCCAATGTTTTCATTCACCCAGGTCAGTACACCCGGCCGATCCGCGATAATATCAGCCTGCTTCAGCTTGTGCGTTAATTCCTTCAAATTTTTCTCTTCGATCTGCGCCTGTAAGGTCGTTTCGCGCAGGCTGGCCCCCATCGACTGACGATTGTAAGCAAGATCATTTTCCAGTTGCTTTTTCTCCAGTTCCGCCACACGGAGGGCATTTTCAGCCCGCGTCACGTCTTCGCCCGTGCTCCCGCCCACTTTCTTCAGGCGCATTGATCCCTCCAGTTCAGCGCGCAGCCGGTTGATGTTTAGCAGTTTGATCTGGTCGTTTACCTCAGCGTCGTACAGGCTCTTGTTCAATTTCATCCGCAGTTGATCAATACCGTTTCGTTTCAGCGCCAGTTGGTCGTTTAGTTTTTCCAGTTCAATTTCGGTCAGGGATTTGTCGAGATCCAGGATCGCCTGTCCCGATTTGACGGCGGTGCCCGGAGTAAGCAGCACCCGCCGGATACTAGCCCGAATGGGGCTGGTGATGATTTGCTCATAAGCCGGTATCACCTCCCCCGTGGCATTCAGCGAGTTTTCGACGGGTCCTATTTCTGCCGTCGCCGTACGAATTTTTGCCCCCTCAACGGATGTTTTTACGGCATCCCGCAGCCAGGTAATGGCAATGGCCAGGGTAATGACGCCCACCACCCCGATTAGCAGGCTTCGGGTACGACTACGATTGGTTATCTCCGGGGCAAGTTCTTTATCCATCATCCTGTTATCGATCTTGTTTATAGATAGCCAAACAACATGCCAAAGACTAACCCATTAACCATCAGACGATTATACAATGCAGGAAGAAATTATATGTGCGAAATCGCACAGTTTTTTACGATTTCGCACTACCGTGCCGTCGGTTATACGTAATCGACGGCACGGGGAGCACGGGGTAGGCCAGCACAAAAGCGCACAGTACGCAAAGAATCTGGTGGCATACCGAGGTGCTTACGAAAGCTTTTCGTACCTTTTTAGCCCCTAGCTCAATTGAGTAAAGCAACCAAACCAACACGATGAAATTACTTTTTACAGTTCTTTTCCAATCTCTTTTTCTCCTCTCCTACGCCCAGCAAAACCTTGTTCCTTATGTACATCCACTCATTGGTACCGAAAAAATGGGCCATACATACCCCGGCGCTACCGTGCCCTTTGGGTCTGTGCAGTTGAGCCCCGATACCGACACCCTGTCGTACGAGCTCAATGGCAAGTACAACAAGGATGTTTATAAATACTGTGCGGGCTACAAGTACGAAGACAAAACGATTGTGGGGTTTAGCCACACGCACTTCAGCGGCACTGGCCACTCCGATCTGGGCGATTTTCTGATTATGCCTACCCAGGGCGCTTTACAGCTTAATCCGGGTGTCGCGTCAAACCCCAGGACGGGCTATCGGTCCGCGTTTTCGCACGCGAATGAGGTTGCCGAAGCGGGCTATTATAAAGTCAAGCTCGATGATGACGGGATTCTGGCGGAGATGACAGCTTCCAACCGGGTGGGTTTTCACCAATACACCTTTCCCAAATCAGATCAGTCGCACATCATTCTGGATTTGACCCACGGCATTTACAACTACGACGATAAAGTTGTCTGGACGTTTGTCCGGGTCGTTAATGATACGCTGATCACAGGCTTCCGGCAAACCAACGGCTGGGCGCGTACCCGCACGGTGTATTTCGCTCTGTCGTTTTCCAAGCCGTTTAAGGCTTATGGTCAGAAAAATCTGGATAAAGCACAGGTTTACAAGGGATTTTGGCGGAAGTTCGATCAAACCAAAAACTTCCCGGAGATAGCGGGCAAACGCATTCGGATGTACTTCGATTTCGATACGGAAGCCGGTGAAAAAGTACAACTCAAAATGGCCCTGTCGCCGGTTAGTCAGGAGAACGCCCTGGCCAACATGCAGGCCGAAATACCTCACTGGGATTTTGACCAGACCAAAGCCAAAGCCCAGGCCGACTGGAACCGGGAGTTAAACAAAATACAGATCGACGCGTCGGAAGCCAGCAAAGTAAATTTTTATACGGCGCTGTATCATTCCTTTATCAACCCGACAACTTACATGGATGCGAACGGCCAGTACAAAGGACTGGACCAGAATGTTCATTCGGCAACCGGTTTCACGAACTACACGACTTTTTCTCTCTGGGACACCTACCGGGCGCTGCACCCATTTTTCAACCTGATTCAGCCGGGCCGTAACAACGACATGGTACAATCCATGCTGAACCACTATGACCAGAGTACGCTGAAGATGTTGCCCGTCTGGTCGCACTACGCCAATGAGAACTGGTGCATGAGTGGGTACCACAGCGTGTCGGTACTGGCGGATGCGGTTGTGAAAGGCGTATTTAAAGGGGATGCCCAGAAAGCGCTGGAGGCCTGTATGGCTACATCCAACCACCGTGATTACGAAGGCATCGGGGCGTATATCGACAACGGGTACGTGCCTTCGGCCAGTAACGGCACGTCGGTATCGAACACGTTGGAATACGCGTACGACGATTGGTGCATTGCCCAACTGGCCAAAAAACTGAATCGGTCCGACGTCTACGAAACCTACCTGAAACACTCCCAAAACTGGCAGAATGTCTTCGACAAATCGATTCGTTTCATGCGGCCCCGCTTAACGGATGGGTCGTTCAAAAAGGAGTTCGACGTGTATAAGACCGACGGGCAGGGCTTTATCGAAGGCAATTCCTGGAATTTCAGCTTTTTCGTTCCCCAGAATCCGGCCTCCTTAATTCAGGCTATGGGCGGCCCGAAACCGTTTGCGGCCCGTCTCGATACGTTGTTTTCGATGCACCTCCCGGATGAGTTTTTCGCCGAAACCGAAGACATTACCCGCGAAGGAATCATTGGCGGCTACATTCACGGAAACGAACCGGCGCACCACATCGCGTATCTTTATAACTGGACCGACCAGCCCTGGAAGACGCAGGCACGCGTGCGCATGATTTTGAACATGCAGTACAAACCCACCCCCGATGGACTGGGTGGCAACGACGACTGTGGGCAGATGAGCGCCTGGTACCTGTTCTCGTCGATGGGTTTCTATCCGGTAGCACCGGGTTCGGAAGAGTACTCGCTGGGAAGCCCATCGGTAAAAAATGCCCGGCTTACGCTCGAAAACGGCAAAACGTTTACCATCGAAGCGGTTAACCAAGGTGACAAAAACGTCTATGTGCAGAAGGTGTTACTAAATGGCAAGTTGCTGACCCAGCCCATCATTACCCATTCAGACATTCTCAAGGGAGGCACGCTAACCTTTTACATGAGCGCCAGGCCGGCGAAGAAATAAGCGTTCTCTGACGTATCGGCCGGTTCAGTGCAATTCTGAATCGGCCGGCACCAACCCTATTCTAAACCAGGCACTTGCTTTAGTATTCCTTTGGGTCGGTAGCGGATCCGCTTGCCAAATACCAGTTTAACAAAGTCTGCATCTGTGTTGATCAGGCCCTGATAAAACGTGCGATTAACCTTCGTCGTAGATGCGTAGATTCCTCCGTAAAAAGTGGCGGAACTGTACCCCAGGGTTACGGAAGCAACTCCCTGCCAACCAGGCAGTAGCTGATTTCCTGACTCGCTTCCTGTAGTCTTCGTTTGTCGCAAGAGCAGATTCAGGCCGGGTCGGGCCGTGAAATTGGCAAAGTAATGCCGGTGAAAAACAATCGTCTGTGTGTAGCCTACATCAATACCCAGCGATACCGACTGAAGGCTTACCAACTGGGCTTCAGGACGGAAATCAGCCACCAACGCTGACGGAACGAGAGACGAATCGGCCCGAATATACTGGTAGGCGACTGATCCGCCAATACTCCATGACCGGGCATTTCGGCGCTGTGCCTCCCGCTGAAGCAATGTAGCCGGAACCGACAATTGAAGAGGATTGAATTAATACAGCAATCGGCTGGTTACCGTCTGGCTACGCATATCGTTTCGGTACGGATATGCCGTTGCCTGCTCGAACCAGTCGGGCTGTAACACATTAGGGTTGCTCAGGTAAAAACCCCGATAGAATTGATACTGCGTCGAAAACCAGAACCGACGGTTGTTGACGTTGATGGTAATGCCGAATGGCTTAGTTTTTCCGCGTCGTTCGGTGGTGTAACCAAAAAAGGGCAGCTTAACTGATAGCTCGGTCCCGATCCATCGGTAGTTGATCCCAAGTCCAACCGCCCAGGGCAGATTGGGTTTGTACCGCAGTGGAAAGGCGTTTCCCACAACCTGCAGGCTGTAGTCCTAGCGATCACTGACCAGATACAGGTGCAACTGTCGATAATACGTTGCGATGTAAGCCCGATCCACTCTGGGTGTTCTGGTTTTCAGCAGGGTATCCAATAGAATGCCGAGAAAGCCGAAGTCCTGCCCGTTACTGATGAGCGGAAACAGCAGGAGTACAATCCATCCCAGCCATTTGTTGTTGCGTCGCATTCCTCGTCTCGAAATAGCCGATCTCGCTGCAAGGATACCAATAAAATGCGTTTAATTTCCTACGTTACCCTAACTACCTTCTACCCTGCATTCCGGCATGCCGGTCATCGACCGTGTGGCAACCGTAGTCTGTTTTTCCATCGTCAACGCGAACCAGGATCTCTCCGGTTTCCGGCATGGCCTCGTTCCTGCTTTTATTCGCTCCGTAAGCTTTTCACCGGATTCATCAGGGCCGCTTTTATGGCCTGGTAACTCACGGTTGCCAGGGCAACGGCGAGCGCCAGAATCCCGGAAACGACAAATACCCACCACTCCACCTCTATGTGATACGCAAACTCCTGCAGCCATTGATTCGTAGCCCACCAGGCCAACGGAAAGGCAATGCCATTGGCAATCAGGACCAGTTTCAGAAAATCTTTTGACAGCAACGTGGTAAGATTCAGGACGCCTGCTCCCAGCACTTTGCGCACACCCACTTCCTTAACACGTTGCTCAGCGGCATACGTGGCCAACCCGAAAAGGCCCAGGCAGGCAATGAAAATGGTAGCCAGCGCTACCCAAATCAGCAAGGTTTGCCGGCGTTGATCTTCGGCGTAGAAACGGGCTAATTGTTCATTCAGAAAGTGGTACTCCAGCAGATGCGTAGGATCTATTTTTGTTAACACGTCGCTCAGCCTGGTCAACGTTGCCGGTATATCATTACCGTCAACTCGGGCAGTGAAATAATCTATATTATGCACCGGATTGTTCTGGTACGCTAATACCATAGGGGCAATTTTTTCGCGCAGTGATTGAAAATGGAAATCCTTCACGATGCCAATCACCCGCGCGGTAAACGGCTGGTTGGCCTCGTTGAGTGGCCTGTAATTGCCCCCCATTGATCGGGAGGGTATGGTAACCCGTTGCGACGAAGCTTCGGTAATGCCCAGTAGTTTAGCAGCTGTTTCGTTTAGCATGACGGATGTCGAATCGTTCGCACCCCCAAAATTCCGGCCACTCACCAGCGGCACCTCGAACGTATGGGTGAAGTTCTCGTCGGCACCAATCAGGTAAGCGACTTTATAGTCGTCATTATGTCCCTCGGGCCTTATCTTAACGGTGGGAATGGTCTTCCATTCGCCCGGCACCCGGGAGGTAACTGACACCTGCTTGACTGTTGCGATTCGCCCAAATTCCGTTTTAATCGTTTCAGCACTACTGCGCACTTTGCCGCTGTTAATGTCGATGACCAGCAGTAGCTCTTTGTTAAATCCCAGGTTTTTCGTGTTCGCGAACCGCACTTGCTGGAAAAGCACTATGGTAGCGATCATCATCACGATGGATATCGTAAACTGAAAAACGACCAAGCCTTTCCGTATTGAAAAATCGCTTTTGCCCTGAATTTTCAGGTTCTTCAGCAACAGCAGCGGGCTGAAGCTGGACAATAGAAACGCCGGGTAACTACCGGATAGTAAACCCGTTGCCACAAGCGTCAGCAGGATAAACAGCCAGATCCGGTAATCGCTATGCATGCCCAGCGACAGTTCTTTGTGGGTGAATTCATTAAAAGCCGGAAGAAGTACATTAACCAGCACCACAGCCAGACAAAACGAGATACTCGTAACAACGAGCGATTCGGTTAGAAACTGATCGATGAGATGGCGTTGAAAAGCGCCACTCGCCTTGCGAACTCCTATTTCTTTCGACCGGTTGGAGGCCCGCGCCGTAGCCAGGTTCATGTAATTAATGCAGGCGATGAGCAGGACAAACAATGCCACAACGGCAAAGATTTTGATGTAGAGCAGTCCTCCCTGGCTCATGGCTTCTACATTTCCATTTCTGGCCCCATCGACTATACCTTCCGAATACAGGTGCATATCCGCCAGGGGTTGCAGCGCATAACTCAGGGAAACACCCGGCTCCAGTCTGGCATTGGCATGCAGTAAATCCGTGATTTTCTTAGCCACAACCTGCGGATTGGCTTTCTCTTTTAAGAGAAAAAACGTCGTGAAATTTTGGGAATCCCAGTCGGCTGTCCACCCCTTAAATTCATCGTCGCTATTGATGGTCGCTTCCGAAACGATCGAGTTGAAATCAAAACTGGAATTGCGGGGATGGTTTTTCAGAACAGCGGTGATCGTTAACGGTTTGCCCGATCCAAATTCAAAATCAACGGTTTTGCCAACGACCTGGGTAGTATTGAAAAGCCGCAGGGCCAGTTCTTCGACGATAATAATGGCGTTTGGCTCGCTTAAGCCTGACTTAGCGTTGCCATCAACAACCTCAAAGTCAAACAACTCCAGTACACCTGGGGACCCAAAGGCGGTTGTTTCCTGAAACGTGTTTTTGTTTTCCGGGTTTGATAGATTCGCCCGTCCAACCCGGATAATGCGAGCGGCATTTTCGATCTCGCCGATGCGTTTCTTCGCTTCTTCGGCCACTTTATAACTCGATGCTGCGATGGTCAGCTCTTCGGTCGGCGTTTTTTTATGTTGAATAGCGCGATAAAGGCGGCTCGTTTTGCTGTGTTGCTGATCGAAGGTCACTTCATCGAACAGGTACAGGCCGATCAGCAAAAAACACGTAGTACCGAAGGTCAGACCAGCCACGTTGAGAGTCGTGTATAGTTTATTCCGACTCAAGGTCCGGAAGGCGATTTTCAGATAGTTGCGTAGCATGTCAGTGTAAGCTGGTTGGGGGTATTGCCGGTATACCGGATCGGTTTGTTTACGTTGAATGAACGAGGGTCTTATATAGGCCAGCCCCTCACGCCAGTAAGTTAGGCGGGCCCGGCGCTCGCCCAGCCGCTGCACACGGCGGGCATAGCGTTCGTGGATGTCGCCCAGCACCTCTTCCCGAAGGTGCGGAGCCACCAGCCAGCCAAGCAGTTTATTGAGCCAGTTGGGTGGCCCGGTATGGTTACGGGGTATTCTGGATTTCATCGGATGGATGACCTTAGTCAATTTTCAGACTCTTCACCGGGTCCAGTAAAGCCGCTTTAACGCTTTGGAAACTGACAGTCAGCAGTGTAACGACCATGGCGCCCAGGCCCGTCAGGGCAAAGATCCACCAGGACAGTTCCGTCCGGTATTCGTATTTCTGCAACCAGTTTGCGAGAAGGTAGTACGCTATGGGTGTGGCGATGAGAAAAGCGATACCAACCAGATAGACAAATTCTTTGGACAACAATCCCCAGAGATTCACCATCGATGCGCCAAGTACTTTGCGAACGCCGATCTCCTTGGTGCGTCGTTCGGCCATGAACGACGCCAACCCAAACAGACCCAGACAGGAAATAAAGATGGCCAGTCCCGCAAAAATACCGGCCAGTTTACCAACGAGCGATTCCAGCTTAAACTTGGCGGCATAGCTTACATCGGCGAACCGATAACTATAGGCATAAGACGGGTTGTATTTGTTAAACAAAGCCGTCATCTGCGTAAGGGCGTCCTGAGTGGCCATCTGGGGAGCGATGCGATAGAGGACAACGTTGAGCGGGCCCGGCGTACAAACGAACATCGTTGGGTCTGCTTTGGTAAATGGCGATTGCATCAAGGCGTCTTTAGCCACCCCAACGATTCTGTACGGTTTGCCTTGCCACGTAACAACCTGATCAACCGGGTTCAGCAATCGAAACCGCTTGATGGCTGCTTCATTGACGATAACGCTGTTGGTATCGGTTTCACTGCTGAAATTCCGACCCTGCGCCAACGTCATTCCCACCGTTTTCAGGTAATCGCTGGCTACCCGTATGACACCCATTTCTACCGTTTCACCTGCACTTTTGCCCGGCCATTTGTCCAGATCGGAATGCCGCCAGATTTCAGTGGCCGGACTCGATGCCTGCGACACATATTCAGCGATTCCGTTTTTGATTAACTCATCTTTTAGAATGGCTATATTCTGCCCTAACTCCCTGTTCATGTTGGTCATCAGCAACCGGTTGACATTGTAACCGGTCGGTCTGTCCTTGGCGTGCTGAATTTGCCTGTACACAATAACGGCACTCAGGATCAGGGCGATGGAGCAGCTAAACTGCGCAACCACCAAAACTTTGCGAGGTAACGAAGCCGCTTTCCCAACTTGCATCATGCCTTTGAGCACCTTTACGGGTTGAAAAGAAGACAGGTAAAAGGCGGGTAAACTACCAGCCAGCAGAGCCGTTGCCAGGAGGCATCCCAGCAGAGCCATCCAGAACCCGGCGTCAGCGTAAGGAATGGCGACCTGACTATCGATCATCACGTTGAATGCAGGCAACAGGAGTTGCACCAAGAGCAAGGAGAACAGGAAAGCCACAAACGTAAGCAGGCATGATTCGGTCAGAAATTGGCTGATGAGTTGCTGCCGCTGGGAGCCAACCGCCTTCCTGATGCCTACTTCTTTGGCTCGCTTGGCCGACCGGGCGGTGGTCAGATTGATAAAGTTGATGCAGGCAATCAGCACAACCAGAACGCCAATGATGCTGAACATCCGCACGTATTCAATAAACCCGCCCGTTTCTTTTCCATTCTGGTAGGCTGAGTACAGATGCCAGTTTTGCAGCGGTTGTAAAATAACGACCGAATTCATGGCATTGCTGTTGTTCCGCTCAATATGTTCAATCGGAGCGATTTTGCGGGAGACCTGTGCGTATGCGACGTGGGGTTTGAGCTTAACGAAAATTTGATATGCGTTCTCGCCAAAGCTACCGCTGCGGGACAGTCGCACGCCGTTTACCGTTGCCTCGTGATAACTGAATGGAACCAGGTAATTGAATTTTAATGACGAGTTATCAGGAAGATTCTTCAGAATGCCCGTTACTTTCAAATCGTTCTGGTTGTCGAACCGAACGATCTTACCCATCGGATTTTCGTCTCCGAAGAGTGATCGGGCGGTCCCTTCGGTCAGCACAATTGAATAGGGATCGTTCAGAGCCATACCGGCCTCTCCTTCGATCAGCGGATACTGAAACATCTTCAGAAAGTCGCTCCCAATTTGCGCTCCATCGACATAGATTTTTTTATCCCCTACCCTGAGTCCATGCGAACCTATATAATCGCTCTCGGCGACGTGTTCAATTTCGGGAATCTGATTGCGCAGGGCATCGGCCAGCTTAAGCGATGTCGATGTAAACGTCAGGGTATCGCCATTGCTGTTGAAATTCCGTCTTACCTGGTATAACTGTTCGTAGTTTGGGAGAAACTTGTCGTACGAATATTCATGACGTACCCACAGACCAATGAGCATGGCAACGGCCATACCGACCGATAAACCCGCGATGTTGATGAACGAGTAGCCTTTTTGTTTGATCAAGTTTCGCCAGGCGATTTTCAGATAATTCCGTAGCATGTCTGTGTTGGCTGGTTGGGGGTATTGCCGGTATACCGGATCGGTTTGTTTACGTTGAATGAACGAGGGTCTTATATAGGCCAGCCCCTCACGCCAGTAAGTTAGGCGGGCCCGGCGCTCGCCCAGCCGCTGCACACGGCGGGCATAGCGTTCGTGGATGTCGCCCAGCACCTCTTCCCGAAGGTGCGGAGCCACCAGCCAGCCAAGCAGTTTGTCAGGCCATTGGGGCGGTGTAGTCTGTTTGGTAGGATCCATACGCATTGGCTGCTAGCCCCATTTAAGTATGGTTTGTGGGATAATACGATCCCATAGCCGGTTTCGAACGGCACGCACGTCACTCAAAACCCGTCCGCCGAGGGGCGTAACGGTGAACAGGCGTTTCCGTCGCCCACCCCGCTCGGCGGTTGCGTCGCCGAGCAGCGAAGTCAGGTAGCCTTTCTGTTCCAGTCGTTGCAGGGCTGCATGAACTGCCCCCGTACTAACCAGATTACCCGTTTCCTGCTCCAGTTCCTCCGCAATCACCACCGAATAGGCCGCAGGAGACAAAGCAGCCACGGCCAGCAAAACGACCTCTTCAAACTCACCTAAATCACTCCGACGCATGGGGTTAGCTGTTGAGTTTATATGCTCGTTTCATTTCTTCTATTTCTGTATGTCAAATGCCTTGCCAAACTACAAAAAAGGCCATTCCTTAGCGGAATGGCCTTTTCATGGTAATCAAAAACTCATATGTCGTCCAGAAACGGACACTTTCCGTACGTTTTTGGACAGGGAGCTTAGACCGTTTTACTCGTGGTTACGTCCGTTGGTCGAGACTGCCTGAACGGCGGGTTTAGGTGCCGTTTCAGGTTCTTCGTTCTTTTTGGCGTTCTCCTTCAGTTTCTCCAGCCCTTTCTTGCCATAGGCGAGTTTCGTAATGGCAACATACAGGACAGGAACCACGAAGATGGCCAGCGACGTAGCCGCCAGCATACCACCCAATACGGTACGGCCAATGGTCGAACGGGCTACTCCACCGGCACCACTGGCCAGAGCTAGCGGGAATACCCCTAAAATAAACGCCAGCGACGTCATCAGGATCGGGCGTAAGCGAAGGCGAACCGCTTCAATGGTCGACTCCAGCAAGTCCTCCCCCTTATCGACGCGCTCCTTGGCAAATTCCACGATCAGAATGGCGTTTTTAGCCGCCAGACCAATCAGGGTAATTAACCCAATCTGGGCGTAAACGTTATTGGTCAGGTATGGAAATATAATCAAGGCAATAATAGCCCCCAAAGCACCAATGGGTACTGACAATAGTACCGAGAACGGCACTGACCAGCTTTCGTACAGAGCCGCCAGAAAGAGAAATACAAATCCGATCGACAGCATGAAAATGTAAATAGAGCTGCTGCCCGCGTTAATCTCCTCACGGCTCAAGCCACTAAAATCATACGAGTATCCGGCGGGTAACACCTTGGCCGCCACTTCGCGCAGGGCGTCGTTGGCCTGACTGGTACTGTAGCCCGGCTTGGCGCCCCCGTTCAGCTCGACCGAGCGGAACAGGTTAAAGTGTGAAATCAGAGGAGCATTTTCAATAACGCTGGTTTTGATAACCGTACTGATCGGCACTAACTGACCCGCCCCATTCCGGACGTAATACTGATTAAGCGCTTTGATATCGGCCCGGTACATGGTGTCGGCCTGCGCCACCACCCGGAACTTCCGTCCGTAAATGATAAAGTCGTTGACGTACTGACTGCCCAGTAGCGTCTGCATGGTCGTGTACACCGAACTGACCGAGATGCCCAGCTTTTTGCATTTATCCCGATCAACGTCAACCCGATAGGCAGGTGATTTGGCGGTAAAATAGGTGAAAGCACGCGAAATTTCGGGGCGCTTATTGGCCTCAGCCAGGAAGTTTTGTACCACGTTATCGAACGCGCGTACATCGTCGTTGGATTCGCGCTGCTGGATCTCGAAGGTAAAACCCGACGATTGGCCCAGCCCCGGAATAGCCGGTGGTTGCAGCACTTGCGGGCGGGCATCGTTTAAGCCAGCCAATGCTTTCTGTAGCTTCACCACCAGCGAGTCAGCCTGCATGTTTCGCTCCTTGCGTTCTTCCCAGGGCTTTAACTGCATAAAGACCGTCCCACTGTTCGACTTCGATGCGAATGTGATGGCGTTCAGACCACCCAGAGCCGCGAAGTGATCCACGTAGGGCTGCTGCTTCAGAATGTTCATTATCTTGTTCAGCACCTCAAGGCTACGGGTTGTCGAAGCAGCTTCCGGAATCTCGTAGGTAACAATCAATCGCCCTTCATCTTCTGTTGGGATAAATCCCGTTGGTTTCGCCCGGAACAGCAAGCCGGTTCCGATATACACCACGACAAGCCCGACGATGACCAGCGGAGTCGCCTTAATCAGGCGCTGAACTCCGTTCGAGTACGCGTTGGTCACCCGCTCGAACCACTGGTTGAACTTGTAGAAAAACTTGTTCAGTCCTTTCGCATTCTCATCGATGTGCATCGGACGCAGTAACAGCGTACACAAAGCCGGTGTCAGCGATAGAGCAACAAACGCCGAGATCAGTACCGATACGGCAATGGTGATGGCGAACTGCTGATAAAGTCGCCCTACGATACCCGGAATAAAGCCTACCGGTACAAATACAGCCGCCAGAATAAGAGCAATGGCGATGACCGGTGCCGAAATTTCGCGCATGGCCTCTTTGGTAGCCTCTTTGGGCGTCATGCCTTTGTCGAGGTTCACCTGAACGGCCTCCACCACCACAATGGCATCATCCACCACAATACCAATGGCCAGCACGAACGCGAAGAGCGTTAAGGTATTGATGGTGAAACCAAGCGGTACGAACAACGCGAAGGTACCAACGATGGATACTGGAATGGCCAACAGCGTGATCAAGGTAGCGCGCCAGCTTTGCAGAAACAGGAAAACCACCAGAATAACCAGTACCAGGGCTTCGAGGAGGGTTTTAACTACCTCGCCAATCGATACCTGAATTACGGATACCGATTCGAAGGGTACGACGTATTCAACATCTTTCGGGAAGGTCTTTTTCAGGTTGTCCATGGCGGCATAAACGCCCTTTGCGGTTTCGAGCGCGTTACTGCCCGGCAACTGATACACAAGCAGATAAGAGGCCCGTTTGCCGTCAACGAACGAGTTACTGGCATAGGAGAATTTACCCAGCTGCACCCGGGCGACATCGGACAGATACACGAGCGACCCTTTGGCCGGATCACTGCGGACAATGATCTTCCGAAAATCTTCTTCCTTACTGAGCCGACTGTTGGTAAAAACGGAATATTCAAACGCCTGAGATGCTGGCTGCGGAGATGCGCCCACGGAACCGCCCGCTACCTGCAGGTTTTGCTCCTGCAAGGCGGCCACCACATCGTCGGGTGTCATGCCCAGCTGGGCCAACCGATCGGGCTTGATCCAGATACGCATACTGAAATCATCGGCCCGGCTGAAAATATCGCCCACCCCCGGCACCCGTAACAGCGCATCGCGAATGTAAATATTGGTGTAGTTATCCAGGAACGATACGTTGTGCGTTCCTTTGGGGGAGTACATAGCCACCAGCATGAACAGCGATGGATTCCGTTTCCGTACCACAACCCCCAGACGCGTAACCTCCTGCGGCAACTGCGGCTGGGCAATGCCAACCCGGTTCTGCACATCAAGAGCGGCAATGTTCACATCGGTACCCACTTTGAACGTCACGTTCATCGACATCCGCCCATCGTTGGTCGCATTGGTCTGCACGTAGTCCATACCGGGCGTACCATTCACCTGGGTTTCAATGGGTGTGGCAACCGTTTGTTCCACCGTTTGCGCATCGGCCCCGGTGTACGTACCAGTCACCTGCACCACCGGGGGCGTAATGTCCGGGTACTGGCTGACGGGTAAACTCAGCAAGGCCAGCACACCCATGATAACGATCACGATAGACGCGACGATGGCAGTAACTGGCCGATTTATAAATATTTCTGCGAACATAAGTCAAAGAGTGAAGGAGCGAATGAGTGAAAGAGTGATTCGTCTGGACGGTGAATTAGTTGCTTGTTGCTTCCAGTCACCCTTTCGCTCTTTCAGTCTTTCACTCATTTATTTTTATTTTGCTGCTGTCTGCCGGGTGCTGGAATCACCTTTGGCACTGTTTTCCTGACCCGACGAGGTGACCCGCACTTTAGCGCCTTCACGTACCTTTTGGGTTCCTTCGGTTACCACGACTTCCCCTTCGTTCAGACCATTCTTAACGATCACTTTGTCATTGATCCGAGCACCCAACGTTACTTTCTTTTGGGTAACTTTACTGCTGTCGCCAACCACGAAAACAAAGTACTCACTCATCTGCTCGGTTACGGCCTGGTACGGGATTAACAGCTGAGGCTGACCTGTGCTGTTTTTTACCCGAACGTTGGCGTTGATCCCTACTTTCAGTTCCTTGTTTGGATTCGGGAAAGCCACCCGAACCCGTAATGTTCCTGTTTGGGGATCAACCGCGCGGTCGATGATGCGCACGGTACCGGGGTACTTGTAGATACTTCCGTCGGTCATTACCAATTGAAGTGTTGAATCCTGCGCAGCGTTCTTTTGCCCCTGCAACCGGATGAACCGGGGTATTTCAGCCGCATCTACCTGAAGATCGGCAGAAATGGGGTTGTCGGACGAAATCGTGTTCAGCGGGGTTGATCCTGGTGCGACTGCTGCCCCCAGGCGCACCTGTGAGATACCGATCGTGCCGTCCAGTGGAGCATAAATGGTGGTATATTTCAAATTTGTACCTACCTGCCGAATCGTTGCCTGAGCCGCTTCGACCTGCATCCGGGTGGCCTCCAGCGACGCATTGGCGTTATCGACCAGTTGCTTGGCGACCGCGTCCTGTTGCGCCAGTGTATTGTATCGGTCGGCGTCTTTCTGAGCCCGGTTGAGGTTGGCTTTCTGAACGTTCAGGTTAGCCACCGCCTGATCGTAGCCGGCCCGATACTGTTGAGGATCAATGGAATAGAGCTTTTGTCCTTTGCGAACAGGCTGCCCATCCTGAAAGAAAATACCGGTGATGTTACCCGATACCTGGGGTTGAATTTCTACTTCGACCAAAGCGGTTATGGTAGCCGGAAACTGATCGTAATAAGTGGCGTTTCCCCGCTCCGCTTTCACCGCCGAAACGGCCGTTGGTGGTGGCGGAGCCTGCTGTTCGTCTTTCTTGCCGCCACAGGCAATCAGGATCACTCCTCCGGTAAGTAAAATCAGGTGATTGAAAGGCTTCATAAGTGGTTTGTTCCGGGTCGCCGGTACGAATTACTATAGACTGTTTGCTGGAAGAAGTCAGGTGGTCCATTGCGGTTCACTGACAAGCAACAAATGAGTGTTAGAATAGTATGCTATTGTTGGAACTGAATAACGCCCAATGCCTGCTGAACATCCAGTTTGCTGATCAGGACCTGATACAGCGCGTTGAATACGTTTAGCCGGGCCGTTCGCAGGTCGGCTTCGGCAACGGTTACGTCCAGATACGTTCGGATGCCGGATCGGTACTGGAGGTTGATGATTCGGTACACATCCTCGGCCAGCAGCTGATTTTCCCGCAGGGCCAAATAGTTTGCCAGATTACCCTTGTAACTGGCCAGCGCCTGGGCGTATTCGGCATCGACAGCACTGGTCAGCGCGGCTAGATCCCAGTTGAGCCGCTGGACCTGCAATTCCGCAATCTTCGTCTGCTGGATGCGTCGCCCTCCCTGAAAAATGGGCAGTATAAGGGCTAACCCAACGGCTGAGTTTGGGAAAGCCGTACTGTAGAGCTGACCAAACGCATTGTTCTGATATAAGAAGTTGTAATTGCCGAAAGCCGATACGGATGGCAGGTAAGCCCACCGATTGTAACGTACGTTAGCGTTCAACAGGCGACCCTGGGTTTGCAGCAACTGGTATTCGATCCGACTTTTCGGATTGGCCAGCAACATCGTATCCATAACCACCTCATTTGCCAGTTGAAGCGTATCGTAGGTCAGGTTAAGCGTCTGATTGGGCGGATACCCCATGAGCTGCTTGAGGTTCTGCACTTTGGCCCCGACCAGATCCCGGTACTGCTTTTGCTGAGCGCGGGAATTATTGAGCGCGATCTTGGCCCGCTGGGGGTCCGTTCGATCAACGATTCCGCCCTGGTACTGATTGGAAGCATCCTGAAGGCTTCGTTGCAGCCGTACAATATCTTCGCTCAGAATATCCACCTGTCGCTGCGTCAGGATTACGTCATAAAACGCCTTGCTGACGTTAATAACCACGTCAATTTTATTCCTGATGGTATTTTGCGTTGCCTGAGCGCGATACGCATCGGCGGTCCGACTCGCCAGCAGCACATCCCGATTAAAAATACTTTGCGACACGGAGAACGAAGCGGTCGATGTGTTTTTTGCCCCAATGGCCCGGGGAACACTCTCTCCAGTCGTCGGATCGGGAAAGATCGTTACCGGTAGCTTAAGGTTGTGAATAAGGTTGTAGCCCGCTGTGATTTGCGGATACCAGGCCGCCAGCGAACTTTGAACCGTACGCTCCGCGATTTCCTGGTCAATTATCGACTGGCGGACGAGGGGCTGATGACCCAGCGCATACTGAATACAATCGGGTAGGTAAGCCTGACGGGCTAACGAATCTGATGTTTTTTGCGCGAAAACCGCACCCGATAATGCGCTGACAACCCCAAAGAGGAGGATGAACAAACAATTCTTCATAAAACAATGAGTGGCAATTGCACCCGATGGCGATATTAGTCAACAACGTGTACTATCTAACAACTCTTTCTGATCGCCCTTTTGTTCACGCCTAATAATAAATTAATTAAGGATTGTTGATTACTTAAGTAATTTTCCTTCACTAAACTCACTCTATAGAAAAAAGCTATAATACTGATAATCAGTAGTCATACTCTCACGGTAGTACAGAGAATCGCTTACCGACCGGTTTATTACCAAAAGTGTAAAGCCTAATGCCTGGTCAGTTAGGGGTATTTTGGCAAGCAGGCATCCGCGTTAAAACAACTCGGCTCGGGTTTGCCAAACCCGCTCAAAGCCCGTAATTTCGGCGCTTTATCAGCATCGATTAAGCGCCATGACTGAAGTAACGACAGACTCCGACGAACACAGTGCGGCAGACCGCAACAACGCCGGAGGATCATTGAATTTTATTGAACAGATTGTTGAAGACGATTTAGCTTCGGGTAAGAACGGAGGCCGGGTCCATACCCGTTTTCCACCCGAGCCGAACGGCTACCTCCATATTGGTCACGCCAAATCGATCTGCCTTAACTTTGGCCTGGCAGACAAATACGGCGGACAGACAAACCTTCGTTTTGACGATACGAATCCCGTTACCGAAGACACTGAATACGTCGACTCCATCAAGAATGACGTGCGCTGGCTTGGCTTCAACTGGGAGAATGAATTCTACGCATCGGATTATTTTGATCAGATTTACCAGTTTGCCGAAACACTGATTCAGAAAGGGTTAGCCTACGTAGATGACTCAACGTCTGAAGAAATAGCAGCTCAGAAGGGCACGCCTACCGAACCAGGAAAATCGAATCAGTACCGCGACCGGAGCGTAGACGAGAATCTCGACCTGTTTCGGCGTATGAAAGCGGGCGACTATCCCGACGGGGCGAAAGTGCTGCGGGCAAAGGTCGATATGGCATCGCCGAATATGCAGTTACGGGATCCGATCATTTACCGCATCAAACACGCACATCACCACCGCACGGGCGACACCTGGTGCATCTACCCCATGTACGATTTTGCCCACGGGCAGTCGGATGCCATTGAACACATTACCCACTCGTTGTGTACGCTGGAGTTTGAGGTACACCGGCCCTTGTACGAATGGTTCATCGATAAACTAAGCATATTCCCATCCCGTCAAATTGAGTTTGCCCGGCTAAACCTGACGTATACGGTCATGAGCAAACGTAAGCTTAAACTGCTGGTGGAGGAAGGACACGTAACCGGTTGGGACGATCCGCGGATGCCGACCATTGCGGGTATACGTCGGCGCGGCTATACCCCGGCCAGCCTTCGCGAATTTGCCGACCGCATTGGCATTGCCAAACGGGACAACCTGATCGATGTGGGCCTGCTCGAGTTTTGCATCCGCGAAGAACTCAACAAAACAACCCATCGCGTCATGGCCGTTCTGGATGAGAAGCCACTCAAGCTCGTTATAACCAACTATGAGGTTGGCCGCGAAGAGATCATGCGCATCGAGAACAACCCCGAGGATCCTGAATCAGGGGAGCGTGACGTTCCGTTCAGCCGGGAGGTGTATATCGAACGGGATGATTTCCTGGAAAACCCACCCAAGAAGTTCTTCCGGCTGTTTCCGGGCGGTATGGTTCGGCTCAAAGGAGCCTATATCATCAAGTGCGATGAAGTCGTGAAAGATAACGCGGGCGAGATCATCGAACTGCGCTGCTCCTACATTCCCGAAAGTCGAAGCGGTTCCGATACGTCGGGGATTAATGTGAAAGGAACGATTCACTGGGTATCGGTGCCGCACGCGGTAGAAGCCGAAGTTCGCCTATACGACCGCCTGTTCTCGGTCGAGAATCCTGCCGCCGACGAGCGGGATTTCAAAGAGCTGTTAAACCCGGATTCGCTAACGGTCGTTCGTGCTTTTGTCGAGCCATCACTCGTTGAGTCTATCCGGTTGGGTTCCCCCGCCAATGTGCAGTTTATGCGCAAAGGCTACTTTATCAGCGATCCTGACTCGACCACCGAGCGGCCCGTTTTCAACCGGACCGTCACCCTAAAAGACGCCTGGGCCAAAGAGCAGAAGAAAGGGTAATACGAAAACTGGTTGGCCATAATTTTTAGTCAGGAGTTATGGCCAACTGATTTTTATTGGTAACGTCGGTTTCTGGATAAACTGACACCGAAGGATGGATGTAAACGAGTTAAAATTTGTGGCAACTCACAATGGATACGATCCGTAAATCTCAAAACTTCACCGACATTCCATCTTACGATAAGGCGTATTGGTGGGCTAAAACTCCGCAGGAACGACTGGCGGCTGCGCTAAAACTGATCCGGCGGGCTAAAGTAATCTACTATTCAAATCCGGCAAACCCACCACTAGGCAATGGAGGACAAGTACTTAAATCTGATAAGCCTATTCAACGAAGAGAACGTTGAGTATGTGGTTCTGGGAGGCCACGCAGTAATCGCCCATGGTTATCTCAGAACGACAGGTGATATTGACATTTTTGTACGGCCAAGTGATGATAATGCAGATCGGCTACTGCGGGCGTTGTATCGATATGGCTTTAAGAACGATGAATTTGAGCATGGCGATTTTACAAAAGTCCCAAACTATCTCTCGTTTAACCGATATAATGAGTGGGTTGATTTAATGACATTCACGTTGGGTGTGACGTTTGAAGAATGTTATACGAATCGAATTGTATTAATGATTGAGGATGTACCAACTAACGTGATCAGCCTTCCCGATTTAATTCGTAACAAGCAGGCCATTGGTCGTCCCCAAGACATTCAAGACTTAGAAAACCTGCCTGGCTCTACCGATTAGTACGGACCCTCACTTTCCGCAGGCGGCACTGCCCGTACAGGCCAGACTGACGAACAGCTCCGAACGAATTCGCCAGCCCTCACCGTCTTTTTGCCACATAGCCAGATAAACCCCGGTTATGGTTTGAATACCATCGGGGCGCTGAAAACGGCCAATCCAATGGCCCCGTTCGGCAGCCAGGGGCGTGGAGGTGCTAATCTGTATACTGTCCGTTATTCGTTCATAGCCCAGAAACGACTTGTCGGCAAACTGTACCGAGACTGATGCCAGCACAGCATCACGACCTGATACGTGCGAGCCGCTTCCCCGGGTTACGACCATATCCGGACGCATTGTTTTTCCGAAACCAGTCAGGTCACGTGCCTGTATGGCTTTATTCGACTGGGTGCGCTGGCTACGAATTATCGTTTCATCGGCTTTGGCGTCGGCCCCGTACTGCGCCAGGGCATGCAGGGGAGCCAGGAGTAAGGCCAGAACTAGCATCAAGTACGGCGGAGAGGTTTTCTTCATGGAATGAAGATAGTACATAAACCGTCTGTACAGGCCAGCGATCTGCGTTGCTTCCAACGATCGATTAAATTCTACACGGCGGATAGTAACTCCTACCCCACTTTCTACTTTTGAGAAAACGGTGCCACCCAATTTACGTTGGTGAGCCATTTTTTAGCAAAATTTCCATTGTGAACCAATGAACCTCAACCGCAGAGATTTCCTTCGGCAACTTGGCTTCGGGGCCATTGGCCTGAGCATTGCCACGACCTTGCCCGTTAGCGCCTGGACAGTTCCGACAAAGTCAGGCAAGTTGCCCCGTAGCTCACCCGAAAAACAAGGCGTTGCCCCCGGTGGTCTACTGGATTTTATCAATACCATCGAGTCCAAAAAGCTTAACGTTCACAGTGTTATGGTCTTGCGGCACGGGCAGGTCGTTGCCGAAGGCTGGTGGGCTCCCTACGCGCCCGAACTGAAACATACGCTGTATTCCCTGAGTAAAAGTTTTACGTCAACTGCTGTTGGCATGGCGGTGGCCGAAAAACGACTGACGGTGGAAGATAAGGTCGTTTCGTTTTTTCCGAACGATGTACCGGCTGAGATCAGTGCCAACCTGGCAGCTATGCGGGTAAAGGATTTATTGACCATGTCGACTGGTCATGATAAAGACACAACCCCATCGCTCCGTAACGGCACGGATACCAACTGGATAAAGTCGTTTCTGGCCCAACCCGTTGACCACAAGCCCGGAACATTTTTTGTGTACAACAGCGGAGCCACCTACATGCTTTCGGCCATTGTGCAGAAGCTCGCAGGGATGCCCGTAGTCGAGTACCTCAAGCCCCGCCTGTTTGGACCACTAGGCATTGAAGGTGAAGACTGGGAAGTCGATCCCAATGGCATCAATACCGGCGGGTGGGGGCTTCGGCTGCGTACCGAAGATATTGCCAAATTTGGGCAGCTTTATCTGCAAAAAGGGATCTGGAACGGAAAACGGCTGATCGCAGAAAACTGGATCGCCGAGGCAACCCGTGCCGAGGTTGATTCTAAAGGCGGTAAAGGCGACGCCAGTGTGAACGACTGGATTCAGGGATATGGGTATCAGTTCTGGCGGTGTCGTCACGACGCCTACCGGGGCGATGGTGCTTTCGGGCAGTTTTGCATCGTGCTACCCAAGGAAGACGCCGTCGTGGCGATTACGTCCGAATCGGCCGACATGCAGGGCATCCTGAACGCAGTCTGGGATCATATTTTGCCCGCTTTTCAGGAAAATAGCCTTCCCGCCGACAAATTCAAACAGGCCGCGCTAACCCAGAAACTGACAACTCTAGCGCTCCCCCCGCCAACGTCGCAAGCCACATCGACGGTAATGAATCAGGTAAGCGGCAAGACCTTTGCGGTTGCCGAAAACTCCCTGCACGTCAAGGATGTTTCGCTGACATTCGGCAAAGATGGTTGTATTTTCAAACTCCGCGATGATCAGGGCGATCACCAAGTGTTATGTGGCGTTGGGCGTTTTCGGGACGGCACAACGACGTTTTCCATTGCTCCTCTTCTATTAACCCCAACGGTTGTTCCGGGAGGTCCGGTCCGTAAAGTAGCGGGCAGTGGTAGCTGGCAGGACGCCAACACGTTTGTTATGATCTGGCGCTTTATTGAGACGGCTCACTATGACACCGTTACCTGCCGATTCGGCAAAGATGGCGTTCAGGTGGACTGGCAAAGTAGCTTGAGCGTCATCAATAAAACAAAGGACAAACGTCCTGTACTGGCAGGCAAAGCCGTGGCCTAAATTTGCTTTCTGACAGGATTTACCGGATGAACAGGATTTTGGGCGATAAGCTAATCCTGTTCATCCGGTAAATCCTGTCAGAAAGCTACTTACAACAATTTGTCCAGCGTGATGGGTAAATCGCGGACACGACGGCCCGTTGCGTGAAAAACAGCATTGGCGATGGCTGCGGGCATGCCGACAATACCAATCTCACCCAGACCTTTCACCCCCAGCGGGTTGACAATGTCATCGTGTTCTTCCACGAAGATAACGTCGAGGTCATGGATATCCGCATTGACAGCCATGTGGTATTCGGCCAGGCTGTGGTTCATGAAACGCCCGAAATTATGATCCAGAACGCTCTCCTCTTCGAGGGCTTTACTGATACCCCAAACCATACCGCCCAGTATCTGGCTGCGGGCTGTTTTCGGATTCAGGATTCTGCCACCGGCCACGGCAGTTACGGCCCTGGTCACTTTCACCGTACCCAACTCTTCGTCGATCATGACTTCGACAAAAACAGCGGAGTGCGCACTGCGCGTGTAATTTTTTTGCTTCAGCATGTTAGGCAACGCACCCGTCGTTTCCCGGACCGCTTTGCCTCCGTTCTGATCTACGAGGGTCTGCAACGACAGGGCAACGGATGGGTCGCTTTTCAGGCGCATGTGCTTGTCAGAGAACGTGATGTCATCCCATTTGGCTCCTTTAAATGGCGAGTTGGGCATCTTCTTCGCGAGCTTGAGCAGCGTCTTTCCAACCTCCTGACAGGCAGCCTGCACCGCGGACCCTACGGTGGCAGCCGTCCAGGAACCACCCGCAATCGGGGCAATCGGCATATCAGTATCACCCAGTTTAAACAGCACGTCACTCACCGGCATACCCAGCGTGTCGGCCGCAATCTGCGTCATGATGGTGTAGGTACCCGTGCCTATTTCGGCGGTGGCACTGCTTACCCGTAGTTTTCCATTTACCATCAGGGTAGCTTCGGCGCGGGCCGGCATCTGGTTCGCTTCCCAGATCCCAGTTGCCATCCCCCACCCAATCAGGTTGTGGTCTTTTTTCATGGAACGAGGTTCCGCACGGCGGGCCGACCAGCCAAATCGTTCGGCTCCCTGCCGGAAGCACTCTCTAAGCTCCTTGCTGGAATACGGCAACTGCTGACTGTGATCCAGATCCGTGTAGTTTTTAAGCCGAAGCTCCAGCGGATCCATCCCTACACTGTACGCCAGTTCATCCATGGCTTCCTCCAGTGCCGACATACCCGTTACGCCCCCTGGGGCACGCATATCGAGCGGACTGTACATATCCAGCGGCACCACTTTATAATCCAGTTTGACGTTCTCCGTGGGGTAAAGCATACCGCCCCAGTTAACGACAACTTCGGTATAATCTTCGAACTGCGACGTTTCGCCTACGGCGTCATGATAAAGCGCGCTCATCGTGCCATCCGATAACGCGCCTAGCGCCACATTCTGCACCGTAGCAGGACGGTGACCAAACGTAAACATCTGCTGGCGTGTCAGCGATACCCGTACCGAGCGTTTCAGCTCTCGAGCGGCCATAACAGCCATAAACAACTGGTATTGAGGACGCAGGCCGGCACCAAATCCGCCACCCATGTAGGGCGAGAGTACCCGTACATCCTTGAAAGGAATGTTGAACACCTGCGTTACGTACAGAATGCTGTTGGTTACGCCCTGCGTTTTGTCGTAAATCGTCAGCTTGCCACCTTTCTCGTAGGCTACCGTTGTCGCAAACAGTTCCATTGGATTGTGGTGCTCGGCGGCATGAATATACCGACCGTTCATGGTCGCAGGGGCCTCCGCGTAAGCCTTTTCAAAATCACCACGGGGTTTTGGTGGTGGCGGCTTTAGTAACGATGCGATGCCCGACTTTGGCTTGCGAGCCTGGTGCAGGTTGGTTTCCAGACTGGTTTCATGGGCTTCCTCCTTGTACTCGACCCGAATCAAGGTAGCGGCATAACGAGCCAGCTCAAACGTTTCAGCAACGACCAGCGCAATAGGCTGACCACTGTATTTTATCGTGGCATCGTACAACGGCCGAAAGGGCGAACCCGGTGGAGCGTCCTGATCTTTGTAGCTAATGTCGAACCAGGCCAGTTTGGGCCGGTTTTCGTGCGTGAATACGGCCAGAACACCTTCGAGCGCCAGCGCATCGCTCGCGTCGAGGAGTTTGATTTTACCTTTGGCAATGGCGCTGGATACAACAACGCCGTAAGCCAGACCAGGCACATTGAACTCGGCGGCATACTTCGCCTTACCCGTTACTTTATCCACGCCATCGACGCGGTTAATGGGCTTTCCGATTGATTGATTTACTACTGGTGGCGTACTCATGCGGTAGGTTCGAGTTTAGCAGCCTGTCCCAACGCCCGGACAATCGCGCGTTTAGCCAGTTCTATTTTGAATGTATTGTGACCAAATCCCTGAGCACCGGCCAGCAATAACTCGGCGGCAGCTTGGAAGTTTTCTTTGGTTGCCGGTTTGCCAACCAGCAGAGCTTCGGCTTCGGGCTTGCGCCAGGGCTTGTGTGCTACGCCACCCAGGGCAATTCTGGCCGTTGTGATGGTGTTGCCGCGACCGTCGCTTTGATCCATTTCTAATCCAACTGCTACGGATACCAGCGCAAAAGCGTACGAAGCCCGGTCGCGGAGTTTCAGGTAGGTATGAAATTCGGGGAATCCTCGGGCGGGTAAGTCAATCGACGTGATCAGTTCGCCAGGCTCCAGCGTGTTGTCCAGATGAGGGGTATTACCGGGAAGCCGATGAAAGTCGGCGAAAGGAATGGTCCGCTCACCGTTGCTGCCTTTCACGCGAACCTCTGCTTCCAGAGCCGCCAAGGCAACGCACATATCCGACGGATGGGTAGCGATGCAGGATAGTTCCGTTGAGCCGCCGGTGCGGCCCTGATCACTGGTTCCCAGAATCGCGTGGATCCGGTTGTAGCCGTTGATGGCCGAACACCCAGAACCGGGTTCCCGTTTGTTGCAGGGCGTAGCCGTATCGTAGAAATAATAACAACGCGTCCGTTGCAACAGGTTACCCCCATCGGTGGCCATGTTACGCAACTGGGGCGACGCACCGGCCAGAATAGCCTGCGACAACAGCGGATATCGCTGAATGATCTGCTCATGGTACGCGGTATCGGCATTGGTTGCCAGCGCGCCCAGCCGAAGACCACCGTTTACGGTGTCAGAAATGGCGGTTAAAGGAAGGCGGGTAATATCGATCAGGCGCGTGGGACGTTCCACATTTTCCTTCATCAGGTCAATGAGGTTGGTGCCACCGGCCACAAATTTGGCAGTTTGTTCGGATGCCCGTTCGCGCACAGCGGTATCTACGGCATCGGCTCGGGTATAGGTAAAGCTATTCATGCCGTTTTCTGGTTAAGGACGTCTTCAATAGCATCCACGATATTCGTGTATGCTCCGCAACGGCAAATATTGCCGCTCATTAATTCGCGGATATCAGCCGTTGATTTGGCTTTCCCTTCATTCATCAGACCGACTGCCGAGCAGATTTGCCCTGGTGTGCAGTAGCCGCACTGGAAGGCGTCATGCTCAATAAAAGCCTGTTGAAGCGGGTGAAGACTGCCCGACGAACTACCTTCCTGTTGGGCTATTCCTTCAATGGTAGTGATGTCGGTGCCCTCCTGCATGATAGCCAGCGTAAGGCAGGAATTGATGCGTTTCCCGTTTATCAGCACCGTGCAGGCTCCGCACTGGCCGTGGTCGCAGCCTTTTTTGGTACCCGTCAAATCCATGTACTCCCGCAGGGCGTCGAGCAGGGTTGTCCAGGGAGCAATCTGTAATTCAGTGTCTTTTCCATTGACCGTCAGCTTTACGGAGTGAATGGGCGGCAGCGAGGGAGGTCGCTTGTCGATTGGGTACGATTCTACAGCAGGGTTCATAGACTGTTGAGTACGTTATGTCTAGTTGAAATGTATAGTTAAGAACCCTATGGAGCAGTGGTTGTTTCAAAATCCCGTCAAACGGGAAAATATAACCGACCGGCCCATTATCTGGTTTAACCGAGGTTTCGCCAACAACTTGACTGAATTTTGGTTAAGCAGTCTTCCCTACACACCGGTTGCCATCAGTCGCCTGCTGGTGCTTATGGCTGGTACACACGACAACTCACTATATATGACCGCCACGACAAAAAAATCTTTCTTTTCAGACCTGTGGATTATCGTCCGGGATGCATTTAATGGTTTTCTGGACGACCGATGTTTAAAACTAAGCGCTGCTCTGGCTTACTATACTGTCTTCTCACTGGCTCCCCTACTCGTGCTGATCATCTCGGTGATGAGTATTTTTCTTGGGCAGGAAGCTATTCAGGGACAAATTTTTTCTCAGATAAATGGCTTGGTGGGCAATGAAGCCGCCAAACAAATTCAGGACATGATCAAAAATGTCGGGTTATCCGGCAAAACAAACACAGCACTGGCAATCGGCATTGTCACCCTGGTTATCGGCGCAACGAGTATTTTCGTCGAAATTCAGGACTCGGTAAATATGATCTGGCGCGTTAAAGCCAAGCCAAAGCGGGGTTGGCTCAAGCTGATTAAAGATCGATTGCTCTCATCTTCCCTGGTTGTCAGTCTGGGTTTTCTGTTGCTGGTGTCGCTGGTTATCAACGGACTTATTCTGGCCATGAGCGATATCATCACCCGCTACATACCCGGCATCGGGTTCATTCTGATCACTACCCTTAATTTTGCGATCAGTACGGCGGTTGTGACTGCCCTTTTCGGCATCATTTTCAAAGTACTGCCCGACGCTAAGATTGCCTGGAAGGATGTGCGCTGGGGAGCCTTTTTTACAGCCTTGCTCTTTATGCTCGGTCGGTACGTGATTGGTTTGTACATCGAAACGACCAGCACCAGTTCGGCCTACGGAGCGGCTGGCTCCCTGATTGTTATCCTGACGTGGATCTACTACACATCCGCTATTCTCTACTTTGGTGCCGAGTTTACGCAGGCCTACGCCAACCACCTAGGTATAAAAATAGAACCGGCCGATTATGCCGTTTATGTCGAACAGACAGAACGGGAACGGGATGTGGCTGCGTTGCCAACGAAGAAATAGATACCGGCGCGACTTCACGTATGGCGTTTTCTCTGGGTCAGGCACAAGGTGTCTGGCCCGTTTTCTTTTTTAGGTAAAGCAGTACCTCCCGAACAACGCTAATCCTGATGAAACACGCGGGTTAATGGTCCGGTAACCGGCGAATTATCGGGGTTTGTTTCCATCAGATCAGCCATGTATGCCCACCAGCGTCGCATAACGGGTAACTCGGGTAACGCTTCAATTGTGTGGCCTGGCAGGCGTTTCTGAATGGCAAACAGGGTTCCCGACGAGCGAGCGAGGTAGATCGAATAGTCCCGGACACCAGCTGCCTGGAGAGCCGCCGTTAATTCCGGCCATATCTCATCATGCCTGCGTTGGTACTCTGCCTCAACACCTGGCTTCAATTTCATCGTAAACGCTATTTCTTCCATCAGTTCCTGGGTTGCGGTTTGTCATTTACGGTATTCGGTTTTTGGTATACGGCGGTCCGTCGCACGGTTGACTGGCGCGTCAAGTGCACCGGCGGCAGCAACCAAAAACCGTAAACCAAATGCCATTCTTACCGCTTCATTTTATACAATTCCGTACCGGCCAGCAGGAAGCAGCCGAGACCATAATCCTCGAAATCCGGCTTACTGTCGTAGGTGACGGGCTGGCCGTCTTTTGGTTCTTTGCCGGTTCCCTGCACATAGCCCAGAAACCCGTTCGGATGTACGGACTCGGTAGCCATGGCGGTCCAGGCTTTCGTGATAATGGGCTTGTACACACGACCATCCAGCAAACCCTGACTGACACCCCAGGCCATGCCATAGATGAAAAGAGCCGTTCCCGTGAGTTCTTTCCCCCCAAAGTTTGTCGGGTCATGCAGACTAACATTCCAGTAACCATCCGGTCGTTGCAACGGCGGCAGCGCCTTCATCATCTCCAGGTATGTTTGCTGGTATTCGTCCCGGTGGGGAGCGTCTTTCGGCAGGATGTCGAGCACCCGAACGAGGGCGGCTACGACCCAGCCATTCCCCCTCGACCAATAGCAGTCTTTTCCGTTTGGCTCTTTATAGGGCGGCACGAAATCCTTATCCCGCCACCATAAACCATCGTTCGGATTATAAAGGCCGTTGCCACCGTGCCGGGTTTTCGAGTATACGTAAATCTGGTACATCGTCTCGAAATAAGCCGGATTCTTTTCCAGAACGCCCAGTTGAGCAAACACCGGCATCGCCATTTGCAGCGCATCGATCCAGCTCCAGTCGTCTACTTTGCCACTGGCTACCATCGCGTCGATAGATGCCTTAATGTCGTGCAATCGGTCGGGTTTCCGATCAATCTGATACAGGTCGATGTAGGTTTGACCACAGCACTGGTCGTCGGCGTTACGGCTGGCGATGCCGCTCCGCAGCCCCCACTGGTGCTTGTTGCCCCAGTCGACGGCATAATCGTAGTAGGCTTTCTGTTGATCAATGCCATACAGGGCCAGCAGTCCTTCGTAGTAAACTGCCCGCGTCCAGATATTGCTGGGCCGTGTTTTGTTGGTCACAATGTCTTTGCCGGGATCAGGCCAGGTCTTCATGAAGTAGGCGTTGGCCAACGTCATCTTTGCCAGAATATCTTTTTTCGGCGGGAGTTTCTGGGCGGGCGCGACCTGCGCGAAACCGACAAGCAGGAGCACAAGGCGACCAACCAACGAGTTGACTTTCATTTGCGGTAGGTAGATAAAAAGGATTGTCTAGGCAGCAACCGAAACCGTGTACTTTTTCAGTTCGACACAATCGCCCGGCAGCGGCTGCGTATTCCAGTAGGTATGAATGGCCAAAGCCGCCCCCAGCGCCGATGCCTGAGCCACCGATGCGGCATACACATCGATATCAGGGAAGGCTTTGGCCAGCAGGTTCATATAAATAAAGTTTTTTCCGAAGCCACCATCCACGAAAAGTCGTTTCACCTCGACCCGGTTGGCTGATGTGTCGGCGAGCACAAGGTTCGTCGAAATCAATTGCTGGGCCACGATATCCAGCATCAGTTGGTGATAAGCCTCCGCGTAGGTAGCAAAATCGGCCAGGTTACGCTGCCCGAACAAAGACCCCTGCATGGACAGCAGTTGCTTTCCTTTGGCGTCATTCTCCGTTGTTACCTGGCTCACATGCTGGCGCAGTTGCTCGATCAGCGCCGGTTCGTAGGCTACACGAACATACGAATCGATGGGTACCTGAAAATGGTCAGCCAGGCGTTTCACCTGGTGCTCATGCTCGTAGCCCGCAAACAGACGGGCCGATTTGACCGGCTGTCCTTTGTAGTGCATGTAGTTGAGGCAGTCGTATTGCAATTCTTCCGGAGTCAGCGGACTGCTGTTGAACGGGTTCATGCTCACGCACCAGGTTCCGGTCGAGATCAGCACGAACGGTTCCTGAAACGACGCCAGATAGGGAATCAAGGCCGCCGAGCTGTCGTGAAGCCCAACGCCCACCTGAATGGATGTATCGTTGATAACAACCAGGCGGGCGGAGTCCGACGGAACAATGGGTGCCAGGTTTGTATCAAGATTCTCTTTTTTTACCCAGTCATGATAATCTCGTCGGTCGAAATCCCAGAGCATGGTGTGGCACCCGATGCTGGTCAGATCTGAAACCGGCCAGTGGCTAATCAAATAGCCGGCATACTGCGGCAGGTGCAGGGCATAACTCAGCCGTTTAAACAAATCGGGCTGCTCATATTTGAACCGGTACAACTGAAGCCCGGAGTTCAGGCTGCTCAGCGATGGAGAAGCCGTTTGCCGGGTGATTTCTGATTCAGGGCCGTACGTACTGAAGAATTGCTGAAGTAAAGCGGGCGGATACGCTTTGAGGTAGTTATACAATGGACATAACGGCTTTCCTTCCCGATCAATCAGGACCAGGCTAGCCCCATACGTTGAAAAATTGACCGCCTGAACCGAGATATCAGGCAAGGCCAGCACGTCCGCCAGCGAGGCTGTTATCCAGCTAATTAGCTGATCAAGATCTTCACAGGCATCGCCATCGTTATCGGTTATCTCGACAAACTGCTCCGACTTTTCCCGGATTATTCGGTAATGCTCATCAAAGAGGAACAGCTTTTTGTTGGTCTTCCCAATGTCGAAGATGGCAATAGCGGAAGTTTGTTTCATGTAACAAAGAGTGAAAGAATGAAAGAGCGAAAGAGCGATTTACAGATTCGGCGCACGGGAGCGCTTCCCCACTCTTTCGCTCTTTCATTCTTTCGCTTTTAATTAAAGCCCTGTGGCTACCGTCTTGGCACCCCGCTCGCCAATAAGCTGCTGGCGAACGTCTAACTGCCGATACAGACCCAGCGGGTTTAGTGAAGCACCGGCCCGGCGACGGGCTTCGGCAACCAATGGGCGTACATCGGTTCGGAAGGCGTCCTGCAAAATTTCCTGCGCCCGAACCGGGTCGTTGGCTTCGCGAGCATCTTCCAGCGCGTCCCGATCAACCAACAGCGCCTGAGCGTAAGCCAGTTGTATAGCCTCTACCGACTGAAGCAGATCTTCGAGGGGGTCTTTTACGTTATGACTGGCGTCGATCATCCAGCCAAGGTCGGTTGCGTGGTTCATACCCCGGGCGTCCAGTCCATCGACCAGTTCGGTGAAGATCAGAAATAACTGGTAGGGTTTAATACTACCCGCCGTCAGGTCGTCATCACCGTATTTGGAGTCGTTGAAATGGAAGCCGCCCAGTTTACCCTGGTGCAGCAAAATCGCGACGATCTGCTCGATGTTGGCATTAGGCAAGTGGTGGCCCAGATCGACGAGTGTATAGGCTTTCGGCCCGAGTTTGTTGGCGTACAGGAAGCTACTCCCCCAATCGCCAACGGTCATTGAATAGAAGTTAGGTTCGAAGGCTTTATATTCCACAAACAGTTTCCAGTCATTGGGCAAAGCCGCATAAATCTCTTCGAGACTCGACAGCGTCCGGTCGAACGCCTTGCGAAAGTTGAGCTGGCCAGGAAAGCAGGATCCATCCGACAACCAGACGGTTAACGCGTCGGAGCCCAGTGCCACGCCATGCCGGATCACCTCAATATTGTGTTCAATAGCCTGCCGACGGACGGCCGGATCGGTGTGTTGCAGCGAGCCGAATTTGTAACTCTGCCCGGCGTCGGGCTGATCCTGAAACGTGTTGGAGTTCACCGCGTCGAAGCGCAGTCCGTACTGAGCCGCCAATTGCCTGATCGCGTCGGGATCGGTTGGAATGTCCCACGGAATGTGCAGTGAGATCGCGCCACTCGCGCGGTTCAGGGCGTGCAGCAGGCCCACATCGGCAATCTTTTCTTCCAGGCTGCGGGGTTCACCCCCCCCCGGAAACCGCCCGAAACGGGTGCCGCCCGTTCCCAGCGCCCAGCTTGGAATGGCAATCTGAAAATCAATCAGTTTTCTGATGATCGGCTCAGCCAGAGCGACCTCCTGCGTCCAGTAGGATAGCTTCCGCTGATGGCCTTCCAGGTGCGCCTGGTTGTACGCATCGATATGTTCGGGGTTAAGAGTCATTAGGTTTAGGGGTTATGTGTTTACCGGACGAAGGCCATGGCTACCCCGCCATCAACGTTCAGGACGTTGCCGGTCGATTTGGCCAGCAATCCATTGACGAACGCCAGGCAGGCATTGGCAATATCATCGGGTAAAATAACTTCGTTCAGCAAGGTACGCTTGGCATAATAGGCGGGTAATTCAGCGACCGTCACTCCGTACGCTTTGGCGCGCCCTTCGGCCCAGGCACCGGCCCAAATTTTGGAATCGGAAATAACGGCGTCGGGATTGACGACATTCACCCGGATATGATCTTTACCTAGCTCGGCGGCATTCAGTCGGCTAAGATGTAATTGAGCTGCTTTTGCCGACCCGTATCCCGCGTTGTTCGGTCCAGAGACCAGGGCATTTTTACTGACGATGTTGATCACATCGCCCCCCAGTTTTTGCTTACGCATAACTGCCACGGCCTGTTGAGTAACCAAAAACTGACCTTTCACCAGTACGTCATATAGCAAATCCCAATCACTTTCGGTATGCTCTTCGATAGGCTTGGAGATACTCAACCCGGCGCAGTTAACGACGATATCTACCCCACCAAAAGCCAGCGAAGCCGCCGTATACGCGTTGGCAATGGTCTCGGCATTGGTAACATCCAACTGGACCGCTGTGTAGGCATCCTTACCATATTGATTCTGAAACTCTTCGTTGGCGGAGGCCAGCCGGTCGGCGTCGTTGTCGTTGATAATGACCACGGCCCCTTCGGCCAGAAATGTTTTGGCGATGGCTTTTCCAATGCCTCCGGCACTACCCGTAATGAGCGCCACCTTCCCCGACAGCGGCTTGGGCTTTGCCATTCGCTGTAGTTTGGCTTCTTCCAGCAACCAGTATTCAATATCGAAAGCCTCCTGCTCGGGCAGACCAACATAGTCCGATACGGCTTCGGCTCCCTTCATCACGTTGATGGCGTTGGTGTAGAATTCAGCCGCCACGCGCGCCGTTTGCTTATCCTTCGCAAAGGTGAACATGCCAACCGCTGGCCACAGAATAACGACCGGATTCGGGTCACGAATGGCCGGACTATTATCGTGCTTGTTGCGTTCGTAGTAAGCCGCATAATCAGCGCGGTAATCAGCGAATGCGTTTTCCAGATAGGTCTCACTGTCAGCCGATGACAGTTGAATCGGGTCCAGCACCAGCGGTCGAATTTTGGTGCGCAGGAAATGGTCAGGGCAACTGGTACCCAACCGGGCCAGACGGGGTAAATCGTGCGAATTGACAAACTCCAGCACACGCTCGTCGTCGGTGAAGTGCCCCACCATTCGCCGGTGCCCCGACGCCAGTCCACGCAGAACGGGCATCAACGAAGCCGCCTGTTTCTTCCGCGTATCCGCATCCGTGTTTTCACGGGCCGGTCCGCCAAAAACCGCACGTTTCTTACCGTAGTTGGCGGCCAGGTATTCGGATGCCTGCTCGATCACCTCCAGCGTATTGATGTACGACTCGTAGGACGTATTTCCCCAGGTAAACAACCCGTGGCCACCCAGAATCACACCGCGCAGGTTCGGGTTGTTGCGAACCGTTTCCTCCAGTTTCAGACCCAGGTCGAAACCGGGCCGCTGCCAGGGTAACCAGGCGAGTTGATCGCCCCAGATCTGGTGCATGATGGCTTCGCCGTCGCGGCTGGCCGCAATCGCGATCAGCGCATCAGGATGCAGGTGGTCGATGTGTTTGAACGGTAACAACCCATGTAGTGGAGTATCAATGGAAGGAGCCGCGCACTTGGGGTCGAACAGGCAATGATCGAACAGTCCAACCATCTCATCTTCAAATTCCAGCCCCCGGTAACGGTTTTTCAACGCATGCAGACGGTCTACATAAAGATTGGCACATCCCTTTTTGGTTAGCGTACCAATATCCCCCCCCGACCCTTTTACCCACATCACCTCGACGGGCTCACCGGTTAAAGGGTTCGTTTCCATCAATTTAACCGACGTATTTCCTCCGGCATAATTCGTCAGGCGCAGATCGGCTCCAAGCAGATTAGACCGGTATATAAACAGGGCAACTTCGTCACCAGCCAGTTCTGCCGCCTTTTTGTCATCCCAGAGGTAGCTCACATAGTTGAACGCTTGCGTCGTATTCATAAATAGTTAGTAAGTAGTATCTTCCGTGATCTTGTTTTAGACAAAGTAAGCGTTTTTGCTTTTCTCCTGCTTCATGTACTCTCCTGTTAGCCTTATTAAAAAATAAGGGACTCTTATTTACTGATCAAACAGGAGAGAACAGGAAAGTTTTTAACGATGCCTGGAATAAATTTGAAAAAACATAGATAAAGTGGCTGTATTACTGGGTGTCTTTTTTCATGCGCTGGGGGGCTTTGCCTCCGGCAGTTTTTACATACCGTATCAGAAAGTTCGCGGGTGGGCCTGGGAAAGCTACTGGCTCGTGGGTGGGTTATTTTCCTGGTTGGCCGCCCCGCTGCTGCTGGGTTCACTCACCGTAACGAATCTGTTTGGCGTACTGGGGCAGATTCCCCGCGAAACAATTCTGTGGACTTATTTCTGGGGCGTTCTGTGGGGCTTTGGGGGCCTAACCTTTGGTCTGGCCATGCGCTATTTGGGCTTATCGCTCGGTATGGCTGTAACACTGGGCCTTTGTGCCGTATTCGGAACGCTGGTACCCCCCATCTGGCTGGGTCAGTTCGGGCATTTGATCAGCACGACGTCGGGCCAGGTCATTATTCTTGGGCTGGGCGTTTGCGTGTTGGGTATCTCCATCTGCGGTATTGCCGGTATGATGAAGGAACGTTCGTTGTCGGATGAGCAGAAAAAAGCCGTTATCGCCGAATTCGATATTCGCAAAGGGTTGCTGGTCGCTGTTTTTTCGGGGATTATGAGCGCCTGTTTTTCGTTCGGGCTTACGGCCGGGCAACCCATCGCTGAACTAGCCGTTAAAAACGGGACCGACCCGCTGTACATGAACAATGCGGCTCTGGTTATTATTCTGCTGGGCGGACTGACCACGAACGCCATCTGGACGATTTATCTGAACATCCGCAACCGTACGTATACCGATTACGGCAACATGTCGACGCCCATTGTCAGGAACATCGTTTTCTGCGCGATGGCTGGATTTACCTGGTATTTCCAGTTTTTCTTCTACGGTATGGGCGACAGTAAGATGGGTGAATACCGCTTCTCGGGCTGGACGCTTCACATGGCCTTCATTATTGCTTTCAGTAGCTTCTGGGGCTTATACCTGCACGAGTGGCGAGGAGCCAACAAGTCCACCATGCGCACCATCACACTGGGAATCATGATGGTTGTGCTCTCAACGGTTGTAGTTGGTATTGGTAACTATCTGGCCGAGTAGAATTCAGATACCGGCCATTAGCAATGCCAGCCTTAATGCAGATTGCCAGCCGTTTTTTTGAACGATTAGAATCTCCTTCGTCTCAGGTTGGCGCATCTGAAGACGGAGACAACCCAACTAATCTTCGATGGGGGCGGCTACAGCCTCGCTAAGACCATAAGCAGCTAACCTCTCACACGTTGTTATCAGAACGGCGGTATCCAGATAGGCCCGTAGGTACACCACTTTACCCCAGCGCATTTTGATCAGGTGCATCCCCTCATTAACGTAAGCAGATCCGTCGGCGGGGGTTGCCCGGTCAGTCCATTCTACAGCGATCGTCGTCATCCAAGGCCATCCGCTAACGGCTACACTACGAATCTCAAAGTTGAGCCCCGGAAAAAGCCGAAACAAGCGGGCAAACCATTCCCGCATGGCAGGAACGCTATGGCGGGTCCCCCCTAAGGTATGCTGGCCGCTAAACGTATGGGTGATCGAAGGCGACATACCCTTGAGCATGAATTCGTAGTCGCCCTGGCTTAAGCGCTCGAAGTTCTGGAGGACGATTTGTTTGACAATGCGATGATACATGAGGTTAGCACGTAACAGGGTAAGTAACTTCCAGCGATTCTATTTTTGACCCAGAGAAAGACTTGGTTTGCGGGTCGACAGAGGGTTAACTGCCGGTTTGACTGGTAGGTTAAAAGAGCGTTATTGATTCCACAATAGCCCCCGATCGTTACCCGGCATTCACGGTTGCTCCCAGCCAGTTTGTCGGCTCGCCCAGACAGTTCTCCTGGTGCTAGTCGATTTCCAGTTTATACCCTCGCCCGTGACTATTAACAATGCGTACTGTGGGGGCGGGCTGGAGCTTTTTACGTAGCCGAGACACAAACACATCCAGACTGCGCCCCACAATCACACCCTCTTCCCCCCAAACCTGTTCCATCAGCCGGTCCCGATCAATCACAGCATTGGGAGACGTAGCGAATACCGTCAACAACTTGGACTCTTTGGCCGATAGCTCAATGCGATCATCGCCCAACCGCAGAAGCTGCTTGTCCAGGCAAAACGTGAGGGGGCCTAATTGAACCAAATTGAGCGGGGTTGCAGCGGCAACCGGGGGTAGACCAGGAGTTTTCCGGTCTATAAAACGCCAGCCTATTCCGGTCAATAGAATGGCGAGAAGAAGCCAGGCTACCTGCGCTACACGACTGGTCGAGGCCAGTTGAACCAGCGGCTGGGCAAACTGAATTTTGATATAGTAAGCCCCCTGGGGAGGTATTCTGGTTAAACAGGCAATGGCCCGGTGATTGAGCGGTTGACGGACTTCATAGCTGTACACTACGGTGTTCCGCTGTTCTTGCCTGACTTCCACAAGGTAGTTTAGGGAACCTTGGTTTTGCCGCAACTTCCGGTCAACGATCTCGACGAGTGAGGCTGGTTTAAAGGCAAAAGGTCGTTGAAACCGAATTAGAAACGTGCGGTCATCGACTTCTTCAATGGGTGCTACCCAGGACACGGAATCGCCTGAAGCCAGCAGTAGTTCATGACCGATCGTACGCATGGTTACCAGCACCTTTCCCCCGTCGCTATAGCCAGGCAGGCCGGTGACTAGTAAGATCAATACGATCAGCATCACGTGTCTCATAGCCCAAAAATAGGCCTTGCCCAGCGATAAATTTCAGCCTTTACACTTCGTTAACACTTTTTTACAAGCGATTTACCCGTTTAACAAAGTTGGCCGTTAGGTTTGACCCGAACCAGTAAACGCAGACAGGAAAAACGTCCACTGCGGTTGCTCAATCGTATTGCTGTAGTATGAACATAAAGAGAAAAAGAGCTAATCTCCTGCACGTATGTGCTTTATTGATGCTGGCTGTCTTTATCCCAGCCTGCAACGGACCAGCTAAAAAGGAAAACGTAAGTGATTCAACCCTCCTATCTGGTGACCATCCAAAACTTGTAAAAACCATCGGCTCACCCAACTATGGCAATGTTCAGTGTGCGCTGCAGGACAAAGCGGGTAACCTGTGGTTCGGCACCACTGAGAATGGACTTTATAAATATGACGGCAAATCGTTTAACCAATTTTTAGTGATCGATGGGTTAATCAGTAATAATGTCTGTTGCCTGGTGGAAGATAGAGCGGGAAAAATATGGATCGGTACTGAAGCGGGACTTTGTCTCTACGATGGTAAATCCTTTGCCAACATCCAGATTCCCTTACCAAAAAACCTACCTCCCAATACGAATCAATTATATCGCAACTCGCATTGGGTATTCAGTATCATGCAGGCAAAAAGCGGGAAACTGTGGTTCGCAACAATTGATGGTGTTTATATCTACGACGGCAAATCCTTTACACCGTTTATCGTTGATAAAGACGCAGGTGGCTTTACGAGCAGCAACAATAACGTAGAACATCTTTTAGAAGACAAAGCGGGTACTATCTGGTTAGGTGGGCGAGGTAACGAAGGGGTGTACCGGTATGATGGTAAATCAGTGATCAACCTTAAACCAAACGAACTACGTTACCACAGGGGTACGGATTCGACTCAACTTGGTCAAAATTGGGCCTGGCCTCAATGGCAAGACAAAAACGGGGCTATTTGGTTCAGCAACTGGGGTGGTGCCTACCGATATGATGGCCAATCATTTACCAGTTTTACGGCAAGCGATGGCTTAACGATTGGTGCTATTACGCGAATTATAGAGGACAGGAACGGAAACCTTTGGTTTGGTGGTGCTGCCGGGCTTTGCCGGTACGATGGCCAATCATTCACCTGTTTCAAGAATGGACTTGTCAATCCCTGGATTTGGTCAATCCTGGAAGATAAAACTGGAAAACTTTGGGTGGGTACAAGAGCAACAGGTCTCTACCGTTTCGACGGAAAAATATTTAGTAGTTATTCAGACTATAAAGGCAAAGGGGGCGAGAAATAAGGTGTAAGCGGCTCTTCAAAACGCCCTATTGTTGAGGCTTTATCTAACCTTGATCATCCTGGACAAAACGATCAAGGTTGGATAAAGTCCCAAAAAAATCATCCGCTCCGGCGGACCGACCAATCAAAAAATCGCCTTCGCCACTTTCATGACGTTGTCGGATTTACCCATGGTGTAGAAGTGCATGACGGGTGAGCCATACGCGATCAGTTCACGGCATTGCTGCGTGCACCACTCAATACCTACCTGCCGGGCCTGCTGATCGTTTTCGCAGGCTTCAACGGCCTGAACAAGGTCGGACGGTATATGAAGGTGGAACAGTTTGGGTAAAATCTGGAGTTGCCGACGGGTACTGAGCGGCTTGAGTCCCGGAATAATGGGTACGTTGATCCCCTCCTGCCGACACCGATCCACAAAGTCGATGAACTTCTTGGTATCAAAAAACATCTGTGTAACAATGTAATCCGCTCCTTTGTCGATCTTCTGCTTCAGGTATTGAAAGTCAGTATCGTGATCGGCAGCCTCAAAATGTTTTTCGGGATAAGCGGCTACCCCAATGCAGAAATTACTGGGAGCCAGGGCAGTATCTTCCTCGTGCAGGTAAACTCCTTTGTTCATGTTGGCCACTTGCTCCACCAGTTCGCTGGCGTACAGGTAACCATTTTCTTTTGCCTTGAAGGTGGTAAATGGCTTGGCCGGATCGCCCCGAAGCACCAGCGCATTGTCGATGCCCAGATAGTGAAGATCGATCAGGAAATCTTCGGTTTCTTCGCGGGAAAAACCACCACAAAGCACATGCGGCACCGCGTCAACACCAAAGCGGTGCATGATGGCCGAGCAAATGCCCACAGTACCGGGCCGTTTACGCGTTACGATCTTCTGAATGGTGCCATCGGGTAGCGGCCTCTCGATATACTCCTCTCGGTGATAGGTGACATCAATAAAAGGCGGCTTGAACTCCATCAAGGGCTCAATGTTGTCGAGCAGGCTTTTCAGATTGTCGCCTTTGATGGGCGGAATGACTTCAATGGAGAAAATAGGTTTGCCATTGGCAGCCTTTATGTGGTCAGTAATTTTAGTCATTATTCAGAAAATACTGGCCGATTAGTTAGCCAGCGAACAGGGGTAAAGTTAACGGGAGAACACCGCCAGCCGCATGTAAATTCCATTTGCCGAGCCCGTACTCCACGGCTGCACATCCACCCGGCGACCCAGCGCGCTCTGGTTTTTAACCTGGTGAAGCTTGGGAATACCCCAGCCCACCAGCGAGCCGAAAGCGGCCCCGGCAATTAAATCGGTTGGGTAATGCACCCCGGCCTTGTACCGAAGCAGACAGGTAGCTGTGGCTAACCCAAGCGACCCGACCCAGACAACGGGCTTCAGCCGTGAATGCGGAAAATAGTGCCGGAAAACTTCACCCGTAAACACGGCGGTAGCGAAAGCGTGGGTGGCATGGCCCGAAAAAAACGACTGGCGGGCATCGCGCGTCAGTTTTTCCTCCAGTGGGACACCCGGATTATAGACAAACGGACGTGGCCGCTGGGTAACCGCCTTAACCAAGCGCTCGAAGCCGTTGGCAATAACCATCGTTTCCACGAACATGACGCCCACCGTTTTAATATCCTGCCGCATCGGTTTGGTACCCAGCGTCAGTAAACCAAAAATAGCCGCATTACCGGCCAGTGTAACATCACTCAGCGTACCCGCCGACGGAGACCAGTGGGTAGTCGCTTTCCGGTCGAAGGGGTTGATTTCATTGCGGTCAAGGGCAGACACTTCGGCAAGGGTAAGCGGATCGACCGACGAGTGGAGGGCCAGCACAGCCCCCTGCAGGGCTACCCCCGCCCCCAGCAAGGTAAGTTCGCGGCCCGTTTTTAAGGCGTAAGGCGAGACTGTCTGCGCAAAAGAATGGCCCAAAAGACTAAAACTGAGACTAAGAAAAACGGCGATACGTTTACGTTCGGCAACTAATTTTAGAGTATGCATCATGCGGTAATAATTAATCATCGAACTTATTTGAACTGGCTGTAATCGAGCCACATGGGCCGCTTTTCGCCATTCTGCCGCAGGAAGAACGACAAAAAAATTACATAAAAGGGTAAACAGCTTGTCTTTAAAAAACCTTTACGACTTCCGGTTCAGCCGACAAATAGACCAGCCGCCCTTCCACCTCGTGAAAACCCATCTCCCGGTATAAATTGGTGAAGTACTTCAGCGAATCCGTTGGATTGTTCACCGAGACCAGGGAATCACGTGAATCGGACTCGATCGGCATCGACTCGTACTGCACCAGAACGATGTGCCCATCCGGGTAATAGACAACACGGTGGGGAGCACCATGTACGCGCCGACTGCTCAAGATACTCCGGTCCGTATCGATGCGGAGTGACGGGTCGAACAGGGATGACAGAACGGGATGCGACACAATGGCCGTCAGGCTTTGTGTCAGCTCCGCCCGTTCTGCCTGACGAACGAGGCCCTCGCTCACCAGTTGCCGCAACACGTTGTCGATACTTTCTGGACCTTTTATCAGGCTCAGGGCGGCACAGAGCTTTCGGTCGCGCTCCCGCGTGCGTTCAAACGTTGCGACATCAAACATCCGATCGGCCTGACGGCGTAACTGCATATCCTGCCCCCGGTGCCCGCTTACGATTTCTTCCAGCACAATCTCATCGAGTGGACCTTCCTCTTTCTGGTGCGAAAACGCGTCGGCACACAGGCTGATCTGATAGCTGAACTGGCCTTCCTGCCAGCCACAACCACAATTCCGGGCCACCTCGCTATCGCGGAGAAACGCGTGAAGCCAGTGACTGATGGTGTTTTGTGCCCCTTTGGTAAAATCTTTTGCCTCACTGATTACATAAAGCCGATCCGTTGGGCGGGTAAACGCCACATAGAGCAGGTTCATGTTCTCCAGAAACGTACGGGTAAATTCATTTTCGTACTGATCGGCGATTACTTTGGGCGTACCCCGTAATTTGCTGGTCGTATGGGCCGGGGCCGACAACAGGCGGGTTAACTGCCCCGCCCCGTTTTCATGAGAGAGGGCATCGGTCCGAATGGCCGACAGGTCGAGCCAGATGGTACTATCGTTGATCGGTTCCACTTTCCAGTTGGCGAATGGAATGATGACCACCGGAAACTCCAGCCCTTTTGATCGGTGAACGGTCTGAATACTAACCGCATTGCCAGCGTTTCCCTCCACCGAAATTTTTTGCCTGACGCCTTCCCAATACAGCAGAAAATCACTTAGATGCCCGCTTCGTTTATGATTGAACGCCAGTACCTCATCCAGAAAACGGAACAGAAACGGGTTGTGCTCAGCCTGGTTGAACAGGCCAAACTGGGCGGTCAATCGTTCAGCCAGTTCGTACGGATTAAGTTGACCCATCACGTAGGGGTCCAGCGGGTAGCCCTCATCGGCGAGGTACGCATAGGTAGCATCGATGTCGCTTTCGGCAACAGCGCTCAACTTCCCCGTCAACGCATCATCAGGAAAAATACCTTGTACCACGCGGTGAAACAGGTACAACAGTTCGTACCGAAGAAGCTTCTGGTCGGGCCGCTGAAGGAGCTGCATCAGTGTCACCAGCCATTTGACGGGGTCGGAGAACTCCAGCGACAGGGAATCGGCTGATACCAGTGGAATGCGTCTGGCGTTCAGCTCGTTGGCCAGGGCTTTAGCGTGCGATTTCTTGCGGCACAAAATAGCGATGTCGCCGTATTTGTAACCATCTGCCAACGCGTTTTCCAAATGCTCCATCGTTTTTTCGAGCATTTGTGCCGTAATATCTTTATCAGCCTCAGCATCTTTGGCGACAAAGTCAATCTGAACGTGACCAGCAATGTGCGCGTTGGGCTGGGCCTTCTGGTGAAACTGTTTTTCGGGGTCAAACACCTCCGCGAGTTTGGGGTGCTGGCTCTCAAATTTACGGGCGGTAAACTCAAAGAAATCGTTATTGAACCGAACGATCGGCTCCGCACTTCGCCAGTTGGTGTCGAGCAACGCTTCCTGCAAATGCCCGTCCAGCATGTCAATGCGATCGGCCGTCCAGGAGCCGGGGTTGTGCGCCTGTTTCAGGGTCTCGAGATCTTTGCGGTGCAGAGCCACGATCTGGTCCATATCTCCCCCCCGGAAGCGGTAAATGGCCTGTTTGCCATCGCCAACGGCCAGATTGAAGTGATCCCCGCCGAGGGCGTTTTCGATGAGGGGCAGCAGGTTGGCAAACTGAAGCCGCGACGTATCCTGAAATTCGTCGATCAGAATGTGGTTGTATTTAGTACCCAGCCGCTCGTACAGAAATGGAACGGGTTCGGACGCGACGATGCTCAGAATTTTTTTATTGAATTCCGAGATGTGTACCCGACCGTCTTTCCGCAGCAACTCATCGAATTCAATCCGCATCTGTTTCAGCAAGGCCAGTTTCTGCAAATGAGGCAGCAGGCAATCGAACAGCGTGACTTGTAGGCCCCGTTCATCGCGAACGCGGAGAATTTGCGTGATACAGTCGCCTAACTCGCTGGCCATGCCATCAATCAGCGCCTGAACGGGCAACGGCGTTTTTTTCGTGTACCAGTCGCCTTTGTTCAGCGCGTTGTAAACGCGGGTCCCGGCGTCTCGCTGGGCATTACCTTCCGCAATAGCTTTAAAGAAACCACCCACTCCGCTGGCACCATAGCTAAAATCTTTCTCGTCTAAACCCGCGTCGGTTATGCATTTCCAGGCTCGTTTCCCGTAGCCAACGACCTCGTCTTCAACCTGTTGGTTATGAGCAAGTAACTGCGTACGAATCACGCGCAACACACTTGGCGATAATTCCTGAGCCGCGTTGACAGCTTCGTAGAATTGATCGGAGGTCAGGTTGCGGCCGAATTCTTTGAGCAATTCGGGAAGCTGATTCCAGCTTTTACCCTCAGCAGCCGTATTCGTGTAGTACTCGCTCAGAATGGTCGTAATCTCCTCCATCTCATCGGTACCCGCCTTTTCAATCAGGTTGTCGATGGCCAGTTCGAGCACTTCGTCGGTTTCCAGCTCTACGTCGAAGGAATAAGGCAACCCCAGCTCGTCGGTAAACGCCATGACAATACGCTGCGTGAACGAGTCGATGGTAGTTACGCTGAAATCGGCGTAGCGGTGCAGAATGGTCCGAAAAACGCCGGACGCTTTTTTCCGTAAATCAGCTTTGGCGTCATTGAACGAATCGGGTCCTGCGGCCGTGTCGTACAGCTCGGTCACCAGTTCATTCAACAAAGGAGACTCCTTCGTTCCGGCAATTCCGGACAGGTTTTCCAGAATCCGGTTTTTCATCTCGTTGGCAGCCGCATTGGTAAACGTGACCGCTAGAATGCGCCGAAAATAGCCATCCTCCTTCACGTCCGGCCGCAGCGCCAGTTTGAGATACTCTTTGGTGAGCGTGTATGTCTTCCCCGACCCAGCCGAAGAGCTATATATTTTGAACATGGATGTTTTTCCGGGAGTGAGGAGTGAGGAGTAGGCGTGAGGAGGGCTGACGCGTACTTTTTGCTAACGCGTCAGCCCTCCTCACGCCTACTCCTCACTCCTCTAAAAATTATACCGTAATCCAAGGCCCGTATTGAGACTCAGAAAAAACGGCGACTGTAGCAGTTCTACGTAAGCGCCCGTTTCCAGAAACACGGAAAAAGGTTTGTTGACCGGGAAAAACTCCAGCCCCCCAACGCCCGAACCACCCAGCGACAGTGTTTTCTGATAGTCGCCATTGAGCCGGAGCGGGTAAGTCCGGCGGTTATTGATCTGACCGCCAAAGCCGTAGTACGCGCGAATACTTTCACTTTTGGTCACAGCCGTATGCCAGAGGTAATGCCCCTGAACGGTCAGTCCAACGGTTCTGTAGTCGCCGGGGCCGTAGCTGCGTTTGGTGCCGTAAAGACCGCCATAAGTACCCACGTTGAGATCGAAGGCGTGGTTGTTACCAAAGTATTTACGCACGTTTACGCCCGATGGTTCGCCCAGCCGAAACCCCACCGACCAGTTGTTGTACTGCGCCTGGGCAACAGTCGATGTCATTAACCAGCCCAACAGAGCCAGTGATGTAATCAATACGGATCTTTTCATAAATAATGGAGAAAATAACCTTTGACACAGCTGGCTAACCCAAGTAACCAACCCGATGTAGCTAAGGTCAGGCATTCGAAACAAATTCCGGTCGGGTAGCTTCATCGCCGGTTCCGAGTGGCAAATCCGTCGGCAATGGCGCATTGGGCATCTGCCGAAGCACCGCCATCAACCCTTCGTTTTCTGCTGGCGTACCCACCGAAATACGCAGGCAACCTTCACATAAGGTAACCTTCGAGCGATCGCGAACAATTACTTGCTGGTCAATCAGGTAGGCAAACGTAGCCTTGGCGTCGGCAAATTGCACCAGCAGAAAGTTAGCCTCCGACGGATGAATAACGGCCACAATTGGTAGCGATTTAAGTTCCTCCGTCAGGTGCTGCCGTTCAGCCATAATCCGGGCGACCATCGTATTTTTCTCGTCCTCGTGCATCAGCGCGTCCAGCGCCAGGGCCTGCGCAGGAGCCGAGATGTTATAAGGCGGCTTAATTTTATTCAGGACACTAATCAGTTCTTCCGAAGCAAAGCACATGCCCAGCCGGAGAGCCGCCAGCCCCCACGCTTTTGAGAAGGTCTGTAGCACAACCAGATTGGGGTACTTATCCAGTTCTGTTGTCCAGGAAGGCGTACTGGCAAAATCAATGTACGCTTCATCGACGATAACCAGTGCATGATCGGCCGCTTGCAGGATCGCGCGAATGGCATCGGCTTGCAGTAAATTTCCCGATGGGTTGTTGGGCGAGCAAAGCCAGATGAGTTTGGTGGTATCGGTAATAGCGGCTATCACCGCATTGGTATCAACCTGAAAGTCGGGGGTTAGCGGGACTTTAATGATCGTCACGTCATTCACCGCAGCCGACACTTCGTACATGCCGTAAGTGGGGGGCATGATCAGAATAGAGTCCTGACCACCCGGCGTACAGGTTGCCCGTACCAGCAGATCGATGGGTTCGTCGGAGCCATTACCCAGAAAAATCTGCGTCGGACGAACGCCTTTGATGGGTGCCAGCCGATGCTTAATGGCTCCCTGGTGTGGGTCGGGGTAGCGGTTATACTCCCCCTGGGTCGTGGTTGAGCCCAGTGGATTTTCGTTGGCATCCAGAAATATACCTTCTTTCCCCGTGTACTCATCGCGGGCGGAAGAATAGGGCGTCAGGCTTAGGATATGCGGCCGGAGAAGGTTGGTAAGACTAAACATGGCAAACAACGGTACGTTAAACCACAAATATACCGTCTTCCATCAGACCTAACCAGTTTACCTGAACAATCCTGGCTATTCCAGCCGCATTCTTTACTAGGCAACGGGCGTTGGCCGCCACTGAAAAGACCGTTCGTCAACGGCGCGCATGGTACAGAGTACACCATTCAAATGATCGTATTCGTGCTGGATCAGTTCCGACAGCGCCCAATCTGTAACATCCCATGTTTTTGGTTGCCAGTGTTCATCCCGATAGTTCAGGGTCAGTCGCCGATGCCGCCGAACACGCACCAGTAAATTTGGGAAGCTCATGCAGTCATCCCAAAGCGCATCGGTTTCATCACTAACCGATACCAGCTCGGGATTGATGATAACCACAGGGCGATCGACATTCAGGTAGATCAGCCGCTTCATGATACCGAGTTGGGGAGCCGCTATTCCGCGACCAAACTGATACGTCGCCCGAATTTCCTCCATGACGTTGTGCAGATCGGCCACCCAGTCTGATACCAGCGGTAATTCCGTTTCCAGAACGGGCGCGCAGGTTTCGTACAGGCGAGGGTCACCCAGGAGCAGAAGATCGGTGAGGTGTTTCATTTAAGCGCCTGGTTAAGAGCGTCTACCAGGGTAGTAATCTCTTCGCTTGTGTTGAAATAATGGGGCGAAATACGGAGGGCTGCGGTTTTTACACCTTTCCGATCAAAATCCAGAATAGCGGCTCCGTGCGTGCTCAGCGATGTATTGATTCGCTCCTTCGATAAAGCCGTTTTCAGATCGGCGGCTAATTTACGATCGCTGGACAGGGTAATGATGCTCGCCAATTGGTCGCCTTCGTCCAGCAAACGAATGCTTGGCAACTGGGTTAGCGCGGTACGAAGTTTGGCGCAAAGAGCCGCATTCCGATCAGCAATCACCTCAATTCCTACGTTCAGCGCGTATCGATGCGCTTCGGCAGCCCCCAGCGCCAGGGCACGCGGAATCTCCCAACTCTCGAATCGACGGGCGGTGGGCTCCAGCCGGTAGGTATCCGCCGATTCCCACAAAGCGCCGTTGAGGTCAACAAAAAGAGGAGCCAGGTTAGCCGCCAGAACCTTATCCGAAACGTACAGAAATCCCATGCCACGCGGGCCGCGCAGAAATTTACGGCAGGTAGCGGTCAAAAAGTCACATTGGATTTTATCTATATCCACCGGCAACTGCCCCACCGACTGGCAGGCATCCACCAGATACAGCACATCATATTCGCGACAGAGCTGCCCAATGGCTTCGACTGGCTGAATGAGTCCCGAGTTGGTTGGCACGTGGGTAACGGCTACTAACCTGGGGCGCAGTGCCTTGATTTTGTTGGCCATGTCTTCTACCGAAACCCCCGTAGCCGGGTCATTTGCCGCCCGGACGACCTGTACGCCATACCGCTGCTGCAAGGAAAGGAAAGCGATCTGATTGGAAACATAGTCGTTATCGGTCGTCAGAATGACATCATCCCGCCGAAACGGAATGGACGACAGGGCCCGCGCGTACGCATCGGTGGCGTTACCGGCAGCCGCAATATGGTCGGCGGTGGTATTCAGCAGGTCAGCTGTAGCCGCGTAGAAATCCTGAATGGCTGTTTTCTGTACTTCGGCGGCTTCGTACCCCCCAATTTCGGCTTCGAGGGTAATATGAGCCGTGATGGCCTCAACGACCGACTGAGGCATTAACGATGCCCCGGCGTTGTTGACATGCAGGACGTGCTGTGTACCGGGCGTATCGGAGCGAAGTGCCGTGAGATCGAGCATAGGTAACGGAAATAGGAACTAGAGAATTGACATCAGCGGAATGACCTGTAGCCCATCGATGTCCTCGAAATCAGCCGTATTATTGGTCAGAATGGGCTAATCGTACAGAAGCGCCGTAGCCGCAATAATCGAATCGCCAAGCGAACGTTTTCGTTGCTGACGCAGGCGAATAGCTTCAGTAATGACAGATTCACTGATAGGAAATATTGTAACGCTGTTTAGGTATGCTTCAAACATACCCTTATCAGTCGGTGCTAAGTTATGAAAGCCAAGAACTTCGAGGGCTGAAATCAGTGAAACCTGAACCGTTTCCTGGTTTGCCTGCAGATATCTGGCTAAAGCTATATACTTCGGCTGCACTGAGTATATAATAATATTACTGTCCAGAATCATTCCTCACGGCCATCCAATACCCGGTCCCAGCCACGAATTTCACGCTGCCACTCGGAAGCATCTCCGAACGACTCACCAATTCCTCCCGATTGAACAATTTTCTCGATCACTTCCGAGAGTGTTGGCTTTTTGGGCGTCGTTTTTTTCTCAATTAAACGCCCTTCCAGTTTAGGTAACAGTGAAAGTAATATTGCTTCGTTCTCTTCCGAGTCTATTTCAATCAGTAATTGGCTCATGATTCCCCTGGTTTATTCAGCAAGATAACGAACTCAAACCGGATTTTCTTCCGCCAGACTTGCCAGACGCAGACTGACAGCTCGTTTGTGGGCATCAAGTGACTCAGCCTCGGCCATTGCTTCAACCACCGGTCCCAACAATTGCAGTCCTTCCGGGCTAATGTGCTGGATGGTAATTTTCTTAACGAAGCTGTCCAGCGAAACCCCACTATAGGCCCGGGCAAAGCCGTTAGTTGGTAACGTGTGGTTGGTTCCCGATGCGTAATCGCCCGCCGATTCGGGAGTATAGTTACCGAGAAATATAGACCCGGCATTGATGATCTTTTCTGCCACGGCTTCGGCGTTTTCAACACTCAGGATCAAGTGCTCAGCCGCGTAGGCATTCAATAGGTCAATGGCGTCGGCTTCCGTCTCCACCAAAATAGCCTTACTGTTTTCCAGTGCCTGTTCGGCCAGTTCCCGGCGGGGCAGTTTACTCAACTGGGTAGGCAAGGCGAGATTAACCATTGACACAAGCTTTTTGCTGGTCGACACCAGTAACACCTGACTGTCGGCACCGTGTTCGGCCTGCGAAAGCAGATCCGAGGCCACAAACGCCGGTACAGCTGAATCATCGGCGTAAACGGCTACTTCACTGGGTCCGGCAGGCATGTCGATCGCCACCCCTTCTTTAGCTACCAGCATTTTAGCCGCAGTGACGTACTGATTTCCGGGCCCGAAAATCTTGTAAACCTGGGGTACAGATGCCGTTCCGTACGCCATGGCGGCAATAGCCTGCGCTCCACCAATGCGGAATACCCTGGTGATGCCAACGAGTTTAGCCGCGAAATAAATGGCCGGGTGATTGCTGGGCGTGCAAAGAACCACTTCCCGACAACCGGCCAGTTGGGCCGGAACGCCCAGCATCAGCACGGTACTGAAAAGCGGGGCCGTACCACCGGGAATGTATAAACCCACCTTGTCGATGCCTACGCTTTTGCGCCAGCACGTAACCCCCGGCATGGTGTCAATTTTCTCGATGGGCTGCTTTTGCCGCTCGTGAAAAAGCCGGATGTTCTGGTACGCCTGTCCGATGGCAGCTTTCAACTCGTCACCAAGTTGGCTTTCGGCCGCGTCGAGGTCAGCCTGGGGTACCTCAAGGCCCCCTTCCGACAAGTCGATTTTATCAAATTTCTGCGCCAGCTCAATCAAAGCGGTGTCGCCCCCGGCGCGAACCTGTGCCAGAATAGGCGCTACGGCCGCTTCAATCTGCTGCGTCGACTGTACTGGCCGGGCCAGTAACGCGGGCCATTCGGCACGGTCGGGAAAGGGAATAATAGTCATAAATGATGAACCAGAAACGATACGTGATGAACAATAGCCCGTGGCCAAATCATTCATCATCCATCACTCCTCATTTTTCAATAAATCATTTTTTCGATCGGGATAACCAGAATGCCTTCGGCCCCAGCGGCCCGGATGGCTTCGATGTTCTCCCAGAATTCATTTTCATTCAGTACGGAATGGACGGAACTCCAGCCCTCAGTTGCCAGGGGCGTTACGGTCGGGCTTTTCATGCCGGGCAACAGCGCGGTTATCTGGTCCAGCGCCTGGTTGGGCGCATTCAGGACAATGTATTTATTGTTTTTGGCCGCCTGCACCGACTTGATGCGGAACAGGAGTTTGTCAACCAGAGCTTGTTTGTCGGCGTCGAGTGCCGGTCGGGCAATGAGAATTGCTTCGGATCGAAAGATTGTTTCAACCTCCTGCAATCCGTTGCTTAGCAGGGTACTGCCCGAACTCACAATATCACAAACGGCTTCGGCCAGGCCGATGCTTGGCGCAATTTCAACCGATCCGCTGATTTCATGAATCTCGGCTTTAACTCCCTGCCCGGCTAAATAATTACCCAGCAAATTGGGGTACGATGTAGCGATGTTTTTACCATGCAAGTCTTGAATTCCCGTCCAGTCAGTACCGCGCGGAATGGCAATAGACAGGCGACATTTCGAGAAACCCAGCTTATGAACCGTCGTGACGGGACGCCCGGTTTCAACCGCGACATTCTCCCCAACGATACCGAGATCAGCCACACCATCTTCAACGTAGCCGGGAATGTCATCGTCGCGGAGAAATAAGAACTCAGCCGGGAAGTTAGACGAAACCGATTTGAGCTTGCCCGTACCATAGTCGAAACGGATGCCACATTCTTTGAATAGTTGATACGAATCTTCGCTCAACCGACCGGATTTTTGCAGCGCAATGCGTAATACAGATGACATTAAAAAAGGGATAAGAGTGGCTGTATGATGCGGTTCATACAGTCCGTAATGGATTAATTTCAGCGTAAAACCAACAGCCGTCCTGCCTGGCCGACCCATACCTTGGTCGATGGGGGGCAAAAGTACATGAAAAACAGGACAGTCAATGGATTGGGAGCGACAGGTTCGTGTGTCGAGCCGTCAATAATCGGCGCACGAGCTTAGCAGCCGCGTTCATGGCGACGATGTCGGAAGGGAGAATGAGTAGCCCGTTGGGAAATCATGGCGCAAAGGTAAAAAAAATGGGGCTATTTCAAACCAAACGAAGAAAGAGTATGACCTGATAAGACGGCTGAAACCTCATCGATTAGACCAGAACTCTGTATCTTTGTAGTATGCTTTTGGAACAGATACAACAAACTAAACCGATAAATCCCGAATCCACGGCGGCCGAATCCACGGCGGCCGAATCCACGGCGGCCGAATCCACGGTGGCCGAATCCACGGCTCTGCCAGTCATGGAAGCGTTTTACACGATTCAGGGCGAAGGAGCGCATACGGGGCGAGCCGCTTATTTTATCCGGCTCGGTGGCTGCGATGTTGGTTGCCACTGGTGCGACGTAAAAGAATCCTGGGATGCCGATGCGCATCCGAAATTGTCTATCGACAGTCTGGTAGGGAGTGCTTCGCAATACGCCGGCCGGATGGCGGTGATTACGGGCGGGGAACCGCTGATGCATGACCTGACCGACTTAACAGCGGCTCTGCAAACGGCCGGATTCAAGACCAACATTGAAACATCGGGCGTGTGCGAGGCAGTTACGGGTTCCTGGGACTGGATTTGCTTTTCGCCCAAGAAATTTAAAAAGCCAAATCCAGCTATTTATGCAAAAGCCGACGAACTGAAAGTGATCATTTACAACCCGTCGGACTTTACGTTTGCCGAGTCGTTCGTACCCCATCTTCGCCCCGATTGCAAACTCTTTTTGCAATCTGAATGGAGTCGTTCCAATGAAATGCTGCCTCGCATCGTTGATTACGTAAAAGATCACCCGCAATGGCAAATCTCGTTGCAAACACACAAGTACCTGGATATTCCGTAAGGGAAAAAAGAGGCTTAACGACCGGAATAAACGATCTACGTGGGCTCCCTCGTCTGGTTGCCCTTTCCCTATTGCTTTTTTCGTCCTTCCCGTCCTTTTCTCAAAACCAGAAGGCGAAAGAGCTGTATGCCCAGTCCATTAAACTCTTTGGGGAACGAAAAGCGAATGAAGCCATTCCGTTCATGGAACAGGCGGTCAAACAGGACCCTACTTACTCCGACGCGTACGTCAAACTTGGTCAGTTATACGAGTTCACCAAGCAGTTTGACCCCGCCCTGAACGCCTATCGGGCAGCCGTCCGGATTCAGCCAGACAGCCCGGCATCCGGCGCGGCCTACCATGCCCTGAGCAATACCCTGCTTCGGTTGGGGCGCTACGGTGACGCTATTCCTTATCTCGAAAAATACCAGGCGCAATTTACTCCTCAGTCGACTCAGGGAAAACGCGTTGCCCGGCAGCTTGAAACGGCCCGTTTTGGTCTGGAAGCTACCCAGCACCCCCAGGCGGTTGATCCCAAGCCGCTGTCGGCTGTGCTGCAAACAACACCTTCCCAGTACTTCCCGGTGCTGACGGCCGACGAACAAACGCTGGTGTTCACGGCCCTGAAGCCAGAGGGTGACGAAGACCTGATGACCGCCACCTTTAACGGTGAAACCTGGACCCCGCCCGTTTCGCTGGCGTCGAGCATCAATACCCCCGAAAATGAAGGAACAGCCAGCCTGTCGGCCGATGGACGTACGCTGGTCTTTACAGCCTGTCAGGGACGGAAAGGCTACGGTAGCTGTGATCTTTACGTGAGCCATAAAACCGGCAGCGACTGGTCGAGTCCCGAAAATCTGGGGGCGGCCGTCAATACGCACTATTACGAATCCCAGCCCGCCTTGTCGGCCGATGGACGTCAGATTTTCTTTGTCTCGGACCGGCCGGGGGGCAAGGGGCATCGGGACATTTGGCGGAGTGACCTGGGCCCAGATGGCAACTGGGCCGAACCGGTAAACCTGGGCGAACCCATCAATACAGCCTTTAATGAGGCATCCCCTTTTCTGCACGCCAACGGGCAAAGCTTATTTTTTGCGTCGGAGGGACACGTCGGCCTGGGCGGCTACGACTTGTTTGTGGCCGATCATAGCGCATCGGGCTGGTCGGCCCCCACGAATTTAGGCTATCCGATCAATACTGCCGAAGATCAGGCATCCTTGTTTGTGGCGGCCAATGGCACGCGGGCCTACTACTCGTTTGAAGAGCAGAAAGACGGCGTCTCGCAAAAATCGCGGCTCTACACGTTTGACCTACCCGAATCTCTGCGGGATCGGATACGGCCGGTAAGCTTCCTGAAAGGAACGGTAGCCGATGCCAAGACGCAAAAACCCCTGGCTGCCACGGTTGAACTAATTGACCTGAAAACCAATCTGGTTGTCTCGCGCGTGGAAGCTGACGCACAAACCGGGCAGTATACCTCGGTGCTACCGAGCGGGGGCGAGTACGCTCTTTACGTCAGTGTACCCGGTTATCTGTTCAAGAGTCTGTCGTTCGATTTTACCCAGAAAACCAAAGGCGAAGGATTATCATTAAGCGTACCCCTGGAGCCGGTAGTGGGCGGATCGTCAGCGCATGAGACGTTGAGTAACCTTTTCTTCGACTATGGTCGTTATGATCTGGCCGACAAATCGTTGACTGAACTGAACAGGCTGGCGGCATTTCTGCAAGCTAACCCAACGGTTAATGTAGAAATTTCGGGGCACACCGACGATAAAGGCGATGCCGCGGCCAACTTGACGCTTTCGCAAAAACGGGCGCAGGCCGTCGTTGCCTACCTGACGAAGGCGGGTATCCAGCCGAGCCGCATCAAAGCCATCGGATACGGTAAAACCAAACCCCTGATGCCGAATACATCCGAAGAGAACAGGCGCCTGAACCGCCGGATCGAGTGGCGAGTGCTTTAACAATGTAGGCTATGTAATGTATGATGTATGTTGCTGTCGGATGTTCCTACATCATATACCCTATATCATACATCTGTTGTTCTCTTTGCTTTCCGCGGGATTTTTTTCAATTTTGTGTATGTTGTCGCTATACCCTCCTTACCTAACGGGTTATTTTTTTATTTCCAGACGACTTCGCTCCTACTGTAATGACATCCGAACACGTTAAGTGCTTGATTATAGGTTCCGGCCCTGCCGGTTATACTGCCGCCATTTATGCATCACGGGCCAACATGCAACCTGTCCTTTACCAGGGCGGCCAGCCAGGTGGTCAGCTAACCATCACCAACGAAGTCGATAATTTTCCGGGCTATCCAGATGGTGTCCAGGGTCCTCAAATGATGCAGGATCTTGAAAATCAGTCTCGCCGATTCGGCACCGACATTCGGTACGGCCTGGTGACCAGCGTCGTTTTTTCGGAACAGCCGGGTCTGGGCACGCCCCACCGCGCTACCATTGACGATAAACATGAAATCACGGCCGACGCGATCATCATTTCGACGGGAGCCTCGGCAAAATGGCTTGGTCTGCCTTCCGAAATGCGGTTGAATGGCCGGGGTGTATCAGCCTGTGCTGTTTGTGATGGATTCTTTTTCCGGGGACAGGACGTAGCCATTGTGGGCGCTGGTGACACAGCCGCCGAAGAAGCCAGCTATCTGGCAAACCTTTGCCGCAAAGTATACATGCTGGTTCGGCGGGACGAAATGCGGGCTTCGCACTTCATGCAGAAGCGCGTTCAAACCGCCCATAACATCGAAATTCTGTACAATACGAGCACCGAAGAAGTCCTCGGCGACGAAGAGGTTTCGGGCGTTCGGGTCAAAAACAGCGAAACGGGCGAGGAGCGTATTCTAGACGTAACCGGTTTCTTCGTGGCTATTGGCCACAAGCCGAATACTGACATTTTCAAAGACTACCTCGACCTTGACGACAGCGGGTATATCCTGACCGAAAAGGGCAGCACGCGCACCAGCATACCCGGCGTATTTGCCTGTGGAGATGCCCAAGATAATATTTACCGTCAGGCGATTACTGCTGCCGGAACCGGTTGTATGGCCGCCCTCGACGCAGAACGTTATCTGGTTACCCTGGAAATGCAGGGCGAAGAAATTGTTCAATAATAAACAGAGAAGGAGTTTGTGGTTTGTGGTTCGTGGTTGCCTGATGCGTCTTTTCCGTTGAGCAACTACGAACCACAAACCACAAACTCATCTATACATGATGAGAGAAACCGTTGCACGATGGCTATTGGCCATTGGGTGCTTGTGTTTGACCGTAACGGCACAGGCCCAGGAACGCGGGCGATTTAAAAAGAACCTGCGTATTACTCCCAAAACGGGGGCGAATCCCAATTCTCCGGTCGTTGAGCAGCCGCAAAAAGCGGACGACCAATTTGAACAGGAAAAAACTCAACTGCGCTTTAACAACCAGTTCGAACCTAAAAAAGAACTAAACCCGGTTGTCAGCGAAGATACCAGCCAGATTGATCAGGGCGAAACCAGTGTTGTTGAAGTCATTGACTCGGTGCTGGTTGGCACGGAATGGGTAAAAATTGCCGACTATTACGCCGTCTGGGATTCCCGCACGATCGATCCGTACAATATCAACCCGCTTGAGTTCGACGAGGCCGTTGACATCAAGTTGTATGACCCGCCCGCCAACCGGTTCTGGTCGGCACCCCTGAACGAAGGCAAGATGACCTCCAACTTCGGGTATCGCTGGGGCCGCTGGCACACCGGAACCGATCTCGATCTGGACACCGGCGATCCTGTTTATGCCGCCTTTGATGGTATTGTTCGGGTGGTAGGCTGGGATGGCAATGGCTACGGCCGCTATGTGCTGGTTCGGCATTATAACGGACTGGAAACGTTGTACGGGCACATGTCCAAACAAACGGTTGAGCCGGGCCAGCTCATCAAAGCGGGCGACCAGCTCGGTTTGGGCGGTAGTACTGGGCGTAGCTCGGGGCCACACCTTCACTTCGAGACACGGTATGAGGGCAATCCGTTTAGCCCGCTGAACATTTATTCGTTTCCGGAAAACACAATCAATGCGGACCATTTTCTGCTGACAAGTTCCGTTTGGGATTACCTGCGTGGCGGACGATCATCGTCCTCGTCGGAGAGCAGCTCGAAACCCCGCTTCAAACGGACGGTTCTGCACCGGGTTCGGTCGGGAGAAACCTTAAGCTCCATCGCCGACCGGTACGGCATGTCGGTATCGACGCTGAAACGTAAAAACCACATTTCAGGCTCGCGACTTCGGCCAGGGCAGAAGATACGGGTCCATTAAGCGACGGCCCATTGAACGGTGTTACCTGTAGCCTATGTCCGAAGTAGGCCGCCGATAACATCGGTCAGTGGGCCGTCATTCTTTTGCCACATACCCTTTACGTCCCCGTTTAATCGACATGAAACGACTTATCTGCGCCGTTAGCCTGTTATCAGCTCTGAGTTGCACAAACGAAGAGAGGTCAACCCGGCAGGAACTGTCCGGTTCCGACTCAGCCCAGGCACTCAGCCCCCCAACGAGCCTGAGTGCAACTGAGTCTTCATCGGCGAATAGTAAGCTAAAAAATAGTACTGGTGGCGTGGCGATAAAGTGGGCATACGAAAAGAAGGTCGATAAGGAAGGAAACACGGTTTACAAAGCGGCCATCAACTCGCCGACGGTGCTGAATTTTGATTTCCCGTATGAAGGCGGATCAACGGCGACCTTAACGATTCGCCAAAAGAATGACGTCAGCTACGTGTATCTGGAAGTTTCCAAAGGGCAATTTAACCGAAGCTTTCAGGGGGGCAACGCCAGCATTCGGTTCGACGATAAACCGCCCGTTCGGTATTCACTGTCTGCCGCCGAGAACGGTCGGGCGAACATCGTCTTTTTCGACTCCCCGCAAAAACTGATTAACCAGTTGAAAGGCGCTCAAAAGATGATCGTGGATGTTGAGTTTCACGGACAGGGAACCCGCCACATTGAATTTTTGACAAGCGGCCTGAGTTGGAATCATTAATCCATTGACCAATAGCTCTTTACCAATCCAGGCGAACCATTGGCGAAAGCATAAGGTTATCCTTTTTCGGAATACACCCTGACTGTATCTGAGACTTGTACCGCTGTGGACCAGACGATCTTACTCCTTACCCCCCCGTTTACACAACTGAACACGCCCTATCCGGCGACCGCTTATCTGAAAGGGTTTCTGCAAACAAAAGGGATCAGGGCACACCAGGCAGATTTAGGGATCGAAGTCATTCTGGACTTGTTTTCGGCGAAAGGGTTGGCATCGATGTTTGCCGAGCTGGAAGCTGCGGATGCTGAACTGACCGATAACAGTTACCGGATTTGTCGATTGCAAAACGATTACATCAGCACCATCGACCCGGTGATCCGGTTTCTGCAAAACAAGAATCCGACACTGGCACACAGCATTTGCGATCGCACTTACTTACCCGAAGCATCGCGGTTTGCTCAACTGGAAGAACTGGACTGGGCGTTCGGAACAATGGGAATTCACGACAAGGCCCGCCATCTGGCTACCCTCTACCTGGAAGATCTGAGCGATCTCATTCAGGAAGCCGTTGACCCGCATTTTGGTTTTAGCCGGTATGCTGAACGACTGGGACGCTCGGCCACGCATTTCGACGAACTGCATCAGGCCCTACAGTTGCCCTGCACGCGCGTATCGGCCAGTCTGGTCAACTTATTGGAGCAGAAAATTCAGCAGTGGCAGCCGGATATCGTCTGCCTGACGGTCCCCTTTCCGGGTAATCTGTATGGCGCTCTCACATGCGGCAAATACCTGAAGCAGCACCATCCAACCATTCAGGTTGTTATGGGCGGAGGCTATGCCAATACAGAACTTCGCTCGCTGACGGAACCCCGGGTTTTTGACTATGTCGATTTTATTTGTCTGGACGATGGCGAAGCCCCCCTACTATCTCTACTGGAGCACCTGTCGGGCCAGCGGGAATTGGCTCAGTTGAAGCGCGTCTACGCTCGGACCAATGGCGTTGTTGTCTATTATAATGGTGCCCTGGAAAAAGATGTTCCTCAACGCGAAACGGGCACGCCCAACTACCGCGATCTACCCCTGCATGCCTACCTGTCCGTTATTGAAGTCGTCAATCCAATGCACCGGCTCTGGAGTGACGGTCGCTGGAACAAATTGACGCTGGCGCACGGCTGCTACTGGGGCAAATGCTCGTTCTGCGACATAACCCTGGATTACATTAAGCGTTACGAACCCGTTACGGCCTCACTCCTGTGCGACCGGATTGAGGAAATTATTGAACAGACCGGGCAAAATGGGTTTCACTTTGTCGATGAAGCGGCCCCGCCAGCGTTGATGCGCGATGTGGCACTGGAGATCATCCGCCGAAAACTAACCGTAACCTGGTGGACGAATATCCGGTTCGAATCCAGCTTCACGCCAGACCTGTGTACCCTGTTGAAAGCCTCGGGCTGCATCGCGGTATCGGGCGGGCTGGAGGTGGCCTCCGACCGATTGCTGGAGCGCATGAAAAAAGGCGTAACGGTAGCGCAGGTGGCTCGTGTAGCCGACGCATTCACCCAGGCGGGCATTATGGTGCACGCTTACCTGATGTATGGATTTCCGACGCAAACAATGCAGGAAACCATCGATTCGCTGGAGATGGTCCGGCAGTTATTCATGAACGGCATTGTTCAATCGGGTTTCTGGCACCGCTTTGCCATGACGGCCCACAGCCCGGTCGGCGTCGATCCGGCGGGGTTCGATGTCATGCGGCTTAGCCCCGCCGTAGGGGCCGTCGTTTTTGCGGATAACGATCTGGAGCACAGCGACCCAACGGGGGCCGACCATGATTTATTTGCGGGAGGGCTGCGAAAATCCCTGTTCAACTACATGCACGACGTGGGCTTCGACTTACCGCTTCAGGAGTGGTTTTCGTTCAAAGCACCCGTTACCTCCATCCCACCCCGTTACATCGAGAAAGCGATTCGTCAGCATCCGGAGAAAGACCCGCGCCCAAATGCTTTTGTCATCTGGCCGGGGCACCTGCCCAGCCTGGAGATTTTTGACGTACAGCAGGGCCGCAAGGTAGTGGAAATAGCGGAACTGGAATTTTACAGCAAACAGGGTCAATGGCTACTCGAAGCTCCGGTTTCCATAGGTCAGTGGTTAATGGACACCCTGCCCAGGCTGCTTGTAAGTTCCCATGAACCGTGTTCGCTGGCGGAACTGAAAACTAGTTTCGACCGTGGCGCACTGGGTAGTTTTGATACATTTATCCGCTCTGCTACCTGGACAAAACTTCGGGAACACGGCCTGTTGATTGTGTAGGTGCCGTAGCTCATGACTGTCTGACTTTTCAATACAGGTACTGCCGGTATCGTACGCTTCTTCTATTATCCCGATTAAAGGAAGGATCTTCAGTAAAGAAAATTTCTCTATTTGCGCCCGAAGCTCCCTCCTTTAGTCGAGATGGCAAAATGCCAGTTTGTTTAGCTAGCCAGAAAATTAATAGCCTGCTTAAGTGTCCGCTCGTTATGGCTCTCCGGATCGGTATAGGAGCGTTCGCCAACTTCGATTGTCATCTCTTTGCCAATAAGCTGTTTTGTGTCAAGGTCTTTGCCTTCTTCTACCGCAATACCAGCCATCTCGAACAGGTTTACAATAGCGGGCATGCCCGCTGGCGACTGATAGAATCGGTGCGATACATAGCCGTCTTCGTTTTCGAAGCGAACCGCAAAAAACGGAATGCCTTTGTACTCACTCGACCCTTCGTCAATGTTCGTGATTGAAACGGTTTGCTGTCCGTCGGCCAGTAATGCTTTGTCCTGTCCTTTTTCTACTGCAATTTTCATAGCGCCGAGATTATGTTTTATTTATATTATAAACTGAACGAAGCCCAGTTTGTTTTCGTCCAATCCAATAAATAGTGATTCACAACTGACATACCGGTATTTAAAGAATGTTTTTCCATTCGTTCACTATAGTATAACTATATTATACCCTATCCTTTTTACGCATTTTCTCTCGCTGGGAAGGCTCATACGACCGTGGGCGTTTGTTTGTATACGTTTACTCCATTTTCCTAACTACGCGTCTATTTTTTCCCATTCACTCTAAAAGAACCGATAAACTGTACTGGCAACAACATCTCGTCGTTACCACACTATGACTTTCTTCAATTTCCTGACAAGTGACATTGCCATTGATTTAGGCACCGCCAATACCTTGATTATCCACAAGGACCGAATTGTAGTTGATGAGCCCTCTATCATTGCCATGGACAGACTTAGTGGCAAGGTGCTGGCGATTGGCCATAAGGCCATGCAAATGCACGAAAAAACCAACGAAAACATTAAAACGATCCGGCCGCTGAAAGATGGCGTTATTGCCGATTTTACAGCCGCCGAGTTAATGATACGCGGATTAATCAAACTGCTCGAAAGCAGTGGAAAACTTTTTTCGCCCTCTCACCGAATGGTCGTGTCGATTCCATCGGGTATAACTGAAGTGGAGAAACGGGCCGTTAAGGACTCCTGCGAGCACGCGGGCGCCAAACAGGTCTACATGGTTTTTGAACCCATTGCAGCGGCCATTGGCATCGGAATCGACATTACCCAACCCAATGGTACCATGATCGTAGACATCGGGGGAGGAACGACCGAAATCGCTGTTATTGCCCTGTCTGGCATTGTTTGCGAGCAATCCATCCGAACCGCCGGGGATGTGTTTACCCGCGATATTGTCGATTACATCCGGCGCGAACACAACCTGTTCATTGGCGAACGCTCGGCCGAACAGATCAAAATGGAGGTTGGTTCGGCTCTTTCCGAGTTGGAAAATCCACCCGCAGACTACGAAGTACGCGGGCGCGATCTGATGACGGGCATTCCCAAAGAAATTAAGGTAACCTACAGCGAAATCGCCTATGCCCTCGAAAAATCCGTATCAAAAATTGAAGAGGCTACGATGAAGGCGCTGGAAATGGCCCCTCCCGAGTTGTCGGCCGATATTTATACCAACGGTATCCACCTGACTGGAGGGGGGGCCTTGTTGCATGGACTAGACAAGCGGCTGTCGTCAAAAACAAAGCTACCGGTTCACGTTGCCGAAGATCCGCTGAAGGCCGTTGTGAAGGGAACCGGTGAAGTCATTAAGAATATGGATATGTATCAATCCGTACTGATTAGTTAGTCTGCCTGGTTTACTTACTGCACCTCAACCCGGTTATTCGTGTTCAATCCGGCTAATGCCCGGGTTGAGGTAAGCCTATTGTCTGACGTGGTCCAGCCGATACGATATAGGTCAGTCGGCATTGCTTGTTACCACAGTAGGTTAGGTATGTTTACCAGCCAGGCGATAAGGAGGGTGAGCAGAAAAATCATACTCATAAAAATCAGTAGCCAATCCGGTTGGCGGGAAGGTATTTTCTGGTTAACCATGCTACAGCTTAGGTGCTAAAAAAGAGCCGAATAGTACAAACACAAAAGTGCAACAGGCGCCTTAGTAATCCCTGATAAACTCCTTAGAATCTACTTAGAAGGCTGCAATTGCAGCGGGAGTAACAGGCTGAATCGTGTCGGTTGGCCTTCCCCCGACGATACCGTTATCTGCCCGGCATGCAGACGAATAATGCGTTCCACCAGCGATAGTCCAACGCCGTATCCCCGCAGATCGGCGGTTTGTCGGCTACGAAAAAAGGGTTCAAAAATGTAGGGCAGTTCATTGGCTGGAATAGCCGGGCCGGTGTTCTGAATATGAATGGTCAGGAAGCTTTCCTGGTAACTGACCTGTACCAGCGCGTGCCCATTATCGGAAAATTTACAGGCATTTTCGGTCAGATTTTTGAGGGCCGCCGTCAGCAGGGTTTTGTTCCCCCGAACAGTCAGTTGTTCGGGATCTTCGGGTAAATCGCCAAACGCAATCGTTACCTGGTAACCTGGGTTCATGGCAATCACTTCATCACGGATGTCCCAGACGATTTCATCCACCCGCACAACTTCCGTCAATAATTCGCCCGCATCTTCCTGGTTCACCCGCGAGAGTTGCAATAGCTCATGCGTTAAGGTTGCCAGTTCGCGAACATCATCGAGCACCGATCGAATCGTTTGCCGATAGGCTTCGGGCTCCCGCTGATTTAACAGACTGACTTCCAGCTGTGAGCTTATCTGGGTGAGCGGATTTTTCAGTTCGTGTGACACATTGGCAACAAACATGCGCTGGGACCTGAACGAATCAGCCACCCGATCCAGCAACCGATTGATTGTTGCCGATAACCGACTGATTTCATCGTCGTCTTTTTTCACTACCAGTCGTTCATCCCGATTGTCGGGAAAAATATCGCTAACGATCTGATCAATCTGCTGCATAGGCCGCAGGGCATCCCCGGCGAAAAACCAGCCCGAAAAAGCCGTGATGCCAACAATCAGGACAAAAAGTGCCGTAAACGCCCAGATCAGTCGTTTCAAAAACTCATCGCCATAGACGTTTTCGGCACTGGCCACAACAATGAACTGGCCGCTGGTCGTCCGAAACTGCGAACCCGATACGTAATATCCCGCCTGTGGAAAGTCTTTACGCTGGTTTTTTCGAATCGCCGTCAGCACCGACCTGGAGATGGGCAACGCGCCCCGTTCGTTCGTCGCGAAAACAACCGAATCCTGACTATCGAAGACCATGATTTTCTGATTCGGCAGCTGGTCTTTACGGATTCGAATAAGCTGTTTGATCAGTTGCGCATCTAGTCGGTGGTGAATCAGCATTTCGCCCGTTGTGTGGGCTTTCCTGTTGAGCCGCCGGTAGAAATCGGACGAAATAAAATACCAGCAGAACGCGTAGATACTCACAAACGCCAGCAGTAAGATACTGGACACGAGGCCCGTAAACCGTAAAGCCAGCCGGTTGCGAATGGTCATTCCTCCTGTAGCATGTAACCCATCCCGAAGTGGGTATGGATCAGTTTTTTAGGAAAATTCTTATCGATCTTTTTGCGAAGATAGTTGATGTAAACCTCAACGACATTGGTGCCCGTATCGAAGTTCAGGTCCCACACCTGCTCGGCAATGGCGGGTTTTGACAACACGCGCCCCTGGTTGCGCATCAGAAACTCCAGCAGGGCAAACTCCCTGGCGGTTAAATCAATCAGCTGATGATCACGGGTAACCATTTTCGCATCCAGGTTCATCTCGATACCCCCGTAGCGTAAATACTGAGCCGTCATGGTCACCTGCGTACCCCGCTTGGTCAGCGCCCGCACCCGCGCCAGCAGTTCGGCGAAGTGAAAAGGCTTGGTCAGGTATTGATCAGCGCCAGCGTCGAAACCCGAAATTTTGTCTTCCGTTTCGCCCAGCGCCGTCAGCATCAAAATTGGAGTCGAGATACCTTCTGCCCGCAGCTGTCGGCACAGTTCGTAACCGTTAAGGCCAGGCAGAATAAGGTCGGTGATAATGCCGGCGTAGTTGTTTTTCAAGGCTAGCCGTTTGGCCAGCAACCCATCGTAGGCAATATCGACTTCGAACTGGCTTTCTTCCAGCCCCTGCTGAATGGCCTGTAGCGTTTTCGGCTCGTCTTCAACGACTAGTAGTTTCATAACGCATCCAATTTAGTAAACCTAAAGAACCTGAACAGGCAGAACCGACCCTCAGGCATTCACCAGTACGTCGTTCATGCGTTGCAGGAGCGTTTCGACATCCTGCTGGCGGGCCAGCCGATAGCGGGCAAATGACATGCCCGACCCTACTTTAACGGTATAGGCCCAGTTGGGGAGCTGCCGAAACATATCCTCATCGGTGGTATCATCGCCAACGCTTATAATGAAATCATAGGCAGCTTGCTCAACAATTTTGAGCGCCACGGTTCCTTTGCTATGCTGCGCGGGCTTTACCTCCACGACTTTGCTACCCTGAATGACGGTCAGCGGAATCGAGAATTCAGCTCCCCGAAGGTGGGTGGCCAGTTCAACGGCCTGTCCTTCTACATCGTCGGCCTCCGCCGTCCGGTAATGCCAGGCGATGGCCGTTTCTTTTTCCTCGACAAATGAACCGGGGAACCGCTCAACAACCTCATTCATAATGGCTCGAACCGAATCAACCCAATCGCTTTCGGATAAATCGAGTCGTTCCCAGGGCTGATTAGGCTTCTTTAAAAACGCCCCATGTTCAGCCACCAGATACAACGAAATACCGGCAAAAGTTTTCTCTAGAAAAGACCGGTTGCGTCCGCTGATGACGACCAGGTCGCTGCTTTCTGCAATGGTCAGCAGGGCGTCTCTCAACACATCCGATGGTCGGGCATCCGCCGGGTCGTTAACGAGTGGCGCCAGCGTTCCATCGAAATCAAACAACAGCAGTCGCTGGTGCGCGTTGGCAAACGCAGAAATGAACGGCTGAATGGGTAAGTCGGTTTCCAGGTCGGTTTGATTACCCAGCACGTTATCAAACGCCCGCAGAAAATCATTGCTCCACCGAAACACGTTGTGGTTCTGCAAGTGCATCCGCATGATTCGCATGCGCTTTTCCTGCTCCTCAGGCGACATTTCCAGCCCCTGCTTGATCGCGTCGGCGACTTCCTGCGTATCCGTTGGGTTAATGATCAGGGCATCGGGCAATTCCTGTGCGGCACCCGCCAGTTCACTTAAAATCAGTACGCCCCGCTGATCCTGTCGGCTGGCCACGAACTCTTTGCAAACCAGGTTCATCCCATCCCGAATGGGGGTAATCAGCGCGACATCGCAAGCCGTGTACAAAGCCAGCAGTTCTGTAAACGTGAGCGATGCGTAGGAATACACAATGGGTCGCCAGCCGATGGTGCCAAAAAGCCCGTTAATGCGCCCGACGGTTTCTTCAATTTCCCGCTTGATCTCCTGGTAATGGCCGATCTGATCCCTCGACGGTACAACGGTCATCACAAACGTGACCTTGTCGTGCCACTCGGGGTTCTGGCTCAAAAATCGTTCATAACCTTGTAGTCGGTAAGTAATTCCTTTTGTGTAATCGAGCCTATCAACGGAGAAAATAATCTTGTCCTGCTGAAGCAGTGTCTGGTACTGAGCTTTAACGGCCAGCACCGCAGCCTCCTGCCCGCTGCTGTTGAACTTGGTAAAATCGACACTGATGGGGAAGTCTTTCACCACCACCGAATGGTCGGGCAAAACAATACGCGGTCCGATGATGGGTAACGACAGAACATCGGATACACTTTGCATGAAATGCTGAACGTAATCGGCCGTATGAAAACCAATAACATCCGCTCCCAGTACGCCGTTCAGCAGGGCCTGGCGCCAGGTGCGGGGCAATAGCTTAATGATTTCGTAGGTGGGAAACGGGATATGGAAGAAATAGCCGATGGTGGCCGATGGAATGGCTTTGCGCACCATGTCGGGCAAAAGCATCAACTGAAAATCATGAATCCAGACCAGATCACCGGGTTCGATCAGGGCGGTCAGTTCTTCCAGAAATCGGGTATTTGCCTGTTGGTAACTGTCAAAATCCGCTTCCCGGAAGGAGGCATACGACGTAAAATAATGAAACAGCGGCCAGATCAGGTCGTTGCTAAATCCTTCATAAAAACCTTTGTGAATGGCCTCATCCATAAAAACCGGGTGCGCTACAAAGGTTTCATTCTCGAACGCCGACGATTCGATGGTCTGTAGGGACGAATCAGCATGGCCTACCCAGTGAATTTTTGTGGCGGCACCGTCTTGTCTCTGACCCATTCGCTCGGCCATCGACAGAACGGCCGATACCAGTCCACCCGAATTCTGGACTAGCTCAACGCCGTTGTTCGTTTGTTGAAACGTAAAGGGTAATCGGTACGAAACAATCAGTAATCGGTTAAATGTGTTCATGCGGTTTACGCCTGCTGAGCGCCCAGTGTACGATAACAAATTAAGCAAAATGGAATTAGAGCTGGCTTAAGCAGATATTAGAAACTGCTTAGAAGACGGGCCACGCAGTGAGAACAAGTCTGATGCCTGGAGTGATTGTCCTGAATCAGGTACTTTTTAGGGTGGCGGTTCGCTGTCGTTTGTCTGTTACCAACTCTTGCCTATCGCCAGCGTTACGCTACATCTTTATCTAAACCTTCCGTATCCCGCAATGTTTCATTTAAAAAGGCTGCGTTTAGCCCGCTGCAGTCGGTTCAGCCAAGCGATTACCTAATTCTCAATACGTATGGAAAAAAATAACGCAGCATTAGATGAAAATCTCCACTGGTACAAAGACGCCATTATTTATGAACTGCACATCAAAGCGTTCAGTGATGGCAATGGTGATGGAATCGGTGATTTTCAGGGCCTGCTCGGAAAGCTGGATTACCTACAGGAACTAGGCGTTACGGCCATTTGGCTGTTACCCTTCTACCCATCGCCCCTGCGCGACGATGGGTATGACATTGCGGATTATTACACCATCAACCCATCGTACGGAACCATTGAGCAGTTCAAGCTTTTTCTGGCAGAAGCTCACCAGCGCAACCTGAAAGTCATTACCGAGTTGGTTATTAACCACTCGTCCGATCAGCACCCCTGGTTCCAGCGCGCCCGACGAGCCCCCAAAGGATCGCCTGAACGAGACTATTACGTCTGGACCGACGACCCGACCCAGTTCAAAGATGTCCGGATTATTTTTCAGGACTTTGAAACCTCCAACTGGACCTGGGATCCCGAGGCTCAGCAGTACTACTGGCACCGCTTTTTTCATCACCAGCCCGACCTGAACTACGACAGTCCGCTGGTGCAGGGCGAAGTATTTAAAATGATCGACTACTGGTGCGAACTGGGCGTGGATGGGTTTCGGCTGGATGCCGTTCCGTATCTGTTCGAGCGCGAGGGTACCAATGGCGAGAATCTGCCCGAAACGCATGCCTTTCTCAAAAAACTGCGCAAACACATTGACGATCATTTTCCGGGAGTCGTTTTCCTGGCCGAAGCCAATATGTGGCCCGAAGATTCGGCCTCGTATTTCGGCGACGGCGACGAGTGCCACATGAACTACCATTTTCCGGTGATGCCCCGGATGTTCATGTCCCTCCAGATGGAAGACCGGTACCCGTTGACCGATATTTTTGACCAGACCCCAGCCATTCCGGACAATTGCCAGTGGGCTATTTTCCTGCGGAACCACGACGAGCTGACCCTCGAAATGGTGACCGACGAAGAACGGGATTACATGTACAAAACCTACGCCAAAGACCCAAAAGCCAAGATCAACCTCGGTATTCGGCACCGGCTGGCTCCCCTCATGGGCAACAACCGCAAGAAAATAGAGCTGCTGAACAGTCTGCTATTTTCGTTGCCCGGCACGCCCGTTATCTACTACGGAGATGAAATCGGGATGGGCGACAATGTTTACCTGGGCGACCGGGACGGGGTTCGGACACCCATGCAGTGGTCGCCGGATCGTAACGCGGGCTTTTCGAGTACCAACCCCCAGAAGCTGTATCTGCCAACCGTTCTTGATCCGGAATATCATTATGAATCCGTGAACGTAGAAACCCAGCGACGCAACACATCGTCGTTGTTCTGGTTTATGAAACGGATGATCAATCTGCGGAAAACGTTCAAGTCGTTCGGGCGGGGGGATCTGGTTTTTCTGACCGTTGAGAATCCAAAAGTGCTGGCCTTTACGCGGTCGTATGAGGATGAAACGCTGCTGATCGTCATTAACCTATCGAAGTACGCGCAACCGGCCGAAGTCGAACTGAAGGGCTTCAAAGGGTATGTGCCGGTTGAAGTGTTCAGCAAAAATGCGTTCCCGCCCGTATCTGAAAACGAATCGTATTTCTTTACTCTGGCCCCGCATGATTATCAGTGGTTTGCGCTGGAGAAACAGCGAACCGAAGCCATCGACGCAGCGACGTTACCCTCGGTTCGGGTTAAAAGCTGGGACGAATTACTGAACAGCCGCACCCGGCAGAAGCTGGAAACGGTCGTGTTGCCGGATTACCTGCCCAAAACAGGCTGGTTCAATGGGAAAAACCAGACACTTCACGAGATTTCTATCACAAATCACGCCCCGCTTGCCCTGGCTGAGGGAACGGCTTATGTCTTGCTGATCGAAGTGACGTACGAGCGTGGTTTGCCCGAATTGTTTCAATTAGTCGTTGCCTTTGCCAAGGATTCAGCCGCCAGCAAACTAAGCGAAAGCTGCCCGGAATCCGTCATGGCAAAACTGGACATCGGTGATGAATCGGGACTATTGTGCGATGGCTTGTACGTGACCGAGGTGCAACAGGCTTTCCTGAAAAACATGACTCAGAACACTTCGGGTCAGGCAGACGGCCTCCAGTTTCAAAGTTTACCCGCTCTGGACGCGTATGTGGAGGAGCACCCGGAGATCAAATCGAAGCTGGTTCCCAACGGTCCCGGCTATGCGTCAATCAGTTACGACTACACGTTTGTGCTGAAGCTTTACCGCAAGCTGGATGTTTCGGTTAATCCGGATACTGAGATAACACGCTTCCTGTCAGAAACAGCGGAGTTCAAGTTTGTTCCGGCCTTCTCGGGCGCCATCGAAATGGCTACTGCCGACCAGCCAATTATGCTTGGTACCATGCAGGTTATGGTCGATAATCACGGCGATGGCAAAGGCTACGTGCTGGAACGGGTCAACAACTACATTGAACGAATCCTGGCGCGGGACAAAGCGCAACTGGATAGTGCGCTCGATGCACCACGCGGTACCCTGACGCAGCCCATCGCTTTCGATGACCTTCCCTTCGAGACCCGCGAACTGATCGGACAGCGAGCTGCGGAGCAGGCACGGCTGCTGGGCATCCGGATCGGGCAAATGCACCAGGCACTGGCCTCCAGCAAATCGGTTAAGGAGTTTACCCCGGAAGACTTTTCGCTGCACTACCAGCGCTCGCTTTTCTCGGGTCTGCAATCCCTGGTTCGGGAGAGTTTTCAGGTTTCGAAGGCTACGCTGAAATCGCTTCCCGATGAGATCAGGGCGGACGTAGAGCAGGTACTGGGCCAGAAAGAGGAGGTATTAACTACCCTACGGCGGATATACAGCAAGAAGCTGGACACAACCAAAATCCGTATTCATGGTGATCTGAAACTGGAGAAAATCATGGTTACGGGCAAAGACATTGCCATTCAGGACTTCGGTGGCGACCCGTTGCGCAGCTATAGTGAACGTCGGCTGAAGCGGTCGCCATTGCGGGACGTCGCCACCATGATCTATTCGTTCTATGACGTAACCTACGAAGGATTCCTGAACAACAACCAGGTACCGGAAGGCGAAACGACACTGCGCCTGCTTCCCTTTGCGGCTATCTGGGTGCGTTACATGCGGGGCTTCTTCCTGAAAGCCTATTTAGAGACCGTTCAGGGAAGTTCGTTTGTGCCGGCTCAACCCGATGAACAGCAGATGATGATCGAAACGTACCTGCTCGAAAAGGCCATTCCCAGCCTGTCGTACGAACTGACCCACCGACCCGACGAGGTACGTGTTCCTCTGGAGGTAATCAAGTCGATCATCAAGGAATAGAACAGAATTGGTAAACGAGAAGGGGTTGGCGTGAATACGGGCTTGTTGTCCGTAGTACGCCAACCCCTTCTCGTTTGTCCCTAAAATACAATGACGAAGCTATATGCTTAGATGCGGATCAGGAAGCGAGGTTCGCTTCTTCAATGGGCGATTCGGCCATCCGCTGCTTCTGCTGGGCTACTTTTATCGGGCTTCCAAAAGCATAAAACCATTTATTCCGTACTCCTTTAGCGTTTCTTACATCACGAATGATGTCGGACAGCTCGTGAAAATTAATGTGGAACGGGTTAGCCTTCTGGTCAATATTGGTCGTGATCCCGTAGACAGGACGTTCTTCTTCGGGCTGATACGTATCGAAAATCCGATCCCAGAAGATGAACGTCGCGCCGAAGTTTTTATCGATGTATTTCTCCTGCGAACCATGGTGGACACGGTGGTTGGATGGGGTTGCAAAAATGTATTCAATCCAGTCAGGAAGCTTTTTGATGTACTCGGTATGCACCCAGAACTGAAAAAGTACCGCCAGCTGGCTGACCGTAAAGAACACGATAGGATGAAAACCCATTAAAGCAACGGGGACAAAAAAGATGATCTTCAGATTCTGAATCCAGCTCAAACGAAACGAAACGCTGAGGTTATAATGCTCGCCCGAGTGATGAACGACGTGGGTTGCCCACCAGAAACGCTGTCCGTGCGACACCCGATGCGCCCAGTAACTAAAAAAATCGAAGATCAGGTAACACGGAATCAGGGTCCACCACTGAAGCTCCATACGCCAAGGCAACTGATTGTAGACCCATACCACACCATAGAGCAAGCCCAGCTTGACGCCCGCCCCAACCACCAGCGACCCTAATCCGACCAGCACGGAGCCGACGGTTTCCCATTTGCCATAATAGGGTTTCTCCTGAATATACGTCACAATCATCTCGATTGCCGTCAGAAGAATCATAGCGGGTACCGCCCATAAAATGAGATTAGGAGCCCCCTGTTCAACGGTCCAGAGTTGTTCCATCGGGATTTCAGGAGCCCCGAATAAAGAGTCAGGCATGATAATGAGCGTTTGGATTGGCTGCTGAGCAAGCCAAAAGACCGTCTTTCTGCTTAGAAAGAACTTAACCAGTACTTAGAAACTCCTTAAAAATAGTAAAGAATAGCGCAGGGCTCGTCAAACTAGCGTTGAAAAAGCCAGTTTGACGAGCCCTGCGTTTCTTCGTTATTCGGGAAACCAGCTTATTTGCCAACACCCGGCAATACTGACAGCAGACTACGGCCTTTGGTAGCAACGGCCTCACGAACCTGATTACCGATAATTGTTTTGATAATATCGCCACTGTCACGTTCACCCCGGATGAGTGCTTTGGTTAAGGCAATGGCCTGGTCGGTCGTGATTTTTCCGGGCATGGGTGGCTCGTTTTGGTCCACGATCGCATCCACAATGACAGGCCCATCGTGCGCCAATGCCCGCCGAATAACCTCATCGGCATTCTTTGGATCATCGATGGTGAAGCCCGTAGCTCCGCAAGCCTGCGCGTAGGCCGCAAAATCAATCGACTGGATCTCGACCCCGAACTCAGGGTTACCCTCCAGCACGATTTGCTCCCATTTTATTTGCCCGTACGAGTTGTTGTGGAAGATAAATACTTTGATGGGGAGCTTGTATTTAACGGCCGTCGCCATTTCGCCCATCAGCATGGTAAAGCCCCCATCGCCTACCAGCGCCACCACCTGCCGACCGGGATATGCCACCGAAGCAGCAATGGCATACGGCAAACCCGACCCCATGGTAGCCAGCAAACCCGACGTCGAAAATTGCATGGTGCCCCGCATCTGAATGTGGCGGGCAGCCCAGGTCGTGTTATTGCCGCAATCGCAGGTAACAATGGCATCGTCGTTCAACAGCGGACTGATGATGTGGGGCACCACCTGTGGTTTCATCGGAATGTCCGTTTGCGTGCCGCGCTCCGTCATCAGCTCACGCCAGAAGGTCATCCGCTCCTGCGCTTTCTCCAGGAAACTGCGATCTGCCTGCCGGTTAATGAGGGGCAACAACGCCTGAAGCACCGTTTTTGTATCACCGATCAGCCCAATGTCGACGGGTGTACGCAGCCCAATGTGGGTGGGGTCAAGGTCAATCTGGATGGTTTTTGCCTGACCGGGTTTCGGGTAATAGTCCAGATACGGAAAATGCGTACCGATCATCACGAGCGTATCGCACTCTTCCATGGCATCCTGCGACGGAGCAGTACCCAGAAGGCCCAGTCCACCGGTAGTATACGGACTATCGTCGGGAACAACACCTTTTCCCAACAGGGCTTTTACAATGGGACCACCCACCACCTCGGCCAGTTGAATGACTTCGTCACGCGCATGAAGGGCACCACGTCCCGCAAAAACAACCACTTTACTACCGGCATTGATCAGATCGGCCGCTTGTTTTAACTGGTCGATGGCGGGTGCTATAGCGGTGCTTACCCGTAAAACATCGGAATGGCCCTTTACGTTGGGCATCGTTCGCGTATCGTCGCCAGCAGTCCAGTCCTGAAAATCTTTCGGAAAGGACAAATGCGAAACCGTACGCTGGCCAAGTGCCGTACGAATGGCCTGATCGACCGCATTAACGACGTGGTCGGGCCCCATGATCCGCTCGTTGTAGGGAGCCAGATCAAGAAAAACTTTGGTCAGGTCGGCATCCTGCTGGTACATAGACCCGCTGATGTCGTGGTAGGTATGACCCGTAATAGCCAGCACCGGCTGACCATCGTACTTCGCGTCATATAGCCCGTTGAGCAAATGGAGTCCACCACAGCCGGATGTGGCCATACAGACCCCCAGTTTTCCCGTAAACTTTGCGTATCCGGCGGCCATAAAGGCAGCCGCTTCTTCGTGGCGAACCTGAATAAAGCGAATCTGATCCTGGTGCGTGCGCAACGATTCAAATAAGCCATTGATACCATCGCCGGGCAAACCAAAAATGGTATCTACCCCCCACTCAATTAACCGTTCGATTAAGAGATCTCCTCCTGTTTTTGCCATAAGTTGAACAGGCGTTTTGTCTGGTTACCTGTTCAACGACCTGCTGCCGTTTATAAGCTGTTGCCGAAGTATATTGTTGCCCACCAGGCCGGTTTTATCGAAAATGTTCGTGTGCGCCCCAGGGCATGAACTCATTCGTTCCGCTTACAGCGTCGGTAGGCTCGCAAGGGTTCATAGACTCGACAAGAATTCGGTTGTTAAACCAGTTGCTGGCAGGCCGCTCATAAACCAGCGCTACCACAAGTAGTGTAGTCCGTAAGCCAACCTTCTGACCTGGAAATAGTTTATACAATCTCGCCTTAAAAAGCTGGCAACACGCCAACGGGACACTGGTTCAGGTGACATACCAGTACCTGCCGTTCGATAAACTTAAGACGAAGACAGCTTTTTTAGTGTCAATTTTAGTTGTCTTCCTATACGACGATTATACAACCACCAACACAACGCAATGGAAGTAAATGGCCCTATTGTCTTTATCGACGATGATGAAGATGATCAACTGATTCTTAAGCCAATCCTGGAAGAGCTTGCCCCTTTAAGCCCCATCTTATTTTTTACTCGTGGTGAGCAAGCGGTCGATTACCTGAAAACAACGGAACAACGTCCATTCCTGATCATTTCCGAAGTCAATCTGGCGCAAATGAATGGGTTGGAATTACGTCGTCAGATCGAAAAAGATGATGTACTCAGGAAGCGCGCTATTCCCTTCATTTTTTTCACCCATCCCGTGTACAAGCACATGGTTGAAGAAGCGTACGACTTAACGATTCAGGGATTCTTCGAGAAAAGAGATAGTCTGGCCGAGATACGCGATCAGTTGAAGGCGATCATTGATTACTGGTCGAAATGCCTGCACCCTAACCGCTTCACCAACGAGGACTAACTTATAAACGAGGATAGTGCCGGCGGTCATCGTCCAGAATCAATACCCAATCCTGCCCGTATCCCTGCGTTGGCGGACTGAACCGGTTTGACTTATGGTTGTCAAACCGACCCGCCGACTGAGTTTTTCCCGTGCGCGGATCGAACCAGGTGGCGATAATACTGGTACCCGAAAGTTTACCCGGATTCACCGTAAACGGTTTTCCCGCTGCGGAGTACACGAAGGCGTAATCGGCTCCCCGCGTGGCCTGAATACGTTCGGCGGCCGACAGATTGTTTTCAACGATCAGCGACTGGTCGGGAACCCGATCGAGCAGTGGCCGGGACGTCATTAACCGACGCACGTGCGTCATCTGGTTGGCACCGGGAAGTTCCATGGCTTCCTGCCAGAAGAAATGAGGCCCATTGACGGAAGGCCGTTTCGCGCTGTACATCTGCCAGATGTCATGGCAGCCGTAGGTGTGCCCATGTGCTCCCGCAAACAAGTCGAGGTATGCATACAGGCGAACATCGTAGGCATTGGAGGTGCCCAAATCTTTGGTATTGAAACAAACCGGATGGTCTTCGTAGATCGGCTCCGCATCGATCGTTGGGCGGGTTGGCTGGCGCTGGTATGACACACTGATGTTATCGTATACAGGCGTGGAGCGACAATGTCCGTTCTGGTGCATATTAAAGTCGAACCAGTCGTCGGCCTGAAACCATTTCGATGCCCCGCCCTCCAGCCCGTTGGGCTGCGGATGATACGTCATCAGTGCTTTATCCGCCCCCCCAACGCCCTCCTCAATGCCAGCAGCCATCGCCCGCCAGACAGCTAAATCCGGCGACCCGTCGCGCGGGTTCCGATCGCCACCCAGAATCCAGATTATATTCTCGCGGTTTTTGTACCGATTGCCCACGTAGCGACCGTAGACCTTCGCATTGGCTGCCGTGAAAATTTCAGGGCCCTGCCCCCACGTATTTTTGAAGACTTTATCGCCCCAGGTGGGCAGGAACCCAATCACAATGCCGTACTGAGCGGCTTTATCGATAACATAATCGACGTGTTTGAAGTACGCTTCATTGGGTGTAGCGGGATCGTTGTTGACCAGTGGGGTATCGCCGTACGGGTTGGGTTCTTTAAGGCCGTCGAATTCGGCCAGCGCAACAGCCTGTACCACCGTAAAGCCCTGTTCAGCCCGGCGTTTAAGGTACTGCTCGGCCTCCTCCCGGTTGAGCCGGTGAAACAATTCCCAGGCGGTATCACCCAGCCAGAAAAAGGGGGTATTGTCCTGATGAACCAGGTATCGCTTGTTAGCTGAAATGGTTAGCCGTCCGTTGGCAAACGGTTGCTGCGCCCAGACGAAGCTTTGTGCAAGCAGCCATACGGCAAGCATGAAAAGTTTTTTCATCAGAAATTGTTTTAATCGTCGTAGTAACGGTTTATCGGTATCGCTTCTTTCCGTCGTACCTTACAAACCAAAAACCGGGCTACACTTACCCATGCCCCGCTTTCGGAAAATCAACCCGATCAACCTGAACACGATGAAAAAAAGAGCCTTATCAACCACTATACTGCTGGTGGTACTCACCCTGACGGCCTGCCACCGACAACCAGCCACCTCAACCGTTTACTACCCGCCCAAAGGCGACAATTGGGCTCACCGAGCGCCCGACAAGGTAGGTATGGACAGAACCTTGCTTGATGAGGCCGTCGCTTTCGCCAAAACGCAGGAAACGACCCAGATGGCCCCCGACTTCTCGACCCAAGAAGAGATATTCGGTACACTCCTGGGCCCTATGCCCACCAGCCGGGCGGCTACCAACGGCATCGTGCTGCGGCATGGCTATATCGTGGCGGAATGGGGTGACACCCAGCGTCCTGATCCTACGTATAGCGTTGCAAAGAGTGTGTTGTCGACCGTGACAGGCATGACCATCGAGCGGGGCATGATTCCTACTGTCCACGACCCGGTGGCAAACCTGATTCACGATGGCGGCTACGAGTCAGCGCAGAATAGAGGCATCACCTGGGAGAATCATCTTCAGCAAACCAGTGAATGGGAAGGAGCCCTCTGGGGTAAAAACAGTGATTTTATCGGAAAAGAAGCGTTTGGTAAAGGAGAGCGAAAACCCCGTCAGTTGCAAAAGCCCGGCGCGTACTACGAGTACAACGACGTACGAATCAACCGGATGGCACTATCGCTGCTCCGGTTATGGAAAAAACCGCTGCCTGATGTCGTACGCGACGAAATCATGAATCCCATCGGCGCGTCGGCTAGCTGGCAGTACATTCCGTATCCTAACGCAGTAGCCGATATCGATGGTCAGTCAATGCCATCGGTGAGCGGTGGTACCCGCTGGGGCGGTGGTCTGCGCATCAGCGCCCGCGATGAAGCCCGTTTCGGATACCTTTTTCTGCGGCAGGGACGCTGGGAAAACCGGCAAATCGTCTCCGCAGATTGGGTAAAGCGGGCCACCACTCCCAGCCCTGTTGGCCCCGATTACGGCTACCTGTGGTGGCTAAACACCGGTACCAGTTCTACGGGCAAGAAAGCCTGGCCCGATGCGCCCGCAACCAGTTATGCCGCTCTCGGCGCGGGTTCCAACACGATTTGGGTCGATCCGGAGCATGACATCGTGATTGTATGGCGGTGGCACAATGGCAGCCCGAACGAGTTGATCAGGCGGGTGTTGGCAGCTGTAAAAAAGTAACGAAAACTTGGAACGATGTTTGCCCCTATAGTTAGGCATGCGGGCCGACTTACCCTGATGCTCTGGCTGGTCATCGCGCATCGTGCAGTATTTTGGGATTCAGAGTATACCGCGCTACATACTGATCAACAAAAAGGAGCAGATCATCGATGCCACTCTGGAAGACATCCTTAAACTGATTGCCGAATAAGCGTGTGTCTTTGGCCGTTAAAGCGCACTACGCGTTCAATTGTAAGTACAGTTCTTCGACCTGTTTACGAGCCCAGTCTGTTTTCCGCAGAAACGTCAGGCTCGATTTGATGCTGGGGTTACTCACAAAACAGTTAATCCTGATCTTCTGTCCTAACGTCGCCCAGCCGTAATGGGCGACTAATTCCGTCAGAATCCGTTCAAGAGTTTTACCGTGTAATGGGTTATTGGGCTGTGCGTTCATCCGGCAAAAAACGGCAATTAACCAATCAACTGTATTCTTTAGTCGGTAAGATGGCTGGTAAGACAACTTGACTGACCATAAACCGTAAAGCTGTCCATTGCCTTACAGTTTGTATGCACAGCGTCAGGTGTACTCTCCATTATCGGCTGTGTGACATTGACCGAAAACCGGTCGTCTAAATGACCTCACAGCTTGCTGACTTGTTTACCATTACCATAACATTGACTGTTTTTTTTAGTTGTTCAAGTACAATTTGACAAAAGAATTATCTTATAAAGAGGACCAAACACAAAAGATTTTGCCCAAAACGCTCAGCGTGCATACTATCTTTGGTAGCTTTGAGCGTCTGATTAATTGCACCATTCACCGTACGAGCTAATTTTTATTGACCTATATGCCTACCGCCGAACGCGAACGTATCTACGAACGAGCCGATAACAGAGGCTGGAAAAAATGGGGGCCGTATCTTTCCGACCGTGCCTGGGGCACCGTCCGTGAAGATTATAGTCCGTACGGGGATGCCTGGAACTTCGTCAGCCATGATATGGCCCGCTCCCGCGCCTATCGCTGGGGCGAAGAAGGAATTGGCGGCATTTCGGATAACAAAGGCCACATCTGCTTTGCGCTGGCTTTCTGGAATCACAAAGACAACATTCTTAAGGAGCGGCTCTTCGGACTGACCGGCCCCGAAGGCAACCACGGCGAAGACGTGAAGGAGCTGTACTATTATCTGGACAGTACACCGACCCACTCCTACATGAAGATGCTATACAAGTACCCACAGCAGGAATTCCCCTACAATCGCCTGGTCATCGAATCGACCCGGCGAGGGCGTCAGGAACCGGAATTTGAACTGACAGATACCGGCATTTTTGACCAGGATGAGTATTTCGATATATTCATTGAATACGCGAAAGACGCTCAGAACGACTGGCTGGTGAAGATTACGGCGCACAACCGCTCAGCCGTAGAAGCCCCCCTCACGCTATTGCCTACGATCTGGTTTCGCAATACCTGGTCATGGGGATACGAGCAGTACAATGCCCGGCCCATGCTGCATGGCATCGCTAATAACCAGATCGAGGTCAACCACAAGCAGTTAGGCAAGTATAAACTTTACTGCGAAGAGGCCGACGCCCTACTCTTCTGCGATAACGATACCAATTCCGAGCGTCTGTATGGCCGGCCAAACAGCACGAAATACACCAAAGACGGGATTAACAACTACATTATATCAGGGGGTAAAAAGTCATTTATCAACCCTAACCAGATTGGTACCAAGGCCTCGGTTCAGTACACCCGCAATGTACCCGCCGGGGAGAGCGTGAGTATTCGGTTGCGGTTCAGCGATCAGACAACGCTCACGCAGCCTTTCGCTGAGTTCAACGACATCTGGAGCAAACGGGTCGATGAAGCCGACGCCTTCTACGCTGATCTACAGAAAAATGTTACTGATTCGGAATTACTGGCCATTCAGCGGCAGGCCTACGCGGGCATGCTCTGGAGCAAGCAGTTTTATTACTACAACGTAAATGAGTGGCTGAAGGGAGATCCGAAGATGCCCGTTCCGTTTCAGGGTCGTGTTTACGCACGGAATGAAAACTGGCGGCACATGTACACGGCCAACATTCTGTCCATGCCCGACAAGTGGGAATACCCGTGGTTTGCGGCCTGGGACCTGGCTTTCCATACGCTGACACTCGCCCGCCTGGATCCGCACTTTGCCAAGCGGCAACTGGCGGTTATTCTGCGGGAGTACTACATGCACCCCAATGGGCAGATTCCCGCTTATGAATGGAATTTCAGTGATGTGAATCCACCCGTTCATGCGTGGGCCTGCTGGAAAGTATACGAAATTGACAAGGAGCAAAACGGCGTCGGTGATGTAAATTTCCTGGAGCGGGTATTTCACAAACTGTTGCTGAACTTCACCTGGTGGGTCAACCGAAAAGACGTGTCTGGTAACAACATTTTCGGCGGGGGCTTCCTGGGTCTGGACAACATCGGGGTGTTTGACCGGAGCCAGCCGCTGCCAATGGGCGGGCGCATTGAACAGGCCGATGGAACAGGCTGGATGGCCATGTACACCCTGAACATGCTGCGGATTGCGTGCGAGATTTCCCTTACCCGCCCTACCTACCAGGATATGGCTAGTAAGTTTTTCGAGCACTTCCTGCACATTGCGTCGGCCATGAACAACCTGGGAAAGCAAAATATCAGCCTGTGGGACGAAGTTGATCAGTTCTACTACGATGTGCTGCACATGCCCGACCACAACGCACGTCTGCTGAAAATTCGCTCGATGGTGGGTCTTATTCCCCTCTTCGCCGTCGAAATTCTGGACGAAGCGCTGCTGTCGCAATTGCCCGACTTCAAACGCCGGGTCGAATGGGTGCTCACGAACCGGCCCGACCTGGCCTCGCTGGTCTCACGCTGGCACGAACCGGGTAAGGGCGAAACGCACCTGCTGAGTCTGCTGCGGGGTCACCGGATGAAGATGATCCTGAAACGGATGTTCGACGAAACCGAATTTTTGTCCGACTACGGGATTCGGGCTTTGTCGAAATACCACGAAAAGATGCCGTACCAGTTTGAACTGAACAGCGAGATCTTCCAGGTACGTTACGTAGCGGCCGAATCGGAGATGAGCATGTTCGGGGGAAATTCGAACTGGCGCGGTCCGATCTGGTTCCCGGTCAATTTCCTGCTCATCGACTCCCTGCTCAAGTTCTATCAGTACTACGGCGACGATTTCGAAATCGAGTATCCGACCAATTCCGGCCATATCATGAGCGTGAAACAAGCGACATTACTTGTCATTGAGCGGCTCCTGAACATCTTCCGTCGCGACGAATCAGGCCGGGTAGCCGCCTACGGTGTTGACAAGAAAATGCAGGACGACCCGAATTTCCAGGGCCTGTACCTCTTCTACGAATATTTCAACGGCGATAACGGCATGGGACTAGGGGCGAGCCACCAGACTGGCTGGACAGGGCTTGTCGCCGACCTGATTGAGTACCTTTATAAGTACCAGAGTCAACCGCAGGCGCTGGCCGTTGCTGACGAAAAATAACTGGTTCCCGAGTCGTTCCAGACGTTGACGGACCGGCCCATTAAAGACCTCTTCTCCGGGCGTTGCGCGTCTTCACGACGCCGATGCCGGAAAAGAGGTCTTTTTGCATCCAGCGGTGTCTATCCCAAATCTGGATACAACAATACGGGATTTGGCTACGGTTTAGCTACCGGACTCCCTGACCTTTGTTCCAGAAAACAAACACAGAAAAACAAGGTATGGATACGCTTCAGAAAACGAATTTAGGCTCTCAGGGGCTGGTGGTACCCGCCATTGGGTTAGGCTGCATGGGCATGACCCAGATTGCTGGCTTTGATGTATACGGAAAAGCCGACGAGGCCGAATCCATCGCCACCATTCACCGCTCACTGGAGTTAGGCGGTAATTTTCTCGATACCGCCGACTTATATGGTCCCCTGGCGAACGAACGACTGATCTCGAAAGCCATTAAGGGCAACCGGGACAAATACATTATTGCCACAAAATTCGGGTTCGAAATAGATGATAACGAACAACTTACCTGGCAGTATAACGGCAAACCCGACTACGTAAAGAAAGCCGTCGAACGCTCGCTCAAAAACCTGGGTACCGATTACATCGACTTGTATTACCTGCACCGGCTGGATCCGAACACGCCTATTGAAGAAACAGTTGGGGCAATGGCTAAATTGGTTGAAGAGGGAAAAGTAGGCTACATCGGGCTGTCCGAAGTTTCCTCGGCTACCATCCGCAAAGCACACCAGATTCACCCGTTATCAGCTATCCAAACCGAATATTCCTTGTTTGAGCGGACGGTCGAGGAGGCTGGCATTCTGGACACACTCCACGAACTGGGCATCGGCTTTGTCGCGTACTCACCCCTGGGCAGGGGCTTTATTTCGGGCGATAACATGATCAAAAGCCCGGACGATTTTCCGGCGGATGATTTCCGCCGGGGGATTCCCCGCTTTCAGGGCGAATTCTTTTACAAGAATATTGAGCTGGTGGATGAATTGACCCGGTTAGCCAATGAAAAAGCCGTGACAACATCTCAGCTGGCCATCGCCTGGGTCATTGCCAAAGGCTTCCTGCCGATTCCCGGCACCAAACGGGTTAAATACATTGAACAGAACATTGCAGCCGCCAACATTCGCCTAACTCCCGAAGAGCTGGACCAACTGGAGGCAATTGTTCCCTTGGGTACAGCAACGGGTGAACGCTACGATGCATCGGGTATGCAATCAATCGATCAATAAACTGGTTATGTAACGCGGGCAAAATGTCCGCGTTACCGTTATTCCATGAGAAAAGAGACGACTCAGCCCCACGTTATCAATTCGATTTCCGAATTGCACCGCTTACTGTCCCTGCCCAAACCGGAACATCCACTGGTGAGCGTCATCAATCTCGGCGATATAAAATGCCATTTCGACGAAGCCATTAAGAGCGTTATCTACAATTTCTATTCGGTCTGCATCAAAAAGGACTTTACCGGGAAGTTGAAATACGGACAGAACTATTATGATTTCGACGAAGGTGTCATGACTTTCTTTTCACCCGGACAAGTCATCTCAACGGTCACGCCCGACGACATGGCCATTAACGGATGGTGGCTGGTTATCCATCCCGACTTTGTTCAGTCGTATCCGCTGGCTAAAGGCATTAAAGAGTATGGTTATTTCACGTATGCTGTCAGTGAAGCGTTGCACCTTTCGGACAAGGAAGAGGCCATGATGACGAGGCTTATTGAACAAATCGAGCAGGAATACCGGTCGCCGATTGACGACTACAGTCAGGATGTGATCGTGTCGCAGATTGATTTACTACTCAATTATGCGAATCGTTTTTATAACCGGCAGTTTATTACCCGTAAAATCGCCAGCCACGATTTGCTGACTAATCTGGAAACACTGTTGACTGATTATTTTGAGCACGAGAAGGTGCAGGAGATGGGCCTTCCGACCGTTCAGTATCTTTCGGAGAAACTGAACGTATCGCCTACGTACCTGAGTGATCTGTTGAGGAAGCTGACAGGGCAAAGCACGCAGCAGCACATTCATAACAAGTTGATTGCTAAAGCAAAACAGATTCTGACGACGACGTCACTGTCGGTTAGTGAAATTGCCTACCAGCTCGGCTTCGAGTATCCGCAATCCTTCAATAAACTATTCAAGAGTAAAACGAACGTATCGCCCCTCGAATTCCGGCAATCGTTTAACTAAACCGTAACGCGGACCAGAGGTCCGCGTTACGGCAATCAACTACAGCAGTAAGCCGCTCCGACGCAGCATGGCTTTGGGCGATGGCTCGCGACCCCTGAATTTCTTGTAGAGTTCCATGGGTTTTTCGCTACCTCCTTTTTCGAGTACGTTCTTGCGGAAACTATCGGCAGCCGCTTTGTTTTCCAGACCACCTTTCTCTTTGAAGAACTCAAAGGCATCGGCGTCAAGGACTTCGCTCCATTTGTAACTGTAATACCCCGCCGAATAGCCCCCCGCAAAAATATGCGAGAAGGCCGGGCTAACGGCGATGCCGTCTACGTGCGGAAACAAATTGGCGACGGAATCGACCCGGCTCTCCACCTGAGAAATAGTCTCGCCGGTTGGCTTCTGGCCGTGGTAATACATATCGACCAGACCCAGCCGCAGTTGACGCAAGTTCGCCATACCCGCCATGAAATTCTGGCTGGCGCGGATTTTCTCAATCAGTTCATTTGGAATCACCTCACCGGTTTGGTAGTGCCTGGCGAAGAGTTTCAGCGCTTCCGGATCGTAACACCAGTTTTCCATTACCTGCGAGGGCAGTTCCACAAAATCGCGGGGAACGCTCGTACCGCTCAGACTTTCGTACTTTCCGTTGGCCAGCATACCGTGCAAGCCATGTCCGAACTCGTGGAAAAGCGTCGTGACCTCGTAGAAAGTCAGCAGCGATGGCTTCGTATCGGTTGGGCGGGTAAAGTTGCAGACGTTGATGATGTGTGGCCGGATGTTCTCGCCGTTCTCAATTTTCTGGCCCTGAATATCATTCATCCAGGCACCACTCCGCTTACCGGCCCGAGGGAAATAATCACCATAAAAAACAGCCAGAAACTTACCGTCTTTGTCGAATACATCGAAGGTTTTCACTTCCGGGTTGTATACCGGAATATCGGTACGCTCCTTGAACGTGACGCCATACAGCTTGTTAGCAACCGTAAAGACACCGTTCAGCACGTTTTCAAGTTTGAAGTACGGCTTCAGGGTTTCGTCGTCAAGATCGTACTTCTCTTTCTTCAGTTTCTCGGCGTAATAGCTGTTATCCCAGGTCTGGATTTTATCATCCGTAAAGCCGTGGGCTTTTGCGTAGGTCGTCAGTTCAGCCAGCTGGCGTTCGGCGGCAGGACGCGCATAGGTCACCAGCTCATCCAGGAAGCTCTGCACTTTGTTTCTGGAACCGGCCATGCTTTCTTCCAGCACAAAATCAGCGTGGGTGTTGTAGCCCAGCAGGTTGGCCCGCTCATACCGCAGGTTGACAATCTTGCTGATAATGGCTGAATTGTCGTTTTTGTCGCCATGAAAACCGCGCCCGTTGAAGGCCATGAACAGCTTTTTACGCAGCTCCCGGTTGTCGGCGTACTGCATGAACGGACCGTAACTTGGCGCCTGCAGGGTGAATACCCAGCCTTCTTTACCCTTCTGCTTGGCCGTCGCTTTGGCTGCGTCACGGGCAAAATCGGGTAAACCGGCGAGGTCTTTTTCGTCCGTTATAACCATCGTGTACTCGTTGGTTTCGTTCAGTACATTCTCACCGAATTGCAGCGACAGTTGTGACAATTCTTTGTCAATAGCCCGCAGCCGCTCTTTCCCTTTCTCGTCCAGGTTCGCGCCATTGCGGGCAAACCGTTTGTACGACTTTTCGAGCAGCATCGCGCTTTCGGGGTCCAGTTTCAGGCTGGCTCGCTTGTCGTACACCGCTTTCACTCGTGAAAACAACTTGTCATTCAGCGTTATATCATTACCGTATTCACTTAGTAAGGGCGACGCTTCTTTCACTATTTTCTGCAACTCAGGCGTCGTTTCAGCTCCATTCAGGTTGAACAGCACTGCCGTTACTTTGCCCAGCAGATCACCCGAGCGTTCGAGCGCTACAATGGTATTGTCGAAAGTTGGTGCCGCCGTATTGGTAACAATGGTATTGACGTCTTTACGTCCCTGCGCCAGGCCATCTTTCAGCGCGGGCAGGTAATCGGCATTTTTAATTTTGTCGAACGGCGCCGTTTGGTGCGGGGTCGTATACGGCGAGAGAAATGGATTTTGGGTCATCTTGGTTTTTTTGGGCGGTGCCGGGGTCGCGAATGACGGGCTTAATGCCGATGTTGCGACGATGGCCAACCACACGCCGGTTTGCTTGATTCGTTGATGGTTAAACATACTGGTCTACGAAATGAGTTTCCGCTCAACTTACGAAACCGGGGCTTATTCCGCAACGCAATGTTGATCAAACGGTTGTATCAGTGGGTGAATGGAAAACAAAAAACGGCCGCCCAATCTGGCCGACCGTTTCCAACTCTCCCTTCTTCAATCAATAGCCATACGGTCTGTTATCGGATCTTCGGCCGTAGCCGCCATTTCCGAAGCCGTTATTACCCCGTCCTCGTTCGGCCATTCGTTCGTAGGGGCGCATGTGCTCGATTACCCGGTCGCGCTGCTGCGCATTGAGGACGGCCATCATGTCGATGAATTGCCGTTGACGTGCCTGCCGGAAGAAATCGCGCTGACGTGGATCCCGGACATTCACGTTCTGCGTCTGTTGTGTGAAGCGTTCCCGAACCCGGCGAATTTCCCGCTCCTGCCGACGGCTCAGATTTAATTCATGATCCCACCAGTCGAGATGACGATCGAACTGGTAGTCGTCGTAATCGTAGTTGTAAGTTGGCTGGCCATAGCCGGGTTGCTGGCTATACCCCGGCTGCGCAGGGTAATTCGTATTGGGCGAAGGGTATCCGTACCGTTGCGCCATGGCACCGGTCGAGAGCAGGGCAACGAGGGTTGCGGCAGTGAGCAATACTTTTTTCATGGTGGCAAACTGTTTCAGGTTGTATTTGTCGGTTTGAACAGTAAGCCATCAAATGGTTTAATTTATTCTTTGAATAAATCTATAAAAAAGAGGTAATGAGAAAATTGCAGTCCTTGCCAAAGCACCTTAAATCAGTGATTAGTACCTTATTTCTGTAAAACCTGTCTCCTTACATTTTTCATCGTGGTTATATACAACGCCAAAGATTGGCTTGGTGCCCTCCGCCATTGTCAAACGAGTTACGTTATTCGGGTACTGCTGCGACGGGTGGCTTTTGTGGCGGCCTGAGCTAGTATTTGTAGTCCGTCAGTGGAGCCTGATCTTCCTGATTAACGATTTTTTCGTACTTCGCCCGATCGAATTCGCCTTCATTGTTGGCAATGAAGATGGTGGCAACGGTATTGCCGATTATGTTCGTGATGGACCGGGCTTCGGACATAAACCGGTCGACGCCCAGCAGCAGCGCCAGCCCTTCTACGGGAATAACTTTGATGGCCGTCAGGGTACTGGCCAAGACAATAAATCCGCTCCCCGTGACCCCGGCGGCTCCTTTGGAGGTTACCATCAGAATACCGATAATGGTTAGCTCCTGCCCGATGGTGAGGTCGACGCCGAAAACCTGCGCCAGAAACACGGTGGCCATGACCAGGTAAATGGTTGTTCCGTCGAGGTTGAACGAGTACCCCGCCGGCACCACTAACCCCACTACGGATCGGGAGCAGCCCATCGTTTCCAGCTTGTCCATGATCTGCGGGAGCGCCGACTCGGACGATGAGGTACCCAGTACGATCAGCAGTTCTTCTTTAATAAATTTCAGAACGGTCCACAAGCTGATTTTATAGTACCGAAGAATCAGATTCAGGACAACGAATACGAACAGGAACATGGAGGCATAGACCGTTCCCATCAGTTTGGCCAGCGGCAACAGGGTACTTAATCCGTACTTGCCGATGGTGAAAGCCATACCACCGAACGCGCCAATGGGAGCCAATACCATCACCACGCTCAGGATATTAAAAAACACCTTCGATAATCGTTCAAAGGTGAGAATGAGCGACTTGCCCGTTTCGCCCATGCGGGTGAGGCCGATGCCGAAAAGAACAGAAAAGACGAGAACCTGCAGTATTTCTCCTTCGGCAAACGCCTTGACAGCATTGCTGGGTACAATATGAATGAAGAACTCGGTCCAGTCCATGCCGGCCCCCTGCTCGGCGTACTTACTCACATCGCCGGCTTTAACGGTCGCCGTTTCTACCCCATCGCCGGGGCGGATCAGGTTCGCGAGTAGCAGCCCTATGGCCAGCGCACCCGTTGTTACGATCTCGAAATAAAGCAATGCCTTTCCCCCTACCCGGCCCACCTTTTTGAGGTCACCCATGTTACTGATTCCCAATACAATGGTCAGAAAGATGATGGGCGCGATAACCATCTTGATCAGATTGATGAAGATATCGCCCAGGGGTTTGAGTTTAGCGGCTGTCTCGGGAAAGAAATAGCCCGTCAAAATACCCAGCGTTATGGCTATCAGAACGCGTACCGTGAGGTTATTGAGAAGTTTCATTGGGAGAAAGATACACTGAAAATGGCGAATGTATGCGGGCGGAAGCCATCCTTTCCCGGTACACAGGCTTCTTTTTACTTATACTGAATGCAGTTTCAGCACCTGCTGCTTTATTTCGTGGATGCGATCGTTGAAGTTCAGACTCAGAAAATCGATGTTCGGAACAAGGATTGCGTCGAGCAATTGCTTCACCGGCTCATCATGCGGAATGCGTTTACCCGTAGCGACACTGATGTATTTTGACGTAACCCAGAGCACATTCTTGAGATGGTTTTTGCCATCATCGGTCATGATGTATTCCGTCACCGTTGTGTCTTCATTCACGTAAATCAGCCTCGACAAAATTCGTACCCACTCACTCACCCGCGCCGGCCGGACATAGGCAATTTGATGCTGATACACGACCCAGCTCGTCTTAAGCTCCTGAAACAATTGCCCCGGATTGAAGTCGTATAACTTGGCCACCTGGTCTTCCCGGGCGTTGAAGTAATAATCGAAATACTTGGCGTTATTGAGGTGCTGCAACGGATCGCAGTCCTGAAAGCGAATAATTACCCGCGATTCGGTTTCGGTTGGGTAGCTACGATTGGGGTCACGTTTGAACATAGGGCAGAGACGATTATAGCCCAATGTTAAACAAAAATCCCAGAAATTATGTCAGTCCGGTAAATCCGTTCGGGCTGCCGAACGGTTCAGACAATTTTCGCCCATATTTGCGTTAGTACAAAAAAATCATTGCTTACTTACAAGCTCACTCCATCATGAAACACATTCGTTTTCTGCTGCCGGTACTCTCGTTGTTTTTTGCGCTGACGGCTTTCGCTCCCGCCGACGACTCAGAAGCCGTTGTTGGCACCTGGCTGAATGGCACCAAAAAAGGCCACGTTCAAATCTATAAGCAGGGCGGCACCTATTTTGGTAAACTTGTGTGGCTGGGGCAACCCACCGACCCGACTACCGGAAAGCCCAGAACCGACGAAAAAAACGCCGACGTCTCGAAACGGTCACGTCCGCTCATGAACATGCCCTTAATGTATAACTTCAAGTATGAAGGGGGGAACGTCTGGGGCGACGGAAAGATCTATAATCCCGAAGATGGCAAAGAATATAATTGCAAGATGACGCTGAAAGACCCGAACACCCTCGAGGTTCGTGGTTACGTAGGTATTTCCCTATTCGGCAAAAACCAGACATGGACGCGGATCAAGTAAAATTTGAGGGTATGTTGTACACCAAATGACCTGTTTTTAAAAACAATTTTGTCTCGTCATAGTTCTATTTGGGTAATCAGGGTGATTATAAAACATTCAACGCTATAAACACTACAATCATGAACGAGACAACCATCAAAGGCGGCTGGAACGAATTAAAAGGTAAAATCAAACAAGCCTATGGCGATTTGACCGACGACGACCTCACCTACGCAGAAGGTAAAGAAGACGAAATGTGGGGTAAGCTCCAGCAGAAAACAGGAAAAACAAAAGACGAAATCAACAAGTCAATTGCTGATTTATAGACAACCCAGTCAACAACAGAAAAGCCGAAACGATGACGTTTCGGCTTTTCTGTTGTTGGAGCGATACACCAGTTTAAATTCCTGGCTCCCAGCCTTTTTCATACTGACGAGTCCATAGTTTCATGGCATCAGCGTCGCGGATGTGGCCATTTTTCGAATCGACCGCAAAGGATTTATTGGTTCGGTAGGCAATATTTGCCAAATGGCAGAGCAGGGTACTTCTGGCTCCTTCCTCAATCGTTGAATTTTGTTTGGCTTTCCCCCGAATCGCGTCGAAGAAATTCATGATGTGGAGCGTTGTCATGTCGCCACCACCCCCCAGCGCCGTACCCGACTCCGATCCTTTGGCCTTGCTAGTTTTTATTGCTTTGCCCTCGCGGTTAAAGAGTGTGTAACCATCCCGGTCTACGTAAACGGTGCCGTTGCTCCCGTAAATGATAGTGCCCCGATCAGTACCGTAGGTTTTGTGACCGTTACGGCTTTTCCCATCCCACTTGATGATTTTATCACCCGGAAACCGGAACGTAGCGTCCATCGTGTCATATACAGCCCAACCGTCTTCCGGAAATGACCGTTTAGCCGCTTCCACCGTTACGTATTCAGGAAACTCTACCTGCAGAGCCCAGCGAGCAACATCCAGCTCATGCGTTGCGTTATTGCCCGCTTCGGCAGTGCCATATGCCCAGCCGTACCAGTGCCAGTTATAATCCCAGGTATCGTGTGTGTATGCCGTTCGGGGGGCCGGTCCCTGAAACAAGTCCCAATCGAGGCCGTCGGGAGCCGGTGCTTTTTTAGGAGCCGGCACTTCGCCACGGGCATTGGCATAAAAAGCCACCGCTTTATAAGGCTTGCCGATGACGCCATTGTGAATCTGCCCTATGATGTCGATGGATTCGGGGGCTGACCGTTGCTGATTACCCATCTGGATAATTTTGCCGTATTTCTTCTGGAACTCAACCAGAATTTCGCCTTCGCGGGGATTGTGGCTACAGGGCTTTTCGACATACACATGCTTGCCCGCCAGCACGGCCATCCAGGTACCCGGCGCGTGCCAGTGGTCGGGGGTGGCATTGATCAGCACATCCACGTTTTTGTCGGCAATCACCTTCCGAATATCGTTTTCCAGCTTTGGCGTATAGTTGATGTGCTTCGAGAACTTCTGCACCGCTGCCTCGCGCTGTTTTTTCATCACATCACACAGATACACCAGTTCGACGTTACTTTCTTTTTTGGAAATGGGTTCGTAGTAAGCCGGTAACCGCCGACCGAGACCAGCAATGGCAACGTTCAGCCGTTCGTTTGCCCCAATGATTTTGGCGTAGCTTTTCGCCGACATGCCATTGGCCAGACCACCAACCGTCAGGCCCGCCGTACCCAGAGCGGCTTTTTTAATAAATTCTCTCCTTGAGCTTTCCATTGAATTCGGGTTGACACTGTAGTTCGTCAATTATGACCTTCGTTTACCTTGTTTAGTGGCATCACAGACGCCCTTGAAATACCCGACCGATTCGGCAATGCCCGCCAGCGGATCTTTCATGTCCTTCTCGTATTCGAGACTGCAACAGCCATCGTATTTGACTTTACGGAGCATGGTTACAAAAGCCGGTATATCAATGACCCCGCGCCCCAGCTCGCAGGTGGTCCCCTCTTTGGATGCGGCCGTAACGTTTTTCAGGTGAATATCAAAAATCCGTTTGGCGTACTTCTCCAGATCGGCAATGGGATCATCGCCGTAACGCTTGTCGTGCCCCATATCGAAACAAAGTCCAATTCGAGGGTCCAGATTCTTCACCGCCGTGTGCACCGATTCGGCATTGGGAAACAATTTGATATCCGGTCCGTGGTTGTGAATCGCGTACCGCATGTTAAACTCCTTTACTTTCTTATCAATGTAGGGCAGATCTTCCGGATTGGGAATCCCGATAATCAGGTTAACGCCCACGCGCTTCGCATAGTCGAATCCATTATCGATTTCCTGCTTCGTTTTCATGTAGATCGGTCCCACCGCATAACCGGTTACCCCGGATTGCTTTAGTTTTTCATGAAACGCAGCGATTTCATCGGCTGTACTGGCATAAGGAAGATGAAAATCTTTGATACACAGGTAATGAACGTCCATTTTTTTCATCATCTCGAGCGACGGCTCAAGCTTGAAATTTACGAAACTAAAGCCAGCGATGCCCAGCCTGAATAAATCATCGCTGGCAGCGCTACGCGTTTCTGGTACCGCGGCAAACGGCAGAGCCGGGCTGGCACCGGCCAACGCTACGCAAAGGCTTGTCTTCTTTAAAAAGGATCGTCTTGTGGTCATACGGCCAGAGGGAAAACACGATGGTGGTTCATCCTAAAAAACGATGTTTCCCTTTTTCTACTGTCAGGGGGTAGCAGACGGGTAACAACCGGATAGAGTATACACCCAGCCGCTGAATTTTACGCGTGGCTTTCTTTTTACGCTACCGTTCATCCTAATTTTTGTTAAAGCGCTACAATACCCGTTGTTCTGCAATTCCTTTATTCGTAACTAGACGGCTAGTTTATTGACAACCCAACTAACTGTATGTTTATGAAAAGTAACCTTACCAAAAGGGGTTTGTTGGCCGCTGCCTGGTTCGCCAGTAGCCTGACGCTTTCTTCGGCACAGGACAACAAATCGGCTGCCCTGCCCGAAGGCATCACAAAAGGTGCCTCTGTGGAAGGCATTACGGAATACAACCTGAAGAATGGGATGAAAGTCCTGCTCTTTCCCGATCCATCCAAACCCACCGTCACCGTCAACATTACCTACCTGGTCGGTTCGCGTCACGAGGGACTGGGCGAGACAGGCATGGCTCACTTGCTGGAGCACATGGTTTTCAAAGGATCGACCAAGCACCCCAACATCCCGCAGGAGCTTACCTCACACGGAGCCCGGCCCAACGGTACGACCTGGCTCGACCGCACCAACTACTTCGAGACGTTTGCCGCCACCGACGAGAACCTGAAATGGGCGCTCGATCTCGAATCCGATCGGATGGTCAATTCGTTCATTAAAAAAGAAGACCTCGCTACCGAGTTTTCGGTGGTTCGGAATGAGTTCGAAATGGGCGAGAACTCCCCGCAGAATGTCCTGAATGAGCGCGTGGTTTCATCGGCTTACCTATGGCACAATTACGGCAACTCGACCATTGGCAACCGGACCGACATTGAGAAAGTACCCATCGATAACCTGCAGGCGTTTTATAAAAAGTTCTACCAGCCCGATAACGCCGTTCTGGTCGTGGCCGGTAAGATCGACGAACCTAAAACGCTGGCGATGATCAACCAATACTTCGGGGCTATTCCACGCCCGACTCGGGTGTTGCAGCCTACCTACAGTCAGGAGCCTACCCAGGACGGTGAGCGGATGGTAACGCTCCGGCGCGTGGGCGATACCAAAGTCGTGTCAGCCCTGTACCACATTATGCCCGGCTCCCACCCCGACTACCCAACCATGGACGTGGTGATCGAACTGCTGACCAACGAGCCATCCGGCCGGTTATACAAAGCCCTGGTTGAGAGCAAGAAAGCCTCGCAGCAATACGGCTATTCGTTTACGACCAAAGATCCGGGCTACGTGTATTTCGCGGCTGAACTGTTGAAAGACAAATCACTGGACGACGCCAAAACGGCTCTCCTCGCCACGCTGGATTCCGTAGCGATCAAAACCCCGTCGAAAGAAGAAATCGACCGTGCCAAAGCCAAACTCCTGAAAGACGTTGAGCTGAGCTTTAAAAACGCCGAGCGTGTAGGACTGGCCATGAGCGAGTACATCGCCACAGGCGACTGGCGGCTGGGTTTTCTCTATCGTGATGCCCTCGAAAAAGTAGCACCCGCCGACGTAAAACGCGTGGCCAGTTACTACTTCAAGCCATCTAACCGGACCGTTGGCGTTTTCATTCCTGAGCAAGCCCCCGACCGGGTGGATGTGCCCCTGCCGCCCGATATCGCTGCGTTGGTAAAAGATTACAAGGGCCGGGCATTGGTTGCCCAGGGCGAAGCGTTCGACCCATCACCGGCCAATATTGATGGCCGGACCCGCCGTTCCGAACAGCCCAACACCATCGAACTGGCTTTCCTGCCCAAATCGACACGGGGCAACGAAGTAAACGCCCGTATGACCATTCGATATGGTGATCAGAAAAGTTTGATGAACAAGAGTGCCATTTCGGTATTTACGGCCTCGATGCTCGACAAAGGCACCACGACCCGCAACCGTCAGCAGATCAAGGATGAACTCGACAAATTGAAAGCGCAGGTCAACGTATTTGGCGGTGGCAATCAGGTCAACGTAATCATCAAAACGACTAAGGAAAACCTGCCTGCCGTTGTTCGGATTGTGGGCGACATGCTGAAACACCCCGCCTTCGATGCCAATGAGTTTGAGAAACTGAAGCAGGAACAACTGGCGCAGATCGAGTCGCAACGCTCGGAACCACAGTCGATTGCGTTCACCGCTTTCCAGCGGCAAATGAACCCGTATCCGAAGGAAGACATCCGCTACACCTCCACCCCCGATGAAGATGTGGCCGATGTGAAAGCCCTGAAACTAGACGATCTGAAACAGTTCCACAAAGACTTTTATGGCGCCCAAAACGCAACGATGGCCGTTGTCGGCGACTTCGACGAGACGCCCGTTCGGAAAGTCGTGACGGATGAGTTAGGTACCTGGAAAGCGAAGAAGCCATTCAGCCGCCTGGTTTCGATTTATAACGACATTAAGCCAACTCCTCAATCGCTGGAAGCTCCTGATAAGGCCAATGCCTTCATGGTAGCCGGCGTAAACATTCCGCTACGCGATGATGATCCTGATTATCCGGCCCTGGTTCTTGGCAACTACATGCTGGGTGGTGGCTTCCTCAACTCGCGGCTGGCCGTGCGGATTCGTCAGAAAGAGGGCATCAGCTACGGTGTTGGTTCTCAGTTATCGGCCAATCCCCTCGATAAAACGGGTTCGTTCATGACCTACGCCATTTACAATCCGGAGAACGCCGAACGCCTGGAAAAAGCGTTCCGCGAAGAGATGGAAAAAGTGGTGAAAGAAGGGTTCACCGCCGACGAAATCAAGGCCGCCCGTTCGGGCTTGCTACAGTCCCGGATGGTGTCACGAGCGCAGGACCCTTCGTTGGTCGGTACGCTCAATAATTACCTGTACCTGAATCGGACCATGAACTGGGACGCGGACTTCGAAAAGAAAATGGAAAGCCTCACGCCCGAGCAGGTCAATGCCGCGATGAAAAAACACATCGATCCATCGAAAATTTCGATCATCAAAGCGGGTGACTTTGCCAAGGCCGCCAAGAAAGCTACGGATAAGCAACCCGCTTCATCGGTAGGCGGCAGCAAGAACTAGTACCCGAGTACAAGTCTGAACCGGGATTTGGCTGTTTTTTTGATCAACATGAGGCAGGCTTTTATGGAAAGTTTGCACTAAAGTCATCTTAGTCAGAAAAAACAGCGAAACCCCGGTTCTTTTTTAGACCGTTAAACTATATTTATCGTTATTTACCTAAAAAATAAGTTTCGCCATGAAAAAGGTAATTCTGTTTTCATTTTTTGGGTTGCTGTCGCTGCCAGGCTGGGCGCAGGTCGTTATTGAGCCGATGCACACCGTAGCAGATACGAAAGCCCTGTATCGGAGTTACCCAATGGCCGTTGACGCGAACGAACGGGCCACGGTGCGTGATCTAACTTTTCAGAAACTACTGGATGATTACTGGCTCGACTTCAGGCGTTTTCTCAAAAAGAATAACTTCCGGACGGATAGCTCCTTTGTGCTGAATACCGAACTGTTTTTCCGGGCCGACGGGCACGCGGATCGCCTGCATTACCAATATTCGAGATACGCGGGCAGGCCTTCGCTCAAAACGGAGCAAACCTTACTGGCACTTCTATCGACATACCTTACGCAGCGCCCCCTGCCTGTGTCCTCGTCACTCGTTTGGACAACGTTTCGCCTGGGCAGTCAGTTAAGCATTTCGCTTCCTTCGGCCCGCATAACCCCAAAAGGACCCGGCGTTATGGGCGACCTGATCTCCGCGGCCCGTACAACACGACCGGATACGGTCAAAAAGATTGTGTTTACCAATCTGGAACTCGAGCAGGTTCCTGAAGTCATCTACCGCTTTGTCAATGCGGAGGAAATTAGTTTGGGGGCCAATTACCTGACTTCGCTGCCCGCTCGACTGACTGCGCTACCCAGATTGACAAGACTGGATCTGATGTCAAACCGGCTACAGGAGGATAGCGTCTTTTTTACGCGCAATACGGTTGTTAAGGCAATCAATTTACAGAAAAACAACCTCAGCCAGATACCGGTCTCTGTTCAGAAAAACCGTCGGCTGGAAAGCCTTTGGCTGGGCAACAACGACCTGAAAGAACTCAATATCAAGGCAATCAGTAAGCTTCGCCGACTTAATGACCTGAATCTTTACAATGTGGGGCTGACTCAGTTACCCAAAGCCATTGGCCGGATGAAGCATGTTAAAGTGCTGGACTTATATTACAACAACCTGAGTACGTTACCCAGCCAGATTGGCCGGATGAAGCGATTGGAGCAGTTGGCCATTGCCCATAACAAGGTGAGTAACCTTCCGGCTTCCCTGGGAAAGCTACGCCGGTTGACGGTTTTGTTCGCGCATCACAATCGGATCAGCCAACTTCCCGACAAGCTTCAGCGATTGCGGGCGCTTCACGTGCTCGACCTGGGTTACAACTCCATAACCGTTGCCCCACCCGTCTTGAAATCGTTTTCTACGCTGGAAGAACTGGCCTTGAACAACAACGAATTACGTGAATTTCCGACTATGCTTACCCGTTTAAAAAGCCTGAAAAAAGTTTACCTGAGCAGCAATCCTCTCTTTGGCCGGGAAGCCATGGCAAGCCCCTACGCCCCTCAAATCAAGGCGCTGGAAGCCAACCAAACGCAGGTTTTGTATTAACTCAACTAAAACCCTGTCCAGAATTTTTATAATCAAATTCAGAAAAGACGGAAAATAACCTGCAAACGGAGAAAAATACACTATTTCGGTGTTGCTTCCATATCCTTCCGTCTGTTATATGCAAGCCGTTACTTCTCCAGTTTCGACCAGGCCCAATCGTGTTACGCTCTGGGCAAATTTAATCTCTGTTTATATCCTGTGGGGGTCAACGTATCTGTTCATTCATTTTATGACCGAGCGGATGCCTCCTTTATACATGGTTTCGGTTCGGTACCTGATAGCGGGGGCTATTCTGTATAGTTATGCCCGCTTCAGCGGTACGCCAAACCCAACCCTGGCCGAATGGAAATCGTCAGGTATCATCGGAATACTACTGCTGGCGATTGCAAACGGTTGTCTGTCAGTAGGCATTCAGTATATTCCTAGTGGGATGGCTGCGTTGATGGGGGGTCTGTTACCGGTTTACCTGCTGTCACTTAACTGGATTTCGTTTGGCAAAAAACGGCCCAGCAACATGGCGCTGGCTGGGTTAGTCATCGGACTTCTCGGCATTTATTTGCTGGTGAAACCAGACAAACTTCAGGGTACGGGTGGGATCGATGCTAAATTGATTGGCGTCGGGCTGGTGGCTGCCGGTAACTTTGCCTGGGCCATTGGCACGCTGCTTACTCCTCGCCTATCCCTCCCGTCGGGCGCTATTTCGAGTGGTATTCAGATGATTATCGGGGGGCTGGTGTTGATGCCGATCAGTCTGGCCCTGGAGCCCGTTGGCCTTTTCAGTATCTTCGACGCGCCAGGCAAAGCTATCGGCTCTATGATTTACCTGGTCATTTTTGGCAGCATCATTGGCTTCTCATCTTACTCGTGGCTGGCCCGTAATGCCTCTCCACAACTGCTGTCTACCTATGCTTTCGTGAACCCCGTTGTGGCTATGCTATTGGGCACAACGTTCGCGGGCGAGATCTTCTCTAGCCAGTCGTTTGTCGGAGCCGCCATCGCCATCATCGGCGTCGTGCTGATTACTATTGGGAGAAAATAAAGAGTGAAAGAATGAATGAGTGAAAGAGCGGACGCGTCAGCCCACTCTTTCACTCATTCATTCTTTCACTCTTTATTTTTCACTCTTTGTCTATTCCGGTGGAGGACTGATGCTCGTCCAGCCACCATCCACAACCAGGCTCTGTCCCGTGATGTGCCGGGATGCGGGCGAAATCAGAAATAAAGCAGCATTGGCAATATCGTCAACGGTTGCCGGTCGGCCCATTGGCGTAATGCGCGACCAGATTGGAACGTAGGATGGATCATCCAGTGTCCGTTCAGTGAGGGTAGCACCCGGCGCAATTGCGTTTACGGTGATGCCCAGGGGTGAAAAATCAATCACCAATTGCTTGGCCAGCATCTCCAGGCCCGCTTTGGTCATGCTGTATACAGGCAGGCCGGGGTGCGCCTGGTGCCCCACCACCGACGACATGAACAATACACTACCCCCCTTACCCTGACGGCGCATCTGACCAGCAGCCATCTGCGCCAGAAAGAAGCTTCCCCGTAAATTCAGATTCACGATTTTCGCAAACGAGTCGGGTGTAGTCGTGAAAATATCGCCAAAAATGGTGATTCCTGCGTTGGCAATGGCAATGTCCAGTGAGCCGAACAGACGAACGGCCGTGTCGACCATCTCCTGAATGAACAGCACGTCTGAGGCATCGCCCGGCAACGCGTGGCACATTCCACCCTCCTGCTGAATCTGGTTGGCTGCCTGCTGGGCCAGGTTTTCATCAAAATCGTTGAGCAATACAGCAGCACCCTGCCGGGCCAGTGAGCGGGCTATGGCAAACCCAATTCCCTGACCAGCGCCCGTAATCAATACGGTTTGATTCTCGAACGTCGCTGCCATACTTAATGAGAATCCCGCTTTACTTCACTGCCGGACCCGCCCCGCAGAAAATCAAAATCCGCCCCTTCGTGCGCCTGGGTGACGTGCCGGATGTAGAGGTTCACGTACCCCCGGCTGTAGCCTAAATCGAGCGGTTTAAAATGAACGAGCCGCCCGGCCAGTTCCTGGTCCGACACGTGCAGGTGGAGACTTCGCTGCTCAACGTCCAGCGTAATCAGGTCGCCATTTTGCACCAGCGCCAGGTTACCGCCCACAGCCGATTCGGGGGATACGTGCAGCACAACCGTCCCGAAACCGGTACCGCTCATTCGACCATCCGAAATGCGAACCATATCGTGCACGCCTTGTTCCAGAATTTTGGCCGGCAACTGCATGTTTCCCACTTCGGGCATTCCCGGATATCCTCTCGGCCCCACATTTTTCAGAACCAGCACGCAGGTTGGATCAACGTCCAGGTTCGGATCATCGATCCGGGTTTTGTAATCATCAATGTCTTCGAACACGACCGCCCGACCCGTATGCTGCATCAGGTGGGGTGAAGCGGCCGACGGCTTTAATACGGCCCCGTTCGGGCAGAGATTACCCCGTAACACCGCTACGCCCGACTCAGGCTTAAACGGTTGTTCGATGGAAGCAATCACGGCCGGATCGTAACAGCGGGCATCGGCACAATTGTCGCCAATCGAGTACCCATTCACGGTCATAGCGTCGTTGTTGAGCACATCACGCAGTTCGCGAATAATGGCGGGTAGACCACCGGCATAAAATAAATCTTCCACGAAATGCTCGCCGGATGGTTGTAAATTAGCCAGCAACGGGATTTTGGCGGATAGTGTATCGAAATCATCCAAAGATAAATCGACACCCACCCGTCCGGCAATGGCCGTCAGGTGCAGAATAAAGTTCGTTGAACCACCCAGGGCCGCATTGACCATGATGGCATTTTCGAAGGCTTTCCGGGTCAGAAGCTGCGACGGCTTAATCCCCTCTTTCACCAGTTCTACCATCCGAACACCCGTCATGTGGGCCAGAACTTTCCGGCGCGAATCGGCAGCAGGTATTGTGGCATTATCGGGCAGCGACAACCCCAGCGACTCCACCATAGCCGCCATGGTACTGGCCGTGCCCATTACGGCACAATGCCCCTGGCTACGGGCCATGCTCGCTTCGGCGGCCACAAATTCGGCCTGGCTCATCTCACCCATTTTATAGGATTCGGCAAAGCGCCAGAGATCGCTCGTGCCGATTTTACGCCCCTGGAAGCGCCCGGCCAGCATCGGCCCGCCCGACACGACCATGGTTGGAATATCGACACTACACGCCCCCATCACCAGCGACGGCGTCGTTTTGTCGCAGCCGCACATGAGAATGACTCCATCGATTGAGTTGCCCCGAATGCTTTCTTCGACATCCATGCTGGCCAGGTTACGAAAGAGCATGGCGGTGGGTTTGATCTGGCACTCGCCCAGCGACATAACCGGAAACTCCAGTGGAAAACCGCCCGCTTCCCAGACACCCCGCTTAATGGCTTCGGCCAGTTCCCGGAAGTGGGCATTACAGGGAGTCAACTCCGACCACGTATTGCAAATACCGATTACGGGCTTCCCTTCAAATTCGTGGTGCGGGAAGCCCTGATTTTTCATCCAGGCACGATAAATAAAGCCGTCTTTTCCGGTGCGGCCAAACCAATCTCGGGAGCGTAATGGCATTTGAATGGACTGTTAACTACAGGTGGTAAAGTGCAGAAGTAGCCTTTTTTTACTGTTAAAAACAAATCGAACCAGCAGATAAATCTGTGTCTGAGGAGCAAATCGCATGCATTGCAACCCTGGCAGAAGACGGATGGAATCAACACTGGCTAATGCCTTGATAGTCAGCTTAATTCAATCAAGATCGTTGAGTCTTCGGTTATTTATATGAAGGAATACTGTATACTATATTGATTATCAAGGCACTGAATTAGTCATCCTGCCGTTATAAACGAAGTACCATCCTGATTTAAGTTTTGTTCAAACGCGTTGGATTTCCTTTTTTGATGGCTTTTATTCGTCCGGCCGTCACCGTTGCTGCCAAACTAATTGCCCCGGGCATCGGCTCCTCGGCAATTCCCAATCTTCACCCCGCCAGAACCGGCGCAGTAACCCAGTCTGATGCGACAGCCCTGCTAAATCGTCGCTCTGACGTATCGGCTATCCATCAACCCTTATCAGCGAATTCGCCCGAGCTTCCCCTGCTTGATGTTGATTTCTGTGGCGAGTGTTTACCACTGGATCAACTTGATGTCGTTGACCGCTGGAAACATGTTTTTACGCTTTTCCGCACCCACGCCAGCGACCTGGGCAACCTCCGGCAAAGGGCCGATACATTCTTCCCGATCATTGATCCGATTCTGGAGAAATACGACATCCCCGACGATTTTCGCTATATTCCGCTGGCCGAAAGTGCCTTGCAGCCGAAAGCTGTTTCGCGGGCGGGCGCTGCCGGATACTGGCAACTGATGCCGGGTACAGCGCGGGCGCTGGGACTTAAGGTAGGTGGCCGAATCGACGAGCGATTCAATGTACTAAAAGCAACCGAAGCTGCCTGCAAATACCTGAGAACGTTGTATACACAGCTTGGTTCGTGGTCGTTGGTCGCAGCGGCTTACAACGCCGGGCCGGGTTACGTGAAGAACCAGTTGAAGCAGGACGATCACCGTGACTATTACCGGATGAAGCTTCCGCGAGAAACCCGTTATTACCTTTACCGGGTCCTGCTTTATAAAGAAATGATGTCGCGCCCCGACGATTACTCCTCTTTTCTGTCGCCAGCTATACAAACCGCGTATCACCCATTTGGCCACGCTGGTGCTTCGCTGGTTTGAGGTGTTGCCTGTGTTTCCCTTGGTTCGTGTCTTTACCAACCCAGGGAAACACAGGCAGCGCTGGCTGGCACAAGAGGGATTCGTGAAAACACGAACCATGGAAAAGTTGAGGCCCAAACAGTTGGAGTCTGTTTTAAAGCCTAATTTCAGACCAGCCGGATTCCGTTTTCTTCGATAACGATTTTTCGTTCCCGGTACAGCGTGCCGATCGCTTTCTTGAATGTCTTTTTGCTCATTTCCAGGGCAGCATAAATGGCTTCGGGAGACGTGCTGTCGGTGAGGGGCAGGAACCCGTTTTCAGCTTTGAGGGTAGCCAGAATGCGACGGGCGTTGGGCTCGACATTTTCGAAACCGGCTCGTTGCAGGCTCACGTCTACCCGCCCATCGTCGCGGATGTGTTTGATATAGCCAATGAGCGGGTCGCCGGGACGGACCGTACGGAAAATTTCGTTTGCGTACACCAACCCCCGGTATCGGTTGTTGATAATGACGTTGACGCCCAAATCTGTCATTTCATAGGCCAGCAGTTGCACCTCTTCTCCCACAAATAAGTCGCCGACGTCCGGATCCAGAAAGCGATTTACTTTGCTCGATGCTACCAGCCGATTGGTTGTTTCGTCCAGATACATAAACACCACATACCAGTTGCCAACTTCCATTGGCCAGGCCTGCTCACGGTGTGGCACCAACAGGTCTTTTTCGAGCCCCCAATCCAGAAAGGCACCAGCTGAGGTAACCGATACCGCCTGTAGTGCGGCAAACTCATTACGCTGAATGGCGGGCGTTAAGGTGGTAGCAATGGGGCGATCTTCCGAATCCGTGTAGACGAATACGTCAATATCATCGTCAACGGCGAGCGTGTCCGGTACGTATTTGTTAGGCAGCAGTATATCATTACTAAAATCCTGCGATTTCCGGTCAGTCAGGTCGCCCAGAAAAAAGCCAACAGTAGTTTGGCGAAGGGCTGTCAGGGTATTTATTCGTCCAATATCAATCATAATCAGGGAGCTGACCCGCGCAAAAACGGTGTAGCCGGGTTACTGAGGCACAAAGGTCGTTTTTTTATACCGACCTTACGCTTATTTTTACCGACAGGTTTTGTGAACCAGTAACTCTTCGGGGTGTGTCTGGTTGCTATTCGGCTAATTTTTCTACTTTTAGTCGATCTTCGGGTTATCTAGTGAGTACACAATGAGCGCAATCGCATATTCCCTCTCTCAAAATAAACCCTAATCACCAAAATCAGTTATTAACGTATATCCGGCAGGGCACATCCAGTCGGCTTTCTCTTCAGTGTTTGAATGCAGTCTGATACTCCTAAATCTACTGATCGGCCCGTTATAACCCGGCGGCTTGATTCCTTTTTTCTGGGTCTGGCAGATGTGGCCTCTTTTATCGGTCGCTTCTTCCGGGAAGCGGTCATACCACCCTACGAGTTCAAAGAAGTTGTCCGGCAGTGTTATGAGGTAGGGTTTCGTTCCCTGCTGCTGATCTCGACAACCGGTTTCATTACGGGTATCGTCTTCACGAACCAGTCGCGCCCTTCCCTTTCCGAGTTTGGCGCTACGTCCTGGCTTCCTTCGCTTATTGCCATTGCTATTGTCCGGGCGCTGGGTCCGCTGGTCACGGCGTTGATTGCGGCCGGCAAGGTAGGATCGAGTATTGGTGCCGAGCTTGGTTCCATGAACGTAACGGAACAGATCGACGCTATGGAAGTATCGGGCACTGACCCCTTTAAATTTCTGGTTGTCAGCCGGGTACTGGCTACGTCGTTTACCATTCCTCTGTTAACGATGTACACCATTTTTGTCGGGCTGCTTGGCGCCTACATAAACGTCAACCAGAACGAACAAACCAGCTTCATATCCTTTATGCAGGAAGTGTTTGGTGCCATTACGTACCTCGATATTTTTGCGTCCATCACGAAATCAACCGTGTTCGGGTTTACCATCGGCATGGTTGGCTGCTACAAGGGGTATCACTCATCGAAGGGCACCGAAGGCGTTGGCAAAGCCGCTAACTCCGCCGTTGTCACATCCATGTTTTTAGTATTCATCGAAGAACTTCTATCGTTACAGATTATAGGAGCGCTGCGCGGAAATTGACCTAAAAGGTGACCAGGTGAATGAGTTCGCAAGGCGGTGCCCGCTTGCTTTTCCATCCGTCGATCTTTCGTTTTTTACATTATGACACCATCTACGGAAGCCGTTATTCAGATCAAAGGCCTGTACAAGTCCTTTGGCGATTTGCATGTCTTGAGGGGAGTTGATCTGGAAGTAAACCGGGGCGAAAACGTCGCGGTGTTGGGCCGATCGGGTACGGGTAAATCCGTGTTGATCAAACTGATCATCGGCATGCTGAAGCCCGACGCCGGCAGCGTGGTTGTGCTGGGACAGGAGGTGGAGTCGCTGCGGGGCCGGGAACTGGACGAGTTTCGGCAAAAAGTAGGCTTTTCATTCCAGAGCAGCGCGCTATACGACAGCATGAGTATCCGGGAAAACCTGGAATTTCCCCTCGTGCGTAACATCCGTAACCTGGGCCGGGCCGATATTGACAAAGCTGTCGAAAAAGCACTCGATGATGTGGGCCTGTCACAAACGATCAACCAGATGCCATCCGAACTATCCGGTGGTCAGCGGAAGCGCATTGGCATTGCCCGAACGCTGATTCTGCAACCCGAGATCATGTTATATGACGAGCCGACATCAGGGCTTGACCCTATCACGAGTATCGAGATCAACAACCTGATCAACGAGGTGCGTGAACGATTCAAGGCAACGTCTATTGTCATTACGCACGATCTGACCTGCGCGAAAACCACCGGCGATCGGGTGGCCATGCTGCTGGACGGCAAGTTTGAACGTGTTGGCCCGTTCGATGACGTATTTGCGGACCCCGACGAGCGCATTCAGCAGTTTTACAATTACAAGTTTGTGGATTAAACAGAATAACTCGTTTCCGGTTTTCAGTGTGTGGTTTGTAGTATACTGGATGCTACACCTATCCGTAAACGTAACTTATGCTCGCTACTAAAAACCAAGAACTATAAACCATCATTATGAGTACTGAATCGAACAAACGCTCCGTTGTTGTCGGCATTTTTGTCCTGGTGGGCATTGCCATATTCGTTGCCGGGGTGTTTGTATTGGGTGGACAACAAAAACGATTTACGAAGAGCATCAAAATCATGGCCGTTTTCAAAGACGTAGCCGGTTTAAAAGTCGGCAATAACGTCTGGTTTTCGGGGGTCAAGATCGGTAACGTCAAGCGAATCAGTTTCTACGGAAACGCGCAGGTCGAAGTCGACATGAGTATTGAACAAAGCTCGCAGCAGTATATCCGCAAAAATGCCGATGCTACCATTAGTTCTGACGGGCTGATTGGCAACAAAATCGTTGTCATTACGGGCGGAACCACCAGCCATCCTGAAGTAGAAGATGGCGATCGACTCAAAACGTCGGAAGCCCTTAGTTCTGATCAGATCATGGAAACCTTACAGGAAAATAACAACAACCTGCTCAAGGTTACCAACGACTTTAAAGAACTGGTTGGTAATTTAAGACGCGGTAAGGGAACCGTGGGAGCTGTATTAACCGATTCCATTGTGGCCGATAATTTCAAACGGGCGATGAAAAATCTGGAACGTGCCTCCGACAACACCGTAAAAATAACGGGTTCGGTTTCGTCGTTTGCCGCCAAACTAAACACGAAAGGTACGCTCGCCAACGAATTAGTGACAGATACCACCGTGTTTCGCCGGTTGAGCCGGTCCGCATCGCAGCTTGAAAAAGCGGCTGGTGCGGCAAACCAAACGGTCGGGACACTCAGCCAGACCTCGACCAACCTCAACCGGGCTTCCGAGAAACTAAATAATACCAACAGCCCGCTGGGTGTATTGCTCACCGATCAGGAAACAGCCACGAACCTTCGCACAACGCTGCGTAACCTCAGCCAGGGAACCGTGCTGCTTAATCAGGATTTGAAAGCCGCGCAAAGCAACTTCCTCCTGCGTGGATTTTTCAAGAAGCAAGCTAAAGAAGCCGCTAAACAAAAAGCGGACAGCACGGCTGCTGCCAAACCAGAGTAGTGCGGGCTGCATGGGCGATCCGCATTATAGAGTCAAATGGTCTGACCGAACGGATTGCCCGTAGAAGATAGTAGCCTGCCGGTCAAAGTCCTCGGTGGAGTCGGTGGTAAGAAAAATTCGTTGACCTTGTTTACTGCATTGCGCTTCTATTTCCGGGTGGCGAGCCAGATAGTCGGCCAGGCTCTGGGAAACAATCCCACCCTGACTCAGGATTGTCGTGCTCGATGGAGCATATTGCTGAATCTTGCGGAGCAGCAATGGGTAATGGGTACAGGCCAGCAGGATCGTATCAATAGCTGGCGACTGTTGGAGTAGCCGACCAATATGCTGCTGAACGAAGTAGTCCGCTCCGGGGCTATCGTACTCCCCATTCTCGACCAGTGGTACCCACATGGGACAGGCCTCCTGAAAAACGGCCGCGCCGGGAAAGAATTTCTCGATTTCGACCCGATACGATTCTGATGTAACGGTGCCGCGGGTAGCCAGTACCCCGATGTTGCCGGTTTTGGAATAATTGCCAATCACTTCCGTCGTGGGCCGAATCACCCCCAGCACCCGCCGATCGGGTGCCAGTACAGGCAAATCAAGCTGCTGAATGTTGCGCAACGCTTTGGCAGACGCCGTATTGCAGGCTAGAATCACCAGCCGACACCCCCGGTCAAACAAGTGCTGAACGCATTCGAGTGTGTAGTGGTAAACTGTGTCGAACGAACGGGTGCCGTAAGGCGTTCGGGCGTTATCGCCGAGGTAAATGTAGTCGTATTGGGGTAGCGTCTGTACGATCTCCCGCAGAACGGTCAGGCCGCCGTAGCCGGAGTCGAATACACCAATAGGTTGATTCATAACTTACTTATATGCTGACTTACCCACTGGGTAAAGCTTTCTCGTGTTTGAGCGCCATCAGCAACCTGTAGAATAATTTGCTCCTGCTCGTCTATACTGGCTGAAATCTCAAATCCATTTAAAACCAGCAGTGCTTCCATCACAGCGTGGCCGATCCGCTTGTTTCCATCAACAAATGGATGATTGCATATCAACAGATAACCCGTCATTGCTGCTTTATCGACTAGCGTTGGATAAAGATCGTGTCCGTCGAAAGTAGCAAAAGGTTGAACCAAAGCTGACTCAACGATTTCACTGTTTCGAACGCCCAAGCTTCCTCCAGACTGCTCAATGATGCGCTCGTGCAATTTAAAATCGTACCCTTAAGCCAATCGCTTATAGAGCAACTTATTTTTGGCAAGGACGTAGTCAATGGCCTGTTCCTGAACAGAAGACGTGGCCACTAACGATTCAATAGCCTGTGTCAAAAGTTCGTCAACCGTAAGGTTTACCGATTCAGCCTTTACTTGTAAAGCTGATAATTGTTGATCAGGAAGTGTTAGTTGTAGCGTTGCCATGAGTTATCTATTTGAGATTGATTTACCTCGAACTCTGAACCGGCATAATAAATCAATATTGATCTCTTACACCGGTTCAACGCATTATTAACAAAAAATTATCCCAGCAACGCTTTTCCCTGCGCCAGGGCGGCATCCAGTCCCGACGAATCCGAACCACCGGCTGTAGCGAAGAACGGCTGACCACCGCCCCCACCTTTGATGTTTTTGGCCAGTTCTTTCACCACCTGGCCCGCGTTCAATTTCTTATCCTGAATCAGCGAGTCGGGTAGCATGACAGCCAGTTGCGGCTTACCATTAATATCAGCACCCAGCACAACAGCCAGATTGTCTACTTTGGCTTTCAGGTCATACGCCAGTTGCTTGAGCGCATCGGCGTTGGGAACCTCTACGCGCTCCACGAGCACCAGGTGCCCGTTGGAAGCCGTCACTTTATCAAGCAGGCTGTTTTTAATCTGCTGAATCTTCTCGTTCTGCAAGGCTTCGACTTGTTTTTGCAATGCGGTCCGCTCGTCCAGCAACGATTGAACGGCTTTGACAACGTCTTTGGGTGCCTTGAGCAATTCTTTCAATTCCGAAACAACGGCCATTTGCTCGTTCACCAGCGTTTCAGCGCCCGCCGAGGTCTTAGCTTCGACCCGCCGGATTCCGGTGGATACGGAGCCCTCACCCGTAAATTTAAACAGGCCGATATGGCCCGTTGCCGGAACGTGCGTACCGCCACACAGTTCAACCGAGTAGCCTGGTTCAAAGGTAATTACGCGAACAAAATCGCCGTACTTTTCACCAAATAAAGCGGTGGCACCCAATTCTCTGGCTTCCGCGATGGGGACGTTCCGCTTCTCATCGAGTTTGATGTCCTCGCGAATCTTCTCATTTACAATCCGTTCCACTTCCGCCAGTTGTTCATCCGTCACTTTGCTGAAGTGCGAGAAGTCGAAACGAAGCGCATCGGGACCCACATACGATCCTTTCTGCGCTACGTGCGTGCCCAGCACATCGCGCAGAGCCGCGTGAAGCAGGTGCGTGGCCGAGTGGTTGCTGCTGGTCAAACCACGCCGGGTAGTATCAACTTTTGCATGAACACTAATTGCCGTCCAATCCTCGTTGAACCACTTCTCTATTCTACTATCGTCACTAATAAGAACCGCCAAATCGTTTTCTTTGACGGTATTTATTATTCTTACTTGTTGATCAATAATTTCAACTGGTTCGGTTACCTCCCCTCTGATTCTTACTGAAGTAACTTCAAGTATCCCAGTATCCCCTACTTGTCCACCTGATTCCGCATAAAATGGATTGTCGCTTAATACTATTTGGTAACGAACACCCTCTTTGCCTTCAGTTTTTCTTAGTTTTCTGATGAATGAATAGGATTGCGTATCGTCGTAACCCACAAACCTATAATCATCAGTGTAGGTATACTCCAACCAATCCCCGGCCGATGACGTAGCGTCTTTCCGGGAACGGGTTTTCTGTTCCTGAAGGGCTTTTTGAAAACCGGCTTCATCAATCGTCAGGCCTTTTTCGCGGGCAATTAAAGCTGTTAAATCAGCTGGAAAGCCAAAGGTATCGTTTAGTTCGAATACGGTTTCACCGGGAATTTCCGTCGTTCCTTTTCCATTGAGATCACCAATGATTTGATCCAGTCGGCCCAAACCCGTTCCGAGCGTCCGCAGAAACGACACTTCTTCTTCCCGAATAACCGTGGCGACAAAATCCCGCTGGGCATTGAGTTCGGGGAACACGTCGGCAAACTGCGCAGCCAGCGTTGGCACGAGTTTGGTCATGAACGGCTCGGTCAGGTTCAGGTACGAATAGCCGTAGCGGATGGCCCGACGCAGAATTCGCCGGATCACGTAACCCGCTTTAGCATTCGAGGGCACCAGCCCGTCGGCAATGGCGAAGGATACAGCCCGGATGTGATCGGCAATGACGCGCATCGCCACGTCCGACTTGTCCATCGTGCCGCCGTATGATTTGCCCGACAGTTCTTCGATTACATTGATCGTACCCGAAAACACATCGGTGTCGTAGTTAGACCGTTTGCCCTGAATGGCCATGCACAACCGCTCGAAGCCCATCCCCGTATCGACGTGGCGGGCAGGCAGCGGCTCCAGCGACCCATCGGCTTTGCGGTTAAACTGCATGAATACGAGGTTCCAGATCTCAACAACCTGCGGGTGGTCGGCATTGACAAGTTCCTTCCCCGACTGCTGGGCAATCTCGTCGGGCGACCGCAAATCGACGTGAATTTCGGAGCAGGGACCGCAGGGGCCGGTATCGCCCATCTCCCAGAAATTGTCTTTCTTGTTACCGTAAATGATCCGGTCTTCGCCGACAATAGGTTTCCACAGATCAAACGCTTCCTGATCGAAGGGGACATTGTCTTTCTGGTCGCCCTCGAAAACGGATACGTACAGCCGGTCTTTAGGCAGTTTATACACCTCCGTCAGCAGCTCCCACGCCCAGGTAATGGCTTCTTTCTTGAAGTAATCCCCGAATGACCAGTTACCAAGCATTTCGAACATGGTATGGTGGTAGGTATCAAAGCCAACATCTTCCAGGTCATTGTGTTTCCCCGACACGCGCAGACACTTTTGCGTATCGGCTACCCGTTTGGACGGGGGCGTGCCGTTACCCAGAAAAAAGTCTTTGAACTGCGCCATCCCCGAGTTGTTGAACATCAGCGTCGGGTCGTTTTTAGCGACGAGCGGAGCCGAGGCCACAATCAGGTGTTGCTTGGACTGGAAGAAGTCGAGAAAATGCCGACGTATTTCGTGGGAAGTCATAGTAAAATTGTAAAGCAAGCGAGTCATACGACATAAGTCGGGCGGGAGCGATACGTACGCGCTCGTAAAAGGCTCGTATTTATGCGTAACCGGGGCAAATTTACGGCAAAACTTGCGTTTATTCAGACAGCTTTCCAAGTTTGCAGTATGGAAAACGGGGGGAAGTTGTACTACGGTATAAAAGAAGTGGCGGAGATGTTTGGCATTAACCCCTCCAAACTACGGTATTACGAGCAGGAATTTCCGACGTTTCAGCCCAAGAAAAACCGCTCTGGTGGCCGGGTGTACACCCAGGCCGATATCGACCACCTGCAAGAGATTTTGGGTTTAATCAACGACAAAGGCTATACGTTGCCCGGTGCCCGCGAGTACCTCAAAACCCGCGACGCCAACCGGCGCGAACACGCCGTTTACATCAACAAACTGAAGAAGATAAAGGCCGGACTGGAGCGGATGCGGGCAAGCCTGAACAGACCCGTTGAGCCGGAACCCGAGCCCGACCAGGACGAGTCGGAGGATAGCCTAGCAGTTACTGAATGATCTTTGGGGCGCTTCTCCCCTCGCCTACAATACCTCCATAAAGGCTACCAGTGCTTTCTTTTCCGACTTCGTAAGGTTTAGTTTGTCGAATGGCAATGTTTGGTTGGGTAGGTTGAAGCCCAACCCATTCCCTCCGCCTTTACTGTAGAAATCAACGACTTCATCGAGGGTACGAAACACGCCATTATGCATATAAGGGGCCGTTTTCGACACATGACGAACAGTGGGCGTTTTAAAGGCGTAGCGGTGCGGCTCCCGGTTGGTCAGCACGAATTTACCGACGTCGGCATCGACTTGTTTACCCGCAACGGTAGCGGGTGTCCCCAGCACTTCGCTTTCCGTCTCCTGATAGGCTGGTGGAACCGTACCGTTGAATAGCGGAAAGAAATGGCAGGTGGCGCATTTTGCTTTGCCCATGAACAGGTTGAAACCCTGTTTTTCTTCGGCAGTCAGTGCGGCTGTCTGCCCGCGAAAATAGGTATCCAGCCGGGAGTCGAGACTGGTCAGCGAACGAATGTAGCTGGCGATCGCATTTTTAAGCGTCTGCTCTGTGATGCCGTCTTTGTATGATTTGGCGAATAAGGTCCGGTATTCCGCGTTCTGGCGCAGAGCCTTAACCGTTTTCGGAAGCGAGCCGTGCATTTCCTGCTCATTCTGAATCACATCACCCGCCTGATCTTCCAGAAAAACCACCCGTGAATCGGCAAATTGAACAGCCTGAAAAGCCGCATTGACCAGCGTAGGAGCATTACGGAGTGTCCGGTGAACGGTGCTTTGACGTCCGTTATCCTCTACGGCGAGACTTTTAACTTCGCCATCGGTAAACGCCTTGCCGGGCTGATGGCAGCTGGCACAGGTTCGGTTACCGTTTCCCGATAAGACCGGGTTAACGAACAATTTCTCTCCCAACGCCACCCGATCCGGCGTTGGCCGTTGCTCATCGAGGTTCACGAAGTAGCCGGGATTGAATACGCCCGAATCCGTCAGCGTTCGGGCGGTGGTGGACAGTAGTCTGTTTTCGATGAAGACGGGAATGGACAGGGCCTTCTGGGCATCCAGCAACAGGCTACTCAGCACGTTGGCTTGCTGGCTGATAAAACCAAGCCGGTCGAAGGAATCGAAACTACGGGCAGCGCGCAAGGTATTTATGGCGCTGGCAAACGCCTGATCGAGTCGTTGGGCCAGTTCGGCATCCTGCCCGGCCAGCTCGTAACAGGCCACCTGCTGCTGCATTCGTTCGAGTGCGCTGGCGGCTTCGGGAAGCGAGTAAAAGGCAATGGGCGAGTCGAAACCGGTGATACTTAGTGAGATAATCCGGAATACCTCAAGCCGCATGGCATCGAATACATGGCTATCCGTCAACTCATTATTTTCGGAGATTTTACGCAACCGGTTCACGTTCGAGCGAATGATAGCGGCCTGCTGGACGGCTTCAGTTCGATTCGCGGGATCGAGAGCAGGAAACAAAAGCTCTTCCAGTACCTGAAACCCTTCGGGCGCATTGACGCGCAGATCGTCGTCAACATCCGGAATATTTGGCCCGTTGAGGGAGCGGGTTGTCTCTGGATTGTAATAGGCCGTCAGAAATTCGGTTCGTTTAAAGGCCAGTCGCGCCCGCCGGAAAGCTGTTTGTATCTCCCGATCTGATCGATTGGTGCTGATCACTTGCTGCAACTGGCTCACCGCGCTGTCGAGGTCGGTTACATCCTCCATAAACGCCAGCTTCACCGCCTGAGCGGGTTTTGGTTTCGGCCCGATCACGAACCCGTAAACAGCACACAAAAACAGCAGGCCCGCGATCAGCACAACGAGCCACCAAAGGCTTACTCGAAAAGTGGGCGGAGTAACGATTGCCGACGGTTGTTCCAGAAGCATGATTATTTTATCAGTAGATAAGGAATAGCAAAATCGCCTGACCAAAGCAGAACTACGGTCAGGCGATTGTCTGGTGGGATTTTTAGCGGGGTAGTCCTTCGATCAGGATGAGCTGGCTGGCCTGGTTCTCATCTTTTCGTTTCGACCCGCCATCAACTCCTTTGTACTTATCGGCACGCCAGGTATGTCCCTGAATACCCAGCATAAACGTGTTGGGGCGGCCTGTCACGTCCGAGACGTCGATCATACCGCTGCTCTCCCAGGAGCCCAGTTTCGACGTACCCCCAACGTTGTATTTGGCGGCATCGGCTTCCGTCCGGCGATGATCCAGTTCAATAACCGGCGTTAGTTGCTTGGTATTGAGGTTATATTGATACACATAGGCATCGTGTTTCTCGTCGCCGTATTCGTTTGGATCTTCCATGATGTAGATGTAGTTGGTCGTCACGCAAACGTTGTCAGGATCCTGAAATGTCTTCGCTATGCCGCTCCGGTCGTCTCCATTCAGGATGACCTCCAGCTTCCCTTTCGTCGGGTCATTGGCATCCATGGTCAGGCGGTAAATACGGCCGTATTTCGACCGGGAGTAATCGGCGTTAACGCCCGTGTTGTTCTGCCCCGTAACGGCGAAGAATACTTCACGGCCGTTGGCCCCACCCCCTTTCCGGTAGTCTACATCTTCGACGCGGCCGAACTTGATGCCCTTCAGCTCGTTTACTTTGGCGTTGATCTGCGCGCCCGTCAGGGTTTTCTGATTCTCAATTCTGGTAAACTCGACGTCATAAACGGTTCCCGGATTCATATCCATTTCCCGCTGGTTGCCATCGGGCCGACGCAGCATGTAGAGGGATCCGTTCTCCAGATCGCCAACGGTGTTGGTCATGTACATAGCCAGCTGCCCGCCGTTCACATCCGAATCGTCATCGCCGATTACGATAACTGTTTTGCCAGGGTATGCCGTTTTGGGCAATGGAAGTGCGTTCTCGGCACTCCAGCGGCCAAGCCCGGCTACCTCGCGGGACATACCGGCCTGCTGGGCATCGGCATCAACCTTGAGCGCATGGGTACGCGACTCCTGACCGCTTTCACCACAAGTGAGGAAGACAGGACCGAAACCATGTTCTACGGGCGTGGCCAGCGTAGCCGAACACAACCGCCATGTTCCACCATCCGAGTTCAGGGCGTACTCTCCCTTAACCGGCTTAAACGATTTGTCGAGGGTGATGCGTGATACGGCGAAGTTATCTTCATTGTTCACCAGAATGGTGTAGTTACCATCCGGATTCTGGAAAATCCCGGCACCATCGGCCGAGCCCCCGAACACATAGTTGGGTGATTGCTCCAGCTTATCGTCACTGCTGAGCAAGGAATATAGTTTGACGGTCTCGGCACCAACACGGCCGCCCGACACGCCCGGCAGCAATCTAGCCAGTACGGGCGTTACAGATCGATTCTGAACCGTAATGACAGGGCTATCGGTCAGGCGATGATCGGTACAGCCAGCCAGCGCAAGCAAGCTGAGTAAAATGGCCGACGACAGGGTACATTTGGGGGTAAACATGAATAGATGGCTCTTGGAAAGTTTTGTTTTCACAAAGGAACCACGCCTGCTTTACCTGAATATGACCGCAGTGTTACCAGATTGATACCATTAAAACGGGATTAACAGCTTGTCTTCTTTACGACCGCTCTCCACCTGACCAAAGGCACTGGTTTTGCCGATACTGGTTTTTCTGAACATAAATCGGTAAGCTTGCAGTAGTATACAAAAAACATTATAATGCTTATAAATTAATTTTCCTGTTTCGTGTCTACTGATACCCAGCATCAAATTGCCCTTACGCTCGTTCCGGGTGTGGGCAGTATTCTTATTCGGCAACTCATCAGTTATTGTGGCTCAGCGACCGCCGTATTCCAGTCGCCGTTGGCTCGCCTGATGAAAGTGCCCGGTATTGGCGAAGTGACGGCCCGTGCCGTTCTGAAATCCGGCGTTCTGTCAGATGCGGAACAGGTCATGATGCGGCTGGAAAAGCTGGGAGCTTCGGTCCTGTTTTACACTGATAAAGCGTATCCGGACCGGCTCAAATCGCTATATGACGCCCCCGCCCTGCTCTATTTTCGGGGGGCGGGCAACCTCAATACGCTCCGCATGATCGGGCTGGTCGGTACCCGGCAGGCCACAGAATATGGTCGGCGGATTACCCAGGAAATCATTGAAGCCGTCGTGCCTTACAACGCCACTATCATCAGCGGTCTGGCTTATGGTATTGATATTGCCGCGCACCGTTCCAGTCTGGTGAATGGACTGCCAACCATTGGGGTGATGGCGAGTGGTCTGGACATCATCTACCCGAACGTGCACCAGAAAACGGCCACCGACATGCTTGAACAGGGCGGTTTACTCACCGAAAGCAGGCCCGGTACCAAACCCGATGCGCATCTTTTTCCGGCGCGCAACCGAATCATCGCGGGCTTGAGCGATGCCGTCATTGTGGTCGAAGCGGCTGCCAAGGGCGGTGCGCTGATCACGGCTGAATACGCCAATAATTACCACCGCGAGGTGTTTGCCGTTCCGGGGCAGTTGAATCAGGCCTTTTCGGCGGGCTGTAACAAGCTGATCCGGGAAAACAAAGCCCAGATTTATACCAGTCCCCGGGATATTATCGAAGCCCTCAATTGGGATACAGCGCTTAATGCGGCTTCTCCGACGAAAACGCTGCCCGCTTTCCCCGTAAATATCACGGATGAAGAAAGCCAGATACTGGCGTTACTTCGTCAATCAACGAATCTGCACGTTGATGAGTTAAGCTGGAAGAGCCAAATTCCGATGGGTCGACTAGCCTCATTGCTTCTCACCCTTGAATTTCAGGGATTTGTCCGCTCCCTGCCGGGAAAGAAATACGCTGTCGTTTACGTTTAACGGGGCTTGTCGTGTTTCTTTCTTTCCCTGGGCCGTGTCCTCACGGCCCAGGGGTGTATTAGCAAAAGCATTATTATGCTTATTTTTAGCACTTAATCAGCCTCAGCACTCTTTCACTACTCATGGTTATGCCTTGTCTCCAACGGTCTATTCTTTGTTTTTCGCTTACCCTCATCACCCTTTGCAGTTTTGCTCAAACCGCTTCCAGGCCAGCTAAAAGTGGCAACCCTATTTTTCCCGGCTGGTATGCCGACCCTGAAGGCGTTCTCTTCGGGAAGCAATACTGGATTTACCCAACGTATTCGGCTCCCTATGAACAGCAGGTATTTCTGGATGCGTTTTCCTCCCCTGATTTGGTCACCTGGACCAAGCACAGCCGAATTATTGACTCGTCGGCCGTTAAATGGGCGAAAAAAGCGATGTGGGCACCGTCAATTATTGAGAAAAAAGGACAGTACTTTCTCTTTTTTGGGGCGAACGACATTCACGATTCGAAGAAAGAAGTGGGCGGCATTGGCGTAGCCGTTGCCAATAACCCCGCTGGCCCGTTCCGTGATTACCTGGGCAAGCCTTTAGTCGGAGAAATTCACAACGGCGCCCAACCCATTGACCAATACGTATTTAAAGATCAAAATGGTCAGTACTATCTGTTATACGGAGGCTGGGGCCACTGCAACATTGCCCGTCTGAACGACGACTTTACGGGTTTTCTTCCTTTTCCCGATGGCACGACTTTCCGGGAGATAACGCCTAAAGGATACGTTGAAGGGCCTACCATGTTCGTCAGGAAGGGGAAGTATTACTTTATGTGGTCGGAAGGCGGCTGGACAGGTCCCAATTACTCCGTTGCCTACGCCGTGGCCAAGTCGCCATTCGGTCCGTTTGAGCGGGTAGGCAAGATTTTGCAGCAGGACCCCACAGTAGCCACGGGAGCCGGTCACCACTCGGTTATTCAGGTGCCGGGGACGGATGACTGGTATATCGTTTATCACCGTCGTCCGTTAACGGAAACCGATGGCAATCACCGGGAAACCTGCATCGACCATATGTACTTCGATGCTGACGGTGCCATCAAGCCGGTTAAGATTACCACAGCTGGTGTGGAGGCCCGCGCCTTAAAGTAGATGCCGCTAGCCTAACAAAAAGTCCTGATCGACCATTTTTCTGAACAATGTACATGTTTTCCTTGTCATCAGGCCTTAACTAAACGAACACCAGTTATGGGACGAGGAGACATAAAGTCAAAAAGAGGAAAAATTTCGCGAGGTTCTTATGGGAAAACCCGCCCCGGAAAAGGAAATAAAGTTGTCCCGCCAAAACCAGCCGAAGATCCCCAGACCTAGCCCGAACGCCGAGTTCGTTCAGCGTTTGAACGATGGCTCAACCGGGAGTAATCAAAAAATCGGCCCATACTTAAGAACGCGGTGTCAGTACAAACTGGCACCGCGTTCTTGCTTTATCACCTCAAACGCCAGCAGAAACGTACCGATAACCACTAGTACCAGTTCTACTCAACTCGATTTCGTCCGCTGCGCGAGACACGTTTTTGTGCTTTTTGCCTACTTTTGGCCCTCCCGAATACGCATGAATACGTTTTTTCTTCAACCGATTTGCCTTTTGCTTATCGGGATGACCATCAACTTCCCATTGCTTTCTTCTTATGACCACGTGGTACCTGATTGATTTATGTGGTACGGGCGTCTTCGCCGTGTCGGGGGCTTTGTCGGCCCTTCAGAAAAAGATGTACCATGACTTGTTTGGGCTGTGCTTCATTGGCTTTCTGACCGCTACCGGGGGCGGCACGTTGCGGGACATCATCCTAGGCGCTCATCCCATTGCCTGGATTCGCGATCCGAACTACCTGATCGTCGTATTGGGCAGCGTTGGTCTTGCTGTAGTAGGTCGTCGCTGGTGGTTGGGCAAACTACGACGGGCATTGCTGTTCTTCGATACACTTGGTATTGGCATATACACCATTCTGGGGCTGCAAAAAGCACTTAGTGTTGAGGTCAACGCCTGGGCGGCTGTTTTGCTGGGCTTGATTTCTGCGTTGTTCGGCGGTGTACTGCGCGACACCCTGGTCAATGATCTACCCCTCATCTTTGACCGGCAGATTTATGCCACGGCCTGTCTGGCGGGAGCCATTGGCTACCTGGCGGGGATCAGGCTTGGTGTTGACCCAACGCTTAATTTTCTTTTCTCGGCAGGCCTTATCACCCTGATTCGTCTGCAAGCCATTCGGAAAGGCTGGGCATTACCCCGCATCGACGGCCCGTCGAAGTGATAGCCAAATCCACTCATCCTTTAGCGATGGGTCGGGTCCGCTGTTTTATTGCCCTTACAGCGAATCGGCTAATTTTCCAGAAATGACTTGACGATCCGGGTAAACAGAACCGGCTTTTCCAGATTCAATATATGAGCGGCTCCCGGAATAACCACTTTCTTAACGCGGGGTATTTTGTGGGTTAACACATCACTGATCGCTAAAATATCGCTCATATCCTGATCCCCGACCAGCACCAGCGTTTCTGAGCGAATAAAGCCCAATTGATCGATAGGCAGAGGGTCATCTTTGAACCAGAAGCCAGTAGCCCATTGATGGTGCTTCAGATTGTCGCTAACCATGCGCTTCATCTGAGCGCGAACGTGCGGATTAACACGAGTTGGTGAGCGATGGGGGCCATCTGCCCAGGAGCGCAAAAAATAGTCTACATAAGCCAATGTATCTCCTCTTTGTTTAGCCGCGTTTTCTTTGCGTTGGTTAGCAACCAGAACTGAGTCATGATTCAGGTCATAACCAATTAATCCCGGGGCTGCCAAAATCAGTTTATCGATTCGATGGGGGTGAGCAAGCACCAGATCCACTGCGGCAACGGCTCCTAATGACAAACCCATAACGTGCGCTGTCGACACCTTCAGCGAATCCAGAACCAGCGCTAGGCCGGTTGAGTTGAGAAAGGTAGAATCGCCATCCTGGGTTAGCCCATGTTTGCGCATATCGCAGTTGAGCACTCGAAATCGCTGGTTAAGCTGGCTCACCTGTTGTTGCCACATACGGTGATCCAGGAGTCCGGCGTGTAACAACAGCAGAGCCGGTCCCTGCCCGCTTTCTTCGACGTAGATTTTAGAATCGGCTACCGGAATGAGGTGTTTTTTAATGGCTTGTCCCAGGCAGGAGCTTACCCAAAGGCACCCTGACAATACCAGTGCAAATTGCCTTAACTTGTTGAACAAGTGCGCGATAGTCATCTTTATCCAAAAGATCAGTTGGTAGGAGCAATCTACGGATATTCCATGAATGATCATCGCTGCTTTCGCATTCCTGGCGGGCGGTGATTGGTATGGGCTTTGCCCTGGCACTTAACTTTCTTTTCCTAGCGGTCCTCATTACCCTGATTCACCGGCAGGTTATTTAAAAAGATGACCACTACTCTGCATCGACAGCCAGTAGCACGAGTTCACCTAAATAAATAGTTGTTTTTGTCTTTATTTAAACTATACTTGTAGTTCATATACCATCAAGACACGCAACGAATATGAAGCTGATTTTTACAATCCTGTACGTCGGCCAACTGGTTGCTTTATTCAACCGGGCTATCGGGCAGCCAATTAAAACGTCGGGCGTCACTACCCTCCACATCACAACGGAAAATCCAGCAGGTAGCCTTCCGCTGACGGCACAGGTTTACCATGTATTTCCGGCATTTGATTTTTCCGAATTGCAGGACTCGCTTTCGAGTAGTAAAACCCAAACCTGGCTTCGGTGTCCGGTTCGGGTAACCCAAACGGGGTATTTAAGCATTGGTCAGGATCAGCTTGACTTGTGGCTAGTACCGGGCGATACCGTTCATGTCCATATCACACTATCCGGTTCATCGCTAACAGAACGGTATCGCTTTACCGGGCATACGCAGGCTGAGCAGAACTATTATCTGGCAAAACGCGCACGGTTCACCATCGCTCCTAATCAAACAGCCATGAACGCTGGTGTTCAGTCGAAGGATCTGGCCGGATTCCGACATAAGCTAGATAGTTTGACTAGCTCCGAACGCTTTTTTTTGCAGCAATACCAGCAAACGCATTCAGTACCCGCCCCTTTTGTCCGATTTGAGTCAGATGCTATTTGCTACAACGATGCTATGCTACGATTGTACATGAGCTGGTATCAGCCGGACTACCAAAAGAAGAAGCAGTCAATTCCCCCGGATTATTTTGACTTTCTTCAACGCATTCCGGCACGAAATCCGGCAGCCCAGTACGACTATGCGTATCTGAATTTTCTTCGGGAATATGTTAATCATCAGGCCAAGAACGCTGGTATCTCTGTCACTAATAAAAGCCAGGACAAAGCCGCAGTTGACAAGCTGATTAACCAACGTTTAGGCACCGATTTAGGCGGCTTTTTCCGTCTCTGGGCAATCAGTTATGGCGTACAGGATAATCCCGAGCGGGCTCGAACAGAACTGGCCATGAATACTTTTCCGGCTCATTATCAGTATCTACTCATATACCTCAACCAGCGATCGGCCAAGAAAGCAGCCGTTTTATCTCCGGGCGACAAAGCGCCGGGATTCTTTCTGCCCGATACCCATGATTCTTTAGTTAGCCTGAGTCAGTTTAAGGGGCAGGCGGTCTACTTATGCTTCTGGTTTGCAACCTGTGGCGGCTGCTACCACGAGTTTCCCTACGAGAACCAGTTAGTGAAACAGTTTGAGGGGCAGCCCGTGAAAATTGTCAGTATCTGCACAATTACCAAGCCGGACAAATGGCGGGAAACCATCCGGAAAGTTGGCCTGAAAACGGTGAATTTGCTGGCTGATCCGGCCTGGCAGAAAACGCTGGAAGAGAAATACGCAATCAGTGTGTACCCGCATTATGTTCTGATTGATGCCGATGGCCGAATCGTGGAGAACTTTACGACTCGCCCCAGCCATAATGCCGCGGCCAAGATAAAACAGGTCGTAGCACGGATAGAGCCCAGATAATCAGCGGAATGAAAACCATAGACTCAACAACAAAAAACGGCCCTTCGCTGACGAAGGGCCGTTGCATAATAGACATAATAGCGTCTAGATAGTTGGCGAGCCACCTGTTACCTGTACGGTACTGCCTGTCATATAACTTGAATCGGTCGACGCCAGTAAAACGTACACAGCTGCCAGTTCGGCGGGTTGTCCGGCTCGTTTCAGCGGTACATCATGTCCGAAGTTTTTTACTTTTTCTTCCGGCATGGTGGCGGGAATCAGGGGAGTCCAGATCGGCCCCGGCGCAACACTGTTTACCCGAATGCCTTTCTCGGCCCACACCTGCGCCAGGTTGGCCGTGAAATTCTGGATAGCGCCTTTTGTAGCGGCATAGGCCAGTAACTGTGGACTGGGCTTGTAGGCGTTCACCGATGTCGTGTTGATAACCGTACTACCGGGTGGCATATGTTCCTCAGCCGCTTTGCAGAGGTAGAACATAGCAAAAATGTTGGTACGGAAAGTCCGATCCAGTTCCTCATCCGAAATGTCCTGCAATGATTCGTGTGCCATCTGGTAAGCCGCGTTATTGACCAGAATATCCAGCCCGCCCAGTTCGTCGACGGCTTGTTTCACCATCTGCTGGCAGTGCGCAGGCTGCTGAATATCACCTCGTACCAATACTGCTTTCCGGCCAGCCTCCTCCACGTATTTTGCCGTTTCTTTGGCGTCTTCGTCTTCATCCAGGTACGAAATCAGCACGTCGGCCCCTTCCCGGGCAAAAGCAATGGCCACCGCCCGGCCAATACCGGAATCGCCCCCGGTAATGATGGCTTTGCGGCCCGTTAATTTTCCCGAGCCTTTGTACGATGTTTCACCGTGGTCGGCAATGGGATTCATCTGGGTTTCCGTACCGGCCCCGCCCTGTTTGTCCTGTTGCTCGTAGGGGGGTTGAGGATACTTAGTCAGTGGATTTTGTAGCGTATTCATATCGTTGAGAAATTACCATCGAGGGTACATAAACAGGATATAGTTGATCCTGTCATTACCTTACCTGATTCGAAGCCGGATTGTTTTTTATTTCTGAACGAATCGAATTAACCCTACTACGCCCTCGCCGGGTGCCGCGTTAGTAATGCCGCTGACCGTCAGCTTACTTGAATCTACTCGCCGTTCATAGCATCGATAATAGCCGATTTGTAAACGTAAAGTCGGTATTCAGGCCAACATCTTGCCCAAACGGCGGGTTGACCAATCATAACTAATTCAGTCCAGCAATATGCAATATCCAGAATTCATTCACCAGGCCAAAGCGGTCCTTTCTGTCGAGTCGGAAGGTGACGTACTCGACATCACCCGTGCGTTTCTGCATACCCTGACGGCTCACCTGGCTGGTAACGCAGCTGATAATCTGGGGGCGCAACTGCCGGGTCCCCTACTCGACATAATCCGGGAAGTGTCTCCCGAGGACCGCGACCAGGGCGAACGGTTCAAGCTAACCGAATTTTATCAGCGCGTAGCCGACAAACTCGGCGTCGACGCAGCTACGGGCGAACGCTATACGCACCAGTTTATGTCGGTACTGAAGGAGATGGTCACTGAAGGCGAACTGCACAAGCTAAAGGTTACACTGTCGGACGATTATGCTCCGCTATTTGAGGAGCCTCAGTCGTAACCTAGTAACCCCTTGCCTACACTATCGGAATTGCTCATTGGCTGGGGTAGTTCCGGTAGTGTCTTTGACTGAATGCGTACACCAGGCTAAACCGCTCCACATAAATACGTTGTTTCTCGGGCAAATCTGCCCCAACGGTTCCCGATATCCTTCGTATAGATTAGCCCACACAAACCGGAGCAACAGCCGTGGCTGACCAATATATTCTACTTTAACAGGTTAAAAGCAAATCAATTAGCGCATAACATAACTATTATTATTCATATGAAGTGTTAATACTTTAATAATTTTTTGTATGAATATTATAAACTTAATAAATATCAAGTTTATATTTATATGGATTATTATGACTTATTGGTTCGGTAAATGAAAGTTGATACCAAACAGGAACGTTTACTTAGAATGATGGATGAGATTGACGATCATGCCATTATTCTGTTAAGTAAGCAAGGAAATATTGAAACATGGAACAAGGGGGCCGAAAAAATAAAGGGTTACCGGGCTGAGGAGATCATTCAGCAGAATTTCAACATTTTCTATTCCGACGAGGATCGTCAACTTAACCTGCCCGAACAACTGCTGAACAAAGCCGCCCGTGAGGGAAGCGCCTATTATGAAGGATGGCGTTTTCGAAAAGACAAAAGTGCTTTTTGGGGACTTATAACGATTACGGCCCTACACGATGACCAGGGCGAGGTAATTGGTTTTGCTAAAATTACCAGAGACCTAACCGAACGGGTACAGGCCGAAACAGCGCTCAGACTGAATGCCCAGCGTCTGGAAAATCGAAATAAGGAGCTTGAACAATTTGTCTACATTGCCTCCCACGACTTGCAGGAACCCCTGCTGAACGTGATGAATTTTATCGAATTACTTTGCCTTGAGCATCCCGAGCAGTTCGACGACACCGCGCGAAGCTACCTGAACATCATCAGCCAGAGCGCAGACCGGATGAAGAATTTGATTAAAGGTCTGCTGGATTACTCACGCCTTGGCCAGGAAAGACATCTCTCCGTTGTCGATTGTACTCAAATCGTTGATACGGTAAAAGAAGATTTGCTGACTCGTCTCCGGATGACAGGAGCAACACTGGCTTATTCAAATTTACCTCAACTTACTGCTTATCCGCTTGAGTTACGGCAGTTATTTCTAAACCTGATTAGTAATGCCATCAAGTTCAGGAAAGAACATGTGCCTTCTTTCATTACGATTTCGGCCCAGCAAAGCGCTGGGTGCTGGATGTTTGCGATCAGCGATAATGGCATTGGCATTGACCCAATTCACAAAGACAAGATTTTCCTGATTTTTCAGCGATTACACAACCTCGATACCTACGAAGGAAATGGGATTGGCCTGGCCCATTGCCGAAAGATCATTGAGCTACACGGTGGTGATCTATGGGTCGAATCAGCACCTGGCGAGGGCGCTACGTTCTTTTTTACTATACCTATCAACTATTAACAAGTTAATTTCGAGTCTTTTATGGGAAAATTCAAAGACCTTGACAGTATTCTCCTAGTCGATGACGATAAATTTGTCAACCTGTTTCACACCAAAATAATCGAACGATCTGGTCTCAACGTTCCGGTTAAAGCCATCACCAATGTAAAGGAAGCGCTTGCTTTTCTGACCCAGTCGGGCTGTTACGAAAACCTGGACGAGGTTGCCAAACCCAGTATTATTTTTCTAGACATTAACATGCCGGGCCTGAACGGATGGGACTTTCTGGAGCAGTACAATCAACTGGACGACTGTTACCGGGCCAAAATCATTGTTGTCATGCTGACGACCTCCTTTGACCCCGAAGACCACAAGCGAGCCCTGTCGAACAGGCACGTTGTCGATTTTCTTCACAAACCGCTTCGCCCCGAAGCCCTGATGCGTTTACTGGAACGTCATTTTGAGCTGGTAGAGCCCAACCATCTCGCCTGACGTCTAATCATAACCATACCAAACACAAACATAGATAACCAATGAGAGGTATTGTATTCACCCAGTTCCTGGATATGGTCGAGCAAAAGTACAATTACGAATTGGTCGACACATTGCTGTTAACCAGTAATTTACCCTCTGGTGGTAATTATACATCGGCCGGTACGTATCCTTCCAGTGAAATGACCCACCTGGTTACGAACCTGAGCGAGTGTACCCATGTTCCCGCAGCCGACCTACTGCGGGAATACGGCCGTTTTCTGTTCAGGACTTTTGTTACCAATTACCATCACTTCATTCTGGCGGCTCCCGATGCTTTCTCCTTTTTGAGTACGGTGGACGATTACATTCACGTAGAAGTCAAAAAACTGTATCCAGACGCGGAATTGCCCCACTTTCTTACGACTCGAGTGGATGAGGATACCCTGCAGATGGTTTATCATTCCAGCCGCCGACTGTCCGATCTGGCTCTAGGTCTAATTGAAGGAACGCTTGACCATTACCAGGAAAAAGCCTCCATCGACCAGCAAATGCTGAGCGAAGACGGCAGTAAAGTCATCTTCACAATCGTCAAACAAGGCAGTCAGGTTGCTTCGTGAGTGTAGCGTGTCGACGGGGTTACCGCCGAAAGGTTGTAACAGCTTCCTCGTATATCTCAACGCCGGGAATTGTGCGTATGCCATTGCTGATGGCAGCTTTGATGGCTACTTCATCAATTATCCAATACCCATTGGGCACTTGATTCGCGTCTACTATCTTGAAGGCCCATTTCATCTGCACCCCTTTTGGCAGAGCCACCCGGGCCACCTCCGGGGTTAGCCAGGTGGTTTCGTCGGGCGATGTGCCATCTGCCGACGGGGTTGCCTCACCCTGGTGCGCCCGAATCCGAAGTAACTCCCGGTTGTAATGCTCAACCGCATCTTTCAGGGGTTGCATGGCCGCGACGAGAGGGGCTGTCAGCTCTTTTTCCAGTTCCATCCAGTTATGCTTCTGGTGATCTAGTTGCCGGGTGATCTTCATCCGTTCAGCGGCTACCAGTTTGATCAGGTCATGGCCCTGGGCAACATGATTGATCATCGCTTCCTGCTGCTCGGGGGTTCCGCAGAAAGTGGGTTGTTTCTTTAAAAAATCCACATAATCGCTGATGGAGGTCTGTAATAGCTGACGACCGTCGGATTCTTGCAGGGACAGGTTCGTATCGGGAATAGAAGGAGTGCTCATATGCCTATAAGCCCAATTAACGCCGAATTGTTGGGCAAAACCGGGATTGTAACCAGATTAATCAGAAAGTAGGGATCGTTGGGAAAGTAGCCGGATGAGCGGGCAAGCGATGGGTAAGGATGTAGCGCAACCGTAAACCAGATGCAGCCTGCCTGACAGAAACGACCGGCGCAGCTGCCAATGGCTTTTCACCTCAAGCAGGCATTGTAAAGAAAAGGGGGGAAGACAAGATCTTCCCCCTTTCTGATTCCCAACCTAGTAAATAAACGATCCTTTGATTACTTCTCACGCGGCAACCATACTTTCATAGGACCTACTCCCCGGTTCGACCAGGTGTAATAGGGTACAGCCACCAGATTCAGCTTACCCGCCGGCTGACTCTTGAGAGGCACAGCGCCGGTAATGATGTTGACGCCCCCCAGCAACTCGGCTTTTTTCTCGATGTGGAGCGAAGCACTGTCGGGTAGTTCAATGTCGGTTACTTTGTTCTGGTTATCAACGCCCTCCACGCAGTAAACGACCGGGCCATATTCCAGTGACACCAGCCCTTTATCTTCGTTCACCGCTTCGTTTGTCACGACCCGGCGGATGCTCATGGGCAACACCAGTCCAATTACGTCGCCTTGTTTCCAGTTCCGGGTGATGGTAGCGTATCCCGACTGGCTATCGGGCTGCACCGCTTTTCCATTCACCGTCAGTTGCACCGGTGCTGTTGTCCGGTTGGTAAAGGCGTACAGATTACCCGGCAACACTTCATTCCGTGCCCAGCCGGGAATGCGAATTTTTACACTAAAACGGGCTTGTTTGGCCGGATTCACCGTGATGTTGACCGCGCCATTCCAGGGGTAGTCAGTCTGCTGTTTAATTGTGACGGGTACGTTGTTAAGTCGAACCTGCGCCTGGTTCGACGCAAACAGATTGATAAACAGGCTGTCTTTTTGGGTAGCATACACCAGATTCGGAACCGACGGAATAAACCGAACCAGGTTGGTAGGGCAGCAGGAACAGTCGAACCAGGGCTGGCGGGTACTAGCACCAAAATTGAATTTGTACTGCCCATCTGACTCCAGAGGATTCGGGTAGAAAAATTCATCACCGCGAAGCGAAATACCCGAAATCAGCCCGTTATACAACGTTCGTTCAATAACATCGTAGTACTTGGCGTCGCCGGTGAGCATAAATAACCGCTGGTTCCAGTAGACATCACCGATGGCTGCGCAGGTTTCATTATAGGCCGTTTTATTGGGCAGTTCGTAATTTTCGCCAAACGCTTCCCCCTCATGCCGCGAGCCAATACCACCCGTAATGTACATTTTCTTGTTCACGGTATTTTCCCAGAGCGCTTTAACCGCATTCAGGTAGGTTTTATCGGTATATAAAGCCGCTACGTCGGTCATGCCCGCGTACATGTATACTGCGCGAACGGCATGGCCAACCGCTTCGTCCTGCTTGCTAACCGGCTCGTGATCCTGGCTGTAGGCTCCATACAGCTTGTGCGTCGTGGAATCACCCCGCGCGTCGAGAAAGAACTTAGCCAGCTTCAGGTACTCGTTCTTGTGGGTAATGTTGTAGAGTTTGATCAACCCGGTTTCCACAATCTGATGGCCCGGCGGTGCTTTTTGCTGACCTGGCGCAGGCCCAAACGTTTTAACCAGTAAATCGGCATTTTTCAGGGCAATGTCCAGAAAATTGCGTTTGCCGGTAGCCACGTAGTGGATAGCGGCTGCCTCGTAGAGATGGCCGGCATTGTAAAGTTCATGGCTCATGATCTCCCCCTGCCACCGCGGGCCGGGCTTTACCCAATCGGCCGGGGGATGATTAGGGTCTATGGTGTGCCAGGTCGTCAGGTACCCATCGGGCTCCTGCCCTACTTTGACGATGGTAATTAGGGAATCAAGGTAAGCCGCCATTTTTTTGTCGGGCGAACTGATCAGTGAGTTGGACGCTCCTTCGATGAGCTTGTAAACGTCTGTATCGTCGAAGGGCATTTTGCCGCGTGTCGTCCCCTGCATTTTACCTCCTGCAATCAGGAAATTATCCATCCGCCCCTCTTTGTAGGACTTATCGAAACCAAACGGAAGGGTCGTTTTTTGAACGGTTCTGATCTTGGGCAACCAGAAGTTATCGGTGAACTTAACCTGATTGATGGGAACCGGCGCAATCGGGTAGCCTTTCTGAACTACCTGAGCCAGGCTGTGCCCAACCAGTAGTGTGGCCCCCACGAGAAAAGAGACTGATTTCATAAAGTTATTGTATGAGTTAATGTATTGGCACTGGTTTGTGATCGTAAGGGTCCCGAAAACTCCGACACCACATACGAACCTACTTTTCGCCCCTGCTTAAGTCCTTCCTGCACGGAATCCATGAAGTGTATACCGCCGTAAAAGCGCGATATACCCGCTTCCTCAGCAGCCTGCCGAAACGAGGTGAAACGCCGGGGTGGCAGGCCAAATCCAATTTCAGTTGAATCAATGTAGGCCAGGTTATCCCCGAAAAAATACGTCAGGACTTCGGCCGACGCGCCGGAAACAACCGAATGTCCACTCAGGTACTCCGGAAAGGGGGGCGTTTGGAGCAGTGGTTTCCAATTTGGGTCGATGGCGCGCCGAATGGCGGTTTCAGGCCGGATGCGATTGCTTCGGTATTTTTCATCCCAGCAACAGATAAACGCGTCCATCAGCGTTATCGCCAACAGTGTGTGCACCTGAAGCGTTTTCGCGAAACTAATTTTTCGTTGACGGCAGACGGTACCCGCGATTTTCATCCAGTGTGCCCCCGGCGACATTTTTTTCAGCCCGATCTGTAAATGCCCCACATCCTGTACCGCAAACGGATTACAATCCCAGAACGATGCGATAGCCTTCTGCTCAACCGTCAGCGATTGACCCGTTCGGCATACGTCCGTTAGCTGGCGATAAAAATTGCTGTTCGTCGCTCGGCTGTACACGGCAGGGACAACGGGTTTGAAAGCCGCGGCAGAATCAAGGATGAACGGTCTTATTTTATTAAAATGGGGTTCGATAGCCGCCAGAAAACTCGGGGGTGTTGGGTACCAGTAGCCGTCGCCTTTGGCCGGGGTATAACGCGGATAATCGCTCAGCCGGTTGTAGCCATCCTTTTTCGCGTAAGCTACCAGCGCCTTCGCAATCTCATGTCCATAGGCCTGCGATGCGGTCAACGTATCATCGGGCATGCCCTGCCGACGGTAGTGTTCCAGCAGATCGATCTGCCGGTCAACTAGTTTTTTACCGGAAGGTTGCATACGGCCTGCGGTTTCCAGCATGGCAAACAAGGCCGCCAGTTGCGGATTATAGCCGGTTATGGCGGGCGTTCTAACAACCGGATAACCAGTCAACACCTTGGCCAGGGGTTGCAACGTCGAGTCCGACTGACTAAGCGTTTCGTAACCAGCCAGCATGGCGTAGGCAAAAAAACGACTGGCCAGGGGCGGGTTCGTGACGTCGTGCATCATTAACTCATTCATTTGGTCGATAACTTCGATAATCTGCTCCCGGCCCGGCTGGTACTGGGGCGGTGTAGCGGGGCGGCAGGACGGCAGCAGCAGACCCATTACCCAGACCAGTATACCGATTAGGCTTATACGCATTAGTTTTTTGCGATTTTGGCTGCCATGATTGACTGGTTGTTTCGCCCGACGAGCAAGAGCCCGTTTACCTGAATAAAGCTCCGAATGTCACCCCGAATCGCCAGCCCCGACGTTTTCTGGGGTACGTACGTAAAGCCCCCCCGGCCATCGCCCCGCAACAGAAGCCCCAGGCCTGCGTCGTTGTTGCCGAACCGGATTCGGCTGTGGGTGATGTTGCCACCCATGACCAGATCAAGGTGTCCATCGGCGTTGTAATCCAGGGTATCGAGGGCATAAATGGGGGTGTACTGCGTTTCTATCGGTAACCGAATGGCATGGTACCGCCCCGTAGGTGAACTGACAAATCCCGTTGTTTGAAGGTTCGTGACGCGCAACGTTTTTGCCCCCTGCTGTTCGGCCTTCGTAAACACATCGTCCAGCCTGGTTTCCGCGTAGCTTTTGTAATCCGTGAACCGTGTCCGCATACTGCTTATCTGGTCCAGTAATTCATCGCGGGAAACGAACGGATACGGCTGTTTCTGAATAGGCATGCACAGAATGGGATCAATGGTGCCGTTGTCATCAAAGTCTTTGTAAACCAGGTCGGCGGGCTGGGTAGCACTCGCTTTGCACTGCGTATTCAGGCCCATGTTGCCCACCACAATGTCGGGCTTATGGTCACCGTTCAGGTCTGCAACGAGCAGTCGGTTCCACCAGCCCGTCAGGTTTGCGGGCAGATAGTCTGTAGTACGGTCCTGAAGTTTGCCCCCTTTGTTGATCCAGATCTGAATGGGTAACCAGTCGCCCACCGTAATCAGGTCGGGTTTCCCGTCGGCATTCATGTCTGCCCAGGCCGCGTCGGTTACCATCCCAAGGTGCTTGACGGACGGGGCAACCTGGTTGGTATAATCACGAAAATGGCCGTGTCCGTCGTTGAGCAGCACATAACTTTCGGGGGGTTCCGGATAACGGGCCGGTACAACCCGCCCCCCGACAAACAGATCCGGATGCCCATCGCTGTTCAAGTCAGCTACCCGAACGCAACCCGTACTGGCATACATCTTCGGCAGCGCATCGGGGCTTTTTCTGAAATGCCCTTTGCCATCGTTGAGGTACAGTCGGTCCTGCAGAAGCGCGTCGTTGGGCAGAAAATTGTCGTAGCCCCCGCTGCACACGTACACATCCTGATCGCCGTCGCCGTCAGCATCCAGAAAAGCCGCATCGGTATCTTCCTGCAAATAATCCGCCACCAGCGCTGGCTGGCTGGATTCGGTAAACTGGCCCGACACTTGCTGGATAAACAGACGACCACCGTAGCCGGAAGCTCCCCCAATAAACAGATCCAATCGTCCATCACCGTTTACATCGCCTTTCGCCAGGCAGGGGCCACTGTAGGACAGTGAATTGGTTAATAACGGTTGCCGTTTGAAATCATTAACTTCGTTTTCAACGTGGGTAAAACTGACCGGCGACGACACGATGGCGAAAACTGGGTTTTGGTTGTCCGCCGATCGATCAGCGGTGCGCCGGGCGTCCCTTTCCTGAACCGTAATGACTTGATTGGCCGCCACAGCTTTTAGCCATTGCTCCGCCCCGCCCGGCCAGACCACCCGTATGGAATCTATCCTGGTCTGGTTACCTAACCCGAAATGGAGCACCGGCGAAACGCTCGATTGAAACCCCCGGCACAGGAGTTGTTCCTGCCGCTGCCGGGTTCCGTGACTGTAGAGCGTGACTGCGGCCCCCACCCCAAAGCGGTTCCTGTCCTCACCCCGAAGGTTCACGGATAGTGTGTTGTGATGAAAAAGCCGGTCCGCATTATTTCGATACACGAAAGCCTCCTGGTTGATGTTATTGACGACTATATCCAGATCGCCATCGTTGTCCAGGTCGGCGTAGGCCGCTCCGTTGCTGTTGGAGGGCGTATCGAACCCCCACTCCCGGCTCACGTTAGTGAATAGGCTGCCCTGATCCACCAGGTCAGCGGGGACCGAACCGGCATTGTTGCGGAAAACGTAATTGATAACGTTGGACGAAGGCATCTGGCGTACCAGTTCCAGCAGGTTACTTCGCTGAATGTTTCCCTGATTCGCTTTTACGTAATCGCCCATGAATTTCAGAAAGTCCATGTTCGTGTAATCATGGACGTACCCGTTTGTAATAACCAGGTCTTTCCAGCCGTCGTTATCCAGATCGGCCGCCAGGGGTGCCCAGCTCCAGTCAGTATTTGACACCCCCGCTACCTGCCCCACTTCCGCGAAAACCGGCGTTGGCGAAACAGACTGCGCCACGCTCTTACCCGTTTCATCCCTGCCTTTTTTCTCCACAAAGCCCTGATTCAGATGCAGCATGTTGCGCATGTACTGTTTCCGGAGGCCGGTACGTTCGCGGAGGGCAAAAAGCTCGTAGTTGTCATTAGCGAAGAGGAGTTTTTGCCGACGGTTATCTTCCGGCAGCATGTCCATGGTAAAAATATCGCTCCAGCCATCGTTGTTAATATCGGCAATATCGTTACCCATCGAGAACTGCGAGGTGTGGCCCAGGGCAGCGTTTGTCTGGTCAACAAAGTGCCCCTGCCGGTTGATGTAGAGATAGTCCGGGGCCAGGTAGTCGTTGGATAAGTACAAGTCATTCCAGCCGTCGTTGTTAACATCAGCAATGGAAATACCGAGTCCATACGCCAGACGGGTGTTTCGTAAACCAGCGACCTGGGTAACGTCGTGAAAATAACCATTGTCATTGCGGTATAGCTTTACCCCCGTTAATTTATCGGGTGTATTCATCATGCGCTCAATGCCCACATCGTCGAGGTTTTCGAACCGACGCGGGCTGTGGTTGAGCAGCACCATATCCAGGTCATGGTCGTGGTCGAAATCGAAGAAAGCCGCCTGCGTGCTAAAGGCCGAATCGGCCAATCCGTACCGGGCCGCTTCTTCCCTGAACCGGGGCCTGTTCTTCGTATCATTTCCCTGATTGATGAATAAACGATTGACGCGCTTCTCCGGGGCAATGTTACCCGAGTGGCAGACGTAAATATCCAGCCGACCATCGCCATTGACGTCGGCCATCGTGACCCCCGTTTTCCAGTTTTGGGTATCAGCAACGCCAGCCAGCGTTGTCACGTCTTCGAACTGAATGGTCGAATGTTCCCGTTCGTTCGTCTGCGTCCGGTTTAAAAAAAGTTTGTTGTCGCCTTTGTTCGCCGTAAAATAGAGATCATCCAGGCCATCGCCGTTCACATCGCCCGTGGCTACTCCCCCACCATTGTACGTGTATTCGTACACGAGGGGGTTGGTGTCTTCATCTTCGGGAAGGTCATTCCGGAACGTAACGTGGGTCTGGTCAGCTGGTAGCCGAGAAAACAGGTGATCCGAATCGGGTTTACTGGCGGGCTGACAGGCAGATAGTAGCAGTATAAAACAAAGACTGCCCCAGACCACTAGCCCTTCCGCTATCGGTCCGAATCGGATCATCTCTTGTTGGGTCAGCCCCGGCTGGACTGCCCCTGTGTTTACTAACGTTTCCACCTGTCTGTCAAAAGTTACGGTTGGGTACAATTTTATGGGATTTGTTGTCCGCTTTCTTGGGTCGTATGGTCCATAGTTCATGGAGACACGAACTACGGACCATACGATCTCACAAATCACCGTTATTCATCGCTATTGAATAGTATTTCCTTCTAGCGGACTAGTAACCCGGATTCTGCTTGAGTTTGGGATTCTTGTTGATTTCGGCCTGGGGAATGGGTAACAGGATGCGGTAATCCCCATTTGGTGTGTGCGACAGCCAGGATTTCTTCGTATAAATACCAAACCGGATCATGTCCTGCCGACGGCGCCCTTCCTGCGTAAACTCCCAACCCAGTTCGTCCAGAAAACGACCGTACTGCACATCCGTACCCGTTTCGGTGGTGGTGAATTGACCATTACGGGTCAGGCCGTATTTGTACACGCTTCCTTTCATCAAATCGGCGCTGGTCACGGTAGCCTTTGTCGGATTGTTTTTAAAACTCCGCTGTCTGATCTGGCTCACAATGGTCGCAGCCTCATCGGCCTTTCCCGTACGCAGCAGGCATTCGGCTTTCATCATCAGCACATCAGCATACCGGAATAAAGGAACGTCGTTGCTCATATTGACCCGAAGTCCCTGTTTGAATTCATACTTGCCCAGTCGATAGCCATGTACTTCTTCCGACGAATCGATGCCCGGCACGGCGTTGACGTAAATCAGTGGTTTTCCGTTGGTTGCGCGCATACTGCCCAATAGAATCTGCCCGGATGCGTCATACTGCTGCCCCTGGATCCAGTTATCTTTCAGCCGGCTATCGTCCGGGTCATAGGTGTTGATAAACTGAGGAATCGCACAGGTGCCGCCCCAGCAGGCAGCTTCAATACCATACGTTTTCTGGTTGGCTGGCTGGAGCGTTTCCATGGCCAGGCTAAATACCTGCCCGTATATTTCGTCGTAAGGAATGGCAAAGACAATCTCTTTCGAGTTTTCGTTAAGGGTTTTAAAAACATCCTTTTGATTCGTTTCCAGCTGAAACTTACCGGAGTTAATGATCGCGTCGCAGGCTGCGGCACATTTATCCCATTGCGCCGTACCCGAAAATACCTGCGCGTTGAGGTACATTTTAGCCAATAGCGCGTAAGCGGCCCATTTGTTGTTGAAACGCCCGTAGGTGCTCTTGTCCGCGTTATCACTCAATAAAGGCAACGACTCCGTCAGTTCCTTGACGATGAAATTGTAGACGTCGACCCGTGAACTCTGATCCGGCAGAAAGCCATCCTCCACGTTAAACTTGGTCACGATGGGCACATTACCGAAAATGTCACACAGCACATAGTAGTACGAGGCCCGGAGCACCCGCAGTTCGGCCAGCAGGGCATCTTTCCCCTGCGTTATCGGAATTTGCCCGGATTCGACCTGGTAAATTACCCGGTTTGCGTTCGTAATGCCCCCGAAGGCATTGTTCCAGTTATCGTACGTATTGCCTTCCTGCGCGGTCCATTTGTGCTCGTGCATCCGCCGGTAGATACCCCCATCCACCCAGCCGTTCGGGCGGGAGGGAATAACCAGTTCATCCGCACTGATTTCATTGGTTCTGAAAAAGCCGTTGTTCTGCATCATCAGCGGGCGCCAGTTGCCATAGGCGGGCCCAACCAACGATGCCAGGTCCTGGGTGGTTGGGGTGAACGCGCTGCTCACCAGTTGGGTATAATTTTCATCCTGAAGTTTGGTGCAGGCGTTGAACGTTGTTCCAACGAAAGACAGCAATACAACAACCCCGACAATTCGATTGTATTTTTTCATGTGAATCGGGTAGTAAATTAAAAGTTAAGGTTTAAGCCAACCGTGTAGGTACGAACTGACGGGTATTTATCCCGATCATCGAGACCAGGGGCCAGTCCGCCCCGGTTCACTTCCGGATCGATACCCTTGTAGCCCGTGAACTGAAAGGTGTTCAGCGTTGATACGTAGACGCGGGCATTGCGAATGATCTTGTTGTTCGCCAGGTTCAGGTTATAGCCCAGCGTAATGTTGTCAATCTTCCAGAAATCACCGTTTTCTACGTAGTAACTGTTGTATTCAAGCGGTACATTCTTGTTAAGAACGGCTTTCCCGAACACCGGCTCCTGCGCCGATTTCAGCTGGTTATACTGCGTGACGCCCGGATTCTCGTAATACATCCGCTGGAAGTTCAGAATCTGATACCCAAAGGCGCCCCGCATGGTAACGGCTAGGTCAAGATTCTTGTACCGCAGGTTGTTATTCCAGCCTGCGTAGTATTTTGGCAGGCCATTTCCCAGCACCATTTTATCCTCATCGCTGTGGGTAAATTTGTCGTAGGGCACCTGCTGGCCCTCTTTGTTCTGGTAAATCCACTTACCATCATCACCCACGCCCACTACTTTAAAGCCGTAGAAGTTACCAATGGGCTGACCCACCTGCACCCGGCTGGTATACGTCTGGATTGGTTCGCCCGTACCACCCGCGTTGAAGAAATCGTTGGTCAGGGTATACAGGTCATTCGTCAGCGACGTCAGCCGGTTCTGGTTGGACGAGAAATTGACACTCGAATTCCAGACGAACGTCTTGGTCTGAAGCGGTACCGTATTGATGATCACTTCAACGCCCCGGTTACGCATCGACCCAACGTTGGCCCGTGTTGTCCCGAACAAATTGGGGGGCGACGGAACCGGATAATCGTACAGCAATCCGTTCGTTTCGCGATTATACAGGTCGATCGAACCGCTCAACCGGCCTTTATAAAACGAGAAGTCCAGCCCAATGTTGGTTTCTCGTTTTTCTTCCCAGCGCAGGTAGGGGTTGGGGTTGCTGGCGGGTACCAGACTCGGCACCCACGTACCATTCACCAGGAAATAGCCGCTGTAGTTAAGCCGGGCTACCCCCAGAAACAAGTCGTCGGGAGCCGTACCCGTTACGCCGTACCCCGCACGGAGTTTCAGATCGTCGATGGCCTTGACATTCTGAAGGAACCCCTCCCGGTTGATACGCCAGCCAACCGATACGGCCGGAAATGTACCCCAGGGTTGGTTAGCGCCCACAAATTTGGATGATGCTTCCCGGCGCAGACTTGCCAGAACCAGGTATTTGTCCAGGTAGTTGTAGGTCAATCGGCCAAAAAATCCAACCAGATTCCAAGCCGACTTCCCACTGCCGATGGGTGCCAGACCCGTTTTCAGGGCATTACCCAGGCCGATGTTATTGTACGTGAACTTGTCGGTAGGAAAGTTCCAGTTCTGCATGTAGTAGTCTTCATACACATTATCCTGGTAGCTGTAACCGGCCAAGGCCGACAGACGGTGATCGCCAAGGCTATGATCATAACTGGCCGTTAGCTCCACCAGCCGATCGGTTACGGCCTGCGTACCCCGTGAGGCATAGCCGTTCCGGCCATCCCGAATGGTCGAGATGTTTTGCTTCGTTTCTGCGTAGCCCCGCGTTTGATTGAACTGGTTGTAGGAGGTCAGCGCTTTTATTTGCAGCCCGTTGATTGGTAACCAGGTCAGGCTTCCGCTGTAGCGTGTATTGAGCGATTTGTTTTCGCCATCCGATTCATAAATACGCGCCAGCGGATTATCGTAGTTGAACAGCCCCGCTTGCTGATACCAGGAGCCATCGGCATTGGTGATGGGCTGGGTTGGGTTCTGAATCAACGCCTGCCGGTAGGTGTAGCCGTTAAAGCTGGCCCCGTCGCCCGATGTGTTGTAACGATTATTGGTACTCAACAACCCGATATTGAGCTTCAACCGGTTGTCGAACATGTTGTGATTTATATCCACCCGACCCGTAAACGTGCGGTTGTCGGACTTCAGTAAAATGCCTTCAAAATACCGGTACGTACCCGTGGCCAGGTAGTTAGTTGTTGCATTACCGCCCCGCAGAGTTACGTTGTGCACATGAATAAGCGGAGTTCTCGACAGCGCCTTGACCCAGTCGGTATCGCCCCCCAGGTCCGAGAAGCCAACGCCCTGCGGAATGAGCCGCCGGTAATCGGTGGCCGTCAGCAAATCAGGCTTCCGGGTAATCGTCTGGGTACTGACGTATCCACTGTATTCGATGGTTGGTTTAATATCGCCTTGTGGCCGACGGGTCGTAATCAGAATGACCCCGTTGGTACCGCGCGTTCCGTAAATGGCGGCCGCCGATCCATCTTTCAATACGTCGATCGAAGCAATATCTTCCGGTGCTACGGTGTTCAGCCCGCCCGGTATTCCGTCAATCAGAACCAGCGGCTGCGTGCTGCTGGTCAGCGTAGCGGTTCCCCTCAGAACGATCTGCGTGTTGGCCGTCGGGTCACCACTGGGGTTACTGATCGTTAGTCCGGCTACTTTTCCCTGCAAAAGCTGTCCCGCATCTTTTACCGCTCCCTTTACGAAGTTTTCGGCTTTAACGCTGGCGACGGCACTGGTCAGATCTGCCTTGCGCTGGGTGCCATACCCCACGACTACGACCTCGGAGAGCGACTTGTCATCGGCCGTCAGTTGCACGTCCACCGTTGTGCGATTGGCTAGTACGACTTCTTTCGAACTATACCCGATAAAAGAGAACACCAGCGTTTCGGTACCGGTCTGTACCGAAAGGGCATACGCCCCATCCTGATCGGTGACGGTGCCATTGGTGGTTCCTTTGATGAGCACATTGGCCCCGGGCAGGCCCATGCCTTTATCGTCCGTAACGCGTCCTTTTACCGTAATGGCTACCTGGCCATCCGTCCGTAACGACGCCGACTCATTCGACCCGGCAGCACCACCCCGCTCATTTTTATACAGAATGATCTGTTTCCCTTCCACTTTATACGCTACGTTAAGCGGCCCGAACAATCGGTTCATCACCTCCGACAACCGCTCGTTTACGACCGATAGGGTTACCTTCCGGTTCGTTTCAACAATGGACGAACTGTAGGTAAAGCGTACATCAGCCTGCTTGTGGAGCTGCGTCAGGATCGAACCAATGTTCTGATTCGTTACCTGTAGTGTAACCGGGCGATCAAGAACACCCTGCGCGACAGAGGGGCTGGCTAAACCGACCTCTCCAACAAAAACAGCCAGCAGTAACTGACAAGCAAGTAGCTTCATAATACCAAACGCCAAGGTTTGTAATGACTCACATTTAGGCATAGATTTGTTTGTTCAATTTCGTTTCGAATAGGACAAAAGCTCCCCTGGCATCTTGTAGAAGATGACGTTGCTGACGGTAGACAGTGGGGAGAGTTAAGGCAACGGTGCTGGACCCACCGTTGCTTTTTTCATGATCAGTAGACCGGTTTTGACATCATAGGCTTAAGGGGTTTTTAGGGTAGGCACTGGTAAACAGCCACGGCTGCTTACGTCGATCTTGTCATTCTCAATCGTGTACGAGGCATTGATGGCCCGGCAAATGCTGCTGAGCCGTTCGGGCAGGGTTTCTTCGGAAAACGACGTGGTAATCCGGCAGTGCTCCAGGGCTTTGTCATCGAAATTGATGTCTATTTCGTACAGCCGGGAGAGGGTAAGCAATACATCGGCAACCGGCTGATCATCGAACGTAATTTCGGAGGGACCTACCTGGGTTGCCGCAGCCAGCGCAGGACTGGCCACCACCCGTTTGTGTAATTGGCCGGCGGTCAGGTCAGCCTGCTGGTTGGGCAACAACAGAACCCCTTTTTCGTAGTTGACCAGTTTCTTCTCCGTCGGCGCGTGATCCAGGGCGTACACGGCGACTTTACCCGTCCGTACCACTACGTTTACATTGGGTTCGCGGGCAAACGCTCGTACCCGAAAGCTGGTGCCCAGAACCTTTGTTACGGAGCGGTCGGTAAAGACGAGGAACGGCCTCCTGGGATTTTTACTTACCTCAAAAAAAGCTTCTCCTGCCAGGGTAACCACCCGCAATTCCTTTGCAAAAACACGTGGGTAGGTAAGTCGGCTGTTTCGGTTCAGCGTAACAACACTGCCATCACTGAGCAAAACCGTCATGGGCCGATTACCCAGGTTCTGGCGTACGATCCGGTCCGTTGCTTCGGAAGGAGCAGCGTGGCCCCTTGCGGCATCTACCTGACTGACTCGCTGGCTAAACCAGACTCCCCCGATCAGCAGCAGAACAGCAGCCGCAGCGCTCTGCCACCATAGCCGCCCCCCTTGCCACAGCGGTCGTATCTTCGTTTCGGGCCGTTCCTGATCGTTTTGCGCGTGCTCTACCAGTTGCCTGATCTCAGACGCAATTTCCTGATTGGTGAGATTAGGCCACTGGTGGAGTTCATGAACTGCCAATACCAGACGTCTGGCTTGAGTAACAATCTCCTGCCGGTCTGTATTCTGGGCAATCCACTCCTCCCAAAATCTGGTATCCCGCTCATCGGACCGGAGAACCCAGTTGGCAAAGGATGAATCTGCGGCCAGCTCCTCCGCCGTATGATTATGAAAATTCATCATGGATGCACTATGAAATGGCTCTATAATCAGTAGTCCATTTTCACGGCGTTCATAACCAAAAAACGAAAGTTTTTTTTGAAAAAATTATAGAATACTCTGCGGTTTGTGTTCAGCGCGCCAGGAAGGACAGAAAAAACAGCGTAGCCGAGATCGTCGACCAGACCAGTTTATGTCGAAGTTCCTTAATTGTCCGGTGAAGCAGGTTAGCTACACTGGGCCGACTCAGTTGCATCAAGTCGGCAATCTCTTCGTGTTCCAGATGTTGATAAAAGCGCAGGTAGATGATTTCCTGTTGCCGTTTGGTAAGCTGACGAATGCTTTGCTGGAGACGTTGGGTCTGTTCACCCTGGTGCTCATCAACAATCAGTAGGTCTTCAACGGTCAATTCAGGACTGTCCGGCTCGAAACATAATTCGTCAATCGACTCAAAAGGGGTGCCACGGCGTACTGCTTTAAGCATTCGATTCCGCAACGCTGTCATTAAGTATGCTTTAACGAAGGCCGTTTCGCTTAGTTGGTTCCGGTTTTTCCAGAGGTCCAGAAATATATCCTGCAAACAATCTTTAACCAGCTCATGGTCTTTGGAAAACTTGGTACCGTAGTTAAAGAGCAGCCCATAGTGCTGCTGAGCCAGCTGGCCGAACGCTTTTGCGTCGCCATTTTTGAAGCGATTCCATAATACGGGCAACTCATCCTGAATCGACCTCATTGCTGAACCTGATTTTAGATATGTGTCTTACTTACACAAATCTAAAAATTTATGATCAATTAAAGAAATTATTGCACATATTTTTCCTATATATACATTGATCCGCTGGATGTTTCACAAGTAGAAATAGCCTTTCGCGGTTGGTGGTAAGTTCTTTCGGGCGATGCCATATCGTTCATCCTTAAGCCCTCTATCCGCATAGCTCATGGATTGCTGAACAGCAGGGGCTCTATTGGGTTAGTGCTATAGCGTTGGTTTAATCAGCGCTACTCAGCGACTATGAACAATACATCACCTGCCCAGTCTCCTACATGGGCCCAGCAACACTTACCCTCAATCGGGCTGGGGGGCGTCGCCATTGGCAACGAATTTGAGTACATCTCCGACGAGGCCGCTCACCATACGCTTCAGGCTGCCTGGCAGGCCGGAGTTCGCTATTACGATGTTTCTCCCTGGTATGGGCTGGGGCTGGCCGAACGGCGCTATGGGCATTTCCTGCACAACCAAAAACGCGAGGATTACATTATTTCGTCTAAAGTAGGCAAGATGCTGCGGGCGAGTAAGCAAAATAAAGGAGCAGAGTACTTCCCTCATGCCCATTCTCCCAATAATGTTACTTTCGACTACACGGCCGACGGTATACGACGGTCCATCGAAGACAGCCTTCAACGGTTAGGGATTGATAGTTTGGATATTGTATTCGTCCACGATCTGTCGCCGGATAATAAACTGTTACCCACCGACTGGCTCGACCAGTTTGCTATTGCCGAGAAAGGGGCTTTCCCCGCTTTGAGCCAGTTGCGTGACGAAGGCGTTATCAAGGCTTGGGGACTGGGAGTTAACTGTCCTGAACCGATTCTGAAAACCATCGATGTCGCCGACCCCGACGTGTTCCTGCTGGCATCTCAATACTCGCTAATCGATCATGCCTATGCTTTAAAGCACGTATTCCCGGCCGTACGCGCGCGTAACCTGTCACTGGTCATGGGATCAAATCTGAATGCGGGTTTTCTGTCGGGCAGCGAGCGCTATAACTACGATCCCGAAAAACCAATTAAGGAAGAATATCTGGAAAAACGTGACCGTTTACGGGCTATTGCCCGCCAGTTTGACGTTGATTTACGAACAGCTTCCCTCCAGTTTGCCCTGTATCCCGACGTAGCGGTTTCGGTTATTCCCGGTGCCCGCACCCCGGAGCAGGTGGAGCAAAACGTTGAATCGCTGCAAGTAGTCATTCCCGAGGCATTCTGGCAGGCTCTTAAAGAGCAGCACCTCATCGAAGCTGACGCGCCAATTACCAATCTGAAACAGTAGTAGATCTGCTTAGGCCTAGTTTAGCCTGCTGTAACTTGCCGTTTTCCTAAAAAACTGACAAGCTAAGGCTGGCTATTGGTAACCAAATAGGTCGGCTAGTTCATCGAATTAGCCTAACACCCCGATGCTTTTCACTTACGTAACGCGTCTTCAACTGCCCCAACCTACCCCTGATATGACTACGCTTGTTTAGTTCTGAAAGCATTATTTTCAGCTTGCGTACTGTTGCTTGGAAATTGAGCAATTCGAACTTTTCTAAATCAGACATAGTCTGGCGCGCCGGTTACTCCTGCCACTACACCCGATTCCGTTCGAACTATTAAGTAAAAACTTTCGATTATATTGTTTATAAACAATACTATGCTTAAACTTAAATTAACACTAATAATATTATTGTGTACTATTTGTTAATAAATCAATCGAGTAACTTTTTTAGTGCTTTCATACAAGGAAATGGTGATTTCACACATTTCACCCCAGGCAATTAGTAATCTTAGACGTTGATGGTATTATTTTTAAATCACGCTCTTGTCAATAATGACCTAATGTACAACTAGTCATTCTTTTGATACACAACTATACTATCAAATAGGTAAGTAATTTTGTGTCAAAATCAGGTGGTTGCCACATGTAGTTAGTTAAGTTGATCGGACGATTCATCCGTTAGCCGTACTATATAGATGATTACTGATGCGCCTGCCTCAGACAAGAATCGGTATGAGACGACATAAGACGTCATCTGTACCGGTAAAACACCCCACCTGCCTGATGCATTAACAGCTGCATGGTTCGGCAGAGTGATTACCAATGCACCTAATTCTCAAACAAACTATATTAATGCAAACTCAATTCAAAATTGGCGACTTAGTTCAACTTAAATCCGGCAGCCCTATCATGACAATCAATAAATTAGCTGATCCCAATCAGACCAATTGCGTTGAATGCGTTTGGTTTGACAGTACCAACAATGGGCCTTTTTACGCTAATTTTCTGGAAGTAACCCTGATCGCCGAACCCTTGCATATGGATAACGAGTAGGGGGTTTTTGGTTTCAGCTTAAACCAACCTACAGCGTTTCTCAGGCGCCTGAGAAACGCTGTTTACCAAAATTTACTTCGTAACGTGTGCCGGGTCAAGATGGTACCCTCAGACTGACGAAGTTATCCTTCAGCGAGAAGCGCTGGTTTATGTTTTTCCGGCTCATAATGGAGCCACAAATTAATGATCACCTGCTAACTACCTAGGCGATCTGCTATTAGAATTGATATTGTATCCATACGGTTGCCAGACTGGCCAGCAAGGCAATCAGCATAACCGGGATACCCAGCCTGAGGAAAGCCCAGGCACTGACCTGCAAGCCTTCCCGTCGCAGCGCCACCAGCCATAGAATCGTAGCCAGTGAACCCGTAACTGACAAGTTTGGACCCAGATCGATACCAATCAGCAAAAAACTCTTGATCAGATCGGGTACCGAGCCGGCCTGCACCACAGACCCTACAATCAGGCCTGCCGGGAGGTTATTCATCAGGTTACAGGCCAATGCCAGCCCGCCCCCGCTCAACCAGGCCGTTTGCGTTACGGAACGCGCCGTGCCCTGCTGCAACAAGGTCGTCAGGTGTTCCACAAGCCCTGTTTTGTTAAGTCCCTCCACCAATATGAACAGACCGGCTACCAGCGGCAGCACCGACCACGACACCTGTTTGATAACAACCCATGGATTCGTTCTGGTCGTTATCAGCACCACAATAGACGTCAGCACACCGGCAATGGCCGTTGGCAGACCCAGTTCAGCATCCAGCGCCGACGCGCCAAGCAATACCAGTGCCGTCAGGGCAATACCCACCAAGGCTAGCTTGCCCCCCGTAGAGAGAGCAGGCACTGGAATGGCGCGCGCTACGCCCCCCTGTAAACTGGTCCGCTGCGTGTAACGAAGGACGCCATAGGTAACAGCGATCGACACCAGCGAGGGCAGCCCGTATTGCGCCAGCCAGTGCAACAGCGAAGGCATATGCGTGCCGTAAATAACCAGATTGGCCGGGTTTGAGATAGGCAGCACAAACGACGCGGCATTGGCAATGAACGCGCAAATAAACAGGTAGGGCAACGGCCGTTTAACATCAGCCGCTTTAACAGCCGCAGCCACCGCCGGGGTCAGTACGACTGCCGTTGCATCGTTCGACAAAAACGTCGTGACAATGATCCCGACCAAGTATATGAGCCCAAATAGCCGGCTGGCAGAGCCGTCGGCCCGGTTCGTCGCCTGGGCAGCCAGCCAGTCGAACAACCCCTGGTCGCGGGCGGTCTCCGCCAATAGCATCATCCCGATCAGAAAGAGGTATACATCCGTACCTTTTCCAACGCCCGTTAGCGCTTCGGCAGGAGTGATCAGTTTCAGCATGAGAAGCAGAACGGCCCCAGCCACCGCCCAGACAAATTCGGGTACGTTGAACGGGCGGACAATGATACCGGCAATGGCAACCAGCGAGATAATCCAGATACTACTGATAACCATAGTATGTATTAAGTGAATGATAAGTTTATGACGGGCCACCGTTTCGGTTAGGGCCCAGTTGCGTGCCAAAAATACCGTTTTGGGGCCAGGCGCCAATTGAATCGGCATCGCTCCCGTTCTTCTGCCGGACCGGGCCCGGCGTAAATGGCCCTGCCAAATCGATCGTGTGGCGACCAGGCCGCCCCCGGTCATCAATGGCTTCCACGGTAAGCGTCAGCACGGGGTTTTCGGGTATGTTAAGCTGACCTTCCCACAGCCTTCCGTCAGGCGAACGGGTCATGTATACGGGCGGGCCCTGATTGAGCTGGCAGGTAACGTGCCTAACCGGCGATTTTCCCAGCACGAAAGCCCGAACGGTAGTTAGCCCACCAACACGGGCCTGTGCATCTTCCCGCCACAGCCGGTAGTCGGCGGGTGTCGTAATCAACACAAAGGGAAAGGCCTCGTGCCGTGTTTTAAACCGCCAGCTCACCGTGCCCTCATCGACACTAACGAGCGAATACCCGACGGGCCCTTCATCAATCTGCCCGGTCGATCGGGTAGCAGCAAAAATGGTATGGCCGTCGTTTGCCAGCTCGTTGTAGTGCGTATGCCCTATATCGACTAATGCTACTGAATTACTGGCAATCAAATGATTGAGTGTACTCATTTCCGACCCATCTGTACAGTCGGCGGGGTAGGTATGCATGAACAGAGCAACCGTTTCACCCCGGGCCGTTGATTGGGTCAGTTGATCAGTTAACCAGGTAAGTTGGTTTTCGCCAAATCTGAAATCGGGGCCGCCCGATCCAGTACCACTCATGTCCAGAAACAAGCACCGGACCCCTCTGACCGTATACGCCATCGGCAACGTTTCAGTCAATGGCATCGAGTAGAAAGCGTCCAGATTTCCCGAGGCCATATCGTGGTCGCCGGTGATGATATGAACGGGGTTACTCACCAGTTTCAACGCCGTTGTCACTAACCCGTATTGTTCAGCAAGGCCATCATCGGCATTATCGCCCGGCAATACCAGAAAATCGACGAATGGGCTGCACTCGGTTTCCAACTGGACGAGAATCGACAGAAAATCAATATAATTCTGACTATCTGCCTTTGTTATGTGTAAGTCCCCCAAATGGGCAACCAGCAGAGGTCCATGTGCATTCATCAATTTGGGAACTAAGTATTCAGCAGCGCCGATAACTAACGGATAGACAGATTATTCAGTATTTGGATACGAGGTAGATACCACCAATCAGCAGGACTGCGCCGGCAATACGACCCAGACTCAGCGGATGCTGCTCCATACCAAACCAGCCGTATTTATCGATTAACAGCGACATGAGAATGTTTGCCGTTATCGTTAAACCCGCCAGCGTACCAGCTCCTACTTTGTTAACAAACATCAGTCCGACCACAACGGCCCCCGCCCCCAGCAAACCGCCCAGTGGCGCCCACCAAGGCATATTGGCCAGCCCCTCTCCGTTTGGCATGGGTTTGGGAAGGCATAAAAAGACACAACTCAACAGCGCCACAACGGGCAAAAAGGAAATGACGCTGGCCAGCCAGGGGTTGCTGACCGACTTTTGCAGGGCACCATTCATGGGTGGCCCCCAAGCTTGCAACGCACCCGCAACGAGAATAAGAGGATAAAGCCAGGCCTGATTCATAAAGGTAGTTTTTTATCAAGTTGATCCGTAAAAGTGTTGGGGAGACTATTAACACTAGTCTCCCCAACACTTTATTTCTTTTTCGACGGCTGGAACGACCGACCGTCTATATCAATGCTCTTGATGTGATAGACCGGCAGATTCTGCTCGTTTACAAACCCTTCGTCGGGACGCAACACGGCTTGTATCGTCAGCGCCGAATCAGATCGGATAGCCTCGGCTATTTCTTTATCGTCCTTGTGCAGATGAATCAGCTTATTATCGGCCAGAATAGCGACGGGCTCCTCCTTCTTGTCACGAACCAACGTAAATGTCTCAGGTTTGATTGTCTCGACTGAACTGTTGGCAGCAGCCTTTTCGGGCTTTTTACCAGCAACGGTCAGCGTGTTATTCTGCTGATCGCTCTTTATCGAGTCCAGTTCATACTTTGTTTTTTTTCCAGGCTTTTCTTCTCTGGTATAGCTGGCAACTATTTGTTGACCAACGGCAACATTGTCCATGATCTGCCTGGCCGTGTGGGGTGGAAAATGCAGGATGATACCCTCCTTGCTGGTGTCAAGCTCAATGGCGTCAATATCACCGTGTTTGTTGCTTTTAAAGCCTGTAACCAGACCACTTGCCTGGTCTACGGCTGTTTCGGAAGTATTCATAATCGCTGATTGATGGTTTTGTTGTAAGTCAGTATAAATACTAAACAGAAGTTAAATAGTTTTCCCGGTCGCCTTTTGTAATGAATGGTATCCTGGCTAGCCCAATTCACATTAAAATACTATAAATCAACACGTTACTATATTAAACATGTTCTTACAAAGACAGCCATCGGATCGCTTTTGACAGTATTACGCTCCGTTAAATTAATCTAACTTTAATGGTATTTACTTAGTCATGCTGCCATAGCTTCGCCACAATCGGCCGATTTTATTATCCATATAACTTCGCCTGATCTTGTATAGACCAGTCTGCTCTCAACGCAATTGTTTGTTTCTACGGAGCAGCTTAACTAGCCCTCCTGCCTATTCTGGCACGATAGCCTAAGGATAGGCTATTACACATGTGAACATGAGTAATGATCAACTTTAGTATTGTCTACCATAGTCTGATTCCATATATCGTCTTTTATACAGAAACGTATTACTACAGCTTCCCCAGAATAATTTATCAGTATACTTAAAGATATTTTAATAGTATTATTTTATTATAAATTTATCTATTTCAAAGTATTTTATACAATAATGACCTTTGTCCCCACCGCTCGGGAAAAAAATTCAGGTATTGATCACTACACTATTACATTCGCCAACTTCTCTACACTAATACATTAATTACATACATATCAGTAATCATTAATGTATTAGTGTAAATTAACTATAATCCAATTTCCCTATGTTTAAACGTTTACCGTCCAGATTTCGATCTGCCTTCTTTCCCGCTGTGGCGCTTGCGCTCGCTGGTATTTTCAGTAATACGTCCTACGCCCAGTCCGGAGAGGGCGTGTGTTTAACGTGTACCGTTCCTGGTACTGCGGGTACCCAGGATGCGACAAACTCCACACACATTACACTCCCTACATACGTGTACACATACGTAAAGCCTGGTGAGACATATTCATTTTCGGGCCAGATTTTAAACGCAGGCACGTACGCGGCCATCAGCAACTACAATACGGACGGCTGGAAACTATACACCCCGAACGGGCAGAAAACGGTTAATGCCGGTAGTGCGCAAAGCTACACCGTAGGGGCCAATGAGGGTGGCATCTGGACCCTCGTTGTTCCACAGGGCGGAGCAAGTCAGTGGCGCAGCTACGGGGTTACCATTGCCAATGGGTCGACTGCCATTGGGGGCCGTACCTATACGCTTCTGCTACCCGTTCACCAGGATTATTCAGGTACGGGAAACGGACTGGCCACGTTTACGCTATGGTATGTCAACATTTCGGGTGGTATTTATAAAAGTACCTTCAATAACTACTCGGGTTGGGATTCCAACGTGTATGCCGATGCCGTTGGTGTAGCGGATGCCGGTAAGGCTGGTTATGTGCCTTTGCGGAAGAGTTTGCCCCGCGCATCAGCTTCGGGATCAGCCGTCGGGTCGCCCAACGTTGGCATTGTCACGAATGCAAATCGGGCAACCCGATTTAATAGCTATGATTACAACACCTATTCGGCAAACTATTACAAGCAGTTTTTTACCCAGCCCGATGCCACGTTACCCGCTTCGGCACCGATCTGGGATCTGGCCAGCAACGCAGGATCGAATACTTGGTTACGGCCCGCCATTCAGAACCCGGACGTTTCCAATCTGAACGCGACTGTTGATGGCAACTCGATCATTTACACCTTCAACATCAGTAACTACAATGGTACGTCGGCTACCCTGCAGATCGACCAGGATGGAAACGGGACTACTGATTACACGACAACGATTCCCGCAACGACAGGGGCCAATACGTACCGGTTCAACACAACGGGCACGGGTGTGACGATCAACGCCAGTCTTAAATCGACGGTATTGATCGATAAGAGTCAGGAAATTCACTTTGTATTGGATGACGTTGAAGGGTTTGGTGGGCTAACTCTGGTCCGTCAGAATGGAGGAGCCTCAGGAAATACGACCAGCCCTACCCTGTATTGGGACGACACTAGTTCCGAAATGAGTACTCAGAACAGTAATCCGCCAACTCGAAAAGACGGCACCGCTGGCGTGAACAGTGACGTTACGGGTGGTGTACGGGGATGGGCCTACAATGGCAATGCCAATTCGTCGTGGGGAAATAACTCGTACATCGACAACTGGGCGTTTGAATCGGTTTCCGAAAAGGAATCCGTCGGTCTGCTGGCCATTTCGGGCAAGGTTTTCAATGATGTCGACGGGATCGGCAACGGCATCAACGGCCAGGGCACCAACGCCGGTGGCCTATTCGTCCTGCTGGCCGACAACAGCACGAACACCACATTGGCAGAAACATCGGTCAATGCAGATGGAACGTACACACTTCTGCGCTCACAGGGTGGTGCCTTCACAACGGTATTGTCGAGTCAATCCGTTGCGGTAGGCACAAACCTGGGCGCTACTTACGCGTCATCGCTGCCCACAGGCTGGGTCAACACGGGAGAGAACCTGGGCGCTTCGACTGCTAACGATGGTACACCCAACGGCATCCTCTCGCTGGGCAACGTAACGGCCAGCGTGACCAATGCCAACTTCGGCACCGAACAGCCTCCCGTTGCCGGTAGCGGTACAGCCAACGGCGGCACTACCCCAAGTGGCACCAATCAGGCCACTGTACCAGCCTCAACCTTCACCAGCACCACCCCCAGCAGCGATCCGACCGCGGTGACCGGCATTCGCATCACCCAGTTCCCGACCGGTGCCACCAGCATCGTCGTTAACGGAACCACCTATACGACGGCCAATGTAGCTGCGCTAACGGCGCTGGTTATCCCAACCGATGCCAACGGCAATCCAACCGTCACCATCACGGTTGACCCCACCGCCACCACATCCACAACGGTCACCATTCCCTTCAAGGCCATCGACGCGGCTGGTAAGGAAAGTGCCAACACGGGCAATGCGGTTATCACCTTCACGGCGGCCCTGCCGGTGGGACTGATCAACTTCGGCGCAAAGGTTCAATCGGATCAGACTGTACTGACGACCTGGAGCACCAGTTGGGAGTTCAACAACCAGGCCTTTATCGTTGAGCGCAGTAAGGACCTGATTACGTTCGAAGAAATAGGTCAGATACGGGATGTAGCCGCGAATGAAAAGGGCACAACATCGTACAAATTTATTGACGCCAGCCCCTATCGCGGAACGAGTTATTACCGCTTACGGCAGGTAGACCGGACTGGTTCGGGCCAGACATTCAGTGCCGTAGGCGTCGTGATTGATGCCCGGTATAGTGTCTATCCAAACCCGGTTGTGCAGAGTAGCTTTACCCTCGAACTAGATGAGCCAGCCACGGCACAAATAAGCCTGTTCACCCTTGCGGGGAGCGAACTGCCCTTCATCCGCACTGACAGTACCGATTCAAGTGTCCGCATCAAGTCGATGTCATCCCTATCGAAAGGTATCTATCTGCTCAAGGTTACCGAGCGAGGTACCACCCGCACTTATCGTTTGGTCACGCAATAGTCCGAAAAGTAGTCCGTGCTGCTTCTTCACCGTTCAGTACCTAACCCGTTGATGAAGCAGCACGTCTATAACGAACCTCAGCCGATCTTTCGGCCTACAACCACTTTTTCCACCTCCTTGTGAAGGGGTACTCAAAAAAATTATCCATGAAAAATCCAGCAAAATCCAGCAAGCCCGCTACCAACAAGCTTGCCAAGAAAGCCTATACCAAACCCAAGATCAAAACACTTGGCAGTGTCCGCAGCCTGACGCTCAAAACGGGCTCTGCGACGGATGGATTCGGTTCCTTTAGCTAATCAGCCTACCAGTCGGCATTGCAAGCCTGTCGTCAATTGGTTACCAGCCGGTAATCAGTTGGCGACAGGCTATTTTTTATGAAGACCCTGCACTCCCAACGGTCTGTATCACGTCGGCCAGCTTCCATGGGTACCCAATTATTCATGTGAACAAAGACAATGTTTGTGTAATCAACTGGTACGTATATACCATTCGCGAGGGCAAATCCGAGTCACGTTATACATTTATGAATTGACTCGCTGAGTGGTAAGACGACTGTGCCAGTCAATGAATGGTAATAGCATTGCATTGGATTAATTTATGTGTATTGAACCAAAAGGCGAGCCACACCTTAGCGTATATTCGACGGGTACGGGACGCGAGCAGCGACTGATTCGTGAGCTGGTATACATGGAGTCTGAACTAAATTACACCTGGCTATACTGGGCCGACGGTCAGCGTATACTGGTGCCTTACTCGCTAAAGCACATGAGTGCCCGCCTGCCCAAAGACAGTTTAATTCGTATACATCGGCGCTTGGCCGTTAACCCGGTGTTCATTAATGGGCTGGATTTCAGCCTTGAGCAGGCAATGATCCGGTGCGCGCCGGGGGGATGGTTACCAGTAGCCCGTCGGCGACGAAGTTTCGTCCATACGCTACTGAAAAACAGGCAAGTACCCAAAGCTCGGTACACGGGCGGGCGCTCGCTCGACCCCATCAGACCGGCCAGCAAACAGGTTGAGGACTATTAACGGTTTGTAAATTTACCTGCACGGTAGCGCCCTCGTTAGGCTGACTGGTAATGTGCAGCGTTCCCGACAGGTGCGTTATCAATTCCGTGCACAATCGCATTCCCAGTCCGGTACTCGGCTCCCCGCGTGTACCCGTCCGTATCTGTGGGTCCGTCATCAGTCGGTCAAGTTGGTTGGCCGACATACCAATGCCCGTGTCCTGAATGATAAGCTGGGTCTTTCCTTCCTCCCTAACGACATGCAGTCGAATGTAGCCTTCGTCGGGGGTAAATTTGATGGCATTGCTCAGCGTGTTTCGGACGATACAGGCCAGGTAATGTTTGTCAGCCTGAACCAGCGTCTGGCGCGTTACGTGATTGATCAGACGAATCTTTTTCTGTTGAAGATGCATCTCCATCTGACCGATTGTATCGTCGATGACATCGAAGAGATCGACTGGCTGCATGTTGGCTTGAAATCCTCTCATCTGCAAGAAAGACCAATCCAGCAGATTTGTCAGCAGGGCCAGAATATGATCGACCTGGCTGTCTAGCTGAGCCAGAGACAGCTGCAAATCGGGCGTCGATTGGTTGGCATTCTGTAGATCAAGAAGGCTGTATTTCAGTCGACTTACGGGTGCCCGTAAGTCGTGGCTGATGAGCGAGAATAGCTTATCTTTCGTTTTATTTAACTCGGTCAATTGGCCGGCTCGTTGCGCTAATTCGTCTTTTTGCTGAACCAGCAGAATCCCGGTTCGCTCTTGTTTACGGTAACTGATGTAACCCATGCTCAGCAGCAGACTAAGCAGGAGCGCACTGATCAGGTACAGTAACCGTTGCTGGCGCGTCAAACTGAGTTCCAGATTGACAGCCCGGGTTGCCTGTTGCTGAATAAGGAAGTTTTTGTTTAGCGTGGCCAGCTGTTGCTGCTTTTGGCTCAGGTCGTACCTGGCCTGGAGTTGAGCGATGGTTTTTTGTTTATCAATGCCTATCATACTGTCGGACAGTACATAGGCTTGTCTGGCTACCGTCAACGACTCCCGCAAACGATCTAGCCGCTCCAGTACCCGGCTTTGCACCAGCAGGGCCGCTCGTAGATGATAGACAGACTGTATATTCTTTAATATATGTACCGACCGCCGAATCTGCTGCTCTGCCTTCGCGTAGTTGCCCATTGCTTCGTAATCCTGCGCCAGTTGGGTAAGGCCAACTCCCAAAGGTTCATTCGCCCCTATGCTGGCCGTCATCCTCACGTTATCCTGATGGTACAGAGCGGCCTGCCGATAAAGGTGTTGACGGAAGGCAATTGTACCCAGACTGCCTAATGCATCGGCAATGGCGAGCTGGCTGTTTAGTTTGTAGGCTCCCTCAAGTGCCCGATGCGTATAATCATGTGCCTGTTTGTACTGGCCGTTACGTAAATAGAAGTACCCCAGATTGGACAGGGCGATGCACTGTTCCCGTTTATGGTCGCCCTGTTCCGAGAAGCGTAGCCGTCGCTGGTGATAGGCCAGGGCCATACGGGTATTACGGAGATCATCATAAATAACCCCCAGTTCCGTAAACAGATAGGCTACCTCACGACCGTAATGCGCAGGTCGTTTTTCGTACATTTTCAGGGCCGCCAACGCCAACCGGAGCCCTTCCGAGTAATTACCTCCGGTTCGGTATAGCATAGCGGTGAAAATTCTGGCTTTCAGCAGCGTGCTGTCTGGCAACCGGGACCGGCTCAGTTGCTCCACACGCTGGAAAGCCGTCAGGCTCTTGCTGAACTCCGATCGATTAAACAGAACGTGACCCAGTTTGGCGTACGTCTTTGCCAATAGCTGGCTGGAAAGATGAGCTTTCGCCAGATCGACGCTTCGTTCCGCATAATAAAGACTCGAATCGAGATTGGTGTCGTAGAAAAAATCACTTCGGCGCATTAGTTGCTGCACGTGCAGCGAGTCGGTGCCAGCCTGTTTACGGACGTCATTTACGGGTCTCCTGTCAACCAATTGAGCTGCGGTACTGGAAATGTGCAGTAAAGTAAATCCAGTAAGCATCGCTAAAAAAAAGCGAGCACACCTTGTTGAACGCATGGATTGTGCCGTTATAAACAACAAAGATAATGTAATATAATCTCCAATTAGGATACATCGTGCACAACCTTGTTTATACTGGCATCTGCGGTCAACATCTAGTTTATGACCCCAGTACGGACGGCTACTCTTCGAACAGCGACAATATTCCTTCGAGCTTTGGCTTGAAGGAAAGCCCGATTGGTATTTTAACGTCCCCGATCCATAACGACCGACTGTCGTAGCTGGTAATCTTGCTGATGTTGATGATATAGGACTTATGAACCCGGATGAATTGCCGACTGGGGAGAAGATTCGCTAACGCTGCCGTTCGCTCATTAACAACGTACGTCTGTTCCAGCGTGTATACTTTCGCGTAGGCGCCATACGATTCTATGTAAACAATCGAGTCGTAGTCAAACCGCTGAATGCGCCGGCCCATCTTCAAAAAGATGCCATCAACATCTGTAATGCTGTTTTCCCGAACCTGAAATTGTAAGGCTCTGGTCAACGACAGCTGTAGGCGCTCGAACGTAAAGGGTTTCAGCAGGTAGTCTGCGGCCCGGCCAATCTCGTAACTATCGACGGCATACTCCGCATAGGCACTGGTGATAATGACGGGCGGCAGATTTACGCCCGAGCGTAGCAGGTTCATGCCCGTTTGGTCACCAAGCTGAACGTCCAGAAAAATCAGATCAACCGGGTGTTGCGCCAGGACGCGGATCGCTTCCTCAAGGGTAGCGGTTACCCCCGACACGGCAAAAAAGGTGATCTTATCGAGGTAAGTCTGTAAGGTGTTGACATCGTCCGGCTGATCGTCAATAATCAGGCATTGTTTAATTTTCACGGCAGGAAAGTTGTGGGTATAATTTTCCGTAAAGGTAACTCCCCTTTGTGACAGAACATCCTGAATTTGCCCATTCAGCCGTTTCCAGCTACATTCCGTTGTCCAGATCCACGGCTAACCTATTCAATAGGCATGTGCCTTTCGTCTCAGAACCAACAAGGTGATGCAACCATTGTTGAGGCTTGTCGATAACTGAGTAAAGCCAAAACATCGTCTAATTTTAGACTTTGTTTACCGCTCCCGGCCGCATTTGCTTCTTGTAAGGATCCGCAATCGATTCTTCGGGGCTGGTTGGGATCCATCAAGGCAAGTCAACGGCTTGTATAACCTAATTTCCTCTTGCGCGTTATCCTATTGGTCGGCCCGCTTCGTGACTAGCCCGCCATCCAACAAGTTTCCATCGGCTTAGGCCTCTCTGCATGAACGTACAAGCTGCGCAGGAATAAGATAGCCCCGAGAAAGTAAACAAATTCGTATGAAACATAAAACCGTTCCCGTTTGGTTTATCACTGGCTGCTCCACTGGCTTCGGCCGGGAATTAGCCAGATTAATCCTGGCCAGAGGCTGGAAGGCCGTCATTACCGCCCGGAAAGTTGATCAGGTGACCGATCTGGCCAAAGGCTATTCAGACACAGCCCTTGTGCTGCCCCTCGATGTAACAAAAAAAGATCAGGTAGCCGCGGCCATTGCCAAAGCCAATGAAACATTTGGCAGCATTGATGTGCTGGTTAACAATGCCGGGTACGGCTATTTCACCAGCATTGAAGAAGGAGAAGACGAAAAAATCAGAGCCCAGTTCGACACCAATTTTTTCGGCCTGGTCAACATGACTCAAGCGGTATTGCCCGGCATGCGTGAGCAGCGAAGCGGCCATATCATCAATTTCTCGTCGATTGGGGGTTTGGTTGGTTTTACGGCTACGGGCTACTACCACGCCACCAAATTTGCGGTAGAAGGCTTATCCGAATCACTGTCGAAAGAAGTGGGACCGCTGGGAATTACCGTGTTACTGGTTGAGCCGGGGCCTTTCCGGACCGACTGGGCAGGCCGTTCTACCGCCCGCACGGAAGTGCAGCTTGAGGATTACAAAGAAAGCGTGGGGGCCCGCATGGCGGCCAGCCTTCAGGGCAGTGGTCATCAGAAAGGCGACCCCGTCAGAGGGTGCGAAGCCATTATTAAAGCCGTTGAAAGTGCTTCCCCTCCGCTGCGACTTCTGCTCGGCGAGATGGCCTATAAACTGGCAATGGAAAAAGCGGATTCGCTGAAGGAGAATTTCAGCAGCTGGAAAGAGTTGACGCTGAGCGCTGACTTTCCGGATCAGGAGGCCAGTTAACGAGTAACGTGTCGTTTGCGTCGGGGCGGGTTCAGGAAGTTTCCACCAGGTAAGCTTGATTTGGCTAACAACATGACCGTTTACTTAACCCATGAAAAAAAAGGAATTACAGGGTGTTAAAGAAATTGCCCGGCGTGCCAACGTAGCCATTGCCACCGTCGACCGGGTCATTCACAACCGGACGGGCGTTTCGGCGAAGACTCGGGAGAAAATAAACAACATCATTGCGGAGCTTAACTACCAGCCCAATTTGCTGGCCCGCCGGTTGGCTTCCGGGAAAACCATTTCCATTGCCGTTTTGATTCCGGCGGTTACGGAGGAAACGGATTTCTGGGAAGCTCCCCGGCGGGGCATCCAGCAGGCCGAAGCCGAAATCAGACAATACGGCATTACCGTAACCCTGTTTTTTTTCAACCTGAACGATCCCGATTCCTTCAAAACGCAGGCGAACCAAATCCTGGATTCGTCCGTCGACGGTATTGTGCTGGCTCCCTCGTTTGTCGATGCTGCCCAGGTATTTACCGCAGCCTGTGAGCAGGCGGGTATTCCGTTTGTTTTTATCGACGCCGACATTCCGGGCCAGAAAAAGCTCTCCTACATCGGTCCGCCTTTGTTCCAGAGCGGTTACCTGGCGGGCAAGCTGAGTACGTACGGGCTTCGGGAAACCAGCCAGTTGCTGGTTGTCAACATCGCCACCTCGCTGGACAGCTTTACCTACCGGCAAATTGAAGCGGGATTCAGGGCCTATTTTGCGGAACATGCCCCCACATACCCTATTTTGCGGGCCGACATCCAGCAAACGGACTTTGACTCCATCGCCAGCCACCTTCAGCAATTATTCGATACAAACCCCAACATCGATGCGGTTTTTGTCAGCAATTCCAGGGTTTTCTCCGTAGCCCGCTTTCTGGATGGTCGGCCACCTGCCCCCAGGCCCATCCTGATCGGTTACGATTTTGTCAGCGAAAATATCCGGTTTCTAGCTTCCGGAACCATCGACTTTCTTATCTGCCACCAACCCAAAGACCAGGGCTATCGAAGCATTATGGCGCTCTATCAGCACCTGGTACTCTCGGCCCCGGTCGCCAAAGAGTACTACATGCCCATCGACATTGTTACCCGGGAGAATCAGGCGTTTTATCGCAATTAGTTTCACTAGGTTATTCTGTCAGGAGCCATATAGTTTGTATACCGGCGTTTCGTCAGCAAAATTTTAATCAGGTTTCAGGCTGGATTTCTTGCTAATGTGAGATTGTGTGTATATTTACGGGTACGTACCCGAAAGCGTACGATGACTATTCCTAAACCCTTCTTTTCTCCACGATCAGGATGACTCACAATCGTCGGTCTTTTTTACAAAAAGCGGCATTGGGTGGCCTTGCGTTGGGCGTTACACCCCTCCCCTGGCCATTGAGTCCTCCCGTAGAATCCGGCAAACGAATCGGTATGATCGGGTTGGATACCTCCCACAGTGTAGCGTTTGTCAAAGCGCTCAACGCGCCGGGGGCCAGCACCGATTATGCCGGTTATAGGGTTGTGGCGGCTTACCCCTACGGTAGCAAAACCATCGAAAGCAGCGCCAAACGAATTCCTGACTACACCACCGAAGTCAAAAAACTGACGGTAGAGGTGGTGGACTCCATCGAGGAGTTACTCAAAAAAGTAGATGTCGTTTTACTGGAAACGAACGACGGGCGGCTTCATCTCGAACAGGTTACCCAGGTACTTAAAGCGGGCAAACGCGTCTTTATCGATAAGCCCATTGCCGCTTCCCTCCCCGATGTAATCGCTATTTTCGAACTTTCCCAGAAAGTCAATATCCCCGTTTTTTCTGCATCCTCGCTGCGCTATATCAAGGGTCTGGAAGGACTTGACAAACGCCAGGTTCTGGGGGCCGATACGTTTAGCCCCGCGGTTCTCGAAAAAACGCATCCCGACTTGTTCTGGTACGGGATTCACGGAGTAGAAACACTTTACACCACCATGGGAACCGGTTGCAGACAGGTCGTGCGCGTTCACACGGACGGCACCGATGTTGTTGTCGGCACCTGGGCCGATGGCCGAATTGGTACGTTTCGGGGCACGCGAACGGGCAAACACGACTATGGCGGGACGGTTTACACGCAGGCTGGTAACCTGAAGCTGGGCCCCTATGGTGGCTACGAGCCATTACTGAAGGAGATTATACACTATTTTGAGACGGGCGTGTCGCCGGTAACCCCGGAGGAGACCATTGAGATTTTTGCCTTTATGGAAGCCGCCGACGAAAGCAAACGCCAGAACGGGGCCACCGTACAGCTGGACCATGTGATGGCAAAAGCCCGAAAGACAGGAATCGCTAAATAGAAAGACCTTTAACCCGTTCGATCAAGGTGAGCAAACCAACCCCTGTCTCTTCCGACACGTCAAGAAGAGATTTTATCCGAAAAACCCTGGCGGGCACCGCTGTCTTGTCGGTGGGCGGGGTTCTACCGGGGTTCAGTGCCGCGAGTTACGCACGCATTCCGGGTGCCAACGAAAAAGTACGCGTGGGCATTATGGGGGTCAACAGTCGTGGGCTGGCGTTGGCAGGTAACTTCTCTCTCCAGCCAAATTGCGACGTGGTTTCCATCTCGGATGTAGACGAGAGAGCCGCCCGGAAATGCCTGTCGACGGTTGAAGGCAACCAAACGACGAAGCCCAGAAACCAGCCCGATTTCCGAAAAGCACTGGAGGATAAAAACCTGGATGCCCTGGTTATTGCGGCACCCGACCACTGGCACGCGCCCGCTGCATTACTAGCCTCCAAAGCCGGGAAGCACGTTTACCTCGAAAAGCCCTGCAGCCATAATCCCCACGAAGGGGAACTGCTGGTAGCGGCCGTCAGGAAATACAAAAACGTTATTCAGATGGGCAACCAGCGCCGATCGTGGCCCAACGTAGCGCGGGCCATCCAGGAGGTAAAAACCGGCGTTATCGGTCGGCCTTACTTCGCGAAAGGCTGGTACACCAACAACCGGCCATCCATCGGCATCGGTAAAGAAACGGCCGTACCCAGCTGGCTGAACTATGACTTGTGGCAGGGGCCCGCTCCTCGTAAAGCCTTCAAAGACAACCTCATTCATTACAACTGGCACTGGTTCTGGCATTGGGGTACGGCCGAATCGTGCAACAACGGCACCCATATGCTTGACCTCATGCGCTGGGGTCTGGGCGTTGAGTTTCCAACCAAAGTAACATCGTCTGGCGGTCGATACCGGTACAAAGACGATTGGGAAACGCCCGATACCCAGGTCATCAACCTGGAATTTTCGAACAATACAGCCATGACCTGGGAAGGCCGAAGCTGTAACGGACGCACCATTGAAGGGAATAGCGCCGGGGTCATGTTTTACGGCGAAACGGGTTCACTGCTGATCGAATCAGGCAACGCGTATAAAATCTACGATCTGGAGAATAAGCTCGTCAGCGAGGTAAAGAACGACCTTCCGATTGATCCCCGCAACCGGATGGATCCGTCGCAGGCGCTGGATGCCATCCACATCCAGAACTTCTTCGACAGCATCAAAAAAGGGACTGCCCTGGCTTCCGACATCGTTGGTGGCCATCAGAGTACGCTACTTTGCCAGTTGGGCAATATTGCCCAGCGAACGGGGGGCGCGCTTGCCATAGACCCAGCCAACGGGCACATCAAAAACAACCGGGAAGCGGAAAAACTCTGGCGTCGGACCTATCAACCCGGCTGGGAACCAACGGTCTGATTTGACTCACGCGTCACCAGCGTATCAGCTACGGCAATGGGACTTCTAAAATTAACCAACGGCATACTCATTACACCCTTTCGCTACATTCGGGGGGGCACCCTCATTATTCGGGATGGTATTATCGAGGGCGTTCATGAACGGGATGTCGAGGTTCCGGGGGCTATCGAACTCAACGCGCAGGGCAAGTTTGTGGCCCCTGGCTTTATCGACATCCATGTACACGGCGGTGGTGGTCATGATTTTATGGACGGCACGGAAGAAGCGTTTTTAACCATCGCTGAACTACACGCCCGATACGGCACGACCGCACTGGTACCGACTACATTAACGGCCGAAAAAGACGATCTTCTGCGTACACTGGACGCCTACGAGAAAGCGAAGGACCGCAACCACCGGGGCGCGGCCTTCCTGGGCATTCATCTGGAAGGGCCTTATTTTGCCCTGAGTCAGCGGGGTGCGCAGGACCCTCGCTACATCCGCGATCCGGATCCGGCCGAGTACGAAGAAATCCTGGCGTATTCATCGTCCATTGTCCGCTGGAGTGCCGCGCCGGAATTAACAGGCGCGATCGAATTTGGTCGGCGGCTGCGCCAACGGGGAATCCTGGCGGCTATAGCCCACACCGATGCGGTTTATGCCGATGTGCTGGAAGCGTACGAGAATGGCTATACGCTGGCCACTCACCTGTATTCGGCCATGTCGGGCGTGACTCGCCGTAATGCGTTTCGGTACGCTGGTGCCATCGAGAGTGCGTTGTTACTGGACATGGATGTCGAACTGATTGCGGACGGCATTCACCTGCCCCCGCCCTTGCTCAAGCTGGTCTATAAAATTAAAGGGGCTGACCGGATCGCGCTGATTACCGACGCCATGCGGGCAGCCGGTATGCCCGAAGGAGAAAGTATACTTGGCTCACGGACGAATGGTTTACCGGTGCTGGTTGAAGATGGCGTCGCCAAACTGCTGGACCGCAGTTCGTTTGCCGGCAGTGTGGCAACGACCAGCCAGCTCGTTCGCAACATGATAAAACTGGCGGATGTATCGCTCCTGGACGCAGTGCGGATGGCCAGCGCAACGCCCGCCCGAATCATGGGCGTCGACGCTCGCAAAGGCTCTCTGGTTACCGGCAAAGACGCCGACCTGGTGATTTTCGACCAAGACATCAACATCGATACAACCATCGTCAATGGCCGGATCGTCTACGCTCGGGAACCGGCAACGACCTTCGCGTAATCATCGGTTAATTCCGCGCCGTAGCTGTCACGGTACACTAGCGGTAGCCTTGTCAGCCGTTCAGTAACTGGCTCTTTTCCTACCGAATAGTCATCCTGCCGCACCGGCGGACCGGTCGGGATGACAGAAAAACAGAAAATTCAAACCAGACTACACTCGAATGAAGTCAACAAGTGAACAGGTCGATGCCTTACAGGTGCGCATTTTCGAGACCCGTCAGGCAATGGGCGCTGCCGCCGGAAACGATATAACGGCGAAAATAAAGGAGTTACTGGCCGAAAAGGAAACGCTCCGGGTCGTATTTGCGGCAGCGCCTTCCCAGAACGAAATGCTGGGTTTTCTGGCGGATGCCGACGGTATCGACTGGTCCCGGATTGACGTGTTTCATATGGATGAATACGTAGGGCTACCCGCCGGTGCGAAGGAGCGGTTCGCTTATTTTCTGACTACCAGACTATTTGCAAAAGTCTCGCCCCGTACGGTCAATCTGATCGATGATTCGGCGGGGGCGGAGGTCGCCTGCCAACGATACAATCAGTTACTCAAGGAAGGCCCTATCGACATCGTTTGCCTGGGCATTGGTGAGAATGGCCACCTGGCTTTCAACGACCCGCCCGTCGCCGATTTCAACGATCCGGCGATCATCAAACGGGTTCAGCTGGATGATGTTTGCCGGCAGCAGCAGGTGAATGATGGTTGTTTCCCCACGTTCGACGACGTTCCCAGAGAGGCCATGACGCTGACAATCCCTGCCCTTCTTTCCGGCAATCACCTGTTCTGCGTGGTTCCCGGCAAAACGAAACGCCAGGCCGTTCGGGCAATGCTGACCGGACCAATCACGACGGGTTGTCCGGCCTCGATTCTGCGTCAGCATTCCGCTTGCACTCTGTATGTGGATCGGGATGCTTACGGACAGTAAGCGTAGTCAGAACGGGCAAACAGGCATCCAATCCAATCGCAGCATACCATGATTACCACCAATACGCCAGACAGTAAGGCTGCAACCGGGCAAAGCACAACCGGTCCCATCCTGATTATCGGAGTCATGTTTTTTGTGTTTGGCTTCGTCACCTGGATCAACTCAATCCTGATTCCGTATTTCAAGATAGCCTGCGAACTGACTCATTTTCAATCGTATCTGGTTGCGTTTGCGTTCTACATCTCGTACCTGGTGATGTCGGTACCCGCGTCAATGCTGCTCAAGAAAGTAGGATTCAAACGGGGCATGATGGCCGGCTTTTTCGTTATGTCGTTCGGGGCGATGCTCTTTGTTCCGGCCGCGTACACCCGAACGTACGGGCTGTTCCTGATAGGCTTGTTTACCATTGGTACGGGGCTGGCCGTTCTTCAGACGGCGGCCAACCCCTACGTAACTATTCTGGGGCCAATTGAATGGGCGGCCCAGCGGATCAGTATCCTGGGCATCTGTAACAAAACGGCCGGTATTGTTGCCCCGCTGCTGTTTGCAGCCGTAATTCTGCGAGCTTCGGACGCGGAGTTATTCAGGCAACTGCCGCTTATGTCTCCCAGCGACCGAAGCGTAGCCCTGAACGAACTAATTCGGCGGGTTATGGTTCCCTATGCCTGCGTGAGTGCCGTGTTGTTTGGACTGGGCTTATTTATTCGCTTTTCTTCCCTGCCCGAGATCGACACCGAGCACGAAAGCGACGAGATTTTTGTAGCCAATTCGGGGAAAAGCAGTGTGCTACAATTTCCGCATCTAGTGTTAGGGGCACTGGCGATCTTTTTTCACGTCGGCTCCCAGGTTATCGCTATCGATACCGTGATTGGCTATGCCACTTCAATGGGGGTTTCACTGCTGGACGCAAAAGGATTTCCTTCGTATATTCTGTTTGCCACCATCTGCGGCTATATCATCGGTATCATCACGATCCCCCGCTTCATTCGGCAGGTCAATGCGCTGCGCGTCTGCACGTTACTGGGGATACTGTTCAGCCTGGGAATTTTGTTTGCACCGGGGCACGTAACGCTCTTTGGCCACCATATGACAATCTCGTTCTGGTTTCTGGTAAGTTTGGGACTCCCTAATTCGCTGGTGTGGGCGGGCATCTGGCCGCTGGCTTTGGCAAGGTTAGGCCGATTTACCAAAGCAGGTGGATCATTACTGATTATGGGACTCTGCGGAAACGCCATTATGCCGTTGGTGTACGGGTATTTTGCCGATAGCCTCTCGCTGCGGCAGGCCTACTGGATACTCCTCCCCTGCTATGGTTACCTGCTGTTTTACGCAGCCTATGGACACAAACTAAAAAGCTGGCGGTAGCGGCACCGGCTCTAAACTCCGTCCATTTCTGGAGACGGGGTAAATCCGAAGCCGCCAAAGAATTGATCGCTACCCAACGCGCGAGCTGACGCACGAATAGTTCGCAGAGACACGAACCGCGGGAGGGAAACCCATTTTCTCTCCGACTGACACCCCTACATTAGGCTACTTCTTCTACTTCGAGGAAGAATTTAGTTATAAGCGTGCGTTTAGCCGGGTTTTATAAACTAAACCTGAATTAGCTCGTCGACCGCCGGATAAATTCATTTGTTCGTAAAATTGCCATAGGTTTGTGGACATGCGTTGACCAATCATGCGCGTGCTCGGGCGGCAATGGTCCTCTCCAGGAACGACACCCTCCTCTTTTACTACGATCGTAAGCATTGTATTATGGCAAAAGTAATTCTGATCACTGGCGCATCAACGGGCTTAGGTGAGTCAATAGCCACCTATCTGGCCCAGCGCGGACACATCGTATACGGGACTTCGCGTCAGGCGGGTCTGTCTAAACAATCGGTTAAGATGCTGGCAATGGATGTCACTGACCCGGTAAGCGTTCAGCAGGCCGTCGATCAGATTATGCAGCAGGAAGGGCGGCTGGACGTGTTGATCAACAATGCCGGGCTGGGCATTGCAGCCCCCGTTGAATTGCTGTCTCTCACGGATGTAGAACGGGTTTTTGACACGAATATCCTCGGTGTTATCCGGACGATACAGGCCGCTTTACCCAGTATGCGCCAGCAGCGGTCGGGCTTGATCGTAAACATCAGCTCCATCGCGGCTGAAGCTGGGCTACCCTACCGGGGGGCTTACAGTGCCAGCAAGGCAGCCGTTGAACGGCTCACCGAGGCCCTTCGGCTGGAACTCTCTCCCTTTGGTGTGCAGGTGTGTTCCGTGCAGCCGGGCGGTACCCGGACCGACATCAACAAAAACCGTCTGAAAGCGTCTATAGCCGCCGATAGTATCTACAAAGCGACCTTCGACCGAACCTACGAATTGATCGACCAGAGCGTTAGCGATGGCATCGAGTCTTCGGTTTTTGGTCCCTTGCTGGAGACGATCATTCAGTCGCCACAGGTGAAACGCCTGTACCGGGTTGGCAAACCACTGGAGAAGTTCTCGGTGATCCTGAAGCGGATTTTGCCAACCACAATCTACGAACGGATGATCCGTAATCATTACGAAATGTAAAAAACGGGTGAGCCGTACAACCGGCTTCCTACTTAAATACTTAAACGCCAGCCGGGTCAGTTACCCGCTATTCCTGCGTGACTGGCCGGAACAGCGGGTAACTGACCCGGCTGGCGTCTTTCATTCGTTGGTTACGGTGCTGTACTAGTGGCTGGCCAGGCGGGGGGCATTACGCCCAATAGGTGCCGAACGAAGAAATCCCGGCGTTTACGTTCGCCAAAATCGCCCCCGGACGAGTGCCCCACCCCCGGCAATACCACCAGGTCGAAATCTTTGTTGGCTTTAACGAGTGCGTCGGCCACCTGCATGGTCGATGCCGGGTCTACGTTATCGTCTACCTCGCCAACCATCAGCATAAGCTTACCCTGTAGTTTATGAGCATTCGTTACGTTCGAGCACTCGGCGTAGTGCGGCCCAATGGGGTAGCCCATCCACTGCTCGTTCCACCATAACTTATCCATGCGGTTATCGTGGCAACCACAGGACGACACACCGACTTTGTAAAAGTCAGGCTGAAACAACAAAGCACCCGCCGAACTCTGCCCACCCGCCGACGTGCCGTAAATGCCTACATGGGCCAAATCAAGCGACGGGTATTTCTTGGCGGCTGCCTGCATCCACAGGATTCGGTCGGGAAAACCGGCATCTTTCAGGTTTTTCCAGCAAACATCGTGAAAGGCCTTCGAGCGATTCGACGTACCCATGCCGTCAATTTGCACAACAATGAACCCCAGTTCGGCCAGTTCGTGCATGGATGTGTTGGTCGCCATGAAGTTTTTGGGAACGAACGACCCCTGCGGTCCAGCATAGATGTTCTCAATCACCGGGTATTTTTTGGCCGGGTCGAACTGTGTCGGGCGAATGATGATGCCCCAGATATCGGTTTCCCCGTCGCGCCCCTTGGCCAAAAAAACTTCCGGTGCTTTCCAGCTCGCCTGTTGCCAATCGGCGATATCGGCCCGTTCCAGCTCCATCAGCACGTCGCCGTTGGTCCCACTACGAAGTACCGTCACGGGCGGCAGATCGACGCGGGAATAGGTGTCGGTAAAATACCTGAAGGTGGGCGAGAACCGGGCTACGTGGTTGGCGTTTTCGCTGGTGAGCGCCGTTAGGCCGGTGCCATCAAAATTAACCCGGTAATATTGAATCAGGTAGGGATCCTGCCCGGCTACTCTACCGCTGGCCGCGAAGAGAATCGTGCGTTTTCTGTCATCAACGAACACAACCTCACGCACCAGCCACTGGCCCTGGGTAATCTGCTTTTTAACTTTCCCGGTGGAGCCGTCGATCAGGTACAGGTGGTTCCAGCCGTCGCGCTCCGACGCCCAGATCATCTCCTTTCCATCCGCCACGTCGTGCCGGAAGCGCTTTCCGCTGTAGTCGATGAAGGTAGAACTTTGCTCCTCGACCAGCGGACGGACAGCGCCCGTCGTCGCGTCAACTTCCAGCACCCGATACACCTGATGACCGCGCTGATTATACTCAAACGTAAAGGCACGGCTGTCGGCGCGCCAGTCCAGATTGGTCAGGCTGAATTGCTGATTGAACAGGGCATTGTCGATCGGAATCTGTTTTTTGGTATCCAGCAAAAACAAGTGCGGCTGCCGAATGGGCAGGGCATCGCCGGGCTTGAGGTACTCGCGGTTTTCGAGTTTGGGCTGTAGCTGATCGGTGGGCGACGACCGGACGAAATAGATCAGATGCTTCTCATTCGGGCGCACCCTGTTGGTCACCAGCTTCTTCGAATCGGGTGACCAGCGGATGGTACTCGCGTAATAATCTCCCGCCGATCCATCGAAACTTAGCTGGGTTTCCGTACCGTCTTTTCGGGATTTTATGTACACATTGTAATTTTTGATTGTAGCCGTCCAGTTGCTGTCAGGCGATGGCACCACTCGTTTGGCGGTTTCATCCCAGGCATTACCCCAGTAGCGGTTATCGGTGGTTTCGGTTTTGAACGGCCCTTTTTTAGCAAATGCTACCGTACCCGGCCCATATTGCCAGACCGAGCCCTCGGCTACGAACTCCACGCGCTCGTCGTCTTTGCCAAACGTGATACTCGTAAACGGCAGCTTATAAGGATCGATCTTTTTACCGGTCGCTTCCGAAAGCTTTTGCGCCACCATTTGTGCATCGAACGCTGGCTGGCGCGTTTTTTTGACCGCATCCACCACCACAAATTCGCTGCCTTTCCGGGTGCGGGTCAAGTACCAGAACCGTTGCGTATTGGGTATCCAGTTGATCTGAGCCGGAGCGTTATACAGCTTGTTTCGCAGCGTTTCTTTCAGGGCTTCACTCCGGGCGTAATCCCCGGCAGTCCCCTGCCCGAAAACAACCGACGACGCTCCCAGCCAAAATAAGAGTCCCAACGCCCCCGCGCGGCTGCCGGATAATGTAGTAGTCATCCACTGATTCATTGCTAAAGTTGATCGTAATCGTTATATGTATTTCGCTGTTTTGTCGTACTCAGTTTCCCCGCAGCCAGTCATCCAGAATAGTCGTTTGCAACGCGGTAGGATTGGGCATCGGCGCCAGTCTGATAATACGCGTTGTCCGCGTACCCAATGAAATGGTTTTCGTTGTCGGACGACCGTTCTGTTGCACCAGCAGTTGAATCGAATCGCCTGCCTTTCGGAGTTGACTAACTACCTGAAGTTCATCAACATTGACAGGTTTCCCATCCAGTTGTAATAGCCGATCGCCGGTACGCAGGCCTGCTTTCCAGGCAGGCGATTCCCAGTCAACCTGGCTTATCTGAATGCTGTCGCTGTTAGCCCGTGCACTGATGCCCAGCCAGCCCCCCGGCTGGGTCTGGCTGGCTTCGGTAACGTTCAGGCCCGCGTAGGCCAGGTACTTGGGGTAGTCGATGGGTTTCACGGTCGAGGCATACTGAAACACGTCGGCCAACGACGTACCGGCCGTTTTCTCGCAGATTTTCTGAAACTCGACATCGGTGAAGCCCCGGTTTTCTTTCCGGTAAATGGTCTGGTAGATCGTACGCATTACGTCGTCGAGCGAGCGTTTGTTTTGCGTAGCGTTTCGGATGCTCAGGTCCAGCAGGAGGCCCAGAATCGGTCCTTTCTCGTAGTACGAAATGGTTTTGTAGGCTTCATCGCCCTGCCTCCCGAATGGCCCGTCAGACCAGGTGTTGTAACTGGCCTGCGTGGCTGACTGAAACAGCCGCCCCGGTTTGTTTTCAAATTCCGTTAGACGAACTTGCCACTTGTTGAGTACATCGCTCCGGCTCTTTAGCCCGGCCCGCCGGAGAATCAGGTCTTCGTAGTAGACGGTCAGCCCCTCCGATACCCACAGCATGTTTGTGCGATTTTCGCGCTCGTAGTCGAAAGGACCCAGCGCAATGGGGCGGATTCGCTTGACGTTGTAGTGGTGAAAGTATTCGTGGGTCAGAAAGTTGTACACTCTTGCCCGGTCAACTGGGTTGTGCAGACTCGATCCGCTGAAACTAATCGACGTGGAGTTCAGGTGTTCAATACCACCACCGCCCGGCCCAATGGCCAGAAATGTGTAGTGCTTATAAGGAATATCACCGATGACCGCCACGCTGCTCGCCACTATTTTTTTCAGATCAGCCATAAACTGCGCCCGGTCGAATTTGCCCATGGTATAGCCAACGAACCGATGCGGAATGCCGTCAACCGTGAATGCGGGAAGTTGCTCCAGCTTACCCATCAGCATCGGGCTGTCATATAACACATCGAAATTAGGAGCCGTAAACGTATGCCGCTGACCAGCGATGGAGTCCAGCCCCGTCGCAACCAGGTCGGCCCAGCCGGGTAAAGGGTGAACCGTTACCGTTGTCGGTTGCTGAAGCTGACCGGGCACATACACAAACAGACCAGCGGGTGATATATACCCTTTGTCCTCATCCAGATACGGGCTGGCTACGAAATTGCGGGTAGCCTTTACGTCGTAGCTGAATACCAGTTTCTTCGCCGTACCCATCTGCACCGTCCACGAATGGCTACCCGTTTTTTCCCAGTTCAGCGTTTTTCCGCGTTCATCGGTTGCCTGCACATGATCGACGTTGGCGGCATAATTCATCAACTGATAATAGCCGGGCGTCCAGGCGGGCATTTTCAGGGTCAACGCCGGTACGTTTGTCGATGGACACTGGAAGGTTACGCGGTAGGTGTGCGTAGCCGGTTGGGCCATGCTCACGTCGAAATGCCAGTCGGCCTGTAATGCCTGACCCATGGCGGCATACCCGGATAACAGCAGAATCAGATTAATGAACAATTGACGCATGGCGCTGATATCGTTTTCTAGTAGTTGTTTGACAGATAGATTCTCCACGTTGCCGGGAAGTGTATGTTGCAGTGATGAAACTGCCTTAACTTCCTGTTTAGGCATGACGCGCCAGGAAACTAGGTTCGTTAATTCTAATAAATTCAGTACTGAGACCCTGCCGAAAACCCTACCCCTGCCGGCGAACCATGATGTAGTAGATGGGGATACCCGTTAGGATAATGGCTAGTCCGGGCAGGGTGTAGCTGGTTTCGAACAGAAGCAGCAGCACCGCCAGAGCCAGCGCAATGACGACGTAAACGGCGGGCAGAAACGGATAACCGGGGGCTTTGTAAGGCCGGGGCAGCTCAGGGCGTTTGATACGTAGTCGGTAGATACCCAGAATTGTCAGAATGTAGAAGATTAAGACCCCGAAAATCACCAATGCCAGCAGGTTATTGTATTCACCCGTCAGGCAAAGCACACTCGCCCAGAGGCATTGGGTCCAGAGGCTGTAGCCGGGCACATCGTTTTTATTGAGCAGACCCGCCTGCCGAAAAAACAGCCCATCTTTGGCCATGATGTAGTACACCCGCGCCCCCGACAGAATCAGCCCGTTGTTGCAGCCGAAGGTGGAAATCATGACCATGATGGCAATGATAACCGTACCGCTATTGCCGAAAATGTGGTCGGCCGCTACAACGCCAACCCGGTCGCTGGCCGCAAAGGCAATGTCTTTAAGTGGCACCACGGCCAGATACATCACATTGGTTAGCATGTACACCAGCGTCACGACCAGCGTACCCAGCACCAGGCTCAGTCCAATGTTTCGCTGGGGCTGTTTCACTTCGCTGGCAATTGAGGTGATGCTGTTCCAGGAGTCGCTCGAAAACAGGGTACCTTTCATGGCAATGGCGATCGCGCCGAAAACAGCCAGACCCGTGAGCGGTTTGGCTACTACCTGATTGTCGGCCAGGGTCAAACTGGATAAATTCCAGGCATCCTGCATGTTGGCGTCCCAGATATCGGCGCGCGCGCCCCAGATGAATCCACAGACAATCAGCCCGAAGAGCGAAAGTAATTTGACGATGGTTAGAAACGTTTGCAGGGCTGCCCCTTCTTTAACGCCCCGGCTATTGATGTAGGTCAGCAGGGTAATCACGCCAATGGACACCAGCTGAGCTGCTGACAAACGAAAAAATCCCAGTTCGAACAAGGTGTTCGTGTCGCTGAAAGCCGGAATCAGGTAGGCGGTAAACTTGGCAAACGCGACTCCGACGGCAGCAATCGTTCCGGTCTGAATAACCGCAAAAAACGACCACCCGTACAGAAACCCAACCAGTGGATTGTACGCTTCCCGGAGGTAAACATACTGCCCCCCGGCCTTCGGAAACATGGCGGCCAGCTCGCCGTAACTCACAGCGGCAATGATGGTAACCAGCCCGGCCAGGAGCCACATACCCAGCATCCAGCCCGCTCCACCGACACTGCGGGTTATTTCGGCCGACACAATAAAAATGCCTGACCCAATCATGGATCCGGCCACGATCATGGTGGCATCCAGCAGCCCCAGGCGCGGCTTCAATTCGTGATCTGGTTTGTCGGTTGTGTGCATTGTCGTTTCAGGCAAGTACAGAGTAAGTACGGTAAACAGGCGCTTGTCACCATAGCGTAAAAGGCTGCTCAAGATAAAATAGTCCATGTAATTGTTGGGCATTTTATCGGCAGCTAGTCAATTCTTTGGTAAGTAAACAGTTTGGCAGCGCATTTAAATGGATTATAATGTGTTTTGTCAATAAACTACCAGATTTGGCGAATCACGGCAAAAACCGCATCTCCGGAGCGTCGTACCTTCGTCGTGCCACTAGCCTAACGAATTTGCAGCCATGTCTATAAAGAAATTGCTCACCCTGGCCTTTGCCGGGTTAACGGCATTCAGTTTCGCGCAGACCAGAACGGCCCCGAAAAAATCAGGGGGGGACTATCCCATTCAGCCCGTGCCCTTCACGGCCGTGAAAGTGACGGATCAGTTATGGGCACCCCGCATCCGGCTTAACCGCGACGTGACGATTCCCATTGCCCTGAAGCACTGCTACAGCACCGGTCGGGTCGATAATTTTCTGGTAGCCGGGCATCTCAAAGCGGGCACGAAGTTCTGCACCGAGTTCCCGTTCGATGATACGGATATTTATAAAATCATTGAAGGAGCCAGTTATTCCCTGCAAACCTTCCCCGACAAAAAACTCGACAGCCAGGTCGATTCGCTGATCCGTTACGTGGCCGCGGCACAGGAGCCGGATGGGTATCTGTATACGGCCCGCACCATTGATCCGCTCCATCCTCACCCCTGGTCGGGCCTGAAACGATGGGAGAAAGAGTCGGACCTGAGCCACGAGTTGTATAACAGTGGTCACCTGTTCGAGGCCGCCGTAGCGCACTACCAAGCTACGGGCAAAACCTCCCTGCTGACGGTAGCGACCAAAAATGCCGATCTGCTGGTGAAAGATTTTGGTCCCGGCAAACTCAGCCATGCCCCCGGTCACCAGATTGTGGAGATGGGGCTTGTCAAATTATACCGGACTACGGGCAAAAAAGCCTACCTCGATCTGGCTAAGTTTCTGCTCGATGTGCGCGGTAAAGGGCAGGAATACAGCCAGGACCATAAGCCGGTGGTGCAGCAGACCGAAGCCGTTGGTCATGCCGTTCGCGCCACGTATATGTACTCGGGCATGGCCGATGTGGCCGCCATTACGGGCGACAAAGCCTACCTGAACGCCATCGACAGGATCTGGCACGACGTGGTGTATGACAAGTATTACATCACGGGTGGCATCGGGGCTGAAGGCGGCCATGAAGGGTTTGGCCCGGCTTACGAATTGCCCAATATGGCCGCGTACAACGAAACCTGCGCAGCCATCGGCAACATTTACTGGAACCAGCGGCTATTTCTGCTTCACGGCGACGCCAAGTTTTATGACGTACTGGAACGCAGCCTTTTCAATGGCATGCTATCGGGTGTATCGCTCAGTGGCGACCGCTTCTTTTACCCCAATCCCCTGGAGTCGAAAGGCCAGCACGCCCGCAGTGCCTGGTTTGGCTGCGCCTGCTGCCCCAGCAACGTCTGCCGTTTTATTCCGTCTATGCCCGGCTACGTCTATGCCCAGCGCGGCAACCGGCTCTATGCCAACCTGTTTGTAAACAGTACCGCCAACGTAACCCTCAACGGAACAGCACTTACCGTAGCGCAGGAAACGCGCTACCCCTGGGACGGCGACGTCGCGTTTACGGTAACACCGGCCAGTCCGAAAGCATTTGAACTGGCCATTCGAATCCCCGGCTGGGCGCAGAATCAACCCGTTCCGGGCGATCTGTATTCGTTTGCCAGCCAGTCGGCAGCACCCGTTACGCTGACCGTTAACGGCCACAAAGCGACCTATACACTGGAAAACGGCTATGCAATCCTGAACCAAACCTGGAAGAAAGGCGATGTTATTCGCTTATCATTGCCAATGGAAATCCGGCGCATCAAGGCGAACGATAAGGTGAAAGCGGATCGGGACAAAGTAGCCCTTGAACGGGGTCCGATGGTGTACTGCGCCGAGTGGCCGGATTCGCCTACTGGTCATGTACTGGATTTGATTATTCCGGAACAAGCGTCGCTCAGAGCCGAGTTCAAACCCAATGTTCTGGGTGGCGTAGAACTGATTACCGGGCAGGTGGAGCAAGTAAAAAAAGGCCCTGATAACAATCTTGAAACCAGTTCGGCTACGCTCACCGCTATTCCATACTATAGCTGGGCCAACCGGGGCAACGGTGAAATGACGGTGTGGATGGGCACAAAACCGGAAGCGGCCAAACCCGTCCCCGCCCCCACAATTGCCTCCACCAGCACCATCACGGCTTCGCACCCCACTAAAGCGTTGGTAGCCTTGAACGATCAGGACACGCCGAAAAATTCCAACGATCGCGACAACCTGTACTACCACTGGTGGCCTAAAAAAGATACGCTGCAATGGGTACAATACACGTTTGCCAAACCCACCACCGTTTCCTCCTCGAAGGTATACTGGTTCGATGATAGTCCGTGGGGCGGTTGCCGGATTCCGGCCTCCTGGAAGCTGCTCTACCAGACAGCCTCCGGCGACTGGCAGGACGTGAAAGCCAAAACACCCTACGGCGTTAGCAAGGACAAATTCGACACCGTTACATTCGAGCCGGTCCAGACAGGTGCCCTGCGTATGATGGTTCAACTGCCAAAAGAAGCAGCCAGCGGCATCATCGAGTGGCGGGTCGACGCAACGAGTGAGAGAGCGAAAGAGTGAAAGAGCGAAATGCCATTAATGGAGTAAATCCCCGTACTACCCCGTGCTATGAAGTTATCGAATAAACGCCTGCGTCTTGTCAGTGCAACGCTCATTCACTCATTCGCTCTTTCGCTTTTTGCCACCGCCCAGACGTACCTGCCGGAAAAAAGTGACACTAAAATAAAAGTAAAAACGGCGGTACCGATCAAAGCCTACTCGTTTCCACTCAGCGCGGTAAGAGTGCTCGACAGCCCGTTCAAAACGGCGCAGGAAGCCGATACCCGCTTCTTGCTGGATCTGAAACCTGACCGGCTCCTCTCCGAGTTTCGCGTTCATTCGGGGCTCAAACCCAAAGGCGAAAAATACGGCGGCTGGGAATCGTCGGGTTTGGCGGGGCACTCGCTGGGTCATTACCTGTCGGCGTTGGCGCTTCAGTACGCGGCCTCTAACGATGCGGAATACCTGAAACGGGTCAACTACATCGTTGATGAACTGGACGAGTGCCAGAAAGCCCGCAAAACGGGGTATATCGGCGCGATACCACGCGAAGACAGTGTATTTGCCGAAGTCTCGCAAGGCATTATCCGCTCACGGGGTTTCGACCTCAACGGAGCCTGGTCGCCCTGGTACACGGTGCACAAGGTGATGGCGGGCCTGCTGGATGCCTACCTGTATGGTAATAACGAGAAGGCGCTGAAAATCAATGTCGGCATGGCCGACTGGACAGACGCTATTCTGAAAAACCTGACCGATGAGCAAATTCAGAAAATGTTGCTCTGCGAATACGGCGGTATGAACGACGTACTGGTGAACACCTACGCACTGACTGGTAACAAAAAATACCTTGATCTATCGTACAAATTTCACGACCGGAAGATTCTGGATTCGCTGGCGATCCATAAGGACATTCTGCCGGGCAAGCACTCCAACACGCAGATTCCCAAGCTCATTGGCACCATTCGGCGGTACGAACTCACCGGCGACCAGAACGATTTTGCCCGCTCGGATTATTTCTGGCGCACGATTGTGAACCACCATACCTACGCGCCCGGCGGCAACAGCAATTACGAATACCTGAGCACGCCCGACCAGCTGGCCGACAAGCTGACAGACAATACGATGGAGACCTGCAATACGCACAACATGCTGAAACTAACCCGGCATCTGTTCGCGCTGCACCCCAACGCATCGTACATGGATTTCTATGAGCGGGGCCTGTACAATCACATCCTGGCATCGCAGAACCATAAAACGGGCATGGTCTGCTACTTCGTGCCGCTTCGGATGGGTACCCGCAAGCATTTCAGCGATGAGGAAGAAAGCTTTACCTGCTGCGTGGGTACGGGCATGGAAAACCACGTCAAATACGGTGAGAGTATTTACTTCAAGGGGGCCGATGGTAGCCTGTACGTTAACCTGTTCATTCCATCGGAACTGAACTGGCAAGAAAAAGGATTGCAACTGACAATGGCGTCCAACCTGCCAACCGATCCGAACGTATCGTTGACCATTCGAACCGAAAAGGCCGTTTCGTTGCCTGTTCGAATTCGTAAACCGAGCTGGGTAAACGGCGAAATGATCGTTAAGGTCAACGGCAAACCAGTGTCGGGTAAACTGGACGATGGCTACGTTGTCGTGACGCGCAAGTGGAAAACCGGTGATAAAATTGAGCTGACATTACCGGCCAATCTACACTACATGGCCATGCCCGACAATCCGGCCCGCCAGGCTTTCTTCTATGGTCCGGTATTGCTGGCCGGCGACCTGGGCACCAAAGAACCTGACCCTACGCAGGGCGTGCCCGTGTTTGTGACCAGCAAGGCCGACCCGAATCGCTGGATCAAACCCGCGATCCAGCCACTGGATCGCCAGCGGCTGGGACGCCAGCCGCTGCAATTTGAAACGATGAGCACTGGCGAATCGACGCTGGTGAAGCTGAAGCCCTTCTACGACCTTCAGGATAACTACTACACGGTGTACTGGGATGTTTTTACGCCCGAAAGCTGGAAATCCCAGCAAACGCTGTACGAGAAAAAGCGTAAGGATGACGCCGATCTGGAACGCCGGACCGTGGATATGCTTCGTCTGGGCGAGATGCAACCCGAACGCGACCATAATTTAACCGGTGACAAGCTGGAAGCGGGCGAAGATCACACCCGCAAATACCGGGTAGCGAACGGAGGTGGTTCGATGACCTTCACGATGAAGGTCGATTCGAGCGCCCAGAACATTCTGATCGGCACCTACTGGGGAATGGACAATCGCGGGCGACTATTTGACGTGCTGGTCGATGGGAAGGTAATTGCCAGCGAAGATTTGAATAAGTACAAGGAAAGCCGTTTTTACGACATTGCCTACAGGATTCCGCAGGAGCTAACCAAAGGCAAATCGACAATAACCGTTACATTCCAGGCCAAACCCAACAACTCAGCGGGGCCCGTTTATGGTCTGCGGCTCGTGCGTGAGTAAATCATTTTACCAATTCAACCGTTCGATTTCAGGCAAACACGCAGACAGCAGTAGGTTTTAACCCCGGAGGTACAGAGAATACAGGAACAAAGCAGCTACTTGTTAGCTTTTGTATCGCTGCTTTCTTTGTGCCTCCGGGGTTAACCTTTTTTTACAATAGTCTATAAGTAGAAGCAGAAATAATTCTCAACTCACCCTGATAGTATTTTAACAAACTAATTTATAATAGAACATACAATATTTTACCAAAATAAACTCTTATCAAATATATGACCAATAGGAGTGGTTAAGTTAATATTATATTTGGTGAACCATTGACAGGACAAGATAGGACAGCTAGAGTACTTTTGCTTAGTACTCAAACAATTGTCTAACCTTACTATCTTGATTTAATGAGACACCAATTACGTCGTGGTTGCGTGTGCCTGCTGGCCCTCCTCTCCGTTGTTCAGGCCCTGGCCCAGTCCGTAAAAATTACGGGGAAAGTAACCGAAACAGGCGGCTCACCCGTACCGGGGGCCACCGTGGTGCTAAAAGATACCCGTACTACCGGAACGACAACGGCTGCCGATGGTAGCTTTGTGCTTAACGTACCCGCCAACAGTCGCCTGGTTGTCAGCGCCATCGGGTTCAGCACCCAGGAAATAGACCTTAAGAACCGGACGGCCATCGACGTGCTGCTGACGCAGAGCAGCAGCGTTCTGAACGAGGTTGTCGTAACGGCACTGGGCGTTAGTCAGGAAAAACGCAGTCTGACCTACAGCACGCAGGAGCTCAAAAGCGAGCAGTTGATGAAGGCCAAAGAACCCAACGTGCTGAATGCCCTGACGGGTAAGGTAGCGGGTGTTCAGATTACCAACTCATCGGGTATGCCGGGTGCTTCCGCCCGGATTGTGGTGCGGGGTGCCACCTCCCTGCTGGGCAACAACCAGGCGCTGATTGTCTTGGATGGGATTCCAATTAACAACGATGAAACCGGCAACGCCGATCAGGGCGGAGGGGGTAACCGACTGGTTGATATCGATCCGTCGATTATCGAGAGTGTTAACGTGCTGAAAGGCGCGGCTGCTACCACCTTATACGGCTCGGCGGGCGCGCGCGGGGTGGTCATCATTACCACCAAAAGCGGGTCAGGCAATCGCAAACCGACGGTTGCGGTATCCTCCGATTTGTCCTTCGACAAGGCACTGTACCCCGATCTACAACGAAAGTACTCGCAGGGCGACCGGGGTAAGTTTTTCAACGGGGAAGATCAGAAAACGAGCAGTTCCTGGGGAGCCCTGATGGATACATTGAAGATCAACGGCCAGCCGGCCCCATCCTATTTTCTGCCCGATCTGTTTTTCCGGACTGGCGTAAGCACAAACAATTCGGTCAGCATCAGCGGTAGCCCCGGCGATCGGTCGACGTATTTCACCTCGTACACGTTTTTCAAGCAGTTGGGTACCATTCCCACCACCGATCTGTTGCGGCATACGCTCTTTACCAAATACACGACCCAGATCTCTCCAAAAGTCAACGCTACTTTTCAGCTAAACTATTCGAATACCGACAACAACCGCGTACCGGAAGGGTATAGCCTGCAAAGCCCCTTGTGGACGGTGTATGCTGGGCCGGTTTCCTGGAATCCGTTCCCAGCGACCAACGCCGACGGAACCCAGCGTGTGTTCCGGTATTCGCGGAACAACCCGTTCTGGGCGCTCGACAACATCCATAACCGATCGCAGGTGAATCGCTACATTCCGGTTGTAACCATCAACTACCAACCCAAAAGCTGGCTCACCATTATTGAGCGGGCAGGGGCCGACATGTACGGCGAACAGGTAAAATACACCGAAGCACGCGGATCAGCCAACGTACCCACAGGGCAGATCGTGGACCAGGTAAATACGTTCCGCCAGTTCAATAACGACCTGATCATACGCGCCAACAAGCAGGTCGGCGAACTGGATATGGCCCTGACGCTGGGTAACAATATTTATTCGTCCTACGGTCAATACATCACCACGCGGGGCGTTGGGCTTGCCATTGCCGGTTTCGATAACATGTCGAATACCGAAAAACAAACCTATTCGGAAGCCCATTACCTCACCCGGAAAGTTGGTTTCTACGCTCAGGCCAACTTTGACTACCGACGGATGCTCGTGCTGGCCTTGACGGGTCGCTATGATGGCAGTTCGGTACTCTCACAGGAAAGACAGTTTTATCCCTACGGTTCGGCAGCTTTTGCCTTTATCTTTTCGGAGTTGCTGCCAGCGAGTCTGTCGTCGGCCATTAGCTTCGGCAAGCTGCGCGTCTCGATGGCCAGCGTCGGCAACGACAACATCGGTGCTTACCGGCTAAATACGCCCTATCAGGTCGCAAGCCTCGGCGCGTATAACTTTCCGTTTCAGGGCCAGAACGGGTTTCTGCTCAGTACAAACCTAGGCAACTCAGACCTGAGAAATGAACGGACCAATGAGTTTGAAGTGGGGCTGGAGATGCGTTTCCTGAAGAATCGACTGAGCTTCGAAACCTCGTATTTCAACAAAAACAGCGTCGACCTGCTCACCGATGGCATTCCCGTTTCGGCGGCTTCGGGCTACGGCAGCACCATCCTGAACGCCGGCTCGATGCAGACCAAAGGGTTTGAATTTCTGCTGAATGCCACCCCCGTTCGGACTGGCAAGTTTGCCTGGGATCTGACCTATACGTTTACCCGCATTAGAAGCATCGTTACGCAAATTAACAGTGGCCTGGATCGGATTCAGGTGGGCACATCGTGGGCCGTTCTGGGGCAGCAATATGGCTCGCTGATAACGGGCAAATACGCCCGTAACGACAACGGACAGCTATTGATCAACAGCAATGGCTTACCTTATCAGGATGGCACGGGTATCGTCGGCAATGTCTCTCCCAACTGGCTGATGGGCCTCAACAACAGCCTGCGCTATGGCGCGTTTTCGCTCAATGCCTTTGTGGATATGCGGAAAGGGGGCGCCGTTATCAACTCTGACGATGGTTATGGCTATTTTTATGGCACTCCGAAGGTTACGGAAAACCGGCAGCCTCGGGTTGTGGAAGGGGTAAATGCCGCCGATGGAACACCCAATACGAAACTGGTTCAGGCGCAGGATTATTACCGGACTATTAACGGCATCGGCGAGGCAACGGTGCAGGACGTGACCTACATCAAACTCCGGACCCTGGGCCTGACCTACTCCGTCTCCTCCGCCTGGCTGGCTAAAACGCCGTTTAAAACGGCTTCGGTAAGCGTTACGGGCCGCAACCTGTTCATTTACCGGCCTCATTTTACGGGTCCCGATCCGGAAGTAAGTTCCTACGGCTCGTCAAACGGCGCTCAGGGTATATACGCCAATTCCGCGCCTTCGTCGCGTTCGGTCATGTTCTCCGTTCGCTTCAGTTTCTAATCGTTTAGCCACCTACATCATGAAAAAACGTTGTGTTTTCGCACTGGGTAGCCTGCTGCTGAGTCAGACGGCCTGCCAGACCTATATCGATATAAACCAGAATCCCAACCAGCCACTTACGGTTCAGGAATCGCTGCTGCTGGCTCCGCTCGAACTGGCCGTTGCCAACGAACTGATGGCGGGCGACGCGGCCCGGTACACCAATCACTGGACGCAGATGATTGCCGTCAATCAGCCCCCGCCCAACGAAGGCACCTACCGCCAGCTGAACGAAGACGTGAACAACCAATGGTTTATCAACTACACGACCTGCCTGCAGAATATGCGGTTGCTGCACGACAGAGCCGAAGCAAACCAGAGTTACAATTACTCGGCGATTGCCGATATTCTGAATGCCTTTACGCTGGCCATGACCACCGATTTATGGGGCGACGTACCGTATTCGCAGGCATTTCAGGGCAGCGGTAATTTTCGGCCCACTTACGACAAGCAGCAGGACCTTTATACCACCATCGACTCCCTGCTGGATCGGGCGATCACCAGCATCAATAAAAAATCGGCCCGTAAACCATCGGGTGATGACTATTACTACAAAGGCGACATGGACAAGTGGCGACGGGCGGCCTATACGCTCAAGGCCCGCTACGCCCTGCACCTGATTAAAGCACCCGGCCACTCAGCTACTGCCCAGGCCGACCTGGCACTGGCGGCTTTACAAAACGGCATGGCCGCTAACAGCGACGACATGAAGATGCCTTACCTGGGCGGAGCTGGAGAGCAAAACAAGCAGAATCAGAACTTTCTGCCCGTATCGACCCAGATTATGTCACAACAGGCGGTTGATACGCTGGTATTTCGGAAAGACCCCCGTCTGACGAAAATCATCGCTCCGGCGCGGGAAACGGGCTTGTACACAGGTCGCTCAATTGGTACGCAGGATTTGGGCTCGCTGGAAGCGTACTCGGTTCTGGGTGATTTTTACGGGTCGGCCAGTTCGGACCTGTACATCCTGACCTATGCCGAAGCCCTGTTTCTGAAAGCCGAAGCTACCTTTTATAAATCAGGGGCCACGGCGGCCGCACCTATCTACCAGAGCGCGGTAAAAGCCAACATGAGTGCATTGGGGGTATCGGATGCCGATGCCGCTACGTACCTGGCCCGGCGGGGCAACCTGACAGCGAACAATGCCTTACGGCTGATTATCGAAGAGAAGGTGATTGCCAACTATTTATCGCCCGAAAACTACACCGACTGGCGACGGACGGGCTATCCCCTGCTCAGTAAGGTACAAAATGCTCTCTCCGATATTCCCCGGCGTTTCCTGTATCCACGCTCGGAGCAGACGACCAATCCCCAATCCGGTCAGGATGCCAAGCTGACCGATCGGGTCTGGTGGGATGTTAGCAAGTAATCATTTTTGTGTTTCATGACAGGTCCTGACTGGCCTGGCAACCGTCGACTCAACGTTCGATTGACGGTTGCCAGGCCAGTTTTGTGATTAGTTAATGGCCAGGCGAGGCAGAATAAGGTAATCTTCCTGTTCATTTCCCAAGGCTTCGTAACGGTTTGCCAGGTAAAAGCATCCGACAATGGCGGCCGTAATGGCATCGAGTTCATCGTGCGTAACACCCGCCTGATCAAATACCCCACGAAGGCCAAACGCCCGCAGTCCGTCTACGAGCAGCGGAATACTTTTTCCCTTACGCGGAATGCCCAGTATATCCTGCGCACCGCCCGGGTAGCTTTCAATCACGGTGAACCCCATTTGTCGGAATTCGGTAGCCAGTTTGATGCCTCGTTCGGTCAGCTTCTGCATGCTTCGAATCAGGCTGGGATAAGACCTGATACCCCTTTTGGCCATAATGCGCTCGCACTCACGCATGATACCAAACGCCTGCCGACCAGGATCCGTATCGTACACACTGATCCGGCCTGCTGGCAGAGACAAGGGCGCATCGATCGAGATCACCGCCGGATTTTGCCGGACTGTTTCGGCAATCAGTTCATGGTCCGTAAAAATAGTCCGGGTGTTAACCTGGCCATTCGTTAAAACGGCCCAGCCACACTTCTTTTTCTCTGACCCAGTAAGGTCAATTCCTACAATAGTCGAGTGGTGTATTTCGCTCAGGTGGGCGTACAAAACACTACGCTCGTTTGTATCAGTTGTATCCATCAAGTTGTTAAATCTCCTACAGTAATCGAGCAGGCAGTCAGGATAGGTGTAAACCCAATCAGGCCGTCCAAGTGGCCGTAGCCAAAGAACGTTTTACCAGGGAGTAAGGGGAAACGTCAGGGCGGCATAAACGGAGCCTATTCGGTTGCGAAAACGATCATTACCAGCCACCTGATCCCAATTCCGAAGCGTTATTTCGGTGCTCAGCCATTGGTAGCCCACTTTCAGCGCAACGTTGTTGACCAGGTAAAGACGCGCATACACTTCGGTGGTTGACATACCCCTAGCGTGATCACCCCAAAGTTTCACATTCAATCGGGTGGGCGAAGCTGACTGATAAGCATCCTGCCCCTGAAACGGCTTTTGTACCGTTTGGCCCAGCGAATCTACCTGGTTGAAAAGGCCCGTTGAGGAATAGACTCGGCCCACTCGGGAACGGCCCAGGAATGTAAGTCCCAGCAAGTCTATACTGCCACCAAGCTGAAGTCTACCCAACTTCCACTCGGCCCGAATACCAACATTCAACGAGGTTTGCGACAGACGCCCAAAGCTGACGGTGTCAATGGCTTCCTGGCGCGTCAGTCGGGCTGGTGCCGTGTAATAGTTCAGGTCGTTGCCGTAGAAACTACTCAATCGTCCTGTCCAGCCAACAAATACCGATTTACTTTTCGCCAGACTGGTAAGTTCGTAATAGACCAGACTAGGATTAACGTACTTTTTATTGAATCCGGCGCCTACATCAAAGCCACCGCTCAGTCCTCCCCGGACCGAAAATTTTTTCTGCTCAACAATTGATTGACTTTTCGCCTGGCCAGCGACAATTATGATCAGGGCTACGAGAAACTGTTTTATCATAAGCGAACCATTCGGCATTACAGTATAGCGGTCTTAGTTCCAATCCAAAGTGAGAAAAGCACCAGATGGCCATAAAGTTACTTCATGAACAAACGCAAAGGAAAGTGCATCCGAGCGGGATCAACAGGGCCATTGTTTGGATGGCATTGTCTGCCAAATGAACCCATTGTAACAGGAGATACTTTATTTTACGGACCCAGTTGATGCAGGCTGATTTGTTTGACGAAGCTTGAGGGCCTTGACAACCTCCACGGGCCGGTCTGATTCCAGTATACTCGCCCCATCGTCAATGATAGCCCGGTAAGCCGTTCGCCGTTCCTGCTCATCAGGCAGCTTGTCGTAACTCGATGCAGCCGAAATCATGCACATAATTCCTTTGCCATTGAGTATTTGGTAAAGCTCCCTGTTTTCGGCTTTGACCGTTGGGCCGATGTAAGCAATCAGGCTGGCAGCTGGAATACCGGCCTTTTCATAGGCCTCCAGTTCCTGTTTATTTTTGATAAAGGCCGAGAACATTCGGTCTTTGTTGTCTTCGTAATAATACCGGGCCTGCTCGGGTGAATGAACGGTAAGCATCACAAACGCATCGGCGTTGTGCTTCCGGATGATGGCCGCTGTCATGAAAAATGGCACATCTTTTCGATCCAGATTCAGTACCGTTTTCCCCCGCGCCCAGTCGATAGCTTCATCCAGAGAAAGAATCCGATCCTGGGTTACGTTACCCTGGGCGTCTTTAAGACGAAGTTTTTTTAACTCTTCCCAGGTGTAATCCGAAAGCTTTCCGGTGCCGGTTGTCATTCGATCCAGGGTGGCGTCGTGGAGCAAGACAATAACACTGTCTTTGGTAAGCCGGGGATCAGTTTCGAAAAAGGCAGGCGTGTAGGTTAGCGTATGTTCGAAGGACGTCAGCGAGTTTTCGGCAAAACCGACACCCATTCCTCCCCGGTGTCCGCTGATGATCGGTGGTTTGCCGGGAGACCATTTAAAATAAGCATGAAGATCCTGAACGGTCTTTATGGGTAGCCGATGCAGAGACTGTGCTTGCAAGCAGGCTGTAGCGGCCAGCATGACCAATACGACCGACGGAAGAATTCGCTTTTTCACCAGTTGATTCATAACGTATAGGATTTGCTTGATTGGACAGGTAGCAAAGTAACCCTTAAATCAGGTGGTTCTGTATTAACGAATTATTGCCTTATTTCCAGTTTTAAACTGAATTACCCGAAGCCTGTCCTTTTTGCTCCTCCATCAACGACAACCTCACTGATTTCCCCGCCCTAACGGAGCCCCGAAAATCTGACAGTAATAGTACCGTCGGTCTTGTTTGCTGGGCCCCGCAACCCCTACCCCGATCTGGCTTACGTCAGGCGCCAGCAGATTCTGGCGGTGCCCTTTCGATTTCATCCACTGCTCATACACCACAAACCGGCCGTCCAGATCCGTATTGAGGGCAATGTTCTCACTTAGTTTCCGGTAATCGTACCCCACGCGTTTCGCTTTATCAACCAGGCTAAGCCCCTTGAGCGTATGGGACATCTCATCCTGAGCGGCCATGAGTTCAGCGTATTGCTGGGCTGCGGCCATGAGCCTGGCGTCCTTTTGCAGGGTGGCCCGGCCTTTTTCCGCTCGTACCTGGTTAGTAGCCTCGAACAGCTTATCTATTTCCGCCTTCAGAGCTGGCGTTTGGCCGTTCGGTACAGTTCGATGTTCCCTGTAGAAAGGCGGGGTGACGTCCATCCGCAGCGCCGGGGCGGGAAATAAGCAAACGATAAATCCAATAGTTCGTAGTGTCATACTAATGAAAGACCCATTGACGGACGGCCTGTTGTTTTAACGCTACGATACCCCGATTCATTTAGCCGGACTCGTTTCTTTTCCTGGTTCAGCGCGTTAAAAATTCCACCACCGTGGCTTGTTAGGGGTTCGGTACAGGCTATTTTCACAGACAACACAAGCCGATGGCTGGGGCACAAATACTGGAGGATCAACATCGGGAGTACCCTCTCCGTTCCTGCGATCCACATTCATGTACTGCTCGGAGATACCCGTTGCCCCAAAATAGCCATACACCATTTCGGCTGGATCGCTCAGCGCATGCACGTTGCCCCGCACGGTAGACGGAGCAGCATCGAACAAACCACCCGTGTTACTCGTCAACTGCCGGACGCTTTTCCAGAACTCATACGCCCCTTTGCTGATGGCCTGCTGCTGAACTTCGATGTAGTAGGCGCTTTTTGATTTATAAGGAACACGCGAAATAAACTGTCGGCTAACAGCCTTTCCGTTGATGTTGACGTCTGACGTGATGTTGATGCACGTGTAGCAGCGGGTGATGTCCCAACAGTTTGAACAGCAACCTGATCCCTGTACAGTGCCATTCGATAGCTCCACCTTCGCACAGACCGCCGTAAATTCGTAATGTGTCCATACCCACCGGTAATAATTACCCAGTGTGTCAGGATCTTTCGTATCCAGGTAAACATCCCAACCCTGATTCTTCGCTGAACTTACCCCACCGGTCTCTTTGGTGTATTCGGAATAAATTTTCGTGATGGGTGGGGCCGCCGACAATGTCTCGGCATCAGATTCGTACGTCTTCCCGTCTTTCGTCTGGATACGAACGGTGTAGCTCCGACCGACTACCCCCTGCAGGCTGGTGGTCTGATAAGTCCCACCGGGGGACTGCTCCTTCAGGGTTTCCTGATTGCCCAGGTTATCCGAAATAACGATTGTAGCGCCCGTTTCCAGCAGGTTCAGGCTTTTGTAGGAATAGTCGGCGGTGCGGGTAAGCTTGATCGTGTACGGGCCGGCCTGATCGGTAATCTGTCCTTCAATAATTAGTGAAGGGGCAATGCTGACCGCATCGGGCTGAAATTCCGTAACGCACGAAACGACGAGCGTGGCACAAAGCAGGAGCTGAGCCAACGCGAAAACGGGTAGTCGTAGTCTCATCAGAATTTGAAGTTATAGGTCAGTGAGGGAAAAACGGTGCCGAAAATGGATAGCTTGTAGGCGTCCGAGGCCGAGGCCGGGCTCAGCTTGTAGAAGATGGAGTACGCATTTTTATGCGCGTACACGTTGTAAACCGAAAATACCCAGCTGCTTTGATTCTTCTTGTGTTTGAGCGGATTCTGCTCGAAGGTCATCGAAAAATCGAGCCGGTGGTAATCCGGAACGCGCTGCTGGTTGCGATCGAGGTAAATCGGAACCAGGATACCGCCCACCCGGGCAATGGCCGATGGCTGCGTCGTTGGCCGCCCTGTGCTGTAGGTAAAGTTCAGGGACAGACTGAACCAGGGTGTGGGCCGGTGCGTAGCCAGTACGTTGAGGGTGTGGGGCTTGTCGTAATTGGCCGGATACGGATTCCCGTTATTGACCCGTTCGCTGGCGTATTGACTATTCATCGTCAGGAAGGTACGGGCGTAGGTATAACTCATAAAGCCTGTCCAGCGGCCCTTGTTTTTGCGCAATAGCCCTTCAAACCCGTAAGCTCGACCGCTGCCCTGCACAATCTGCGTTTCAACCGCTTCGGCCAGTTGCAGTTCGGCCCCGTCCCGGTAGTCGATGGCGTTGGTCAGCATTTTGTAATACACTTCGCCCGATGCCTCAATGGCGTTGTCGGCGGTATTGCTGAAGTACCCAAGCGACCATTGATCGGCGATGACGGGCCTGGTATACATATCGCTCAGGTGCCAGCGCGACGTGGGCAGGGCGGCCGTTGTGTTGGTCACCTGCTGAATGTACTGCCGCAATCGGCTATACCCGGCCTTAATAGCCTTGCCCTCACTCACTGACCAGCGCACCGCCAGCCGGGGCTCCAGCCCGCCCATGGAGTTGTAAAGTTTACCCGCGCCGTAAGTTTGCCGGGCAGCAACGGTTTCGTCTTCCCGAGGGCCGTTTTCCTGGTACGTACGGACCGTTGCCGGCCCCCGGTTCAGCAGTTCCGAATAGCGCAGCCCGGCCATGATAGCCACCGCCGGATTTACTTTCCATTCATCCTGGACGTAGGCCGCAAGTTCGTACGCCTGTTCGCGGGCCAGATCGACCGGTAGCACGTTGGAAATCGGTCCCGGAATACGCGTATTGGGTTGAATCTGGTAATCGATGACGCTTATACCAGCCTGCCACTGGTGGGTTTCGTTGGGCGTATACGTCAGGTCGGACTTAATCTGACGGTGCCAGATACCCGACTTCAGCTGAAAAGCATTGGCGGAATCGGGTGAAGACAGATCTGCCTGATAACGGCTCAGAATGACGGATGTAGCCAGATTGACCTGTTTACTCATGAAGTAATTCCAGCGCAGCACGGCGTTCATTGTCTGGTAGTTGAACCGGGTCGAAGAGGCATTGATTTCCTGCCCGGAGAGCGAATCGGACGCCAGCTTAAAGATATCCTTACTCGAATAGCCTGTTAGCGTAATCGTATTTTTCTCGTTGGGCTGGTACTTGAGTTTAGCCGTCAGGTCGTAGAAATTGGCTTGTGTACCTTTCAGATTGGGAGGTGCCAGCTTAAACAAGAAATCATTGAACGATGCCCGGCCAGCCGCTAGGAACGATAGTTTATTTTTTATAATCGGCCCCTCAATACCTAACCGGCTGGAAATGATGCCAATGCCGCCATTGACACTCCATTTCTCGGCATCCGGCTCTTTGATCTTCACGTCCAGCACCGACGATGCCCTTCCCCCGTAGGCGGCTGCTACCCCACCCCGATTCAGGGTTACGTCGCGCACGACATCGGGGTTGAACACCGAGAAAAAACCCATCAGGTGACTGGAATTGAATACCGGAGCGTCATCGAACAGGATCAGGTTCTGGTCGGCACTCCCCCCCCGAACGTTGAACCCCGGTGCGCCCTCGCCAACCGTTGTTACCCCCGGCAACAACAGCAGACTGCGCACAATATCTACTTCGCCCATCAGGGGCGGAATTCGGCGGATGCTGCGAATCGTTAGTTGTGAGACACCTATTTCAACTTTACGAACATTTCGATCGGGCGTTTCACTCGTCACCACGACCTCTTCCAGATCTTTGGCATCATCGTCCATCGTCACTTCCCGAAAGAGCGTTTTCTGCAACGAAATCGTATCCTGTTTAGATCGATAGCCCACGTGCGAGAAGCGCAACACGTAATTACCGGGCGGCAGTTGCACCACGTAAAACCCATCTTTTGCCGTCACATACCCTTTCGACACGTTCAAAACGACAATGTTAACCCCCTGAATGGGCTTTCCGGTCTTCGCATCCCGAACGTAGCCCGTTGCCGAAAACGTTGGCGAGGCACCTGCCGAAGGGGTGTTTTGCTGAGCTATAGCTTTGGTCAGTAGCAATAAGGAAAAGAACAGTAAAGGTATAAATCGCATAGAGTGGTGGTTAGAAAGCGTAGAAGCAAAAAGTCCATTAAGCTGATACTTAATGGACTAAAGACGTAACCTGGTTGATTTACCCTATTTCTGTCGATCCTTAACTACTTATTAATTCATGCTCAACGAAGCATATTTGCCTACTTAAGTATGTTTTCCCGTCGCTCCTTCAGATAAGTACTCATCTCCTCCAGCGTGAGGGCGTTAAAGGTCATGGCTTTGGTTAGACCGCCTTTCCGGCCGATGGCCACGCCATAATGCATATCCAGCAACCCAACCAGGTCGTGCGCATCGGGATTGATACTCAACATAACCCCTTGCTGCATGGCGTAGTCAATCCAGCGCCAGTCGATGTCGAGCCGGTAAGGGCTGGCATTGATCTCAATGATGACGTTGTGCTCAGCACAGGCGTCGATAATAGCCCGGTGATCGATGGGGTATCCTTCGCGGGCGAGCAATAAGCGTCCGGTGGGATGACCGAGGATGGTTGTATACGGATTTTCGATGGCCCGCAACAACCGCGTTGTGGCCTTTTCCAGCGACATGGTCAGGGTTTGGTGGACCGATGCCACGACGTAGTCGAACGTGGCCAGCGTGGCATCATCGTAATCCAGGGCACCATCCCCCAGAATATCAGACTCGATCCCTTTGAAAATACGGAAATCGGCCCCGAACCCCTTGTTCAGTTCATCAATTTCTAGCTGTTGCTGATGCACCCGTTCGGCGTCGAGCCCACCGGCATACGAAGCCGTTTTAGAATGGTCGGCAATACCGAAATAGCTCAGGCCAAGCTCCCGGCAGTAGGCGGCCATGCCGGCTACCGATTGCTTTCCATCCGACCAGGTACTGTGATTATGCAGGGTTCCCCGGAGATCATCCCAGGTAACCAGTTCGTCGTTGGCATGCCGACTGGCCCAGCGAAAGGCAAAGTCATCTTCGCGCATTTCAGGCACGATGTAGGGCAAACCTGCCTGCTGGTAGATAGCCCTTTCCGTCTCCACTACGCCCGGTGCATCAGCCGTTGGGATCACCACACCCGACAGGTTACTGGCGTAAGCTACCTGAAGCAGGGGAATCCCCCCGGTTCCGGCCTGCCGTAAATGGAGATCGGCGGCCGTGTGGATGAACAGTTGCCGGTTTAGCTGCTCGGCCGGGTACAACAGCAGTTCCACCTGCACATCGAACCCCGTCAGTTTTCCGCGCCACGCAAACGGCGATGACCCGGCTTCGTTGGGTTGTAAATTCGGTAACGCATTCAGGATGGCCATTGCCGAAACCGGATCACTGGTTTGAACGAGCAGTTGAATAATATCAACCTCCTGCGCTTTCCGACGTACCTGCCCGCTTGTTTCGACGCGGTCAAAACGAGTCGATAACTCGTCCTGAAGCAGGGTGGCAACCATGGCTGCCTTATCCATACGAACCTTACCCTGCTGCTCCTGCAGGAATTCTAATGCCGCCAGGATTTTCTCCTGCGTACTGGCGCCAAACCCTTTGATCTTGGCAATCTGGCCATTCTCGCCCGCCAGTTGCAGATCACGGAGATTCGTTATGCCCAGCTCGTGCCAGAGCGTGCGGACTTTCTTCACGCCCAGCCCTTTTATACGAAACATGTCCAGCACACCTTCGGGCGTTTGGGCGAGTAGCTCATCCAGATCCGTCAGGTGGCCCGTTTCGGCTATTTCCCGGATTTTCTGTGCGATGGATTTTCCGACTCCCGGCAGTTTAACCAGCTCCTCAACGGACAGGTTGCCCAGGTCGGCAGTGGATTTATCGAGGGTAAAGGCCGCCCCCTGAAAGGTACGCGTTTTAAAAGCATCACGGTCGTGAAGCTCCATTAACCGACCGGTTAGTTCAAGCAGGTCGACAATTTCGGAATTGGTCATGGTAATGAGTGAGTTCACTCCGCAAGGTTGGCAATTGGTCAGATTTCAGGAAAAACACGAGCCACGCACCCTGATCTTTGATTCATCAAGACAGATAACCTGTTTCACCAATCATAACAAAAATCAAGGTCATGGAAACGATTCATCATGCTCCTCAACGCGACCCTTATTTGTGGAAACAAGCAAAAGCGCGTGTCGGTTTTCGTATTCACCTACGCTCGTTCCTGATTGTCAATGGTGGTTTGTGGCTTGTCTGGGCCTTTACCGCCTTCGCCGTTCATTCAGCGGGCCACGCAGGTACTCTTTTTCCCTGGCCTGTTTTCGCCATGATTGGTTGGGGCATTGGTCTATTATCACACTACGTCAGTGTGTTTCACCGCAATGAGCAGAACATGGTTGAACATGAATACCAGAAGCTGGTGAAGCAATAAACCATCATTCCGTATAGACTACACCGCCACAGGGGCCTTAATGGCTGGGTGCGGGTTGTAGTTTTCGAGTGTAAAATCGTTGTAGGTGAAATCGAATACAGATTTCACCGCTGGATTCAGTCGCATGGTTGGCAACGGTCGACTGTCGCGGGCGAGTTGGGTTTCCACCTGTTCCAGATGATTCAGGTACAGATGGGTATCCCCGCCCGTCCAGATAAACTCGTGGGCGGTGTAGCCGCACTCCTGCGCAATCATCATCGTCAGCAACGCGTAACTGGCAATGTTGAAGGGCACGCCCAAAAACACATCCGCGCTACGCTGGTAAAGCTGGCAGGAGAGTTTGTTCAGCGTCTCTCCTTTTCCGGGGTCTGGCGGGGCCACATAAAACTGCATCAACAAATGACAGGGCGGCAGGGCCATGCTGGGTACGTCGGCAGGATTCCAGGCCGAAATGATCATTCGGCGCGAATCGGGCGTTGTCTTAAGCTGCTTCAGTACATCACTCAACTGGTCGATTGTTTGCCCATCCGATTGCCAGCTGCGCCATTGTTTGCCGTAAACGGGCCCTAGATCACCCCGTTCATCGGCCCATTCATCCCAAATGGAAACGCCATTGTCCTTTAGATACTTGATGTTGGTGTCGCCCTTGATGAACCACAATAATTCATGAATGATCGACTTGGTGTGTACTTTCTTGGTCGTCAGTAGCGGAAAGCCATCCTGTAGGTTAAAGCGCATCTGGTAGCCAAAAACACTGATGGTACCCGTACCGGTGCGGTCTGTTTTGCGGGAGCCATTGTCGAGAATATGGCGCAGAAGATCGTGGTATTGTTGCATAAACAAAAGTCGTAAGTCGTGAGGGGTAAGGCAAATTTTAGGCAAAATAAAACCCCTCGCCCGACAGGAAGAGGGGTTAAGCACAGTGAATCCGTTTACATTTTTCGCTGCGTATAGTCCCTGGGTTAGGCCTGAATCTCGAATGAATACGTGATATCGGCGGAGGGTCGGAACTGCGCCGTTGCCGAGCAATATTTATCCATCGATAGGTCAATGGCTCGTTTCACTTTCACCTCATCTAGTTGACCCTTAAGCAGATACGTGATATGAATCTTTTTAAAGGGCGATGGATTAGCGTCTTTTTCCCGTAAGCCGTCCACTTTCATCCGGAAATCGTCAATTACCTGTTTCTGTTTTTGAAGAATCAGTACGACGTCGATAGCCGAGCAGCCTGCCAGGCCCATCAGCAACATTTCCATCGGGCGGGCTCCCGCGTTATGCCCACCAATGTCGGTGGCGGCATCCATGTGCTGGGGCACGCCTGACGCCCCAAGTGCTTCAAAATGAAAGGCATCGTCGACGCGTACCAGCTCGACCTGCATTGTCTTAAATTCCTGAACGGTGTCAACCGGTTGTGAATCAAGCATTGTGTTTTTTGCGTTTAATAGAAAGAGTTTGTATTTTCACAAGCCCAAAAGTAAAGCAGGCTATGTCTGAAAAATTCACTGACGACCTTTTTGACCTTAAAAACGACCGGCGGCTGAGCGTCTACCTGTATCGGGCAGGGTTCGGAGCCTGGTTGCTGTACATCCTGTCGGGCGCAAAGTTCATGCAGTCGGTGAGTCCTTACCGAACAGATTTTGGGGTATTCTCGTTCTTTCTAATGGTCATGGGCTTGTCAGCATCCATGATTTATGATTATTACCATCACCCGGCCGAGTTCGCCCAGAAAAAAAAGTGGCTGGCATTCAGCTATTTAGTTCTGGCCGGGCTAGTCTACTTCCTTATTCTCCAAAACAAGCCCGTTGCGTTGCCGCAAATCCTGGGACAGGGCCTTTTCTGATTTTCAATCGCTAGTCTGTCGAGAATTTTTGAGTCGGGCGTCCTTATCGGAGTTTGAAATCCATGTCTTTGTCTGTGGTGTCAGATGTAAGCACCTGACACAGGAAGGTTTCTGAAACGCCAGTCCGATCAAAACCTCCTTCTTATCAATCAACAGGCCACGATGTAAGCATCGCGGACGGTTCGCCCGCCCCGGCGAACCGTCCGCGCCAGTCAGTTTTAAGAAACTGACTCCACATTTCCAAGAATCGCACTGGCGATCCGGCTGACACCATACCTAATTAAAAACACGGTCAGTCTCGCCAATTTTGTCGATACCCTATAGACTAATCGAAAAATACGTGTTCATAACTGCCGACAAAAGTATAGCAGGCCTATTAATCTGTACCTTTGAGCGTTAAAAAGAAAACACACAAACAATACGATCATCATTACTTTCTTATGAAGCGTTTCAATTTTACACCTTTTGCCGTAGCTGTTCTCCTGACGCTCTGTTCACTTTCCGTAGCTCAGGCTCAGTTGAAAATACCAGCGGCCAGCCCATCTCAAATCACCAAACAAAGCTTCGCCCTGGGCGACATTACGCTCGATTACTCCCGGCCAGCGGTAAAAGGCCGCGCCATTTTCGGCGACCTGGTTCCCTACGATAAGGTATGGCGTACCGGTGCCAACGCAACCTCCAAAATTACGTTCTCATCGGATGTGAAACTGGAAGGTAAGGAGGTGAAAGCGGGTACCTACGGGCTGTTCACGATTCCGGGAAAAACCAGCTGGGAGGTTATGCTTTCCAAAGATCTGGCCCTGGGTGCCAATGTGGGCGCGTATAAGACGGAAAACGAAGTGGTGCGGGTTACCGTGAAACCGACCACGTTGTCCAACAAAGTAGAAACGTTTACCATCAACATCGCCGATATTCAGCCGAACTCGGCCGTGCTGGAAATTATGTGGGATAAAACCCGTGTTCCCGTTGCGATCACGGCCGACATTGATCAGACGATCGTAAAGAACATTGAGGCTTCCCTAGCCTCCGAGAAGCCGGCTTATTTTGAAGCCGCCAGCTATTACTACGACACCAACCGGGATCTGAAACAAGCTCTGAACTGGGTAACCAAAGCCACCGAACAAAATCCGAAAGCGTTCTGGATCATGTTACTGAAAGCCCGCATTGAATTGAAGTTGAAAGAAAAAGCCAGTGCCATTGCCAGCGCCGAGAAAACGGTTGCGCTGGCGAGCGAAGCTAAAAATGCAGATTACGTAAAAATGGCAAATGACGTGATTGCTTCAGCCAAAAAGTAAGATCAGTCGCTAGCATTCTCGATCAAGCGTACCGCCGAGCCCAACCCCCTATTGCAGAACGTATGCTTTTGCGGTAGGGGGTTGGGCTCGACACATTACAAAAAAATAGGTTATCTTTCCCTATGCATCACCTGGAAGTTGCCCCGCCCTCAACCCTACGAAACGCCATACAGTGCTTTTGGTACGACAAACTCGATTTTGGCGAACAACCATCGAGCTTTGAGGTGGTACCGGATGGCTACGCTGAACTGATTTTTTACTTCGGCAGCGCCTGTAGCCTTTCTTATAACGGAGCCTTGCAGCCCTTGCCGTCACCGTTTATGGTGGGATTGCTCAACCAGCCTGTCTATTTTTACGCGCAAAACCAGTTGGAAATCATTGCTGTCCGGTGCTTTCCCTGGACGGTGTTCGACCTGCTCGGCCTACCGTCCGGTAAAGACGGCGTGCAGGTATTCGACCATCCCATTACTCAGCTCCAGGCCCTGCTGGCAGCGTACATCCGGGCTGGCCGGAAAGAAGAAGCACTGGCTCAGGTAGAAGCCTATTTTCTGGATAACAGCTTGGGCAATACAACTGACAGCATGCTGCACAAAGCGGGTGTTGCCCTGCGGGACACAAACGGCACCATACCCGTGAAACAGGTAGCAACGGCGGCTCACGCTACCGTTCGTACCCTGGAAAGAAAGTTCAAGCAATCGTCGGGGCATACGGTCAAAGACGTAGCCAGCCTGATACGCTTCGAGCAGGTACGAAACCACTTATGGCTCGATCCAGCCATTAATCTGGCCGGCCTGGCGCATGAACTGGGCTACACCGATCAGGCTCATCTGAGTAGAGAATTCAAGCGGCACAGCGGTACGACTCCAGCGGCATTTGCGCGGAAAGCAAAAAAAGGGAAACAGGCTGTTTCAAGCAATTTTGTCGCGTTTGTACAAGACTGATACGCGGGCATTGTGAAATTTTGCCTTATCATTAAGCCAGGCAAAATCATGTTACTGAACGATAAGAACGTAGCCATTCTGGGGGCGGGACCCGTTGGGCTGACCATGGCCAAACTACTGCAGCAGGAAGGCGTAGCGGTAACCGTTTACGAACGGGATAAAGACGCACAAACCCGAATCTGGGGTGGTACACTCGACCTGCACAAACATTCCGGACAGAAAGCAATGGAAAAGGCAGGTCTGCTGGAAAGCTATTACAGGACGGCGATTCCTATGGGTGTACTCATTACCGACGAACGGGCGAACGTGCTGTCTACGACACAGGTTACACCTGATAATCAATATGATAATCCAGAAATAAACAGAAACGATCTACGGCAATTGTTGCTCAATAGTCTACAGAGCGGCACCGTTGTCTGGGACCGAAAATGTACAGGACTGGACGAACAGGCCGGAAAGTGGAGGTTACAATTCGACGGTAAACCCGATGCAACCGCCGATCTGGTGATCGTTGCCAATGGGGGAATGTCCAACGTAAGAAGTTATGTTACGGATACCCAGGTTGAGGATACCGGCACCTTCATCATACAGGGCGACGTACCTCAGCCGGCACTAAACTGTCGGGAATTTTACCAGCTCTGCGATGGGCACCGACTCATGACCGCCCACGGAGGTAACTTATTCGTTGCCAATCCCTATAACAATGGTGCATTGAGCTATGGCGTAATTTTTAAGAGGCCCGACGAATGGAGTCAGGGGAATGGATTGACCGCTCAGGATACAGACAGCATCCGCCAATTTCTTCTCGACAGGTTTTCGGATTGGGACGAACGGTACCGGCAATTAGTCCGGGCTACATCCTTTTTCGTTGGCTTGCCAACCCGAAAATTACCGCTGGGTAAACCCTGGAAACAGGATCGTCCGTTGCCGATCACGCTGATTGGGGATGCCGCTCATTTGATGCCCCCCTTTGCCGGCCAGGGCGTAAATACCGGACTGATAGATGCCTTAACGTTAGCCACTACCCTCACCAGCGGAAAATACGAAACCCTGCGGGCGGCCATTAACGCCTATGAAGATGACATGGTCGTGTACGCAGCTGAAGCACAACGGGAATCGAGCGAGAACGAAATTGAGATGCGTCATCCCGACTTTTCTTTCCTGCAATTTATTCACTAGCCCCTATAAGGCTTCATTTTGAAACTGTTCATTAACCATTTGCGGGGTATTTTTTTATCATTCTGACGCAGCCGGCGGCCCGGCTGCGTCAGAATGATAAAAAAACGTCAACGTTCCTGCTTAGTACCCCGGATTTTGCTTCAGTTGGGTTGAGACATTCAGCACATTCTGGCCAATGGGGAAAATGGCGGTGTGGTTGTCGGCATCGGGTTGCTTATCCCACCAGGTGCCCGAATTGAAGACACCCCAACGGATCAGGTCCGTACGACGGCGGCTCTCCACCAAAAATTCGCGTCCCCATTCATCAATCATTTCCTGATCGGTTAACTGGCTACCGTCTGGCTTATACAGGCTGGGCGAGCCCGTCGGGTAGTTCCGGGTCCGAACGGTATTCAGTAACGTAGCCGCCGATGCTTTGTCGCCCGCCCGGTATTTGCACTCGGCCAGGGAATAGTAAATTTCAGCCAGCCGTATTTCCGCGTAAGCCGACGAAATCTTGTTCGGGTCACTGCTCGGATAGTACGGATACTTAACCGGCACGAGTCCCGAATTCTGGTCGGCGTGGTTCATATTCGATTGTTTATCGGCGATTTTGGTACCCGGTTTGGCATCCAGAAACATACCAACCTGATCCCGCAAGAACAGTGCGTAAGGACCTTTGGTCGAGCGAACGGTATCGACTTTACCATTCGAGTTAATGTAAGGCAGATAACCCGATAGGAACATGCCTTCCCGCGTACTGTTACCCAAGTTTTTATAGGTTTTCAGCCGGTAGTCATCCGCGTATTTTTTGAATTTCAAATACGGCTTACCCAGGGCGAAACTGTACTCCGTGCTATCTACGTCTCTGCCGGGTTGCAAGGCATATTTAGGGTTGGCCGTGCCAAAATCGGTAAAGCCAAAATAATAGGTTGCGTTCACGGGCAGCATCCAGAAATACATTCCCCCGTCGTACTGCCAGTGTGTTAGGCCAAAGCTACCGGGAAAGCCAAAGACGACTTCCGGGGAGGTTGGATTGGTGTAGTCAAATGGAGCGTCCCACCGCGTTTCTAACCCGTAGGTGCCGTATTTCCCGGCAATGATATCCTGACATACAGTCGCACAATCCGCAAAATGGTCGGTACCGGTATACACTTTAGCGTTCAGATAGAGCCGAACCAGCAGGGCAGCCGCTCCCCCCTGTGTCCACCGGCCAATGGCATTATCGCCCAAACTTTGGCGGGTAGGCAGCTTGGGCAGCGACTCTTTCAGTTCCTGCTCGATGTACGAAAACGCTTCCTGGGGCGAAACCTGTGGCCCGCCCGCCGATTCGCCTTTTACTTTTTTCACCAGAACGATGTTCCGGTAAAAATCCAGTAGCCTCAGGTTGAGCCAGGCTCTGAGCGTCCGCACTTCGGCAATCATGCCATCCAGTTCGGCCTGGGTCATCTCAAATTTGCCGGGGTCTGTAATGGCCTGTAAATCCTCCAGCGTATTTGTCGCCAGGGTAACACCACCATACAGGGCATTCCAGGCATCACTGGTGTACCCGTCGTTGGGCGTCCAGGTATGGTTATGAACCCGCTGATACTGCCCCCCATCGAACCAGTCGCCCTGGCGGTTAGGTGTCATCAATTCATCGGTACTGTTCTCCTGAAGCATAAAGGTTGAGCCGCCCTGAATGGTCCAGTAGCTGTGCTCAAACGGGCGCAGAAAATCCCGAATGACGTCGTTTTTGGTTTGCAGAAAATTCTCGGAGGTAATCTTGTCGTACAAAACTTCATCCAGGTTGGTACACCCCACTGCCATCAGCAGCATACAGGAGGCCGATACCCTGCCCAGCATAGTAAAAATAGGATTCCGTTTCATTGGCTATGTTGTCGTAAGATTAGAACGTGAGTTGCAGACCCAGCAGCAGTTGGGTGGTCGATGGAAAATAATTCAGCGTACCAACGGTATTACCATTATCAACCCGTTGATTGACACCCGGAAATAAACCGTTGACCTGAATTAAATCAGGATCTCCGCCCGTAAATTTGCTGAAGGTCTTCAGGTTCCGGGTGGTTGCGTAAACCCGAACGGAGCGCAGGAATTTAACCGTCAGTGGCTGGGTATAACTCAGCGTCACGTTATCAATTTTGACGAAGCTACCCGGCTCCAGAAAGTAATCCGACAAGCTGGAGTACGTAGCGGCATTGGTCAGTTTCGAGTATTTGCCGCCATCGTACGCCGAGGTAAGCGTGTTGGCATTCTGCTGGGTGGAGGGCGTTCCTAAATAAAAGGCATAAGTATTGAATACGTTGTAGCCAAACGCCCCCCGCAGAAAAACGGTCAAATCCCACTTTTTATACCTGAAGCTGTTGGTTAAACCGGCCGTAAACTGCGGCAACCCATTGCCTACGAATTGCTTATCATCATTGGTCGCTTTGTTGGCAACAATCACATCGCCCGCCTTATTGTACACCAGCAACGCGCCCGTTTCATCCACCCCGGCCGATTTCAGCGCATAAAAACTGCCGATCCGGGTATTTTCCTGCAAACGCTGAATGTTACCCGGACTACCCGGTGCGGGCATACCCACAACATCAATGTAGGTCTGTCCTTTGTAAGCATCGTTGGAGAAGGCGACGAACTTATTGCTGTTGGTCGCGCCGGTAAAGGCCAGATTGTACGAGAAATCTTTCTGATTCACCACCGCAGCGCTCAACTGAATTTCCAGACCCGAATTCTGCATCGTCCCGACGTTCGCAAAGGTAGACCCCTGCACGTTGGGTGGGTTAGGCACATTGTACGAACCCAGCAGATCTTTATTGGTGCGAACGTAGTAATTCAAGCTACCGGTTAACCGGCTATTTTTGAAAAGGTCAAAGTCAAGACCGACGTTGACGTTGATTGCTTTCTCCCAGCGCAAATTGTAGTTCGTGTTCTGGCTTGGCCCCCACACCTGGTAGGACGTGTTGTTGTAGAGGTAGTACCCGTATCCGCCGTAGGTATCCAGCGACAGGTAATTGCCAAAATCCTGGTTGCCGGTTTCCCCGTAATCCGCCCGAAGTTTCAGCTCGTTCAACCAGCCAATGCCCTGCCCGAATTTCTCCTGGGTAATGCGCCAGCCGACCGATGCGGCTGGAAAATAGCCCCATTTGTTATCGTACCCGAACTTGGACGATCCCTCCCGTCGTAAACTGGCCGAGAAGTAATATTTCTGGTCAAAATCGTAGTTTACCCGACCGAAGAAAGCAGCCAGTTTAGAGCTGTTCCGGTAAGAACCTACATTGTTGATTCCCTTTTCCAGATTCCACAGACCCGTTCCCAGGTTGTTGTACGTCAGCACATCCGACGGAAAATTTTCATTGGACGCATTGAATCCAGACGACATGAAGAACTGATACGAATACCCGCCCAGCAACTTGAACGAATGTTTTCCAGTCTCCAGGGCGTAGTTACCCGTCCATTCGAAACTCTTCTGATCGTTTTCATCCAGCGATTGATACGCCGTGTTCCGCTTCGTCCCGTTGATCACCGTCGTCAGCGTAGACGGGCTGAATCCTTCATTCCGGAAAGATGAGCTCACTTCGCCCAGCGTAATGAGGGTTGACAGGTTATCGAGCAGATTGAGCTTGAACGAACTATTGATATCCAGGTATTTTATTTCCTGACCCGACAAAACGTTTTTGGCGTTTTCGACCGGGTTGTTGGCAAAAAAGCCATTGTTGATATACGCATAGTTGCCGGTGTTGTCGTACAGGGGCTGCGTAGGATTGAGCGTCAGGGCATAGTTGAATCCGCTATAATCGGCCCCGCTGGTTTTGGCGTACCGGGGAGCCGCACTGAAGGTAATGGCGTACAGATTATTGGCGGATGTATGGTTGATGTTTACCCGCCCGCCATACTCCTGCTTCGCCGACCGCAGGTCGATCCCTTTCGCATTTCGATAATCGAGCGACGTGAAATAGTTTGTTTTTCCGTTCCCGCCCGAAAACTGCAACGTGTGTTTTTGCGAGAAAGCGGGACTTCGGCTAACGGCTTTCATCCAGTCGGTATTGCCACCCAGATCTACCCCGCGTTTGTTGGCCAGAAACTCGTCGTGGGAAAGCACGGACAGCTTGTTGGTGATGAAATCGAACGAGGTGTATCCATCGTAGAAAATGCGCGACTCCGACGATCCTTTTTTGGTCGTCACCACGATAACCCCGTTACTGCCACGGGTTCCGTAAATGGCGGACGCGGCCCCTCCCTTCAGGACATCGATGGATTCGATTTCATTCTGGTTGATGTTATCCAGATTACCACCCGGCACCCCGTTAATAACAAACAGCGGCCCCAGTCCGGCGCTACGCGACGAAACCCCGCGTAATTGAATGCTAGGGGTTGAGTTCGGATCGCCAGCGGCCGTATTGGTAACGGATAAACCGGCCACCTTACCCTGAATAGCCATTAAGGGACTGTTGCTGCCAACCCGTAGCAGATCACCGGCGGATAAGTGGGTGACTGCGCTGGTGACTTCTTTCCGGCTCAACGATCCATAACCGACCACAACGACTTCATTGATGGATTTCACGTCGGGCTTTAGCTGCACGTTCAGCGTTGTCTGGTTTCCGAGCGCAACTTCCTGCGTAGTGAAGCCAACAAAACTGAAAACCAATGTCTGCGCACCATCGGGAAGGGTCAGTTTAAAGGTCCCCGAAGCATCCGTTACCGCGCCCCGCGTAGCTCCTTTAACAACGACACTCACCCCCGGCAGGCCCTCTCCTTTCTCGTCCGAAACAACGCCGGAAATGGTTCGATCGGCTGGCGCGTCGAGTCCGTCGGCGGGGTCGCCCAACTCAATAGTAACGGCGGTTGCAGCCGTGCGGGCCAGGATGATTTGCTCGCCGGAAATACTGAAACTGACCTGCAATGGAACCAGCAGCTTTTCCAGCACATCTTTCAACGTACTGTTCTGTACGCGCATGGAAATGAGCTGTTTCGAGCGGACAATTTGAGGACTGTAGGAAAACTTGACATTGGCAGCCTTTTCAATACTCCGCAGCACCGTTTTAATGGATTCATGCTGAATGGTCAGGCTTACCCGACGATCCAGCATTTCCTGACCCGACGCATCGTCGGCCCACGATACACCCGCGAAGGTAAGCGCCAGCACAAGCTGGAAGAACGTACATTTCATACACCTTAGTAAGTAAGGGTTTACTTTTTTCATAATTTTGATTGGTTTTGTCGGGTTGAAATCGGGCAAAGCAATTCCTGTCAGCCCATTACGGGCTGTTATTACCAGGGAAGCGTTGGGCCAATGGTGCTTGCTCCACCATTGGCTTTTTCACGTCAGGTTAACTAAACTAAGCGGGGGTTACTGGTCCATAGGCAGTCGTCTTACTAATCATGTAACGGGTAGAGACACGAGGTGATCCAAACCGGTTTACCGGCAATTTCCGCCATTGATAACCACCTGGCCATCAATAACATCGTAGGTTGCGCCGACCGTTTTACAAATGATCATCAGTTTCTGATCAAAAGACAATCCATCCATTGAGGAGGTTAACTGACAATCAATGAGCGCTTCTTTATTGTAAAGAATGTCGATGCCATACGCTTCTTTTACGTCCTGCAGAACCTGAGCCATTGGCGTTTCATTATAGACAAACGGGGTAGATTGCTTCAGGCGGCCGGGTATCTTCAGGACAAATGGTTGACTGATCAGGGATTTGTCGAACCGGTCCGTTTCTCGGGTAAACACAACCTGCTGGTTGGGCAGCAACAGAACACCTTTCTGGTGCACGCGTTCGGGGTTGGCCTGATCGCGGTAAACCGATACCTGCCCGGAAAGCACCTGGACCCGAACCTGATCTTCTTTTGAAAAAGCCCTGATCCTGAACTTTGTCCCAACTACTTTGGTAACCAGTTCGTTGGCCAGCACCAGAAACGGTTTCCGGGTATCCTTTGTCACGGCGAAGGTGGCTTCGCCGGACAGGTACACCAACCGGTTTTTCTGACCAAAATCGGCCGGATAGCTTAACCGGCTTTTCGGGTTCAGCGATACAACCGACTGATCCGGTAACTGAATAAGCTGGGGTTGTTCAGTCGTATTGACTTTTTCGGTGAATGTCTTCTCCAGGGTAGCCAGCCGGTGTTCGTAAGGCGTTGTTTCAGTATAGGTCAGCCACCAGATACCAATGGCCAGACTAATAGAAGCGGCCGCCACCCACTTGATTCGGGCGAGCCGGATTACAGGCCCCGCTGCCTTGCGTTGCCGGGCATTCGTTTGCTGAATCCGGATGAGTAATTGACGAATAGTTTCCTCCGGCAGACAGGTCTGCGCGTACCCATCGAGCCCCAGCCGAATAGCGTCCAGCAGGCTCACGGCCTGCTGCCATTGTTCCACCGAATGCTCTTTGGACCAGGCCTCCCAAAACGCCGTCGACTGGGGAGTTGGCGCGAGGTGATGGCTGACAAAAAAATCGTCGGTCAGGAAATCAGCGGATGAGAATTGATCGTAGTCGTGCTGCAAAATCTACCGGGTTTGTCAGTAGATGACGAGAATGCGAAAACGTACTCACTTATTTATAAAAAAAATAATAAAAGTTAAAAAAGGCAGAATGATCCACCCCCGTAGCTTCTCAACAGCCCGAAACACCAGATTCTTAGCCGATTGATGATTGACCTCCATGACATCGCCAATCTGGTCATAATTCATGTTTTCAACGAAGCGTAATTTAAGTGCTTCCTGCTGGCGGGGCGGCAGTTGAGCGATCAATCGTTGCAGGCGATCTTTTCGGGAATTAGCGGCTTCTAATTCTTCCAGCAGTTCCAGGTCGTTAGGCTCGGTCCAGAGGGCATCGTAATCCGTTTCGGTCAATGGCTGAAACGGGCGCTCTTTTCGTTCGAGCAGATGAATGATCCGGGTTTTAAGCGCTTTCAGTAAGTAATGCCGGACATTGGCAGGTGTTGAAAGACGGGTTCGTTTGACCCAGATTTCCGTGAACACATCGTGTACGCAATCCAGCACAAAGGCTTCCGAAGCCGATACCAGACTCATGCCATAGCGGTACATAGCCCGAATGTGTAGCTGGTAAAGCTGTGTATACGCATCCTCATCACCCGACTGAAAAGCGGTCCAAAGTTGCAGTTCGTCCAAGTCGTTAAGCTAATTCGGGTAGGCTACCTACACCAATTTGATTGACTATATATGTCTGACGCAGGCATGCGTAAATCATACCGTCCCTTGGGATGAACATCCAATCATCCCTTACAAAAATAAGATTTAATTTATAATTTTTTGACGTTATTCTTTTGGCACAAAATAGCTGGTTGGTGATATGTGTGGTTTTGGCCGGGTCGCCAGTGCGATGCTTGCGGTGGCAGATGCAAGCATCGCACTGGCGTGCACAAAAAAGGGAGGTTACCCAAAATGGGTAACCTCCCTTTCGTACTCATCTAGCAACCTACTACTAGAATCCGTACCGCGCACCGAGCTGAAACTGGTAGGGGTTACCACTCAGGTTCGATACACCCGCGTTCGTGTTCACGGCATATTTGTAATTATTCGTCGTTGTGTCGAAGCCCGATCGGGTTAGCAGCGAAGTCGCACCCAGCGCATGGTTAATACCCCACGCTTTATTGAGCAGGTTAGCCGTGTTGAACAGGTCGCCCGATAGTTCTATGTACTGGTTGCGGAACGTTTTGACTTTGTAGGTCAGACGCAGGTCGAGTGTTCCATAGAATGGGTTTACCCCACCGTTGCGCTCGGCAATTTTTCCGAAGCTGTTTCGAATGTAATCTTTGGCGCTGTTTTCTACGTTCGGATTGTTCAGAATCGCATTGATACCCTCTTTCAAATACTGCGGTGTTTCTCCTCGATTTGGGTCGTAGACATAAGCCAGGTCGTTGGTTTCTACAAAATCACCGTTGATGTTGCCGTTCACCACCATCGAATAGCGCGTGCCGCTCAGGCCGGAAAAGCGGAAGCCGAGGTTGAAGCCGTGGAAGGTAGGTGTGTTCCCGTAAACGACGATCTTGGTCCGAAACTGATTGTCAGAATAGTTCATCTGATTCAGCGTACGCGGATCGCCAGCGGTGTATTGGACCAACGTGGCTGTGTTGGCTACGTTTCCGTTGTAGGACGTGTTGTCTTTGGTATCGTTCCAAGTGTACGAGAACGCAATTTCGCCATCCTTGAAGTACCGGTAATTCCCGTCGACCACAACCGCCATCTGATTCACTTTACCCAGACTGCCCAGTTCCAGCACCCGGCCTACTTCGGTTGTTTTCCGGCCTAAGGTCCAGTTCTGAGAACCGTTGGATGTCAAGATAGACGAAGCCGGTACGTATACCGGGCGATTGGCTTCCTGCGACAGCGTGAAATACGGCTGGTCCACCATGTTTTTGTCAATGTACGTATAGTTGTTACGGGCAAACGACATATAACCCGCAATGCTCATCCGGAAATTACTCGTGAAAAAGTGGCTATACGACCCGTTGATCTTGTAAACGACTGGCACTTTGGCATCCTTACCGTTCATGTTGATGGTGTACAGCTTGGGCACGTTAGGGTTATTGATCAGATCAAGACCCGGTGCCGAAGCCGGATTGGCGCGATAAGCCGGGAAGTTAGGCGTAGGGACCAGATTACCGGTTACGTCGATGCTGGCGATGCGGCTACCGTCGAAGACCATGTTATTGATCATCGAGTACGGGTTGAGGGCCGAGCCCAGGATGCCGCCACCCAGGCGAATGATGTCCCGGCCATCCTGACGAACATCCCAGGTTGCCTGAATGCGCGGCTGAACTTGTAGCGTCGCCAGTTTATTGTCGGTCCGCAGGCCCAGCGTATTAAACACGGTCTGGTTAAAATTGGGCTTGGTCAGGTAATCGGTATAATCGACCCGGATACCCGCCGTAACGTTCAGGCCGGGTGCTACCATCGTTTGCGCCTGCGCGTAGAGGTTTGGCACCAGCACATTGAATTTGACATTGGGCGTGTTGGTCAGGTAAACGTCGCGCGTGAACCGAAAAGGGGCCAGGTTGTTAAAGGCGGTCAGTTCCGTGTACCAGAACCGGCCGTTTGTTTCGCTACCATAAATCGAATTCTGATTGCTGAACGTTAGACCACCCCCAAAGGTGAAGTTGAACTGGTTGGTATTTACGTACACGTTGTTGACCAGTTGAACGAGGTGGTTATTGAAATAGTCGCCACCGTAGCGTTGGCCGCCCAATTGAATGTTCGTATACAGCGTTTTGGTCGAATCGGTCGGGTTGACAGACGCTACGTTCGCGACGGTAGCCCGTGGAATATTCATTTCGGGCAGTTGTGGGTTGGTGTACATCTGGTTATACTCCCAGAAGTGCTGCAGTTTCAGTTCATTCGTCACTTTCGGGCTAATCGTAGTCCGAAGCGAAGCCAATAAACTGTTGTTGGCACTCTTACGGGTGCTGTACACCTCGTACATATTGATCGTCGTGTTATCATTATCCGACTGATTATCCAGGTCGTAGATGTAGTTGTTACGGATCGTCAGCAGGTTTTTGGCGTTAATCTGCCAGTCGATCCGGCCAAACAGCGCGTGCGTATTCTTAAACCGGGTAAACTGACCAAACTGGGGTTCGTTGCCGACACCGTATTTGCTGCGGGCAATGCTCAGAAACTGGTCTTCGGTAGCTTGCGTCACGTTGTACCGCAAGGCATCGGCCGTCGATTGAATCGGCGCGATCAGCAGCGGTTGCGTACTCGCCTGTCGGTCCCAGGCAACGAAGAAATGGAGTTTGTCTTTGATGATGGGGCCACCCAGCGAGAAGCCATACTGCGCCGTATTGAAGGGCAGATTTCTGGGCTGTTGATTGAGCCCGTACGGACTCGACAGCCAGCTTGTTCGCAGAAAGTTAAAGACACTGCCGCTCAGCTTGTTCGTGCCTGACTTGGTTACCGAACTAATTGTGCCACCACCGGCATTGCCATACGTAACGTCATATTGGTTGGTGACTACCTGAAATTCCCGGACGGCTTCCATCGTAATCGAATACGCACCCGTTGGTTGCCCACCGGCTATGGTACTTCGGGCGGCCATACCATCGATGGTAAAATTGGTCGCTGACCCCAGCTGCCCCCCCAAACTGTTGCCCGTGCTCAGGGGCGACAGGTCTGACAGGGTCGAGAAATTGCGTCCATTTACGGGCAGACGATTGATGTCCTTCGCCGTGATAGCCGTTGCCGTACCGATGTTTTCGATCTTGTTCCGTAGTGACGTGGAGGAAACCACAACCGTTTCCAGTTGCTGGGAATTTTCGACCAGTTTAAAGGATACCTGCAGCAGATCTCCCTGGTTAAGCGCAAAGCCAGTCTGGGACTGAGTTGCCATGCCAACGAACTGAACCGTGATTGAATAGGGTAAACCCAGCGGCAATTCCTTGAAACGGAATTCGCCTTTTTCGTTGGAAACGGTATTGGCCTTGAAACCGGTAGACTCGTTTTTGACCTGGATCGTCGCCATCTCCAGGGGTTTTCCATCCTGAGCCGTTACCCGTCCGGAAATGCCCGCCAGGTTGGTCTGAGCATTCGAAACATGGACGATAAAAAGAAGAAATAAAACAAAAAGCTTTGTAAAGTTGACCATTTTTTGGGGAGTTGAAAAATCCCGCAAATATCCCTAGTCAACATTGCCTGGCTGTGACGTGTCTGTTACCATACCTTAAACAAAATAAGGTTAATATGTCCAAATTGAGTAGTATGCCGCGTTTTTGGTTGGTAACCAAATGCAATCATAGCTTCTCACCGTCCAAGGACAAGTCTGGTCTGAGCGGGCGAATTTTCCGCGTCTACCAGCTGGATACTCAGCGAAGCACCCTTATACACACCCCGGTCTATAGCTATTGTCAGGGTATGAACGCCCGGCGCGAACGCGTCCGTTACTCCGCGATCGGTTAGTTTAAGCGGCTTTTGTTCGACCCAGGCACTCACGCCCGCCGTTGAGTTCATGGCCAGGTTTACGTTTCCTTTGCTGATCACGTCAATATCAAACCGGACGAAACTGAGCCGTTTGCCCGTCGTACCGTCAACGACCGGTAGTTCGCCGATTGGCAGATCGCCGGCAACCTGGCTGTAGGCTGGCTGCCAGGCTACTTTCGCATTGTCCCTGATGATGTAGCCTGGCCCTTCGGCCGCGATTTTCCGAGCCAGTTCGTTTGTGGGCGAAACGGTACTCCAGCGACGGACGAACCGCGCAGTGGGTACCCGGAATTTCCCTGACTCACCCATTTTTGACAAAAAGCCGACCAGGTTGATAAAAGCTTCCTGATCCAGACTGGCCGTCAATCCCGGAGGCATTAACGAGCCGGGCACTTTATCAATGGCACTGATCTGGCTTTTGGGAATGGAGACCTCCTGACCACTCACATCACGCAACACAATTTCGGCGGTACCATTACTTACCAGATACCCCATTAGTTCACTCCCATCTTTTTTAGCGATCCGCTGAAGTTCGAAGCCTTCTTTAATGGATTGGTTGGGGTACAGAATGGACCGAATAATGGTTTCAGATGGCGAACTCGTTCCCAGACTGCTCAGATCCGGACCGATACGACCACCGGCTCCGCCAATGGCATGACAGGTCAGGCAACTCAGATTGCTTTGTCGAAACACTAACTCACCTTTAACCGGATCGGCCGTTTCTTTAACGGTTTTAGCCAGACTGACAATTTCCTGATCCGTTAGCTCCTGAGGCATTTTTTCGGGCAATAGAACCCCACCGGATGCTTCCAGAGCTTGTGTCAGGCGTTTGGTATCGTCCGTATTTCGCCGGTTAGACGGCAGGTTGCGCTGCAAAAATTGCCGGGCCTGTCTAGCTCGACTTTCGGGTATTTTTCTGGTCGTTAATTCATCAGCCAATAACCGAATGCCCGCTTTGTTGGCCAGGAATGCCTGAAAAAGCTCGGTAACATCGGTTTGCGCGGGCAAGGTTCGTAGAAGGTCAGCCCCCAGCCGGGCAGCTTCCGGAGCATTCATCGAAACCAACTGAGTAGCCGCAGCCAGCCGTAACTCGGCGGGATTGCTTCCATTAGTCATCGCGATTATCGCGGTACGAGCTTGGTCGTTAGTTAGTGTAGCCAAGGCACCAAGGGCTGCTTTTCGTACATTCCTGTCTCCCTTTTTGGCCAGATTAATCAGCGTGCTACCCTGGTCGTTCAGTTGCCATAAGCCAATCAGCCGAATGGCACTCAACGCAATTGTTTCTTCGTCATTGGTAACGAAACGGGCAATTCGGTTTAAATCGCCCGTTGGCCTTGCGCCCCGTCGGGCGGCATCTTCCAGCGCATTCAGTTGAGCAGCCACCGATTTCGGCTGACCTTTACTTCCTGGTACAGCCTGATCGAAGAGAATGGTCAAATCGGCAGCGTTGCCGAATTTAGCCATTGAACTGAGCACGTCTCTCTGGTACTCGTCAGGAATCTGACCCTGTTGATAAAGCTGAGCCAGCCGGGTAACCGCAGCCGGATTATTCACGGACTTCAGCGCAAACGTAGTTTTTCGGACGTTTCCGAAGAAGTCGGGATTTGTCTTTACCTGGGCCATCCACAAGGGTTCCAGTTCACGAACAGTCTGCCACAGGGCGAAGTCCAGAAACTCATCCATCGGGTTGTCCAACACGGTCAGTGCGGTTCGGGCGGCTTCGGCCGTATGCACTTTCCGAAGGGCAATTACCGCTTCCAGTCGTACCTGGGGATGCGTATCTGTTACCGCTTTGGTCAGCAGCGCCGGTACGTTGTGCAGCCTGGGATACCATAGTTCAAGCGCCCGCAGTGCCGCGGCCCGCGCCTTGTGGTTCTGTGCGTTCAACAGGTGCAGAAGAAGCGGCTCGTTTACTACATCCAGCGTCTGATACACCCAGAGAGCTTCCAGTAGATTGTGCTCGTATTCAGCGTCTGTTTTGTCTAGCCCATGAACCCATTTTTGCAGGGCCGGCACGACTTCGGTAGCCCCGCGGGCCTTAAGGACCTGTTTAGCCTGCGAACGGGTCCAGTCTTCCGGTACTTTCAAATTGTCCAGCAACTCGCTAACGCTGGCCTTGCTCAGCGATGGCTTCCTGACCAAAGGCCGGTTTTTGGCAACGATTCGCCAGATACGGCCGTGCTCGTGATCCCGGCGCGGGTCGTGAAAATCGACTTCCCCATGCTGAATGATGGGGTTGTACCAGTCGGCCACGTAAATAGCGCCATCCGGTCCGACGGAGATATCGACCGGCCGAAAAGCGACATGGTCTGTCCATAACAAATCATCAACCTGTTTGGAGGCATACCCGCTACCCTGTTCTTCCAGCCTGAATCGATTGATGCGGTTGGCCCGGAAGTCGTTGGTGATAACACTCCCCTGCCATGACTCGGGCAAATGCCGACCCGATATGACCTCCAGTCCGCTGTGTTTGGGTTGACCCGGATTTAGCCCCCGCAAAATTCGGGCGGCTCCCGGCGACGTCAGGAACGTAGCCCCCGGAAAGGCATAATTAATGCCTTCAAAACCCGCCCCATCGGTCAGAAAAGTTTGCCCCCACCGATCGAACTGCAACCCCCACGGATTGACCAGCCCTTTGGCGTAAATCGCCAGTTCGCGTTCTTTAGGGTTTAATTGCCAGACCCCGCCCCCTTCCAGACGCTTGATACCGGATGGTGTTTCGACATGGCTGTAGATGTAAATGGACTGGTTGAAATACAAAAGACCCTCCGGTCCCCAGCGAAAGGTGTGAATGAGGTGATGGGTATCGGCCGTACCAAAGCCGTTTAAAATACGACGCTTTTTATCGGCTTTCCCATCGCCATCGGTATCGGCAAAGTGCAGAATTTCGGTTGAGTTGGCCACGTAAACGCCCCCATCGCCGGGTAAAATACCCGTCGGTGTAATCAGCCCTTCGGCGAAAATGGTTGATTTGTCCGCCTTGCCATCGCCGTCGGTATCCTCCAGAACAAAGATTTTGTCATTGGCCTGCTCACCCGTTTTTAAGTGCGGATAGGCCGTACTGCTTACAACCCACAACCGGCCATCGGCGTCCCAGTTCATCTGGATCGGTTTGGCCACCAGCGGTTCAGCCGCAAACAGCGTCACCTCGAAACCATCGGCGACCTTGAAGGACTCCAGTTCCCGCTTTACATCCGGATCAGGGTTATCTTTTTGATCGCCCTGATTAGCGGACGCAATGAACAGCAATGCAGCAGGGATAAGGATCAGTCGGCGACAGAATTTCACGGGCCAGCTCGTTTTCAGGGCGTTCATATGGATGACGTTCGGGCTACTTCAACAGGGTAAGTTTGTAGACAGTCGGCCTGGGCGTACGGCTCGTGGCGATCTGCCCTTCCAGCCACTTGATAATGAGGCTTTGTTCTTCCAGCCCCTTAGCATGACGCCCCTGTTCATAGGCGCGCATGCCAAGGATGTAGGTCGTATTCAACGGTCTGTACTGAAAGAAAAACAGTTCGTTTTTCTTTAAAATCATGCGTTGCAGTTCACGCACCTGCTCAAAGGATGGTCCCTGCTTTACTTCCACGCCCGCTTCCCACTGGCTGGCCGGTGCCGTTATCACTTCCGCATTGTCGGCTGTAAGGGTATACATGCCTTTTTTCAGCCCCGCTATCTTAAGAACCGGCCGCCCCGTATCAACCACGTTGGTTTCGTTGGCAGGCAACGGGAGCGGCAGGGATGATGACTGTAGGGTGAAGGTCAGCGGATCTGTTTTGTCATTCGTTTCCCGTAGCTTCACCGGGGCAGCTGCCTCCGGAGTCGTTTTGGTAATCGTTATCGAAGCTGGCTTCATTCGGGGTGGTAACCCCAACCCTTTTTCCAGACTGCTAGCCAGGTAATAATAGCCCAGTTCGTTCAGATGAACGCCATCTTCCGTAAGGGCCGCGGTTTTGCCCAGTTCCTGAATTGGCCTGAACAGATCCACAAACAGTTTGCTCCGCTCTTCAGCCGTTTGGGCAATCATGGCCGCGTACCGTTGCAGCATGGCGTTACGCTCCGCCGGGTTTTGGGCAGAATCGGCAGACAGGACCGGAATGGGCGATAGTAGCACCGTTCTTGCCCCAAGCTGGTCAATCTTGTCGATCAGTTTCGTCAATCCATCCCGAAATGTCGGTAAACCTGCTTCCCCATCCTGGGCTTCGACTCCACCGTAACCAATAAAAACAACCGTCGGCTGGGCTTTCGTGATGTGCTCCATTAACAGCTCATAACCGGTGGGCGGGTTTGTAATGGTGCTTCGGGCAACACCGAATACGTTGTCGCCCGTCCAGCCGAGGTTACGGTAGGTAACGTCGCGATCAGGCCACCGGGTTGTCAGGGCCAGTTCCAGATAACCATACTGAAAATCATCCTCGAACAGCGAGTTTCCCAGGAAAACCACCCGATCGCCGTTCTTTAACTCAAACGGCGTTTGGGGCGGCTCATTAACGGATTTGGGTGTAGTCTGAGCAAAGACCGATCCACAGAAAACACAAAGGAGTACGATTACACGAGTACGCAGAATGGTCAGTACAGTACGCTTTCTCATCTATTTTACGGGTAAGCCGTTTTCACTCGCTAAGTCAATGTTTTTCGGGCATCGCGGTCCGGATCGTTAACCAGGCTCGGTGAATCATCCAGAATCATGGTTTCCCCGTTCTGGCTCGTGTACGGTTTCCAGGTGGGTAAGCCGCCCCCGTTTGGATTTCCGGTTTTCACAAAATTGATAAACGCGCCCGCCATTTTTTCCGATAACGCTCGGGGCCGTTTACCTCCCCCCGTATGGGTCAGCATCAGGTCGGTATTGTAAAACCAGAAACAAATATCGTCGCAGTGAAACGCCCGCATCCGGCCATCGAACAGCGGAGGCTGCCAGCCAAACCAGGCCAGATAAACGGGGGCTTTCTGTTGCGAGGCTTTTGCATCGGCGGCCGCAACCGCATTTTTTCGGTTGGAAACGACCAGCGCCCAGATCTCGATAGGACGGGCCTTCGGGAAATTCTTCGCGTACGCATCCACAATTTCGCCGGCCTTGTCGCCGAAACGGGGTCTGATTTTTTCCTTTACTTCGGCCAGCGAAATACGTTCCAGACTGGCGTCCGTCCGGTCGGGGTTTTGCTCATGAAACGTCGAACAGATCAGCAGCGGAATATCCGCCGAAAAGTGACTGGGGTCTTTAAAGAAAGGGCCTTCATTCAGAGCTATCCCATCCGCTACGGGCGAAAAGCCCCCGCGCAGGAGACCAAGTCGTTTGGCTTCATCGCTCATTTTCTCAGCGGCCCGGTTCGCAATATCGATGTAGTCACGCCAGGGAATCTGCTGCAGTTTGGCGAATTCGCCGGGCTTTAACCCGGCCTCTTCCATCACCTTGAGTCCTAGCTTTTCGGCATACTCTTTATTAGTACCCGACAGCGAACTGCCACTCAGCGCCACCGCCCGGTGAAATAATCCTTTGGCGGAGGGCATATTCATGAGCGTAGTTACCTTGGCTCCTCCCCCCGACTGCCCGATAATGGTTACGTTGTTGGGGTCTCCACCAAAGTTGGCGATGTTGTTCTTAACCCATTCGAGGGCGGCCACCATGTCCAGATTACCCACATTACCGGATGATTTAAGCGGTCCGGCGATCTGGCCACCAGCCGCACTCAGCTCCGTATAGCCCAGCGCACCGAGCCGGTGATTGAGTGAGCAGAAAACGATGTTGCCCAGCCGGGCTATATTTTCGCCATGATACCCATCCTGTTCAATCGCGTTTCCGTTCACGAAGCCGCCCCCGTGCAGCCAAACGACTACCGGCCGCTTTTGAGTATCTAGCGTTAGTGTCCAGACGTTTAGCTTAAGGCAGTCTTCCGACACATCGTCGTAGTTCCAGTGATCGACAAACGAGGCATACGGATTGGCATACCGTTTCTCCATGATTTGCGGTGCCGAATTTCCCCACCAGAGCGCAGGACGAATATCTGTCCAGGGTGTGGGTTTCTGCGGGGGCATGAACCGGTTTTTCCCCGACGTGTCTGCGCCATATGGTATGCCCAAAAACTGATGCACCCCCCGGAGAATAAAGCCTCTGACTTTGCCGTATTCCGTTTGGGCTACCGCAATGTTGTCGCCAACGAACAGTACCTGTTCATCTGCGGATGGTTTTACCGTTTTGGGTTTGGCCGGACCTGAAGCGATGGATGGGCTGGATGCGGTCAATCCGGCGACTCCCACGCCCAGCGACTGCAAAAAATTTCGTCTTGACGGTTTCATGAGGGCATTCTGGTTAAAAGTTCAGGAAAGTAAGTACACCAGCATAGACTACGATTGTGAAAACAGCCGATTATGTAGCTTATCAGGAAAGACGTTTTAGGGGGAGTTTTACTATCTATACCAATACAATGGTCAGCCAGCTGACCCGTCCTACAGCAGGAAGAACGGCAGGGAAGAAAAAAAGAGTTGAACTACAAAGAACCCGGAGGCTTCGCTTAACGAACAGTGTATGGCGAACCGACCCCTATATGCTCTGTAGGGAGAAACTACCTGTCCTTGAATGGCAGATCCGTACGCGTGAAGCGGTGACGTTTAAAAAATGGCATCGGCGAACCAACCTCAGGCGCTAAGTATGCGTAACGGGCCTCAGTATCCGAAAGAATTGTTACAAATTTCGAATGTATTTCTGCCCGCCCAGGTAGCGCATCTGCCGGGCAATCTGCCGCGTCCGGCGCTGGATATAGGCCGATGGTTTCTTGATGGAGAACAGGCGTGGATTAGGCAATACGGCCGCTATCCGGGCGGCTTCGTCGCGGGATAGCGTGGCCGATGAATGACCGTAGTAGCGTTGTGCAGCAGCCTCAACCCCAAAGGTCATTGGGCCCGTTTCCGCTACATTCAGGTACACTTCCAGAATTCTCTTTTTACCCCAGATCAGCTCGATCAGCGCCGTAAAATACACTTCAAGACCTTTGCGAATGTAGCTGCGCCCGTTCCAGAGGAATACATTTTTAGCTACCTGCTGCGAAATTGTGCTGGCTCCCCGTGGCCGTTTGCGCGTCTGGTTTTCTTTTATAGCGTCCTGTATCTCATCGAAGTCGAAGCCCCAATGGGTTGGAAAAGCCTGATCTTCAGACGATACCACCGCCAGCGCAGCCTCCTTACTGATCTTATCGTACGGGCGCCATCTCTTGTAAACCTGGCTGCTTTCGTCGGTACCGAAGGTATCCATCCAGCGCGATACGATTAAAGGAGTCACCCAGACCGGCACGTATTTCAAAACGATCACATAACCAAACGAGCCGAAGAAAAGCCAGAGAAACGCTTTGATCGCAAACCAGTAAGCCCGCTCCATGAGCGGGTGTTTGCGCATGAAGCGACGTGCGTGCTCCCACTTACCCGACGAAGCGTTCTTTTCCGGTGCGGGTTTCCGACTGGCTGGCTGCGTTCGCTGGGCAGACGCGTTGGGGGACTTAGGCCTAGGGATCGGCGGTGGAGAAGTACGAAAAGTGTTGACCGGGCGTTGCGGGTTCATAAACGAAGAGGCTTACCGCGAAAATAATACGCCGATGGTTGTAAACCCGCGCTTTCCACGAATTAACGGGCAATTTATGAAAAAGCGTTACATCTAGTCCTCGACAAACAAGGTAGCGGCCACCCGATCGGCAAAAAGCTTCCCTGCTTCAGTCAACACCAAACGATCACCATCGCGTAACAGCCAGCCCGTTGCGTACATATCGGTAAGATCGCGAGCCTGTTTTTCGGAAAAATCGCTCATTGACAGTTCATTAAGCTCACTGAGCGAACAGCCCCATTTGGTACGGAGACCGGTTAATAAATACTCATTCACCTGATCGGCCATCGTCAACGTTTCGACCGTAGCGGGAAGTTCGCCTTGCCCGATAGCAGCCATGTACCGACTATTGTTAGCCAGATTGTACTGCCGCGAATGACCGTTGTAGGAGTGCGCACTTGGCCCAATTCCGAGGTATGGCCGACGTTGCCAGTAGGCGCTGTTGTGCCGGGCGTACTGGTCGGGTTTGGCAAAATTGGAAATTTCGTAGTGGTCGTAGCTGGCCTCCCGCAGTGCTTTTGTCAACTCCTCAAACTGCTCGGCGGCAAGGTTTTCATCGGCAGGGAGCATTTTTCCTTTTTTCTCCCAACGGCCAAAAGCAGTATCAGGCTCGATGGTCAGCGCGTAGGCCGACAGGTGTGGTACATTAAGGGCAAGGACTTTTTGCAGATCAAGCTGCCAGCGGGCTGTCTCTCTGTCGGGGATTCCATAGATCAGATCGACGCTCATGTTCTCAAAACCCGCTTCCCGCGCTAGCCGAACACAGGTTTCGGCCTCCGTAGCGGTGTGGGCACGGTTCATCCAGCGAAGCGTCGCTTCATCGAACGTCTGTATACCAATGCTCAGGCGATTCACATAGGTTCGCAACATCGTAAGCTTCTCCCGACTCAGATCATCGGGATTGGCTTCGAGTGTGATTTCAGCCGTGGACAACACGGTAAAGTGCGTTTGTATAACGGCAATAATTTGGCGTAACTCACTCTCAGTCAATAACGAAGGAGTTCCTCCGCCGAAATAGATTGTTTCGAGCGTTCGACCGGGCAGATAGTCTTTCTGCAACGCGATTTCAGTGCAGAGTGCATCGACCAGAGCCGATTTCTGTCGCAGGCTAGTACTAAAATGGAAGTCGCAATAATGGCAGGCTTGCTTGCAGAACGGTATGTGTAGATAGAGATGCATCTACCTCAATGACAACAAAGGCAACCGATGGGTTCACCGGGCAGCGGAAAAGGACGCAAAGCTGAATTTTATGAGAAGCCGCTCCTGTTATTCCGGGCACTTTTTACAACGTTTTCCTTTCTTGAACTTCTTGCAGCACTTTTTCAGTACGCATTCCTGACCTAAAAATGGATTAGTCTGAACGAGCGCTTTAGCATCGCTTACTGGACCGGCATTCTCAGAAAAGTTGAACTCGGTTGTCATTTACTGGAGTCGTTTACAAGAGCAAAGGTAAGCTTGTTTAGATTTATTACAAATTAAAATTAGAAAACTAAATAGCCCATTACGCTTTATCTGAAGAAAAGCGTAATGGGCTACGGCATGAATTAACGAAAACACGTTACAGAGAGAGGCCGTACCACGATTCAGAACCGTGGTACGGCCTCTCTCTACGTTTGAAACGTGCTAACTAAATTGACTACGGATTGATTTCACCCGTCAGGTACAACTGCACCTGCCCCGATATATCAACCCGGACGGGGTTCTCGCCATCGTCGTTGAGTTTACAACGCAGGTAACCACCCCGTTTGGAAAGCTGGCGGGCCGTCAGTTCCGTTTTGCCAAGTCGCTCAGCCCAGTAAGGTACCAGCGTCGTATGCGCCGATCCCGTCACGGGATCTTCGTCGATACCCGACTGCGGCCCAAAAAATCGCGATACAAAGTCAACCGATCCGCCCTCCTGGTCCTGTCCTGGCGCGGTGACGATAACGCCCCGGGCTGGCACGCTGCTCATCTCCCGAAAATCGGGTTGCAAGGCTTCGATCTGGGCTTGCGTTTCGTAAACCAGCATATAATCCGTTTTGCCTTTGAAAACGCCGACTGGTTTTACGCCCATACTCGTTATCAGCGCGGGTGGTTGTACATTGGCTTTGTGTACTACATCAGCCGGGAAGTCGAGGGTAAGCCAGCCGTTTTCGCCCCGGCAAACCTTTAACAGACCACTGCGGGAGTTAAAAAAGATCTGGTCTTTTTCAGGCGATTCATTTTCCAGGAAAAACACCACGTAACCCGTTGCCAGGGTAGCGTGGCCACATAAATCAACTTCTACCGTGGGCGTAAACCAGCGAATATGGTACGTGTTTTCTTCGTCGGTTTTGACGTAGAAAGCCGTTTCTGCCAGGTTATTTTCGGCGGCTATCCGCTGCATCTGCTCATCGGACAGCCACTCCGCCAGGGGCACAACAGCCGCCGGATTACCAGCAAAAAGCTTGTCGGTAAAGGCATCAAGTTGATAAATTCTCATAGGATTAAGGGGTGCACAGGGCACGATTTAGGAAATTAGGACGCTTGATCGTTGGTCTGTAACTGACTGAAGGTATCGGCGGTAAACGCAGTCAGCGACGGTATAATGACGTCAGCCATAGCAAACTTCGAGTCATTATACTCAAACGCTGCCGGTACCGCTACGGTATGCATACCCGCCGAATGAGCCGACTTCAGTCCGCTTCCCGAATCTTCGAAGGCTACGCAGTTGGCAGGCGATACATTTAGCTTACGGGCCGTACCCAGATACACATCAGGAGCCGGTTTATTCCGGGCTTCCAGCGTAGCTGAATGCCAGAGCGTCAGCAAATCCCGAATGCCCAGCCGATTAACCACGACTTCAATCAGGCTCATGGGCGATGCCGAAGCAATGGCCGTTGGAATACCCTGGCTGACAAAAAACTGTAACGTTTCGATGGCCCCCGGCATGGGTTCGGCTAGCCGGGCAATGCGGTCATGCACACCGTCGGTGATGGCATCGGCCAGGTTTTCGAGGCTACGGCCCGCTGCGGCCTCCTCCGACCAGGGTGCCTTGGCAAACCAGTACCGGACAACTTCCAGAATAGGCATTCCGGTGGTTTGCTTGCATTCGTCATCGGTCAGGTGCAGGCCAACGGTAGCAAACACAACCTGTTCCATAGCACGCCAGTGGGGCTCAGAGTCCACCAGCAGCCCATCCATATCAAATATTGCTGCGTCTATCAAAATTCGTACTGTATTAGGTTATACACTTAGTTAATCAACGGGCGTGCTCTGTTTGTTTAATTCCAGACACGTCATCGACTTCAAGTGTATCGTCGTCAACAATGGTGGTGTCAACGGGAACCGTGGCTGTTTTTGCTTTTTTCTCCTGCCCACAGGCCGAGAGTGATCCTAAACTAAGGACGAGGAGGATGCCCACCAGGCAGGTAATTCGTGATCGGTGCGGGCGCATTGCGGGTAGAAATTTGTGGATTCGGCCGTTATACATCTGCCTGACGGAATGGTTTCACGTCCACATTCTCCCAGACACCCTCCACTATATACGGATCAGTTTTCAGGTAGTCCTGAAGGTCGGCTTCTGTTTCCAGTTCGAGGAGAAGCATAGACCCGATCATGGTTTGTTCAGGGCTGAGAAGCGCCCCTCCGAGCACAAACTGCCCCTTCTCTTTCAGTTGACAAACATACGTCAGGTGAGCCGACCGAACAGCCATGCGCCGGTCAAGCGCACCGGAATCCGTATGATCATAAGCGTGTACAATGTACTTCATCCAACAAATAATTGTTTCCGTAAGCAAGATACCACCTTTCCATATCCAGCCAATGCTACGCTACCGGATTTCGATCAAAATAAGCCGTCGTAAGGGCGTAGAATGCTCTGGCATCGTCAAGCAACAATTGTGCTTCAACATCACTCAAAAATGAATCCATATCGTAGTCTGCTGATTGACGGGCAGCAAAACTGTTTCCTACAATCTTGCTCGCCTGTACATCAAACCGGCCAGTTTTCACAAATAGCTCACTAAATTTTGCACGCGCAGCCTGGTGCTTTTTAGTATGTACTTTTTCAGACGCTAACAGTGCGCAGACGCAATAAAATATAGCGTAGTATGCTCTGTTTGCTAAGGCTAGAACACGTCCGTCCTGATATAAATAATTTGCATCATCCAGCGCATCAACCGCGTGTTCCAAAAACCGATCTATTTCTTCTTTCATATAGTTAATCCTTCTTTTCGCGCTTCTTGGTAGACTCCGCCATATGAAGCCTTGTATTTTTTACGTGAGACGGGTAAGGGCGAGATCGCGAATCCGTATCTCAATAAAAATTCGGTCTCTATGTCCGTTATTTTACGTATCTCAGCATAGGTATTAACGACTTCATCAGTCAGAACGACCATGAGATCAATATCCGATTCGTCATCGTAATCACCCCGCGCATAAGAGCCATAGAGCACCACATCGACCAATCGATCCCCGTAAAGCTCCTGCAAGACCTTTTTAAACTCCTGAACCATGGGTTCAATAGCCGGATTGATGCGCGTTTTCATATCGAAAAGTAAGTCTTTCGCCGTTTTCTTCCTAATTTCCACCTTTTGACCAATCTCTCCCGTCGTTCATCAATGAATCGCTTCCTTTACTGGTTACTTCTGTTGCCTGCCTCATCGCTTTGGGCACAATCTTCACAAAAGAACAGATCTGTACTCACCGTCGAAACCATCATGCAGGACCCCAAAGTATGGGTCGGCACCTCACCAACCAACCCATTCTGGTCCGACGATTCCAAAACGCTCTATTTTACCTGGAACCCCAGCCAGGTGAAGGGCGGTCCCACGAAAGGCGATTCGCTGTACAAAGTGACTATTCTTCGTGATTCCCGCAAAAAAACGGTAATAGCTTCAGAACCGGTAAAGGTTAATCCCGGCGAGCGACGGGCTTTGCCGACCCCACCCGCATCGGCTTATAACCGTGCCTATACGCAACGGCTATTCGACCGGCAGGGCGATCTGTTTTTGCTCGATGTAACGTCAGGGTCAGTTCGTCAGTTAACCAATACCGTTGAAAACGAAGCCGACCCCACCTTTTCCGGTGATGAACAACGGGTCGTCTTTCGGCGTAGCGGGTCCAATTTGTTCAGCATCCACCTGAAAACCGGTGAGCTGACGCAACTGACTGATTTCCGGACGGGCACTAAAAAAGCCGATCCCAAACTGAGCGACGAAGAGAAATTTCTGAAACAGGATCAACTCCGCCTGTCGTCGGTACTGAATGAACGCAAGGAGAAAAAGGACGAAGCGGATCGAATCAACAAGGCCGACCGACCCAAACGGGCAAAGGAAATTTACCTCGATGACAAAACGGTCGTTAATCCCCAACTCAGCCCGGATGGCCGTTTCGTCACGTATCGTTTGACGAAGCCCGCAACCGGCGTAAAAAATACACAGGTTCCCAACTACGTCACCGAATCAGGGTATACAGAAGAAATTCCGGGCCGGACAAAAGTGGGGGCTCCCGCTGCCAGTCAGGAATTTTTCGTGTATGACATCGCCAGAGACACGGTTCGGTCGGTATCCATAAAAGACATTCCGGGTATTATGGACAAACCGGCTTATCTGCAGTCGACAGGCAAGACGAAGGCGGATACAGCCAAAAAGACGCGTCCGGTCGTTATCAACGGACCTGTCTGGTCGGATGACGGGAAGGTATGCGTCGTTGTAGTTCGGTCGTTGGATAACAAAGATCGCTGGATCATGCGCTTCGTACCGGAAACGCTGACGCTTTCCCTACTTGACCGTCAGCACGAGGATACCTGGATTGGTGGACCGGGTATCGGTTCGCTCAACTCGCCGGGCAACATGAATTTTCTGGCCGATAACCAGACGCTCTGGTTTCAGTCGGAAGCGGACGGCTACTCCCATATCTACACAATCAACGCTTTAACCGGTGAACGCCGGCAACTAACGTCGGGCAAGTTTGAGGTACAGCAGGTGCAGTTATCAAAAGATAAAACCCAGTTCTTTCTGCAAACCAACGAAGTTCATCCCGGCGAGCAGCATTTTTACCGGATGCCGGTAGCCGGTGGTCGTAACGGAAACAATACAGCGTCTCAGCCAGCACGGACAAGGCTGACCAACATGACGGGGGCCAACGACGTCATTCTATCACCCGATGAAACCCTGATGGCCGTTCGGTATTCGTCGACCAACCAGCCTTGGGAGTTGTACCTGGTAGGCGTTAACCAGCAGGCATCCGCTACCGCTGAACAGATGTCTTCCCGGTCGGCTTCGTCAAAGACAGCTGGCGTGTCTACGCCCATTAAACTGACCAGTTCGCAAACCGATGCCTTCAAGGCCTACCCCTGGCAAGAACCAACCATTGTCACGATTCCGGCCCGCGACGGGCAGCCGATTTACGCCCGGTTGTATAAAGCGAAAACGCCGACTGGCAAAGCGGTCGTTTTCGTGCACGGAGCCGGTTATTTGCAGAACGCGCATAAATGGTGGAGCCAATATTCGCGAGAGTATATGTTCCATAACCTACTGACCGATATGGGGTATACCGTTCTTGACATCGATTACCGGGCCAGCGCGGGTTACGGTCGCGACTGGCGCACGGGCATTTACCGGCATATGGGCGGCAAAGATCTGGAGGACCATGTTGATGCGGCCAAATGGCTGGTTGACACGCAGGGGGTAGATGCCAAGCGGATCGGTATTTACGGTGGTTCGTATGGCGGCTTCATTACCCTGATGGCCATGTTTACGACCCCCGATGTCTTTAAAGCCGGAGCAGCCCTGCGCCCCGTTACCGACTGGGCCGCTTACAATCATCCGTATACGGCCAACATTCTGAACGAACCGCAGAACGACTCGCTCTCTTACCGTCGATCCTCGCCCATTTACTTTGCGGAGGGGCTAAAAAACTACCTGCTCATTTGCCACGGCATGGTCGATGTGAATGTTCATTTTCAGGATACCGTTCGGCTTATGCAGCGCCTGATCGAACTTAAGAAAGACAACTGGGAAGTGGCTGCCTACCCCATGGAAGACCACGGCTTTGTTGAACCCACAAGCTGGATGGACGAGTACAAACGAATCCTGAAACTGTTCGAAGAGCGGTTGTAAACGGTTCAGTTTGTGGCTGGCTGACGCGGCCATACCTTCGTGGAGTATGGTTCGTGAGGACTCGTTTTTCCAGGTTCGTGTCTTCACGAACCATCTATCCAGTAGGCAACCCCAAGTCAAACACCGTAACCGGTCACTCCACCAGCACCCGAAGAATCGATTGGCGAACGTTGGCATTTAGTTTCAACAGATAGCTTCCGGTAGCCACGCCTGTCAGCGGCCATTCGGACTGCTTTTTGCCCGTAAAAGGAGGAATTTGTTGTACCATAACGGATCGGCCCGCTGCGTCGAGTAGCTGAACCAGTATAGCCGATCGCTCCTCCTGCTCGACCTCTATGCGCAATCGATCGGTGATTGGATTGGGCACAACCCGGGCAGCTAGTAGCGACGCCGGTTCATTCAGAGCCGTCAGTACAACATTGATAAAATCGGATGGTGGCGAGGCACAACCATTGGCCGTAACAACCACATAGTACTGACCGCTCTGAAGCGGAATCAACGAAGATCCAGTTGCGTTAGGAACCGCCTTGCCGGGTTCAGCACCCACACGAATATACCACTGGATGCCGGTTGCGGGGTCCGTTGACAGGGTAGCGCTTCCCGTTTGTTTGATAAATGGTTTGACCGGTTCCGGGTTCAGTGCTTTCAGGGGTACAAACAATGTACTTGTTGAGCACTGATTACTATCGACGACACTTACGGTGTAGGTTCCCTGCGCCAGACTGGTCTGACTAGCCGTAAATGATTTCAGTGTATCCCGCCGTTCGGTAGTCCAGTAGAATCTAAAGGGCTTGGCTCCCCCCACTACCTGCACTGTTGCCTGCCCATCCTGACCACCCGGGCAGGTTACGTCTTTGATCGTACCCGTCGATAGAGTTATGGCAGCTCCGTCCGTCACCGCGACTACGACAGAATCGGTACAGCCCGCTTCATCGGCTACACGAAACCTGTATGTGTTGGGTCGAAGACCACTGATCTGATTCTCTGTCTGATAAGCCTGCCCGATAACCTGATACTGCCTGACCGTGCCGGTTCCTCCCGTTGTTGTGAATTTTACGGCGCCGGTTGGACAAACACAGCAGGTAGCCGCCATCGAAACAGCCTGAGTCTTCAGCGGTTCGGCTTTCCCGATTGCCACCGAAACGAGGCCGCTACACCCGTTGGCGTCGGTACCAATTATGGTATAATTGCCCACAGCAAGCCCAGTGAAGACGTTACTGCTTTGGGGCACTTTGCCCGTAGACAGCTGATATTGCGTTGCGCCCGTTCCACCGGTTGGCGTCACGTTGATGGAACCGCTATTGGGTCCGAAGCAGTTGACGGCTCCGGCAACGGCGGTCAATTGTAGGGGGGTAGGCTGCGACACGGCTACCGATTTTTTCCCCTGACACCCATTTCCATCCAGTACTGTTACTTCATACGTATTCGCGGCCAGCCCCGTAAACTGGGTCCCTGTTTGAAAGGGACTGGTTCCCAACTGATACTGGTATACCCCTGCCCCACCTGTCGCCGACACCGTAACAATACCATCGGCCGATCCCGTACAGCGGGCGGGCTTTGTCTCCAGCTTAATATCGAAGGGAACCGGTGAGCCAATTCGCACATCCTGAAAAAATACACAGTTATTTTTATCCGTCACCCCCAGCGAATAGGTTGTGTTTGCCTTCAGGTTTATAAACGTGCCGCTTACCTGAGGAGCTCCGAAATCGATGAGGTACCGATAGTCACCCACCCCACCAAAGGCCACGGCTAACAGCGCACCATCTGCCCCACCGACACACTTCGGTAGTACGGGCGAAACACTGACGCTCAGTACCGGGGGCTGTTTCACCTCGATCGTGGCCTGGGCAACGCACCCGATGGCGTCCTTAACCGCCACAGCATACGTCCCCGCGGTCAGGTTACCGAATGTAGTATTGGCTGTCTGGAAAGGTTGCCCGTTAAATTGGTATTGAAGCGCGCCCGTTCCGCCGGTGGCATTAATCGCTACCTGACCATCTTTCCCGCCGTTACACAGCGTAGATAACGAAGTGGGGGTAACCACAATAGGCGTATAGACTTGTACAGTGCCCGTAGCCGTGGTGGTCGTTACGTTCGTGCTGGTCGTGGTACCCGTTGTGGCAGGTACTTCGCAGATGGCGGTGTAGGTCGTTGTTCGGAGTGGCGTTACCGTAATGGTGGCTCCAGTCTGAGCTGTCGACCAGCGGATGGCCCCGTTGGCCGGACAGCCCGAAGCGGTTAAGTCTGTTTTGGTACCCGCACAAACGGTTGCGGAACTAACCGATACCGTCAATACAGTTGGGGTCTGGCTCTCGTTATCGTCGGTTGCCCACGCAGCAGTGGCCAGCATGAGTGACAGAGCGACAGAGACTACATGTATTCGGTTCAATAGCCTAAAGACCAAGACAAAAACGTGTATATATCTCGTCATAACGAAGTTAGTAGTATGGCACAAATGTAGTTTACCAGCCATAACCGCAGGCAGGCAACTCCACTTTATTAGTTTTCGGCAAGCACGTAGCAAAAACAAAGGGTTTTATAAGCAGAAGGCCACCCGGATTATACCCGGGTGGCCTTCTGCTTATGTATTTTCCTTACTGATTAACCCGGCATCAACGCGTGCCGTATTCAGTAAAAGAGACCCCAGTCATCCGGAGCATCGTTATCTTTATCGAAGCTGTTGACCCATTCGACGAACAATAGCCTGAACTGCTCAATTTCCTCCCGCAGTACGTTCAGATAAGCCGTTTGCGTTAGCTTTTCGGCTTTGCAGTAGGACGTTTGAGCCAGCAATTCACGGGCGTGCATCTTTATAATGACCGCGTTTTCCATACGTAGCGTGTACAGATCACCCCCTTCGGCACCAACAATTTTTGGCGCCAGCATCATAGCATTTGCCAGCATCTGCTCGTGCATCATCAGAACATCTTCCTCCTTATTAATGGTTTCGACTATAGCCTGCGTCAACTCCATTAATTCATTGGCTTTCCGAAGAATAGGTAAATTTTTGATGCGCCGGTTTTCGGCCTCCATTTCGGCACGAGCTTCTTCAGGGTCATAGTCCTCATCGAAGCCATCCCAGTCCATGAAGCTATCGTCGTCGTCTTCGTCGTCAAAGTTCATTATAAAATGGGCAGAGGGAATGAACACCTTCTGATTGCCAAAGTAACACAATCAATATCCAAAAACAAACCCGCGTAGCGTAAAAAGCGGTGAGTTGAGTGTTTTGCCAAACTTGGTAAATAGCCTGGAAAGGCCGTTTTTCTGTGACGCGGGCACCGGTATCAATAGACAGAAGCGCTTTCTTTTTGGTAAGTTCAAGTAAGCTGTTGACTGGACGCATACGCCAGCATTTTCGAGAAATCAGGCCCGTAAATCGAACAAAAACGTGGGCAACCTGTATATTTGTTGGGTTTACGAGTTGCTTTCCCACTGCACAGAATGACATATTGTTTAGGAATTAAAGTCGCGTCGGGCTTGGTTGCCATCGCTGACAGACGGTTGACTTCGGGCTCCGAAGTATCGTCTAACCGGAAAATTTCGGTTCATGAGGTCGAGAATCACTCCCTGTTTATCATGACATCGGGTTTGCGTTCCGTACGCGATAAAGCGATTACCTATTTTAAAGAAGTACTGGCCGAGCAGGATCGCTCGTTCAACAAACTATACAAGGCAGTCAATGCCTTCGGGGAACAGGTGAAACGAGTGGCGCAGGAAGACAAAACGTCTATTATCGCCAGTGGCCTGAACTTCAACCTGAACGCGATTGTGGGTGGGCAACTGGAAGATGACGAGGAACATAAGCTTTTCATGTTGTATCCGGAGGGCAACTGGGTCGAAGTAGATCAGGGATCGCCTTTTAAGATCATTGGCAATTCCGGGTACGGCAAACCTCTGTTGTTCAGAAATCTATCGTACGAATCCAGCATGGCCGACGCGCTGAAAATCGGCTTTCTGGCGTTTGATGCCACCCGCGTCAGTGCCAATGATGTGGATTATCCGCTGGACGTGGTGGTTTATCCGAAAGATAGCTTTCACATGACGGAGTACCGGCTTGAGAAAGAAGACATGGACGAAATTTCTCACCAGTGGAGTGCTTTGCTGGGCAACTCGGTTCGAAAAGTACCGACTTACTGGATGGACCCTATTTTTGAGAAAGTGCGTTCTACGAAGAAGTGATGAACTGTGATGTATTATATATGATATATTAAATCCGGGTAAACATCATATATAATACATCATACATATTATACCACACATCGGCTATTATGCAGCTTCACGTTCGGCACGAATCCGAATACACCTACGATAGCCCTGTGGCCCTGGGTCCGCAAATGCTTTATCTGTACCCCCGGACTTACCCCTACCAGCGGCTGCTGCATTATGAATTGTTGATCGACCCGAAACCTGCGCGACTGGTCCGCAATGTGGACGTGGAAGGAAATGTTCAGCAACTGGTTTATTTCAACCACCCAACGAAACATCTCAGGGTATCGGCTGACATTGAACTTCAGTCCGACGATTTCAATTCGTTCGATTTTGTGCTGTATCCGTTCGATACCAAGCGGGTGCCCTTTCGCTATCCGCCGGCCATCGAAGATCTGCTCCAGCCTTATCTGGAACAGGTAGGGGTTTCGGACCGCGTCAGAAGCTGGGCTCGGGAACTGGCGGCCGGGGCAAACTGGCAGACAACGGGTTTTCTGATCGCCCTGAACCAGGCCCTGCGAAAATTCTCGTATGAGATTCGGGAATTAGGTGCGCCGTTTCCTCCCGAGCAGACACTGACCCTTCGAAAGGGTTCGTGCCGGGATTACACAACCCTGTTTATGGCTGCCTGCCGAAGTCTGGGCCTTGCGGCCCGTTTCGTCAGCGGCTATCTGTTCGGAAATCCGCAACAGGAACACCAGCTGCACGCCTGGGCTGAGGTGTATTTGCCGGGGGCTGGCTGGCGCGGATTTGACCCGACAGAGGGCTCGCTTGTGCTGAACCGGCACATTTTTCTGACCTCAACGGCCAAGCCGGAGTTAGCTGCGCCCATCAGCGGCACGTTTAAAGGCCGGGCTAACTCAACCTTACGGTCTGAGTTGTTTTTCATGTAACAAGGTCTGTGCGCCCTTTTTGGTTGAACTTTAGGAGGCCAGAACACCGATTGCTTAGGCCGCATCGACTATCTTTGCAGGCTAATATACATTTCTTTACCCAACCCAAAACGTGGCATTAATTAAGTCTATTTCCGGGATTCGAGGAACGATTGGGGGGCGCAGCGGAGACGGACTGACCCCTTTGGATGTTGTTAAGTTTACAGCGGCATTTGGTCAATGGCTCCGGCAACGTAATCCCGAACGCCAGTCGGTTGTTATTGGGCGCGATGGTCGCCTGTCGGGAGAAATGGTCTCCAAACTAGTAGCTGCCACCTTACAGGGTCTGGGCCTGAATGTGATTGACCTGGGCCTTTCGACCACGCCTACCGTTGAACTGGCGGTAACCGGCGAAAACGCAGCCGGCGGTATTATTCTCACAGCCAGCCACAACCCGATTCAATGGAATGCCCTTAAGTTACTCAATGAAACCGGCGAATTTATTTCCGCGCAGGATGGGGCCGACGTGCTGGCCATCGCCGAGAGTGAATCCTTCGACTTTGCGGAAGTTCGTAAACTAGGAAAGTACACAGCCGATAACACCTGGCTGCAAAAACATATTGACCAGATTCTGGCCCTCCCTTTGGTCGATCGGAATGCCATTGCCACCCGCAATTTCCGGGTCGTGGTTGATGCGGTCAACTCAACCGGCGGCATTGCGGTTCCTATGCTGCTGGAAGCACTCGGCGTTGAGCAGATCGCCAAACTGCATTGCGAGCCCACCGGCAACTTTGCCCATAATCCGGAGCCGCTTCCCGAAAATCTGCGCGACATTAGTAAAGAAATGGAAAAAGGCAACGCCGATCTGGGCATTGTGGTTGACCCTGATGTAGATCGGCTGGCCTTAATCTGCGAAGACGGTTCGGCCTTTGGCGAAGAGTACACGCTGGTTGCCGTTGCCGATTATGTGCTGAAAAATAAACCCGGCAACACCGTTTCCAACATGTCGAGTACGGTTGCCCTGCGCGACGTGACCCGGAAGCACGGGGGGCAGCATTTTGCCTCTGCCGTGGGCGAGGTAAACGTAGTAGAAATGATGAAAGAAAAAGATGCCGTAATTGGTGGCGAGGGCAACGGTGGTATTATTTACCCCGATTTACACCACGGCCGCGATGCCCTAGTGGGCATTGCCCTTTTCCTGACGCATCTGGCAAAGTTTGGTAAGTCTGCGTCTATGCTGCGCCGAATCTATCCGAACTACTACATTTCCAAAAACAAGATTGAGCTGACGCCCGACATCAATGTTGATGCCGTGCTGGATCGCATTCAGGCCAAGTATGCCAAGAATCCCATCAATACCATTGACGGCATTAAGATTGAATTCGATAAAGAATGGGTTCATCTTCGAAAGTCCAATACGGAACCAATCATTCGTATCTATTCAGAGTCAGATACACTGGCAACCGCCGATCATTTGGCGGGTAAGATTATTAATGACATACGGGAAGTACTGGCCGAAAACCGGCAGTTGTAGTCCTGTTTGTTCGATACATCGTTTATCCGCAAGGGCCATTCTGAAGAGAGTGGCCTTTTTTGTTGCCCACCCACAACCCCTATCCTGTGGAATAAACTACTCAAAAGATGGTCGATATTACGAATATAAAATATCAACTGGGCGACTAATTTCCTCACTAACAGGTCACTAGTATCTATTTGCAAAAAATGGCATAGTTTTTAGACAATAGAGGTAATCCCAAACGAAATTCAAAACTAACAAGATTATGAGCTTTATAAGAGGTGTATTAGCAGGTTTAGCCATTGGTTATTTAACAGCGCCCCGTAGCGGCAAAGAAACCCGTGATAAATTGACTCAAAATGTCAATGATCTGCAAAGCCAGTGGGAAGAAGGTGTATCGCAAATTAAGTCGCAGGTTGACAAACTTGTAGGAAAGGCCGAAGACACAGCGAACAAATACGCTGACAAAGCCGAAAACAAGTTTGACCAATACAAGAACGAAGCACAATCGACATACAACCAGGAACGCGCCAAAAACGCGTACAACAATAAAGTTGACGATGCTGCTGACGCAACGAAATCAGGCATCAACAACATCGAAGATGCATTGAAGCTGAACTAATAATTCGCTCCATTAAACAACAAGGCCGACCCCGCTACAGTGGGGTCGGCCTTGTTGTTTTCCGATAAACAGATCTCAATCCATTGTTTCTCAAAGCAAACTTACTTGATGGCAATGGGTAGTTCAACATGCTCCCAGCGCAGCAAGACACCTTTCCCCGTCACATCATACACCAGTCGCTCATTCATCTGGGCTGACTTGACCGGTTTTGCCGTTACGCGCAGCACATCCTGCCCCTGATCGTATTTGAAAGCACCCCACTGATTAGCGACTTTATTGAAAATAACGGTCCATTCTTTCTCGCCAGGAATGGTAAAGAACCCGTATTTACCAGCGGGCAACGGCTTACCTTCCACCATAATGTCCTTATCGGTTTCGAAGGTTGTAGCTTCGTTTGCACCCGAGCGCCACACTTTTCCGTAGGGTGCAAGCGTGCTGGAAGCCTCCCAGACAGGGCGACCTTTCACGGATGGGCTGCTGTAGTTAATGCTGATCGTGGCCCCGTTGACTTTTCCGGTAGCCATGGCGGGTGGGCTGGGTCGGTTCGCTTTATCTCCCTGCGCCCAGGTCGTTAAACTCATCAATACGCCAGCCAACGCAAAGATCATTAGTCGGTTTATGCTCGTTGTTTTCATCTTCGTAAATAGTAAGTACCAGCGCTAAATGTAGCTAAAAGGATAACAAATGGGTAGTTTGTCGCATATGTTTTTACATAAAAAATACCCGATGGCGACTATAGCATCGGGTATTTTCAGGCAACGTATATAGCGTAAATTGATAACGCCTACTCCCACTCTATCGTGGCAGGTGGTTTCGACGAAATATCGTACACAACCCGATTAACGCCTTTTACGCGATTGATAATTTCGTTGGATATGTCAGCCAGAAATTCGTAGGGAAGGTGTGCCCAGTCGGCGGTCATACCGTCTACGCTCGTTACGGCCCGCAAGGCTACGACCCGTTCATACGTCCGTTCATCGCCCATAACGCCTACTGATTGTACGGGCAGAAGCATAGCACCCGCCTGCCATACTTTATCGTACAGCCCTTCACGTTTCAACCCGTCAATAAACAGCGCATCGACCTGTTGCAGGATGTCTACCTTTTCGGCGGTCACGTCGCCCAGAATACGAATGGCCAGACCGGGTCCCGGAAACGGATGCCGACCGAGAATAGCTTCCGGCAGGCCCAGCGTCCGACCAACGGCGCGGACTTCGTCTTTGAACAAGGTATTCAGGGGCTCCACAACTTTCAACTTCATGAAATCAGGAAGACCACCCACATTATGGTGCGATTTGATCGTTGCTGAAGGGCCTTTTACCGAAACGGATTCGATAACATCCGGATAGATGGTTCCCTGGCCCAGCCAGGATACCCCTTCGATCAGGTGAGCCTCATGGTCAAATACCTCAATGAACGTACGCCCAATGGCTTTACGTTTAGCTTCCGGATCGGTCAAACCAGCCAGTGCGGTGTAAAACTGATCTTTCGCGTTAACGCCTTTTACGTTCAGGCCCAGTGTTTTATACGATTCCAATACCCCCTCAAACTCATCTTTCCGGAGTACGCCGTTATCAACAAAAATGCAGTACAGATTTTTACCGATAGCCTGGTGGATGAGTACAGCCGCTACCGACGAGTCGACACCGCCGGAGAGCCCCAGAACGACTTTATCGTCGCCGAGCTGCTGCTTCAGGTTAGCTATTGTCGTTTCGGCGAATGATTCTGCCGTCCAGTTCTGCGAACAGCCGCAAATATCAACAACGAAGTTATGAAGAAGCGTTTTACCCTGCAGCGAGTGCGTTACTTCGGGGTGAAACTGAATACCGTAGGTGGGTTCACCGGCTACCTGGAAAGCAGCCACATGGACCGTATCCGTCGACGCAATGATCTCAAACGTATCGGGTACACTCGTGATGGTATCGGCGTGCGACATCCACACCTGCGAGTGCTGGTCGATTCCCTTCATCAGCGGACTTTCTGCTTGAACTGTGCCCAGCTTGGCCCGGCCGTATTCACGAATGGACGACGCTTTGACTTCGCCCCCGCTCGTATGAGCCAGTAGTTGAGCGCCGTAGCAAACGCCCAGTAGCGGCATTTTGTGTCGGAAAGCAGCCAGATGGACCTCGGGCGCATCGGCATCACGAACGGATGAAGGACTGCCTGAGAGAATAATGCCCTTGACGTCGGGCGTGATGGTTGGGAGGTGATTATACGGATGGATTTCGCAGTAAACATTCAATTCGCGCACCCGGCGGGCAATGAGTTGCGTGTACTGAGAACCAAAATCAAGAATCAGAATCTGTTCGGTGGCCATGAATAGGTCTCTAAAATGCAAAGTTAGGGCATTTTTCCTTAAAAACGCCCTAACCGACGTAACCTTACCCCTGAATGCTTAGCGGGTAACCAGTAATCGACACTGAACCCCACCAGTTTTGTACCGTATGGCTAACACATACGTACCGGTCGGTATAGACGTGACTGAAAACGAGAAAAACGGCGTCCCTGCTGGCACCTGATAGTTGCGCTGCAGCACCGTTTTACCCGCTTCGTTGGTTAGTGTGAGCGAAATGGCATCGCCACTCCAGTCTAGCGGCAGGCGTACATTTACCTGGTCCGTTGCCGGATTAGGATACACTAGTGAACTCGAATTGGCCAGTGATCCGGTATAACCCAGTTCCAGTTCGGGGCCTACTTTAACATTCAAAACCAGTTGCAGCGAAGCCGTTGCCGTAGGCGAATAGTCGGATGCGGACCGGCTGCTGGTGGCCCGCACCCGGTATTTGTAGATTTTCCCAACCTTAAGCGAATTAAGCTGATTCACCTGTCGTACGTCCTGATACGTGACGGCGGTACCTGGCAGCAACGCAATTGGCTTAAACAGATCGGCACTATCGGCCCGTTCGATGGCCCATTGCGTCGTACTGTCAGCTATACTATTCCACGTTAATTTGATCGAACTTGTATCAACTGGCACGGCGCGCAGATCCGTAATGGCGGGCAGTGGTGCAGCAATTGGCACCTGATAGAACGTCAGAGCCCGCATTCCCCGGCGGTTGCGAATAACCGGACCGGCGTAAAACCCGATTTCATTGTCTTTATACGACGAAGGCAGATAAGTGAGGTGACTGGCCGTAACGGGCTTTGTCAGCTTCACGATCAGTCGATTTCCCTGCTCCGTTACTGATTTGACGAGCCCGCTCTCGCCATTCGGGTAATCGGTATACACGAAATTTGATAAGCTCTGGGTGTACTTATGGCCCGTCGCGGGGTTGGTAATGGTTGTGTCGGCAGGCCAGTGTACGTCCTGACCAGGCTCGAACTCAAGGGTGATCTCGTCCTGCCTGGCGTTGTTGTAATAGAGCCGCTGCAGGTTGGGAGAAGCAATATTACTGGTATCAGCCGACGCGTAAAAATCGCGGGCGATGAGCCGGTACAGTTCCAGCCCAAATTGACGATAGGCCACCTCATCATAATGAAGCCCCTGATAGCCGGGTAATCCCACCGTGGCAATTGGCTCGTTATCGCCAAACAGCGCTTTCGACCGGCGCTGGAAATCCCGCAACGCGCCTGCTTTGATGACCTCATTCGTGAGCAGGTTGAGCTGCGAATGGTATACTTTTTTCAAGCCGGGATAATCGGTTTTCCAGTAACTGTACAATTGCGGAAATACACGTATGTACACGTCGGGGTCGTTGGCGGCTTCGGCCTCACCCTGCCGCCAGATCATGGCTTTCACCTGACCGGCAACCCCCGCCTTGCTGACCCGGTAGTACAAACGGCCGTACAAGGTGTTCATCGAAGCCGGTTGATTGGCATCCCGGGTGGCATGGCTGACAATATCGGTCGACCCGGCCGCACCATTGATGACGGCTGTTGGAATACCTTGTTGTTCTTTAATGTAGCGTTGCAGTTCAACGCCCCACAGGCTGTTCGTCCCTTCGGTGGTGTTGGTCATGCACCAGGCAGTATCGGCGGGGTTATAGGTCACAGGACCGTTGTTGACACCAAACGTGCGGCAAAATTCGCTTCTGAATGCGTTTTCATTAATGCGCCCAAGAGCATTGGACTGGCCCATGATCAGGAACACATCCCCACAAACAATGCTGTCCCGAATGGCTACCTGAACGGAATCACCGGAGGTAGGCCGGTGCACAAATACCTGAAAGCTGTACTGACTCAACTCGGCTTTGATAACCGGCTTGAACGCGAAACGCCCGGTACTGGCATCTACCGTGGTTCGGGCGTACTGGTAGCGATCCTGGTTTCTGAGTACGACAAGAGATACGGCGCTGACTTCGTTGAGAGGTACTCGCCCGGAAATGGCCACCGTGCACTGGTTGCTCTGATCGCGCGGGTAAAGTTGCAGGCGGGCGGGCCACTGATCAAAAGCAACGGAAACCTGTGCGAATCCACGATGCGGCTGCAATACACTCAGCAATAAAAGTATAAATAGAAATCTCACGGAGTTACGGGAGGAAATTCACCAGCAAAATTAATGTGCGGCAAATGTACTTCATTGTCGCTAAATAGTGGGTAGTACACAAGTAACAAAAGAGCGTAAAGTATGGAGCCGGGGCTAGGGGTACAAAAGGTATTTCTTGCGAATCACCTTATAGGCCTTCAGACCGGGTTGCCAGCTTTTCCGGATCGTCGCCATGGGAACACCCGCCAGTAACTGCAACCGAAACTGGTCGGTACCCGCCAGCCGGTCAATGCCCTTGTTGGCCAGAAAAAACTGGCTTTTATCCGTTGCCCGGTTAAAGAAGTCGAAGAAATAATCGAGCATCAGGCTTTGTTTTGACACCGTAACGGTGGACAAATCCAGGCCATAGCAAAGCTGCCCTTTCAGGGGAGGATTAATGGCCCCTGGCTTGTCGACTGGGGTGAAGGTGTACGGGCCGTATTTGGTGTAAGGCGACCCGATGACCTGAAACTGCTTGTCGGTTCCGCGCCCTACACTAACGACCGTTCCCTCGAAAAAGCAAAGGGACGGGTACAACAGAATAGCCTGCTGGTTCGGGAGGTTTGGCGATGGCGGCACGGGCAGGGTGTAAGGCGTCTGATGGGTATAATTCTTAAGTGGAATCACCGTCAGCGGGCACGTTCTGCTCCCCGCCAACCACCCCTGTCCGTTGATCATTCGAGCCAGTTCACCCATGGTCAGTCCGTACACGACCGGAATCGGATTAAGGCCAACGAACGATTTAAATGCTGGGTCAAGCACCGGGCCATCTACGTAATGGCCGTTTGGGTTCGGGCGATCCAGCAAAATCATGGGTCTGTTTGCTTCGGCGCAGGCTTCCATCACGTAGTGCATGGTACTCGTGTACGTATAGAACCGGGCTCCTACATCCTGAATATCAAACACAACTACGTCCAGCGAGTCCATCTGCCGGGGTGTTGGCTTCCGGTTTTTTCCGTACAGGGAGGTAATCATAATGCCTGTTTTCGGATCGCGCCCGCTGCTGATCTCTTCCCCATCCGTAGCCTGTCCCCGAAATCCATGCTCCGGCGCAAAAATGGTTTTAATGGTAATGCCCCGTGAAAGCAGGCTATCGACCAGGTGGGACGCACCAACGCGGGAGGTATGGTTGACTACCAGGCCAACCCGTTTTCCCTGCAACGCGGGCAGATACAGGTTCATCTGATCGGCTCCGGTCTGGAGCGCAGCGACTGTTTTTCGTTTGCTCGTTTGCGCCTGGCAGGCAACGGCGAATACACTAAAGGCAATAAAAAAGAGTTTTGTCAGGAAAGTCATCGTGGCAAGCAGGAAGTGCGTCATGCAAAACTCTTACTTTTACGCACCATAACAAAGAAGTTAGGTGAGTCAACTCACGGCTAACTCATTAACCTTACTCATTTTGAACGTCCCTGTTTTTTTGGCCCGGAAGGTTCGTCGCGCACCGGAAGGTAGTTTCTCGGCTACCGTTACCCGCGTTGGCATAGCCAGTATTGCCCTCGGGCTGGCCATCCTGATCGTTGCGTTTGCCGTGTTGTTTGGCTACAAGCGAACCATCGAGCAGAAGATTTTTCTGTTTGGGGCACATTTGCAGGTCAGCAAGTTTACCAACAACGCGTCTTACGAAGAAACGGCCCTTCCGCTAAAAACAACTCTTTATCAGGACAGTACCCGTATTCCCGGTGTGCGCCACATTCAGGCCGTGGCGCTGAAAGCGGGTATTCTAAAAACGCCCGAAGAACTGAGCGGGGTCATTCTGAAAGGTGTAGGGAAAGATTATGACTGGAATCTTTTTCGGGAATCATTGGTGGCGGGCAATGTACCCGCCGTTGGTGCCGACACGGGTTCCGGATCTACCGATATTCTACTAAGTCAACTGATGGCCAACCAGTTAAAAGTAAACGTTGGGGATGCCGTGCCGTTGTATTTTCTGGGTAATCCGCCCCGCGCTCGTAAGATGACGGTCGTTGGCATTTATGAAACCGGGCTTGAGGAAGTGGACAAAACCATTGCCCTGGGCGACATCAGGCTCGTTCAGCGACTCAATCGGTGGGGACCCGATTCGGTGGGGAGTTACGAGATCTACGTGAACGATTTTGATCAGTTAAAATCCGCAGCCGACAATGTTTTTGAGGCTATGACACCCAACATGCGCCTGACCCGCGTTACGGACCAGTATCGTCCTCTTTTCGACTGGATGCTGCTGCTCGACCGCAACATGATTATACTGCTCAGCCTGATCACGTTTGTCGCTTCGTTCAACATGGTATCGGTCTTGCTGGTGCTGATGATGGAACGAACGCCCATGATCGGATTACTGAAAGCCCTGGGCGGTACTAATGCCCTCATCCGACGCATGTTTGTCTTCGTCGGCCTGAACATGGTTGGCTGGGGTCTGCTGATCGGCAATGCCGTCGGCCTGGGAATTTGCTTTCTACAGGAACGTTTCAAGCTGATTCCTCTTGACCCGAAAAACTACTTCATCAGCTACGTTCCCATTGCCTTCGACTGGAAAACGGTCCTGGCTCTCAATGCGGCTACCCTCCTGATGATCAGCCTGGTGCTTTGGTTATCCACGGTTATTATCAATCGAATTCAACCCATTAAGGCGCTGGCGTTCAAAAAATAACCAGGATTACTTCTGGTACTTGAATTTCAGGATGTATCCCCGTTTGCCCCGTCCTTCGCTGGCTATGTACAGATCGCCGTTTGGCGCAAAACAAATTCCTTCGGGCTGACGAAATACGTCGGGGTCGAGCGGTTCTGAATAAGTAATTTTGGCCTGCCGGCTTGTAATGACCAGCCGCTTGCCGACGGATGTGAGTATGTACCACTCACCCGTTATGGGGTGCACCGCAATGCCCGATGGCTTGTACGTTTTGGGGTCAATGCCCGCGGCTTTCAGTTGTTCATCGTTCAGACTCATGTCTTTAAAAACGGCCTTATTGACCAGGTCGAACGAATAAACGGCTTTGTCGCTCGATCCTTTGCCTTCCTTAACGGCAATCAGCAGGCGTTTTGTCTTCGGATCATAACCGAGCCCTTCCACTTCCGTTTTCTTGGGCAAATCGGTTTTTGTGCGGCCAATTTTGGTCGACTCCGGGGCAAACCGATAGAGTCTTCCGTTGCTTTCCAGCACATATACCTCGTCGTTTACGTACTCGATACCCTCGAAATCACCGTACCCACCGAAGCCGAAATACTTGACTACTTTTCCTTTTTTGGTATCGAACACATACACGACGGCCTCTTCATCCTGCACACAAAGCAGCTTATCGTCTTTGTAGTACGTCAGGCCCGAAATCTCATTCAGCGTACCCGGCAGCGTGTATTTTTCGTCGGGAGCGGTGAGCCGATAGGGAAGTTTAAAGTCCGCAGCGATCGTTCCGGCTTCCGGTTTCTCTGTTGTTTTTGAGGAAGGGCCACACCCTGCCATGACAAACAGCAGACCAAAGAAAAGGCGATTCATACCAAAGGGGGTTTGGGGCAAATGTACAGTCTTCTCCCAGTATTTTTCAACGGAATGGCCCGGTCCGGCCAATTACTCCGGGCCAACAGCCTGGCTCAGGCTCATTCGCTACCCGTTCATAATCAGAATGGCGTCATTCAGATTCCCGAATCTGGCATTCCGCCGGTTTCTTTTTTGCTTTTTACGGGTCGTCAGTAGTTTTGTTTAGTAAACTCATCCCACCATGATATCCTACCGGCTAACGACTTCGCAAAAATGGCAACTCGCTATAAGCGTATTCGTGATTTACTGGCCTATTCGGTTATACGTCAATGTATCGTCGTTAAGCTGGCTTCTCATGGGCCGAAATATTCCCTTCTGGATACTGGAAACGATTTTAACCGTTTTGTTTTTCTTCGCCTGGCTCACGGTTACCGAGTGGCTTCAGCAGGTCCTGTTCAAACGGTTTGGCGAGGGGTTTCTCATCGAATTTAAAATCCCGGCCCAGCTGGCTACACTATTCATTGCCAGCACCTTGGCACTGATCTTCAATTTTGCGTTCTATATGATCTGGCACGGCATGGATACGGTGATTGAGAAAAATTTTGGCATTTCCCGCGAGCAGGATATACACCAGCCAAAGCCCGTTTTGCCCCCCAATATTCTGGAGGAACGCCGTAAACGGAACGACCAGCGACGACGGGTAAACAACGGCCTGACCGTAATGGCCATGTTATCCGCGTTCTACCTGGCCGCTAACCGACGTACTTACCGCGAACTGGAGCTTGTTCAGGTACGGGCCGAACGGCTGGAGAAAGAAAATGTGCAGGCCCAGTTTGCCGCGCTGAAAAGCCAGGTAAATCCTCATTTTCTGTTCAATAGCCTTAGTATACTGTCGTCACTGGTTCACGCGGATGCGGAGTTGTCGGAAAAATTCATCGACCAGTTATCGCGGGCCTACCGCTACATTCTGGAGCAGAAAGACAATGAGCGCGTGTTGCTCAAAACGGAACTGGAGTTTATTCAGGCCTATCGCTTTTTGCTGAATATCCGCTTTGAAAACAAGTTCGATGTTGTGATCAACGTACCCGAAGCCGATCAGACCCGTTACAGTATTGCCCCGTTAACGCTCCAGTTACTGGTCGAAAATGCCGTAAAGCACAACCGCATGTCGACGAAAGAACCGTTGCGCGTGCATATCCTACTCGACAACGATTGTCTGGTCGTGAAGAACAATTTACAGCCTCGTCCCCAATCCGAAACATCAACGGGTATGGGCCTTCAGAATATCATTACCCGGTATGCCATGCTCACAGACCGATCCGTTTGGGTTGGCGAAAGTGAAGGAAATTTTATCATCAAAGTCCCATTACTTACCTAAAATTAGGTACCCGAAGCGGGTTGCCCGATCTTGTTTCGGCAGGTAGTTCTGATTTATCTGTTTGGCCTCGGCGGTCCGATTCACCTGTTAAGCCTATGAACGTAGTCATTATTGAAGACGAAAACCTGACAGCGAAGCGGCTCGAAAGTTTACTCCACAAATACGATCCAGCCATCATGGTTCTGGCCCGTATTCCATCCGTTGCCGAAGCCGTAGCCTGGTTTAGCGAGTCAGATCGTCCGGTTGATCTGGTTTTTATGGATATTCACCTCGAAGATGACCTTGGGTTTCGCATTTTTGAGCAAACGCAACTGACGACACCCGTTATTTTCACAACGGCCTACGATGAATACATGATCCAGGCGTTTAAGGTCAACAGCATCGACTACCTGCTCAAGCCGATCAACTATGACGAGCTGGTGGCCGCGATCGAAAAATTCAAATCCCTGAAAAAGCAGTTCGGCCAGCATACATCCACCTCACACGACATTGAAACGCTGCTCAATCTGATTGGCAAATCGAACCATACCGATTACAAAGAACGGTTTATGATTACGGTGGGTACCAAGATTAGAAGCATTGAAACGCGGGAGGTCGCCTATTTTTACCTGGAAGAGAAAGTGGTTTTTCTGGTGACGAAAGACGGCCTGACTCTCCCCGTTGATTACAGTCTGGACAAACTTACCCAACTTCTCAACCCACGCTATTTTTTTCGGATCAGCCGTCAGTTTCTGGTTTCGCTGCCTGCCATCCAAACGATTCATACATTCTCGGCGGGCAAGCTTAAGCTGGATCTTACCCCCAAATCACGGCAGGAGGTGTTCGTTAGTGGCGACCGGATGACCGAATTCAAGGAGTGGCTGGGCAAATAAGCCGGGTAAACCAGCCTTCGTACTAGTCCCGGATGCTAGTTGGTCGGGCCAATAAGAAACGAAAGCGGGCGGGTAAGATCAAAAATGAAGATGTACCTTTGCGGCATGGATAACCCAAATCAGCCGCCCCGTCGGCCGCGCGGTCAGCGAACCGATATTACTCTGTCCGTTTCGGAAGCGTCCGAATTAATGGCCTTTCTGATTGCTCAATTGCCGCACAAAAACCGGAATAATATCAAGTCATTGCTGGGCAACAAGCAAATCCTGGTCGATGGAAAAGTATTTACGCAGTTCAATCACCCGCTGAAGCCGGGGCAAATCGTTACAGTGGCTGCCAACCGGGCTCCCCAAACATCGCAGTATCGGGGCTTAACCATTTTGTACGAAGATCAAAACCTGATTGTTATCAGCAAACAGGCCGGGTTGCTGTCGATGGCAACCAATAAAGAGCGGGATCGCACAGCGTACGGTATTCTGAGCGATTACGTTAAAAAGGAAGATCCCAAAAACAAGATTTTCATCATCCACCGGCTCGACCGCGAGACATCGGGCGTGATGATGTTCGCCCGGAGCGAACGGGTGCAAAAACTCATGCAGGAATCCTGGAACGCCACCACCAAAGAGCGCACCTATATGGCCCTGGTGGAGGGGGTACCCAACCCGGAACAGGGCCGGATCACGTCTTACCTGCGGGAAAGTAAAGCCCTGATCGTGTATTCGAGCCAAAACCCCGACAATGGGCAATTGGCCATCACGAATTATAAAGTAGTGAAAGCCAACAACGGCTACTCCCTGCTGGAACTGGAGCTGGAAACGGGTCGTAAAAACCAGATTCGGGTACACATGCAGGACATTGGTCACCCGGTGGTAGGCGACGCTAAATACGGTGCCACCAAAGACCCCATCGGTCGGTTGGGGCTGCACGCCGAAGTGCTGGCGTTTGAGCACCCGATTACGGGCCAAGCCATGCACTTCAGTGTTCCGGTCCCCAAGCTGTTTCTGAGCGCGCTGAAGGAACGGGAGGACTAAAACCTGCGCTTACTTCACCACCCTGTATTTAAGCAACACCCAAATCGCTTCTATCCCGTCCAGCCAGGAAATTTTCTTACCTTCCGAAATGGAACGTGGGTAGTAACTGATGGGTAACTCTTTAATACGAATACCCCGTTTGGCTACTTTGGCCGTTACCTCCGGGCAAAATTCGAACCGGGTACACTCGAGCGGAATAGACCGCAGAAAATCAGCATCGAACACCTTATAACAGGTGGGCTCGTCGGTAAGGCGCTGGTTGAAGAGCGCATTGGTCAGCAGGGTAACTACCTGACCACCAATGTAGAAACTAAAATACGAATGGCGGTTCTCGGGCTTTAGAAACCGGGAACCGTAAATCACTTTCTCCTGACCGTCGGCAATCGGCTTCACCAGGGCCAGGTAATCCTGTGGCTCATATTCAAGATCGGCATCCTGCACAATGGCAATGTCGCCCGTCATGTGCTGGATAGCCGTGCGAATGGCCGCCCCCTTACCCTGGTTCTGGGCGTGAAAAACAACCCGAATATTAGTGTTGGGCACGGCCTCCAGGGCTTTCAGTCGCTCGCGGGTGCCGTCCGTCGATCCGTCATCGACAATAATTATTTCTTTGTTTATGGGAACAGCCTGAATCTTAGCCAATAATGTATCAATAGAGTGAATCTCGTTGTAAGCAGGAATGAGAACAGATAGCAGCATAAAACAAATATAAGCGATAACGGGCAAACAACTTTCGGGTTACTTTCGCACCCAGTACAGCAACGGAAAACGGGAATCTTTAACCTGTACGAAATTCTTCTGCAAGCCAGCTCGTAACTGCTGAATGGCATAGGCATTGGCCGGTTTACTCAGGGCCGTACTGTCGTCAATAACGCTCGACCGGTTGCCGAACACAACCAGTTTCAGGCTGGTATCGGCCAGGGCCTGTCCGTATGTATCGGGGTGCGATTCAATGTAGTGCGATGTCTGCATTTCGGTAAAAACAAACGGCACATTCGGTTCCCGATCCGATAAGTAGTACAGGCTCAAGGCGTTATCAAAAAGTAATACCTTTCCGGTTGGGCCAGCCTTTTCCCGAATAAACGCCCCCGCCTGCTCCTCACCCGAATAATCAGCAATAGTCACCAGCCGCTTGATCGTGGCGGGCCGGTAAAGTAATCCGCTGATCAGCAACAGCACAACTACCAGACCACCTCCCAACAATACCAGCCGGTATGACATCGTCTGATGGCGGGCCTCATACTGGCTCAACCAGGCATCGGCCATAAAGCCGAGGTGCAGGGCAAAAAAAACGGCTGCCGGAAAGAAATAATGACTGGCCTGAGTCTTGAGCATGGCCACGCAGGCGAAGGCGGCCATCAGTAAAGCCAGCCAGAGGGCAGGAGTCTGCTGGTATTGTTTACGGTAAGGTTGCTGCCAGACCAGCCCAAACGAAACGGCCAGTAATAGCAGGAACCAGCTTAGCTTGATGAGAAATTTTACCAGAAAGATGGTGTGAGCCGGGTACCCACCGAACGGATAGATATAGGTCCATTCCAGGTGAGCCTCCAATCGATTGGTCAGGTAAAAATACAAGGCCGAAAAGACGAGTGGTAGGGCAAAGCCCAGCAAGACGACCATTCCCCGTCCAACCATGGGCCAGAACGTGAGTCGACCGGTCAAGAACAGCACGAAAATAAACGCCCCAAATCCTACGACGTAGAAAGCGGCAACGCTTTTGAAACACATGGCCATACCCAGTAAAACGCCCGCCCCCAGCCAGCGCCAGGTTGAGTGTTGCTTTCCACCTACCGCCAGCGTAAACGCGTTCAGCCCAAAGATTGACACCCAGCTTTCTGGTTCGAGGAAATTCATTTCCATAAAACAGCAACTGGCGGCCGTTAATCCCACGGCAATGAGAGCCGCTCGCTCACTAAACAAACGCGCTGCCCGCCAGGCCGATACAACCACCCCGGTTGCCAGCAACGTAATGAGCCCGGAAACACTGACATGGTTGTAGCCCCCCAGCAGATTCAGTAAAACATTTGTGGAGGAATACAGTAAGTAGGATTTGGATGGAATAAAGTCGTACAGTACGTACCCTTCGTTGAGGCTGCGACCAATGATTAAATATTCGTACGCATCGTAACCATAGCCAGAATTGTAGGTAAACAGAAAAAAGAAGGGACAGAAAAAAGCCAGAAATAAAAAGAGTCGCGTCATAAACCGTAAAAACTGCTTTGGACAAGAAGCCCAGTAACCGACAAATGTACTGGTTTAGGAATAAGGCACCAGCCCGGTCAAAACCTTTTTATTAACCGTTCGGCCATCCCGCGGGTTAATAGACCAGCCAGTTCCTGCCTAAAAGTTCCAGCTGCCCGTTTATTCTTCACCCGGCTATTTTTTGCTTTCGGGACAAAAAAAACGGCATTCGGCCAGATTGTTTTTTTGGTGCAAACAGGCAGGACCAACTTTAGCCCGTTAATTAGACAATCTCATGAAAGCCCTGCTACTGTCCTTACTCATCGTTAGTTCCACAACGCTGTTCGCTCAAACCCCTACAGTACCGGGTGCGCCAGCCAGTGGTACTGCCGTTACCCCATCAACGAGCCAGCCAACCCCGGTTGTTACCCCCGCCAATCCGGTACCCGATCCGTTTGGCACTACCCCAGCAACCACCCCTCCGGGAAATTTTACCGCGCCGGGTGGTCCTACCCTGATTCAGGCACCGGGTACGCAGCCCCAGCCCGCCACGACTACGTCGGAGACGGACCCGATTGCCCGCGGGAATGGCAAAATCAGCGGTGTGCTCACTGACTCCGCAAACACCAAACCGGTTGAATTTGCCACGATTGCCCTCCTCAACACCACGACGAATAAGCCCATTGACGGCACCACGGCTGATGCAAAAGGTAAGTTCACGATTGGTAAAATAGCCCCCGGCAAATACAGACTTCAGTACTCGTTTATCGGGTACAAAGACAAACGGAGCAGCCTCATTACCATTGACCGCAACAGCGACATCAATCTGGGCACCATTAAACTGGCAGCCGACGTTCGAACACTCAATGAAGTAAACGTAGTAGGGCAAGCTGCCATGATTGAAGAGAAAGTGGACCGGCTGGTGTACAACGCCGATAAGGATATTGCCGCCAAAGGGGGCGATGCCGGCGATATTCTCCGGAAAGTGCCCATGCTGTCGGTCGATCTGGACGGCAACGTGAGCCTTCGGGGTAGTGCCAACGTTACGGTCCTGATCAACAACAAGCCCAGTACCATTGTCGCCAGCAGCGTAGCCGATGCGTTAAAGCAGATTCCAGCCGACATGATCAAAACAGTCGAAGTAATTACGTCGCCATCGGCCAAGTACGATGCCGAAGGATCAGCGGGTATTATCAACATTGTCACCAAAAAGACAACCCTGCAAGGTGCTACTCTCGACGTGAACGGTGGTGTAGGAAACCGGGGTAGTAACCTGGGCCTAAGCGGCAATTACCGCACGGGCAAGATGGGCTTCTCGCTGAGTGGTTTCGGGCGGGCCGAATACAACGTAAAGGGAGCGTTCTTGAATGACCAGAGCACCCGGTCTTACGACCAGGCAACCAATACGTACTCTGCCTTTACCCGCACGCTGCAAACAGCTACGACCCTGAGCCAGCGACTGTTTGGTAACTATCAGTTGGGCTGGGATTACGATATTGACAAACGGACGTCGCTCACGGCCAGCATTCGGTATGGTGCCCGGAATGGCACAACCCAGCAAAACAACCTGCTGACGCAGACTTTCGCACCAACCAGTTACTTCCCGACCGTTAGTGACCGGAACGTAAAGACCACCGATTTATCGGGTACGGTCGATGCGAACGTAACGTACACCAAGATTTATAAGCCGCAGCAGGAGTTCAGCATTCTTGCTTTATTCAGCCGGAACAACCGGACGAACGACTTTGTGTCAGATATTCTGGGGGGAACTGATTTCCAGACCATCTCGTCCAGAATCCGCAACGATAACTTAAGCTACAACCAGGAATCCACGCTCCAGATTGATTACCAGACGCCCATCAAAACAAATCAATTGCTTGAATTTGGCGTGAAAGGTATTTTCCGGAAGGCAAACAGTGACTACCAGTACTACCTCGCCACGGGCGACACGGGCGATTTCGTTCTTGACAATTCCCGGCCAGCGAACACACTCTACTACAACCAGAACATCGGTGCTTCGTACCTGTCCTATACGCTGACAACGAAGAATAAGTACACCATCAAAGCCGGAGCGCGTTACGAATACACCATCATCGACGCCCGTTTCAGCAACGAAGCCACAGCAACGCCCACAGACATTCCGAACTACGGTACCCTTGTTCCAAGCGTTAACATTTCTAAAAGTCTGAAAGGAGGCCGGATTTTGAAACTGGCCTATAACCGCCGAATTCAGCGGCCTGGTATTCAGTTCTTGAACCCAAACGTTAACTCGTCCAACCCGACCAACATCACACGCGGTAACCCGCTCCTGTCGCCTGAGTTCACCGATAACATTGAGTTCAGCACCAGCGGTAACATTAAAGGACTGTACCTGAACGCGTCGTTATTCGGTCGGCGAACTAACGGTGAGATCACGGCCGTTCGGGATGTTGTTCAACAGCCCATCGGCGACCCAATCAGCCAGGTGTTTCAGCAGGTAATTCAGACGAACTACCAAAACGTTGGCCATCAGGACGCTTACGGAGTGAATCTGTTTGGAAATGGAACACTGTTCCGTAAACTTCAGCTGGGGGGTGGTATCGACGTTTACCACGTGAGCCTGACAAATAACAATGCAAACCCGGTTTATGCTGCCTCAAATTCTGGTCTGGTTATAGCCGGACGCATTCAGAGCAGTCTTTCACTGAGCAATGGCTGGGGCTTTCAATTGTTCGGCGGGGGCCGGGGCAAACAGGTCCAGTTACAGGGTTACCAAAGCGCCATGTACTTCTACAGCATTGGCATGCGGAAAGAGTTTAACGACAAAAGAGCGAGTTTGGGACTGGCCGCCGAAAATATTTTCAACCACCCATTTGTCCAGCGTTCAGAACTGTCGTCGCCCATCCTGAGCCAGAATTCGGAAACGAGTTTTTACAACGCAGGTGTTCGCATGACCTTCAGTTACAAGCTTGGTAAAATGAGCTTCGATGCACCACAAAAACGAAAAAAATCGGTGAACAACGACGACGTGAAAGACGGCGAAGGCGGTGGCGATAACCAGCAGCAGCCTGCTCAACAATCGGCTCCATCGGGTGGTACCCGTTCCGGCGGTGGTCGTCCACGCTAGTATGAAACTACACCCCGCCAGACATACTGGCGGGGTTTCTGACAATTAGATTAGGTTGGTGATCAATCCCTTCTGCTTTGCGGAAGGGGTTTCTTTTTGCCTTTTCCGCACGTATTTTTACCAGATCACTTACACAGCCATTCCTATGAAATCCAAAAACCTGGTCAGTTTATCCGTTGCTGCGGTATTCTTTGTACTGTCCGTCACCGGCCTTTTGATTTACTTCGGACAGGGCTCTCACCTGGTCGATCATACCCACGCCTGGTTTGGGGTATTGTTCGTGGCCGCGTCGCTGTTTCATATTGTCAATAACTGGGCATCGATAACGGGGTACACCAAAAACCGCCGGACGGGAGCCATCCAGAAGGAGTTTGTTATTCCGGTCGTTCTTGTGGTCATTTTTGCCCTGGGTATCGGTTTTGATTTGCCGTTTTTTAAAGGACTGGCCAATGCCGGTAAAGATTTGGTACGGGGCGAACGGCCACGCGGTGGACCGATGGCCCAGACTAAAGTCGACTCCATTGCCAGCGCGGTTGAAACAGCTTACGCTACGGCCTATACGAAAGGAGATACCGGAGCTCTGGCGGCCATCATGCCCGTTAAAACAACGATGCTCACCGAAGCTGGCACCATTCTGAGCGGCTCTGATATACAGAAAAATATTCTGAAACGCACCGGTCCTGAAGTCGTTAAGGCCAAAGTTGACCATGCTGAAATCCTCGACGACCACCTGATCTTGGTGTATGGTACAGCCACGAATTCGACGGCCACTTCGCCATCTGTGTATACCCATTTACTGAAAGAGCAGGACAAAAAATGGCAGATCATTGCGGCCCAGCGTGCCTTTCCGTCGGTGCAGTAATGGGCGGATTGCGATCAGTGCGGCACGCCCCACTGCAACGAAAGTGGCCTAGACAGCGTACAATAGTAAACTCTATTGACTATTGGAGAGTTACTGTATCGATACCTGTCTTGCCTGAGATTGAATGAAGCTAAACTTATACGGCACAGTTACCTGCTTTTTGCTATTATTGGTGCAGCCTGGCTTAGTGCTGCTGGCAACGGCTCAACCAGCGACCTATGTGGTTACAGGGCGAGTAACGGATGCAGCAACGGGTGAGGGAATTCCTTTTGCCAGCATTGCGGTGAAAGGCAAAACATCCGGCACTACCTCCGACGTGGAGGGGCGGTATTCTCTCCGTCTTGCTCAGCTATCTGACTCCCTGATCGTGTTGAGTCTGGGGTATCGTACGGGCTCCTACCCTATTTTGGCGCTGACAACGCAGACCATCAACGCCCGGTTAACGGCCGCAGCCACTAAACTTCAGGAAGTAAAGGTATACGCCAGAGGGGGCGACCCGGCCTACCGCATCATGCGGGAAGCCGTTCGTCGGCGCGATGATTACAACCCGGCCAAACTGCTCGCGTACCAGTACGAGAGCTATACCAAAGTGGAAGGTTATATCAATAACTTCACGCAAAAGCGTAAAAACAACAAGAAGCCAGGCCCCATTAGTCGGTTATTAGGGAAGCTTCCCGCCATCACGGATGTGAATGGCCAGCCCGCTGTACCGGTATTTATCTCCGAAACCGTTTCTACTTTTTACGCCCGCACAAGTCCGATAAAAGGCAAAGAACACGTCCTGAAATCCCACATAACGGGGGTGGGTGTCAGCGATAATGGCCTGATCGCCCAGTTAACGGGGGCCTCTTTTCAACAGTACAACTTTTACCGAAATTCGCTGTCCATTCTGCAAAAGGATATTCCCTCGCCAATGGGTAACCAGTGGGAAACGGTTTACACATTCCGATTAAAAGATACGGTCTTACTCAACAACGCGGTATGCTTTGCGATCGAGTTTACGCCCAAACGAGCCAGTGACCTGGCTTTTACCGGAACGGTTCTAATCGATACCCTGCACCGGGCGCTGGCCCAGATCGATGCCCGGGTCGACAAACGGGCGAATATCAATTTTGTCGACGAACTACACATCGAACAGGACTGGGAAACCATGGCTTCCGGACTTCGCTTCCCTACCCAGACGCAGGTAACCATTGACACGGACGAACCAACTCCCCGCGCGCCGGGTGCCCTGATTCGCTTTTTTACAGCCTCCAGCAACATTATCGAAAATCAGCCCAAAGACGTTGGTTTTTATGACCCGTCGATTGAACTAGCTGACAACTATAAGGAAGCGGATGTTGCCTACTGGCAAAGCGTACGTCCTACGTCACTCATGCCGAATGAGTTACGGGCCATGCAGGTGGTCGATTCTGTTCGAAATGTACCATTTATCAAAATAGCCGGGGAGATCATCCGAATCGGTGTTTTAGGGTATAAGCCACTCGGCAAATGGAATATTGAACTGGGGCCGCTTCTGTACACGTACGCCAGCAACAATATTGAGGGCCATCGGTTCCGGCTTGGTTTACGCACCAATGCTGGTTTTAGCCGCCGGTGGCAGTTGAGCGGGTACGCAGCCTATGGTACGCAGGATGAACGACTAAAATACAGCGCCAACGTCGAGTATATCGTCAGCCGCAAGCCGTGGACCGTTATTGGTGTCCGGCAGAGTTACGATCTGGAACGCGTGGGCATCTCGTCGGACAATATTGGCAACAATTCGTTATTTGGGGCTTATTCGCGGTTTGGAACGATCCGCCGGGCTTATTTTCAGGATGAGAAGCTAGCGTACGTTCGTCGGGAAGTAGGCCAGGGATTTACACAGACAGTGGCGTTACGCAGCCGTACATTCGAACCGCTGTTCCCGTTTGCGTTCCAGCCCCAGCTACAGGATAATGATCAGCGCATTCGGAGTCAATACCAGATCACGGAGCTGATTTCCGAGACCCGTTTCGCCCCCGACGAGGTCATGCTGCAAAATGACAATGTGCGGGTCAGTTCAGGAGCCATCCGTAAACCGATTTTCACCCTGCGTTATTCGCTGGGTCTTCGGAACGTACTTGGCAGCGATTTTACCTACCAGCGTATTGCTCTGAACATGAAACACTCTGTTCGACTGGGCATTCTGGGCAGGACTTATTATAGTGTTGGCGCGGGCCTTATTCCGTCTACGGTCCCCTACCCTTTGCTCTATACGCCACTGGGCAACGAATCCTCGTTTTACGTTGGCAATGCCTACAACCTGATGAACTACTTTGAGTTTATCTGCGACCGCTGGGCAACGCTCCAGATCGAGCATAATTTTGGTGGGTTGCTGCTGAATCGGGTTCCCGGCCTGCGTCGGTTGAAATGGCGCGAACTCGTTACGGCGAAAGTGCTGGTCGGAAGCGTGTCGACGGCTAATCTAGCCGTCATCCCAGCAACAACCGAAGCCGGACAAGCTGTAGAAAGCTTTAGTTCGCTAAACGGAACGCCCTACGTCGAAGTCGGGTATGGGGTCGATAATATCTTTAAAGTACTGCGTGTAGATGCCATTCATCGGCTCACCTACCGCGACAATCTCGGCCGAACGGGCATACCTGTCACCCCCTTTGCCATCAAGTTCTCTGGCTGGATCTCGTTTTAACCGATGTCGTCCCAACTAGCCAAGTGCCGTTTGGGACGACATCGTTACCGTATTGACGTACTCGCTTCAGCGTATTTTTACATCAGGTCTACTCCTGAAAAAGAAAACATTACCTATTCACTCTTGCTCAGCACCTCATCGACCGTTAAGTCTGCCAGAGATGGGGCAACCAAATCGGCTTGGGCGAGTGTATCCGGTGAGCCGAGGCCAACGACAAACATACCACCCCGTTTGCCGGCCTCTACGCCCGCAACGGCATCTTCAAACACGACGCATTCCGCCGGGCTGACGCCTAATTCAGCCGCTCCTTTCGTGAACACTTCCGGATCGGGCTTGCCTTTGCTGATTTTGGTACCGTCGATAATAACATCGAAGGCGTCGGTCATGCCGATGCGCTCCAGAATAAGGGGAGCGTTTTTACTGACCGAACCAAGCGCTGTTTTCAGACCTGCCTTGTGCACCTGCGAGAAAAAAGTAGCCACACCCGGCAGGATAGCTTCCGCTGTCATACGGCTGACGAGTTCGAGGTACCAGTTATTCTTCTGATCCGCCAGTTTCGTCTTTTCCTCGTCGGACAGGGTCACCCCGCCGTGAGCCAGAATAAGATCCAGGGAGTCCATTCGGCTAACGCCTTTGAGCCCCTCATTAAACTCCTCGGAAATGTCGAAGCCAAGCTCCGTGGCCAGTCGTTTCCAGGCTTGGTAATGGTAAATTGCCGTGTCTACAATAACCCCGTCGAGGTCGAAAAGAAAAGCTTTTATCTGACTCATTTGCGCTTTTTTGGCTGTATAAAGTAAGCCCCAAAGGTAGCCAGATTTAGGCAAGTACGGCTACCCGTTCATGCTTACCAGGCGTAGAAACCAGCCCATTTACCTGACCAGTTCCAGTACCATCGCTGTTTTGGCAGGCAGTTTTATCAGTTTCAGATCAGTTAGTCTAGCGTCGGTCAGCACGTCGCGGGCCGACGTAAAACCCGTCATTCGTTCGCTGAAACGGCCCGTGTCCAGTCCGATTTCTTTATCCCCCGTGTTGGTCGCCACCATAACGGTTTTGCTCCCGTCGTAGCGGAAGTACACATACGTGCTCTCCTGCGGCAAAAATTGCATAAGTTTACCCGTATGCAACACCGGGTTGTCGCGACGGTAGGTGGCTAGTTTACGAACAAACTGGAAGGCGGCATTTTCTTTATCCGTTCGCCCGGCCGTTTCAAATTTATTGTTCCTGTCGCCCGGAAAACCGCCCGGAAAATCTTTGCGTACTTCGGCATCGCTGGGATTTTTGGTGCCATTCATCAGAATCTCGGTGCCGTAGTACCAATGCGGTATGCCCCTGGTCGTGAGCAGCCAGGTAACTCCCATTTTGTATTTATCGTAATCATCGCCAATAACGGACAGGTAACGATCCGTATCGTGATTTTCCAGAAAGGTGACCAGCTTGTTGGGATCGACATACACATCGTCCTGGGCCAGCACCTGGTGAATCCGGTTTACGCCTGAATCCCAGTCGTATTTCTGATTCAGGGCGTCGTTGAAGGCATTGTACAGGACAAAATCCAGCGCACCCGGCTGGTTGCTCTTGAACGGAAAACCTACCGTATTTTTCACAAAAAAGGACTGCCCCACCGGATTATTCACGACCGATTCACCGAATAAATGAATCTTCGGGTACTCGTTTATCAACGCCTGATTGCAACGATTCATAAACGCCAGGTCATTGTATTTGTACGTATCAATACGCCAAGCGTCGAGGCTGAACATCTCCGTTGACCAGATAGCGTGTTGAATCAGGAAGTTGGCGACAAATGGGTTACGCTGATTCATGTCCGGCAGGAAAGGCGTAAACCAGCCGTCGAGCAATGTTTTCTTATCGGCAGTAGACCCGTGCGGATCGTAAAGGGATTGCTCTTTGTGAGTCGAGCCGGTATAGCTCGGCCACTCATTGACCCAGTCTTTCATGGGCTTGTCTTTGAAAAACCAATGATCATCGCTGATGTGGTTGTACACCGCATCCTGCACCAGTTTCATCCCCCGTGCGTGCAGGGCTGCAGCCAGTTCGACGTAGCCCGCGTTACCACCAAATCGTTTGTCAATTTTATAATGGTCTGTAAAGTGGTAGCCGTGATAGCCGGCCTGATTTCGATCAGGGCCTTCTTTTTTCAGGGTTTCATCATTGTCGAGTACGGGGGTCAGCCAGAGCGCCGTAACACCCAGGTCTTTCAGGTAATCGAGCCGGTCAATAATACCTTTAAAATCGCCCCCGTGCCGCAGGTAGGGATTTTTGGTGTCGGCTTCCTTATCGAGCATATCCGGGAATTTATCATTCCCCGGATCACCATTGGCAAACCGATCCGGCATGATCAGGTATATAAAGTCGGCGGCCGTAACCCCCTGTCCTTTCGGGGTCTTGCCACGGGCTTTCAAGTCAAACGGCTGGGTCAGGATTTGACTTCCGCGCTTGCCCACAATCTGAATGGTGCCCGCTTTGGTTGTCGGTGCAACGGTAATATCGAGGAAGGCGTAGTTGGGGTTTTCGACGGTATGCGTTTTCAGCAGTTTGACGCCGGCATAGTTGATTGTGTAGGTCAGGGTTCCGGCATTCGGGCCATACACCATCAATTGCAGGGCCGGGTTTTTCATGCCTACCCACCAGTTTGTGGGGTTCACGCGCTGTATCTGCACGCCCTGCGCCAGAGCAACTGATGCGCACGCTGACAAAAAGATAAGTAGAGTAAACGCAATTCTTTTCATAGATGGATTTATATAAACGCGTCAGATTAGGTTACAGACTAAGAATAATGCACAATAACGTAAAAATAACCCAGTATTTTCGTCAAAAAAAGGCCATAGTTTTGCGTCAGACAACTTTATGAACTCTTCTATATCGAACTGACCTCCCTTTATGCATACGCCATCCGTTGTTCCGCTGATAGACAAACTGGTTATTTATCAGATTTTTACGCGCCTGTTCGGCAACCAGTTGACGACAAACCAGTGGAATGGAACCTATGCCGAAAATGGTTGCGGGAAGTTCAACGACATCAACGACGCAGCGCTCCAGTCGATCCGGCAGTTTGGTATTTCGCACGTCTGGTACACCGGGATTCTGGAGCACGCTACCCAGACCGATTATTCGACTTACGGTATTCTGCCCGACGACCCGGCGGTGGTAAAAGGTCGTGCCGGGTCGCCCTACGCCATTAAAGACTATTACGACGTCGACCCCGATCTGGCCGTCAGCGTGCCCGATCGCATGGCCGAATTTGACGCCCTCGTGCAACGCACCCACGCGCACGGCCTGAAAGTTATCATTGATTTTATTCCGAATCACGTAGCCCGGCAATATCAGTCTGATAGCAAACCCCAGTCGGTCGTTGACCTCGGCCAGCAAGACGACACATCCGTAGGCTTCGCGCCGAACAACAATTTTTATTACCTGCCAGGGCAACTGTTCGTTGCTCCCGAACCAGTTGACAGCCAGACACCATCGCGTGCACTGCACGAATATCCGGCCAAAGTAACGGGTAGCGGCTCTATTACGGCCACCCCCGACCGCAACGACTGGTACGAAACGATTAAACTGAATTACGGCATCAATGTCTTTAACGGAAGCTTTCATGTCGATCCGGTTCCGGCAACCTGGACACAAATGCTCGACATTCTGCTTTTCTGGTCGGCCAAGGGCGTCGATGGGTTCCGGTGCGACATGGCCCACATGGTCCCTATCGAATTCTGGCACTGGGCCATCCGCCAGGTTAAGCAGCGTTACCCTTCCCTGATTTTTATTGCGGAGATTTACGAACCTGGTTTGTACCGACCCTTTATTCTGGACGGCGGTTTCGATTATCTCTACGACAAAGTTGGGCTGTACGATGCCGTCCGGCGATTGATGGAAGGCCACGGCTCATGTTACGACCTGACACGGGTCTGGCAACAGGAGTCCGGTGATTTTTCGCAACACATGCTTCGGTTTCTCGAAAACCACGACGAACAACGGATTGCCTCGCGTTTCTTCGCCCACAACCCGTGGGCCGCTGTGCCAGCCATGACCCTGTCGGCAACTATGCATACGGGTCCTGTTCTGCTGTATTTTGGTCAGGAGATCGGCGTTCGGGCGGAGGGTGCCGAAGGGTTCAGTGGCGATGATGGGCGCACAACCATCTTTGATTACTGGGGCATTCCCGAATGGCAACAATGGCTCAGCCACGGCCAATACACGGGCGCTGGCCTAACCGACGAACAACGGCAGCTACGGGCTTTTTACCAGCAGTTGAATTACCTCGTCAACGGGTCCGACGCCATCCAGAGCGGCTATTTTTACGACCTGCAATACGTAAACGATCAGGGGCAGAGCGCCGGATACGATGCGCACCAGCTTTATAGCTATCTTCGGTATACCGACCGTCAGAAATTGCTCATCATCTGCAACTTTTCGCCATACACAACCTACGACACAACGATTGCTATTCCTGCGGCAGCATTCGATGCGATGGGGATCGACCCGTCGGCTTTGCTCCGGCTAACCGATATTTTCCTGACCAGCGAAACTCTGGAAGCCGTTGGCCGAACGGGTATCCCGCTGGTGCTTCCTCCCTGGAGTGTGCGGGTGCTGGAAATTAAGGTGTAGATTTGTGGTACACTTCGGGTATGGTCCTGTAGGCAGGCTGTACCCGAGCGTTACCATCCATTCATGACAAAATTAATTACTGTACTTTTCCTGCTGTTTTTTTTTCTAAGTACACGGGCACAGGATACCACCACATCCGGCGATCTACGTTCGCTGACGCTCGTTAGTGGCCAACCCCCGGCCGAAACGGCCATAGCCATCGGCAAACAATTTCTCGGCAAACCTTATATCCCGAATACGCTCGACCAAGGCCTGACGGAACAACTGGTAGTTAACCTGCGGGCTTTCGATTGCACTACGTATTTAGAAAGCGTGCTGGCCCTCACGCTGGCCTGGCAGGACGTTGCCAACAAACCAAACCCCACTCTGACCGAGCAGTCATTCCGTAGCTTCCTGACCCGGTTACGGTATCGAAACGGCCGAATGGATGGATACGCCAGCCGGTTACACTATTTCTCGGATTGGCTTCGGGATAACGAACGAAAAGGATTAATCGCCGACGTAAGTGGTGAACTCCCTGGTAGTCTGACCGTTGCGAAGCCCGTTTCGTACATGACATCGGCAACCTATAAGTATCCGCTGTTAAGTAACCCGGATGTATTCAAGCAAGTCGCACTCACGGAGGCTTCACTAAGCCAGCAATCCTTTTCATTTATTCCCACAAAGAACGTCCGGCAGGCCGAAGCCCAGCTCCACGAGGGCGACATTGTCATGATGATTGCAGCCCGCCCCGGCCTCGACATGAAGCACGTAGGGTTAGCCGTTCGGCAACCCAACGGCCGCATGCACCTTCTCCATGCCTCATCAGACCAGGGCATGGTGGTTGTCTCGGCGTATCCCATCAGCGAATACGTTCAATGGCACAAGCGCCTGTCGGGTATCCGTGTAGCCCGACTTAAGTCAGTACCGGGCAGTGTGGCCAATGCGGCTGCTCTCCAGGGAAAATAGTTCAGGCAACGAAGAAACCGTAGATCATGGCATACCTAAGTGACTTTTGGGCTTTACGAACGCGGAATAAATGAGTAGTTTCAAGCTTCAGACTGAACCAGGGGCGAATGCCATTATGTCGATTAGCCGATTCATCCGTTGCCAACTGGCGTTACTTGTCCTCCTGTTTAGCGGTTGTGGATCATCCAATCATCAGTCCGCAGATCGTTCAGCGAACACAGTACCCTGGGTAACCTACTCGGTTGATACACTGACGCAAGACACCACGCTATTTAAGGAGGCCCGTAAGGTTGGGGTCATACACGACTCCAATCTCTGGGAAATATCGGGTGTAGCCGCGAGCCGCATCCATCCGGGCTTCCTCTGGGCCGAAGAAGATTCCGGTAATTCTGATCAAATTCAGCTAATAAGCCCCGGAGGAAATGCCGTGGCCCGGTTCAGCGTCGAAAACGCCAAAAACCGCGACTGGGAAGACATAGCGGTGGGTCCTGGCCCACTACCCGGAAAGTCCTATATTTACGTTGCGGATATTGGCGACAACAGAGGCTGGTACTCCGAGAAAGTCATCTACCGCTTCCCCGAGCCAGCCCTCGTGGGCAAAGGTCAACCGTCCGACGAGCCAATCACCAACGCCGAAGCCATCCGGTTACACCTACCCGATGGCCCGCAAAATGCAGAAGCCATTCTTCTGGACCCGCTCACGAAAGATCTGTTCATTATCTCCAAAGGTTCTTACTCGACCGTGTACCGAGCGGCTTATCCACAATCGCTAACCGAGTCAACCCAGATGACTGCCCTCCTGCGCATTCCCTTCGACCATGTTACGTCGGCGGCTATTTCGACCGATGGCCGAGAAATCCTGATCCGTACCTACGAGCAGGTTTTCTATTATAACCGCCGGGCGGGAGAAACCATTGCGAGTGTTCTCAGCCGGCCCCCCCGGCGGCTGCCACTTGCTTACGAAGTTCAGGGGGAAGCCATCAGTTGGACGGCCGATGGATCAGGCTATTATACAAGTACTGAAAAAACGTTTACGACAACTCAATTTATCTACTTCTACCAGCGCAGGAAATAACACCGTGGCATAACAATTTTATAACATAGGTGGTATGCCGAAATCATTTAGTTTCGCGCCCCGTTACCACCTACTTATCTGAATGATACGCCACTGGATAAATGAATTAATGAACCTGGTTGCTGGCAATAGCCGATATGTTTATTATAGCCTACTCTGGCAACTTATCTTTTTGCTAATTCTTCTTTTCCTGCTAACTGTTCCGGGACTACTGTACTTCCTGATTTGATGTGATTTTGCCAAGGATTCAGCTAGCTGAGAACTCATTGTCAGCCTGTCGCCTTACCCCCAAGTATCGTTGCTAATTGGTTGCCGTCAGGAACGCCCAAACCTGTGCAGGCATCCCACCCACGGGTTGCCGTATAGCCTGTGTTGCCCGTAGTTGTCTTGTTGTTGCCCAGCGTTATATCCCGAAACGCTTTCGGATTAGCATAGATGATGGGGTGAATGAAGCCAACAGATTTGGTCCGTTGCTGGTTGATCAGAGCGATCAAGCCAGCTATCAGCGGAGCCACAGCGCTCGTTCCGCCAATAACCAGGTCACTACCGTCCACCCGAACGGCATAACCAGTAGCAGGATCAGCTACGGCCGCGACATCGGGCACCCCACGACCAATGCGTTTTTTGTCGTTCACCGACGGTGGCACATGGCTCTTCTGCTGGTAATCGGGCAGGTCAAAGACATCGCTTATACCGCCCCCCGTAGCGCTGGTCTTGCTTTCATGCCACACCACTTCGGCCGAAATACTATTGCCAGAAGCAGTGAGTTTGGTACCCCCGCAAGCCAGCACGAACGGGCTCGATGCCGGGAAATCAACATGCGCTTTTCCGTCCCCAACGCCATCATCGGAACCGGTATCACCGGCAGCGGCACAAACCGTTATGCCCAGCGCAGCTGCTGCCTGAAAAGCCTGATTAAATGACGTGAGCGCCTGGGCCGTCCAGTTTTTCTCCGCCGACCCCCAGCTGATGGAGATGACCGATGGTTTGTATTTTGTATCGTGAATGGCCGTGGTGATGGCATCCAGAAATCCCTGGTCGGTATTGGGCGCAAAATAAACGACAATGGTAGCACCCGGCGCAACAGCTCCGGCGACCTCTATATCGAGCATTACCTCGCCATCAGCTCCATCGGCGGTGCTGGGAGCGTTAAGACCGCCATCAACCGAGACGGCCACAACGGTTGGTGGTTTTAATCCTAAACCAGCAAAATACGTTATGATGTCTGCCTTTCGAAAGCCACCGCCTAACTCAATAATGGCAATGCTTTGTCCTTTACCCGTTACACCCGCCGGGAAGTTATACAAGCTGGCTAGCTGAGGTGGAGTAAACGAAACACCACCTGCCCTGGGTGCAATATATCCGTCTTCTGGCTCATACACCTGGAAATGAGCCCGCGCCTGCGGACGATTGTCTAACCCAAAGACACCTTCGATAGCATCGACTAATTCGGCCGGTACATAAATCGAACCCGTCCGACCCCGAAATTCGGTGCCCTCTGAAGTACGAAAATTGTTTAACGACACGCCAAACGCCCGTTCCATCTGAGCTACCGTTCCCCGCAGCAACACACTCCTGCGAGCCGCACTCTGCTCAACCAGACTCAAATCGTAGGCAGCAGCGAACGCTTCTACCTGTTTGATTACCGCAGGGTCGGCTCCAAACTGACTGGCATAGGCACTCCGACTTACTACGTTTTCTACGGTATTACTCGTGCTGACCAAGGCTGACAAGGGCTGCTTCCGACGGATTCGAACCGTAATGGTCAGCACTTCGTTTCGGTCAGGCCTTGGCAGGGCAATAGCATCCGGAGCCGTTTTTTCGCTACCGGGTAACGGAACAAGCTGATCAAAAGCGCTCATACAATGTGTTGCTGAAACTAGTAAGTCGTTGGCAAAGTAGTTCAGTAACGAATCCAGTCCACACATATCGAATTAATTTTCGATTAATCCAACTGTGCAGTTCATATCTGTTTAGGGGATGACCTAGCCTGGTTCAATCGCCAAAGCGATTCAATGGCCGGGCAACGTAACTTTTCTTCTGGCATGTCGTCTAAATAAGCTTACTAACCTATGCCAGTTGCCCAGGCAGCTTCCGCCTGCCGGGCTTTTTTATTCTATCCTGTAGTTATTGGCTGATTCGTCATAAGAATCGTTCGAGTTGGCTTATCGTCCAAATACAGCCATTTAACATTATCACGGAATAATATTATTTATAATGAAAAAATAACTAAATCTCTTCGCCACCATTGTGGTGCACTTAATTCAATAGCTACCCAATAAGCATACGATCAGCAATTTGTATATACATATTAGTATACAAAATTATCTTTTTAGTATAAATTTATCCATATTATATAAGTGTATATACATTAAATAATAGCCTATTTACAGGTAACTAAGACGAATAACAGTTGCTATATCTAACTATACATTTATTGTATAGTTAGATACTTTACATGTACCTTTTCGGTCGCATATTTATATCTAATTAATCTACATTGATTTTTCATAAATCTATCAATTACGAATCTACTAAATCATAAATTTGATACTAAAAAGCTACGCAGATTAAAAAGAGATTAAAATTAAAACAAGATTAATTATTCATTATGTCACTTTTACAGATACAAATCTGTCAACAAAAAATACTTTTCTATTTACAAAGTCTAAGTTAAAATCTATTAAATACAACTTTATTTATAAATATGTACATTGAAGTCCTTTTACAAATCATACATACTCCTTCAGGCGATTGATCATATATGCCTGGTTACTCATCCCTGTGTTCACCCCTTTCCTACCAAAAACATTATTAAACGGAATTATTCGTAAATTTACTTCATCATATTATCGGTAAACACGATAAGCGTATCAGTTATCCACATCTATTAATCTTCCTGTGTCCACTATGTCAATGAGACAGACTATCGCCCCAGGTTCACATACTACATCAGTCTTGATCCGTAGTACTACCGTCCGAGTTTATTACACATATAACATGATCAAAACGTCGATTGCTGGTTTTTGTAAGCCAGTTCGTTCTTGACGTTTTGGGGATCATTGTCGTCACCTGAAAAGTAAATTATAGAAAAGCAGTTCTGTTTGTACAGAGCTATGGTAAAAAACTGTTTATACGCGCCCAATCAGCTGATTGGTCGGCGTGTTCTCATGCTGGTATTGTGTGATGTATTAACGCAGTATCAACGAAAATAAGTACCCGTATTACTCGATAGACAATACATTTTCCAATATAGCAAGGGCAATTTACGTCAGCTTGATGAGACCGGTTTGTCCATTCGCATCAAGTAAGCAACTAATTTATATACTCTTATTTCAATCACGTTTCACTATCACACTGAAGTATTTACATGAAAACTGCAATACCGAATATCAGGTTGTTTTTGTGCGGCTTTTGTCTAGCGGCTATTCTCTACAATTGTAAAACGAAAGACGTTGATTCACTGACGCCTTTCACGTACACGTTTACAGGATTTACAAATGCAAAACTGCCTGAGATTACGCCAACTGCGCCAGCCACTGTTTCGGTCACAGCCGCTTCGATAACCTCTTCGACCGCTGCAGGTGCCGTTAGTGCCGGCCTTTCCAGCCTGAGTGCTACGGGTACCGTGCCTGCCGCCGTACAACAGGCCGCTACCGACGTAAACAAAGCAATATCGTCCGCGTCCGCGTCTCAACTCTCGGCTAGTTTCACGCCCGAGGTCATTAAAACGCTGTCGACAACAGGGGCACTGTCAGCCGATCTGAAAGCCCAGTTAACGAGCCTGAGCAGTAATCCGGCTCTGAAAGCGTATCTACCAACCTTCACCTTACCGACCGTGAATGGTAAAGCCGTTGGCGCGCGCGTGGGAGCTGTTTCCAGTGACAACATTGTCGCTACTATCGTTACTACCGCCGGAGTTCAGGATGACGATGCCTGTAAGGCTGCTGCAAACGCAGCGTATAATACGGCACTGGCAAGTCTACAGGCAACCCAGACCAGCCAGTCAGCCGCTATAAACGCAACCTATGCCCAGGCACAGGCGAGCATAGCTGCGGAAACCGCTCCCTGTAAGGCCGGCCTCTCCGCTAAATACACGCCCTTACGTGCTGTGACTCAACAGACTTTCGACGCTGGAATGGCTAGTCTGGATGCCAATAAAGCTGTATTGGGCGATCTATACACACCGCTGCGACTACTCTATCTAGCAGCTTTGGTTAACGCCAATGACTTGTTTACGAAAGTACAGACAGCCGAAGAAACGGCCTGCGATGCTACAGGAGCCGCTAAACTGGTGAATGCCCAGGCAGCCCGGGATAAAGACTTAAGCACGATAAACAGCAACTTCAACACAGCCGTGGCCGCACTTAAGACAACGCTGGCCAATGCAACAAAAAGTTGCCACAACCAGGGCAATGGCGGTTGATATACCATTGCTTTCGCTTACAAGAAGTATTGTCGTATCTCATACTAAATCAGTACAATGAAATCTCATTTCCTCTTTTTATCGGCTGCTGCCCTCGTGGGTAGCCTGTTGGTCGGAGCATCAGACGCACAGGCACAGGTCAACCTGAAAAGTATCAGCGTCGGCGCCAGTTACTGGAAACCCTCACTCGACTACTGGAACAAAAACTCTATGCTGCTCGATTACAATGCCGGTAAAGGCGCTACATTCTCGGGTAGTGTCATGCCCTCCGCAGCTATCGAAGTGGGCCTGACCAAAGGGTTATCCCTGGGTGGCCGGGTTGGCTACTGGAAAAATGCCGTTTCGGGAGATGTTACCGTGGGGGGCACAACCCGCTCCGAGAAACTGACGCTCTCGATTATTCCGGTCTCGCTCGATCTGAAGTACACCTTTGCCAAAACAGCTCCCGTGCGTACAACAAATCAGGAATCAACCACTGACACAAAGGAGCCGTTCCTGATGCCTTACTTGGGAGTGAGCGTGGCCCGTTATTTTATCAACAACGATTTTTCGCGGCAGGTAGTGGGCAACACTGGCTCCGTCAACGAAAAGCAGTCGGGCAGCAACTACGGCGTGCAGGTGTTCGTGGGTGCCGAGAAGAAGCTGGTGAAGAAGCTGTATCTGGCGCTCGACGTCCGGTATCATGTGGGCAGCTACAACCAGGTTGTTAGAAGTGAGACAAGCAGCTCGACGCAGAAGGTGAGTCTCAGCGGCCTCGAAGCCGGGCTCTCACTGAAAGTTAAATTTAACTAAGCAGCAAAAAAGATTTTCGTCAGTACCGGCAATTATTTACCTGATACATGAATAACGTATATACCATACCGTTCGATCTTTCTGTCCTAATGAAGACCACCAAAAAGGTTTTCATGATGGGAGTGGTATTCAGCCTTGGGCTTCCGGGGTTGGGCTGGGCGCAGGTAAATATTTCCGGGAAGCGCGGTCTGATCTACATTCCCTCAGCGGAGGTAGTGGCCGATGGAACCCTGTCCTTCGGATACGGATTTAACCCTTCCAGTTACGCGTTCCGCTTTAACAGGAGAAATTCGGAGAGCATTTGTTTCGTCAATTTATCGGTGTTGCCCCGGCTGGAAGTGAACATCAATTTGCTGAACCCAAATGGCCCGATTCGTTTTGGCGATAAAGGCATAGGTGATCGACAGATCGATGTTAAATACGCTCTGTTGACGGAAAAGGCAAAACGGCCCTCAGTAGCCATTATTGTTTCGGCACCGTTTGGCATCGACAACTCGCTCATTACCAATGCACTGGTGGCGACCAAGCACATCGACTTGTCGAAGTCCATTACGGCCGCCGTTACGCTGGGTGTAGGGAGCCCGTACTCGCTGTATCGTGCAGGAGTTAAAAACGATCAGGATTCGGATATTTTCACGGGTTACACCCTCTCCGATAAGCGAGACAAACCCTACTATTACCTGGCCGGACCATTTGGAGGCATTAACCTGAATGTCAACAAGAAAGGCGGTTTGCTGGTCGAGTGGGATTCGCAGCATCTGAATGTGGGGGCTTATGCCCTACTGTTCAAGCACTGGACCGTACAAGCCGGTTTGCTCAACGGCGATCAGGTTACGGCGGCAACGTCTTACGCGCTACCCTTACTTCGTAAACCGAAACGATCATGAGGAGCGGGCTGAGACGTAGAAGACAATTCACCAGGCAGCAATACCAGCAACACACGTTATGGTTGCTTGGACTTCTGCTGGCGACCAGCCTGTGCGAGAGCATGGCGCAGTCGCGGAAAGGGCTGTCGAACATGGAAAACCTGATCGTTGATAGCGCGCAGCACCGGGTGTATTACGAGCAGCGGCTGTATCGCAACCCGCTCATTGGTTTGCTGGAAGTGGCCAAACCTATGGCCGTGAAGGGTATTCAGCTATTTGTGCCTCTCTACCAGGGGGTGCCCATCGCTCAGTATCGACTGGACACAACGGTAACCACCGCGATTCTGTCGCGGCCCGAACGACAGCGCTTCGCGAAAGAGCATCCGTTTAACAGCCGGGCCTATAAGTTCGATTTTCGGTTGCTGCCCGAATTCATTGCGCAGTTCGGCTACCGCGAACAAACCGTCGAAGCGAAAACGAATCTGTTGCTACAGAGCCAGTTGTACCTGAGCCGAGGATTAGTCCTGAACTGGGGGGTGTTGTTTCCCATTGCCAATCACCTGGACAACCAGGGGTTGAATATCCGGCCCGCGCCGACCTTTCTGAACCAGTTTCTGGCGCTGGATGGGGTTAATTTTATGAGCCTGTCAGCGGGGTTATTTTATTCGGATCAGTATGGTATCAATGTACAGTATCGCCATGCCGATCTGACCAAAAACTGGTCGTATGGCCTGGAATCAGGAATAACGGGCTTCTATTTCTTCCCGCAAAACGGGTTTTACTACGAGTCCATGAACAACGTGCTGATCCTGGCCGATGTAGCGTATCGACTGCCCCGGCATGATGTGACCATCAAAGTGTCGGGTGGGCAGTACCTGCACCAGGACCGGGGGATGAGACTGGATCTTATTCGGCAGTTAGGCAATGTAGAGATTGGTTTTTATGTCAGTAAGACAGTAAACGGGGGCACGGGCGGGTTCAATTTCGCCGTTCCCCTGGCGCCAGGACGAATTGTACAGAGCCAGCGGGTACGACTTCGGACAACGGAAGAATTTCGCTGGGAATATGCCTATAGCCGAGGCTACAACATTGCATCGCGCTACAAGGTCGGTTACCAGCTGGATGCTCTATTGCGGCAGTATCACAGTAGCTATTTAAAGAACCAACTGGACCGCTGATCAGTGATCCACTACTTCGTAAAGTAACCCAAATGACTAGTAATAACATGTATACCCGGATCGGGTGCTTGCTTATTGGCTTGGTAGCGTGCCTGTCTGGCTGTATTTCCAGCAAAGAGCTGGTACTGTACCAGAAAAGTGCCGCTAGCAGTGACTCAATCATAGCACTGGTTCCCAGCTACATTCCAACCATTAAGCCGGGTGACGTATTGTCGGTGCAGGTGAGCAGCCTCAGCCCCGAAGCAACAACGTTCTTTAATCCCTATGCGTCCATTACACTGGCCGAACGAGCAGGCTCCCCCCAAACGGTAACCCCAACGACACCCCTACCCTACACCCCCGGCTATGTCGTGAGCGAAGACGGAAAAATTGAACTGCCGCTAATGGGGCAGCTAACCGTGGTAGGCCTTACCAATAGCCAGGCGGCCGCCCAGATTAAAACGAAACTACTCGATTTTCTGAAGGAACCCACCGTCAACGTGCGAAACCTGAACTTTCAGATTGCGGTATCGGGCGAAGTGGCGCGGCCTTCTCTTTTCTCGATTCCCAACGAACGCATTTCTTTGCCCGCTGCGCTGGGACTGGCCGGAGACATAACCATCTACGGTCGCCGGGATAATGTTTTGATTATTCGGGAAGAGAACGGGAAACGAACGTTCAATCACATTGACTTGACCAGACGGGATGTATTCAACTCCCCTTATTACTACCTACATCCAAACGATGTCGTGTACGTAGAACCCGGTAAGGCCCGCATCACCAATGCCGACCGAACCTACCAGTTATTACCCATTGCGTTGAGTGCTCTATCCTTTATCGCCATCATTGTTACGCGCCTTTAATACCAGCTATCATGGTTACCAATACGAATTCATACACCCCCTACCAAGCATACGACGTTGAACCTCAGCCGAACCTGCGGGCTATGCTTATGCGCTATGCGCGCAACTGGCCCTGGTTTGTCTTATCACTGGTGCTGGCGCTGGGAGCAGCCTACGGGTACCTGCTGTATCAGCCACCGGGCTACAAAGTAAAAGCCAGCCTGCTGATCAAAGACGAGAAAAAAGGCATGGGGGGCGAAAGTATGCTGAAAGAACTCGACATCTTCACGCCCAGCAAGGTGGTAGAGAACGAGGTTGAAATCCTGAAATCCTACACCCTCATGGATCGGGTCGTAACGAGTTTGGGGCTGGATGTTCACTATTACACACCCACCCGAACAATCAAAAAAGAGATTTACGGCGACTCGCCCATTCGCCTGCTCGTGGAAAAACCCGTGGCGCAGCTACCTGATGAACCCCTGGAATTTACGTTCGTGGACGCTGGCTCTGTAAAGCTGAATGGTGTTTCCTACCCGGTTAACCAGAGCATCCAGACACCCTACGGCCAACTTCGCATCTTGACGCGTAAGCCGTTGACGAACAAGCTAGAACCCATTATCGCCACCATAGGAAATCATACAGAAACGGTAGAAGGTTATATGGAAAACCTGGCCGTTGAACCGACCACCAAGCAGGCCACGGTACTGATGATGACGCTGGATGAAGCTGTACCCGACAAAGGCGTTGCGATCCTGAATCAGATCATCAATGAGTACAATAAAGAAGCCGTTATCGACAAAAATAAAGAAGCGGGTAATACACTCAACTTTATCGAGAACCGTCTGGGGTTGATATCGGGTGAACTCTCGACCGTGGAGAAGGAAGTAGAACTCTACAAATCAACCCAGGGCATTACGGACCTGGGCGCGCAGGCCCAAACCTTCCTGAGCACCGTAAAAGACAACGATACCCAGTTGAACGAAGTCAATATTCGTCTGAGTGCGCTGGGCGATGTCGAGCGTTATCTGCAGCACCAGGACGGACAGAGTGGCCTGGCTCCCGCTACCCTAGGCCTGAGCGATCCCGTTTTAACAGGTCTCTTGATAAAAGTATCCGAACTGGAAGCCAAACGCGATGACGTGTCGCGTACCATGTCGCCTAATAACCCGCTGGTTCAATCACTCGACAGCCAGCTTAAAACGCTGAAGGCGAGCATCGATGAAAATGTGCAGACCATCCGGCAGCAACTCACCAGCAACCGGGGCCTGTTGGTCGCCAATAACAAGCGACTGGAGGGTATGATTCGGACCGTACCGGGTAAAGAGCGGGCGCTGCTCAACATTACCCGCCAGCAGGCCATCAAAAACGGTTTATATACCTACCTTCTACAGAAGCGCGAAGAAACAGCCCTCTCAGCAGCCTCTACCATTCCGGATAGCCGCATAGTCGATAGCGCCCGGGCCGGTAGTAAACCCGTAAAACCCGTAAAGATGACCATTTTTGCCATCTTCGGCTTGCTGGGGCTGTTAGCCCCTGTAGGCTTCCTGACAGCGAAAGATGCCCTGAATAATCGGGTTCTGCACCGAACCGATGTGGAAGAGGTAACGCAGGTGCCTATTCTGGGTGAGGTGGTTAAAAGCCGCCAAATCACGGTAGACAACATGGTGTTCAAGCCCCGGCTGCAATCTGTTATTGGCGAACAGATTCGTACCCTGCGCACCAACCTCCATTTCTTGCGGAGCGATCCGAATACACCCCAGGTAGTGTTGTTCACTTCCAGCATCAGTGGAGAAGGTAAATCATTTATGTCGCTCAACCTGGGGGCCAGCCTAGCCCTGGTGAACAATCGGACAGTTATTCTGGAAATGGACATGCGTAAGCCCAAGCTCCACAAGAGTCTACATATGGAGAATAACATGGGCTTGAGCAACTACCTGATTGGCGAAGCCACTATCGACGAACTCCTACAACCAGTAACCGGCTACGATAATTACTTCATTATCACGGCGGGACCACTGCCTCCCAATCCGGCAGAATTACTAAGCTCCCCCCGGCTCGGTAAGTTATTCGAAGAGTTGAAAGAGCAGTTTGATTACGTGCTGGTCGACTCACCGCCCGTTGGCCTGGTAACCGACTCCCAATTGATTGCTCCTCATGCCGATGCCACACTGTTTATGGTACGCCACGACCATACACCGAAAAACTCGATTAAAATGGTGGATGTGCTCTTTAAAGAACAACGCTTCCAGCGGCTTAGCATCGTACTGAACGGAGTCGGCGAAGGAGAATCGTACTACTACAATTACAACTATGGTGATTATTATGGCGGCACCGACAAGAAAAAATGGTTAAGCAACAAAAACGCCTAACCACAACGCGAATCGGACGGACGCTCTAGTCATGCCCGACACTAGGTAACAATCGAAGAATACACATTCCCTCCTCACTCCATAATCCACCCAATCAAAACAGTAACTTGTATGCTTAGTCTTGACACACACTACAAACCCCTGTACGTGTACACTGAGCCTCATACACGGCGCAGAGTAGACTACCACAACCTGGGAAAACGAGGCTTCGATATTTGCTTTTCCCTACTGATTACCCTATTCATACTATCCTGGCTAATTCCCGTACTGGGTATATTGATAAAACTAGATTCTCCGGGTCCCATTCTGTTCGTTCAGAAACGCACGGGCTACAAAGGAACCTGGTTCTATTGTCTGAAATTTAGAACCATGACCCATAACCCCAAAGCTCAATTCAAACAAGCGCAAAAACAAGACAATCGGGTGACGCGCCTTGGCCGATTTCTCCGCAAATCGAATCTAGACGAAATGCCTCAATTCATCAACGTTTTGGTAGGACAGATGAGTGTTATCGGACCCAGACCACATGCCGTTCAACATGATGCTCAATATTGGCGAGTACTACCAAAATACGGAAGCCGATACCGTACGAAACCAGGCATCACAGGCCTGGCCCAGGTTCGTGGCTGTCGGGGGGAAACAGACGAACTCATCAAGATGGAGCACCGGGTTCGATTTGATAGATTCTACAACCGGAAGAAATCTTTTTGGCTTGACATTAAGATTTGTTGGTGGACTTTAAGAGCAATGATTAAAGGTAATATAAATGCTTGGTAAGCAATAAAAGTATCATTAAAAATGTGATTAATAATATTAAAATACAAGCTAGTCTTTATACGAGTTAATAAACATATATTTAGCTAATTTGAGGAGTTCATAGAATTAAACAAACAAGAGTTAATGAATAGTAAAGTATTAATAGAATCTAATAATGTAAGGATAGCTAAAAACACTTTATTGTTGTATTTTAGAATGCTGTTCATGATGTTAGTTAACTTATATACAAGCCGTGTAGTATTAAATACGTTGGGAGTTGAGGATTTTGGGATATATAATGTTGTCGGGGGAATCATATCATCATTTGCATTCATAAACGGTGCTATGGCTTCTTCAACACAACGATATCTTACCTTTGAACTAGAAAAGGGTAACATCAAGAAAATGCGAGAGATATTTTCGGTTAGCCTAATTATCCATATTTCTATAGCCGCTTTAATATTTATAATAAGTGAAACTATAGGTATGTGGTTTCTTAAAACTCACATGACAATACCTATAGAGAGATTAAACGCTGCTTATTGGGTGTATCATTTCTCAATGCTAAGTCTAGTAATTATAATCGTAGGTGTTCCATACAATGCTGTTATAGTTTCTCATGAAAAAATGAAAGCTTTTGCATTTATTTCAATAATAGAAGCAGTGCTAAAGTTATGCATTGTATATATATTGCAAACTGTAGATTATGATAAATTAAAAATTTATTCAATTTTACATTTTCTGATTCAATTATTAACAAGACTAGCTTACATAAATTATTGTAAAAGCAATTTCCTGGAAACTCATTTTAAAATACAAATACAAAAAAGGAATATAGCTTTAGCAAAAGAAATGTCGGGATTTGCTGGATGGAATTTATTCGGAAATTTCGCTGCTATGACTTTTATACAAGGATTAAATATATTGCTAAATGTTTTTTTTGGACCAACGGTAAATGCAGCTAGGGGCATTGCGGTACAGGTTCAAGGTGTAGTTAGCCAGTTTTTCACTAATTTTCAAATGGCTATCAACCCACAAATAACAAAATCGTACGCATCTGGAAATGTCCATTATCTACACAGGCTGATTTATTCTAGTTCTAAATTTACTTTTTTTTTAATGTTGATATTGTGCTTACCAATATTTATTAAAACAAAATATGTACTCTCCCTTTGGCTGCAAATAATACCAGAATATGCTGATACCTTCTTAAGGATAATTTTAATTTCATCCGTAGTTGATGCAATCTCTAATCCAATAATAATATCAGTTATGGCAACAGGAAAAGTTAAATTATTCGAAATAACAATTGGTATAATTCTTTTATTCATCTTACCGGCTTCCTACCTTGCTTTAAAATTAGGAGCTCCTCCCTATTCCGTATTCATCATACATTTAGTGTTCTGCTGTATAGCTTACATTGCAAGGCTATTAATATTCAAAGTAACGATTACATTTGACTTAAAAGGATACTTCAATGAAGTAGTAAAAAGATGTTTCGTAGTATTAGTTTTGTCAATACTGGTACCTACTTATATTGCAAGTTGCCTTGCGGATAGCTTTTTGTCATTGATTATTATTTCTCTACTATCCACCCTTTCCACTATTTTTATCATATATATAGTGGGTTTAAATAGCGATGAAAGGCAAGTGGTAAATAATAAATTAAATTTATTTAAACTTAATTTAAAATCTTCATTCCAATGAAAATCGGCTTTTATTTGAAAAATAAAGGTTTTGCAAAAATTAATCTTGAAAATACTTTAGAAGGCAATCCAGGAATTGGTGGATCTGAATATGAAATATTATCTATATCATATTTGCTATCTAAGAGGAATAATAAAATAGAGGTATTATTGTTTGTTGATGAACAAGGCTGTTTTCCTGATTTAAATTACATTGTAGTAAATAATTTAGAAAACTGTTTACTACAATGTGAAAAAAAAAGTATAAGTTTTTTAGTAATAGATTATAAAACTCACAATAAATTATTGATGCATCAACATGCTAATAACATCAAATACATTATATGGGCACACAACTTTATAAAATTCAAAGATTTGAAATTTTTCGCAAATAATGATAGTATTATAAGAATAATACATGTAAGTAAAGAATCATATGATTTGTATAGAGATTATAAGTCTGTTTATAAATCTGTTTACATTAACAATGGCGTAAAAATGCATGAAATAGAATCTCATCCAATTGATAATATTCTAGAGAAAGAAGACTTCACTGTAGTTTATTTAGGTAGTCTCGTACCCACAAAAGGATTCCATCTATTAGCAAAGGCTTGGAAAGAAATTCTCAAACAGGTCCCAAAAGCTAAACTCTATGTGATTGGAAGCGGAAAACTGTATGACAGAAATTTAAAGCTAGGAAAGTACGGTATTGCTGAAAGTGAGTATGAAACAAAATTTATTAAATATATTTTAGATGATACTAACAAAATTTTACCATCTATATATTTTTTGGGTACACTTGGTATTGAAAAAAATAATATATTAAAAAAGTGCAAAGTTGGTGTTCCAAATCCATCTGGATTAACGGAAACTTTCGGGATCAGTGCAATTGAAATGCAGCTAATGGGGTGCCAAATTGCAACAATAAGGTGCCCTGGATTTATAAGTACAGTTTATGACTCAAATGGTTTATATTCTAAACCTTCACACTTAGCAAAAACAATAATTAAACTGTTAAAGATAGAAATTGATAAGAAAAAATATTTAGATACATGTCACTATATTAAAAAAAACTTTTCATTTGAAAACGTTATAATTGAATGGGAAACTGAAATTGGAAGATGGCCTATGTTACCTGCAACCAACTTAGTTATAGAGAATAATTTTCGCTCAAAATACTTAAAGGAGAAATTAAGGAAACTAAAGCTCAAAAATAGCATTTGGAATTTTTTACCGCCGGTTGAATTCTATTGGAACTTAAAAACCAAGCTTAAAATCTAATTAGCAAAAAAGGTGGCTACAAAGAACATTGTATTTTCAATTAGTATAATAATACAGCTGAATTTTTTCAGTTTATCAATTTTCCCTTCAAGAGAATACGATGATTTTATAAAATTATGTCAATGGATAATTTTATTTTTAGGTGCATGGATTTATATAACTAGTAACAGAAGGAAAAATAATTATTTGCATAAAAATGAATCAAAAATTAATAAATTTTATCTACTGTTTGTAGTTGCCCTAGTAACAAACTTTATATTTTGTTCAATAAATAGGGAACAAAGTTTTTTAGTATCTTTGAAAACTTCTTTATTCATAAGCCAAATATTTTTTTATTATTTTATTACCATAATTGCTCCAAATCGCAAGTTTGTTGAAGACCTAATTATGTGGTTCGCATTGTTATTATATATTTTATTTATTGTACAGCTCATAATCTTTCCTTTTCAGATATTTAATTCTTTTTCAAATATAAATGAATCTAGTACGGATGACGTACGATGGACGTTTAATGGGCAAGGCTTTCTTTCACTAGGATTACTATTGTGCTTCAATAAATTTACTCAAGATTTCAAGTTTAAATATTTATTATATACTATAATTTTATCATCTTATTTTATTTTGCAAGGTTCACGTAGTATTCTAATAGCTATATCAATTTCGTTTTTATACATTCTATACAAAAGGAAATATTTACAGTTATCTTTAAAGAACTTTTTTATTTGGTTAGCAACGGGGTTAGCAATAGCCATGATCTTGAATATTCCTATAATTCAGGAAAGCTTAAACCATGCATATGAACGAAGTAGAGCCGATATAAAATTACAAAATGACTATGTCCGATTTTTTCAATTAAATTATTTTTTAAACAATCATTTTTTAAATAACCTGGAATATATATTCGGAAGCGGATTTCCAGGAGATTCTAATTATGGAAGGCATATGCATGATATTGCTGATGTAAATCTTCATGTGCAGCCTATAAATTGGGTTGACCTAGGTTTTTTAGGGTTGGCGTTTATTGCTGGAATCCCTTTATCTCTACTACTAATTTATTTATTAGTGAAGTATAGTATTTTATCTAAAAGTTTAAATGGAAACTTATATATTCAAGCTTGGTTCTTATATTTAACATTTTCTACAATATTCTATCCTACCTGTTTTATAGGTGGTAACATGGTGTTAGTAGCTATTTCCTTATACCTACTTTTGAATTTGAACAATGTCAACAAAATAAAGAATTTTCATGCAACTGTCCATTATAATACCAGTTTATAAAGTTGAAAAGTATATTGCTAGATGTTTAGAAAGTATCTATTGTCAAAATTTTCCAAAAGATTACTTTGAAGTAATTGTAGTGAATGATGGTACACCTGATAATAGTATTGGAATCGTAAGCAAGTTTTTAGATTTATATCCTAATATTGTTTTAATCAATCAATCAAATCAAGGCTTAAGTGCGGCAAGAAACACGGGATTAGATATAGCTATTGGTAAATATATTTGGTTCATTGATAGTGATGATTGGATTGTAAATAGGAGTTTACACAATGTATTTTCTATAATAGAAAAAGGTTACCCACTCATAGCAACTACTTTAATCTATTCTTACGATAATGCTGATTTTAATTTTCCAGAAAGAAGAATTGAAAATAGTAGTTTAATATATTTTTCTGAATATTTAACTAAATATTCAGTTGGCGCATCCCAAAGATACATAATAAACAAAGAACTCATCAATAAATTCAAACTTAGATTTTTAGATGGATTCTTACACGAAGATGCTCACTTTAATTTAAGATTATTATATTTTGCAAAAGAAGTTTTTTTATCAAAAGAACCAATTTATCATTATTATCGAGGCAATCAAGATTCAATAATGTCAACTTGGAAACTGAAAAATTCTGAGGATCTTTATAAAATATTTCTACTATTGACTAATTTTTGGAAAAATGAAACTCCAATAACCCTAAACATAAGTTTACGAGTTTTTACCTTTAAGGTTTTATTACTGGCAGTACCATTACGCAGGGAAGTTGAGTTTCAATTATTTTACAAGCGGATTAGGAATATACTAAGGATAGAAGCAGCCAAGCTTTTCTTTACTAAATCAATAAGTATAAGACAGAGACTTATGGTTGCTGTGTGCATCTTATCTCCTTACTACTTCAAAAGAATAACGAAGCTTTAGAATATGCAGAAGACTCTTATCTACCTTTATAAATTACAAAAGCATTTATTGCTACTATTATTTTCAAGATTTTGGTCATTGTACGCGCGTTTTCTTTTCTATTTAAATGGTGTAAAGCATGGGGATTGTTTACACGCTTTAGGCTCTTTTCGAGTCAATGTCGCTTTGAGTGGTAAATTTACTATAGGCGATAATTTTCACTTTAGGAGTTATTCTAAATATTCAGATACTGGTGATAACAGACCTTGTAAATTTTTAGTTGGCAAGAATAGTAATTTGAATATTGGAAATAACGTCGCAATAACGGCAGTAACAATAGTTTGTCATAATTATATTATAATTGGAGACAATGTAAAGATAGGTGGTGGTACCACAATTTTTGACACAAACTTTCATTCTACTGATTCATCTGTGCGAAAATCTGAAAGTGATTTAAAATTGGCTATTTTTTCTCCAATCGTCATAGAAGAGGATGTTTTTATTGGTACCTCATGTATTATATGTAAAGGTGTGATTATAGGAGCCCGATCCATTGTTGCTGCTGGTTCAATAGTCACACGATCAATTCCCAGAGATCAAGTTTGGGGTGGTAACCCTGCAAAATTCATAAAAGAAGTATAAATGAATGGAAAATTCAAAGATTTCAATTGTTACCCCTTCTTTCAATCAAGGACGATATATTGAAGAGACGATTTTATCAGTTTTAAGTCAAAATCACTCGAATATTGAGCACATAATTATTGATGGTGGATCTAGTGACAATACATTAACCATTTTGGCTAAATATGATCACATAAAGTGGATCTCAGAGCCTGACAGAGGCCAAAGTGATGCCTTAAACAAAGGGTTTAGAATGGCTACAGGTAGTTGGATATTATGGCTAAATAGTGATGACATCCTGATGCCTGGTTCGTTACAAAGTTATATTAATGTATTCTCAAAGAATGAAAATGCTAACATTATACATGGACATGTGATTTTTTTTAAAGACTTAACAAATGATATTTTCAGGAGGCAATATTTTTTGAATTTTAATAAATTTAGAACTTTTTTTCGCGTCATAACTCATCCCTCTTCAGGTACACTATTTAAGGCTGATCTGCTAAAAAATAATCCACTAAATGTCAAGTTCCACTATATGATGGACTCTGAGTGGTATATGAGATGCGCAGATTTTTTGAGTCTTGTTATTATAAATAAATTTACAGTAAGGTTTAGAATATCAGATAATAATAAGACTTCAGACCAAATACAAACGGGCAAACTTAACCCTCAACAAGAAAATGAAAATAAATGGTTATACAATATGTATGCTTTACCTGTATTACGCAAGTATCCTAATAGTCTCAAAGGTCAGATATTTATTTTGAAAAATAGATATTTAAAATGTCTTTATCGTTTGAGCAAACTACATTTCTATATATATGACTACGTCAAATATTAACCATAGGCGAAAAGTTCTTTTTATAACTCCATTACCACCTCCTTTTTATGGAAGTGCCTTATCTAGCAAAACATGTTTAGATGTGCTAAAGAATGATGCTAGATTTGATGTAATTAATATAAAGATTAACTACTCTAATAATTTACATGACCTAAATAAGTTTTCTTTAAAAAAAATATTTGGATTCTTCAATGTATTAAGAATGATATTTATTAATGCTAGTAAGTTTAAGCCAGATTTAGTTTATTTAATGCCAGCAACGTCTGGATTTGCATTCTGGCGCGATATATTTATTGCTCTAATCTTAAAGGTTTTTAATTTTAAAATAATCTTTCATTTAAGAACGAGACTTATTTATAAAGGCTTGATTGGATTTATTAAACTCAAGCTCTTCAAGTATGTTTTTTCATCTCAAAAGGTAATTTTATTAGGAGAAGAATTGATTGTTGATGTAGAAGATATTATTGACAGAGGCAATATTTTGATACTTACAAACGCAATTGAGCAAAAAGTTTCAGATAATGAATTTAGTTCTGTATTTGCTTCCAAACAACATTACACAAAGATTCTTAAACTTTTATTTTTGTCTAATATGATAAAAACTAAAGGATGGCCCAAAGCTTTACAGGCGGCAAAAATTTTGAAAGACTATGGTTTATATTTTGATTTTTATTTTGCTGGAAGTTGGGCTTCAAAAGAAGATGAGATCGAATTCTATCACATTGTTAACAGTCATGGCCTATCAGATAGAGTACATTTTCTTGGGCATGCCGATTCAGATCAAAAGAAAGAATTGTTTAATAAATGTGACATATTGATATTTCCTACAGAGTATAAGTTGGAAACGTTCGGTCGAGTAATTATTGAGGCAATGGAGTATGGAATACCTGTTATAGCTAACGGAATCGCGACAATACCATCAACAATTGAACATGGGGTAACAGGGTTAGTATTAAGAGACAACACACCTTCAGAGATAGCAGATTGTATTATTGAGTTAGCAAATCCAGCAAATAGGTCTTTAATCAGCTTGAATGCTAGAAACGCTTTTTTACAAAAATTTACAATTGATGTATTTAAAAACAAGTTTCTTGAAATAATGTACAGTTCATCTGTTAGCTAGTTATGTAATTGCTATGAAATTGAAAGTTTTGATCAACGCATACTCCTGCGGTCCCAATTTAGGTTCTGAGCCTGGTATGGCATGGAACTGGATTATTCACTTAAGTAAATACTGCGAATTGTTTATAATAACAGAAGGGCGATGGAGAGTTCAGATTGAAGAAGAGTTATTGAAATTTTCCGAAAAGGAAAATATTCACTTTTTTTATAATCCTGTTCCAGAAAAAGTCCGAGAGATGTCAAGTAGGCAAGGGGATTGGAGGTTTTACAGGTATTACAAGAATTGGCAATATAAAACTTATCTAATTGCTTTAGACATAATAAGTGCTAACAAGATTCAAGTTTTGCATCAATTAAATATGATTGGTTTTAGGGAGCCAGGATATTTATGGAAGATTGATAACCTTCCATTTGTGTGGGGACCAGTTGATGCGAAAATTGGCTTCCCAAGTGCCTATTTACAAGGCTCTGGCATAAAAAACCACTTGTTTTACCAGTTGAAAAATATTATAACTGAGTTGCAGTTGAGGTTTTCACATCGAGTAAAAAAAGCAGCAAGTAGGTCTTCTAGTTTGATAGCGGCATCGTCAAATTCTAAGACATCTATTGAGAGATTTTTGTTTGAAAAGTCTCCTTTGTTAAACGAGACCGGGTGCTACGTTCAAGACCGCCAAGTAATTGACAAACAAAAGAAGGAAAATTTTAATGTTTTATGGGTGGGTAAAATGGATTTCAGGAAGCAATTAGGGCTATGTATACGGTCAGTAGCAGCCACTGAAAATAGTAATATTAAGTTGCATATAGTTGGATCAGGAAACGACGAACATTATAAAAAGTTAGTAGCATCGCTAGGATTTGCTGATAGATGCTTTTGGTATGGATCAATAAAGTATAGTGAGGTACAGAGAAAGATGCAAGAGTCAGATTTGTTCTTTTTCACGAGTGTGGCTGAAGGGACTCCACATGTTGTATTAGAAGCAATTGGTAATAATTTACCGGTTCTATGTTTCGATACGTGTGGTCAGGGGGACTCCGTAAATGAAAAAGTTGGTGTCAAGGTTAAATTGACTACTACTAAACAATCAGTTGAAGATTTTGCTCAGGAACTTAACTACTTATATGCTCATAAGGATGTTTTACACACAATGGCTTTGAACTGTAGATCTCGTCAGCAAGAACTTTCATGGGATAACAAAGCTCAAAGAATGGTAGAGTTATATCATGAATCGATAGCGTCACAGAAACGCTAAAGTGAAGAATAGATTTATATTGATCAAGAAGCCATAAATATCGACGCTGTTTAAACCTTGTAAACAGCTTTGTTCAAATGTAATTATACTACTCCGTTGCTTCTCGCGTTTAATTTTCTCCACCACTAATGAATACATTCTTCGTCTCTTCTGAATTGTCTAAAGCTGATTCAGATCAGTTCAATCGAGCATCCGTTTTAAGCTTGTCTTACTCTTTAGGCACATACCAACAAATTCAGGAATCCATTATTGTAGCTGCGAAACGAGGGGAATCTCGAATGGCTTGCCTTGCCAATGTTCACATGACGGTAGAAGCCTCCAATGATCCTGCTTTTTCCAACATCGTTAATGAAGCAGATTGGGTGACTACCGATGGGGTTCCTCTGACTTGGGCACTTCGTTTACGACTTGGTATTAAACAAGACCGCATAGCGGGGTTTGATTTACTCTCCGACTTAACCCGGCGGGCAGCGGAAGAGGGCTTACCTGTCTTCTTTTACGGTTCCACACCTGATATGTTGAAGCAGGTTACAGCAAAGTGCTATGAATTGTACCCAAGCATTCAGATTGTGGGTACTCTATCCCCTCCTTTTCGTCCGTTAACCTCATCTGAAGAGGAAGACATTATTACGCACATCAATGAAACAGGCGCTCGGTTAGTTTTTGTAGCCCTGGGCTGTCCCAAGCAGGAGCGTTGGATGGCCCAAATGCGAGGAAGGATTCAAGCAGTAATGGTGGGTGTTGGTGGCGCATTGCTAATTTTGGCTGGTATACAAGGTCGTTCCCCCATGTGGGTGCAGCGCGCTGGTTTGGAATGGCTTCACAGGCTGGCGATGGAGCCTCGGCGTTTATTTAAACGCTATGCCGTTACAAATTCATTGTTCATCGTACGGCTGGCTCGTCAACTCCTAAGCCAATGAGTTGGCGGGAAAGATTTTGTTTATGTGGTTTTTGGTGGCTGCTTTTCATTTTTGCATAAGTCAACTGAAGTTAGCTTTACGTCTGTCTAATGAACGTCAATGCCTCTCCATGGTCATGTCTCCATACTACGAAAAGAGAATTGTTCGCACAGTAGCTTTCTTCGTTGGTCTGCTCTTCTTCGCTCTTACCAGTTGTAACGAAAGCTTTGATGCCTTAAGCTATCCCGGCTTCGTTGGTTTTGACGCCGGTAACGAAGGCTGGCGTGTTAGTGAAGGAGGCATTGGAAGTTATAGCGCCACAGGTGGTAATCCCGACGGTTACATAGTTGGAATTGATAGTGCATATGGAGTCTGGTATTTCGTTGCCTCACGAAGCTTTGTTCATGAAACTCGTAAGTATTATGACTGAACGCTTAAATTTGATCTGATTCAATCGGCAACCGATTCTCAGATTAATGCTTCTGACGTTATCCTGACAGATGGGACTACTACCCTGACGTTTAATACAAGCCACTATCCTAACACCACCTGGACACACTATTCGGTCAAGCTGGATGAACTTAGCGGTTGGAAGAAAGGAAATGCAAAGGCAACTAAAGCCGATATGCAGTCTGTATTGGCAAACCTGACCGATTTGAGAATTCGGGGTGAGTTCAGGGCCGGTCCAGATCAGGGTGGCCTGGATAATGTTATTCTTTATTAGGCAAACAGGCTTCAGTCTTGTGATCGGGTTCACCTACCCCCTACCGTTGGCTTGTCACGTGTGGCCTGTTGATCGGGCGGCACAGGGCCCCGATCGCCCTGAATTGGCTGATCACGTCTTCTGCACGTTGGGTATCGCCGAGGGGAAGTGAGAAGACTTCTCCGCAAAGTATGGCGTGTGCCCGGTCGTAAGCGTCAATGACAGTAAGCTGAAAATATCCTGGAAGAGCTGGACGGATGTGAGCTTACGGTAGCCTACCTGCCAACCGTAGAAAAGTACGTAACTCATGCGTTTTCCTGTATCGTTCGATCAATGTACGCAGAAAAGCGAGCTACAGTTTTCTCTCTGACAGAGAGATCAACGCCGTTTTTAATAAAAAAAAGTATTGATTGCTAGCGGAGGGGTTGGGTAAGATATAGCCAGACGAGTAAGCAGGCGAAGAGTAGATACAAAAGGCCAGCGGCCGTGCATTTCGTTTGGCAATACGTTCCCTGTTTGGTTGTCAGGGCTTCGTGGAAGAAGGTGACTGTCATGGCTGCTTGCAGGAGCACTGATACAATCACCGCCAGGGCAACATTCATATAAATAGTAACTGATAATGGGCGGAGTAGCCGTCAACTACTTTTACTTAAGTAATTTTTTGCGTTCAAAATTCTATAGGGCTAATATAGATAATAAAACACGTAACTGAGCCGCTTGATATTGAATTTTTTCGCTTTTTACTATGAGTATAATTACTATTATACCTAATTGCGATAGGCTACTACTTATACATTCTTTGTAACCCTATGTTTCCTTCCTACAACAGCGTTATCGTTAAGCCGAATAACTTTCGAACTACCAACGTCAGTATAGCTGATTATTAGCCCGACGCAGGTATTTATTCTAACTAGCGGATAAGTTAATGAGCAAACACATGGTTTGCGCCCGTTGGTTTAGCTGGGTAAGAACACGGGTATGATTGACAAGTTTCTTGCACTGCTGGCGTGTACAATTCGATTCGGGGGCGTCTATCTGGTCCATATCCTGCACCAGCATGTCCAACTCCCGATGCATTCGACTCAGCAGCCTTCTCAATTGACCAACCGGACACTGGCCTGAATTTATAGACGGAACGTTGTTTATCCCAACCTGAGCAATGTAAGGTCGCAACTGATTGTAATGGTTATAAAAAGTAGAGACGGCCTCAAACCAGTTCGCTAAAACTGTTGTGTACGTCGATTGGTCAATTAGCAACTTGTCAGCAGGGTGGGTTTTACCGTCCATTTAATCGTTTTATTTTACTCTTTAGACCTTTATTTGGTCAAAATGTCATTTCACGTACTAATAAATTTAACTATTTTCATAATACAATACATTGATTACATCAGGTTTATCAATGTATTTATACATATCTCTACGCACGTTTTTTTATGAATCTGCAGCAAAAATAGAGCCAACAAAGGTATTTTTGCGCAGTTAAGGTACCATATAATATACAAATTATCGAAATCGACACACAAGAGCAAACCCAAAAATTTATCAATTTTTACAAAAAAAAACAGCTATCACCTACAAGATGACAGCTGTATACATTCCACCATTCACTGCATACAGCAGTAAGTCATAGTTACCCATATCAGGCGGAAAGGTTCGAGCAAGTGAGGTAATGGGGCTCAACGAAATACAGCCGCCACCTAGAAGGCAACGGCTGTGCGTACTATCTTAACGTTGCACTAACCTCTTCTTTACTGCTGATTTGCGAGGTTGTTGACCAGCAGCTAGTATAATGAGGTAGCGGGAGCTTAGTTTAAACGGGTAGGTATACGCTAAAGGTAGCCCCCTGCCCTGCTGCGCTGCATGCGCTGATGAACCCATTATGGTTAGTGGCCACCTTCTCACACACGGCCAGCCCAATACCCGTACCGGCATACTCGCTTTTACCGTGCAGCCGCTGAAAAACCTGGAAGATTCGATCCACGTACTTTTCGTCAAAGCCAATTCCATTGTCCGACACATCGATCCGGTGGTAAGCGAGGGCACTTGTGGTTTGCTTCTTACCCGCCGGAAGACTATCGGCGGAGACCCATCGAGCCGTTACCCGGACAACGGGCTGCGCATCTTTTCGCCGAAACTTGAGCGCGTTGGTCAGTAGGTTTTGGAAAAGCTGTCCCAGTTGAGACGCATCTCCCGTAATGGTAGGCAACAGATCAGTCTGCACATCGGCGCCATTTTTGGCAATAGCCAGTTCCAGATCGACCAGTACTGCTTTGACGACCTCATTAAGTGATACCGCCATGGTGTTTTCGCGCCGGGTGTGAATGCGGGAGTAGCTCAGTAAATCACGAATGAGGGTCGACATGCGCGAGGCCGCACCCTGCATTCGCTCCAAATAAATGACCCCTTCTCCTAACTGATCCGTATATTGATTTTTCAATAAATCGCCAAACGACTGGACTTTACGCAAGGGCTCCTGTAAATCGTGGCTGGCAATGTAGGCAAACTGTTGCAGGTTTTCGTTTGACCGGGAGAGCAGGTTATTCGAATCGCTCAGGGCTTCATTGGCCGTTGCCAGTTCCTGCGTTCGTTGCTTTACCTGCTGCTCCAACTCCGTGGATAACGCAGCATACCGCTCTTCACTCTGCTTCAGGGCCCTGTTCGAACTTCTGAGCTCCATCAGGTTTACTACTTGTTTGGCCAGAATTTTCAGCGCATCCAACTGGGGTTGCTCCAGTTGCTTGGGCTGATTGTCAATAACGCACAGCGCACCCAGGGAAAAACCATCTGAATCAATCAGGGGAACCCCCGCGTAGAATACCACGTGCGGATTGCCCGTTACGTAGGGATTACCGGAAAATCGTTTGTCTTCTCTCGAATCCGTTACGATCATCGGGTCTTCCGGGTTAGCCTGGGCCTGATGACTACAGAATGCATATTCGCGCGGTGTCTCCTGAATATCAATTCCGTAACTAGATTTAAACCATTGGCGTTTTTCCTCAAGGAAACTGATTAGGGCAATGGGCGTCTGGCATATTTGGGAAGCCAGCTTGGCAATATCATCATAATCTTGTTCGGGCAACGAATCCAGAATATCGTAACTTCTTAAGGCTTCTAATCGGCTGTTTTCTTCATGTGAAGATGGCGAGGTATGCATAGAGCACAAACTGAAAGATAATAGGGTAAGTAAATTAACGGACCGATAAAAGCTGATTCTTGTACAACAACAGTGTCCGTCAACTTGTTACTGACATTACCAGCTGGATTTACTTAATGCTGTACAGGACAAGGAGATAGCTTTAATCTATTCACGTAAGCACCGTTCAGCCTGACCGGAACTGGCTTACCCGCTTCACAACACAGCGTTGCTACGGGGTTTGTTCGGGAGTATATCTAGAAACCTGATTTATAAAAAAACCGTCCCTAATAAGCAGCAAAGGCACTTTTAGCGCACTTGAGTAGGATTACGTTTATCGGCTATACCCGGAGATGCTGGTGAAACTAGCGAATCAGCCACCGGTTATTTTTTTTCTTAATTGATCTCAGCCGGGCATTATTTGGAGCAGAACAGAGTTATTTAACTGAGGTTTTAATGGTTTTTTAATCCTAAATGCAGAATTTTGCACAGCACAACCGTTTATCTACTCGACTGACGCACGAACAAATTCAGCTCATCTTTGAGTATATATACGAGTAACCAGAACCTCAACACAACCAGATACATCACCCCTATGATCAGAACAACAACCGGATGGTCTTGTCAAGAAGCCTGATACGCCCGCTCTTCAGCTGGTAAAAAAGCGCTGGTATATAATTGCATGAACATCTCTATAATTTCCCCAAATGGCAAGTAAACTTATTGTTGAGCCTTTGCCTTCGCCAACTCAACGACTGATTCGTCTTCTTACTACCGAAAAAAAGGACATTGGCTACATATTCCTCTACGCTATAATCACGGGTGCCATCAGCCTTTCTCTACCCCTGGGTACGCAGGCTGTTTTTACCCTGGTTTCGAGTGGTCTCATTTTCAGTTCTGTCTACGTAATGATTAGCCTGGTGATTCTGGGAATCGTGGTAGCGGGCTTGCTGCTGGTAGCACAAACAACACTGGTTGAAGTGCTTCAGCAACGCATTTTCACCAAAGCCGCCTTTGAATTTGCTTACCGGCTACCCCGTATTGACCCCGAAGCGTTATCGGCTTATCATCCACCCGAACTGATGAACCGGTTCTTCGATGTCCTGACGATTCAGAAAGGGATGCCTAAGCTTCTGGTCGATATTACAACGGCCGTTGTTCAGATTGTTTTTGGCTTATTACTGCTCTCCGCCTACAACCCGATTTTCATCGGCTTCAGTATTTTCGTCGCCCTGGCGGTGTGGCTGGTCATCCGGGTACTCAGCCCTAGCGGTATCAGAACCAGCCTGGCCGAATCGAAGTACAAATACAAGGTTGAAGCCTGGCTGGAAGAAATGGCTGGCGCCTTACCGGAACAACGGCAGGAACCTGACCATCCGCCGATCGACCAGACCGAAGCTATGGCCAAGATGGACGAATTGGTAGCGGGCTATCTCAAGAACCGGCAGGATCACTTTAAGGTGATCAAACGATTTCTGTATAGCGGAGTGGCTTTCAAAACTATCGTCGTTGGCGGTTTGCTGATTCTTGGCACATCACTGGTGGTTAGCCGCCAGATGTCGCTTGGTCAATTTGTTGCCTCCGAGGTGATGATTGTTCTTATAACCGGCGCAGTCGATAAACTTTTGTCAGGAGTCGATACAGTATTCGATATGCTGACAGCCGTCGAGAAAATTGCCACCGTTACGGATTTACCGCTTACAACTTCCGACGTTGAACCTGAATTACACTGAGCACGAAAAGCCCTGAACTGTGGGCGGCTGCTTTATCATTTATGCTAAATATCTCAAACGAGCGGGTCGATATCAAAAAACTCGACCGGTATCCTATCAAAGCTTTACGCACGTTACCCAATCCAGACACCAGTCGGCGGTTGGGGCGCTGGTGGCTGTTTTTTCTACTGGTCGGCATCGTCGTCATGTTCCTACCCTGGCGTCAGAACATCGACGGAACGGGAACGTTAACGGCCCTTACGCCGAAAGATCGTCCCCAAACTATCCAGAATACCATTGCCGGTCGCATTGAGCGCTGGTACGTCAAGGATGGTGATTTCGTCAAGCAGGGCGATACGCTATTGATCATCTCCGATATCAAAGATGAGTTTTTTGACCCGGCGATCATTCAGCGGCTTAACGAACAACTCGCGGCTAAAGTCGGCTCTGAGCAGGCTTACCTGTCCAAGATCAAGGCACTGAACAATCAGATCCTGGCACTCGAAGCCGGGGTTCGGGTCAATCTGAATGCCGCCCGGAACCGGGTTAAGCAGTCGCAGTTTCGCCTGGACGCCGACGAGGCTGATTTACGGGCCATTCGGCGAAACTACCAGATCACACTCGACCGGATTGCCCGGTACGAAAAGGCTTACCAAAGCGGACTTATTTCACTGACCGACCTGGAAGGCCGACGGGTAAGCGTCCAGGAAGATAATGCAAAAGTTATCGCCCAGGAGAACAAACTGAGCATTACCCGTCAGGAACTGGTCAATGCCCGACTTGACCTGAGTAAAATCCAGGCTCAGTTTGATGAGGACGTAGCGAAGGCTCGTTCAGACCTGAGTTCGGCCGTGTCGAGCCGCACACAAACGGCGGGTGAAATAGCTAAACTGCGCAACGAAATCAGCAACGTGAAGGTGCGTCAGGGGCTCTACGTGGTTCGGGCACCTCAAAACGGGTTTATCGTTCGGCCGGCCAAAACAGGAATCGGCGAAAACATCGCGGCTGGCGAATCCATTGCGACCCTTCAGCCAGACAAGCCTCAACTGGCGGTCGAGCTTTACGTTCGGGCAATGGATGTACCGCTGATCCAGCGGGGTCGAACTGTCCGGTTGCAGTTCGACGGCTGGCCGGCCATTCAATTTTCGGGCTGGCCCAGCGTAGCGGTCGGTACGTTTGGTGGTAAGGTGGAAGTCATCGACGCTGTGAGCAGCCCCGATGGCCGGTATCGGCTACTGGTACGTCCTATCCAGCAACCGGGCGACCAGCCCTGGCCAGATCAATTGCGAGTCGGGTCGGGTGTACGCGGATGGGTTATGCTCGACGATGTCCCGATCTGGTACGAACTATGGCGATTGCTCAACGGATTCCCACCCAGTTTAAAGGCTGAGCCTGCAAAAGCAACCCCCTCATGATCCGACTAACTTCATTACGTACGTTTCTAATGAGATGTCTGGTTCTTTGGCTGTGCGTACTGTCGTTTACGCTTCACGGCCAGAATGACACATCCCGCCTGGACACAACGGTTTTCCAGGCCCGGGTATTTTATGATCTGGTCCGGCAGCATCACCCGCTTATTCGGCAGGCTGGTTTATTCGGCGAAGAAGCCAGGCAGGTTGTGATGCAAGCCCGGGGCGCTTTTGACCCCAAGCTGGTCTCGCATTATGATCGTAAAGAGTTCGGCTCTGATTTGTATTACGATCACTGGCAGAATAAGTTGGCGATTCCTATCTGGCCCGCTGGCATTGATATCAACATTTCTTACGACCGGAACGACCCGGCCGGCCGGTACATCAATCCGGAAGAACGCACTCCGCCAACGGGGCTTACGGGCGTTGGTTTGAGTATGCCCATTGGGCGAACCCTGTTCATGGATGCCAGACGGAATGCTGTGCGACAGGCTCGTGTGGCGCAAAATCTGGCCGAAGCGGATCGAATCAGCTTGATTAACAAAACGCTTTACGATGCGGCCAGTGCGTACTGGGATTGGTTTCTGGCTCATCAGCAACGGCGGCTACTGACAGACGGGTACGTGCTGGCCGAACAGCGGTTCAGGGCGTTACGCCTGCAGGCGCAACTGGGCGATGCGGCTTACATTGATACAACAGAAGCGCTGATTACCGTACAGGATCGTCAGGTGCAACGGCAAAAAGCCTTAGTTGATGAGCAGAATGCCCGGCTACAGGTTAACGTTTTCTTGTGGACTCCCGACGGGCAACCGGCGGAGTTGCCTCCTTACACGCTGCCGCAGATGCCCGCAGCCATGTCGATTGATCTGGTCCGGCAATCGCTTCTGGATCAGGCTGCTCAACGCCACCCGGACCTGCTCAAACTCGACGGTAAATTGCAGCAGCTAACGATAGAGGAGCGGTTCAGGCAGGCGATGATTCAGCCACAGATTGCCCTGAGTGCCAGTTTACTCAGCCAGACACCCGCTCTCGACGTTGGCTACGACTGGAGCAGCTACTACTCGTTTCGGCCGCAGAACTACAAAGTTGGACTGGATATTGTGTTCCCGTTGTTTCTCCGCAAGGAACGGGGTAAGCTTCGGGAGGTTCAGATCAAATACCAGCAAACGCTGCTGGATCGTCAGTACAGGGGGCGATCTGTCGTGAACGATGTTCAGATGGCCTATAATCAGCTTCAGGCATTGGTGGACCAGATCACAACCCAGCAACAGGCAGTCGAAAACCAGCGGATTCTGGTCAGAGGGGAAACGGAAAAATTTCTCCTGGGGGAGAGTTCTCTTTTCCTGGTCAACTCCCGGGAAACCAAATTGATTGACCTGCAACTGAAAAGCGAATCGCTCAAGGCATCGTACCAGAAAGCGGTTGCCGAACTTTATTACCTGGCTGGAAGAAACATCGACCTGAACAACTAGCCTGTTCATCAACTTACCAGACAGCCCCCTATTGCCGGAAGAATTTTCTTCCGGCAATAGGGGGCTGCTTCATTTAAGACCGGTTTACCCGTATGCCCACTCCAGCAGACAATACCCTTCTCCTACCCTTCTTTTTTACCATTCAGCAGAAATAGTCAAATCTAAATTACGGGAATTCCCCGCTCACATATCATCAGTTGTCATTCACACCCAAAATGGTGTCGTTGATATACATATAGCGATTCAAGGATAGATCTTCGGCTAACTTCGGTATAAAAAACAACCAGAGTAATTACTAACTAGCCCAATGTACTTAACTAATCAAATGAACAACCAGTGGATTGCTTCGCAACAATCGCTCGACACGGCCTACTTACCTCCTCAAGATCGTTATCACGAAGGCCAAAAGCGATAGCAGGCCAGACGCGAGTGGACATCTGTGCAACGGTAGCTGTTGACTGGAAAACACTATCTCCAATCTTATAGTACTACTAGTCAATGATATACATAATCTGTATACAATACATCTACGCTTCTTTTTAGACAGTAAGATTCCTTTTTGTGTAGATTTAATCCATTCATGATGGTACGCATCTACTAGACAAGGCATTAATTAACTCCACCTAGCAAACAAGAAGGCACGAAAGCAAAGTACCATCATTTCTTTCTTTTGTTAAAATAAAGAAGGCACTCAGCCCGCACAAATAACCCATTTCTTTACCGCTTCTGAGAAGTGAGTCAGTATCTCTATTGCTGATATTTCCATTTTGTAACTCTGTATTTACCATCAACGATGAGCAAAAGTTTTGTTATCTCAACTTCTGAAGGAACGTCTGTTTCAAACATTATTTTGTCCGTACGCGTCAACGATCTCCGGATTGGCTGGCAAAATAGATCGATCAGTGATCTGATTATGATCAAGGGCGTACGGGGCTATAGCTGGCTATACTGGAACGACGGCAGCAAGCAAATTATGGCCTATACCATCAAGCATTACGAGAATCAATTACCGATTGATGATTTCATTCGCGTTCACCAGAACTGCGTCATCAACCGGAACTTTGTTCAGAAAACACAGCTCACGCACCGGGGCCCCATGTTGCGCCTGGCCACGGGTACCGAAATAATAATTTCCCGACGTCGCTGGTCAATGGTAAAAAAAGAACTGCAGCACCTTTACTGGGGATAAGGGCTGGTCTGGTCACCAGCCAAGCGTGTATCGGGTGTACTCAGCACCCGGTATTTAGTCATCCATCGTCCTGCTACTATGCCTCCCGCTGCGCGTTTAACGGATATGCACACCTGTCCTCAAGTAACCCCACCCGGCATTCCGCATGTGGGCGGCCCCATTGTTGGTCCCGGTTGCCCAACGGTATTGATTGGCAGCCTACCTGCTGCCCGCGTCGGCGACTCACTGGTCTGCGTAGGGCCTCCCGATACCATCGTGAAAGGCTCGGCAACGGTGCTGATTGGCGGAGCACCAGCGGCTCGCCTGGGTGACCTGACAGCACACGGAGGCTCGATTATACTAGGGCTACCGACCGTGATGATTGGCGGTTAAGCTAAACACGCATAGTCAGGTTTCTAGATTTTTCCTTATGGATGTCATATCCCCGTTTCTGCTAAGTTACATCGTTGTTAGTCTAATCACGTTAGGCTTGTTCATCGCCACGATATGGCTGAACCGTAAGCTTGAGTTGATGAGCAACAAGCGGCTGATCCTGACCGTTCTGCTCAGTGGTTTACTCATGGCGCTTGCCGGACTGTTTGGCCTGAACGGGTTACAGTTCATTCCGGTCTATTACGTTGTGGTTCAGCTGGTAAGTCTGTTGTGCGGTATTCTCTTCCTGAGTCGGATGATAGCCGATATGGGACCGGCTTTTGCCACCAGACCCACCTTTGTGGTGCTCATGACAGCCAGCGTCGTTGGTTTCGGCATTGTTTTGTTCACTCCCCTGTTCAATTACCTGAGCAGTCTCCGATACGGGTTGCTCCAGTATGATTTGTGGGCGTCGAGCAGCTTATTACCTTTTCTGTTGCCAGTTCTGTTTGCTTATACCTTCCATTCGCTGGTGAACGTGCCGAACGAAATCTATAAATTATGGTATTACCCGCGCCACGCCGAAGAAGTAACGATGGAGGGCGTTGATTACTACCGGCTTATGCTGCTGGAAGTGCAGATTTACAAAGACCCGAACCGAAAAGAACCGCCGATTAAGGTAAAAGCGCGTACAACCGGCGATGTTCCGTTTGGCACCTGGTTTCAGAAATTTGTTGATGATTACAATCACAAATTCCCGAACGACCCGATTCAGACGTTCGATGATACGGCCCACGAATATGGCTGGCTGTTTTACAGCCTGAAACCTTCTTTGTTTCGGCTTCGGTCGTATATTGATTTCGAGCAGACAATCGCTCAGAATAACCTTCGAGAAAACTACCTGATTGTTGCCAAACGGGTGGAAGAAATCAGCTAACAGCCTATGTTATTTCCCAAGAGCCACCTCCCGATCAACTGGATCGACGGCATGAAGCTGTCGCAGCAGCACTTCGTCGAAACCGATCACCACGTTCAGGATCTGGTGCGCGACTCCGTATCGCTATTTCTGACCAGTTATAATTACGGTCTGCTGCCCCCGGTAAAAGGAACGTCGGTAGCGCACGAATTCGATCTGCTCGAAAAAAACAGCAACCACGTTGAAGTTCGGTTATTCCGCTGTAACGCGATTACGCAGGGCGGCTGCCGCATTGCCATCAATCCGGATGTTCTGAAGTTTACGGTGCTGACAGCTTCGTTCGAAATTAACCAAACTCTCGACGATCAGCTCCGGCCAGACTACGATATTGTACTGGTTGTCAACCCGTTCAGAAAAGTACCCGTCGGAAATCCGGACCCGGAAGAATCCCCCCTGCGCCATCCGTACACGGAGTATTCCTATCAGCTCATGGTCGTATCGTCTGAGCAGATTAACGCTCACGATCTGGGACATCATCATCTGGTTATTGGCAAGGCTACGTACCACGAGGGGCATTACGTTGTTGATAGTCAGTACATTCCACCCTGCGCGTCGGTTGCGAGCCACCCCCGGCTAATCCAGTATTACAAGAATTTTGGCTGGGGCCTGAATGAAATTCAGGTTAGTTCGTTCAAAATTATCCGCAAGGTGCACGACCAGCCTCAGCCGTCGGACATGGCGCGCCGGGTTCAATCGTTCTGCATCCGCATTCTGGATTACCTGGGAACCGTTTTTTTTGAGTACCGTAACCTGGATCACCAGCATCCGCCGGTATATCTGGTCGGTTATTTTGCCAACCTGACCAGCCTTATTTATACGGAGTTGTACTGCCTGCCAACCCGCCAGAAAGAGGAATTGCTACACTATTTTTACGAGTGGACCGATGTGACGCCCGGCCAGTTCGAAGAATTGCTTCTGCGTTTGCTCGAACATGACTATAACCATCAGCAAATCGGGGGTTCCATGCTGGCGGTCGAGCAGTTTCTAAGCGTCTTTACCAGGCTCTGGAACAAGCTCAGTACACTCGAATATATCGGGCAGCGGAAAGATACGATTCTGGTTCGTGAGGAGGCACCCATTCAGCTCGCACCCACCCGGCGGGGCTGGAATATTCTGGACTGACGGGCAAGCCGGTAGCCGCGTCATAGTACCTGAAGTTGGCGTAAATCAGTCCCGCTTCCGGATCGTCAAATTGCCCTCCTCCCAAGTAGGTGTGCCAGTGGGGTGGTCCCGTCAGGGTATGCTTTTTCCCGAACAGGCACCATCGCCACGCCCAGACCGGGTCACCCTGTAGATTATGAAACGACAGCGGCTGACCAGCCACGTTACAGACAATGCTATACCACTGGCTACCAACCTGAAGCATCGTCGGTTCCTCTCCACCCGCCGTATACCAGGTTAGCTGAACCGGCTCACCACCCGGCGGCTGGTGCCATTCGTGGAGGAGTTGACGGCCGCTCCACGCCCAGCGTACCTGATACTCGTCGATCTTTTTGTCGATGCGTCGGCCGAGGGCATCGTAGGCGAACGTTACCACCCGGTTGTCGGGTCGGACAACTCGCTGCAACACGCCGGACTCGTGCCAGTCAAATGTCCAGATCTGACCCGACACCCGTTTTTCGCGCAGGTATCCGTCGGCGTCGTAGTAGAAATGAGCCGTACCGACCGTCAGCATCTGCCAGCCCAGCCCGGCCGTTTCGGTAGCGGGCTTTAAAAGCCGCTGTTGGTAGTGAGCCCGTTCAGCCACCCAGCGATCTGTCCAGCCAGCTGAGCAAATTACTTCCGTCGGGTCGTTAAACTGGTCATACCGGATGGCAGCAGTTCCGTACTGGTTATCCTCTATCCGAACAAGCCGCCGATGCTCCCAGGTATAGGCTTGGGAACGGGAAGCCTGCAAACCGCTTCCCCAGAAAAGCTTGTGATTGACGGGCAACGACCCGGTATTATACTGCCATCGACTCTCCAGTCCACCGGGCATCTGGCACCCCACCCGGCGACCCAGCCGGTCGTGGGTGACCTGTAACTGCCAGTCGGCATGCGCCTGCCGGACTAAATAGCCTTGATCGTTGTACGTATTTTGCGCGCCAGCCTGCTCCGACGATTGCCAGCTCGTTAACCGACCGACGTTGTCGTAATCTGTTGTTATCTGTACCGAACCCGAGGTCTCGGCAACAATCCGGCCCGAGGGATCTCGGGTAAACTGAGTGATCGTGGTTGGTGTAGCGGCTTCCATAAGCCAGCCATCCGGGCGATAATCGTAATGATACCAGCTCCCATCGCTGAACAGAACCTCGGTCAGTCGTCCAGCGGCATTGTAATGGAAGTTGGTCGACGTACCATCCGGCCGGGTATATTCGCGAACGCGCCCGGCCGCATCCCGGATGAATTGCCAGTTCAGGCGATTGCTGCGCCGAAGTCGAATGAGCAATCCGTCCGCATCGTACGTCAGGTGGTCCTGCGCAGCAGTCGATTCTCCCTTTTTATCGGCTACGGTGGCCCGTTCATCTATTTTCCCAACTGGTTCCGATCGGGCGCCGTCTGGCTGGGTAACGCTGATCAACTGACCTAAAAAATCGTATTCCCAGGTAGTTTGCCGACCCGTTTCGTCGGTGTGTAGATTCCGGTTTGCGTAGGCATCGTAGCCCCATACACTCCGCCCGGCTGGTGTTATGCGTTCTCGTAACAGACCGTCTTCCGCATACGTAAACATCGTTTCTGCTCCCTGCGGATCTGCGCAGGTAAGGAGTCGGCCGACTTCATCATAGGTCCATTGCCAAAGCCCGCCAGCGCGGTCGGTCAGGGTAATTAACTGACCGAGGTCGTTGTACTGCATCTGGAGCGTTCCCCCATCTGGCCAGGCAGCCTGGGTCATGTTCCCCTGCTCATCGTACGTAAAGAACGAGGTGTTGCCCAGCGCATTCTGCTCGCTGAGCAGTTCACCATACGCACTAAAAAACCAGACCCGTTGCCGACCACCCGCGCTGATAGAGCGCTGAACGATACCTTCTTCGTGTATATACTGCCTGACCCCACCCGCTCTGTCCGTGACGTGCGTACGTCCTTCCTCGACAAAGTACCGAAATTGAAGTGACTGCCCCCGCTCAAAGGTCAGTTCATTACATACATGCTGGCTCCCTATTTTTTCGTAGGCGAAATAAACACTTTGTCGCTGTGAATCGGTTAGACGAATCAGTCGGTGCTGGCGGTAATGATACTGAGCCATCGGCTGATTATGACCAACGACATCTCTCAGATCGTGAAGCTCATCGTACTGATACTCCACCAGCGTTTGCCGCTTCTGCGGTTGATTGGGGTAGACGATCTCTAGTCGGCTGATGGACTGATGGGCATTCGTTACGACATCGATAACCCGCTGAAAATCGTCACTTATTCGCCGAAGCTGCCCCGTACTGGTGTAGCTGAACCGAAGCCGGTAAGTAGTACCGATGGTTCCGACCGACGCCAACCGGCAAAGGCTACCGCTCGGATTCGTCGCAAAATAATAGATCAGGCCATCGGTCCCCTGCAACTGATACCCGTACTGATCGCGACGAAGCCGCCGTTTTTCGGATCGGTCCAGGAAGCTTTCCCCTTCGGCTAAAGCCGGAAATAAGATACCCCGGTTGTCAGGCAGGCGGATGATTACCTGACGACTGTGCCGATCTTCCAGCAACGTAATGTCATACGAATGACGCCAGCCATTACCCATCGATCCGGCAATTGGCTGATTGGAACGCCAGAAACGCGCCCACCGAAACGGCACCACACCCGGAATGTCCACATCGACCTGTTCAATCAGGACCTCGCCAGTGGCTATGTCCACAAATCGCCCGGCCAGCGTACGGCGTGCGGCAGGAAGTACCTGGCTGTCTTCCGGCCGAAGCCCCAGCCGCTGTCTGCTTTCGTCCAACTGATCATTGCTTTCCTCGTCCCGTCCTACGCTGCGCACAACAGCGGGATAAAGTAACCGGCGCAACCCTGATCGAAATACTGGTGATTCTGGCATACTAAGAAGGTAACGGAATGATGGTATGGTGCTGTCGGTTACTTACAACCGACAAGTGAGGTTTCTCGAAGCCTATCGACACAAGGTTTTGAGAAATCTTCTCTGTCAGATTTGAGAATCTGACAGCACATCAGCTGTTTTATAGTTACTAAGGGTACCGTTATTTTTTTCGCCAGCCGGGGCCGAGAAGCTGAGATAGCCGTTCAGATACGTTCTGTCTTTTTTCGGGCGTCTGTTGCTGCTGCCAGTAGACTTGGCCAATATCCGACAGACGGGCGGCCTGATGCTGTTCCGGAGGAAGATGTTCAGCCAGCGTTAACAACTGACGATAGTGCGTTTCGGACAGGCGCATCCGGCTTTCCTGCGCGTGGGCGACGGCTAGTCGGCGGTGACTTTCGATGGCCAGTAGCCACTCCTCCAGGGTTTCGGCCCGTTCGCTGGCCAGATTATAGCAGTCCATAGCACGCTGGCGCTGGCGTAACTCGCCATATACGCCACCCATACCCAACCAGGCTATGATGCTTAGTCGACCGGCGGCCCCATCGCCCTGACTGAATAACCGTTCCATCTGGTCGATTACCCGACTGTAGCGGTCCAACGCGTCCTCGTACCGACGATGATTCACGTAAGCGTGAGCGACCGACAGATGGACACTTCCCTCCAGACTATACCACTGTTCATGCTGGCAAATCAGCAGGCAGTTGTTGGCGAAATACTCGACATCCCGCAAATTACGCTGGGCCATTGCGTTGGACAACTCTGCATGCCATTGCCGAAACTTAACATCAGGGGCCGTCGGCGATCCAAACGACGCCAACTGTCGAATCACTTTCTGAAGCTGAAGGTCAATAGCGTGCGAATACACCACGGCACCGAACCGGCCCGGCAGGGTGGTCAGTTGTTCCTCACCAATCGTATCGGCAACGATAAGGCGAATATCGGGCGATAGCCTGCCCTGCAGCAACGCCGTCAGCACTTGCTCCAGTACAGCCGGACTCTCGGTTGACTGCGGCTGCAGACACAACACGCATACCCCATCGGTGTACTTACCCAGCTCTTTGACAAACCGGTTCAGATAGTCCACAAAACGAATCACAGAATCTGCTTCTCTTTTTCCCGGCTCACCGGTCCAGGTACGAACTAAGTCCCGCTCGGCCAGGAGTGCCAGATCGTGATCAATCTGACTGGCTAATTCGTTCAGTGCCAGCTCAAAATACGTTTGCCAGTGATGAACCGGCGTCCGCAGGGTAAAGAATATATCGTTGGAGATGGCATCGGGACCGGCCTGTTCCTGGAGAAAAACATCCAGAAACCAGCCTTCACCCGGCGCAAACAGCCAGCGGCATAGACGAGCATTGGGCAACCGCCGGAATTCCAGCCAGAGTCGTTCCATGACGGCCAGCCGCTGGCTCAACGGATTGGTAGCAACAAAGGGCATAGCTAAGCCGGATCGAGTTAATTGATCATAACCATTGTGCCCTTCACGGTGGTCATGCCGGAGCTTTTGACGTTCATCGTACCCGTTCCTTCGATATCGGTCATGCTGCCTTTCACAGCCATCTGCGCTGTAGCTTCAATTTTCACCTGCGCCCCTTTTATATTCACCGCCTGCTTGCCTTCTATCGTAACTGTGGTGCCCGAGAGGACAATTTCCGGTGCTTCAACGGTAACTTTAGCCGTGGCTTTTATCAGGATATCTTTAGACGACTGCACCGTAATCGTACCATTGCCGCTCGGCACAGTAATCTTAATAAAGTTTTTGTCGTCGACCTGCACATGAATCTCCTTTACGGCCGGTTTTTCGATAAACGTCAGGGTGCTGCCACTGCCCACGCTGATGTGTTTTTCTTCCTCGGGCTTACTGGTGTCGATGGCGCTGTTCTTCCCGTGCGGCAACGCGCCAATGACAAAGGGGCGCTCCGGGTCGTTGTATTCGAAACCCACCATCACCTGATCGCCAACCGTGGGCACAAACTGAAAGCCCCGCGTTTTTTTGTTGTCGGCGTGAACCCCGAAGTGGGGCTGGGTCATCCGGATAAACGGGGTTGTGTCGGGGCTGCTCATCCAGAGCATCTGCACCTTCACGCGGCCCATCCCTTTCGGATCCTTGTTCTCCATAACGACGCCGATCTGGGTCTGGGCCATGGGGCGTACCAGTTTACGGACGGGCATGGCGACCACCGTAGCTGGAATGGCCCGGAACCGGTTGTGGTACTGCCCGACGCCACTCACGTAATGCACGATATCGGTGACGAGATAGGGTACGGATTGCCCGCCTTTGCCCGATGGCGCATCCTTCACAATGATTTTGCAGCCCGGATACAGTCCGGGCACTTTTGCCTGCCCTTCCATATACTTCTCCTCGGCCGCCAGGGCCGCTTTGCGGTTGTCGCGATAGGGCGTCATATCGGCAGTGGCCTGGGCCGGGTGCGGGTTAATGACTCCGTTGCTCTCGGGTTTGCCGTACGGAGCCAGGTCTTTGGCACTTTCCGTTTCCAGCCGACGATCCTCTTCCGGCAGGTAATCATACTGCTTAAAGTAGGTCGGGGCGGCCCGTACACCCGTACGAAAGTGAATCAGGTTGGCCCCGAACGTCAGGGTTAGTGCCGACGGCGTGCCGGGGCTGGTGGTGAATTGTAGTTTTGCCCCGTCGTAATAAAACCAGGCGCCAAAATCATAGGCCAGCCGTTTAAGAAAATCCCAGATCGACTCCTGGTAGCGGACGCAGAATGGCAGTTTGGCGGGACCCAGCGGAGCCGTTACCTTTTTAGGCTGTGTGTATAAACTGAGAGAGGCCGATACCACGTCCGAAATCGACTTATCAATAAAGGTCTGGGTACCGGGCACGGTCCGTAAGGCTTCGCAATGGCCATGACCGATCAGCGTCATGAGTCCCCAGTATCCATCGTCCTGTTGCCGTAGCTCGGTTTGGGTAATAACGCCTTTGAACTCCAGCGGATCTGTCGACGGGTCGCCTTTGACGGTAAGGTCAATGGATTTTCGTTGCAGCTGGTCAAACTGATCCGAAAACAACGTCACCAATTCTTCAATAGCATCGTGTTCGAAATGGATTCGGAATTCATGCGTCGAATGAATGGACTGTTGTAGGGTTAGCGAGCGAAAAGACGAGATTCGTTTGCCCTCGATGAGTAACGTGGTTTCGGTAACGAGCGAGTAAGCTGACATGGCAAGGGGAAGCGAGAGAGTAAGAGCGCCTGATCAGGTACCGAAGAGAGCAGGCAAATAGGGTTGAATTTGGGTTCCGGAATTAACCACGCCGAATGTAAGAAAATGCTTGTCGATTCCCAACCAATTTTGTTTATTGGTTAGGATTTGTTAAGACCCCCTACCGTACGACCCATAAGTAACTATGAATCAGCCATTTTACCGTCTCCCAATTCGATTTGGACCTTTGATGGCCGGCAACGAATTGCCAACCTGTGGCGTGGGCGTTTCGATTGCGCAGACGCTGTATTTGCTGCTGCATACCCGGTACGGTGAACTACGAAGCGACCGCTCGTTCGGCTGCAAAATATGGGACATTGAGTTCGATCATACCATTCGAAACAGCCGCTGGATCGATTACCTGTGCGACTCACTCGAAGCGTCGATCCGGCAGCATGAACGCCGACTGAAGAGTCCTAAAGTAACGGTTCAGTTCCAGCCCGTTGAGCATCGGCTCGATGCAACACCGGAAGAATACCGACGGCTGGCAACCGTAACGGTCAATGCCATTCTGTGCGAAACGGAAGAGCCATTCCGGTTTGCGACCCAGTTGCACATCGGGCAGATGTCAACCTAACCAGGCGTTTCTTCTGGCAATTCCTCTTAACTACCCGACCACCCATGCCGCTGAGTGACCAACGATCTTATTTTTCCAAAGAAGCCATTCGGCAACGGTTGCTGCTGCACATGATGCAGATGTGGGGCGTTCGGGACCTGAACAACCTCGATTCGTTTGTCAGGATGCTGATCGATACCCTGGCCAATGAGGTGTATAAAATAAGCAACGAGTTTATGGAATCGGAGGGGCGGGTTCTTGAGCGCCTGGCCGACCTGCTAACCCCCGACTTGCTGACCATTCCCCGGCCAGCCCACGCCATTATGCAGGCTTACCCGGCCGAGCCCGTGGTCGAAATAGGCCCGAACCAAAGCTTTCTGTTTCAGCAGAAATACGCATCGCAGCTGATGGGTGAACTGGATAGTTTGCAGGATTTGTTTTTCACGCCCGTCGATTCGTTGAAGCTTATCGATGGGCGGGTGGCGTACCTCGCGTCAAGTGCTCACCTCCACGCGATTCACCCCCAACTGGGTAAACGGCTGGTAGCGCAGGCCGTACCCGGTCGAAAACTGGCCCCCAAAACGCTTTGGATCGGTCTAGCGCTCAACCCGGCCATTGAGTCGCTTGACCGGGTCAATTTCTTTTTCAACTGGCCGGGCGATGTAGACTCGCAGCCATTACTGCCCCTGCTGGCGTTAAGCAACTGGTACCTGAACGGGGTTCCGGTCCAGACGGCTACCGGACCAGCCTATGCCGTAGCTGGTGAAGGCGAAAACGACGGACCCGCCCAGCTACTATCCGAATACGAAATCAGCTACCAACTCGAACGCGACATCCGGCAAACGTACCAGACGCGCTTTGTTCATATAAATCAGCTGGACACCGGTGATCTGGACACGTTCAGGGTCCCCTATCCGGCTGCCTTTAGGGAAGTTTTTGGCGCTCAGGGACTGCAATCGTTGGGGAGCGAACCGCTGCTGTGGCTGGAGGTAACGTTTCCGGCCCGCTTCGATGAGACCGTGCTGGAAAAAATAGCCGTTGAGCTGAATGCGTTCCCGGCCCTCAACCGAAAAGCCAACCGAATTCTTTACCGCACCAACGCCAATTATAACCTGCTTCCGATCCAGACGGCACCCTTCGAAACACTGCTGCTGGTCAGAATGGTCGTGGACAGTAAAGAGCGGGTCTTTACGCCATTTCCCTTCCACAAGGCCGATCACATCGAAGAAGGCGGGTACGCCGTTCGTCGGGGTGGGGTTGAGCGGTTCGACGTTCGGAACGCCCGCGAACAACTGACCTTTCTGCTGGAACTGCTGCGCGATGAGTCGGTGGCGTTTGCGGTGTACGGGCAGGATACGGTGCGCTTGTTGCTGACCCAGCTTCAGGACCAGATCGAGCAACTGGAGCGCAAGGTTCATACCACCATTACGCCACCGATTGCCCTCAATCAATACGTTTTGTTCAAGCCGTTCGAAGAAGGCGATACCATGCAGGTTGACTTCTGGACAACCAACTGCGAATTAGCCAACCGCATACCCGCGGGTACCTCCCTGCAAGCGTACAGCTCAAATAGTCTGCATAGCGAGAGCATCAAGCTACTGACAACTACCCTCGGTGGTCGCAGCCGTCCATCAGCGCTTCACCGTGTACAGACGTACCGGTATGCGCTAATGACCCACCAGCGGATTGTCACGCTGGAAGACATCAGGGCCTTTTTTCACCATGAATTAGGGGGGTTACTGGACTCCGTGACGATCAGGAAGGGCGTAGCGACCGGCAACACACAACGGGAAGGGCTGATTCGCACCGTCGATATCAGCCTGCACCCGGCAGAGGATTGCACCCTTACGCCGGATGAATGGCGGGTGATGATGGAGGGACTTCATCAGAAGCTGATTCATCGGTCGGGCCAGGTGACAGCCTACCGGTTGTTCCTGACTCAGGCAACCCCACAAGTTTAGCGTTTAGCCCTGTTCCCTGTTTTTCGTTTATGCGTCTCTTTTTCTGGATTATATTTAGTTGTGCTGTTCTCGTCCTGGTCAATCGTGTGGCGGCACAGGATTCACTAAACTATAACCCGTTAACACTCACCCAAGCTACAACCATTGATGCCTTTGTTCCTGTGAAATGGCGGCTGAGCGGTTCCGCTGGTTACAACCGGTTGCTGCCCAAAGGATACGCCAACGAAAATCTTTATCTGACGCAAGGTTTCCAGGCCAGTCTGTCGGCAGATTATTTTCCTGGACGCTACTGGGGGTTGGGCTTTTCCATGGGGTACCAGAACCTATCGGTCAGCGACGCCTACAAGAAAGATCCGGGAATTCCGCAATACCCGACTCCCCGCTTTTTACCCCTTAAATCCCTGAACAGCTTCATGCTGACGATCGGTCCCGCTCTCTCGTTTCCGCTTGGCCAGCGGCTACTGCTGGATATCGACCTCCGGGGGGGGCTCTTTTACAACGACGCTCCTGTTCTGGGGGCTTACCTGACGAACGCTCAACGGGACGTGTTTCTTTCAGCCGCGATACCCAGCGCCCAGCGGTTCAGGGCGGGGGTTACGGCGAGTGCCGGTGTCAAGTATCAGCTGACGCAACAGGTGGGCGTTGGTCTGTCGGCTAACACCTCATTCAGCTCGTTCGGGTATTCGCAGGTAGGCAGCACGAACAATTTCAACCAGAAACAGGTCGATTTAACAACGCTTGGCGTTCAGGCCACGATTTCGTACCGGTTTTTATCTTCACAACGGCCGCGTACCATTACCGCGGCTCCTTCAACGGCACCCCGGCCCAGTTGCTATACGCCCATTCTTGACCCGGCTCAGATCAACGAGTACTACGTTGGCACGACCAGTCAGCCGGTTATTCGGTGGCGAAGCAGTGCGCCCATTTATACCGAAGGAGAGCGGTACTCATTCCGGCTCTATACCCTGCCGGGCAACAAACTGGTCTATGATAAAACGGTTCAGGAACCCCAGCTGACCTGGCCCGCTCAACTGGCGATACCCGATACGGCGAGCTATTTCTTCTACTCGATTTCAACAACCCGGGTTGATAATTTTGAGCAGACCTGCCGGAGTGAGCCCGTTGTGGGAACGCTGGGTTTTTACAAGCGACCATCAGCCGAGAAGGTTCAGCCAACGGCTCCCCGTGAACCGGCCTATACCCTGAAATTATACGAACTGCGTCTGGTAGCGGTTGCCAGAACGGCTACCCCGGCGGCAAAAGGAAAACCCAGCCGGGCCAAGTTCACCAAAGCAGGCAAACCCGGTCAGACGAAGCCGGTCAGCCAAACGGCCGAGCCCGTCGATTCACTTCAGACGGCTATCGTACGTCCGGATACCCTGCGCGCCGACTCTACCCGATTGCGCTCCGCATCGGTTGATTCTGTCCGTTCGGACTCGGTGCGGGCCGATTCTCTCCGGTCCCGCTCCGTTCGATCCGATTCGGTACGAATGGACTCCGTACGGGCTGATTCGATACGCGCCCAGGCCATTCGCTCTGACTCCGTACGGGCTCCTGTCACGCCAACCGCGACCAAGGTTGTGTTCCGACTTGTCTATGACGGCCCTATTCAGGAACCGACGTTTACCTGGCCGAGTCTCGCTCCTTTGCCCGCCCAGCCAACTGTGTATCAATACATCATCAGTCGCGTCGGTACCCGACAGATTGTGCAGAATCATTACCTGCTGGTGGAACCCGACGGCTGCTCAACAATCATTTACGAAGCAGCCAAAAACAGACGATTACAATACAGCAGTCCGTTCAGGCAACCACCAGCAAGAAGTACCAGACCAAAATAAGGCTCCTGACACAGACTGGACCAGGCCAATTCGGGAACTTGATGGTGCCTGCTCAAAGAAAGGAGTTATAGCCCAGAAAGGTATTGTCGGGCTGGAGAACATCCGGCTCCGTTAAGATAGAAACAGAAACATCACTGGAAACAGGCAAAAAATAATCGACCAGTTTATGCAACAAAGCAATCGTTTGGGTGTGCGGCAGAAAGTCAGCGATCAGCGCGTCCGGAACAGGGCCAACGGTAATCTGTACGGTGTGTTCGTCAGAACTGAAATGATCACTAACCACCGAGTCGACACCCAGCCGGAAGTCGGCCAGTGTCAGGGTACTATCGGCGTGGGTTGACTCGGGTCGTCGGCGGCCGGTTTCAACCTGAACCGGAACCCCGAAGAAGAGATGCAGGAACCGGCCGAACCAGGGCAGATTACTGCGGAGTACGTGCAGCCAGGGCAATATCTGAATAAAGACGCCTGCCTGCGGGCGGCTCATGTCGTTCAGAATGGGCCACTGCTCGGCGAACTGCGCAATGATGGCCGTGGCATGGTCCAGGTGGTTAACGGAATTGTCGTAATGAACGGCTAAGGTTCGGAGGTAATTCAGTTCGGCGTCGAAGGGCAGAAAAAACAGGCGGGCCTGCTGCTCCTCATCACGATCCCGGCGGATATCGTCCAGTAGCTGATCAACGTTGCCGGCATTGGCCGGTTCAATCGGCTTGAAGAACAGGTACTGGGGCATCATATCGAACAATCCTTCGCGGGGCGTATCGATCCGGTTGTAGATGAAGGTAGACCCCTCCAGCAACCAGTCCCTGACGTCTTCGATGTCTTTGGAATACGCCCGGCTGTAGAGTCCGGTTGGATTGATAACGATCCGTTCGGGGGCCACTTGCTGACTCGCTAATGAAGCGGCCAGAATTTCGGCCTTGAAATCGACATCGAGCAGGTCAAGAAAATACGGGGACGAAACGGACGACTGATGGGGAGCGGACATGATCAACGGACAAATGGACTATTGAAAAAACAAGTTACCCGTTTCTGGTGAAAGAATTTTGGCAAACAGATGAAATCGTTAAATCATAAAGAAATTAAGCAGGCGTTCAACCACTTTCTGACCTGGTTTACCAGTCTGTTGCTGGTTACCATCGGCTGTGTTTACTCCTGTGTCCAGACTAGCTCGCGGCAGGCCACTCAACTGATTCAGCAGAAAGAAGCGTTCGATCGGGTCATTTATACCGACGCCATGCTGGCGGATAAAGTTGACTCCCTGTATACCTATATGAGCCTGATGAACACTAATCAGAACCAGGACGATCAGCAATTGCAGCGTTTGATTACCCGGAAGAAAGAAGAGTTTATCCGATTAGTGGGGCAGCAGCAAAAAACGCAGCGGTATTTCGTGGTGTATAACCGTTTGTTCAGTCACGTAAACGAGATGCTTCTCCTAAAAGACTCGCTCAGCAAGTCCATGCTGGAAGAAGGCGATCTGCGGGATGAGTTGAGAGGATGCCTTCAGCAGGCCGTAGAAAAAAATCGGCAGGCTAAGCGAGGAAGAAGCACAAGAGCCTATTAATTAACCCATTATGAATACTTTTTTTCGGCTTACCATGCGCGAACGGCGGCTGCAGTTCCTGTACCTGCTGGCCGCCATAAGCCTGTTGTCCGTTGTGGTAAGCTGGATTGCCTTTCGGAATAAAACCTATTCCAGTGACGAATCGAAATACCTGTCGGATCAGATCAAAATGAAAGAGCGAATTCTGACCAGCCAGCTCGACAATATACCACTGCTCGACTCGGCCTATCATTCAATCGTTGCTTATCAACCGCAAATCAACGCCGTGTTCATTGAAGTCGATATTGAGGATCACCTGAATGAAATTCGGCGGCTGTCGGGCCCTCAGCAGGAAGGCACCCGGTTCAGGACCTTTGCTCAAATCGCGGATTTCTACCGGATGATGTACGTAGACAAGAAACTGATCTGGAGCAAGCAATCGAACATTGGCCTGTTCCGCAAACAATTAGACGACTGTAGCGTGGGTATGTTTCCCGGCTCTGCACCAGCAGCGGGTACAACTCCGCCCATCATCAGCTCCCGGTAAGTGTTATGAACAGTAAAATGACCTTGTCGGCCAAAGCCTTTCTGCTAACGGCAGGCATACTTCTCGTGCTGTACTGGTACACCTCCGAACTCGACATTCAGGCCCGCGTGTACCCCATCCAGCAAGTCGTTGGCCAACCGATCCGGTATACCGACAGCACCGGCCAGGCCGAACAGTGGCGCTGGGAATTTGGGAATGGGCAGGAGTCGTGGCGGTCGCGGGGTGTCATTTATTACTACCAGCCGGGCACGTACCTGATTCGTCTGCGCGTCAACAAGGAAGCAACCCGCACCTTTACGGTGGTAGTCAGACCCAAACCACTGACCGACCGGCGGGATTCACTTGTGCGTATCCAGGGCCCGAGCACTGGTTATGAGCGCGAGAAACTGGTTTTTACGGCGGTGGGCGGGGGAGCCCGTCAGTTCACGTGGCGTTTTGGTGCCACCGGCCAGATCGACTCCCGCGATCAGACGGCTATTTACAGCTACCCGGCCGACGAAGATCGCTCAAGGCCCCGCACGTATACCGTCGAACTGATGACCGATGTCACGAAATACCCCATCCGAAAGCAGATTACCATCGTCCGGGGATTCAACCGGTTCGACCCACCCGTCGACTCACTGGATTATGTCGGGACCGATATTCGGCAGCGACTACAGCAAATTGCGGATGGTCAGGCCTTCAATACCCATTACAATTATTTACTGAGACGATACCTGTGTAACCGGAACGGTGCACTGGTGCAGATCAACAGCACCAAAGCCAACGATTTTTACTCCTATTGCATGGGGCTTCAGTTCGATCAGGGCGTTCATATAGACGGGGTTGCGGTCGTATCTGACTCGACAACGTCCTGCATCACCCGCTTAAACGTGACTCAACATAAACCATGAGATTTTTGCCGATTTACGGACTTTTTTCTTTGTCTGATCCGACACCTGGATTGGTCCGGCTTCCGTATTGGCTTGTTTTTCTGGGGCTTTGGCTGATTGCCCCCCCGTTGGCTACGGCTCAGTTGCCTTTTTTTTTACGGGTAGCCCGGCAACCGGCCAATCTGGTTCCGGTATCGGGAAACCCCAGTCAGATCAAGTCCGGGGTGGGCATTTCGACCGAGGGGTTCAAAGCCAGCCTGCAACCGCCCGGTGGCACGCCCTGGATCGTGTATTCGGACCGAAATAACAACACGACCTTCCGGGGTTCGAACGGGACAGTACCGTTCCGGAAGATGAACTTCATGGAAGCGTTCTACGTGCTGAAGGAGCGAAACGGGTACCTGAAAATCATTAAATACGATCCGGCGCTCCCCATTGGCAATAAATTTTCCCGGCGCGTCATTGCCGACCGGAAGGCCGCCGTGTATTACGGCTGGGCGCTCAAAAGCCGTTTTTTGCTGGCCAACCAGAGCAGCCGATCGTCCGACCAGCGCCGGGCGCAGATTGTCAGTGCTGTACTGTCTCAGCCCGCCCTGTTGACCAATCCTGACCAGTATTTTTCGCACGATTCCGTCCGGCTTTTTGCCGATCCCGGCCAACAAACGCCCGCCGAAACCCGAATGCGTCTGTACGAGCTGGCGTACGTGTATAAACTCTCCGAAACCCGCCAGCAGGCACTGGTCGGACGGGCGTCCTGGTTTCCCACCGACAGCGTCAAACAGATTATGCTGGGCTGGACACCCATTGAGGTATTGCAACCCATCGGGCAGCGCGTGTTCATTGAGGCCGACACCCTGAATCAATCGGCCCCGCCGATAGCCTTTTACCGATCGATTTCTGCACTACGTAGGGGAGGCCGTGATTCAACGCTGGTCAATAATCCGTTTCCGGCGGTTTCCTGGAACCAGCTTGGCCCCAAATATCCGGTACTGAAACAGTTGAGCCGAGCGGATAGCCAGACGGTAATCCTGACCAATGCGCTGACGCCCCTGGTAGAAAAACGGCAGGTACCGGTTCTGAACGTCCTGGGCCGGTCGATTTCGAATCAGGTACTCACCACGGTTCGGTCCCGCAGCAGCCACTACAACCTGATGTATGTCATTGAAGGGAGTTCGGCCATGCAGCCCTACTGGGGCGAGTTGCTCAATACCATCCAGTACACGGTTACGCAGTTAACGCAGGACACAACCCGGACGATTACACTACAGGTTGGCGCAACCATCTACAATGAATACGAAAAAAGCCCGGACAACAAAAGCCTTACGCTCAAAGGGAAAGTGACGGTAATGCCCCTGACAACCAACTATACCAGCCTGCTGGGGTTGATCAGCCGAACCGCTCCCCAGTCCCGAAACCGTTCGGAAACAGACGTCAAGTGCATCCGGTCGGGAATTGGCGAGGCCCTGAAACAGTTTGCGGCCCACCCGAGTGAAAACAACATTATTGTGCTGGTAGGCATCAACGGAGACGTCCAGTCGGTTGTCAACGGGGTTCTGATTCCGGCGGCCCTGAAAAAAGTAGAATGCCGACTGCTCTCCTTTCAGGTGTTCGGCGCTCCGGGCGACGTCCCCAACAATTTTATCATCCACAGCCGGGAACTGGTTCAGGCCATTGCCGATCGCGGTAGCGAACTCAAAAAAGCCCGGCTCGTCCGGCCCGATATGGTAACGCCCACCAATGAATTTAACCTTCGGATGGGCGACCGGAATGTGTATCAGCTTGCTTACCCTGAGCATAGTATGATCCCAGGCTGGGTGCTGTTTCCCCGGAAGAACAAAGTACTGCCGTTCAAGGAACTGTACGCGGCAACGGATAGCCTGTTTCTTCAGGTCGCGAACGAATCGCAGACGGTTACGGCCGCCCTGGAGAAAACGTTTCAGCGCCTGGAACCGCAGGGCGACCGGGTCAATCCCAAACTGTCGCCGGTCTATGCGTCGGCGGGAATGAAATTACCGGCCAGTGCTGCTACCCTGAACCGCCTGGACGACTATCCGTATCTGTCGCGGGCCTACACTCCGGCCAAACGCAACGATGGCACCCGCTGGAAATACATTGCCCTGCTTCCGGTCGATGAATACGACGGGATCAGCCGGTGGCTCGACCAGTTGAGTGGCGACGATATTGACCCCGCCAGTGGCCTCGACCGGCTCCGGCTCCAGCATCGATACCGGCAGGTCCTGAGCGAAGCAGGCCTGTCAGGCAAAACCACAACCACCCTCGATCAGCTACTGTATAGCTTTCTGGATTTACCCGTTCCGAATCCGCTGTTCAAACGCCTGCCTATCGACGAGCTAACCAACCGCAAGCTGGTGTCGGACGCGCTGCTCGATCAGGTACTGTACCTGCTGCGCGAACGACGCGACTACTTCCGTCGAATACCTACGTTCCGCAATAGCCGATTCACGTCCAATGAACGGACGTACTACTGGATCAGCGAAGACCTTTTCAAATAACGTTTGCCTTTAACCTTTCTTTCTAATGCGCCAACTCCCCTTACACCAGTCCGTCGAAAAAGCCCTGCACATTGCCCGCGCACTGGCTCGTGAATACCATAATGAACAGTTCTCGGCGGCTCACCTGCTGCGCGCCCTACTCCACGACGATGTAGGAGGCAGCGCCCTTCTGAACGCCCTGCAGCACGATGTGGCATATATTTTCGACTGGGCCGATGTCTGGATGGAAGAGATGCCGCGCACGGCACTGGTTGTAACGGAGCCGGAGTACGATGTATCGGTGGAGCGGGTCATGACCGAAGCGGACTTCCTGCGGGTTAAGCTGGGACTGGACTACGTCGAAATCATCTGCGTACTGGCCGCGCTGACCAAACCCGGCATTGGCTTTACGGCTGATCAGCTCCGCTCCCTACCCCTGACGGAACGCGATCTGCTCGACCGGTTTGTCCGTGATCTGTCATCGCCCGCCCCCGACAAGGGCCCGGCACCCGGCTCCAACGGGCAGGCCACCGCCAGTTACGCCCCGAAAGGAGAACCAAAATTCTGCATCGACAAAACTGCACAGGCTCGCGCCGGTAAACTGGACCCCGTTGTTGGGCGCAACCAGGAAGTACGGACCATGCTCGAAATTCTGGGGCGTCGCAGCAAGCCGAATGTGATGGTAGTAGGTGATCCGGGCGTTGGCAAAACGGCCCTGATTGACGGACTGGCGCAGCAGATCGTGGCCGGCCTGGTGCCCGCCAGGATGAAAAACGCCATTCTGCTCGAACTGGACCCCGGCGCACTCCTGGCCGGCGCGTCGTATAAAGGCGAGGTAGAAGATCGACTCAAGAATGTGATCAAAGACGTGAAGCAGTATGAGAAATGCATTCTGTTCATCGATGAAATCCACATGCTGCTCGACCCGAAGGGGTCAGCAGGAAACGGGGTTGCTAACCTGCTGAAGCCCGAACTGGCGCGGGGCGAACTAACCGTGATCGGCGCGACAACGCCCGAAGAATACCGCAAACTCATTGAACCCGATCAGGCCCTGAGCCGCCGGTTCGAGATGCTGACGGTGGGCGAACCCACGGAAAAAGTAGCCGAGCGAATGATGCGGGGGCTGGCGCCGGCCTATGAGCAACACCATCAGTTGCAGATTCAGCCAGACGTTATTGCCACCTGCATTCGGCTGGCCCGCCGATACAGCAAGGAACGTCGCCTGCCTGACTCCGCCCTTGATCTGCTCGACCGAACGATGGCGGCCATCCGGATGGCGATGGAAACCTCCAGCAGTGAACTAACGCAGATCGAACAGCGTGTAAACGAGCTGACCAAAGGCGAACTGCCCCCCGAAGAGGTACTGGAAGAATACCGCTGGCTGGACACACTGCTACACCACCAGGTCAGCCCGGTTTTGCTGGGGCAATGGGAAGATGACATCAACCCCGCCGAACTGGAAACCGCTGCGGCTTACCACGACTATATCATGGCCAAACTAGCCCGTTTTCAGCTATTGGCTAGCCAGCAGGAAGCCGCCGTAACGACCAGCGATCTGGCCGCCGTAGTTGCCCACAAGACGGGCATTCCGATGGGTAAAGTACAGGCGCAGGAGAAAGAGCGACTTCTGACGATGGAGAGTTTTCTGCAACGCCGGGTTGTCGGGCAGGATCATGCGCTGCACGCCTTATCCGATGCTATCCTGGAATCGCGCAGTGGATTACAGCGGGCTGGCCAGCCGATTGGCTCGTTCTTCCTACTGGGTCCGACGGGAACCGGGAAAACCGAACTATCGAAATCCCTGGCCGATTTTCTGTTCAACGACGAGCGGGCGCTGATTCGCTTCGATATGTCGGAGTTTAAGGAAGAACACTCGGCCGCCCTACTCTACGGCGCCCCTCCGGGCTACGTGGGCTACGAAGAAGGCGGCCTGCTGGTCAATAAAATCAGAAAACAGCCTTATTCAGTGGTGCTATTCGATGAAATTGAGAAGGCCCACAATTCGGTATTCGACGTCTTTCTCCAAATCATGGACGAAGGTAGATTGCACGATAAGCTAGGAAAGGAAGGCGATTTCACGAATGCCCTGCTCATCTTCACGTCCAACATCGGCAGTGAATGGATCAGCGAAGAGTTTCAGGCCCGGCGGATGCCGACGTCCCAGCAATTGATGACGCGGATGACCGGGCAATTCCGGCCGGAGTTTCTGGCCCGCATTACGGAGATCATTCCGTTCTCCCCGATGAAGGAAGAAAACGTCGTCCGTATTTTCGACATTCAGCTGGCGCACCTGCACAAGAGCCTGAAGCAGCAGGGTATCGAACTAACGGTACAGGACGAAGCCCGTCGGCAATTGGCGTTGCAGGGCTTCACGCCCCAGTACGGTGCTCGCCCGCTGGCCGGCATTATTCGTAACCAGCTTCGCCGGCCAATTTCCCGCCTGATTATTTCCGGTCAGCTCCAAAGCGGCCAGACCGTACATGTCGATTGGAACGACGAGACGGCTGAACTGGTCTGGCAGGTACGTTAGTCTATAAGAACTCGTTGGAGGATGTTTTTTGTCATCCCGATCCTGCGTCGGGATGACAAAAACTAAACTCAAAAACAGTGAGCTGATCCAGCCACAGAATTTGATTGAATGCTCGCCCGGGCCTTGCCGTCGAACCCCGATTGGGCGGAACAAAAAAAAGTACCGTTTGTTTGAAATTGCCTTTCTGCGTCAGTGGGTTGCCTTGTGCCCCGTCGTCTTATTGATAGCTTTGATAAACTTAAAAATCAGCCCAAATAAGACATGTTCGATTTCGAAATTGGTGGTAATGAGATTAAGCCAGAATCAGCAGAGGGTATCGTTAGCATCCCCTATAACCGCACGTTGCTGGCACAGAAACTGACGCAACAGGCTCCAGTCAATCCGGAAGTTGTGTATGGCCTGAAGACGGTTGAGGCTGTTTTCGATCACTTCAAACCCGAGGTGGAAGTCGAAATGGAGTCGCTGGATGGCATGCCGACGAAAGAAACCATGAAGTTTCGGAGCGTAGCCGATTTCCGGGTTAAAGAGATGGTAGCCCAAAGCCCATTCCTGCGGTCGTTAGATGCTCAATATCAAGAGTATACACAAATTAGCCGTCGCTTACAGGGGCACCGTATCTTGCAGACCGCGCTGGGTAATCCGGATACAAAAGCCGCGCTGATCCAGACGCTGCAGGCGCTGGTTGCCGAACTCGACGCCAACGAAAAAACCGACGCATAACCGCCGGTAAAAACATCTTCTCTTCTACCCTTCAGTCCCTTTATCGCCTTTATGGAAAGCGAACCAACAACACCATCGGCACAACTCGATGCCAGACCCTCTACCGGCGTTAGTCGCCATGCGGCCCTTCCCGGCATTTCTGAACTGTCAGCTTACGGCGGCTACGCCTTTATCGAAAGCTTTATCGACGGCTCACAGAACCTGAATCCTGATCGTAAAGCACGGAAAAAAATATACCTGGGCGACCCGACCAAAGAAACCGAACGGGCGGTCCTGAAAGAAAAACTCAAACTCTGGATCGACGTGCTCAGCTCGTCCGACAACCAGAACGAAATGCTCGATACATCCAAGGAAAAAGCCAGTGAAGTCGAAGCAAACCTGCAGAAGAACCTGCTGACGGCGCTGGAAACGACGCGTGAATTGGAAACCAGCTACCGTGCACTCTCCTTGTTCTATAAAAACGCCGAAGCCGACAAACTACCGAACATTACGGTTGTGAACGCCAGCTTCGAGCAGTTGACCGACCTGGACAACTCCCGTTTCATCGATTACATTGCCGATGAGTTGAAGCAGAACTATGACCGGCTCGACCTCCGTCAGAACTATTCGCTGATGGTGGTTCCTGGCTATATGGGATCGAATGCGGTGCTGGAAAAATGGGCCAAAATTGCCCATAACAATAAAGTAACTCTGTTCACCGACTTCGCCGATCTGGAAAGCTCGGAAGACGTGATCGACCTGTTCAGCACGGCCAACATGACCGGTGCCGAACTGTTCCGCTCCAGCGTGGTCATGACCTGTAACTGGGTGGTGGGCCGTAGCAAAGTAGCCGAAGTAGGCGAGGTTGAGAATTTATATGTTCCGCCATCCATGGCCCTAGCCGGCAAAATTTACTACACACTGATGTCGCAGGTAACGGCGGGTAAAAAACACGGCGGTATGAATGAAGTACCCGGCGTGCGGTTCCCCCTTCGCAAAAGCGAACTGTCGGCGGTTGAACGGCTGAACCTGGTTCCCATGATCGACGAATACGGTCGGGTGATGGCTTTCGGCAGCAAGACCCTCTTCAACGGCGACAACATGGGGTTGCAGACCTATTCCGTTGTTCGGGTATTCGATTACATCACCAAAGTCTTGTTCGACTTCCTGAACCGCCGGGCGTTCGAAAACTGGAACTCGCTTATCGAAGCCGATCTGCGCCGTCAGATTGCCGGTTTCCTGGACAGCATCAAGGGTTCCGACAAGTTAATCGATCAGTTCCGTATCATGCGTCTGGAGCGCGACGACAAAGTGAAAGATCGTATCTACCTTGATATTCGCCTGACACCTTACTTCCCGGCCAAGAGCTTTGTGATCCGGTTAGACGGTCGCCGGGGTGATGACGTGGAAAGTCCAGAGTGGGTATCTGACTACGGTCAAGCCTAGTTTTTTTGAGAACAGAGGCATACGGAACACGACGCAATGAATGAAACCAATGTGTTCCTGTGCTTCTGTTTTCAGGCATAACGAATCAATTTAAAACTCTTAATCAGACAACAGCATGCCCTATTCAAGTAAGATCAAACTAGGAACCGATGAATACGACATTCTTGGCGGAGACATTGGTTTCACGCGGAGTGTCGACGTAAAAGGGCGGCCTTCCAGCCACATCATGGGTGGCCAGTTCTCCTTCACCGTCGAAATAACAGATAAAACCACGTTGCTTGAGCACATGGTCAATTCGCAGAACAAACCCTTTGACAAAGGAGAATTAGCTTTCACTGACGCGGGCGACGATGGCATTACCCGCAAGATTGAATTTACGAATGCCTATATCGTCAACTACAGTGAATCGTTCTCGGTAGCAGGGGCTGCATATTCCTGTTCAATCACCATATCAGCCGAGAAAATAAAGATTCAGGAGGCAGTGCTGGATCAGCGTTGGCCTGTCAAAAAATAAATTCTAATCTCTATAATCAGATACAAATATGGCAGATGCAAACCCAGGCTTTACAGCAAAACTGACAATCGGGACTAATGAATTTGATATTCTTAGTTTTGGTACCTCTTTCTCACGGGATTTCGACCAGAAAGGCCGCCCTTCGTCGGCCGTTCTGGCAGGTGAAATGTCATTCACCATTGAGATAACCCAGAATGAGAAGCTGATTGATACGATGATTAATGCCCAGAATAAAGCCATCGACGGAAAAGCAGAATTCTGGCAGTCGGGTAAAGATGCGATCTTCCGGACGGTCGATTTCAAAAATGGGTATATAACCAGCTATAAAGAGGGTTTCCAGCCCGCCGGCTCAAGCAACTTTTCGGCAGATATATCCATAACGGCCGAAAAAGTAACGGTTGGCACAGCTAAATATGATGCCGGTTGGCCGATCAACAGCTAATTAGGTAGTATGAGCCGTCTTTGGGTCTGGTGGGTAGCATTGGGTGCATGGGTCATCGTTTCGGTTTGTGTACATCTGTTTTACATCAAACGGATTCGGCTATCGGAAGACCCTGTCCTATCCCCCATCTACATCATCGACGGCTCTACGCTACGCCTTCAGTTGCCCGGTAATCTGTTCCGGCAGTCGGGTAGCGAACTTAAATCGACAGATAATCCGTCAGCCATTGATACGCTGGCTGATTACCTGAAAGCCAATCCCCGTCGGCTACTCACAGTAATTGGCTATCATACGCCCGCCGAGAGTAAGCAAACGCTGGTTGCCAACCTAGGGGCTGTACGGGCCACCAGTGTGAAGCAGTATTTAGTGAACGCCGGGGTGCCCGACGAGCAGGTCAAGGTTTGGGGCGAAGCTTCCAATGCTCTGCTGTTTGTGCAGGACTCGACCAATGCGCTGTCGTTTGCGTTTCAGGCTATCACCATCGACGCCAACTGGCTGGCACAGCACCAGAAGTATACGGACCTGTTTCACCCATTGCACCTGTATTTCCCGACGGGCGGCACAACGTACATCCATACACCCGATAATGAACAGTTTGCCCGTGAAGCCATCACCTACCTACGCGACCATCGACAGGAACGACTGGTGATTACGGGCCATACCGATAGTACCGGAACAGCAGCGGGTAACCTACGCCTGTCGTTTCTACGGGCGCGGGCTGTTCAGGACTCGCTGGTGAAACAGGGGGCCAACCGGCGACGGCTCCGGATTGTTGCCCAGGGCGATAAATCACCCATTGCGCCCAACGCCCTGCCGGAAGGCCGCGAAGCCAACCGGCGGGTAACGTTGCTTGTAGAACGACGTTGAGTATGTTTGATCTGAATCCGTTTCATTTAGAAAACGCCAGTCTGCTGCACTTCCTGATGCTTCAGGGAACGGCATTACTGGCTTATTTTATTTATCGCGAACGCTTCCGACAGAAACTAAGTCAACTGGTTGCCAAGCGGCAGGCGCTGGAAGAAGCCCTGGAGCAGGAACTGATTCTTGAGCCGGAGGTCGAGGAAGTATTCTCAGCGACACCGGGGCGGGATGATCTAAAAGAAATTGCCGGTATCAATCCAAAAGCGGAAGCCATTCTGAATAGCATCGGCGTCTTCCGGTTTACGCAACTGGCCCAAACGCCCGTGACCACTGTTCGACGCGTGCTAGCCGAACATGGCCCGCTGCTGCACACCTACGATCCGGCTACCTGGCCCGGACAGGCGCTACTGGCGGCCGATGGTCGTTGGGATGAGTTGCGTAGCTGGCAGGAACAAATGCGCCGGGGCGAGTCCCGAGACAGTAACCCCCTCTTTTTACCATGAATCCACTAAATCCCTGGGTGGCCCTGATCGAAATGCTGGTGTTACTCGGCCTGGCCTTCGGCCTGGGTCGGGGCATTGCCTGGCTGCAATACCACAGGCAAATACAAGCGCAACAACAGGCTATCCGGAACCAGCAGGCAGCCTTGGACAAGCTAACGAAAGGATACCATGAGTGACGTAACAAGTGCCGACCTGTTTGCCATTACGGTCAATGCAACAGCCTTGGAGCAGGAATTGATCTGGCTGGAGGCCGTCATTTCAGCCCGTTTTCAACTTTATTTTGAACAGGAAGGTCTGTATAGCTCTGTTGAAGAAATTGATGAGCCCGATTTAACGAACAATGAATCGGCATACGCGCAGCTCATTCGCGAACATGGGCTGGATAACTACGAGCGCTTAATGCTGATCATGGCGCTTGCGCCCCATATTCGACCGCAGGTACTCGATTTTTTCTACACCAGCAACAGCACCTACGACCGGGTGTTCACTGAATTCGGTGGCGTTCGCGATAACACGCGGGGCGGCTTTTTACCGACGGTCGAAACCATTTTGTTCCTGGTCGCGGGGGCTGACCTGACTCGCCGTATTCGTCTGCAAACGCATCTGTTTCATGAATCGGCGCTTACGCAGCTGAACATTATTCTGGTTGGGCCATCGGGGCCGAATGAACCGTCAACCTGTGGTTCCCTGACCATATCCGATGAATACCGCGCCTTGCTCACTACCGGCGAAAGCAACCGCCCCGATTTCAGCACCGATTTTCCGGCCAGTCGGGTCACCACGGCCCTGGACTGGGATGATCTGATCCTCGACTTCCAGATTATGGAAGAAGTGAAAGAGATCAAAACCTGGATTGATAACTCGGACGTTATTCTGAAAAACAAGCAGCTGAAGAAATATCTTAAACCGGGGTATCGCGCCCTGTTTTACGGCCCGCCCGGTACGGGCAAAACCCTGACCGCTGGCCTGTTGGGCAAATCGACGGGGCTGGATGTGTACCGGATCGACCTGTCCATGATCGTTTCCAAGTACATCGGTGAAACCGAAAAAAACCTGGGCCGTGTTTTTGATCTGGCCGAACGCCGACGCTGGATTCTGTTCTTCGACGAAGCCGACGCGCTCTTCGGGAAACGGACCGAAACAACATCGTCCAACGATCGACACGCGAACCAGGAAGTAGCCTTCCTGCTCCAGCGCATGGAGAATTTTCCCGGCGTAATCGTGCTGGCTACCAACCTGAAAGACAACATCGACGAAGCCTTCGCCCGGCGCTTCCAGTCTATGATCTATTTTCCGGCACCGAATGCATCGAAGCGGGCCAATTTGTGGCGGCAGGCGTTTAGAGACTCGGTTGAGGTCGACCCGAAAGTAGATTTCGACAAAATAGCCGAACGGTTCGCTATCTCCGGTGCCCTGATTATGAACGTGCTGCGCTCCTGCGTTATGATCTCGGTAAACCGCAAGCGCCCGATTACCCAGGACGACATTTTAGTAAGCCTTAACCGGGAATTTCACAAAGAGGGAAAATCGCTGGAGGAAGTGGAGAAACAGACGCTGCGGAGGTGAGCGTATATTCAGAATTAGTTCACAGACTTCTGAATGTAAACTTATTTACGCACCGCACGCACCCAGGTGCGAAAAAACTTACGTGCTTCTCCCTGGGTTGGGTCAGGAGGTGCACTATTATTCGTTAAGCGCATACTCATCCGGCGTTGCATGGGTGAGACCGCTTCCATTCGCACTGGCTTCAAAACTGTGTCTTTACCTTGAAATCTTGGAATAGAAGCTTCACCGTAATTTTTATACCCACCTATCTCAATTAGCCGATCAATTTCTTCATCCGGCATATGTGGCAATAGTTGTTTAAGACCATGTCGATTATATTGGGAGCTTCCCGGAGCAGTCATTATTTGTAACCAACCTGTGGCATCATTTTTATATTTATCATCCAATTTTGAAAAATATGAGGTAAGGTCTGTGTTTTTGAAATAACTTAGTTTGCTATTAATTGCTTCGTTATACTTTTTGCACTGTTTTTTGATATCTGTATATACAGACCCAATTTGTTCCGAGGTAACCTTACGATGTTCCACAATAGGCGTAGTGTGATGTATGGCTTCATCAACAAAAGCTACTACACCATTCGCCATAATATCCGTTGTTTCAATAATACTCCCATTAGGAGAGCTATCGCCCACTAACTTTAAATCCTTGACAAATTTATTGGGCAGTCTGCTTTTGATACGAGCCTGATTTTCTTCATCACTATACGGATTAATAACAAACTCCGGCCCTGCAATTTCCTGATCATTCAAGTAGTTAAGATTGACAAACAACGTTTGACCTAGCGTATCCTTGTGTAGTTTATTTCCATTACCAGTACCTCTCTTTCTATAATAATGAACCTCAATCAGGACTTTCCATTCATCGTTAATTAGTTCACTCTTTTTAAAATACTCTAACTGGCCTGCTTCATGCATAGTAGTGAGGGTATTTTTAATAATTTTAGCTTTCAACGTTTCATCAATTTCATTATAAAGGTTTAGATTGGAAGCAAGAGCATGAGCATTATCGCCATTCTCACCAGCTTTAGATGCTTCATACTCAGATTTAAGATTTACCAATTGAGTACTTTTGATTAAGTCATTTAGCGTATCAGTTTCCTCAAGCTCCGTTAATTGAATCGCACCGATAAAAAGAAGTGATTTGTCCGAATCTCCTAATATCTTTTCCAAACTGCTGACAATATCCTGCTGCAGTGCTATATCAGGTACCTGAAAAACTTGTGGCTTCGATAATACGCTCAATGCCTCTGCGGCATTCAACGTTTCCAATTGCTCTACTAATGAAATTCCCTCTTCTTTGTCTTCTTTTACAACACCAAATTGGCCAGGCTTCTTCTTCTTTTTCTTACTGTTTTTTTTGGGTTTGCTAACAGAATCCTTTTGTTCTTTTTTTAGATTTTCTTTTTGTAGGTTATTCATACAGAGTGCAGATTTAGGAACGTATCGGCAACATAGTAACAACGATGGCTTCAAATAATCGATTATTAGTCAATCGAATTCCTTTCCAAATGGACACGCATGGAAACACAAGAGACAAAATCCTTCTTGATAAATGAGCGCGCTACCATTGGCAGTCTATCAGCAACGCAAAGAGCATGCTTACAACTAGACGTATAAGTAGATTCATAAAAATGAGTTAGTTTCTGGTACATTAGAATACACCCTGTATAATCTTATCAGAGAAACAGAACCATGCATATTATCCCCATAAGGCCGATAAAGTCAAGCAGTTTCAAACAGGCGGTAGGTGAATTTAATAAAGTGTACAGACTCCCTACTCCCGATAATCTTTTTTCTCAATACGGAAAGTTGAGTACGTACAATTGATTGAGTTAGACGGAGAAATCTACACCCCAATTCTGAAACAGCACCTGAATCGTTCAGCTATATTTGTGGATAACTAAATCACTGGTACCTAATGCCTTTTAGATTGACGTCGTTCCGGGTCACCAAGTTTAGGTCGATTGACGATTCAGGTGAGCTACACGTAGATAAATACCTGTGTCTGGTCGGCACCAATGAATCAGGAAAGACGAACCTGCTGGCCGCCTTACACAAACTGAACCCGGCCGATAACGCCCCTATCGACCCGTTGGCGGATTACCCCCGCAAGCACTACCTGGCCTTCGAAAACAACGCAGCGAAAGAACCGTTTATTCGGGCCACGTTTGCGACCGACGCGAAGATGAGGGATCAGCTGGCATCTATCGTTGGACTGGACTACCCGATGGAACTGCTGGCAACGGTCGAGGTGGCCCGGTATTATACGGGGGCCTACAACGTACATTTTCCGGCTTCGTGTCTGGAGCAGTATCCGAACAAACACATCCATACGCTACTGAGTACCTTTTGGGAAACGTATCTGACGAGTGAGCTGATCACCAGAGATAAGGAAGAAAATACGCAGGATTTACGGGAGTTTATTGACCGGCTGATCGGGCTGTTGCCGGAATCCGGTAGCCTGGGCGAGTACGATGTCTATAACCTTGTCGCTCAGATCGATGAATTCAGTACGGTCAAGTATTCCCGGCGGCAACCGTTTCGAGTTTTCGTCGATGAACAGGTAAAAACACCGCTGGAAAACATTGCCCGGCTGCTGGCCAATAAGCGCCTGGTGCTCTCCGCAGACCAGCAACGGCTGTTTCTCGATCAACTGCCCCGCTTTGTTTACTACTCCGAGTACAACAACCTGGACACTGAGATTTACCTGCCCCACGTTATCCAGAACAGCACTCGTCCGGACCTTAGCATTCGGGAACAGGCCAAAGTGCGGACACTCAACCTGCTATTTGATTTCGTTCAACTCAAACCGGACGAAATTCTGGCACTAGGCGCGGAAGTAAGTCAGACAACGATTCTGACCCGCGATTCATATGGCCGGATCGAGAGTACCGAAATCGAGGCCGCGCCGGAGAACACCGTCGAGCAGGAACGGGCCAACAAAAAGAAGCGGGAAGTTAGCCTGCAAACCGCTTCGGCTCACCTCACGGCGGCCTTTCAGGACTGGTGGCGTCAGGGTGCCTACCGGTTTCGGTTTCAGGCGGATGGGAATCACTTCAGAATTTGGGTATGCGATGAAAAACGAACGGAAGAAATCGAACTGGACGGCCGAAGCAAAGGGCTGCAGTGGTTCTTTAGCTTTTTCCTGACGTTCCGGGCCGGGCAGAAAGGTGGCCACGCCAACTGTATTTTACTCCTCGATGAGCCCGGCCTTTCGCTCCACCCCACTGCCCAGCAGGACCTGTTAGCCTTCCTTCATTCACTTGCCCAGACCAATCAGCTCGTGTATACCACGCATTCGCCCTTTATGATTGGCAGTCAGGCGCTGGACAACCTCAATATACTGCACATCGGGTCGGATGGTCACTCGGTGGTTTCCGATGCCTATTCGGCTTCGACGTCGGATACGAATGCCTCGTTTTACCCGATTCGGGCGGCTCTGAACCTGACCCTGTCAGATCACATACTGACCGGGCATTCACTGGTGCTGGTCGACGGAGCTTCGAGTCAGGTCTATCTGCAACTCATGCAATCCTACCTGCTCAAAATGGGTCATCACCCACCGACCCAAACTCTTTTGTTTATTCCCACGGCTTCACCAGCCGATGTAGAACCGTTAGCGTGTCTGCTGGCGCAACAGGCAGGGGCAATGCCTTACGTGCTGCTCGATGGAACGGCATGTGCGGCTGCGCTGGCGAAAACGCTGCAGGAGACTATCTATAAAGACGTACCCGATCGCGTTATTACGCTGGGGGAATCTCAATGGCTGGAAGATTTGTTCCCGGCTAATGAACTGGCCCGTCAGTTTTCCCGGATGTACCGGGGCCAGAAAACGGATGATTTTGATTACCTGCTGCAACCTGATGCGTCGATTGTGGCGCAGATACAGTCGTTTGCGGAAGCCAACGCCTATGTACTGGCGCACGACTGGCGGTTAACACTGGCCCAACGTACGGCAAAGGCAATGGATACAATCGCTACGCGACTCAAGCCTGAAACGGTTCGGCAGTGGGTTGATTTACTCAGCAAGCTGGCTTGAGTACACATCCGTTCCATTGCCTACGATTGATCCCAGTAAACAAACCCCGTTTGATCGATGTAGACCAGCTTGTTGTTCTTCCGAACCAGCGCCAGTCCATTTCGAAAACGATAGGCATGATCCAACGCAAAGGCAATGACAACGTCGCCAGTCTGGTTGATATACCCCCACTTGTCCCCCGCCTGAACAGCCGCCAAGCCTTCCGAAAAATTATCCGCATCCGTAAACTCGAACGGAATAACGGTCTGTCCCTGCCGGTTGATGTAGCCGAACAGACGCCCCTTCTTCACCAGCACCAGCCCCTCCTTGAAGGGCATAACCACGTTGTACATGATCTCGTCGAACTCGTAGGGAATAGCGAGAGTGCCTTCATCATTAATGAAGCCAACCTTCCGCCCTTTTCTTACCGGCGCCAGTCCCTCGGCAAAACTACCGGCCAGATCGAACTGGTACGGGATAGCAATGGCGCCATTTTTATTAATAAACCCAAACTGACCATCCTTCTCGACAGCCGCCCACCCACCCGAAAAGGCATCGGCAAACGGCAACTCACAGGCTATCTGCAGCGTGCCGTTCGCATTGACAAAGCCGTACTTACCTCCTTGTCGAACCTGGGCCAACCCTTCGTTGAAGTGCCCCGCCGACTCAAACTGTACGGGAATGACAACCCGCCCCTGTTCATCAATAAACCCATAGGCATTGTTCTGTCGGACCAGGGCACGTCCGTCGGCAAAGTGTCCGGCCTCCTCATAGACGCAGGGAATAACCGGCTGGCCTTTTCCATTGATAAACCCGTACTTTCCTACTTGTCGAACCAGCGCCAGACCTCCGCTAAATTCCCGAACCTCATCGAACTGACAGTCAATAACCAGCTGGCCCTGCCGATTGCAAAATCCCCACTTGCTTTGCGTTCGAACGGCCGCCAGCCCCTCCGAAAAGGGTCCAACATGTTCCCACTCACCCGGACCAATCAGTTCGCCCGCCCGGTTGATAAACCCCCACTGTCGGCGCTGAAGATACGGAATCGGCGTGTCCGCCCAATCCGTTGCTACCGGTAGATTTATGGCCGGTTCCGGACCGGGAAGCAGGTCCATAAGCCCTGGAATTGGCTTTGGCGGGCCGTGAATCGCGTGTTCCAGCAAGCTTGCCCGGGCTGATACCTTGGCAGACGATAACCGTCGAAATTGGCTCCACTGATCCGCGTTAAACGGGTCCGTGACGAGATTTAGCGTCAGCAGCAGCGTGTCGGTATCGGTATACAATGCGGGGTTCAGACTCAAGGCGTGAAGTTCCAGAGAGAGGCCCAGCAGACTAAAATCGTCCAGATGGCGGTCGAACTGCGCGGGGGTACGGGCCGGGTGCCGGTACGGTAGCGTACCGATTTCCGTAGCGTCCTGCCCCTCCAGCGCGGGCACGAAGCAGCCGTCGTAATCGATCAGGGCCAGTTGACCGTCGGGCTGGATCAAGATATTGTCCGCCTTCAGGTCACCATGGGCCATTGGCTGGCCGAGGAGCCAGCGCGCCAGTTCATCAAACCGATGAGCCAGCTGATCGAGTGTCTGTGCCTGCTGGTTGCGGCAGCAATCGGCTACATACTGGCTCAGCGTTTGCCCACTCACCCAGGGCATCACCGTCACATCAAAGTCGCGCGCCTGACCGAAGCGCGTATCGACCCAGAGTTCATCCGGATAAACGGTAAACGGAAGCAGGTAGTCCGATGGGTTTTCGTTCACGTAGCTGGCAATCGCGCGGAGTCGCTCCCGACGACCGGCGGCTTCCCGCAGGAAACAGCGCAACGCTACCTGCTGGCCCGTTCGGGTGTCCAGCATTCGAAAGGCCACGGCAAAATTTCCACTGCTGAAATACAACTGCCCAGCTGGCTTCCGGACTGGAATCAGGTAATTAAGCCGTTGTAGGGTTTCGGTTGAGAGTTCAATAGATTGTATATATTCGCTGATTGACGGAAACATGCGCGATCCATATGCCCTGTGTACGGGCACAATGAATAAGGGGAATCGGGTTAAGTTGCTCAAAAAGTCACAGGAAAGCAATTCGTGTCCCTCACTTCTGACATGAACCATCCAGCTTGATAACTAGCTACTGACCATCGACGCCGGTAAAAGCAGTGATTACAAGACTTTTGAGGTAGTTTCGGCACAACTAAAATCAATGAACGCTCATCCCATTCCCTCTTCGCTTGTTATTCATCCCGCCAAGGCTGATCTGTTAGCCCGGATTCAGGCCTTGAGCCCCCGGATTGCCCGGCTGGAAGAGGAAAAGGCAGGCTGTCAATCCCTCATCGACCAGTATTACCGACGGTTTCGGGCTCAGCTTGGCCACCTGCTGATGCAGACGACCGAGTTGCAAATGAAGCTGGCGCTTCGACGGGCCAGCCAGACCGGTCGGCGGAGTGATTCGGAAGAAGCGCAGACCTGGCAGGAGCGATTTGCCCAGACGAACCGGGTAGTTCAGGAGGCTATTGCGCACCAGCCTGCTCAGCTCGATGAAACCGCCGAAAGCGAACTCCGGCGACTGTATCGGCAGGCCGTTATGCTGGCTCACCCCGACCGCCATGCCAGTGATCCCGACCGCATGGTGCAGGCTGCGACCTTCATGGCCCGGCTCAATGATGTATATAAACAGCGGGATCTGGCCGCCGTCCGTCGGCTGGTGCGGGAACTCAACGAGAGTCAGTGGCTCACAGATCAGTCAGAAACAACCTACGAACTGGCTGTACTTCAGCAATGGTACGAGCGACTGGTTGACCGGCAAACAAGACTTCAGTTGGAAATTGACACGTTGAAAGCGGAAGAATCCTATCGACTGGTGACGCATGAAGGCGATTTAATGGCGCATTTTTCGAACTTGCAACAGCGGATGCAGCAGCAGATTGACCATCTCGGGCAGTTGCTTCACGCATCCTAGTCTCCTCCTTTTTATGACCGGTCTTCAACCCTTACCCTCTTACTCGTTATCGCCCGCCGATTTGCAGACCGCGCTACAGGACGCTCTGCAAAAGCCCATCAAGCATCGCCCCTACTCGGCGCAGATCATGCGCCAGACGCCCACGGCGTTTATCTTTCTGATCGATCAGTCGGGCTCAATGGACGAACGGACGACCTACCGGGGCCAGTCGCTGTCCAAAGCCGCGGCCGTGGCGCAGATCATCAACCAAACCCTGCTGGAGCTGGTACTCCGCTGCCAGAAAGGCGATGAGATCCGGCACTATTACGACATTGCCCTCATTGGCTACGGCGGTTTCAGCGACGACAAAGCCAATGTGCTCTGGTCGGGCGGTATGGCCGGAAAAACATTCCTGAGTCCGGCAGAACTGGCTGAAGCGGCCATTCGTGTCGAGGAAATTACTGTACAGCGTACGATCCGGGGGCGGGTCATCACCACCACCGAAAAGCGTCCCATCTGGTTACAGGCCATTCATCGGCACCGAACGCCCATGAAAAGCGCCATCTGCCTGGCCGAATCACTGATAGAACAATGGCTGGTCGCTCAGGCGGGTAAAGACGTTTATCCGCCGACGGTTATTAACATCACTGATGGCGTAGCGACGGATGCCACGACGGATGAACTGCTGGCCTGTTGCAACCGGTTAAAAAATCTCCACACATCGGATGGCCATGTATTGCTGATGAACATTCACGTGTCGGATGAGCAGGGCAAAACGATTCGTTTCCCTTCGAAAGCGGATGAACTGGGCGCTGACCCCTACGCCCGGCTGCTCTACGATATGTCGAGCGATATGCCAGCCTCCTACCATGCCGATATCGCCAGCCTGTTCGGGCTCGACCAGCGAACCGCCTACGTAGGCATGTGCAGCAACGCCGACATGGATGCTCTGGTCAAATTCATGAACATCGGTACGCCCACCCAGCACAACCAGCACTTTACGGCTGCTCTTCAGCCCGACTCATGAGAAACCGTCAGCAGTCGGTCAGCAAAGAAGCACCGGTCTATACCGACAACGAAGACGCCTGGCGATCCGATAGCGAAGCGGGCATATGGGCCGTTGCCGATGGTGCCGGTGGTACGGGTATTTACGCCGGCGAATGGGCCCGGCATCTGGTTCAGCAGGTCCCGCATAAGCCTTTTGAGGGATTGGACAGTCTGGCCTGTTGGCTCGATGCCGAGTGGGTATCGTTCTTCGATGCCTATCGACCTCAAGCCCAGCAGAACTACCTGATCGAGCGTAAGTTCATGGGCGAAGGCTCTTCGGCAACGCTGGTAACGCTGCATCATCAGGCAGCTATCGTACACTGGATGGTATACGGCGATGCGGTAGCGCTTTGTTTTAATCCATCGACGGGCGAATTGCGGGCCGCGAATCCAGACATACGCCAGTTCGAATCCGCCCCTTACCTGCTCAACTGGCTCCATCCGCCCGACTCCGATGGCTTTCGTTCCGGCAGCTGGCCGCACCAGCCCGGCCAGCAGTACGCCTTGCTATCGGACGCCCTAGGCCAGTACCTTCTGATGGCTTATGCCACCCTGCAGGGTGATGTAGAAACAATACGAATAATAGCGCAGCAGCCGACAGCATTGGGTAGTCGGGCTTTAGCGCATCTGCGTCATTGGTCAGGCAAACAGCTCTCCTTCGAAGAATCAGTCTGGCAACCGCTCCAGACGGCACTGGCCTCCCCCGTTCAGTTTCTGGCTCACACGCAGCAACTGCGCACCCGGCAATTGCTGGGACCCGACGATTATACGGCCATTCTTATTGCCGATTGATGGCAAAAAAAATCGGTTTGGAAGTAGATACCTCCAAACCGATTCATGCGCCGAAAAACGGGCTATAACTTGAGAATCTTACGCACCGTCGATCGGTCGCCGACGGTAATGTGCAGCAGGTACGTACCCGCGGGTTCCTTACTCAAGTCCAGTATCGTCTGTCGCTTTTTCGTGGTCAGCTGCTCCGTTGTGCGGCCGCCCGGACCAATCAGCCGAAGCTCGGCAGGCTTGCTCTGTAACGGAATATCGATATCAACGGTTACCTCGCCATCCGCTGGCACCGGGTATACTTTCACCGAATTGGCGAATGGATCTTCCTCCGCCGTCAGAATATTGACCGTGACGGTTACCGTATCCGCCCCTTCTATCTTCCCATTGCCGCACCCGTTAGCGATCGATAACGACTTGTATGTCGTCGTCGTGGCCGGTGTCAGCGTTGCCGAATACACACTCGTTGTCGACACGAAGTACTTATATTCTGTACCGGCCACATAGGTTCCCTGCCACGGCCCGTCGCCACCCAGACTAAACGACAGTATAACACTCTCTCCTTTGTAGATGACCATTTTATTGACGCTGAATGAGGACGTTGCTACAGGTCGTATGGTTAGCACAGCGGGATTGATTGTACCGGCAATCGAGTACGGTGCATTCGACGCTACAACCCGCACGTAATACTGTCCCGGCGCAATCGAACTGGGAACGGTCGTGGTGATGAACGATCCCTGAACCACCCCGTTTGAGATTGGTATGTATTTCCGGCTTAATGAATCCCCGGTCGTACTGGCAATTTCAATCGAGAAGGCATTTCCCGCAACAAACTCACCCGTGGTTGAAAAATTGACGGAGAGCGCCGTACCGGCACAGACCGACAACGCAGACAAGCTGGTGGTCGTAATCGTAGGCACTTTAACCGTAACGGTGGCCGCTCCGCTGGAAGGTCCAATGCCACAGGCATTCGACACAGCCGCTACCGTGTAGGTTGTTGTAGCAGCTGGCGTAACAGAAATCTGCTTGGTCGTTATCGGTGAATTTGCCGATGTTTCAGCAATGCCGACTGTTCCGTCAGACAGGGTGTAGCTGTACGGGCCCGCCCCGGTCAGCGTCAGCGTCAGCAGTGCCGGACTACCCAGATACACCGACGCATTCCCATCCAGTTTGGCAACAGCCTGCGCGTTGACCGTTACTTTTATTTCGGCGGGCCGGCTTTCGCACCCGAGCGAACTGGTCTGGGTGACAAAATAGCTGCTTCCCGACGTTACCGCTGCCGTTGACGGCGTGGGTGTATTGGCGCTGACAACCCCGTTCGGATCAGTCCATTTCAGGTTGGTACCCGTAGCCTGCAGGGGCGTTATCACCGAGTTCTGGCAGTAGGCGGCCACCGGCGTAACGGTTGGCAACGGCGTAACGTTAACCGTGTAGGTGAAGGTAGCCTTTGGACTGGTACAGCCATTAAGCGTCTGGCTCACTTTATACGTATAGGTCTGCGTGAGGTCTACCTTCGTTACGGGCGTTGGGGCCGAGATCTGGTTATCGTTTGCGTCGTACCACTGCAAATTTGTACCGGTAGCCGTCAGCGGCTGCGCCACCACATCCTGACAACCCGTCTGATTCGTAACGACTGGCGCGGCTGGCAATGGATTAACAACTACCTGAACCTGCGCCCGGGCACCTTCGCACGAATTGCTCGTTTGGCTGACATAATAAACGAACGTACCGGGCACCGCCGTCGACTGAAGAACCGAACTACCCAGGCTGGCCGTAGAGGTCGGATCAGAATACCATTTTAGGTTTTGTCCGGCAGCCTGCACCGCAAACGCCGGGCTATTCTGACAAACCGGTGCGATGGAGGCAATGACCGGTGCATCTGGCGTTGGCGTAACGGTAACCAGCACAACATTTCGATTACTCTCACAGCCATTCGCGTCGGTCTGGCTCACGTAGTAGGGCGTTGTTCCGGAGCTGGTCGTTACAGGTGTAGGCGCAACGGGCGAACCAACGCCACCGGCTGCGGCTGTGTACCAGTTTAACGACACACCGCCGTTCAGGGTAGCGGTCAGGGCCGTGGCAACGCTGCCCTGGCAATACGTAGCAGGTACGGTCGACGGAGCCGCAGGCAATGCATTTACCTTAACCGTAACCGCCGACCGGACACTTTCGCAGCCGGTAGCATCGGTCTGGCTTACATAGTACAGCGTCGAGCCGGGGCTGCTGGTTGCGGGTACAGGCGCTACCGCAGAAGGGCTTCCTCCCGTGGGTGTGGTGTACCAGTTCAGGGCATCTCCACCCGTTGGTGTCGCCGTCAGCGGAACGGCAACCGATCCCTGGCAATACGCCACTGAAGCCGTTGCAGATGGGGCGGCCGGAGCCGCTTTGATGGTTGCGGTCAGGCTAACCCGTGCACTTTCGCAACCGTCGAGAATTTGACTAACGTAATACGTAACCACACCGAGACTGCTGACCGGCGGAACGGGCGGTGTGGTTGTCGGTGTTCCACCCGTAACATTCGTATACCAGTTCAGCGAACCGCCGTCCGGTGCGGTGGCCGACAACGCCGTTGCGGTTCCGCCCTGGCAATAAATTGGCGATGCCCCAACGATTGGTACGGATGGGGTAAGTTTTATGATGACCACGATCGGCACCAATGGACTTTCGCAACCATTGACGCTTTGGCTTACGTAGTAGGTAGTGAGGCCCGGCGTAGCGGTTGATGGAACAGGCGCAACGGGCGAAGATATTCCGCCTGTCGGTGTTGTATACCAGTTCAGCGTACCGCCGGGACTGAAGCCCGCGGTCAGGGCGGTGGCAGTAGTACCTTGACAAAACGTGACGCTACTGGCCGAAACCGTAGGCGCTGCTGGTAAGGCCTTGATGGTCACGACAATGCTGGCCTGGGATCCTTCGCAGCCATTCACGCTCTGGCTCACGTAGTAAGTTGTTGTTCCGACCACGTTGGTTGGCGGTATGGGGGCCGTTGGGCTGGCCGTTCCACCTGTCGGAACAGTATACCAATTCAATGTACCGCCACTGATCGGAGTAGCCGACAGTGCAGTAGACACGCTATTCTGGCAGAAGCTTGGCGCACTAGTCGTTACGGTTGGCGCTACAGGCAGGGGTTTGATCGTCACGTCCAGACTAGTCCGCGGGCTTTCGCAACCGTTCACGCTTTGGCTTACATAGTACGTCGTCGTTCCAACCACATTGGTCGGTGGTACGGGAGCCGCCGTACTGGCCGTTCCGCCCGTAGCGGACGTGTACCAGTTCAGAATACCCCCGGGAACAGCCGTTGCGGTCAGCGCCGTTGCAACGGTATTGTAACAGAAGCTGGCAGGTGTTGTACCCGGCGCAGCAGGCGTAGCTGTGATGATTACGGTAATGGTTGTCCGGGCGCTTTCGCATCCATTCAATACCTGACTTACGTAGTAGATGGTGGTACCAGTCGTCGAGGTATTTGGTGTAACGGGAGCCGTAATGGGTGTTCCTCCGGTAGCCACTGTGTACCAGTTCAACACGCCCCCCGAACTGCCCGTGGCCATTAGCGGACTGGCCGTGCTGTTCTGGCACAAATTCAATGTATTCGCCGGATAGGCAACTGTTGGCGCTGGTGGTAGCGCGTTGGTGGTTACACTGATGGTTGATCGGGGACCTTCGCAGCCATTCACGCTCTGGCTAACGAGGTAGGTGGTCGTCCCCACAGCCGTTGTCGAGGGGATTGGTGACACTTGTCCCAACGGACTCACCACGCCCCCCTGGCTGATGTACCAGTTTAGCGTACCGCCAGCAGTAGCCACCAGGGCAGTAGCCACCGCGTTCTGGCAGTAGCTGACCGACGTAGGAGCCACTGCGGGAGCTGTAGGTAAGGGCACAATGGTAACGTTCAGACCAGCCCGTGGACCTTCACAGCCACTCACACGCTGGCTCACGTAGTAGGTAGTTGTACCCGTTGTGGCGGTGGGTGGTGTGGGCGCTAGTGTGGTAGCCGTTCCGCCCGTGGCATTCAGGCCGTACCAGTATAGTGCACCGTTCGTGCTGGCTGTGGCCGTCAAGGAAATCGGTGTTGAGCTCTGACACAAACTCAATGAAGTTACACCGGGAGCATCCGGCGTAGCCACAATCGTTACGGTAATGCTGGCCCGGTCACTTTCACAGCCGTTGGCATTCGTCTGACTAACATAGTATATCGTTGAGCCTGGTGTAGTGGTCGGTGGTGTTGGCGCGGTTGCTAACGAGGTTCCACCTGTCAGGGCCGTATACCACTTCAGGTTTTGCCCCGTTGCAGTCAATGCCTGAGCTGTAGCGTTTTGGCAGTACGTAAATGACGAAACAACCGTGGGTTGAGCCGGTCTTGGATTAATGGTTACGGCGATACTGGCCCGAGGCCCTTCACAGCCATCAACCGTCTGACTGACGTAGTAGTAGGTGGTTGGTGGCAGACTACTGTTCGTCGATGGCGTTGGCGCAGTCGATGATGCGGTACCGCCGGCTTGTGTCGTATACCAGTTTAAACTACCGGTAGCCGTAGCCGATAAGGGTACCGAAACGGCATCCTGGCAATACGTTACAGGGGTCGAACTCACGGTTGGTGCTACGGGAAGTACCTTGATCGTTACCGCTATCGACGCCCGGTCGCTCTCGCACCCTTCCAATGTCTGGCTGACGTAATACTGAACCGGTGCACCAATAACGGCCGTTGATGGCGTCGGTGCCGTTACCGAAGCCGTTCCGCCCGTGGCGTTGGTGCCATACCAATTCGGAGTAGTCCCCGCAGCGAAGGTGGCCGTCAGGGGCGTCACCTGGTTAGAGCAGACACTAAGGGCCGCTGTACCGGGTGGGGCTGGCTTTTGCTTGACACGAACCGAAATGGCCGCCCGGTCGCTTTCGCAATTATTCGCATCGGTCTGCGTAACGTAGTAAACCGTTGTACCCGACGCCGAAGTGGGTGGCGTTGGTGCGGTTGCCGATGGAGTGCCACCCGTTGGGTCCGTGTACCACTTTAAATTCTGGCCGGTAGCGGCTAAGGTAATGGGCGTTGCCGCCTGACAGATCGTAACTGATGATGTAACCGTTGGCGCTACCGGTTTCGGAATAACCACCACGTTTAATGTAGCCTTCGGGCCTTCGCACCCATCTACAATCTGACTAACGAAATACGTAGTCGGCCCGACGTTGGTTGTCGAGGGTGTAACAGGGCTAGGGATTGGACCAGAGGCATTATACCATTTCAACGTTCCCGTGGCGATGGCCGTCAGCGGGGTGGGCACTGAGCTCTGGCAGAGATTCTGGGTGTTAAGCGTTAACGTAGGCGCAACCGGCAACGGTTTTACCGTTACCACAACCGCACTCCGGTCACTCTCGCAACCGTCGGCACTCGTCTGGCTCACATAATACGTGGTTGACCCTACAGCAGCGGTCGACAGCGTTGGAGCCACCGTTGAGCCCGTACCGCCCGTTTGAGCCGTGTACCATTTCAGATTGGTGCCCGAGGTCACCGCCGTAGCCAGGGCAACGGGGGTAGCATTCTGACACAGGGTGATAGTGGTTACCGTTGGCGCGGTCGGCTTGGCATTCACCTTGACGGTGATAGAAGCCCGGCTGCTGCTCTCACAGCCGTTACCATCCGTCTGGCTGACGTAATAGAGTTTGGTATCCGCTATATCTGTCGTCGGGGTAGCCGTTGACGTAGCCGTTCCGCCCGTGGCATTGGTACCATACCAGTTAAGCGAATTGCCTGTGATGGGTGTTGCACTCAGCGGGGTGGCTGTGGCATACTGGCAATAGGTCACCGGCGCAGCACTCACCGTAGGAGGAGCGGGTCTTGATATAGTTGTGACGGTAACGCTGGCCCGGGGGCTCTCGCAGCCGTTGCCATCCGTCTGGCTGACGTAGTACGTAATGGGTGGGCCCGCAACAGCCGTCGATGGAATAACCGGATTGGCCAGTGGATTTCCCCCACTGGCCGCCAAATACCATTTCAGGTTTTGTCCATTCGCGGTTAAAGGGGCTGCCGTTTCATTCTGGCAATAAATCAGCGGATTCTTCGCGGGTGTTGGTACAGGAGCCGCCGGAAGTGGGTTCACCGTGAAGGTTATCGCAGAACGATCACTTTCGCAGCCGCTCCCATTCGTCTGGCTGACATAATACGTGGTCGTGCCAGTAGCCGAGGTCGACAGTGTTGGGGCAACCGTCGAGCCGGTGCCACCCGTAGCACTGGTGTACCATTTGAGTATACCGGTAGCGGTAACGGACTGTGTCAATGGATTAGGTATGCTGTTCAGACAGGCGCTGGCCGGAGTTACCGCTGGAGCTGCCGGTTTAGGGTAGATCGTCACGCTGATAGTAGCGCGTTCGCTTTCACAACCGATGGGATCTTTCTGACTCACATAGTATGTAAATGTACCATCTGCGTTGGTTGGCGGGGTTGGTGCGGTTGACGAAGCGGTTCCACCCGTGGCGTTAGTGCCGTACCAATAAAGTGTATTGTTGGTCAACGCCGTAGCACTTAATATAGTGGCAACCGCAAACTGACAGTAAGCAACAGGGGTGGTGACAATGGGTTTGGGCGGCAGCGCATTGATAGTCACCGTGATTGGAGCCCGTGTACTACTCTCGCAACCATTAACCGTCTGGCTCACGTAGTAGATGTTACTGGACTGGGTCTGTGGCGTCTGCTGCGTCGTACTGGTCCCGCCGGTTGCATTTGTACCATAGAAGTTAAGTGTGCCGCCGGGCGAAGCCGTTGCCTGCAGGGGTAGTGCGGTCGCGTTCTGGCAATAGGTTACCGGACTCTGTACCGTGGGCGGGTTTGGTCGGGCGTAAACCGTATAGGTGATGGATGCCCGGCTACTTTCGCATCCATTGGCGTTCGTCTGACTTACGTAAAACACCTGCGAACCGGTTGAAGTGGTCGCGACCTGGGGAGCCGCAGCCAGACTAGCCGACGTTGGGGAGGTATACCACTTCAGCGTATTGCCTGATAAAGGTGTCACACTGTTGACCAGTGATACCGTTGCGCCCCCCTGACAGGCACTAGCCGGACTGGTAGCGGGCGCTGGGGGAGTCGCATTAACCGTGACCGTAATGGTAGCAGCGGTGCTGGTGCAGCCGTTAACTGTTTGGCTAACCGTATAGAAGGTCGTGCCGGGTGAGTTTGTTGGGGGCGTAGGTGCCGTGCTACCCAGCGAATTATTCGACGGCCCGAACCAGTTCAGGGGACCGCCGGTAACGGGCGTCGCCGACAGGGGGGCTGCTGTCTGATTCTGACAATAGGTAACCGGAGTTGTTACCGCGGGTGAATTGGGGGTAGCTCTGATCGTAACGGTAATAGTAGCCCGATCACTTTCGCAGCCATTGCCATCTGTTTGACTTACATAATACGACGTTGTGGTTACAGTCGATGTTTGTGGCGTTGGGGCAGCTGTTGACCCGGTGCCACCCGTCGCACCCGCATACCACTTCAGGTTATTACCCGAGCTTACCGCTGCAGCCAGCGAGGGAACGCTGGCATTCTGGCAATATGAAAGTGCGGAAGTTACTGTTGGCTTAACCGGCAAGGGATTGATGGTTACGGTAAGAGTAGCCCGGGGCCCTTCGCAGCCGTTCACGCTTTGACTCACGTAGTAGTTGGTGGTTCCAGCCGACGATGCTGGGGGTGTTGGCGCCGTGGCCGATCCGGCTCCACCAGCCGAGGTGGTATACCACTTCAGGTTTTGTCCGGTGGCAGTTAAGGGGGGAACACCCGTTGTTCCCAGACAGTAGGCCAGGTTGGATACTACCGGGGCCGCAGGCAGGGCATTAACCGTGAACGCACCACTGATAGGACTGTCTACCGTCGGTGAGTTGCCGTAGGACCTGGAGACGCGAACGGTATACGACCCCGTGGGCCGACCAGCGGGAATTATTCCAGAAACGGACCCATTCCCGCCATTTGTCGATGCAGTGCCGATTGAAGCACTTGTTCCATCGGGGCTATTCAGGTATAACGTGACATTACCTGAACTAGACAGCGTGCTCGAGTAAGCAACCGTGATGATTGACCCCGCGCAGACTGGATTAGGAGAAACAGACGTGATCGCAACCTGTTGTGCCCATGCCATCTTACAGCACAGCAGTGATACAACCAGGGTACATAAAACTATACGTAAGGATAAAAGCATAAAGTATTGGGTTGGACGATTTCTTGCGTGGCGCCGTACGCTACAGGCTGTTTCTTGGGTATTCCTGCATAATTATCCCTATAGAGATAAAAAATCAATCAGTTTCGAACAGTCGGTAGGGAAATTTGGTTGGGTCGCCAGCGACCGAATCAGTTCAGGCAGATGATACACAAAAACCTGATCAACGGGCGATAAACTCACGTTGAGAATCTGTCCGTAAGTCTGGGAAACATGCTAGCACGAGACCTTCGTTTACCTCGCTCATGCACGTTTATGCTGCAAGCAAAACAGTCATTCTGCCGGCAACGCAAACGCCTTTACCGTTCAGTCCGAGATCTGCGTGATCGTGTTAATGCGGACGATGAGCGTCGGCGAAGATTCCACAGATGGGTTCGATTTCAACCCGGCATCCTTATCGGCGCAGGCACGATCAATTCACTATAAGTAGTAAATCTGAACTTATGTAAAACTCCGTATATACATATAAAAAAATAAGAAAAACATAACCTATCACTTTTAATTCTTGTTATACATACAAGAGCAAAGTGTAACTCAACCAGCCTACACAACAAGGTGAAAAATCACAGACAGTTACTAAGCAGCCGTATAGAAAGTTTGAGTGAGTTAATACACCGCATGTCAAGCGGTATAACAGTTAGTCAATCACAGGAGATGGCCACTCGCTATGCAGACAAAATTACAGAATGCCAAAAACGCCTTAATGAACTAAAATCTTACTCGACAAGCCTGCCCGATTAAGCGAAGAGGATTGGAAAAAGTAAAAGCACGGAGAAAATGTTGGGGAATTGAGAAGAACTGAGCATCGTGACATCCTTGTGTCGACCAAAATGCAAAGACCTCGCTAAACAGTTCTCAAAACTGACGGTACAGGCCGCCCTGCGACTCCCAGTGGGTCGCAATGCCGCCTTTCTTCGACCTTGAGCGCAAGCGAAAACACGATTTACGCCAAATAATGAACATTATTTTATAGCTTCCACGAATCGGAACTCAATGGCGGAATTTACCCGAAGAGTGGCCGAACTGGCGGATGGCCCTGTTGCTATTTCGCGAATTGCCAATATACCTTGGCGCGTGGGCGAACGGCTAGAAAAAGTGCATGGTAACCAGTCGTACGTAGGTAATTCATTAATAATTGCTGCCATCATCTGCTTAAAGCAGCGTAAACATCCTTCGCAGAAAAGAGCAATAATTGAGAAGTCAAATTTTCGCAGCAAACTCCTTAATGCGTCGAACGTAGCCATCAGCAAACTCCCTTTCTTTCCACACAGTTGTGGCTTGCAAATGATCTCCCTCGTAGATCAATAGGCTACGATTCGGCCGTTGTGCCACAACCGCCCGACTGGTGGCTAGCGGGGTTATTTCCTCTTTAGTTCCGGCTAGAAGGAGCACTGGACAGGTCAGCTTATGAGTTGCCCCTCGCATCCGGCCAATATTCGCTTTTGCTCCATTAACGCCCTACTCAAAAAGCAACCGCGGTATCATTACTGCCTCCTCTCTGGCAGTCGTTATTTTTGGCACTGAATGCTTGTACAAGATTAGGGAATGGTTGTCACAAGCAGGTGCATATTTCACCCAAATAGGTGCACATTTTGCCCATTTAGGGTAGATACATTACCTGCATATAGGCATAATTCAACGACGCAATTGATTTATTGTATTCAGTGTTGATTCAAAAGCGGTTTAGGTGGAGAGAGGTCAATCGGTAATGTTTACGATGTTCATTCGTGGAAAATCGGAGTAATAGTCCTAACCTGCTCCAATGCTTCGGCAGCCGTGGTAAGGGAGTGGGTAAGTTGACCGTAGTGGCCTTTGTCAACTGACAGGCTAGTTCACCTATCGGCTTCATTCATTGCCTTACCAAACGCCCAGTTTTTGAACTAGACCATGAGCCTTGTTTTATACATGAGCGTTTCGAGTTCTGGCGTTTTTATTGAGGACAACCTTTCTCTGCGTCAGAACTCCCAGGCCGCTCAAAAGAAGGCACCAAAAAAGGCTAGTAAATCCGTGCTATTGGATTGCTCGTCAGCTTTTCGACTGACAGACCTGTTTACTTTAGCCACTTTTGCAACGATTTGAACCGATTCCAGTCCCGGATAGCGCCATCCTGATCATCTATATCATATTTGGCCAGAGCCCGAATCTGGTAAGCCAGATGACAGGCAGGGTGGAACTGCAGGATTTCATTGCATTCAAGTATAGTGAGCTCATACTGTTTATTCAGGCGTAATTCAGCAGCATGCTTTAAGCGCATAGCTACTTCTTTCGCCATGGCGGGGGCCAGTTCTGTTGGCCGGTGTTCTTCTTGTTGAAATAGCTTTTTCAGGAAATTCATCATGGGTAAGGTATTCAATAGCGGATGGTGCCGTCAGTGCACCCGTAGTGAATGATTAGGTTCTGGGCTGACAGACCAGCAACCAGCAGCACTAGATTGACGAACCCTGCCTTCGAGCGGGTAAAAAAAGCCTGAGGAAAGCGTGGACAAATTGTTCGTCATCGGGAAGATGTTTCTTCATCATTGTTGAGTTAGCAGATAGCCATCCCCGCAGGAAAACCAGCAGGCAGTCGACCCCGGATTACCTCCACAAACTGGACGATAAAAAAAGGCGTCTGGGCTTCTCCAATGCTTATGCAAGTTTAGACCATGGCTCTCCGCCTTATGTGCAGATTTCACCCAAATAGGTACACATTTGGTGCAGCAGATCCAAAAAGAAGAAAAAAGCAGGATAACATGCCCCGAAAGTGGCCCTTTCTGGCGGCTGAACTCATGGCTACGAGCGGTTGAACCTGATTGGCTATTGAGCCAGTATAATCCAGAGATACAGTCGACTGCTACCCTTCTAGTATACGTATCACAAGAAGATACTACTTATATTTGCATCCCATTCCTAAAATCAGGCTTAAAGAGAACATCCGTTGAAACAAATAGTTGGTCTGATTTTAGCCCTCTTAGCTGGTTGCTGCTCGTTGGCGGGGGCACAACGTTTTGCGGCCACCGTCCAGCGGTATGGGCCCGAAGACGGCCTGGCCCACCGCGAAGTGAACGCTATTCTCCAGGACCGCCGGGATTTTATGTGGTTCGGTACGAAGCAGGGACTTAGTCGCTTCGACGGGGCAACGTTCACCACCTACACCCGGGAGAAAAACGGGCTCGACTTTGATGACATTCACTCGATGGCGCAGGATGCCGATGGGCTGCTGTGGCTCATGGGACCGTCGGGGCAATCAAACATTACGCTGCTTGATCCGATAACGGGCGTGGCCACCTCCTTCGAGAAACGCTTCCACCGATCCCGACCTACGCACTTTTTCGGGGTAAAGCAGTCGCTGCGGAGTGGCAACGATGGAACCATTGTGTTTGTCGATTACCAGCCGGCCAAGCTCAATGTGTACCATCCCAAAACGGGGTTACGGACGGTGTCGTTACCCCAGTACAAGAACCTGACGCTAGAGGCTGTTACGGCTCGAAACACGATTTGGGTCGCTAACAGCCACAGCCAGTTGGTCGAATTAACGATGGATGGGCGCGCGTTGCGCATTTATAATCATCCATTCGCCGTCTTCGCCTGTCTGAGTCAATCGAATGCCAGTGCAGAACTCATTTATCGACACACAACAACGAATGGGCCATTGGGGGCCATAGACAAGCTGTATAAAATTGACGGGGCGGGTCATCGCCAGACCCTGTCCCCGGCCCTGATCGAATCGGCGAAAATGCAATACCCACTCGCCTACGCGTTTAATCAGCATGGACTACTCTGGAATGGCTGCCAACTGCGCGACTCCACCGGCCGGGTCCTCCTCGATATCACCAGCCAGCTGCCCAGCGGTCTCATTGAAGACCGAAGTTTTTTTCGGGATCGCACGGGGAGTATGTGGCTGGGAACCAGCTTTGGCCTATACCAGATCCGAGTGGGCAGAGACTACTTTCAGCGCTTGTTCTACGAACCCGGCGAGGGGAAAAAACCCGCCGTTCGGGGCATTACCGCCGTGGGAAAAACGCTCTACACGAATCTGGAAAATGTGGGTTTGTTCAGCAGTACGTTTTCGGGCGGATCGGCCCGCCAGTTGCTGGTGGGCCAGGACGTTTTCAATAGTATGAGCGCTCCACTGGGCGGGAAGCTGTATCTGGCCCAGATTACTACGCTGATAGCCTACGACTACCGGACCACAAAAACGACCATAATGCCGACCCCTGCTCCGGGAATGATGGTCTGGAGTACTCATCCGTATTCGACGAAACCCTATCGGCTGCTGGCCGGTGGCGATCCTGGTCTGTTGCTGGTCGACCCAATCGCTAATCAGGTGCTTCCCTTCCGAAGCTATAACCAATTCCCCGAATTAGCCAAGGCGCACATCCTGCATATCGGCACCGATCGGCAGGGAACGATCTGGCTCTGCGCGACAACGGGGCTGTACACCGTCGACCCCAAAAAGGGCGTTACAGGCCGCTACTGGCGGAATGGCCGGGGGCTTTCAGGCTACCAGCTGACAGCTACCAGCATTTTTACCAGGACCCGCAGGGGGTATTCTGGCTGGCAACGGCTAATACGGGGCTGATACGCTGGGATCGCGCCCGGAATAGCTACCGCCAGTTTCGGCGGGCCGACGGTCTGAATAACGACAATATTTACGCCGTGTATGCCGACCGGCGGGGGCACCTGTGGCTCAGCAGCGACGAAGGCATCATGCAGTTCGATCCGGTCCGGCTCACCACCCGGACCTATACGGAGCAGGATGGCATCACCAACAATGAGTTCAACCGCATTGCCCATTACCAGGATGCCCAGGGACGGCTTTATTTTGGGGGTCTGAACGGGGTAACGGCCTTCAATCCCCAGGATTTCGAGGCCGAGCCGCCCCTGCCCGCCCTGCCCCTGCACGTGGTTTCCTTTCGTCTATTCGATGCCAGTCGCAACACGCTGATTGACAAAACTAAGGAGCTTCTCAAAACGGGGCAAATCACGCTGCAACCCGATGACCGGAGCAGTCTCCTCCATTTCGCGTTACTCAACTACACCGACGCCCGGAAAAATACGTACGCCTACCAGTTCAGCGGGATCAGCGACAGCTGGCACTACCAGACCGAGCCGTACCTGCGGCTGGGCAACCTGCCCTACGGCGATTACCGGTTACTGATTAAAGGACAGGCTGCCGACGGTCGCATGTCGGCGGCTCCGCTTTCCTTGGAGGTACACGTACTTCGGCCGTTTTATCTGCGCGGCTGGTTTCTCCTTTTACTGATATCTCTGCTACTGGGTGGTACGTGGTTGTGGGGGCGGTGGCGCACCCGGAAACACGAGCAGGCGCAGGTTCGACTGCAAAGCCAGATCGACCAGGCCACCCGGACCATTGCCCAGCAGGCACAGGATCTGCAACAGCTCGACGAGGCTAAATCCCATTTCTTCGCCAATATCTCCCACGAGTTCCGTACCCCCCTGACAATTATTCTAGGCATGGCCGACCAGCTTCAGCAGCAGGCCGACCCTCAGTTGCGACAGTCGGCCAGTCTGATTGAGCGCAACGGCCAGAGTCTGCTGCGGCTGGTCAATCAGATTCTGGACCTGACTAAACTGGAAGCCGGCCAGATGCCGATTAAACTCGTACGGGGCGACTTAAACCGCTTTATTCAGTACGTGGGTGAATCGTTTCACTCGATAGCCCGGACGAGAGAAATACAGTTGATCATACACGTTGAAGAAGACGTCCAAGAGGCCGATTTTAATCCGGATAAGCTACAGGACATTGTGGTCAACCTGCTGGGCAATGCCCTTAAATTTACCCCGGCGGGGGGGCAGGTAACGTGTGAGGTAGCTGTTCAGCCCCGCTGGCAATCGTTTGCCCAGGCAGGCTACCACGAGGTACTAACGCCAAGTAGTCATCTGAACGACCTATGGATTCGAATCACTGTCAGCGATACCGGCTCCGGCATCGACCCAGCCAGTCTGACCCGGATTTTTGACCGCTTTTATCAGGCCGGGCCACGTAAGACCGGGCCACGTAAGGCCGGGCCTGACGCGGTTGAATCCGCCAGTGGTGGTAGTGGTATTGGCCTCTCGTTGGTGAGGGAGTTGGTTAGCCTGATGCAGGGTAGTCTGGCCGTTCGCAACCGACCCAGTCTGGAGAAACCCGGTTTTTCCAGACTGGGTCTGAATCCGGGTGCTGAATTCGTCGTTTGTCTGCCTCTGACCCGGCAGGCACCCATGGCCGACGATGTACTGCCCGTGCCCATACAGTCTGCAACTGACTGGGTCTGGAAAGACTTGGTCTCTCCAGACCCAGTCGAATCCGGGCGGGAGGAAGTCCTTGATCACCCCCTGCTGCTGCTGGTGGAAGACAATGACGATGTGGCCATCTATATCCAGACTTGCCTGCGGGAGGAGTACCAAATCATACGAGCCGAAAACGGTCAGATCGGTATTGACCAGGCTCTAGCCATCACACCGGACCTGATTCTGAGCGATGTGATGATGCCCGTCAAAGACGGCTTCGACCTCTGCGACACCCTAAAGAACGACGAACGCACCAGCCACATTCCGATTGTCCTGCTCACAGCCCGGGCCGCGGTGCACGACAAGATGATGGGCTTACGGCGGGGGGGCGATGCGTACCTGGTCAAGCCTTTTCAACGAGAAGAGCTACTCCTCGTGCTGGGCAATCTGCTACGAACCCGGCAGATTTTACAGCACTATTACAGCCAGCGGGCGCTGGGTAACCCGCAGGCTGGCCCGGTGTCCGCCAATGGGACCGACGCGATGGAAGACCAGTTTGTGACCAAACTACGCACTACACTGGAACATCATTTGAACAATGTGGCCCTTGACACGGCCATGATCTGTGAGTTGATGGGCATGAGCCGCAACTCGTTGTACCGCAAGATGATGGCCCTGACAGGCATGTCGGTCATTCCTTACCTGAGGGCTCTTCGCCTGCAAAAAGCCGAAGAGCTACTCCTCAATTCATCATGGAGCATTGCTGAAGTCGCCTACGCAGTAGGCTTCGACAATCCACGCTATTTCAGCCGGGTTTTTTCTGAAGAGACAGGGACTTCCCCCAGCAGCTTTCGGGATATGGAATAGTCGATTGACCTTTTCCATTGGTTGGCGGAGTTCTGCCATTTTCCGGGCTATGCTAGTCCACAGTAGGTTGGCCAAAGCGCGCCAATGTCGGCAGTCCCCATTTACTGTCTTTTTAAAGGCCCGTGGCTGTTGCACAACTCCGTTGAAACCATCACAGCCATTCAGACAACCGCCTTTTCCAAATTGCGTTAGCGTGTCGTGGTTTTAGCCAGGCTAATCAAAAGTCGACTCGTTCGACTTGCCGTTGACTTGCGCGTTGGGTAATAGCCACGCTCGCTTTTTTGAACCGTTCACGAACTTATTTTCAGAGGTCGATGGCTTAAAATATACCTTTAAGCCGTACCCTTAACGAAACGAAGCATGGTTAGCATTAAAATACTGTTGAAAACGCCCAAGAAAAAAAAGGCGGGCACCGACGCGGACGTACAGGCTGCCCTTCGAACCGCTGACGGAGGTGGCATGGACTGGACCGTACTGGATCAGAAAAACGTCGATGACCGCGAACAAGGCAGCTTCGATTATTACTTATTTACACTGCCCTCCAACATCGGTCAGGTTACCGAACTCAGGCTGCGGGTAAAAAAGGCAAATGACAACGGGCCCGAGTGGCTGCTGGAAGCCGCCTACGTTCATATTTCCAACAGTAAAAACCTGTACAAGTTTTTCTATAACCAATGGATCAACCCGACTTCCTACACCGAATGGGTAGTCGTATCACTGAAGAACCCGCAGATTTTAAACATACACAATACGGATTTCGGCGAACCCAGGCCCCTTCTGTTATAGAAAATCGGGTTCACTTCCTACGCTATTCTATTTTCCGATCCAACGATTCTGTCAATTCGATCGTGGATATCTTTCGGGTATAATTACCATGAAAATAGTCGACAAATCAAACGGGTACGAAGACATCGCGACTCTTTTTATCCGTAGTCGCCAACAAGTCATTGGCGCATCATCCATTCGTCGCTGGGCCAAAACGCTGCCCCTACAGGCTACGGTGCTGGATCTGGGCTGCGGAACAGGAGTACCTGTTTCTAAACTGCTGATGGATGAAGGGTTGCTTGTTTATGGCATTGATGCCTCGCCAACGCTGGTGCAGCACTTCCGGCAGAATTTCCCTATGGCACCTGTTGCCTGTGAAGCTGTTGAAGATTCGTTGATGTTCGAGCGACAATTTGATGCGGTTATCGCCTGGGGGCTGCTGTTTCTTCTTCCAATGGATGTGCAGGCATCTGTATTACGAAAAATAGCGGGTGCTTTGCCAACCGGCGGCAAGCTATTATTTACGGCTCCACGCCAACCCGTTACCTGGATCGATGTGATGACGACACGTGAGTCTATCTCTCTTGGTACCAAAACCTACAAAACGTTACTGCGGGCGGGGGGCCTTTCGCTACTTGAGGAGTTTGACGATGAAGGGGGAAACCATTATTATCATGCCGCCAAAATCCAGAAGACAGGCATCAATAGCGTAGAAAAATAGCCCTCTGACTTGACAGGCCAAACATTCTATCCGCTCAATACAACAACCAATCACTCATGAAATGTATACTCATCTTCCTGCTCATCCTAGTAGGCCGCTACAATGTTTTTGCCCAGATCGACACAACCAGTTACGCCAAAGAAAGACAGGAAATAAAGAAACTTATGCAGCATCGAAAACCGGATGCATCCGTTGACTGCAACGATTTCATCGCCGTTGGTCCTAAAGGCGACATTTCCTTTTCCCATCAGCAATGGCAGGGCGCACAAGCGAAGGAAAAACTGGTTTTTAAATCTGTGAGGCCCGTACCGGGCCACGAATTTATTCGCATCTACGAAGGTAAGATGGCGGTGGTCAATTTTCTAGCTAATGTTCAGCTGGTGGTAGATGGCCGTGATGTGACTCTGAAAGTAAGGCGGCTGGAAGTTTATCATAAGGCTTCCACCGGCTGGTGTCGCGTAGCTGGTCAGGGTACGGAAGTAGACGAAACGCTGTTTCCGGTAAAAACGAATTAGTCAGGTTTTGTGGATAGCACTACTTTAACTACCAATGTATAGGCAAACAAAAACCGCCAACGTTGCTGAAGGCGGTTTTTTGTTTGTAACTACTTGGTAGTCAATGAGCCAGTGGAGGGATTCGAACCCCCGACGCGCTTGCGCATCCTGATTACAAATCAGTTTTTATAGAAAAACAAGACTAAAGCTTCAAAAGAGAATTTATAGCTCTACCGCGCTTAAAGCCACATTAGCTTAAAATACTTTCGTCCCATTTTTGGTATTTACGGAAAGGTGTATGCAAATTTGTATGCAAATGGGTTGGATGCCTGACACAGACACTGGCCTACCTGACTATTTGTACACAGATCACAATGAGCGCAACCACCAATTACTACTTCGATACCCGCAGGCAGAAACAGGATGGTACCTATCCGGTCAAGCTACGCATCACCTACCAGCGTCAGCAGCGATACTACCCAACAGAAATTAACCTCACGGCTGAGCAGTGGAAAAAAGTAAGCTCGCTCAAACCTCGTGAGGATTTTATCAAAGATACAAAAGCGATGTTAGGAGCTATCAGCCGACGTGCTGAGCGGATCATTGGTGCCCTGCCAGTATTTAGCTTTGAGGAGTTTGAAAAACGCTACACCACCAGCACCACTGATCGACCTGACAATGTGGTACTGGTATTCGAACAATATTTGCAACACCTCACCGATGAAGGACGTGCCGGAACGGCCAGCAGTTATAAAGACGGGCTGACCGCAGTAAAGGCCTACCATGATAGTAAGAAGCCCCTACCCTTTTCGGCTATTACTCCAGTCTGGCTAAAAGGCTTCGAGCAGTGGATGACTGGCAAGGGACGGAGTTTGACCACCGTGGGCATTTATCTGAGAAGTTTAAGGACAATATACAACCGAGCCATTGAGGATGGCATTATTGACCGTGAGGCTTATCCTTTCTCTAAACGGCGCTATCAAATTCCCGCTGGCCGTAATATCAAAAAAGCCCTGACACTGGCAGACATAGAAAAAATATACAATTATCCGGCTGAGGAAGGAAGCAGCGAAGAGCGTTACCGTGACATCTGGTTGTTTTCCTACCTCTGCAATGGAATGAACCCGAAAGATATCGGCCGGTTGACCTACTCGCAGATCGATGGCAACTATATTCGATTTGTACGGGCTAAAACTGAACGCACCAAGCGCGATGCTATGCCAATCAGCATTCCTCTGACGGAGGATGTACAAGCCATTATCGACCGTTGGGGGCAACGGCCTAAGAAGCCTAATCAACACGTATTTGCTATCCTGACACCTGGACTCACTCCGCAGCAGGAATTAGGTAAAGTCCGACAATTCGTCAAGATGACAAACATTTATATCCGGCAGATCGCCAAAGCGGTTGGGGTGGATAAAGATGTGACGACCTACACGGCCCGGCATTCATTTGCTACTATCCTGAAGCGTTCTGGTGCTCCTACCGAGTTTATCAGCGAGAGTTTAGGTCACCAGAGCGTCAGTACGACGAAGAACTATCTTGACAGTTTCGAGGATGAGATCAAGCACCAATATGCTTCTGCATTGACTGGCTTTAAGACATTACATAATCTGGAAATAAAAGATGAAAAATGAGATTTCAAAGGCCCAGAAGCTAGATAGCTTTTTGAATACCGATGATGAGGGATTCAACAAATTGATGCAGGCAATAATTGAGGTACACACAAAGCCTGGTGAAATAATTCCTGACGATTATGTTATAGATTACATGAGTCTACTTGACCAGATTTATTCATTTTACTTAAAGAATTATGCTAGACCTCTTACTTGTCTTGAATATTTGGCTGCAGAAGGAAAGAAAAGATATGAAGCTGAAGGAGACCTTCTAATGTTAATTGACTCAGTGCTGAGGCTTTTAATCAATAGTCCAAGAAGTAGTGAATTAGAGCAGGCTTTTATTCTTCTAACCAACTATAGACATGGGCTGAGTCCTTACGATAAAGATCCTGATGTGTTAAATTTTTGCCCAGAATTTAATTATGATATTTTAAAGAAGGAGCTTGAAAAGTTAGATGATCCAAATGAAAAGATTGAGATCTTAAAAGGGAGGTTACGATTACTTACTGCAAAATGGCATTCACTAAATGAATTTGAACAAGGCTTTATTGAGGAAACAGCATTTGAAGTGAAGTGCGTCAATGAAATTGAACGACAGAACATCATTATTCAACGTATGACATCTGCTGCAAAAAGCAAGTCAGTTGTAGAGTCAATCAAGAAGATATCTCAAAGCGAGTTAGCATTTTATTGGCATTATCTCATCGAAAAAGGCTATCGTCCTCCCTTTCCTGAAGGTAAAAAAGAAGCAGCTTATATTGAAGTAACTCAACCACATGGATTAGCCTGGAAGCCATTCCAGATGAAATATAACTCCTTACGCATAAGGAATAATAGGTTAGCTCATGGCAACATTGAAGCTATTAAAGCCGTAATAACGATGCTAGCCCAATATCCTGATGCTCAGAAGTTAGCGCAGGATGAGCTTTTGATTGCTGAAGGACGTAAGCCCCTTACGTAACCCTTACCTGCCCCTTACTAGCTATATCTCTCCGTAACCTTGCATCAGTCAAACAAACACTGATGCAATGGAAAATCCTTTTGAAACGATTGCAAGAAGACTAAGCAGTATAGAAGAACTACTGCTTGACATAAAGCACCGGCCTGCATCGGCCTCTATTTTACCAATTGACGAACTACTAACCGTCAAACAAGCCGCTGATTTACTTGATTTGACTACAGCCACGATTTACGGCTTGGTTTATGAAAAACGTATACCATTTAACAAACCAGGTGGCCGGTTATATTTTAATCGAGATCAGTTGCTGGAATGGGTGAAAAATGGTCGTAAGGCAACTACGCAAGAATTAGAGGAGCAGGCACGTCAGCAGATAGCGAATCGATTAGATCGCCGTAGTAAGTCTAAGGCACAGAGAGGAGGGCAAAAGGTATGACTCTCAGCCAAATTACTTCGGCAATACGAGCCAAAAATGGTGAGGTATTACTGTGTGGCCCTGCCTCATTCGGCTTTATCATTCGTGCATTCATAAAAGGTCAACCTTGCCGAATTATTGCGCTCTCGGCTGGTAAACCGATGAGGTGTATCCCCCTTGAACCAAGTAGTCAAACGCACGTTGTCTCTGACCTCGAAAGCCTGCACAACTGGCTCAACTCTCTTACTCCAAAACGAGCTCTCCAGGCAGCATAGCCCCCCGGCTACTTTAACACTATTCCTATGATTGGCAGTGGATATCAGCTAACCAAAGCCTTTTACGCCGAGGTAGAGCAGAACGAAGCGATGCAGATGGGTTGTAAGTCTCACCACCAGAGTTTATACACCTGGATTTGTGAGTTGCGCAATCGGACAAACCGTGAAATTCTGGATTTGCCGGTGCTATACACGATGCAAATGACATTCATTGGCTCACAGCATACGTTGGCAAAAGCTATTGATGACCTGGCTGTGTGGGGATTGATTGAGGTGCTCATGCAGAGTAAAGGGCATGGTACTAAGGTTAAACTCGCTATTGCATTTCTGCAAAAGCACTGCAATAGCGATGCAAATAAAGAGGATGTGGCAATTGCAGAAATGCAATTACAGTGCAATACCACTGCAATACAAGTGCAAACAACTAAAACTAATAAAACAGATAAAACAAGAAAACCCCCTCAATCCCCCATGGGGGAAGAGATTGCCAATCTTCCTTCAACATTTCAACACCAATCTGAAGCGTTCAAACTAGCCTGGAAGGAATGGGAGTTATTTCGAAGGGAACAGAAAAAAATTCTTACTCCTAGCTCGGTCGATAAGCAACTTAAGCTATTGGCCCAATACAGCGAGGCTGATGCAATAGCCATAATTGAGAAGAGCATTCGGAATGGCTGGCAAGGTCTATTTGATCTTAAGTCTAACGCTCGGACAGAAAGTCTCACCTCCTTGCCTCAACATAATACCTCTGTCAACAAACCTTACCGCGAACTCGTATGACACGCTCTGAACCAATCACTAAAATTTCAAATCGAACTGGCTATCGGCATCTCAACAGCTCACGATTGAAGCCAACCCCTGATTTGACCTATCCGGTGCCTGTCACAGAACAGGATGATTTAGAAGAAGCAAAACTACTCCTTGACTATGAGCAGCAACTACAAGACACGAAAAACCAGCGAGGTTACTAATTCAGGTATGGAAACACCCTCTCTGACTGACTCAGCCGCTGAACGAGCGTTAGTAGCCATCCTTCTGGATTCGCCTAAGCTCATGCCCGATGCTCGGGAGCGGCTCGGTACGGGTGAGGTGCTGACCCATGAGGGGTACCGTATCCTGTTCGATATTCTTTGCGCACTTTACGATGAGGGGAAAGCCATCAAATTTGGTTCCGTTCTGCAACGTATAAACGCCAACGGTACCTCGGCCAGGCTGATCGATATGGGCATCAGTTTGATGGGCCTACCGGCTGAGGCCAAGACCTCCGAGTTTGTCGATACCTGTACACACCTCAGGGGGCTATGGGTCAAGCGGATGGCCATCGAGTCGGCCGGAGCCATTCTGGCCAGTGTTCAATCTGGCGATACAATCAGTCAGATTGTCGATGTACTCAATAAAGCCACAGACTCAGTATCGGCAGGTTTAGCTGTGGGTGCTGATCAAAGCCTGACTGACATCATTCGGGAGTCAGTAACTTCTCTTGAATTGGCCATGAATAAAACCGGTGGGCTCACGGGTGTCAATACGGGCCTGGGTAAGCTTAACCGGGTTCTGGGTGGATGGCAGGATTCGGATATTGTCATGATTGCGGGTCGGCCAGGCATGGGCAAAAGTATTGCAGGCGTTTTTCATGCTATTGCTGCGGCCCGTGAAGGGGTGCCGGTGGCCTTCCTGTCACTGGAAATGCCCGCCAAATCACTGATGAACCGCGTCATTGCCAACGAGACCGGCATTGCCTATTCCAGAATCAAGCGGGGTACTGTCAGCCGGGATGAGTTTGCGATGATTCAGAAAGCCATTGGCCGGATCGAGCAACTACCCATTCACTTCTATGATGATCACAACGCCGATGTAAATGATTTGTCTTACAAGCTGCTCCACTGGAAAAAGCGACATGATATTGGTCTGGTCATCATCGACTATGTGCAGAAGCTGACCGACCGCACCATCAAATCATCGGCTGAGTATGACATCCTCACCAGTGTCTCCAATAAGCTCCAGCGGCTGCGAAAACGCCTGAACTGTCCCATCATTGAACTTGCTCAGCTGAGCCGGGCCGTCGAGAGCCGACAGGGTAGCAAACGGGCAGGTATGTCTGACCTGCGCTCAACGGGTCAGTTCGAGCAGGATGCCACGGTAATCATCATGCTCTACCGAGATGACTACTACAAAGAGAAAGCGGCTCGTGATGCTGCGGAGGCCAATGGAGGCCACTATGAAGAACCCCGTTTTGACAAGCAGCTTGAGTACGGGATCATCAAGAGCAGGGATGGTGAAACAGGTACGGCTGTGTTGTGGGTCGATGTGGCCACGAACCGCATTGCAGATGAGGCCCCACCCGTTGAAAAGCCAAAGCCGACTACGGCAAAGCCTTCACTGAATTCATTTGATCATCAGTCCTCAGCCAGTACCGCTTTCTAAGACCAATTCACAGCTAAACCATTGAAATCATGAACACACAGACACCAACGGCCGGATACATTGTCGAGGTCCAGTACTGGGAGCAGCCTGACCAGAACACGACAAGATCATTCATTGATGCCGACTTACTGACTGCCCGGCAATCCGCTCATCAGTTCGCCCAAACCCTGGCAGCCAGGAAGTCTCCAACTGAGGTAGTAACGGTGAAGATTCATTTGGTTGAGTTCAACGACGGTCAGGCTGAGACTCCTTTCCTTGCGCAGGTTTTCAAGCGTCGATTTCACCGCAGCAAACGTGTACCCGAAACGGATGCCTACACCCTCAACCTGACAATGGATGTAGATCCAGCGTTTGACCGTCTTGAGTCTCCCTTGGCACTGACGATAGACCCCACCGCAGTAGATGAAGCCGTTGAAACACCCGAAGCCATCTTCGACAATGTTGGCGGCTTAGTTATTGAGTACGAATACTATCGCTCTTATGGCCATCCACCGGGTTTTGGCTATGCTCTAGTGGGCATTCTGGGACCTGGTGATCAGCATTTACTTGACCAGGTGGTGTCTGAAGATGGTGATGCCGATGCAGCCATGACGGAGCTAGTTAAACGCCAGAAGCAAACCCGAATGAAACTTCGGCTTCGGCTGAGCTTCATGCTCTACGATGCCTTGGGCTATGCGGCCAGTCTGATCGGCCAGTACAATAGCGAGTATGCCGCTACGGGTAAGCACCTGGCATTTAGTGTAGAGTTTATGCCCATCGACTAGTCTAACACGTCATGATGCGTGGCATAAAAAAACCCAATAAAAACCGAATGACATGCCGTTTCCAAAAGGAGAATCAGGAAATCCCAAAGGGTTGTTCTCGGCTGAAAACCAACCCGCCAAGAAAGGCCGAACCATAGGCAAGAGGAATCGATCTACTATTGTGAAAGAGCTTCTTGGCCAGGTGGTCAATATGGCCAACTATAGCAAGAAGAATGCAAGTCTATTGGAAAAGATGGGCTTTGCGACCAACGATGAAGCGGAGGCATTGCTCACGGCTGTTCAAATTATCAAAGCGCTTTCTGGTGACACCTCAGCTTATAAAGCCATCATGGATTCTGGTTACGGCGCACCATCACGATCCATCGAACACTCTGGCACCATCATCACTAATGAGTTAGATAATCTAACGGTATCCGAGCTCCGCAAACTTCGTAAAGAGCTAAACAGCAAAGGGAAATGACACTTGAGGATATAGATATTGCTGACATTGATGCAGCCCTTGAGCGAAAAGAGAAAATGATTGCGCGTAAGTTAGCCAGGCTCAATTATCTCGACTTCGTGGAGTACGTCAACCCCAAGTATGAAACCCAACCGTTTCATGCGGTCATGGCTGACCATCTGCAACTATTTGCTGAGGGCAAGATCAAAAAGCTGATGATCACATGCCCACCGCAGCATGGTAAGAGTGAGCTATCTACCCGCAACTTTCCGGCTTATCTGTTCGGCGTCCGGCCGGAGTTAAAGATTGCGGTGCTCTCCTACGCAGCGAGTAAGGCCACCAAGTTTTCGCGTGAAATACAACAACGCATTGACTCGGATGAATATGGCGAGGTATTTCCTGACATCCGACTAGCTACGGCCCGTGATGAAGGGCTCACCAAAACGCAACAGGAATTTGATATTGTCGGTACGGGTGGCAACCTCAAGGTCGTTGGGCGTCGTGGAGCCTTGACCGGCGACCCGGTTGATATTGGCATACTTGACGATTTGATCAAAGATTTGGTAGAGGCACAGTCGCCCACGATCCGAGAACAAGCATGGGGCTGGATTGAATCAGTGGTGGATAGTCGGTTTCATAACGACTCGCAACTGTTGTATGTGACCACCCGTTGGCACTCTGACGATCCGGCTGGTCGGTTCCTCGATCAAGACGGGTACTACTCGGAAGACAATCCCGATGGGTGGGTACTACTCAACTTTCCGGCCCTCAAAACGGCTGACATCGTGCCGTATGATGATCGGGATGAGGGTGAGGCACTGTGGCCCGCTAAGCACTCAAAAGCCAGGATGCTCAAGAAGCAGCGGGATAGTGAGCTAACATTCAACGCGCTGTATCAGGGTGACCCCAAGCCATCAAGTAAGCTGACCATCTTTTACGATTGGATGCAGATTGATGAGTACCCTGACCACGTGGATGAGGAGTTCATTGGCCTTGACTTCGGGTTCAGCAATGACCCCACCGCAGCCACCCGCATCGGTATCATGGGCCGCAATATCTATCTCGATGAACTGTTCTATGAGACCGATTTGACCAATCAGGACATCATTGACAACCTGCACTTGACGGGCTTGCCCTCCACAATGGACACAATATGCGATAAGGCCGAGCCAAAGAGCATTGAAGAGATACGCCGGGGCTATTGGAAACCGGGCAATGTGCACATGAAGGGGTTCAACGCCCGTGGGTGTGACAAAGGGCCGGGATCAATCAATGCGGGCATTCTCAAGCTAAAGGAGTACAACGTGTTCTACACGAAGCGCAGCCGCAACATCAAAGCCGAGCGGGATAATTACACTTGGATAACGCAGGGTGGTAAGGCCACCAATACACCGATCGGTGAATGGAACCACGCATTAGACGGCATCCGTTCGGCGGTGTTCACCAGGAAGGGAAAGCCGCAGGGTGGCAACACTACGGCCAAACGAGTCCAAGCCAAACAAGGGAGAACTTATTAATCATTCATTAACTGACAGCTTCAATTATGCAAGACGGATTGTATTTACACAACACCTGGGTAGCTCAGGTCGAGGTGGCCATTACCAAACAGGCCAACGACCTCTCTAACCCCACGGCCATCAACTCCAATTACGCCAACCTGTTCACCTTGCCCGATACGTCGGCCATTCGCTCCCTGCTTCAGAACGCTGAGCAGGTCGATGCGGGTGGCCGCGATCCGTACCGGCTCATTCCGGCCAAGCTCATCGATGAGGGAGAGGTGATCTTCTCCGGCAACGCAGCTTTGCTTTCATTCCAAGGCGGCTGGAAGGTATCACTCACCGCAGCCCTCAAAGGGTTGTTTGAGCAACTGGCCGACCTCAAGCTAGCTAACCTTGACCTCAGCCGGTATGACCACCCGTGGACTATTCCCACCATCATCTCACTGGCGGGCAAATCAGAGGGTGTGATTTATCCGGCCATTGATTACGGATCGGTTGACAACGGTGTGTTTGCGCAGGATACGCTTACGCCGGCCATCTATGCCAAGTCAGTCATCAATACCATGCTTAACCAGTTCAGCTACCGGGCCGTAGGTGACTGGCAGAAGGATATGCTTTATAATCGGCTCATCATCCCATTTGTCGAAGATGAGCCGGTGGCCCATGATCTTGACTGGCAACAAGCACGGATGGCCAGAGTAACCGTCACGGGAGTCAGGATTCTCGGCCCAAAGGGATCAATCGACACCATTCTAGAATTTAACCGGGACGCCGAACCACTGGCCGGATGGGTTGATGGCGCTCAGAATAATTTCAAAGCTGAGTCATTCCGCTACGTGTGTGATGTGGCCATGCGGCTACACGTCACGGCCTCCCATACGTCTAGCTTGAAGGTGGATTTCGGGGCGGTCGAAACCATACTCGCCATAGAGAAAAACGGACAGCACGTGGCCGAGGAGCGGGTGGCGCACGGCGGGCCTTGGGGCGCGTTCACATTTCCTGGCGCCAATCTATTTATCAATTTGGATGAACACATTGACTGCGTGGCCGGTGATCAGATTCAAATTCGCTTCATCAGTCGCAAGCAAACCACGTTCGCGCAGTTCACCCGCGTTGGTGTCATCAGCGAGGAGAGTACTTGGGCATTCTTTCAGCCAGACGTGGCCATCAAAGCCGGTGACACATGGCTTGTATCGACCAACATGCCCGATTTGACCTGTGCCGAGCTTCTTAAATCCGTGGCCCTGATGATGTCGGGCACCTATGAAGTCAACGAAGTGGCCAGAACGATTGAACTGCGCACCCTTGACGCCGTGATTGCCAACGAAGCCAACACGCAGGATTTGAGCCACTGCATTGAGGAATCAACCGAACCCGAGAACGCGGTGACCATCTCGCCCTACGGTCAAAGGAACTTACTTAAATGGAAGCAACAGGACGACAAGACCCTGATTGGTTGGGGAGATGGGGTCATCACGTGTGGAGCACAGAACATTCCTTTGGAAGCCACCCTGTTTGAACTTCCCTTCTCAGCGGTGATCTCCTCCTCGGTGTCATTGGCCGGGTATGGTAGTCCACCGTTCATCAAAACACGGGTTATCTCGGGATCCGGTGCAAACGTTCAGGTGTCACGACAGGCCGCACCGCCGTGTCTACTCTTAGCCGAGCCAACACGCACGGTGATGGTGACCGTGAATGTGGTCAATGATGACCTTTCTGTGAGTAAAACACCTATTCCGCTCACGGGGTGCTGGTGGCATGCCAGGCCCGAGGGTGTGGTGACGGTTGCCAATGCATTCGGCCTTGGCTTTGATCGACCATTAAGTGTGTACACCCGTGAGCAGACCATGAGTCAGCGGTATTTCAATGCGCTGCGCCGGATGCTGAGGAGGCCGCGGCAACTTACCCCCTCCGTGTACCTTCGACCCGTGGACTTTGCCACGCTCGATTTGTATGCGCCGGTCAGACTGCGGGCCGTTCGGGCCGGGTCACTCGATTTGAACGATAATTTTTACTACCTCAGCAAGGTCCCCAACTACATCTCCGGCCGAACGTGTACAATGGTCCTCGTTCCTTATTGAGACGTGGAGGAGGCTGCACAAACTACCCTAAGTTAGTGTTATGCAGCCTCCTCATGACAGAATTGAGCCAACATCTGAATCCGTTTGCAGCACTATCAATCTTGCTATTATGACTATCTCCCTGTGTCACGTAACCCCTGAAACTAATATAAAGGCCATTCTGCGCCAAGGCTTGCGATGCGACCATCAAGGGTATATTTATTTCTTCGTGGACACTACTCTGACGCACCGCTCAGGTGTATCCATCTCAACGAGGGAGGCTGTAGCGGCTCACATGAGGAAAACCGTTGAGAATCCTTACTGTGTATTTCAGCTTGACCTGGAGGCTTTAAAAAGCCCATTGAAAAGTTGTGACGATTCATCCTTCGGTGGCCAGTATCACGTTCGGGTGAAGCAGGCTCACATTGCTCCTGAGTACTTAACCATTGTGGGTAAGGGTATGGTTGATAAGCTATTCACTCGACACATACGAACCTTATTTATGGCTGATGAGGTAGGGGTTAACTTCACTGGCCAAAGTTTAGAGGAGATTTACCAAGTCGGGCTTGATAAGAAGATAGCCGAAATCATTGAGACCTGCCTAAATGAACCTGAGAAGCGGGCATACTATGAGCAATGTGCTGAAGACTGGGGTTGTACCTGGCCGGATGCTATTGCTCAGCTTTATCGGTGGCGACCAGAGACACCATGGTTTCACCTTCATCGCGCTCCGTTGAGGTGGTTCTACTATCCTAAGCTAAATGAGATAGTGTAACCTCAACAAGAAAAGTATAAGTCTTGATTGCTTGTCTACATTTTACGCAACTTTTCGTTTTATTTGTGGTGTTGTATATACGATTGTATATACATTTTCATCATACTCCTATCGGCCCGGATTATGAATAAGCTCGCAAACCCTCCCAAAACCTTAAATCAAAAAAGGTTGGAAGAGAAAAACAAGGTACTTCAATACCTGAAAACCGGGAATGACTCCGAAGAAATCAAAGGCATCAAATTTGCCTCACTTATCCCCTTATCCGCTTGTTCTAAGGGAAACGAGTAAGGGTATTGTTTACTCCTTTACCACGGAAGGTGGCGTCTCTTATCAATTAATCTTCATGTCCGATGCGGATTATTTAGCCGATTACCCGTTTGCGGAATCGGTTTTTTCGTTTGCTATCGAGTCGAAAAATGGACGTGTAGGCGAGAGAGATAACAGGATTAGGTTGACTATAGATTACGCCTTGACAGTAGCGTTTCAAGAGAATCCAAACTTGGTGATTACTTATATATGTAGCGCCGCTGATGGACAGGAGAGGCACAGGCGTATTTTATTTGGCTGGTGGTTTAATATGCATGGGCCTGGATTTGCCCGGGTCCAGCACACAGATAACGAGGGTATATATTCAGCTGCCATCTACAGGAATGACAATCCCTATCGAGACCTTATTGAGAGTAGTTTCAATGGTATCTATTTCGGCAAATAATTGAAGCAAACAGAAAAACCCGCAACACTCTATTCAAACGAGCTTTTTCGAGTGTAAAGGTAAAAGCTGGGTCCCCTTGCAGAATCGTATCGCACGGAGACCCAGTGTGAATACATTTTTACTTTATTTGCTACCTGAGAGTACTTGCCTGCGTAAAATCTATAAGTCTGTGTGAGGTTGACTATTTAATGAGCATGGATGGATTATTGAACAGCTTTAAAATAATGCTTCATCAACTCACCCAAGTGACTTTGATGATTCATGCTGCGGAAAAAATAAAAGAACAACAAATACTGTTCAGGCAATTAATTCAACTGGATGGCCATGCCTCCCGCTTTCACTCTGACCTTACAGTTGGTGCAACTCTTTATAACCACAGTTTATTACTATGCAGCTCAATTCTTGATGAGTTCAATACAGAGTTTACATCAAATAAACACCCTGAGTTTGCCACCCGAATCTTAAACTTCAGACGGCAAGTTAAACCCATTACTAAGCGAATTGATAAGTGGAAAGATTTCAAAACGTATCGTAATCAAATTCTTGCCCATAATCTAAGAATAAATGGTAAGCCCATATTTTCCCATCAAGACAAGAGCCTTAGCTATAATATTCCTTTCACTAACAATGAAATAAAGCTTCTCTCTGAGTTATTGGCTTTGATTACAATGAATATTGGGGTTGAGTTTCCTGAACTAACTGAGCGTCTCAACTGGAAAGAGCAGATCAACGACAAGATGGTGCTTGACCTCACCGATATTGACTTTGCTTCAGAGTATAAGGTAATAGGTGAAGAAATAAGAAAGTTAGGATTAACCATGACTCAACGACCAGATTGATTACAAACCGATATCATGATGCTAATCCCGTACTAATATGTCGAGGAGGAGGAGGCTGCATATACAATAATTAGTTTATTTATGCAGCCTCACTCCGCGCATGCCTCTTGACACGGTATGACTACTATCTTATGTGAGAACAGCCTAGCTACTGCCGGTTGTCTATTATTTGTGTCCTAACCGGTTCTGCATTTGCTGCTTTTTGCTCAGTCTTTTTGGGGCTAAATAAAATTAAGCAAATACCTGTGAAGCTTAGCAAAATGGCAATTGAATACCAATGAAACCAAGGTCTGAATTTCGTATCTGAATTTATTGATTTTCCCGGTATAAAGGCTCCCTGCTGATTAAGCCCTAATGCTTCATTGCAATTTTTAAGCGTGGCAACGACTTCTTTCCTTCTTTTATAGTTGTTTCTCAATAAGATAAAGCAAATTGACGCGAGACTAAGATTAACGGATATGAGACCAAATCTGACATAATTATTGTATAGATCTTGTTGTACCAGAAAACTTCCAAAAGCAAGTTGAACTGTTAAGAAGCCACTAAAGAGCTGGAGGTCAACTTGAGCCATTAATTGTAAAAGCTTTGATTGATCTTCATGTCTATACCTAACGACTTCAAATTCGTGCCCTACAAAGGGCAATCTTGTTTCGGATTCCATTTATAATGATAATGAGTTGTTAAATTTTTTCTAACCTACTCGTTTACAGAGTAAAACAAAACCTAAAAATTTACACATCTGAATAATTAACCGAAAATCTTGAGATTTTAGCTTTTTACTATTGTCGCAATAACTGCATCGAGATGTCAATTACATACGGGAAAAATACCCCTTTTAACAAAGTGGATATAGCTTCACTCACTACGCATATGGAATTGAATAGTCATTTCTATGAAGCACGTAAATTGCTACCGTTTAATAACACCCGGCAAATAGCAAACTAACCTTTCCATATATAGAAGCTCGAAGTACTATATTTACACCAGATTTAGAACAGATATGACAGACCTCAAAGTTGAAACAGGTAATTTAATTAGGCAGGCTCGTATTGAGAAGGGTCTAACCCAAAAGGAGTTGGGTGAGAAGATAGGGGTTGGCGAACCGACCGTAAATAAGTATGAAGGTGGGAAACAAAATTTGACTGTCGAAACACTCAAAAGAATAGCGGATGCCTTAGGTATGCAGATTAGAATAACTTTCCATAAGTAGAATATTTTTTTAATAGCACACTTGCTATTTATGGCAAGTTAGCTATCTTTGTTATGTCAATGACGAACAGAAAAGGCGATATAGTGCCGAGGAGGTTGCCCGCTGGACCGTACGAACCGAGTTGACAAAGAAAAGCCCCAGTGCTGAGCTTTCGACGGAGCAGCAGAGGGGCAAGTGTAACATCTAACCATGAAGTCAAAATGAACACGGAGCAAAACTACGTGGGGAAAGGGGATTCTACAACCTTCAATGAGCCAACGGCTACCCCAAATCCACCAATGGCCAATACACAGGCCCAAACCACTCCTGCGGCTGACAATCGGCCATCGCATTCAATACCCTTCGACCCTGCTTACATCAATGTGCCAATCTACCTGCACGTTGAGGGTAAAGAGGATGGTCGTGTCGAGGTCTCTCAACTTGATGTTCTGCTGTCAGCTCTCACCGTTTACGAAAAAACGGTTCGTCAGTGGACAGGAGACACGGAACTCACCCTTGACCTCATTGATGAGCTGAGAGACACGATCCTTGACCGCATGTACAGCCGCCTTTCTGAATCAGCATCTATCCTCCACAACATTAAACACGATCAACCATAATGAACACACCAGATCAACAACCAAACAAGCCAGTAGTGGCCTCATCGGCTACAGTGAACCCTCACGTATACAAAGCACAAAGCGAACTACTGAAGATCGTGGATTCATTCGTTGAGGATGACTATGCCTCCTATCCGGTGGAGGCTATTAATACCTTGCTCTATCACTGGCTGACGACCTCAACCAAGAAGCGCAGTAAGAAGCAACTTAAAGAGGTACTGACAGTGGTAAACTTCATTGTGAAGGTTTTCGACCAATGTAAGCAAATTGAAGATGTCAAGCGGCTCATGACTCAGGTGCACAAGGATGGCCCGGCCGGAGTAAGTACGGCTCCATGAGCGAGGAGGCTTTACGTTAAGGACCTGCTGAACCATTGGATTATGATAAAAAGCGCAAGTAGTAGCCGTGACCTTTAAGAGACAAAACAAGTTGTACACAATACTTGCTGGCTCTACGTAAACGGCTTAGCACTAGCCTAAATCTTGGTCTCATGGTCAAGAAGGCATTAATTGAAATACGTCACTCGCAGCTAGATTGAGTCGAAGAGTGCAAAAAGACTATTTAAGCCGTGATGTTTGGTAGAGACAAAAAATTCTAGAAGTAGTTACATATCAATGCCTGCCTTCTAATTAGTTGGCAGGCATTATCGTTTCTGCTATTACTCAAACATTACTCAATATGCCGCTTAAACAATCTCTCTCCCATTTAGAAAGGGGTATCATCAAGCCCTACAAACTTCCCAAACTGTATGATTGTGGCAATAGCCTGACGGACAAGAACGGTAAACCCACTCGTTGGTTCGTGTATTACTCCTACCTCGATCCTGAGACCAGAAAATTCAAGCGATTTAGAGAGGTTGGTAAGTTGAACCAGATCAAAATAAAGGCCGATCGCCATAAATACGCGGATCTATTAATCAAGCAGTTTACCGGGTTACTTAAGAAAGGGTACAATCCATTCTTGCCACCAGAGGAGCAGGTATTCGGTGAAGTTTCTACACTGGGACAAGCAATAGAGGCTTACATGCGATTTAAGAGAACCAACCTGCGAAAGAAAACTATGAAAGGGTATAAATCTGGTCTCAGCATTCTACTGAAGTGGGCAAAACGGAGAGGTTTATGGAGTGTACCCTTAAATGAGTTTACAACTGTTGATCTGGAGCCGTACTTCCTCTACGGGTTGACGGACCGAAAGTGGGCTGCCACAACTCATAATTCGGAGCTAAGTACCGTCCGTGCATTCTTTACCCACTGGCAAAAGCGAGGGATTATCCGCGTAAACCCAGCCAACAATATTCAACGTCTTCGCGAGGAGATTCGTCGTCACACAGCCTACAGTGATGTACACATTGAATCAATAACAAGCCACCTGAAAAGGCTTGACACACCAAAGGCTTGGCAGTTGTATCAGTTCATCCGTTGGCTCTATTACACCTGCATTCGTCCAAAAGAATTACTAGCCCTCAAAGTAGGTGACATTCGCTGGCAGACTAACACTATTCTTGTGCCTGCCCATGTGTCCAAGAATGGCCGAGCTGAACCGGTTGATATTTCACCAGGTTTGGAAGAAGTTATTGTAAGTATGAGTCTAGCTGACCTTCCTGCTGATTGGTACATTTTTGGCAACCAAGGTAAGGGCGTACCGGGGGACTATTGCGATGCCAGGCCCGGCCCTAAGCCAGTAGGCGTGAATTTTTTCTCTGAAACGTATCGTGAGTTGTTAGATAAACTTGGGATCGATAAAGAGTATACCTTGTACGCCTGGAAGCATACTCGCAATGTCCACCTGTACATGAAAGATAAAGATTTGCTGAGGCTCATGCGGCATAATCGCCATAGTGATCCAAAGGTTACCATGCGCTACCTACGCTCGTTGGGCATTTTGATGGACACTCGACTTGATGACGAGCGAAGGATATAGCTGCAGATAACACCAGCTTCACCGATGACCATACGCATGCCAATGAATTGCAGAGCAGTAAATCCATTGAACAGAAACGGGCCAACGGACGCGCTTGTGGTAGTGAAATAAAAGGAGCCTGACGGCATTATGCCCGAGCTTCTTTTGTTGTGCTTTTAACTTCATAAGAATTGTTGCTCAATGTACGCTGTAACGGCTCTACGGCATCAATTCAATACTGGCTTTGACGCGTTCTTTTAATTTGTCCAGCGCTTCGATGTTACCCTGAGAAAACTCCGCTAAACTATTCTGAGCATACAAATTAATTAAATTCCAGGCTTGCGTATAGGGTGAGGGGTCATTGGATAACTTAATCATGGTCCATAGCTTGGCTCTAAAGGCCTCAAAAGCCGCAGATACATCATCCGTAGGCTCAAGACAAGAAAAGGCTTCACTGGCCAGCATAAGCGATGCCATGGGCGATTCAAATGGGCTTCCACGCATACACGGCATGTAACTTAGTTGCTACTCGATGAACTTGAAGTACTACTGCTCTTTTGGCTGGCCTTCATTTCCCGACTATTATCGATCATCTCTTTCGATTTACTCACTTCATGTGTTTTGACATTTGCGTCTCGCTGCCAGCCGTTGATGCACTTTGATGAATGTAATCATTGGTGAACATACTTGCGAAACTACTATACACGGTCAGTTCTGCGTATTCATTACCCGAGTAGTAGCAACACTAGCGTTGCCGTCGCATGTATGATAGTTTAGTGTACTTATAATTATAATTGTTAATATTAAGTTTTCGTTACGCAAGAATGTATATTTAAAAACCATACATTTAGCTTAACAATACCCATTTATCAATCTGCCGTTTACGTAGAATCAAAAACTTGCTTTATCTATTCGGCATCAAAGTCAGCAATCATCAAAGTTGCTTGCCTATCCATTAACGTAGTCCAATGTCCCACCTCGGTATCGCCTTCTCATTTGACTTATCCATTTTAAAATCATTCGCATGAACCACTCTATACGTTGGCCAAGATTATCTTTACACTGGGGGCTGATCTTTCTTATTAGCATTTTGTTAGTGCCCTTAATCCATTGCCAGGCTCAAATTATCAGTACCGTTGCTGGAACGGGTACTCAGGGCTACAGTGGCGATGGGGTACCTGCCACCACTGCGAAAATAAATGTTACTGAACATATAATTCTGGATGCATCAGGTAATATCTATATCGCTGATAGTGGCAACAACCGCATACGCAAGGTAAATAGTACTAATGGTATCATCACCACTATTGTTGGGACAGCCACTCAGGGATACAGTGGCGATGGCGGACTTGCCACCGCTGCGAACCTAAACCGACCTAATGGGTTAGCTATAGATGCTGCAGGTAACCTCTACATCGCCGATCAGGATAATCACGTCATCCGCAAGGTAAGTAGTGCTGGTATAATTAGTACCGTCGCCGGAACGGGCACTCAGGGATACAGTGGCGATGGGGGGCGAGCTACGGCCGCTCAATTAAAAAGTCCCCAGTGGGTGGCCTTGGATAGGTCAGGTAATCTTTACATTACTGACACTGGAAATAATGTCATCCGTAAGGTAAGCACCAATGGTCTCATCACTACCGTCGCTGGAACAGGCAACCGGGATTATATTGGTGATGGCGGGCCAGCTACCGCTGCAAACATAGACCACCCCGCCGGGATAGCCATAGATAGATTAGGCAATCTGTACATCGCCGATCCGGGTAACTCCCGCATCCGAAAAGTAAGCCTCAATGGTACCATCACCACCGTTGCCGGTAATGGCTTAAGTGCGTATGATGCCAATTCATTAAATAACCCCCTTGGGATAGCCCTAGATACCTTAGGTAATCTGTACATCGCCGATGCGGGTAACTACTGTATCCGAAAAGTAAGCCTCAACGGCACCATCACTACCGTTGCTGGTACTGGCTCGGAGTGCAATTATCACACAGGGTGCTATATTGGTGATGGGGGTCTCGCCACTTTAGCTCAACTGAACGCGCCCAGTGGGGTGGCCATAGATAGATTAGGCAATATCTATATCGCCGATTTATTCAACTACCGCATCCGTAAGGTGACATTTGCTTTGACCACCACCGCTCCGGTCGCCACAACCAACACAAACCAAACGGCTATGGTAGGAACGCCGTTTTCCTATACCGTCAACGCCTTCACCGATGCTGAAACGCCGAACTACCTGACCTACACCGCCCGTATCAACCCAACCAACGGACTAAGTTTTAACGCGAAAACGCGAGTCATCTCGGGTACGCTGTTGACCAGTGGGGTGAGTAGCGTGACCGTGACGGCCACCGATCCGGGTAGTCTATCGGCCAGCACCACCTTCAGCATCACTTCGACTACTGCCTGCCTTGGTACGCTGAGCCCCGACTATGCAGTCCTAGCGCAGCTTTTCGAGGCCACGGGGGGAGCCAACTGGACCCGAAAGAGCAAATGGCTAAATGGCTGTAGTCCCTGTAGTTGGGCTGGAGTTACTTGTAATAGTAGTGGCCAGGTCACGGCTATAAACTTATCTGGTAATCAGTTGAGCGGTAGCATTCCGGCCAGTTTGAGTGCGCTCACCAATCTGACAGGCCTCTACCTATACGATAACCAGTTGAGCGGTAGCATTCCGGCCAGTTTGAGTGCACTCACTAACCTGCAATCACTCTACCTGGCTAATAATCAGTTGAGCGGTACGATTCCGGCGAGTCTGAGTGCACTCACTAACCTGACTGGTCTCGATCTGAGCAACAATCAGTTGAGTGGATCCATCCCGGCAGGTTTGGATGCGCTGACTAAACTGCAATTTCTCCTGCTTAATAAAAACCAATTAACGGGTTGTTGGCCCGCCAGTTTATCAGCCCTGTGTGGGGGAGGCCGAGTCATTGATTTCTCGACCAACGCTGGCCTACCCGGTGGTGGAGACTTTGCCCAGTTTTGCGCTAACGGGACTGGTCGTTGTGCTGCTGCCAACACCGCACCAATAGCTACCACCAATATCAACCAAACCGCTGGAGTGGGGAGCCCATTTTCTTACACAGTCAATGCCTTCACCGACACTGAAACGCCGTCTAGCCTGACCTATTCAGCCGTTATTAGCCCCGCTAATGGGCTAAGCTTCAATTCCAGCACGCGCATCATCTCAGGTGCGCCCACGACCACTGGGGGCAGCATCATAACTATTACCGCTGTTGATGCCGGTGGGCTCTCCGCTACTACAAGTTTTACGCTGGTGGTTAAAGGAGTTGATCTGGCACCTACCCTAAGTTTACCCATGGCTAATTTCACGGCCTCAGGTAGTAATGCCACCCGAAACTTTACCATGCTGGTCGAGGAAACAAATGGAATATCCACTGCTGGCAGAGTCGTTATTACACTTACCGCGCCACTTGGCTACAGTCTAACCTTTGATAATTCACTGACGTCTATCACAGTGTCAGGAACGACAAACCCAGTAAGTGTAACTAATCAGGACTGGTCGGTGAGTGCCACTAGTTCATCGCAGATGACATTGAAACTCAACCAAGGTAAGCAGGTCAGCGCCAATAGTCGGTCCGCGATTGGGTTTAGCCTGACACGGACGGGAGCGAGTGTGGGCACGGCCAATATCACAGTAAATATAAACGATGATGCAAGTCACAGCTATGATAGTAACCCGGCTAACAATGTGTATGCTCGCAATATCAACGCTCTGCAATGAATCGATTTGGTCAGGGTAAGCTCAGTATAGCTGCACAGAGGTACAACCCTGAGCGGCCGATGAAGTCATCATACTTGTCACTTCGATACACCACTGAGTGGAACGATATTATAACTGCTAATTGATTGCTTCAGGTAATAATCTAATTGAGCATACACTTTCGGTCATCAATATACCTGAAACCTGCATTGTTACGCTGATCGTAAAGACTTAACTAGGCTCATGCGGCACAATCGCCATGGTGACCCAAAAGTTACCATGCGCTACCCGCGGAGCTTGGGTCTGTTATAAGATACCCGGCATGATGACAAACGCACACCCTCATAGTGATGGCTATTATTAGATGGCGGTACAGCTGGCCGCTTTCATTCAGGCTGTGCGATAATGCGCCTTTGCTAAAAGTGCAGCCAGAGATGTGCGAAATCTTTTTGAAAAGAGAACTTCAATTTGCTTGTGCACGACAAAAGACAAAGCTGTTACCGTCCCAAAGGCAATGGTAATGCGTGAAGCATTATTTGTGATGCCAACAAGTTGAAGTCTATCCATTAGAATGATTCCAAGGTGAGTATGCAGCAGATAAAATGGATAAGATATTTGCCCGAACCAGAGAAAGATTTTTAGATACTTTGAGTAAGCAAGCCTTTTTGTTGAGATCAGAAGGAAAACAGTAAACATCAATGTGACATATAGAAAGTTAGGCATTGTGTTTTGGCCGAAATTGTATTGTGAACAACAGGCAATGACATAGGAAATAAGGACCCCTATCCCGTCCAAAAGCTCTATTTTACCTTTGATGTAAATGTTGTAATAGTAAATACCTGCAACAAAAAAGGGGAAAAATCGGGAATAATAATTTATCGAAGTGGGCTTGTTTGACATTAACATGCCGGCAATTGTCACCAGAAGCAGAAAGGAACACCATTGGTGGTATTGCTTTAATTTCCCAAAAACCAATACAAGAAAGATGAATCCATAGAAAAGCAACTCAACAGCTAGTGTCCAGTAAACCACATCGATAGCAGGCACCTTAAGGAATTTTTGAAGCATAGTTAAATTCACCAAGACCTGAGTTATTGTGATCGGCTTGAAGTTATGAGGAAGGCTGGTATTGCCAACTAACATATAGGCTGAAATAGTCAGTAAAATACAGGCCCAATAGGCCGGGTAAAGGCGAGAAATACGCGCTATGACAAAATCGAGCGGGTCATTAACCCTAGTTGCTGTTAAAAAAATAACAAATCCGCTAATTATAAAAAACAGCTGAACTCCTAGTCTACCCTCTTGAAAAGCATCAATTTCAAAGTGTCTAAAAAGGTAATGATAGGAACACACCGCCAGGGCAGAAATACCCCTTAGCACATCAATTTCTTTTATTCTATTCATTTACTTGGTTTGAAAAAGAAAGGGGTAAGGTTAGATAATTTCGATGAGAAGGGGGTACCCTTGACCAAGGGCGTTGCCGATCATATACTTAAAAAGTCAGGAGCAAGTAAGCAATGAATACAGCCGAAAAAGGAAAAATAGGCATCTGATTATTAGCACGGAGCAGTAAGATAGCCAGAGTTATTGTACTGCTGTAATAACGTTTCTGTATGCTGGTATAGCTCGTTTAGTTGGTGCTGTACACTATCTATCTGCTCATAACCATTCCACCTGGATTCATGGAAACGCACCTTAATTATTCCATCGGGCTGCAATGCCGCATCAAAAAAGATTATATCAGCATTGATCTTTTCCGCTAAGCGAAAGATATTAGGTGAATAAACCTCCCCTAAGGTTTTATCGACCAGAGCAACAACGGACCCCCCTTCCTTTAAAACAGTTTTAGCTTTTTGCAATACATGTGATCCAGTACGTACAGCAGGAACCTTCTCGGTAATCCCCCAAATTGAAATGCAATTAATGAGAGTGGGATCGGCTGCCAAGGCTATTGTTGGCATAAAGTTATGTTCAATCAAATGGCGTGCAGCCACTTTAGACAGTGGAATATGTGTAGAACAAAGTACTACGCCATTAGGCCTTGGCTTGCGAAATAGCTCTATTCCTTGAGCAAAAGTCGGAATGGGGAAAGGTTTCCCACCCTGAGTCATCACCGATAAAAAATGATTCAACTTAAAGGCATGATCAATAGCAACTGTATCTTTATATTTTTTGGGTTTCCGCATAAACGTTAGCATACCAGTTCCTTTAGCTAGTATGCCAGATACCACGTAAGCAATTCTATACCATTTACTTTGAGGAAATATTCGGGTAATTGTTATAGCTGAGAACCTTGAAATAGATTGCAGTTTGTTCATTTTAATAAATATTATTAAACTATAATGTATAAAAATATGATAAGTGTAAACTAATTCATAAGTTATTTTATTAAATGGACGCCTAATTTGACGCAATACCATTTAGGTGAACACGAAATAGGCCGGTCAATAGACCAGCCTACACTCCATTTTATTGACGATTTCACCCAATGCCCTCTTGACTTGGATGGCGAACACACCCAGTACTCTTCCCCGAAATCTCATCGGCTATTAGCTGGCCCCTAAAGTGTAAGGATTGCAGGAGAATCTCCTCAATGGACAAAAATAGCCACTGATTGACTGGGCTATTTTGTCTTTAAATACTAATTCTACCTATCTCAGTTTCAATTATTGGCTCTATACTGTCTGATACGTTCGACAACAAGTCATATACCATTCGATTCTCTACCTCATCAACGCTTACCCATTAGGCTGCCCATCTGCTACTTTCTTCACCAACTCACTCGATACAATAGCTATCGACCCACTGTCTGCTTTAACCTTTATCTTGCCACTATCTGTCCAGGCAACTACCGTGCCCTTATAATGCCCCCGTTCATAGCCATTGATTTGGTGAGTAACCCGCACCCGATCACCTGGAGAAATGACCATTTTCATATCCAATTCATGTTTGCACAAAATCAATTCAATATACTATAGTTGCAACATATATAACAAATGTATTATATAGCGGTTTGTTGACTTTAAACGCTGCTATATGATTGATTGGATCGACTACATACCTCCCGAAAACATCTACCTGACTGACCCCACCCGGCGTAAAGAATTGCCCTTTTTCGATGCCGCCGTGCAGGCAGGCTTCCCTAATCCGGCTGATAACTATATCCGTCAGCGGCTGAACCTGCAAGACCTGTGCGTACTGCACCCTGACAATACCTACTTTGTTAAAGCCACCGGAGAGAGTATGCTGGGTGATTACATTTTTCCAGGTTCCATTCTGGTGGTTGACTCCACCAGGCCGATCGAAACGGGTATGGTCATTGTCATCTGGGTCAATGAGGGCTGGTGCGTGAAACGCTACATCGATAAGAGCCCGATGATCATGCTGGAGTCGAGCAATGAGCACTATGCACCCATGTATCTGCACCCGGATCGGGATAAGGTAGCTGTTCTCGGTGAAGTCACCTACATCATCTCAAAACCACCCCGGTATGCCCGCTATCGCTGATAGTGATTGTAGCCGGGTTGGTCATCAGGGTAAACACCACCATTATGTACGCACTCATTGACGCCAATAGTTTTTACGCCAGCTGCCATCAGATATTCAGGCCCGAGCTGGAAGGTAAGCCTGTGATTGTGCTGTCTAACCGGGATGGCAATGTGGTGGCTCGAAGTGCTGAGGCTAAAGCGTTAGGCATCAAGATGGGGCAACTGTTTTTTGAGACAAGAGAGCTTGTTGACGAGCATGGGGTAGTTGTCTTCTCCTCCAACTATGAACTTTATGGTGACATCTCGGCTAGGTTAATGAGCCTGCTCACGCAGTTTGCGCCCGATGTGGAGGTGTATTCCATCGATGAAGCATTTCTACAGCTGGAGGAATACACGAGCGTGTACCCATCTTATCGAGGCTTGGGCCAGACCATTCGGGAATCTGTAAAACAATGGCTGCGGCTCCCGGTGGGCGTGGGCATTGGACCCACCAAAACGCTGGCCAAGGTAGCCAACCGGCTGGCCAAGACAAAGCCAGAACTTAATGGCGTTTGTGTGCTGGATACAAAGGAGGCGATTGACGAGGCACTGTGGGGCTTTCCGGTTGATGATCTGTGGGGTGTCGGTAGCCGCTCAGCCAGTAAGTTGAAGAAACAAGGCATCCGCACGGCGTATCAGCTTCGAGAGGTCAATGATGATTGGATCGGGCGAGTAATGACCGTCAACGGGCTGCGGCTGGTTCATGAGTTGCGTGGACTACCTTGTAAACTATTGGAGGTAAACCCTCCACCCCGCAAATCGATTTGTACGGAGCCGGGCTTTGGGAAAGTGATTCCTGACCTAGACAACATCACGGATGCCCTGACGGTCCATTTATCCCGCATCTGTGAGAAGCTGCGTAAACAGGAGTCGCTCTGTGGGGCGGTTACGGTATGGCTGCGCACCAACCCGCATCGCAGAACGCCCGGCAACTATATGCCCGCCAAACAGTACAGCAATAGTGTAACGGTACGGCTTCCTCATCCGACCAGTTCCACGCTGGAGATCATTAGGTATGCTGAATCGGGGTTGAAAGCCATCTTCAAGTTTGGCTACAACTACCAGCGGGTCGGTATTATGCTCACGGACCTGGTGCCGGCCGACTACCGGCAGGTAGGCGTATTCACCAAAGGACCGGACGAGCGGCTCATTAGACTCTCGACTGTTATAGACAAGGTCAATAAGCGGTATGGTCAGGATAAGCTTAGGATGGCCTCCCAGATGTATAACCCCGAGTGGCCGATGAAACCATCTTATTTATCACCCCGCTACACGACACGCTGGGAGGATATTCTTAAGATTGGTTAAGTGCTTTTATCTGTACCATCGATCTGATTTAGCCAGCATACACCTTTACCTGTTCAGAAATTATACTGTGTGATAGTCTGGAGTATTTGTTGTGCTACCAATTTTTTCGAACAAATAGAATTGTGTAGTCCACATTTTTCGTATTGCGCTCAGTGTCTTCTATCACAAAGCGACGGTTGGTGATCAGGTAGGGGTCATCATTCAGCATCAGTTCATCGCCTACCAACGGAGCCGGACTCATATTATTGATACGTGCATTAGTCTGTAATAAAGGCAATTTCCTTTTTGCTGAAGAAGGCCTGCACTAGCTTTGGATTGCTTTCTAGACGTTTGACTTGATTAAGAACCCCTACGGTTAGCTCTTCTAGGTTCGTAAAAACTTGGTTCTTTAAACAACGTTTCAACTGGCTCCAGACTAGCTCGACGGGGTTGAGTTGGGGGCTGTATGCCGGTAAACGTTCCAGATGAATCCGTCCTGGACGCTCTTTCAAAAAGGCTTTTACCACCTCACTGCGATGGATGGCTGCTCCATCCCAGATAATAAGCATGTTCCGTTTGCGATAACGACCACACAACTTGGTAAGAAACCACACGATGTCCTCACTAGTAAAGGACTGGTCTTGCCCCGCTACATAAATCTGGCCGTTAGGAGCAATGGCGGCAATCAAGCTCAAGTGAGTACGCCCCGCTTGCTCAATGAGTACTGGTGTGTGGCCACAAGGCGCCCAAGTATGGGCTAATAAGGGTAATAAATAACACGCCGACTCATCGACATATAAAATAACCCGACCTTCATCCTTGGCTTTTTTTGAGTTCGGGTAGGCGCTCTTCTCCCCATCGAGTCATAGCCTGAGGGTCCTGCTGGCGGGCTTTCCGCTGTGGCTTCTGTCGACTCCAGCCGACCTTTTTTAGAATACGACCTATTTGAGAAGGATCATAACTAACGCCAAAGAGCCTTTTCACCACCTCATTGACCCGGGGGCGTGTCCAGACGGCCCCACTAAAACCATGATGTTCAGCACCTTTATGGAGTTCACTTACTAGTTGGTTGAGCTGTTCGACCGATAAACGGGTTGGTGCTCCTGTTCGTTTACCTTCCTGTAAGGCTGTCACTCCTTGCTGGCGGTATTTCTTTAAGGTTCGGCTTACCCAGGGTTGGGTTAAGCCAAACGCCTGAGCAATTGCTAACTGCTGCCAACCGGCCTGACTAAGTTCAACGCAGCGTCGTCTTAGCGCTTCGTAATCGGATTGCTTGTAGGTCGCCATACTAGAAAAAGCATCCCACATGACAGACTTACTCACACGTCAATAAGTTGGAATAAGTCTTCATCCGTCCCGGCCAGAAATACTTTAATCATAGTTATTTTTTAGAAAGTTAAATGACAAAAAGTTTTCAATATTCGTACAAGTGTAGCTTTTAATCATGAGCAGATTAGATACCGATTAATAGATTAATCAAAATACATACATAGTATTTACATTATAATTGCCGACTCGTTCACTTATGAACGAAATCTCTGCTCTCCACACAAACAATGAAAAGCAAATCTACTGCTGGCCTTTTGGCCTTCTTCCTCGGTGGTTTAGGTGTCCATCGCTTTTATCTCAGCCAAACCGGACTTGGCTTCCTCTACCTAGTCTTTTGCTGGACTTTCATACCAGCTATCGTGGCCTTGATTGATGCCATCATATTTTGGACAATGGATGAGCAAAAATTCAATAGCAAATACAATCAAGGCGCTTTGCAGTTCATGCAGACAAATATGCAAGGCACTTCTCTGTCCTCAGTCGAACAACTTGAAAAGCTAGCCATGCTACGTGAGAAAGGCATGCTGACAGAGGATGAGTATGACCAACAGAAGCGTCAAGTGTTGCGCTAATATCTATTCAATGTAGGCTTACGACAATTTTCAATGGCCACTATTGCCACTATTGGTTTTGCTTCAGGGCCAATAGCTCAATAGCGTTTGTGGTATCTCCTTTCAATATCTGACACTGTAACAATCCGTTCGACTCATTCAAGACATTATCTATATGAACGCCAAGTTTATAGTGCGATACTTCTTGTATTGCTTTCTATCGGCTGTCACAGCCTTTGGGCAAGGGACGGCTACGCGGACACACCATCGTAGAGAGGTTAGTAAGCGGCCAGTTGTTGCAACGGTTTTAGTCTGCGGAAGTCGAAGCGCCTATGCTTACCATAGCTACGAATGTCATGGCCTCAATAGATGCCGATCAGAAGTGAGCCGGGTGAGCTTAAACGAAGCAAGAAGCATGGGTTACATCCCATGTAAAATATGCTATTGAAGTCAACTTGGTTAAGCTCGGCAAGAAATAGACAGTAATAGAAAAATGGGTAAGTGTGATAAAATAAATCTGGAGGTTAAGAAGTCAAGTAGTGTGTATCAAGACTTGATACTATTACCAAAATTTGCTTCCGAAAACACTTTGAGGTTGGAGCCCGAAGATCGAGGCCGGGATAGTATCGGTGTAGGCACAGTTCCATTCGAACATATAAGTTCCGAAACTGGTTATTTTCGGTGCCGCCAGAACATGGTCCATCTGAGGAGCTATAGTTTTCAATTGTTCGTCAAGTCATTTACGGCTGATGCTATTTTTCGCTTCGAATCAACCGGTACACGTCATAACAATCCTAAAAATGCAACATTAAGTCTGCTGGAGCGGTCAGTGAAAACTCCACACTTTCAGCGTTTTAATGAAGATGGTGTGATATACGCATATAGAACAGAATATATTGAGGAGAACGAAGAAGAGATACTCAATGATGTAAATATGGGCCTGCGTGAGTACTGTGCGGAATGTTCATTGATGGTAAAATCAGGGCCACGGTTGTTGATATTGCAGCAACTGAACTTGTTTCGTTTTTTACCACCAGAAGATCCTCATAATAACGTTAAATTTGCCTGATGGTAAGCCTGAAAGAAATATATGATGCGGTTAAGGCCGACTTTTGTGGTTTACTCGACTACAAGCTGCACGGTAATACGTTAGAAATTCTGACGGGCATTCCTACCATAAATAATTCGATGGTATCGGTTTTTGTCAGTTGGGATGGTAGTAAATTTATTTCTTCAGATGGGGGATGGATAGATAGCGCAGTTTATGAGCAGGAAGAGGGACAGGATGAAGAAATGGTGAGCCGTATCACCCGACAATACATTGCCTATTATGACATAAAACTAACCACTAACAGTGGTGGGATCATTTACTACTACAAGACTTGTTCTGAGCTGAAATACTTGTCTGCCATTGTGCATGATGTAGGGCATTTTATTAGCATGTTCGTTACTGCAATGCATACTAAGTTCAGTGATCCAGTGGCTGACGTTGCTCATTCGACTCAATTTCAATCCAAAATCAATAAACAGCTAAAATCATTTTATGGGGCACGGCAAGTGTATCCCAATTATAGCATGCCTTTGAAGAATAATAGAAAGATTAAGCTTAGTGCCATGCTAAATGTGAGAACCAACCAAAATCTGGTTTACTATTGCATGATGTACATCACAGGCAATCGAAAGGATTTGTTTATAAAAGACGCAACTAAAGCATCCATCAACTTCAAAATATTGGGTGATGCAGCACTGCCCGAGCTTTATTACGAACGGATTGCCATAATCAACACCAAAGCACCCGGCTACGAAAAAATTTCGTCAGAAATGTATTTACAAGAGTTAGAGGAATTCACTGACCGCAAGCCTATTTATCTCGATAGTTACAACTTACTACCTGCCATATCAGAAGTCATTCAACTACCCTCTGGCACGATTGATGCTCAATAGATTGCCACAGTGTTCATTGCTGGTTTGCCGCTCAAGAAGATGCTGTAGATATACAGGAACAAATAAACATAAAGAAGCATAGGAGTATTCGATAAAATTATAGTGATGCTCAGGATGCAGTTTTTTAAATTAAATGCTTTCAGCATCAATTGTTGGCTCGATTGTACGCTGTAAACTTATCGGCACATTCGACAACAAGTCATACCCTGTCTGCCTTTCAACATCATCGACACTCACCCTATAGCTTGACCAGGGCTGTTCGCCTGTTGCATTTGTGTTTGGCATCCAGACCGCAATGATTCGCGTCTGAGCGTTTATGCGGTTTACATCATCTGAACCCACAGGCAGCACGACAATCACCTTCCAGAGGGCAACGGGAACGCTTAGCTTGCCACTGGCTATGCTTGTGGCTTTTCCATTGTCGCCCTCACCACCTTTGCCATACGTGCCGGCAATAATATATAGCTCATTATCCTGCGCTATTAGCCCACGAGCGTAGTCTTCCAGGTTCTTCCATGCCTGCCGGTTGTGCTGCGGTGCCTGAGGGACAATGTTGGTTAGAATGAAAGTAGTTCTGTTCTCTTCGGCTGTACTATCCCGATCATCTGAAGGGCAGAGGTGGCCCCGATCAAAGCCGGTATTCGTATAATCAGCATGCCGGGCTTGGTACCAAGTAGAGGGCAAAGATTGATCCGGAATGAAGTTGCCAGCGTAGCGGCTAGCCGATCCTTTCCAGGCTGAACTTAAATGCCAGCTACACCAGTTAGCGATGCCAGTGGATTGATTATAAGAAAGTGAATAGGTTGAGCGAGTAATCAGATAAGTGTTTGGGCTTGACTCTGACGACTTTGCTCCATCAGGATTGCCCATCGCCATGTTGTCGTCGCGAGTGGGGGGTGTGTTGGTTACAACAGGTACACTCGGCTTTTTACACTGATCAAGAGATACAATGAGTAAAAGACAAATTATAACCCTGCCAATTTGATTACGAAACGACATAGATAAGACATAAAGGTGAGTCGCCTGTAAAAGACATTGTATGCAAATACGTATGCAAACAAAAAACCGCCAACGTTGCTGAAGGCGGTTTTCTGTTTGTAACTACTTGGTAGTCAATGAGCCAGTGGAGGGATTCGAACCCCCGACGCGCTTGCGCATCCTGATTACAAATCAGGCGGAATCGACCGCTATCCGACACTGGCAACAATTCCCAGTTCGTTTCCGAATTGTGATGCAAAAGTAGTGCTTTTAACCCTTTGGTGCAAGATCACGGACAAAAAAAAGAATAAAAAAAGTGGCCTGATTGACACCAGACCACTTTTCATTTTGTTTATCAGGGGCTTACGCCTGCGCTACACGCAACTGATGACGGAGGTCATCCAGCTGTTTTTCGGCTTCTGCGATTTTCCTATCGATGTCAGCCCGGAGTTTATCGGCGTTTTTCGAGCGGGCAAAAAACTCGATGTTGTTCCGATAGGTAGCAATATCATTTTCAATGGAGGTAATGCGCCGACGGATATCGCTTTCCCGCTTGTTGTCAGGATTACCACCATCGCGATTGCCACGACTATAATCACCCCGGTCGCGGTCGCCCCGGCCACCCGCACGGGTTGCTTCAGCTTCGCTTTGGAGCATGATCCGCTCTTTATCCTTGGCCGGAATTTTACCTGTTGCGCCAACCAGTGCGTTTATCGCGTTGATGTACCGCTTCTGGGTCGACTGCATGTCCTTTTTGGGAACGAAGCCAATACTGTTCCATTCTTTCTTAAACTCGTTAAGTTGAGAAAGATCAGCGTTTGCGGTTGCCGCTGCTTCAATCCGTTCAATCAGCGCTACTTTACTGGTCAGGTTACCTTCAAACTCCCGTTCAGTTTCCTGATTTTTCGACCGCTTTTTATTAAAGAATGCATCACAGGCTGCTTTGAACCGATCGAAGATAGAATTCTTCTGCTTTTCGGGAACCTGTCCGATGTTCTTCCACTGGCGCTGCAGGTCAATAACGGTCTGTGTGATTTCGGGCGACTCCTCCCCTGCTGCCAGGATAGCTTCCACCTGCTCACAAAGCTCCGTTTTGGCACGCAAATTTTCTTCCCGCTTACTTTCTAACTGGCGGAAGAACTCTCCCTTATTATGGAAGAATGTTTTCAGTGCAGCCCAGAACTTCTTGCTGAGTTCTTTGCCTTCTTCGCGGGGCATTGGCCCTTTGATGGCATTCCAGCGATCCTGCAAAGCCATTACCGCTTTCGTCTTATCGTTCCAGTCATTGATACTGTTCGACGTGAATGACGTAATGGGCACTAGTTCTTCATATATAGCTGACTTCTCTTCGTACAACTGCGCCGACTCTTTCCGTTGCTCGTTGGTTTGACCCCGGCGTTTATCGTACAAAACGTCCAGAGCAGCCTTCATACGGCCCCACAGCACTTCCTGTTCCGCTTTGGGCGCCGGACCAATGTGTTTGTATTCTTCGAACAGCGTGTTGGCTTCGTCAATTGTCTGGCGTGTAACGGGCGTTTCTTCCGCGGCTTTAGCCATTGCTTCCACCTTCTCAATCACCTCCGTTTTGAGGCTGGTATTGCGTTTCCGGTCGAGCTCTTTTAGTTCGAAGTAAATGTTCCGGTTGCTGTAATAGCGATCGACCAGGGCGTGGTAAGTAGCCCAGAGCGTAGCGTTGTGCGGGGAATTCATATTCCCGGCCGCTTTCCACTCATCCTGAATTTTCTTGAACTCGTTCCAGCTCAGTTTTTGATCACCAGCGTTGTTCTCGTCGGTTTCGACCAGTTCACGTAAGCGAGTCAGCAACTCCGTTTTTGACGCAAAGTTGGTGTCTTTCTCCTTGTCCAGATTCTGGAAATATGTATTTTTCTGACTCTTGATCAGCTTGTACAATTCTTCGAACCGCTGAACAGAATCGTCGTATTTATACTCAAATCCTTCCTCAGAACCGGTTTCGGTAACATACACCTGCGAAGCAGCTCCCCGCTCGGCCCGCTTCATCTGGTCGAACAGTGGCTTCACGTCTTTCAACACCTGGTCGGCTTTTTTGAAGTCACCGGGGGTAACGGAAGCAATGCTGATAGCCGCCAGCTGCGTTTCGAGCAGATTGACGAAATCCTGCTTCGAGAAATGGCTGTAATCGATTGTCGATGGAGCCAGCGCTTCGTCTTCAGGTTCGTGAACTTCAGCGTACTGCGCCGTCATCTCTTCATCAACGGCGGCTTCAGATGCTGGCTGCGATGGGCTGTCATCAGCCGCCGATGTCGGATCGGCCTGAGCTGTTTCAGCAACCGGCTCACTTGCTTCGGACGCCGGCTGATTGGTATTTTCTGATGCAACGGGCTCAACGGACGCAGGTGTTTCAGTAACCGGTGTTTGAGGTTGGGTTTCCGTTGATGTAACGGCGTCGACGGACGCTGGCTGTGTATTTTCAGCCGTATCTACTGGATCGGACATAGTTGTTTCACTACCCTCTACAGCAGGTTCTGGAGCGGTTGACTCCGAAACGGGTGTGGAGATATCTTCGGGTGTATTTACTGCCAGCGAGTCAGTAGCCAGGTTTTGAGCCTCCGGCTGCTGGTTAATTTCCTGTTCTTGGTTTGCCATGTTGGGAACGTACCGATTACTTTTGCAAAAGTACGACAATATGCGGATTTTCTTGCAGCAGAGTCATGGAAAAGCCACTAACACAACTCAGCCAATGCCTTCAGCAATCAGCGACTTACGAAATGAATACACCCTAAACGGGTTAGACACCACTGATGTTTTAGCGGACCCGTTTGCGCAATTCCAGCTTTGGTTCGATGCGGCCCTTCAGGCGGGCGTTCCCGAACCCAATGCCATGCACCTGAGCACCGTAACCGCCGAGGGGCGTCCTGACGGGCGAATCGTACTGCTCAAGGGTGTATCGGAGACGGGGTTTGCCTTTTACACGAACTACGAAAGCCGCAAAGGACGCGAACTGACTCAACAGCCTTTTGCCGCGCTGACCTTTTTTTATCCCCAGCTCGAACGCCAGATTCGCATTGAGGGCGTGGTCGAAAAGGTAAGCGATAGCGAATCGGATGCGTATTTCAACAGTCGCCCGCGGGGTAGCCAGGTTGGAGCCTGGGTATCGCATCAGAGTACAATTATCGATAGCCGTGATGTACTGGAGAAACGGCAGCGCGATCTGGAAGCGGAATTTGCCGGAAAAGACGTACCCCGCCCACCCTATTGGGGTGGGTTTCGGGTGATTCCTTATACACTTGAGTTCTGGCAGGGTCGTCCCAGCCGGTTACACGACCGTATTCAGTATCATCGAGCGGAGGTTACCAAACCCTGGCAACTGGAGCGGCTGGCCCCCTAACGAGCATTTGTAACACCAGATAATCTGTTTCGGTGTAGCCCGAATACAGTAGGAAGCACGGCTGTAGCCGCTTACATGAAAATAGGGAGTAGATACGACGTACTCCCTATTTTTACCTAAAGCCTATTCCTAACTTCTTACTTTTTTATGCTTACAGAAGCACCCAAAACTACGTCCGGCACACGCAGTTTGATCAGCGTCATCGGGGCCTCATCGGTTGGTACGCTCATCGAGTGGTACGACTTTTACATTTTCGGATCGCTGGCTACGGTGCTGGCCACCAAGTTTTTTCCGGAAGGTAACCCAACAGCCGCTTTTCTGTCAACGCTGGCTACGTTTGCAGCCGGGTTTATTGTCCGGCCTTTCGGTGCTCTCTTCTTTGGCCGTCTCGGCGATTTGATCGGGCGTAAATATACATTCATGGTCACCCTCATGCTGATGGGTGGTGCCACCTTCTTCATAGGCCTGATTCCGAGTTACAAGACCATTGGCTACCTGGCTCCTACGCTGGTTCTGGTGCTCCGACTTTTGCAGGGCCTTGCGCTGGGCGGTGAATACGGGGGAGCCGCTACCTACGTAGCCGAGTACTCACCCGTGGGGCAACGGGGTTACTGGACATCCTGGATACAGACCACCGCAACCATTGGTCTGTTTGTATCCCTGCTGGTCATTCTGCTCACCCGGAAATCAATGTCGAAAGAAGATTTCGATGAATGGGGCTGGCGCGTTCCCTTTCTGGTGTCAATTCTGATGGTGCTTATCTCCTACATCATCCGGAAAAATATGCACGAGTCACCCCTGTTTGCCAAAGCGAAAGCCGAGGGTAAAACCTCGACGAACCCGCTTAAGGAAAGCTTTGGCAATAAATACAATTTCAAATTCGTGTTGCTGGCTCTGTTTGGCGCAACCATGGGGCAGGGAGTTGTCTGGTATACTGGCCAGTTTTACGCCATGAACTTCGTTAAAACGGTCTGTAACGTCGACGCCATCCAATCCGATGAGCTGATGACCGTCGCGCTGCTCATGGGCACCCCGTTCTTCGTGGTCTTTGGCTGGCTATCGGATAAGATCGGCCGAAAGGGCATTATGCTGTTTGGTATGCTGGTGGCCATTCTTTCCTACCGAACCATTTATGAGTCGATGTACCAGACGACTAACGTGAATAACAAGCAGGAGATTACGGCCAGCTTTTCAACTGATTCGACCGTGACGCCTGACCCGAAAGTGGCGGGGGGCACGATCCTGATCAAAACCAGTAAACGTGCCTATACCGATGGCACGTTACTAACGGAGGTCACCAGGCTAAAGCGCTCGGCAAACCCAGCCACTGAACCAGCCAGACCCGATATCAAACGAACGGTGACCGTAAATGACCGTGATCGGTGGCGGCTGATCTGGCTGGTTTTCATCCAGGTAATTTTCGTGACGCTGGTATACGGCCCGATTGCCGCTTTTCTGGTGGAGATGTTTCCCGTTAAAATTCGGTACACGTCTATGTCGCTGCCCTATCATATCGGCAATGGTGTTTTTGGCGGCTTACTACCCGCCGTGGCGACGTATCTGGCGACCGGAGCCAACGAGGCCAATCTGGCTGCGGATAAAGCGGGAAAGACATTGCCCTACACGGCTCCTTATCTGGAAGGACTCTGGTACCCCATCATTGTGGCAGGTGTCAGTTTATTGATCGGCCTTTTTTATATCAAGAACCGGGCGCAAGTCATCGACTGATACTGGTCTGTCGTTCTCTTTCATCTCAGCGGGTTTCAACTTAGGAAACGAGAAGCCTGATTATACCAAACCGACTTTTAATCTTTTAACACGATGAACGCAGTAAAACGATACCTGGGTATTGTCTGGCTGGCCCTGGCTGCCCTGGCTGGTTATTTTGGCATTACGACCCTGGGTTTACCCAAACTCACATCCGGCAAAACCGACGATCTGGTTTTCGGCATCATCATCGTTTTTGTGCTGATGCCGCTTATTGTGGGCGGTCTGATTCGATTTGGCCTCTATGCGCTACAGGGCGAATACGACGACTGATGGACCAGAAACAGGGGTACTATCCTGTCAACAAGGTACCCGTCTATGGTCCATCAGGAAGTTTGGCCGGTAAACGTGCGCCAAAATTCCGCAGACCGTTTTACCTTTAACGGCTGAATGCAACAATTCCCCAACAACGTCACAAACCCATGCGTATCCGAACCTTTGACGAATACCAGACAGCTTATCAAAAGAGTGTTGACGACCCCGAATCGTTCTGGGCCGAAATAGCCCAGGAATTTCAGTGGCGCAAACCCTGGACTAAAACCCTGCAATGGAATTTCACCGAACCGAACATAAAATGGTTCATCGGTGGCAAACTGAATATTACCGAAAACTGCCTCGACCGTCACCTGGCCACGCGGGGCGACCAACCCGCCATTATCTGGGAACCGAACGACCCGAACGAACCCGGTGTTACGCTCACCTACCGCATGCTCCACGATCAGGTGTGCCGGTTTGCCAACGTGCTGAAACGCAATGGCGTAGTGAAAGGCGACCGGGTTTGTGTGTACATGCCGATGGTTCCCGAACTGGCCATTGCGGTGTTGGCCTGTGCCCGCGTAGGGGCCGTCCATTCCGTTGTGTTTGGTGGCTTTTCGGCCCAGAGCATCGCCGACCGGATCAACGATGCCCAGTGTAAACTGATCATCACCTCGGATGGTGCTTACCGGGGAAACAAAGAAATTCCGATGAAAAGCACCGTCGATGATGCGCTGCTGGGTTGCCCAACGGTTAAGCGGGTGATCGTGCTGACGCGCACGCGCACCCCCGTTTCGATGCTCAAAGGGCGTGATGTCTGGTGGGAACAGGAACTGAAGCAGGTCACCGCCGATTGCCCAGCAGAAGAAATGGACGCCGAAGACATGTTGTTCATTTTGTATACCTCCGGCTCGACGGGCAAACCCAAGGGCGTTGTCCATACCTGCGGGGGCTATATGGTATACGCGACCTACACCTTTCAGAATGTATTCCAGTACGAACCAGGCCAGATTTTCTTCTGTACGGCCGACATCGGCTGGATCACGGGGCACTCGTACATCGTATATGGTCCTTTGGCCAGTGGCGCGACGTCCATACTTTTTGAAGGCGTACCGACCTACCCGGATGCCGGACGCTTCTGGGATATTACGGATAAACACAAGGTCAATATTCTGTACACGGCCCCAACCGCGATTCGGTCGTTGATGGGTGCGGGGCTGGACAAGGTTGACAACCACGATTTAAGCAGTTTGCAGGTTCTTGGCTCGGTGGGCGAACCCATCAATGAGGAAGCCTGGCATTGGTACGACGACCACATTGGTAAAAATCGCTGTCCCATTGTCGATACCTGGTGGCAGACCGAAACGGGCGGTATTCTCGTTTCGCCCCTGGCGGGCATTACCAAGACCAAACCCACCTATGCCACGCTTCCGTTGCCAGGTGTTCAGCCAATTCTCGTTGACGAAAACGGGGCCGAAATCGAAGGTAACGGCGTCAGCGGAAATTTATGCATCAAGTTTCCCTGGCCGGGGCTGCTTCGTACCACCTACGGGGATCACGAGCGCTGCCGCCAGACCTACTTCGCAACCTATCCGGGGCTCTACTTCACGGGCGACGGGTGTCTGCGCGATGAAGACGGGTATTATCGGATTACGGGGCGGGTTGATGATGTGCTGAATGTATCGGGCCACCGCATCGGCACGGCCGAAGTAGAAAATGCAATCAACATGCACACGGGTGTGGTGGAGAGCGCCGTGGTAGGCTACCCGCACGACATCAAAGGTCAGGGTATTTACGCGTACGTTATTACCGATCAGATACCCGAGGGTCACGATGCCGACCTGACCAAACGCGATATTCTGGCCACGGTCAGCCGGGTTATTGGTCCCATTGCCAAACCGGATAAAATTCAGTTCGTAACAGGATTACCCAAAACGCGCTCGGGTAAAATCATGCGCCGGATTCTGCGCAAAATTGCGGAGGGCGAAACGGGTAGTCTTGGCGATACCTCCACCCTCCTCGACCCTGCCGTTGTGGAGGACATCAAAGCGGGCGCTTTGTAACAAACGAGAATGTGCACTATGCAGCAAGCCGGGCGACTAGTCGCCCGGCTTGCTGCATTTTTCGTTAAGCTAATTTCACTCCTCAAGACCGTCTGCCCTTACTGACCAATCCAGCCAGAATATCCTTCCTCATACGTACCGTAACCATCCGATTTCGGGATGATTTTCCTTATACCGGCCATACCCTTTGCAAATTGGATAGAGGAGGATGACCAGGCCAAGCCATACCAGATATACTCCTCCCAGTGAGATACCGGCGTTGGGTGGCCGACCAAAGTTTAGCGGTCCCGTTGGTAAATCGGCTAGTGAATACCCCTGTAGCAAACTCATTCCGATCATAGCCAGGTGTACCAGATACCAGTGCAACATGTAATAGAACATCGGCACTTTGCCATACACGGTCAGCCAGCGGGTAAGGGTGTTCTCCTTCCCATCAATTACCGACAGGAAGAGCAGCATCAGGCCAAGCATGAGCAGCGCGTACAAAAGCGAAGGCGGGTATTTGGTAACGTTGATGAATGACAGAAAAGTAAGCAACCCAGTTCTCTGACCAGACCAGGGGGCCGGGTCTCCGTATACATTCAGGAAACGCAACAGTATAAATAACAGCAGAGATCCCAGACCGATCCGCAGCAACAATGGCTTTCGCTGGTCAATGGACCGTTCCATCAGCGGGCCAACCGCAAATCCGACGAGCATAATGCCCAGCCAGGGAATAAGCGGATAAAGCACGACCATGGTGAAGTGTGGATTAAGCGGAAAGAAATCCGTTTTGAATAACAACGCCCACGCGAATCTGGCGACCACATTTGTGAACGCAGGAACCAGTTGGAGAATATTATGACCGAACAGGATAATCAAGCCAATCATACCGACCCATTTAACGGATAATCTGGCCAGAAACGATAGGACTATCAGGCCACCGCCAATCGCATAAATCACCTGTAAAAGAAGCGATTGAAACCGAATATCGAACCAGAAGGCGAAGTTGATAACCGTTAGTTCGAGCCCTATCAGCACGATGCCCCGCTTCAGCAAAAACCGGCGGGCCGACTTGTCATCGCCCCTGGCCGCCCGTTGTTTTTGCAATGATAGGTACGCCGATGTACCCGACAAAAAAACAAACGTCGGCGCACACAAATGCGTGATCCACCGGGTCATGAAAATAGCCGGCGTCGTCGTGGCCAGATCGGTGGGGTTCTGGGTAAGAGCGGGCGTATGCAGCAGGTCACGAACGTGATCCAGTGCCATAATGACCATGACCAGGCCACGGGTTATGTCGATGGCGGTGACGCGCTTCATATGGGTGATGATTGGTCCGGAATCAGCCGTTTCCTATTTCTTATACCGGCACTGTGTGTTATCCGCTTTCACGTAGTATGACTTGTAATTCAGGGCTTTCGGATTCATGCAGCCTTTAAGATTCAGGACCTCTACTTTCCGAAAGTCAATTGGATGGCTCTCGGCCTGCAACGCGATGTATCCCTCGCCAAGCGGTGTGTCGGCCCGACTGATCCAGTGATTCTCGGCATTGGTATCGAATCGACCGGCCTTCCAGTCGTGGTCGCGACTAACGAAGCCACCGCCAACCTGCGGACGCTGGTAAGTCAGTACGGTATCACCCTCGATGAGGTGATGGATGATCGAGTCGCCCATTACAATCGCTTCGGCGGTTATCCACCGATCGCCATCGTACGTTTTCGAGTCGGAGTCTGTGCAATGTTCCGTTAGCAGTTTACCGTCCATGTGTACCTGCGTACCGGGGGTACACAGGTTGCCCGTATGCCGCTCTCCTTTACCCAGACCACCCAGTAACTGCATTTCCAGGGAGACCGGGAAGGTTTGATTGAGCGACAGACTTTCGGCCGATTGCGAATGGAGCATGATGCCGCTGTTCCGAACATTCCAGGAATCGCCCTCTGGCGTTTGCTTCCCTAAAAATCGATACTGGAACCGCACCCGATAGTACGAATAGGGCTTTTTGTAATAGATGTGGCCGTATTTCCCGTCGAAAGTTTTATACTGGTCATAGACAACACGCATGACCCCGTTTTCGACCCGGAATGTATTTTGATAATTGTCATTCAGCGGTCGCCCGGCAATTTTAATATCCCAGCCTTTCAGGTCTTTGCCATTGAAAATGGACACCCAATCTTCCTGACTGGCCGCCTTTTGCGCAAACGACGCGCTGGATAGAAACAAAATAACAAACAGTACGCGCAGGAATGGTTTCATAAGTGATGGTCAAGAATGGAATGGGTTTACTACTTCAATACTTCTACGGTATTCAGTTCCGGTCCTCCGCCGTGGTTGGCCGAGCCCGCAACGATGTATATCTTACCCTCATGAACAACGGCCTGCGTACCATGTCGACCCTGGTTTAATCTTGGCCCGGCGGTCCATTTGTTTGTCTTCGGGTCGAGGGCTTCGGCCTCGTTGTGAGCCAGCAGCTGCACAGTTTCGCCCCCGATGATCCAGACTTTGCCGCCTTGGGTTACAGCCGTGGCCCCGGCCCGCTGTGTTGGAATATTGGACGTTGCCGGAAGCGTTTCCCAACGTCCCGTTTTGAAGTCATACACATCGACCTCAGCAATCGTGGTTTCGAGTACTTTATTGATCCGCGCTGTTGAATTACGACCGCCCGCCAGGTACAACTTGTCGCCGACCATGGCAGCTGTAATATGATCGCGGGTGCGCGGTGCATCGGGCAGCCGTTTCCAGGAATTTGTTTTCGGGTCGTACTCATCAAACCAGGCGACATGCCCATCGTAGTGTCCATCAATAATGCCGCAGGCCATGTATATCTTGTTTTTATAGACCACTACCCCGGCCGATCCCCGCAACCGTTCCTTTGGTATTTCGGGACCCGTTCGCCATTTACCTTGCTTGGGACTATAAATGTAGATGTTTGGCAGGGGTGTTTCGTGCGGATACTTCCCCTGAAACGCGCCCATTACGTACAGTTCTCCATTATACGTAATAGCCTGAAAATGATTCATCTCAACGGGTGGCGTTGGGAGCGTTTGCCAGACGAGCGTTTTCAGATTCAGCGCTTCCAGCGGTTTTATGCCTCGCCCGCCAACGGCATATAGACTATCGCCAATCAGTGTAGCAGCATTCTCATGCCGGGTCGAACAGGTATTCTGTGTGGTTACGGGCTGCCAGGTTTGGGCATACCCGGTGAACCAACTGCCTAGCAGACAAAAAAGGGGCAAGTAACGTACCTTCATAAACACGAATAGAAGAAAAAGGATGACGAATTAATAAATCAGAATACCGCGGGATACTACTCTAACCAGTCCACGTTTTACCAGACCAATCGTGCTGATCGGATCAATAAGTTAGTTGTGTGGCTTACTCAATGGGAATGACGGTGGAATTTTTCACATCGGCCATAACGAAAAAACTACTGATGTGCAGCGTACCCGGTATAACGGACAACTGCTCCTGATAGAAGTAATTATACGTTTCCATATCGCGGCTGACGATTTTAATCAAATAATCGAACGTGCCCGATACACGGTTGCACTCCAGCACATCGGGCAGAACACGCACTGCCGTTTCAAAATCAGCGAAAGCATCGCGGGTTTGCCGATCGAGGGTTACCTGGCAGAAAACGATCAGTAGATTGCCTAATTTCTTCTTGTCCAGAATGGTCACATAGCGCGCAATGACCCCCTCCCGTTCGAGTCGTTTTATACGCTCGTGAACGGGCGTTTTCGAGAGGTTAATCTGCTGCCCGATCTCCTGTATTGTCAAACGGGCATTTTGCTGCAACAGCGTCAGGATCTGGCGATCTGTTTTGTCTAAACCTTCCATAGCGGCATTTTTACGGCTTCAGCCATTTTAGTTAATCATATATAGACTTTTTTCCTGTCATATAGACATTCATTAGCCTTTTATCCTGAAAACTTAGTTTCTGCTAGAAAACAAATATAGCCACTTTACCTTTGTGACAAGGAAATAAACAACCTCCCAATCGTATCTACTTGTCATGGTTATTGGTGTTCCAAGAGAAATTAAAAACAACGAAAACCGCGTGGCATTAACGCCCGCTGGTGTAACCGAGTTACGTAAGCATGGCCATACGGTTTATGTGCAGGTAAATGCCGGTGAGGGCAGCGGGTTTGAAGATGAAGAGTACATTGCGGCTGGCGCCACCATGCTACCCACCATCGAAGACGTTTACGGTATCGCCGAGATGATCATGAAGGTGAAAGAGCCGATTGCGGCTGAATACAATCTGATCAAGGAGAACCAGTTGCTATTCACTTATTTCCACTTTGCGTCGTCGGAAGAGTTAACACAGGCCATGCTGGCAAAAAAGGCGGTCTGTCTGGCTTACGAAACCGTTGAACGGCCCGACCGTAGTTTGCCATTGCTGGTTCCTATGTCGGAAGTAGCTGGCCGGATGGCGGTTCAGGAAGGAGCGAAATATTTAGAGAAACCACTGAAAGGCCGGGGTATTCTGCTCGGGGGTGTACCAGGTGTAAAACCAGCGAACGTGCTTATTCTGGGTGGTGGCATTGTTGGTACGCAGGCCGCTAAAATGGCTGCCGGTCTCGGTGCTCACGTAACCATCATGGACGTTAGTCTGGCCCGCTTGCGCTACCTGTCGGACATTATGCCGCCAAACGTGCAAACAATGATGTCGAACGAATACAATATTCGGGAGATGATCAAAACATCCGACCTGATTATTGGTGCCGTACTGATTCCCGGCGCCAAAGCCCCCCACCTCATTACGCGGGAAATGCTGAAACAGATGCGGACCGGTACTGTATTGGTTGATGTAGCGGTTGATCAGGGCGGTTGCATTGAAACATGCAGCCCGACAACACACGAAGACCCGACATTCATTATCGACGGTGTTGTTCATTACTGCGTCGCCAATATGCCGGGTGCTGTTCCCTATACGAGTACCCTTGCCTTAACAAATGCCACCCTGCCTTATGCGCTGCAACTGGCCAACAAAGGCTGGCAGCAGGCCTGCCTCGATAACACAGACCTTAAAATGGGACTGAATGTCGTTGATGGCAAAGTGGTGTACAAAGGTGTTGCTGAAGCATTCAATTTGCCATTGACCGATGTTAGCACGCTGCTGACGACCGAGGAAATGGCCTAACAATATTACTTATTCATCGACAGACGCAGGTCGCATTCGCAAGAGTGCGGCCTTTTTTTCTATACTGAACTTATAAATACTGCGTTACCAACGCGTTCCATTCTTCATCCAGAGAGCCCGGAAAGAACGTGGCTCCTGCGCGCCGGTACCAGTAGTTTGCGTTGAACCGGTCTCCTTCTTTCCGGTGCAGATAGGCGTGCAGACGATCGTAGCTAGGCTCTCCTTCGCGGCTTTGGGCAATGTTATGAGCCTGCTCCCAGTTTTCGTTGGCATCGTACCAGAGCCCTTTCAATACCGGATGTACATCAGTAGGGGGTTCAGGTTGGCTCAGGGTATCGTTGAATTGTTCCAGCGTCATTTCAGCACGATTTTTTGTGATAACGAAGTCTTTACGTACGGCTCGTAAGCCGGTGTAACGTAAATGGTGTAATCCTTTAACTGGATAGCCCGGTAAGGATGTTTCATGACCCGGGGCAAATGTTCGCCAAGATTCTGAAAATCGTTTTTGGGTATGATGGCCAGATCGGCATCTTCCCAATGCTTCTCGGTTGGCCAGATATTGTAATGCTGGTAGAAAAACGGAATCAGAAAATCGAAGATAAACACATTGGAATGTGCTGGAATTGCCTGGCCCAGGTTTTGAATGATCGCCACATCGGATGCTGGTAGCATAGGTTCCTTAATCGGATCGTACCGATGCTTCACCAGGTTACGAACCAGAGCCCTCCACTGGTAGTCTGGCCGTCCGACCTGAACGATGGGTAACTGGCTAATGAGCAGCAGTAGACCAACCAATATCGGTTTCCAGCTAACCACGGATTTGCCTGCCCCAAACAGTACCCATACGAGCAGACAGTAGGTTACGGAAAAGGCATAAACCAGTACAAACCGGGGAGGCCACGTTAGCGAAACCAGATCGAAGTAAGGATTGGTGCCATAATATGTTGCGCCCTGTACCCAGTTCGATAGCAGCAGGGCCGCCTGCGCTACTACGTATACGAGTAAAATGCTCCCTGTTTGCCGCCAGTTTACCTGATACAACCCATACAGCAACGCCCCCACAGAAGGTAGCAACAGGACTATGGTCTGTAGCAGCAACAGGCCATTCCGACGGATAAAGACCCGATCGTGTAACCCGTTTTGAATCGCCGTAAGCGCCTGCTGCAAACGGGGCTCCGGCTCGGCTGCGTGGTTTTTGTAGGATAAAAAAGCCATTCCAGCAATAAACACCAGCGCCCAGCCTACCAGCACAAACCAGAACTTCGGCTGTGTCAGCACGCCAAAGATGGTTCGCCGGCGATCGGTAGCGAGATACTGAATGCTGACAAAGGCCAGATGAATAGCCCCGGCCAGCAACGCACCATCTTCCTTAACCAGCACAATCAGGCAAGCCGTCAGCAGAAACCAACCGGGGCGGTTTGCCTGCAAAGCCAGCATGAACAAGATAGAAAGCGGGAAATACGTAAGCTCAGGATGCCAGCCAATGCCGGGGTGATCGTTGAACCAGAACCAGACGGGTCCAGCCAGCAGTACCGCCAGTACAAGCCATAGGGCCCAGCTCGCCATTCGGCTGCTAAGCTGGCGTAGCAACAAGCCGTAGCTCAACAGCGAAAGTCCCGTCTGGATCGCAAACACGGCATACGGACCAGCCACGTAAATGAACGGTCCCCAGAGCAACATGGCGTAGTTGTTATGGATCCGGTCATCATATCCCCAGATGTTTTCGTAAAGTACTGGTCGGCCATTCATCCAGCTGCAGGACGCCTGCAGAAAGATGTACATGTCATTGAAGGTGTAGTATAACCCTTGGAACCGAATAACCTTAAACCAAAAAAATAAGAGTAAAATCAGGCTACTGGCAGCAACCGGAGCAATCCACTTTGTTCTCATACATAAATCAGGAACCCATCGCCAGGCCGCGACGGGCACATCTGGCGGGCAAACTTACGGAATTACGATGGGCAAACGGCTTCCTGGCCGATCAATTTAGTAACTGGGTATGGCCCTGCGGCAACTCACTCAATACCAATCTTTTTGCAGAATTCCGTCGAGTTGTCCATACGGCACCGTAACTTGAATGGGGCCGACAGCGTACGCGGCAATTTCGTAGGGGTTGTAATAAAATACCATGCCTCGGGGACTCATCCCAACGTTGGCCGGGAGAAAAAAACGACCATCACGCAGAAAGTACCCCCGCTCTTCGAGGTTGTTCTGAGGCATTACCTGCTGTTGCTCCCGAAACGCCTTTTCCACCAGACCGAGTAGCGCCGTTGTATCCGAAACCATATCAGCCAGCGTCAGCATCTGCCCTGTTTCCCGGTCGAAGTTGTAGAAAGACAGGCTGGAATTTGGGTGCGCCCCGCCCGTGTACGCCATGGTTTCGTACTTAACGGTTACGGCTTTAGGGCCAACATGAACCGTATCAGCCGTCGTTTTTACCTCCCAGCAACCGCCCAGATTACCCATATCTTTCCGGACAGCCTCATAATCGGTAGCAAACAAAGAGGCCGCTTTGGCCAAATCTGTTTTGGCATCGGGATGCTCAGCTACCGTTACACTATCGAGCCAGCCCACAATGCTGTTGGCGGCCAGCTGGCGCAGACTGTCATTTATTTTGCGAGAGCCCTCCGTATTATCGTTGAGTAACACAAACGCGACGGAGACATCCACCCCGGCATTTTTGGCCGTATCGCAACGACTTGAACCCGTGAATACATACTGCTTTTTTTCCAGAGCGGGTGGTGTTGAACTGGTCGAATGGCAAGCCGTAGCGCAATAGATTAAGCCGCAAAACAGCAAGGCTAACGTGTTCTTCATGAGGACGTTGTCGTAACAGCAGCCTTTTGTTGCCAGAAAATAAGCCGGAACAAACCAAGTACCCTGTACTACAAACTTAACAAATCTTTAAACCGGATAGCCTGTCGGCGGCTAATTTCGATTTTATCTCCTCCTCTTAACGTGACCAGTAATCCGCCACTAAACCAGGGCTCAATCTTCTCAATCCACTGCAAGTTGATAATGTGTTTCCGGTTTGCCCGAAAAAACGTAGCGGGGTTAAGACGATCTTCCAACGCATTTAATGATTTGAGCACCAGTGGTTTCTGATCATCAAAATACAATCTTACGTAGTTACCCATCGACTCAAAAAGCCGCACTTTGCCCAGTTTAACAAACCAGCACTTTTCGCCGTCTTTCACGAAGACCTGGTCATTTTCGCCCAGTATTTTTGTCGACGTACCAATTGATGTGGTATGGGAAGATTCCTGGTTGTGCTGTTCTTCTTCCACCCGATGAATGGCCTCCGACAATCGGGCCAGTTCTACGGGTTTAAGCAGGTAATCAAGCGCGTTGAATTCAAACGCCTTAATAGCGTATTCATCAAACGCCGTTGTGAAGATCACTTCCGGCGTTTTTCCTTCAATGGATTGCAGAAGCTCGAAGCCGTTTTTTCCCGGCATCTGAATATCCAGAAACAGCAGGTCCGGCTCCAGCTCGTCAATCATGGGAAGGGCTTCATCGGCATTGGCCGCTTCACCAATGATTTGAATTTTAGGAAAATTTTCCAGCAACCGACGTAACTCGTTACGAGCCAGTCGTTCGTCGTCAATAATCAGGGTTTTCATTGTAGAGATTGACTAATAATTGATTGGTTCTGTATAGGTGAGTAAAACTACAGTATCGCCCGTCCTTCCTGGCTTTTCACCTTTTCACGCCTGAACATCCCCTCCGACTGGGCAGGAATGGTTATCTCGGCACAAACAACAGGACTCTCCTGGTGGCTATCGCCTTCCTGAAAAATATGAAACCGGGCTTCGGGGCCATAAAGTAGTTCGAGTCGCTGCGAGGTGTTGGCTAGACCAAAGCCGCCGGATGCTTTTTTATCACCCAGAACACCTGTATTTCGAATAATGATGTGAAGCTTATCGGCTACAAGGCTGGATTTCACTTCGATAAAGCCACCCCCTACCGCCGTCGATACGCCGTGTTTGATGGCATTTTCGACCAATGTTTGCAGCATCATGGGCGGCACCTGCCAGTAAAGCGTCCGGCCGTCGAGTTCAATGGATGACTCCAGGCGTTCTTCGTACCGCACTTTTTCGAGGGCCAGGTAATCCTCTACGGTCTTGATTTCTTCGCGAAGTTCGACCGTTTTACGCCGGTCGGCCAGCAGCGAATTGCGTAGCAGGTTGGAAAGCTGGGTGATGCTCTGCTGGGCTTTTGTCGGGTTTTCGTAGACCAGCGCCCGAATGCTATTCAGGGCATTAAAGACAAAATGGGGATTCAACTGCGACCGCAACACCTTGGCTTCCGTTTCCCGAATGCTCGTTTTCAGTAAAATCTTTTCGATTTCGGCGTTGCGATTTTCTTCCACATAATGGTAGGCCGTATAGCTCAATACCCAGGCAAGCATGGTTTTACCCCAGGTCATGATGTAGCCGAACAACGGCCAGGGTTCGTCCATCAAATGCTGCGGAACAATAAGCCGATCCATGGGCAGATTGACCATCGTCATGATCAGCGCCAGCACAAAAACGGATAGTAACACCCTGGGTGCCAGCTGAAAGAACGGCAACCGCACCCAGTTCCAGCGCCGGATCATAAGCCGGTAAAGATGGGTCAGGGTAATACCCAGAAAAATATTGGCAATCGCCAGATACAGTTCGTCGGCCTGAAAACCATCTTCAAGCAGATAAGCCAGGTACTCCACCAAAATGAGGAGCGACCAGCCGAACAGCTGACAAAACCAATATATTCTTTGCTTAGACATACCTTTCTGTTACGGCCCGCTACTCGTCAATCAGCGAATATAAATCGTTTGGCCCCGGTAAGCAGGTACATACTACACCAGTGGAAAAAAAGCGGGAAGGCCGGGCAAAGAAGCGGAGGAGCTCGTTACGCCATTGCTAATGATAGCAGGTGCGCCGTGTCGTTCGCTGACTCAATGGTAAAGACAGCCGTATCGTAGTTGTACTGTAGTTTGTACAGACAAAGATTACTGTGCTCGAACTGGTCCATCAACGAAAGCGGCTGCCCGGTAATCCAGCATAACAGAATGCGCATGGCCCGGCCGTGCATAGCGATCAGAACGGTTTCTTCTTCGGGATGGGCGAGAATGGCATCAATGGCCACCTTCTGACGGGCTACCACCTGATCCGGGCTCTCCCCGCCGTCGGTTGTTTTAGCTGAATTCCCCGACGCCCAGGATTCGATCAGATCACGGTAGTATTCGTTTTCCAGATTGCCGGGTGCTTTTCCTTCCATAACGCCCCAGCTGATCTCGTTCAGACCGGTTAATTTTTCGAAAGGTAACCCAAGCTCAATGAAAGGTTCGGCCGTCTGGTAAGTTCGCTTCAGACCGGAAATATAAATCTTGCTGAACGGCACGTGCTGGTAGGCCTGAAAAAAAGCCTGAGCCTGTGCTCTTCCCATATCGTTGAGGTCCGAGTCGACGCCACTGCCCTGTACCACTCCCCGCCGGTTATAGTCGGTTTCGCCGTGGCGAATCAGATAAATCGTTTTCTGTATCAAGCGTATTGACTTGCCTATTGGCAAATTTTTCCAAATTTGAAGACAAAATTACAAAAAACACCGCATTTATCTGTCTCAGCGATAAGGTTTCGCGGGTAACATTATCACCAACTTCACGTAAAGTTACTGTTATGAAAGCTGATTTCGACCTGACTACCCTTGGCTTCATCGATACCGATTCGCTTGGCAAGCACCTCGGTATCGAGTTCGTTGAAGCAGGCGAAGGCTATCTGCTGGCCCGGATGCCCGTCGACAAACGTACCCATCAACCCTTCGGTATTTTGCACGGGGGGGCATCGGTGGTACTGGCCGAAACGCTGGGCAGCGTTGCCTCCTGGATGATGCTGGACGATCCCACCAGGCAGCGGGCGGTAGGTCTGGAGATCAATGCCAACCACATTCGCTCCGTACGCGATGGCTGGGTGTATGGCCGCTGTACGCCCATTCATACGGGGCGCACAACTCACGTTTGGGACATTCGCATCACCGACGAGCAGGGCAAACTCGTATGCGTAAGCCGCCTGACGGTTGCGGTAATTGGGGGGTAATCTCGTAAATAAGCCAGTGCATGTTCTAATCCATCAAATTACCTATTTTTGTTTACATCAATTAGAAACTACATGGAATCTAAACTTCCCCTTTCAAATATTCAGTTGGAATTACTGAAGGTTTTTTCTCGAAATGTTCCCGACGACGATTTAAAAGAAATAAAGGCACTTATATCAAATTACTTCGCCCACAAGGCCGCGCAACTGGCTGACGATGCGTGGAATGAGGATAATCTTTCGGAAGAGACAATGAATAAATGGCGGCAAACCCATTTACGCACTGCCTACATAGTTCGACCAGAAGCCGGTACACAATCGTGAGAGTTGTTCTTGATACGAACCAGCTACTCAGCTCTATTTCGTCAAAATCGCAGTCACATTGGCTATATAAAGCCATCTTTACTGGTCAATTTACGCTTTGCGTAACGACAGATATTTTAGAAGAATATGACGAAATTATTGAGTGGGGATTTCGCCGGCGTGATATAACAGATAGTGTACTTGAGGCCCTTATCAATTCACCTTTTGTCGAAAAAATAAACGTGTCGTTCTTCTGGTGGCTTATCACGGTTGATCCGGATGACAATAAGTTTTCTGATTGTGCGATAGCCGCGGGAGCCAACTATCTGATTACTGAAGATCACCACTTTGATGTGCTTGCAGACATCGACTTCCCTAAAATTAATGTTGTTGGTTTAGACGAGTTCCGTCTTATTCTTGACGCTGTGTGATAAGTCTGAACAACCGCCTTCAGATTCAAAACTTTCCAGGCACAGCCGATGGTAGATAACCGAACAAAGTCGTTTAGGATTAAACGAAAAACGCTGCTTCTGAAGTGGCTTCCGCTTTTGTTGCTCGTTGCGTCGACGATCGTTGTGCCTTTTATGATTGCCGTTAGCGGTCAGCGCTATCCCGACCTGACGATAGCCCCGATCTTTTTCGCCATGACAGGTTTTATCTGGGTTCCGTTGGCGGCTGAATACTGGCGGCAAACAACAGCAGTACAGCTAGAGGAGACTCAGTTCACCATCAAGAAATTTGCCCAAAGGCCAAAGCGATTCAGCTACAGCGATAGTCTAGCCTACAACGAGCGGTTGGATTTTGGGCGGGGAGATCAGTTCAATGTCCTGACAATATATCTGAGCGATGATTTTTTTATCATTAAATCAAATGAATTTGACGAATACGAACAGCTGAAAGAAGGGTTGCTTGCCCAGGCTCAGCCCACGACCTATCTGAAAGTGATGACGCTGGCGGAACGTAACCGACTCCGGTGGATGATCAGCGGATTAGCGTTGTTTATTCTGGCTAACATCGCCTTTGCCTACCTGGCCCACGACCCGGCGGATCCAGCCCCGGCCCGGCTGGTTACGGTTACCGACCTTGTTGAGCAGGTTCGTGAAGACCGGCCCAAAGGTCAGCTCAAAGGCGTAACTTTTTCCCTGCGGAGCTACCCATCCTTTTCGTTTTATGTGTCCCGCAAAGATTACGATATTCATTTGGATCGGCTGATGGCATCGATCAGACTTCGGCAACCCGTTGACTTGCTCATTCGGGAAAGCGATTACCGCAAAAAGCTGCGAGAAACCGAGCCGCTTACGCTCGGTGATAAATTCAGCAACTACAAACAGATCCCGACGTTTGGCGTCAGGCAAACTGGCTCTGTTCAGCTCCAAACGACCAGACCCGTTCACGAACCGACCCATACGAATCCTGGTCAACGCACTTTTCTGTTAAGTGTCTTGCTCCTTTTTTGCTGGACAGGCTGGGCGTATGTAGACCGGCATAAAATTCTCCGGGCGAATTGATTTGGCATCCCGGCTCACTTTTTCCGTACCTTCGCGCTCCCAATGTTGAGACAGATAACGCATCAACAACATCCGTATGAACCAGAAAATCCGGCGCGAAGATGCCCTCGATTACCATGCCAAAGGGCGTCCGGGGAAACTCGAAGTCATCCCGACCAAAGAATACAGTACCCAGCGTGACCTTTCATTAGCCTACTCGCCGGGCGTAGCCGAGCCTTGCCTAGCCATTGAAGCCAACCCCGACGATGCGTTTAAATATACGGCCAAAGGCAACCTCGTTGCCGTAATCAGCAATGGTACGGCCGTGCTCGGCCTGGGCGATATTGGCCCTGCTGCCAGCAAACCCGTCATGGAGGGAAAGGGCCTGCTGTTTAAAATTTACGCCGATATAGATGTCTTCGATATTGAGTTGAACACGAAAAATATCGACGAGTTTGTCCGCACGGTCAAAATCATGGAACCCACCTTCGGGGGTGTCAATCTGGAGGATATCAAAGCGCCGGAATGCTTCGAGATTGAGGAACGGCTCAAGCGTGACATGAACATCCCGGTCATGCACGACGACCAGCACGGTACGGCCATTGTCAGTGGAGCCGCCTTGCTCAATGCGCTCGAATTGGTGCATAAGCCTATCGATACGGCCAGATTTGTGATTCTGGGAGCCGGTGCGGCCGCTATTTCATGCGCCCGCCAGTACATTGCCCTCGGGGCCAAACACGAGAACATGGTCATGTTCGACGTGAATGGCCCCCTTCGCACGGATCGCACCGATTTGAGCGAGTTGATGCGTCCCTTTGCGACCACCCGCAACATCCAGTCGCTGGCCGATGCCTTTGCCGGAGCCGATGTATTCATTGGCTTATCGAAGGGCGGCATCGTAAACCAGGACCTGATTCGCTCGATGGCACCAAACGCTATCGTGTTTTCTATGGCCAATCCAACGCCTGAGATCGGTTACGACGAGGCCATGGCTGCCCGCCCGGACATCATTATGGCAACCGGTCGATCCGATTACCCCAACCAGGTTAATAATGTACTGGGATTCCCGTATATTTTCCGGGGTGCGCTGGACGTGCGAGCCACCGAAATTAACGAAGCCATGAAGCTGGCCGCTACGTATGCGCTGGCAGATTTGGCCAAGAAACCCGTGCCAGACCTGGTTAATCTGGCTTACGGGGAGTCTAACATGATCTTTGGCCGAACCTATATCCTGCCCAAACCCGTCGATCCGCGCCTGTTATCAACGGTGGCCCCGGCCGTCGCAAAAGCCGCCATTGAATCAGGCGTAGCCCGGTTACCCATCACCGATTGGGATGCCTACGAACAACAATTGGCTCGCCGACTTGGTCAGGACAATCAGATTTCCCGGGTTATTCTGACCAAAGCCAAAGCAAATCCCAAACGGGTAGTCTTTGCCGATGCCGAGAACCTGAAAGTTTTGAAAGCCGCCCAACAGGTTCGGGATGAAGGAATTGCACACCCTATTCTATTAGGCGAACGGGCAAAAATCGAACAGCTTATCCAGGAAAATAGCCTCGATTTAGGCCAGATTCCGATTCTCGATCCACGAGCACCGGAGCAATCTGACCTGATCGATCGGTTTACCGATGTGTATTTCGATAAACGCAAACGAAAGGGCATCAACGCCACCGAAGCCCGGAAGATGATGTATTATCGCAACTACTTCGGGGCGATGATGGTCGAAACGGGCGAAGCGGATGCCCTGATCTCGGGTCTGACGCGCAGCTATCCCGATACCATCCGTCCGGCGTTGCAGATTATCGGGAAAGAGCCGGGCGTGAAAAAAGTAGCGGGTATGTACATTCTGCTCACCAAACGGGGTCCATTGTTCTTCTCCGACACAACGGTGAACTTTAACCCAACGGCCGAAGAAATCGTTGAGATTACCGAACTGACCGCCCGTACGGTTGAACGGTTTAACATTAAGCCGCGCATTGCGCTGGTCACGTATTCTAACTTTGGGAGTGCTAAAGGCGAGGATGCGGAGAAGATGAATCGGGCGGTCGAGATTCTGCAGCAGAAGCACCCTGACCTAGTTGTCGACGGCGAAATTCAGGCTCACTTAGCCTTTAACACCGAACTTCTTCAGCAAAATCATCCGTTCAGTAAACTCGTCGGGGAAGGCGCGAATACGCTTATTTTCCCTAATCTGTCGGCGGCCAACATTGCGTATAACTTAATGAGCGAAGCGGCTGGTTTCGACGCCATTGGCCCTATTCTACTCGGCATTCGGAAGCCGGTATACGTACTGCAATTAGGTTCGTCGGAACGCGAGATTGTCAACATGGTCGCCATCGCCGTCGTCGAAGCACAAGGCAAATAAGACCGGAATACTGGTTTGCCGGTTGTGGCAGTCCATCGTCACGGCTGGCTGACGCCTGTATAGCCGCGCTGGTCCGCTGGCGCATCAGCCAACCGTAAACGACAAACCACAAACCATCACCCGAATACAAAAACAACAATGGCACGAATCTTAACCGGTATACAAAGCAGCGGTCGGCCGCACCTGGGCAACATTCTGGGCGCGATCAAACCAGCCATCGACTTATCGAAACAGCCTGATAATGAGTCGTTTTTATTCATAGCCGATCTTCACTCACTGACTACGATCAAGGACGGGCCAACCCGACGGGAGTTTACTCGGGCGGTAGCCGCTACCTGGCTGGCCTTTGGTCTGGATACGGCTAAGAATACGTTCTGGCGGCAATCGAGAGTACCCGAACATACAGAATTGGCGTGGCACCTGAGTTGTTTTACGCCCGTTCCGATGTTGAACAACGCCACCTCATTCAAGGAAAAATCAGATCGGTCCAGCGGTCCGGTAAATACGGGTCTGTTTGTCTATCCGGTCTTGCAGGCGGCCGATATTCTGCTGTACGACGCCGAGATCATTCCGGTTGGAAAAGACCAGCGTCAGCACATTGAAATGACCCGCGACATTGCCAGTACGTTCAACCGGTACTACGATAGTGAGGTGTTTGTGTTACCCGACGCCCGGATTGATGACCGTCTGATGACGATTCCGGGCATTGATGGGGCAAAAATGAGCAAGTCGTACAACAATTACATCGACATTTTCCTACCCGAAAACGAGTTATGGAAAGTGGTAAAAAAGATCAAATCGGATTCGACCCCACTGGAGGAACCTAAAAACCCGGACACGGACATTACGTTTCAGTTATATTCCTTGCTGGCTTCGGACGAGCAGATCGCCGAAATGCGGGGTTTGTACGAAGGGGGCAACTATGGCTACGGAACGGCTAAAAGAGCGTTTTACGAACTTATTGTTGACCGATTTGCCACTGAACGCGAACGCTTCACGTATTACATGAACAACAATGATGCGCTGGAAGCTGAGCTTCGGGCGGGTGAGGAGAAAGCACGTGCCGTTGCGAGTAAAACGATTACCCGGGTTCGGGAGAAGCTGGGCTTTAACTAGCCTGGCAGAAAAACCTTACCGTTAACTCACTTCGTCGCAGGGAAAAGTGTGTATAATTTTATCTTTCAGGCGCTTATCTATCTTTAGCCCGAATAGTAACTAGCTCACTCCGCACGATGTATAACTATCCCCCCAATCAGAACGCCGTTCAGTTGAACCAGCGAGAACACCATTTTATACAGCTGGCTTGCTCTGAGCTAACCTATGTCCAGATCGCCGACAAAATGTGCGTTAGCCCCCGCACCGTTGACGGTTACCGGGAAGCCCTGTTTGAACGCCTTCAGGTGAAGAGCCGGGTTGGTCTTGCCATGTGGGCCGTACGAACGGGTATTGTGTCTTTATAAATCTTCCGTATTGATTTTTCTTCATCCACGGAGTCTTATTTCGTGGATGAAGAAAAATCGTTTTTTTGCCAGTCAGGTAGAACCGGGTCCGGAAAATTGCCAAGAATAAACTACCGGCAACGTATCCCCTGCGCCTGTCTATCAGCCTTGATCCGGTCAAAAGCACTGACCAACCTTCCGGCGTCACCACCCATTCGCCGATGCATCTCCCGCCAAGGCGCAATCTTTTCAACGCACACCAACGCATCTATACCGTTAAGCTTTTACCTTTGGCCCTCGTTTAGTCACGCCTGCTCTCCGTAGAGCTGGGCGTTGGCGAGTGCAGTAACTGCTGTATCACCAAAAGACTATGTAGAGCCCGGACGGTCACGTTCGGGGTGCGTTTTCGTATGTATATGAACCAACCGGATGTGGCCGTCCGGGCTGTACCCATCCCCAGTATGCTTAACCTCGGCTTTGTATCGGCTATCCTGGCTGACTCTGATCTAAACGGTGTTCTTCAATTTGCGTCGGAACATCGGTTTGCGTGCGTCGAACTTATGTGCTGGCCATCCGGTAACGCCGACGTCCGGCGGTATGCGGGCGTTACGCACGTTGATGTTGACAACCTGAACGTCGATGACATTCACGCCTTAACACAGTATCATAAGGTGTCTATTTCGGGACTGGGTTACTACCCCAATCCGCTCGATCCGAATCCGGAGCAGGCTGAGTTCTACCGCGAACACATCAAGAAAATCATCCGGGCCGCGGCCAGGCTGGGCGTTCCGGTTGTCAATACGTTTATTGGCCGAAATCCGTCCCTGACGATTACGGACAACCTGAAACTGTACACCGAGCACTGGCCCGCGATTGTGAAAGAAGCCGAAGCGTGTAACGTAAAAATTGGCATCGAAAATTGCCCGATGTGGTTTACGGACGACGAATGGCCGGGCGGTAAAAATCTCGCTACAACCCCGGCCATCTGGGATCGGATGTTCGAGATTATTCCGTCGCGGGCGTTAGGCCTTAACTACGACCCCAGCCACCTGATCTGGCAAATGATGGACGAAGTCAAACCCATCTACAACTACCGCGACCGGCTGCACCACATCCATCTGAAAGACGTAAAACTTTACCGCGACAAGCTGAATCGGGTAGGTAGTATGGCGAATCCGCTGGAGTACCATTCGCCCAAACTTCCCGGCCTGGGCGATGTGCGCTGGCGTGATTTCTTTGCGGCCCTGACGGACGTCCGGTACCGGGGACCGGTCTGCATCGAAGTCGAGGACAAAGCGTACGAAAGCCATCCTGACGACGTAAAAACGGCTATTCTGACAGCCCGTAACTACCTCAGTCAGTTTCTGGTTCTGTGATTTATGATTGACAAACTTAATCAATTCGATATTCACCTCTTTCTGTGGCTCAATGGTCGCTACACGCCCTGGCTGGACCCGATCATGATCTGGATCACGGAGCGGAATAGCTGGTTCCCGCTGTATGCCCTACTCATTGGCTGGCTTATTTTCCAGTACCGTAAGCAAGCCATCGGATTTATCCTGACCATTATTTTTTCCGTAGCGCTCGCCGATCAGGTAGCCTCTTCGGTCTTCAAACCACTTTTTCACCGGCTAAGGCCCTGCCATGAACTGTCTTTGCAAGCCCTTATTCATCCGGTTGTCGAGTGCGGGGGGCAATATGGGTTTGTTTCTTCACATGCCTCAACCACGTTTGCCCTGGCAACCAGCCTCTGGCTTATGCTGGGCAAGCGTCACCCCTGGCTACAATGGGGGTTTCTGTGGGCTGCGGTTGTTTCGTATAGCCGGATTTACGTAGCCGCTCACTACCCAATCGATGTGCTGGCAGGCACTGGTGTCGGCATATTATCGGCCACGCTGTGCGTATTCGTTCTGCGGAAGATTCAGGCCCGGTCAGCGAATAGCCACCCGGCTTGACCGCATAGCCTGGTAACTTATCAATGTAGACTAACAAAATTTCATACATTCTGTTGTGACTAAGGGTATACCCGCGCGACCAGATTTTTCATGTGGAGAACCCATAGCCCTATGCAAACGGAAACAGAGAAGATGATTCGTGTGAATACTACGCATCTTCTGTTTAATGACTCTCTCCCCTCTTCACAAGTACGGCTTACGGTCATTGTTCCGGTGAGGAACGAAGCCCATCAGTTGGTTGACACGCTGGAAGCGCTTCGCAAGCAGCAGGACGTCAGTAAACGACCAATCAGTGCAGCCCTCTACGACGTTTTGTTACTGGCCAACAACTGTACAGATGCGTCGTTTGATGTAGCCACCCGATACCAGCAGCAATACCCTGATTTTCAGCTTCACATTGCCCAAATCCAGCTACCGCCCGATAAAGCGAACATCGGTACGGTTCGGCGGATACTCATGGATGAAGCCTGCCGTCGGCTGACCAGTGTAGGGCAATCGGACGGAATTATAGCCTCCACAGACGGCGACACAGTGGTCGATAGTCGATGGGTGTATAACATCATGCTCGAAATGGCGAAGGGCAACGATGCCGTTGGGGGTCGCATTCTCACCCGACCCGACCAGAGCAACGTACGGCTGTTTCATCTGCGCGATGTTATGTACCGGACGCTGGTGGCCAAAGCGGAGGCCCAGTTCGATCCGTGTTTACACGATCCCTGGCCCCGGCACTTCCAGCATTTTGGCGCAAGTATTGCCGTTACGTGCCGCATGTATCAGCGGGTTGGTGGTCTACCCGAAACGCCGTATCTGGAAGACGAAGCTTTTTATCGGGCACTCTTGCGCGTAGATGCCAAGATTCGAAAAAGCCCGCACGTAAAAGTTTATACCTCAACCCGATTGCAGGGCCGGGTAGCCGTTGGTTTTTCGGAACAATTGCGTTACTGGTCAACAATGAGCCAGGCTAACCAATGTCAACTGGCCGAACCCGCCAAAGCCGTTATCGCCCGGTTCAACTACCGGCAGCAATTGCGACTTTGCTGGCAAAAGCGTAACCAGGGTGTGCAAACCGAGGTTCTAAACCGCATTGCTCTCGACCTGCGTATCGATCCGGACTGGCTCCTTGAGCAATTTACGAAAAGTCACTTTTTCGGAGAAATCTGGGAATTGATCGACGAGCGGATGACTTCAGGGCAATGGATGACGCAATGGAAACCCGTTCCCATTACCGTCGCCATTCGGGACATGCGAAACTTCCTGGTTGTATAATCTATATCAGGAATTCATTCTATATTTCAAGGACCGTAAAGACACGGTCCTTGCGTTCGTAGCGTTTTGACGTGGAGTGAGTTTTTAACACGTTTTAAGGGTTGTAAAGACACGAACCATGGATTCCGCTAATCAATATACCTCATCAAGCCCGGTGAATACACTACTGCTTTTGAAATAGGTCCAGCCGGTACTTTTCCGTGCGCTGGCCCAACATATGCTTAAGTGGTTTACCCTCTCCAGCAATGGCTAAAAACTCTTCGTGGACCTGATCGCCTGTCAGCGGGTAATCCGGCACAAAAGGAGTCCAGTGAACAAGCAGCAAATGGCCGTTGTCGGTTAAGTGATCGAGCATTTGTTGCCGCGCCTGTTTCAGGTCATCCAGCACCAGGTAATAGCCAACCTCTGATAGTAAGATCAGGTCAAATTGTTCGTCAGGAAATTCGGCAGGAATACTCAATTGGTTAACCGTCACCTGTTCGTAAGAAGCCAGCCGTTTGCGAGCTACGGTCAAAGGTAACTCACTCGCATCGACCGCCAGCAGACGGTCACACCGTTGCGCCAATAGTTCGCTCAGCACGCCAATGGAACAGCCAATTTCGAACGCATTGGTGTACCGTTCCCTGGGCAGGGCGGCCATGGTGGCCGCATATTTGGCCAGTTCATACGGACTGGTTTCAAAATTCCACGGGTCGTCGTTTTCCTGATAAACTTCGTCAAAGTAGGTCTTGGACAGGCTTGATTTAGACATAGTTATGTTGATTAACAGGCTCTTCCAGAAACAATTCGCGCGGTTCGCTGAAGTGCATCAGTAATTCGGGTGATAAATAGAACGCCGTGGGGTCATCGTCAATCATCCGGCTCACCTGCGACCGGTGGGCCGCAATGGCCCGGTTTCGCTGGTTCATAACCGTTTTGATCGGTACGCTCCAGACAACCATTTCGTCATGACCGGGCATGTCGCGTTCATGACCAAGTTCCCACAGCCAAATCAGGTATTCCAGCACTCGCGGCTTTACCGTAAGCATCGACAGGGCCGCATTCACAATCTGCCACGACGCCCGGTGGTCCCGATGTGGGTCACGTCGCCAAGGAACCAGGACGGTAGCGGGCTGAATAGCCTCCACAACCTTCTGAACAAACGCAACCGCAGCCGCAAAATCAGAACTATCGGTGGTGGCTACCTGCGTATCTTTTTGCCGCATAAAAATGGCACTGTCAACGGGTACATCCAGTTGCCGCAGGGCTTCCAGGGCTTCCGCTTCGCGTACCTGTCGCAATCGATCGGCCGGGTAACTGGGCGAGTTCGGATGTGACATGGTTCCATCGCTTACAAACAGTACATGTACCCGGAATCCCTCTTGCCGCAACAAGGCAATCGTGCCGCCACACCCCAGCGATTCATCATCCGGGTGCGGGGCAATTACCAGCACATGGCCCATCTGATGCACGCTAAGCGGACGCGCCATAGACTCCAGAAAATGGGCTTTATCAACGCCAGAGTTCATGCGCGTTTTGTGGATTAGTCAATACATAACGTCCGATGTCGAGGATGGTGGCATCGGGGGCGGGTTGCCGTAAGTAAAATGTCAAATCGCGATGAATGCGCTCAAATGGAAATGGCCGCATGAGCCCGCGCGCACCCACCGACCGTTCGGCCAGAGGCATTACCCGAAGGCATATGTCTTCGATGGCCGTCCGGGTCATGTTGGCGTAAGCCACAATTTTTTCGGGGCCGTTTTCCTCGGCCAGCCAGGCATCCGCATTGTCTCCGGCGGCTTTGAGCCACTGATTTCCTGATTCGATCAGCCAGGCCATTTCGGCAACCCGGGTACGCTGCATCGGGTCGTCGGTACGGTGCATAGACGCTAACAAGTCTCGGGTTGCGTCGAACAGCGCTTCTGCCCCACCCAACTGTACGGCAGCAAACCGGCTGGCTCCCCCACTGAAGTACGGTTGCCGATAATAATCGTCGGGTTGTCCCAGCAAATCGCTTTCATCGAGTTCAATGCCCGTAAAATCAAGCTTGTAACTGACCGATGCACGCATACCCAGTGGTTGCCAGAAACTCGTATCTACTGGAATTTTATTGACTTGCTCTGTTGGAATAATGCACATCTGCCACCCTTTTCGGGATGGATCCCCCAGCAGTTGTCCCGTTACGAGTGGTCGCTGAATCCAGCCCGAACCCGAGCAGAACGTTTTGGCGCCTTCGAGCCGGTAGCGTCCATTGCCAATAGCGTGAATTTTCACCCCATCACCCGCCTGTGTATTCCAAACACTGAATAGCCGATCGTGCTGATTTACATCCGCATACCACCGCGTTTTCTGTTCCTGCGTAGCATACAGGCTGATGAGATTCAACGCATTGATGTGCCCCTCGTAGACCCGTCCGACGGCTAAATTTGCGGCTCCAATACGTTTCAATAGTTGAAACAGTTGGTCGGTTTTGAGTAGCTGACTATCCAGTTGCTTGCCCGGTAGGGTCACCGCAAACAGACCAGCTTCGGCCAGTGTACGAAAGGCTTCTTCAGGAAACGTCTTATCGTCGTCGGTTTGGGCAGCTACATCGGCAATTTGCCGGAATAAGGCATTCATCTGTTCAGATTCAAGCCCTAAAAGCGGCTTTGTTGCAGAGCCATCAACCTGAGAAGGCACAAGTGTTTCCATACCTATCAAATCGCGTGTTTGACAAATTGTTTGACATCCGTATCATATAAAATGGCAAATAGTCAGCCGGACTCATTCCGCAGCCAACCCCCACCAGACGGTTTACGGCAAGAAAGTTTACATCCAGTCAGCAAGTGGCCTGATTTTTCCTTACCTTTGCGGGAAATTTGTCCGGCACACATGGCTTCGTTTAATCCGGTTAAGATTTTTTCGGGCAGTCAGTCCACCTATCTGGCCGAAAAAATTGCACACTATTACGGGAAAGATCTGGGCGGCTACACCTGCCGACGCTTCAGCGACGGGGAAATGTCACCCAGTTTTGAAGAGTCGGTCCGTGGCTGCGATATTTTTCTGATCCAGTCTACGCCACCTCCCGGTGATAACTTGCTGGAATTGATGTTGATGGTCGATGCAGCCCGCCGTGCTTCGGCACACTACGTAACCGTTGTTATTCCTTACTTCGGATACGCCCGGCAGGATCGTAAAGACAAACCTCGTGTGTCAATTGCCGCCAAACTGGTTGCCAACATGCTGGCAGCATCAGGTGTTGACCGGCTAATGACACTCGACTTGCACGCGGGACAAATTCAGGGCTTTTTTGACTTTCCGGTCGACCATCTGGAAGGAACATCGGTATTTGTGCCGTACATAAAAAGCCTGAATCTGGAAAATCTGGTGGTGGCTTCGCCGGACGTGGGTGGTGCCAATCGTGCCCGTACGTTCGCCAAACATTTCAACGCCGATATCGTGCTGTGCGACAAGCACCGCAAACGGGCTAACGAAATTGCGTCCATGCAGGTGATCGGGGATGTTGAAGGAGCTAACGTGGTGCTTGTCGATGATTTGATTGATACGGGAGGGACTATGGCAAAAGCCGCCCAGATTATCATGGATAAGGGAGCGTTATCCGTACGCGCCATCTGTACGCACCCGATTATGTCGGGCAGGGCGCACGAAAACATTGCCAACTCCGTACTACAGGAACTGGTCGTGTCGGATACGTTGCCGATGAAGCAATCGAATGAAAAAATTAGAGTACTGTCGGTGGCCGAGTTATTTGCCAAAGCCATTGGCCGTATTCGTGATCATGAATCTATTAGTTCACTGTTTATAAAATACTAAAGAGCGAAAGAGTGAAAGAATGAAAGAGCGGTTCATCTGCATCTTTCGCTCTTTCGCTCATTTGCTCTTTCACTCTTTAAAATTTGAAATCATGAAAAAACTCGAGATTGTAGGGTATCAACGAGCGAATCTCGGCCGCACGGAATCACAGGCGATTCGGGCCGAGGGCAATGTTCCATGCGTGTTATATGGTGGCGATGAGCAAGTGCATTTTTATGCACCGGCCATTCTGTTCCGCGATTTGATTTATACGCCAAATATTTTTGAAGTAGCTCTGAACATCGAAGGGGCTGAATACCGGGCTATTCTTCAGGAAGCTCAGTTTCACCCAGTGAGTGATGTTCTTTTACACGCCGATTTCCTGCTCATTACGGACAAAAAACCCATCAAAATCGCCGTTCCAGTTCGTCTACTGGGCACAGCGCCGGGCGTTCAGAAAGGTGGTAAACTGGTGACCCGCGTTCGGAAACTGCGCGTGAAAGGTACTGTTGAAAACATCCCCGACTTTATTGACGTAGATGTATCAGCGCTTGACCTGGGCAAATCCGTTCGTGTTGGTCAGATTGTGGTACAAAACATTGAGTTGCTCGAAGAAGCATCCAACCCAGTTGCCAGCATCGAAATTCCACGTGCACTGCGTGGTACGGTGGGCAAATAATAACTGCCCGTTTTTTAAGGCTAATAGATTTACAAAGAAAGCCCGGTCAGACTTCTGGCCGGGCTTTCTTATTTTATTCCAAAGTTATTTTCCCTCGACAAAGGCCATAGAGTTCTACAATTTCATGCCCCGTAGCCGCAAACTATTACTCACCACCGATACGGAACTGAGCGCCATAGTCGCCCCGGCAATCATTGGATTTAGCAGGAAACCATAGGTCGGGAACAAGGCACCGGCGGCAATGGGAATGCCGATCAGGTTGTAAATAAACGCCCAGAACAAGTTCTGGCGAACAACGCGTACCGTTTGCCGCGATAACTTAAGGACCTTGGGAATACTGGTCAGATCAGATGTGATGAGGGTCATTCGGGCCACGTCCATCGCAATGTCGGAGCCTTTGCCCATGGCAATACTCACGTCGGCCTGGGCCAGTGCCTGCGAATCGTTGATGCCATCGCCCACCATCGCCACTACCTTGCCCGACGCCTGTAGCGCTTTCACAAAATCCGCTTTATCGCCCGGCATTACGTCGGCTTTGTACTGCTGAATCCCGACCTGCTGGGCCACGGCAGCCGCCGTTTGCCGGTTATCGCCGGTCAGCATGTACACCTCAATACCCCGGCTCTGTAACGTTTCGACGGCTTGTCTGGAACTCGATTTTACAGGGTCGGCAATCGCGATGACAGCGAGTACTTCCTCAATAAATTCGTTTTTACGGGCAAAATAAATCAGGGTTTTGGCCTGGTTCTGCAAGCCAGCAGCGTACCGATCGAGTTCAGCGGGTACGGTGATCCGGTTGTCGCTCAAGAGACTTTTGTTACCGGCGTAGTAATCGGCATCCTGATACGTAGCCCTGACCCCCCGGCCGGTCACACTATTGAACGCATTCAGGGGGAGTAGCTCACCGGTTGGCAAAAACGCCGTTATGGCTTCCGCAAGCGGATGTTCCGACTGTTTTTCCAATGAGTACAGAATCGACATAACCTGTTCTTGCTCACCAGCCGGAATAGTCCAGCGCGCGTCGGTAACGAGGGGTTTGCCTTCCGTGATGGTCCCGGTTTTGTCGAGTACAACCGCGTTCACGGTATGGGCAATTTCCAGACTTTCAGCATCCTTGATGAGTAAGTTGTTCTCGGCCCCTTTGCCAATACCCACCATAATGGCCGTAGGTGTTGCCAGTCCGAGGGCGCAGGGGCAGGCAATGACCAGTACCGTTACGGAAGTCAAGAGGGCCGTCGTAAATGGGTCACTATCGGGAGCAAGGTCGTGACCAAACAGCATCCAGACCGCGAATGTCAACCCGGCAATGCCCAGCACCACTGGTACGAAAACACCGGCAATTCGATCGACAAGTTGCTGTACAGGAGCCTTACTTCCCTGCGCATCCTGGACCATGCGGATGATTTGCGCCAGTAGCGTATCGCCCCCAACTTTTTCGGCACAAAACTGAAAGCTGCCTTTCTGGTTTATGGTACCCGCAAACACAGTCGCCCCCGGTTGTTTTATGACGGGTACGGGCTCGCCACTAATCATGCTCTCATCGACGTACGACTCACCCGATGCCACTCGTCCGTCTACCGGAATTCGCTCGCCCGGTCGCACCAGCAACAAATACCCAACCTGAACCGCCGAAACCGGAATCTCGCGCTCGGTATCGCCCTCAACCAGCCGAACCGTTTTGGGTTGTAAACCGATCAGTTTTCGGATGGCCGATGAGGTGTTCAGCTTGGCCCGCTCTTCCAGCAGTTTACCCAGCATAATGAACGTAACGACAACGGCGGCCGCTTCGAAGTAAACGTGTGGATGAACGCCTGACCCGCTCCGATTATGCCAGAATTCGGGGTAAAGCGTATTGAAGGCGCTGAACAAAAAAGCAATGCCCGTGCTCAACGCCACCAGGGTATCCATGTTGGCGCTGCCATGACGGGCCTGCTTCCAGGCGTTAGCAAAAAACGAACGCCCCAACCCAAACACGACCGGTGCCGTCAACGCCATCATAAGGTAGTTGCCGTAGGGAAGCGACATGAAGAACATGCCAATGACAACGATGGGCAACGACAGAATCAGCGCCCAGATCGTTCGTTGTTTGAGCCGCTGAAACCGTTTCTGATTCGCTTCTTCCTGCACCTGCCGGGCATCAGTCCCCGACTCTTCGGTGTCGATAACGATATCGTACCCCATTTCCTGAACGGCCTGTTGCAGTTCTGTCGGGCCAACGACGGCCGGATTGAACTGGACCCAGGCCGACTGATTGGCGTAGTTCACTCCCGCGTCGCTAACCCCCGGTGTTTGTTTTAGAATCGACTCGACACTGACGGCGCAGGCGGCACAACTCATTTCCAGCACAGGATACGTTTTCCGAACGTCGGCCATACCGCCACGCCTGCTAGCTTCCGTCTTCGAATCGTCGGTGGTTGTCTGCATCATTGTATCAGTTGAGCGGCTCTGCTTTGTAGCCAGCTTTTTCAATAGCCCGTCTGACTTCCTCAGCCGTTGCATTTTCGGCGGTCAGCACTTTCTTCGGGTCTTTCATATCTACCTGCCAATTGCCCTCCCCTATGGCTTCATTCAGAAACGGGGTTACGGTAGCCATGCAGTTACCACACTTTATGTTGGTTTTAAATTTTACAGTTTCCATGATCTTTATCGTTTAATGCGTTTTTTCGTTAACAAATTTCGGTTCTGTTCCGCTCTGGATACTTACAGGATTAATGATGATCCGTGTAACATTGCGAGCCAACTGCTGGCGAACCTCCTCTTTTACACTAACAGCAGATACCCGCATAAAATGCCTTCACGTACCTACTAATAGACAAGGCAGTGATGTATTTTTGCCGTAATTAGCCTGCAGCCAAAAACAATACCAAGGCAAGATGAGGTATATTCAGATAGAACCAGCAACGTATTTACGGCCTTATGTTCGTCAGTTCCTGGTGCTGCAAAACGATGATGTACCTGTTACGCCCACTGCCTTCAAGGTGCTGGCAGACGGTTGTCCGGGGCTTGTTTTTCAGCAAGAAACTGTTTTCACTGACTATAGCAACAGGCCTTTCCCGAAACTATTTCTGCATGGACTGACAACCAGACACTCCTACAAAACAAGTAGTGGGCCGTATCGCAACATTGCCGTTTGTCTGCAACCTCACGCCCTCAAAAGCATTTTCGGAATCGATGCCCACCTGCTAACCAATGACTACATCGACGTGAATGACTGCGTAAAGACGTCACTCCCGGAAGAGCTTTCAGAAACAAGTTCGTTAATCGACAAGCTAACAAAACTCTCCGATTGGCTGCGCATCCAGCTGGCTAAAAAAGGATCGGGTGAACATCGGAAAATAGCGGCCGTTATCGAAAAGATCAAGACGGGTAACGGAACCATTTCATTAAGTAACATTCAAGCCGATCTGCGTTTGTCCGAACGATCACTGGAAAGGATAATGCAAAATCACATCGGTGTTTCGCCCAAACTGTTTTCGCGTATCTGCCGCTTTCAGGCAACCCTGGATCATCTGTGTGAACAGCCGTTCGGGCTACTGACCGACCTGGCTTATGAATATGCCTATGCTGACCAGTCGCATTGTATCCGCGACTTCCGGGAATTTGCTGGCGTTACGCCCAGGCAGTTTCTGAATCGAGGCATAACGTCGTTACGAAACTTCTCCGAATGGGCCTAGCACCCTGGCGGTTTTCTTCTATTTCTGATGGGCCATTTACGTTTCTTTTGCCCTAAAAAAGACAATGAAAGAAGAGAAGTATACCATTGCCGTTATCGCGGGCAGTTTGCGAAAAGAGTCTTTATCGTTAAAGATGGCTCGTTTTGTTCAGAGCCTGCCCTGCGATCGCATCGCCCTACAGCTTGTTTCGATAGGTGATCTGACTATCTACAACGAAGACCTTGAAACCGATTGTCCGCCATTGAGTTGGCAACATTTCCGCCAGGATATTCTGGAGAAAGACGCCATTTTATTCATCACGCCCGAATACAATCGATCCATACCCGCCGTCCTCAAGAACGCAATCGACATCGGTTCGGCTCCACACGGGCAGAACGTTTTTGCGAACAAGCCAGCGGCTATCATCAGTCTTTCGCCCGGCAAAATGGGTGCCTTTGGCGCTAATCATCATCTGCGGCAGTGTCTGGTCTTTCTCAACATGCCTACCATGCAGCAACCCGAAGCTTACATTGGGGATAGTGAAGACCTATTCGATAGTGAGGGTTCAATACAAATCGAACGTACGCGGGATTATATAGCTCGGTTTATCGATGCTTTTTCCGACTGGATAGCTATACACCGTTAGCGGCAAAGCCCTACTCCAATCGGGTCTCCATTGGAGTAGGGTATATAATTTTCATGCATGTCCGCAACTAGTTGCGGCCAAGATAGCTTACTGAATCTGCCTGCTACAACCTTACACAGGTATAACAGGCACTTCCTGGGGAGCACCCGACGCCAGCAAGCCAGCCGGTACGGACAACTCGCCGGTATGCGGGTCGATCAGACCATTGCGCTCGTCTTCAATATTGGTTGCCTGGGTGTATACATCACCGGCAATAGGGCGTTTGCGCATTTCCAGCTTGAACTGACGAATGCGCTCGGTACGCTCATCGGCACTCTGAGGGCCGCCGTAGTTGGCAAACCCAAAGCCACCCCATTCGCTAACGACCAGCGGCACCTGCCGACGGTAGAAAAACGGATCACCGATGACCAGTGGAAAGGCTGCCACCGTGTCCAGGTCGCCCGCTACCAGCTGGTCGAGAAGCGATTGCCAGTGATTGAGATCAGGCGTGTATAAGTGAGCCGTCAGCAGATCCGATTTGAGTCGCCCTTCGTATGAAATGTGACGCCAGCCGTCGTTATCGACCACCAGGAATTGCGGATAGGCGATCTGCATAAAGTGATACATATTGGTAATGTATTCGCGCGTTTCCGGATTGGTGGCAATGTCCTGTGCGCCCCAGTCTTCATTGTACAGGCTCCAGATCACCACCGATGGATGCGTGCCCATCAGGGCGAGCATCCGCATCAGTTCAGCCTGGTGATTCTGCCGGCTGCGGGTCGTTGAACTGTGTGGACTTGGCACTTCGACCCAGAGCAACATACCCAGTTTATCGGCCAGGTTGTAAATACGCGGATCGATACCGGCAATGTGAACCCGGACCAGATTACAGCCCAGTTCTTTCATGGCCAGCATGTGCCGTTTCATTTCTTCATAGGTTGCCGTACCGGGTTGATACAGAATACCGTCCAGATAAATAGGCTTATTGTTCAGGTAGATAAATCGCCCGCGCGCTTCGATCTTACGCAGGCCAAACTGCGTTTCGATTTGCGCAATGTGGCCGTTTTCGTCAATAAGCTGGGCGATAAGCCGGTAACGAACCGGGTTTTCGTGCGACCAGAGTTGCGCCCCCGGCACTTCGACCACCACCCGCTGTTGCTTCTGCCCGGTCTCCAGCATCAACGGAAAATCGGAGGTAGCCATCGGCGTTGAGGACAGGGGCGCTTTTCGCTCGAATACCTGTAAGCGTAAAATGTAATTACCCGGATCGTGAACCCGGGTAGTCAGGCTAAACCGAACCAGTTCATCTTCAACGGTACTGACCACCCCCACCCGCGAGCGGAGCCGATTTCGTTCAACAGTTTCCAGCCAGACGGAGCGCACCGCACCCGTATAGGTCTGGTACCAGATGCCGCCCCGCTTGTACACGTGCGACTCCTGTTTGCCCCGTGTTGTCTCGGCGTCCATTGTATCGGCAATACGTACCGTCAGTCGGTTGGTAGGCCGGAGCAATTCGTCGGCCAGTTCGAAGGAAAAAGACGTATACTCTCCATAGTGAATAGCCTCTCCTTCAATCGTGCTGAGCGGGTGCCCGTTGAGCCACACGCGGGTTTCGTAGCCACAGGCCCCAAACGTTAACTGAATAATTGAGCAGTCCTGCGGCTCGGTACGCTCGGGCAGGGCAAACTCGCGTTCGTACCAGGCAACCACTTTATCCTGCCAAACGATGGGATTAATCTGCCCTTTTGCTCGGGCCATGTGTTCCTCGATCGAACCGGGCCACTCGGCTACACCTTCGTACGCATGCCCCAGAAACCAGTGGTCATTTAAACCGATATCATTGGCATCGATCGAGAACTTCCATTCCCCATCCAGCAACCAGTGTGAATTGGAGCGTAATACCGCTCTGGGTAGTGGATTGATTGGTTCATCGATAACAGTGCCTTCCTCTTTACTATTGGCAAAACCAAAGTTTGACTGAATTTCGGATATCATATGTAAGACAATTAACAACTAACGAGTGGTTGAATACCTTTTAAACCCATCAAACGGAATAAAGGCTGAAAAAATTGGACTTCATTTAGTTATTACGGACTCAGCGCGGTCTTGACGGCCATCAATACGGCCTGCTTATTTAACCTTCTTTTAACCACAGGTTAAGCCCGATTTAAGTTTAGACCAGCATTTTTGTTGACCTAAAAGACGTACACGCCGTAATCGGTATGAATAAATTCATAAAGAGTATTTTATCCTTCTCGCTGAAGAACAAGTTTTTCATATTTTTTCTGACAGGCTTGGCCGTTGTGGCCGGTGTCATCAGCTACCAGAATACACCCATTGAAGCTTTCCCCGACGTTACCAATACCCAGATTACCCTCATCACACAATGGCCCGGCCGGTCGGCGGAGGAGGTTGAGAAGTTCGTGACGATTCCAATCGAGATCGGTTTGAACTCCGTACAGAAGCGGACTGACATCCGGTCAACGTCGCTGTTCGGGTTGTCGGTTGTTAAAATTCTGTTCGACGACGGCGTGGATGATACCTTTGCCCGCCAGCAGGTGAACAACCTGCTCAATGGCGTCGAATTGCCCGAAGGGGTTAAACCCGATGTGCAGCCGCCCTACGGGCCAACCGGCGAGATTTTCCGCTACACGCTTCAGTCCCCTACCCGCACGGCCCGTGAGCTGAAAACCATGCAGGACTGGGTGATCGAGCGGCAGTTAAAGAGTGTAGCCGGTGTGGCCGATGTCGTTAGTTTCGGGGGCGAGGTAAAAACGTACGAGATTTCGGTAGACCCCCGTCGGCTGATTGACTACAACATTACACCTTTTCAGTTGTACCAGGCCGTTGCCAACGCAAACGTCAATGTGGGCGGTGATGTCATTGAAAAAAATTCGGAAGCCTACGTTGTGCGGGGGATCGGTCTGCTGAAAAACCAGCAGGATATTCAGAACATCATCATCAAGAATATCAAGGGAACGCCCATCACGGTTCATAACGTGGCCCAGGTATCGGAATCGGCTTTGCCCCGGCTTGGGCAGGCTGGCCGCGACAAAGAAGACGACGCAGTGGAGTGTATTGTGGTCATGCGCAAAGGCGAAAACCCGAGCGAAGTTATTGATCGGGTGAAAGCCAAAATCAATGAACTGAACACCAGCATTCTGCCCAGCGATGTAGAAATCAACACGTTCTACAACCGGGAAACGCTCATTCATTTTGCTACGCATACGGTTACGCATAACCTCATCGAAGGGATCGTTTTTGTCACGGTCATCGTCTTTATCTTCATGGCCGACTGGCGCACGACCGTAACGGTCTCCATCGTGATTCCGCTGGCGTTACTGTTTGCCTTTATCTGTCTGCGACTCAAAGGCATGTCGGCCAATCTGCTCTCGATGGGTGCCATCGACTTCGGGATCATCGTTGATGGCGCGGTGGTGATGGTTGAGGGCATTTTCGTAACGCTCGACGAACTGGCCCACGAAAAAGGCATGGCCAAGTTTAACAAGCTGGCCAAAATGGGCATTATCCGGAAAACGGGTACTGAGATGGGAAAGGCGATTTTCTTTTCCAAAGCCATCATTATCACCTGTCTGATTCCCATTTTCTCGTTTCAGAAAGTAGAGGGCAAAATGTTCTCTCCGCTGGCCTGGACACTGGGGTTTGCCCTGCTCGGTGCGCTGATTTTCACCCTGACGCTGGTACCCGTACTAGCGAGCATTCTGCTCAAGAAAAACGTTCGGGAGAAGCATAACCCTTTCGTAAATATTGTCACGAGCACTTCGACCCGACTCTTCAACTTCACCTTTGCTCATAAACGAACCAGCATGATCCTGACGGGTATTCTGGTAGCCGTTGGGCTGTCGGGCTTCACGCTATTGGGCACCGAGTTCCTACCCGAACTGAACGAAGGCTCTATTTACGTACGGGCCACAATGCCCATGAGTATTTCGCTACCCGAGTCGGTGAAGCAGACGGTATTGATGCGCCATATTTTTGAGCAGTTTCCGGAGGTGAAAGGTGTTATTTCCCAAACGGGACGTCCCAATGACGGTACGGATCCGACGGGCTTCTACAACATTGAATTTCTGGTCGATATTTACCCGCAGGACGATTGGAAAAGCGGATTGAGCAAAGAAGAATTGATCGAAAAAATGCAGGAGAAACTCAGCGTTTTTCCGGGGGTGAACTTTGGTTTCTCGCAACCGATCATGGACAATGTAGAAGAGGCTGTGTCGGGGGTAAAAGGCTCCATTGCGGTTAAAATTTACGGTCCGGACCAGGGTATTCTGGAAACGAAAGCCTATGAGATCCGGAACCAGCTGGCTACGGTTCAGGGCATCGAAGATCTGGGCGTTATCCGCACAACGGGTCAACCCGAGATGCGGATAGAGCTGGACGAGCATAAGCTGGCGGTATACGGCGTTAACAAGTCAGATGCTGAAGCCGTTATTGAGATGGCTATCGGGGGTAAGGCAGCCACCCAGATTTACGAAGGTGAACGCAAGTTCGACCTCCGCATCCGGTACGACCGCCCGTTCCGTTCCAGCGAGTCGCAGATCAGCCAGTTGATGGTACCCACCGAGAATGGCAGCATGATTCCCATCAAGGAAATTGCCAACGTATATACCCAAACCGGTCCCGTGCTGATTTTCCGGGAAGGAAGCCAGCGCTACGGGGCCGTGAAGTTCTCGGTACGGGGTCGTGATATGGGTAGTGCCGTGGCCGAAGCGCAGCAAAAAGTACAGGCCAAGGTAAAACTTCCGGCGGGTTACACGGCGAAGTGGGCTGGCGATTTTGAGAACCAGCAACGCGCCACGGCCCGGTTGGCGCAGGTTGTTCCCATTAGTTTGCTGGCCATCTTTTTCATTCTGTTCATTTTGTTTGGCAACGTAAAAGACGCTGGCTTGGTGCTCTTTAACGTACCTTTTGCCATCATCGGCGGCATTGCAGCCCTGCTGGTCACACACGTTAACTTCAGTATTTCGGCCGGTATCGGTTTCATCGCCCTGTTCGGCATCTGTATTCAGAATGGTGTCATTCTGATCTCCGTTTTCAAGAAGAACCTGCGCAATGGCATACCGTTGTCCGACGCGATACGGGAAGGGGTTATCTCCCGCATACGCCCGGTGGTTATGACCGCCATGATGGCTGGCATTGGCTTGATTCCGGCGGCCGTGTCGCACGGGATTGGTTCCGAAACAGCCAAGCCACTGGCTATTGTGGTTATCGGCGGTCTGATCACAGCTACTCTGTTAACGCTGTTCATATTTCCATTGATATTTTATTCATTTTACCGGCAAAAATTCAGCGACATTTAATAATAGCCTCTTTGGTGCGTTAAATAATTTTAGCGTAGATTTTACGTTTTTTCCAAAAAGAAATTGCAACCTTGCAGGGTGTTTAATCAGAAAAGAGCTTGCTTTTCTGTATATACAAAAATTTTGCTTACTTTTAGCATAACAATCCTTTACAAAGGGAAGGTTGAACATCAAGATTAGGTGACCACCCGGTCATCAGTCTTGAAATGGTGTGGATAGAAGCGGAAAGCCGCCCCGATATTCGGAGCGGCTTTTTTGTTGCTTGCCGGGTCAATTCCACGTGTAAAAACGCGCTTCACGAGCCTTTGTTTCACCTCCTGTTTTTACCACTGCAACTTAACTACATACGTACGCACTCACACGAAAGTATCGTTTTTATTTAACAGGCTTTTAATTCTATTTTCAACTCCTTTTAAGGTTAGGCAGCGAGTTTTGAACGCTCAATCAAGCAATTTATCGGCCAGCCTCTGTGTAGCGCTTTTTGCTGGCTTCTGTATATTTAAATAAATAAATTAATCTGCCGTTTTTAAATAAGCCGATAGCTATGTATGTTGCCGACATGAAGATCTTGGTAGTAGAAGACGAACCCAAATTAGCCTCCTTTGTCAAGAAGGGGCTGGAGGAGCAATCGTGCGAAGTAGATGTGGCCTATGACGGGCAAGTGGGGCGGAATATGGCCCTCAATAATTTGTATGATGTGATTGTGTTAGACATTAACCTGCCTAAAATGAACGGCTTTGACGTTGTTCAGTCCATCAGACAGGAAAAAAACCGGACCCCCGTTCTTATGCTCACGGCCATGGGTTCGGTCGATGATAAACTGACCGGCTTTGAAGCGGGAGCCGACGACTACCTGGTAAAACCTTTTGAGTTTCGTGAACTGATGGCTCGCCTGCGGGCGCTGACCAAGCGCAGCAGTGATGCCGGTATGCAGGCAAATGTGCTGAAAGTAGCTGACCTTGAACTGGACCTGAACGAAAAAATTGCTCGCCGGGGCGATAAACGCATCGAGCTTACCGCGAAAGAATTTGGTCTGCTCGATTACCTGATGCGAAACCGGGGCCGCGTTGTTTCAAGGGTGGATATTGCCGAAAAAGTCTGGGATATTCATTTCGACACGGGCACAAACGTTATCGACGTTTATGTCAATTTCCTTCGAAAAAAGATTGATAAGGATTTCCCGACCAAACTCATCCATACGGTTATCGGGATGGGATACATGCTGAAAGAAGAGTAAATCGAATACGTCAGAGACGTGGCGGTTCGTACGTTGGTAGACCGTCAGTTGCGACTGGCTGACGAACCAGCAACATAGTCGTCGTCCGCTCATGACTGACGACTGACCAACGTACGAATTTCCCATGAATATCCGCACTCGCCTGACTCTGCTGTTTGTTTTACTGGTCGCTTCCATTGTTCTGCTCTTTACCGTTTCCGTTTACTACCTGTATGACCAGTTCAGGGAGCAGGAATTCCAGCAACGGCTTGTCGAAAAAGCCTTTACGACCGTCAGATTACGCGAGGACGTAGGTGAGGTACCACGGGCCGATTTGCCTGTTCTGACCGATGAGCAGGTCACGATCTACAGCCGCCAGGGCACCGTTTTATACAATCAGGAAACCAAACGGCCCCGCTTTCCCATAACCCCGAGCCTTCTTGGCAAAGTTGCCTACAACAAACCCCAGTATGTACGGATAGGCGATACGGAAGCCATTGCCGTTCTGCATTTGAACGCTCGAAAAGAACCCCTGATTATTGTTGCGTCAGGCAATGACCGCTACGGACTAAGTAAGCTCGATCGGCTGCGGGAAATTCTGTTTTCGGGCTGGCTGCTCAGTCTTGTGATCGTAGGTATAGCGGGCTATCTGTTTGCAACCGACGCCCTCAGGCCGGTAGCGGAGCTCATCACCCAGGTAAATGCCATCTCGGCCACCAACATCCACGAACGCCTGCGGGTAGGTCGCCAGCGCGATGAACTGGCTGACTTGGCCCGAACCTTCAACGACCTGCTTTCCCGACTCGAAGAGGCCTTTGTGTTGCAAAAAAGCTTTGTGTCGCACGCATCCCATGAGTTGCGCACCCCGCTCACCGTCATGATGGGCCAGATTGAGGTGACCCGATTACAGGCGCGCACGACGGACGAATATGAGGTTGCTTTCGATGGGCTGCTGGATGAAGTGAAGAGCATGATCCGGCTCGTGAACGGCCTGCTCGAATTAGCCCGCGCCAGCTCGGATGTGGTAACGCTTAACAACCAGCCCGTTCGCATTGACGAACTGTTATGGCTGGCGCAGAGCCAGATTGTCAGCAAAAAGCCCGAGTACCAGATTGATATTGACTTCGATAACCTCCCCGTCCACGAAGAAGAGCTGGTCATTATCGGAGAGGAGTCACTCCTTCAGACGGCCTTCCAGAACCTGATGGAAAATGGCTGTAAATACTCGCCTGACGGAAGCGTATCGGTGCGAATAGCCTTTGAACAGGGGCGGCTGAAACTTACCTTCAGCGATCAGGGATACGGCATTCCCGAAAGCGACCTGCCGCACATTTTTGAGCCATTCTACCGGTCAGAATCAACGATGACCATTACGGGGCATGGCATTGGCCTGGCCCTGACCCGACGCATTATTGAGTTGCACCACGGCCACATCCAGGTTGATTCGATAGTTGGGAAAGGCACCACATTTCGAGTTACTCTTCCCACAACCTACACACCGGCTCAGAGTTCGGGGATCCCTAATAAACTCGGCGAAGGAGTCAGCATCTGACGTAGAAACTAACCCAGCTTCTTCACGTCCAGCACTTTCACGTTGTTCTGCTCCGCTTTTCTGAGCGTTTCGGGTGAGTACGTAGACAAACGTACGTTTTCCTGCATATCGGCTCGTTTCTGAATGTGCTGTTCGAGGTAGCGGTCGAGGTGTTTTCCTTCCAGACCATAGCTAAAAAACAGCGATACCCGTTCGCCCTCCTGCTCCCGGAACAGGAAATCGGGCAAGCGATTCTCCAGACCGACGTGCAGGGGCAGGTTGGTTAACACCTTCATACGACGGGCATTACCACTGTGGAGGGTACGCATGTTCCAGACCACAATATCACCCGCCCGCGTGTCGGCAAAGACATCGGCCCCATCAGCAGCCTCATGGCTCCCGGCTTTGAACCGGATGCCTCCACTGTAGGTATCGTGGTTCTGTAGGTAAACGCCGAACCGAATAAGGGGATACGGTCCTTCCCAATCGGCTCCCTGGCCAAACTGATACCGATCAATGTTGTCCCGGTGAAACCCTCTTGTACCTGTTCCAATCTGATACGTACTGTCGGAAAAATACACCGGCTTATCCCCCATTAGCTCACTGGCGATGGTCACAATTCGCGGGTCGTAAATAACCCAGCCCAGCCCCTCTTTACTCAGCAAATCACCTTTTACCGAAGCCGCCTGCTTGACCTGCGACACCAGACCAAGTTTTTGCTGCCGATCCCGGTATTCGTACGCTGACTGCCGTAACTGAGCTACTTCGTCTGGCGTAAAGATGTTACGGACAATGAGATAGCCCTGCTGTTCGAATTGCTCCCGGTGTGTCATAATGGGTTAAAAATTAGTTATCTTCCGATTAATTCATGTAAGCGACGGTTACTACCCGAGCCATATCATCCCAGAAAGAAGGGTACGATTTAGCTACCACACCGGGTTCATCAATGATGATTTCTTGTTGCATGGCTACCGGCGCAAACGCCATAGCCATCCGGTGATCATCGTAGGTATCGATGGTAGCAGGGCCTGATGGATTGACGGTCAGTTGGTGAACTTCGTATAGATGATTGGGCTCGATTTCAACCAGTTCAGCGCCGATCTTCTGCAACTCAGCCTGCAAAGCCGCCACGCGATCGGTTTCTTTTATCTTCAAACTTTCGATGCCGGTGAGCCGGAGAACAACCCCTTTCACGGCGGCACAAACGGCCACGGTCTGCGCCAGATCGGGGCAATCCGTGAAGTCCCAGGCCAGCGATGCAGCCGTTGGGCCTTTGGTTAATCGAACCCCCGAATCGGTGAAGGTACTTTCAACCCCCAACGATCGCATAATATCCACAATGGCACTATCGCCCTGGAGCGACTTTGCTTTCAGACCTAACAGATTGATCTCAGTTGTGAGCGGTCCGGCGGTCCGGTCGTTGGCCAGAGCCGCTACGCTGTACCAGTAACTCGCCCCCGACCAATCGGACTCAATCGCGTACGGTTTCGGCGTGTAGGGCTTCGGTGCGACGGTGATCGTCTTGGCGTCCCAATCTGCCTGCACATCGGCCCCGAAATACCGCATCTGTTCGAGGGTCATCTCAATATACGGCCGGGAACCGATAGCACCCGTCAGCTCCAGCGTCAGCCCGTTGGGAAGCAGCGGGGCAATCATCACCAGCGCCGATATATACTGGCTGCTCACATCCCCACGAATACTAAGCCGATTACCGGACTCCGTTGCTGAGGAAAACCCGTTGATTTGCAGGGGCGGGTACCCTTCCTTGTTCAAATAGGTAATGTCCGCGCCCAGCGTCCGCAGGGCATCCACAAGGATTCCGATGGGGCGTTCGCACATCCGGGGCGTACCGGTCATTTTTTTTTCCTGACCCGTAACGGCGAAATAAGCCGTCAGAAAACGCATCGTTGTCCCAGCGTCCAGCACATCAGCCGTCTGATCGGTTGATTTCAGCAACCGAATCATCGTTTGCGTATCCCGGGCGGTCGAGAGGTTTTGCAGATCGCAGCGAAATCCGGTCAGGGCGTCGATGATCAACGCGCGGTTACTTTCACTTTTCGACGAAGCGAGGGGTATCGTAGCCTGGACAAGACCCGACTGCGGTAGTGTGGCTGGGGGAGTTAAGCGAACAGCGTTCAAAAGATAAACAGGTTGGTACTGACACGAAATAGTTCGCAAAAAAACGAAAATCCTGCTACATTCCAGCCATTCCCCGAGTCAGGAAATCAGACAAGTTATTTTTTCTCCGGTGTAGCGGGAGAAAATCAGGCGACCGGCCTTTACTACAGATAGGCCCCGTCAAGACAAAGACACTGGCTTCGGGATACCGTAAACCCACTCACTCCATTAACACGCAAGTTCATCAGGCATGACCATTACGTTCACCAACGCCCATTTATTTACCGGAACCGAATGGTTACCCAATGCATCTGTCCGCGTAGCAAACGGGCGTATTCAGCAGATTAATTCATCAGCGCCGACCCAAGATGCCAACGAAAATACCACGACCATTGATCTCGACGGCGATTATCTGATTCCGGGTCTTATTGATCTGCAACTATACGGGGGCTCGGATTTATTTTTAAATGATCAGCCAACGCCCGAAACGGTTCGGCATATTTACGACGCTCATGCCCGAAACGGAACGACCACGCTGTTGCCCACCATCCATTCAACGTCGCTCGACATCATGCAGCAGTCGATGGCGGCCGTGCAGGTCGTACGGGCCGAAAATCCGTTTGGCGTACTGGGCATTCACGTTGAAGGACCTTATTTCAACCTCATCAAACGGGGAGCGCATAGCACCGCCTACGTCAGAACCCCGGCCGAAGGCGAGCTAGAAACGCTGTTCAGCACCAACGCTGATGTTATTCGGATCCTGACACTAGCCCCCGAAATGCTGACTGCCGATCAACTCAGCAAGATCAAAAAACTGAAGCACGCGAATACGCTCCTGTCCCTCGGTCATAGCAACGCAACCTACCAGCAGGCTACCGTAGCGTTCAACGAAGGCATTCCGCTGGCGACGCACCTCTACAATGCCATGCGCGGCTTCGCTAACCGGGAACCGGGTGTTGTCGGTGCTGTTTTCGACCATCCGACCGTTCGTGCCAGTATCATTGCCGATGGGTATCACTGCGACCCAACCAGCATTCGCATTGCCTACCGGTTGCTGTGTCCCGACGGCGAACCCGAACGATTGTTCCTGATTTCGGACGCGCTCTTTGCCAACCCTCCCCGACCCAATTTTGAGCTGGGTCAGTTTATTGTCCATTTCGAAGCGGATGAACCCAGACCCGGACGCTATGTCAACAACGAAGGAAATCTGGCGGGCTCGGCCATTACCCTGATCGACTGCGTCAGGATTGCCGTCGAGCAGGCGGGTATTCCACTGACAAAGGCCCTTCGGATGGCCTCGGTCATTCCTGCCGAAATCATAAATATGGGAGATCAGTTGGGTAAAATTCAGCCAGGCTACGTAGCCAACCTTGTCCGGCTGGATCAAGCCATGCGGGTGAAAGGCGTCTGGGCCTCGGGAAAGCCGATCGCGTAAGCATTTTCCGTTTAGCGGGCGTCTTGGGCAATGGCTTTCTCGTAGTTCTGGTTGATCGTTTCCAAAAACTTACCCGTTACCCAACTAATGTCCGAGTCGCGGATGAACACGAATCGTTTAGGTATCGATGTATCGGCGTAAGCCCGAAGTACAGCTTCCATCAGTAACGAACCGGCAATAAGCTGTTTTTCATTGAACTGGTTTTGTACGTTAGCCAAGTCAGCCTCCGCTTTTCGGCGAACGGTCGGGTCTGTCAGATCAGATAAGTCGGGGTGAATCAGACTTTGGTAATCCGTTGTGGCCAACCGAACAAACCGTTCGGCATCGGCCAGGGTCAGAGGCACGGCCGTCGTACCGGCTTTCTCGGGATGCAGGTAGGCGGCCATGGCCCAGGCGATACCACCACCCAGCGCCACCGTTCTGCGCTGGTGCAGGCCGGGGCTTGTGGTATTGAACTCCACGTTGATAGCGGTATCGGCAATCATTTTCACGATGCGCTGCGCTTCTGCTTTATAGGCCTCGATGGACAGCGAACGGTTATTATCGATGATGTTTGCCAGCGTCTTGGTACCATAGGGCAAGCTAACGGAATGAAACCGACGCCCGCTATCGTAATAACCACCTTTGGTATTGCCACTGCCAATGTCAACGCAGGAGGCTGTGAGCCATAGCTTCCGGGGAATGGAACCGATCATGAACAGTTCCGCTTCTCGGGCCGCCGTCAGCGTTGAGTCGATGAACAGGCTATCGCTCCCAGGCAGGCTGTTGGTTACCAGCGCCGAAAATAATTCGTAGAGCTTCTTTTTCTTGACGGGCGTTTTCCCCAACGTTTCGTTGACTCCGCTACTAAAGGCGATATACACATGATCGGCGGGAATGTTGTAGCGACGGATCGAATCCAGGTACACTTTCATTACTTCCTGACCATCTTTGAACGACTGGGCTGTGCCCGAAACAAGAGTTACGTTGGGGGCAATGGGCTTTACCTTGACGTCTTTATTGTAAAATCCATTTTCGTAGATGGTCCGAAAAATGGCCAGCTTTACCCCCGACGCGCCCACATCAATACCCGCGTATAGGTCTTTGGATGCCGTTTCGCTGATCAATTGCCGCATGGCGGCTTCGCTAGCCCCAAAGTTCAGTTTTTTGTACAGATCATGGGCCTTATGAAAATAACCCAGCGCCGTCTGGAAGTTCTCCTGGTCCCGATAGGCAAAGCCTAAATTCTCATACGTAACGGCTTCCATGTAGGCGTCTTTCGACTTCACGGCCGGCAATGCCCGTAATAGCAGGTCAATGGCCTGTTCCGGTCGATCGACCATGCGTAACGTATTGCCCAGCTTAATGAAGTGCTGCGCTTCCACAGGGGTACGCGCGCTTTGGGCCAGCGCAGAAACGGAGTAAACTAAGGTCAAAATAAGGAAGGAGACGTATTTCATTCAGTTGCAATCATTTGTTAGTCAAGCAAATAGCTAACCAAATAAAACAGTTTACTGTTGATTTCAATCGGTGCCTGTACGAATTGTTAGGTAAAGGTCCGGCTCCATCAAAACGATCCACATTTTTATCACCAAAACTACAGAAATGATTATTGACAGATGGCCAGCTTGTATGGTCTTACGCTTAAGGAAAATAGACCATAAATACTCATCTATTGTATTTATTCAATAATTCAGAATTATATTCTAAATTTTACTTGCTATACAGTAGTATAATTTTAATATTTGATCATTAACAAAAAATACTACTCTCTATTCGTGCGCACGACTAAGTTCCGGAGAGTTCATAGGTCAGGAAGTTATACCGTATAGAAACACCTATAACTGAACTGATTACCCCCAGCAAATAAGCTTACGTTTTGTTCGTTGCGAAAGCCGGTTTTTCCGGCTTCTGGCTTGCTATTACCTCAACTTTCCCATTGCATTTACCAAAAAATCAGTCCGTACAACTTTAAAAATTACCCGTATTACCGAATGATCCGTTTGTTCAACTCTAGTAAATACTAACCATGACACTAAAATTACGTAAGGATCGTGTATTGCCTGCATTAGTCGCCCTCCTGATCATGGTCGCCTTATGCCCGATAGAGACGCTGGCCCAAAGCCGAAAAATAACCGGTAAAGTCTCGGTCAGCGGAAACACCGAAGCCCTGCAGGGCGTCAACGTATTGGTCAAAGGAAACTCAAGGAAAGGAGCCGTTACGGATAGCCAGGGCATGTTCGCGCTGGAAGCGTCGCCATCAGACGTGCTGGTCATCAGTTTCATCGGTTTCAAATCGAAAGAAATAAAAGTAGGCAGCGGGACCAACTTCAACATAGCGCTGGATGAAGATGCTACCCAACTAACCGAACTGATTGTAACGGGGTCGCGCAACACGGGACGCACTATTCTGGAAACGCCCGTTCCCGTCGACGTGATCTCGATCAAGGACATTATGGGCGAACTTCCGCAAATGGATCTGGCCCAGATGCTGGCGTTCGTAGCGCCGAGCTTCAACGCGGTTCGCTCGCAGGGGGGCGATCTCAACTCGCACGTCGATCCCGTTCAGCTTCGGAACATGGCCCCCAACCAGATTCTGGTGCTTATCAATGGAAAAAGACGGCATACATCGGCTTTGCTCATTACCGAAACCGCGGTGGGTAGTCCGTCTACTACCGTCGATCTGATGACGATTCCCGTGTCGGCGATTGACCGGGTCGAAATTCTTCGCGATGGGGCGGCTGCACAGTATGGCTCTGATGCGGTCGCTGGCGTGGTTAACATCATCCTGAAAAAAGGCACGAACAAACTGACGGGCAGCCTCACCGGTGGCGGTTACGCCAACACGGGCGGACAGGCCGGGGCGCTGACCAAAGCGGGCAAACCCGATGGCTTCAATTACCAGTTCGACGCCAATTACGGTTTCAAAATCAGCGACAAAGGCTACTTCAACGTTTCGGGCCAGATCACCCAGCGCCGACCCACCTTACGGCCGTTCGTTAACGACTGGGGGTTCTTCGACAACACCTACCTGAATAACCTGAGAACCGATAAAAATGGGAATCCGGTGATCACAAATCCGGAATTGATCAACGCACAGGTAGCCGGTAATGCGTCGCAGATTTCCGCCCTGAAAACGGAAACGGGTTTGATGAGTGCCCGCGGATTGACCAAAGCCGATTTTGCGGTATACGCGGGTATGCCGGCCATTACCCTAGGCAGCACGTTTTACAATGCGGGTTACGAAATCAACCCGACCACCACGATCTACAGTTTTGGCGGGGCGTCGTATAAATACCTGGAAGGGTTCTCCTGCTATTTCCGCCGACCCGCCCAGACCGACCGGTTCAATTACCTGCTCTATCCAAACGGATTCAGACCCCAGATGACGTCGAATACGTCGGATATCTCGAACACCATTGGCCTCAAAAGTAAAATCGGCGAGTTCAGCGTCGATTTCAGCAACACGTTTGGCCGGAACACCATGCGTCTGGGTATGGTCAATACCATGAATGCGTCTCTCGGCTCCAATACGCCGGTGAACATGAACCTGGGTACGCACCAGTTTTCGCAGAACTCCACCAACCTCGACATGTCCCGCTATTTCAAAGGCGTAATGAATGGCCTGAACGTTGCTTTCGGCGCGGAGATGCGGATTGAAAACTACAAGATCATTAAGGGCCAGGAAGAAAGTTACGCCTACGGCAATGCGGGCATTCTTACGGTAGCCAGAGACGGCCTGCTGGTTGGCCCGGACGGCAAGCCGCTGGAAGATGCCAGCAGTACACCAATCGTTGATGCAAACGGGCAGCCCTTATCCGTTTATGCGGGTCAGCAGGTAACCGTTAAATCGTTATCCTCTAACTGCCAGTGCTTTGCGGGCTTTGGCCCCAAAAACGAGCGGAACGAGTTCCGGACTACGATGGCCGCCTATCTGGATGCGGAACTGGAACTTACCCGGAAATTCCTGCTGGCGGGCGCTTTCCGCCTGGAAAACTACTCTGACTTCGGCGGGGTAACCATTGGCAAGCTGGCCGCCCGCTATTCGCTGACCAAAACCCTGTCGATCCGTGGCTCTATTGCCACTGGCTTCCGGGCACCATCGTTGCAGGAACTGAACTACACCCACACCGCGACGGCTTTCGTACCCGACGCCAACGGTATTCCACAACCACTGGACGTGACCACCTACCCCACTAACAGCACAGCAGCCCGGGTATTGGGCATTAAAGGACTGAAACAGGAACAATCTCGTACGTATGGGTTCGGTCTGACCTATCAGCCAGCACCAGGTTTCGAAGTAACCCTGGACGCGTACCAGATCGACGTTGACAACCGTATCTTCAGAACCAGCTATTTCAATGCGTCGGAAGTTGGGAATAACTACCAGGAAGTTATCGGTGATGGCGAAGCTCAGTTTTTCGTCAACGGCGCGGATGTCCGGTCGAAAGGCGTCGAAGCCGTTGGTAACTACACGCTCAACCTGAAACGAGGCAGCAGTGTCACATTCAGCCTTGCCGCCATTTTCAGCAAGAATACGGTTCTCAACCGGAAAGTGCTCGACCTGAACGTCGCCAATCTCACTCCCGACCAAATTGTGGGCAAATACCTCAGCCGCGACGTAATCGGGCAATTTGAAACGGGCACGCCCCGAACAAAACTGATCGGTTCGGTTACCTACCGCGTCAACAAATTCAACACAATGCTGAGAGGTACGTACTTCGGAACGGTTACGGAGCGGTCGGTATCGTCGGACAACGATGGCAATTTTTATGACCAAACATTTTCGGGACAGGCCATCTTCGACCTAAGCTTCGGATATGATCTGAACCGGAACGTGAAACTGTCCCTCGGCGGTAGCAACATCCTCGATAAATACCCTCAGATACTCCGGTCCGAAAATCAGGGGTTTTACCTGTATTCCAACAACCAGCAAGGCTCTAACGGTGCCTACTATTATGGCCGTCTGATGTTCAACTTCTAACTGTACCTCCAGCGATGAACCGATTTTTCAACACACGAAGCACGATCGCCGTACTGGGCATCCTTTTCTCACTCATTACGTTACTCAGTTCCTGCGAACAGCAGAAGTTTGAACCCAATACGAGTGTTGCACCGGGCGGGGGTACCCTAACGACCTACAAGTCGTACACGCTCACGTCGGCCACGGGAGCAACCATATACGGGCGGGTGGTCTTTTACAAATACAATTCGGCGGTTACCCTGGTCGAGGTGGGTCTTTACAACACAACAACCGGAACACCCTACACCGCATCTATTTACGAAGGAAAAATGGCTGATAGTGCCGCAAAATCCCTCAAAGCCCTCGATGCCATTAGCGGAGCAACCGGCGAATTTTCCACGAACAAATATTACACGATAAGCGAGGCAGGCTTCTACGATAAGTTGACTACCTACAACGCCAACGTCAAGGTTATGTCGGGCACCAGTCTGGTAGCGAGTGGAAATATTGGCAGCAATGCCACGCCCGTTGCCCAATCGCAATAGGCAGGGTGGCCTGATCCCTTACCTACGATCACCACAATCTTCCTCTTTTGTACCTAAACGCTCCGACAAAATCGGAGCGTTTTTTTGTAGCTGAAGCTTTTCGCTGGCCTAGCGACGTGTCTTCATTCATTGACATATATGGTCAATTCATCCCGACCAATGGCTTCCCGGCTACTTAGTTTACCCCGAACCTGAGGAGCCGCGATGCCCGCTCCCAACATGGTCTGACTCCGAAATACCCTCATCTCATCCCAGAGACCAGCCTCTATGAACGATGTCAACAAACGGGTCCCGCCCTCTACCAGCACGGACTGGATCTTTCGCTGGTAAAGGTCGTCCAATATGTATGCGAGCGACGACTCCGTGCGATCAGGTATGAATGAATACGCGACATTGGGGAAACCGGATTCGCTTTTACCCGCAACACGATGGTACACAATAGTCGGTTGAGAACCGTCGAACAAATGCAGCGAATGCTCCAGCGACAACCCACTATCAACCACAATACGTATCGGATGCTGATTTGAGGGGATAGGCCCGGCCTGGATGGGCCCATCCAGGCCGGGCCTATCCAGGCCGGGCCAAAGGCGAACGTTCAGACGAGGATTATCCAGCCGGGCCGTATTAGCCCCTACCATAATAGCAGGCTCTTCGCTGCGCCAGCGATGCACCAGCCGATGGGCCAGATCGCCACTTATTTTAACCTGCCGCCCCTGCTCACCGGCAATGAAGCCGTCGGCCGTCTCCGCCCACTTCAGCATGATATACGGGCGTTTATGCTCAAAAAACGTAAAGAACCGGGCATTCAGTTTGCGGCCCTGCTCGGCAAGCAGGCCCGTTTCTACCGAAATACCGGCCTCCCGAAGTTTGGCAAACCCCTGCCCCGACACGAGTGGATTAGGATCATCATTGCAACAGATAACCCGTTTCACCCGACTGTCAACGAGCAGATCGGCGCAGGGGGGCGTTTTCCCCCAGTGCGAGCAAGGTTCCAGCGTTACGTAAACGGTCGCTTCGGGTAACAGATGCCGGTCTTCGGGCTTCACCGAGCGAACGGCGTTCACCTCGGCGTGCCAGTCGCCATAGCGCTGGTGCCACCCCTCCCCAATAATACGCGGCTCCTCAGAACCCGACGCGTACGTAATAACACAGCCGACCATGGGGTTAGGGCTAACCTGCCCCCGACCGAGGCCAGCCAGTTCGAGCGCACGACGCATAAACCGTTTATCCATCTCTGTTACCATCTTTTGTACCCGTTTTAACTGTTGTTGACAAGGCATGCTATCCTCGACCAACCGTACTTTTTGCGGACAACAGGAGCCATCTGGCCATCAGAAGCCGCAAATCCCCGTACGGAACCGCCTAAACTTTCCTATTTTTGGCAAAATTACTCGTCCCGAATCAAATGGCTACTGCCAAACCCTTATACGAACGCCTTAGCAAGAACATTACAGCCTACGCTCCCGAAGAAGCCCGGGAAATGGCCTTTATGCTACTGGATCATTATTTCGGTTTCCGAAAGACTGATGTGCTTACCGATAAACCACTTCCGCCAAACCGTACGGAGCCCGACTGGTTCAAGATTCTCGAACGATTGAATCGGCAGGAGCCCATCCAGCACGTTATTGGTACGACCATCTTTTGTGGCTTAGAGTTTGAGGTGTCGCCCGATGTGCTGATTCCCCGTCCCGAAACCGAAGATCTGGTTCGCCTGATCATGCACGATTTTGCCGACCGTGTTGATGATGTTCCTATTCTGGACATTGGTACCGGCAGTGGGTGCATTGCCATTACGCTGGCCCGGTTTCTGCCGCAATCCGTAGTAACCGGCTGGGATGTATCGATGGAGGCCCTGGCACTGGCTCGCCAGAACGCGGAGAATCTTCATGCCGACGTTGACTTTTCGATTCAGGATATTCTGAATGTTCCCCCTGATTTCGACCAGCGGTTCGATTGCGTGGTTAGCAATCCACCCTACGTAACCCGTTCGGAGGCCGCGGATATGGACCGCAATGTACTGGACTACGAGCCGGATCTGGCTCTTTTCGTGGAAGACAATGACCCGCTGGTTTTCTACAAAGCCGTGGCTGATTTCTGCGTCCGGTATCTGACAAAAGACGGCGCTTGCTACGTCGAAATCAATGAACGCTTTGGCGAAGCGACCCGGCAGGTTTTTGCGGACCGGGGCTTTACCAAAATTCATGTGTACAAGGACATTCACGGCAAGGACCGCAGTATCCGGATAACGTTTTAAGGTAGTTTGTCTGTGATTTACGGTTTAGAGCTTGTGGTTTGCGGGTTGCGATTGCCGTGAACCACCAACTCCGAACCGTAAACCACAGACCGTAAACGGATTATTATGCAACCAACGACGTCATTCACGTACCATACTAAGATCCGCGAGGTATTCAATGAAATGAGCCAGGTGGTGGTCGGGCAGGACCGATTGCTTAACCGGTTGCTCATCGGCCTGTTTACGGGTGGCCATATTTTACTCGAAGGCGTGCCGGGTCTGGCCAAAACCCTGACAATCAACACGCTTGCCAAAGTGCTGGAACTGGATTTTCAGCGTATTCAGTTTACCCCCGATCTGCTGCCCGCCGACCTGATCGGCACCATGATTTTTAATCAGAAAACGGCGGAGTTCGAAGTGAAGCAAGGCCCCATCTTCGCCAACCTGATTCTGGCCGATGAGGTCAATCGCTCGCCCGCCAAAGTACAGGCGGCCCTGCTAGAAGCCATGCAGGAAAAGCAGGTTACGATTGGGGAAGAAACCTTTGTTCTCGACCGTCCTTTTCTGGTACTGGCTACGCAAAATCCGGTTGAACAGGAAGGTACGTATCCTCTCCCCGAAGCGCAGGTAGACCGCTTCATGATGAAGGTCTTCGTAGACTACCTGAACAAAGAAGACGAATTGGCCGTCATGCGCCGGATGTCGAACATGAATTTCGACTACGAGGTACAGCCCGTGCTGGGCAAGGAAGAACTGTCCGCCATTCGCGACGAGATCAATGGCATTACTATTTCAGAAACCCTGGAGCGGTACATCATCGAGCTGGTTTTCGCGACGCGTCGGCCCCTGGAATACAACCTCCGGGACGAGGCTCGTTACATTCAGTTCGGGGTATCGCCACGGGCCAGCATCAACCTGAATCTGGCCGCCAAAGCCCTCGCCTACTTCGACCGCCGGGATTATGTCTTGCCGGAAGACATCAAGGAGGTGGCTCCGGATGTATTCAACCACCGCATCATGCTCAATTACGAAGCCGAAGCCGACGGGGTTACCACCCTACAGGTCATCGATTCCATTTTGCGAAAAGTAGCCATTGGCCGGTAAGTTTCGGTGAACGGGAAGCGGTCTGTTTTGTGTTTTAGACGAAAACATTCGGGTTTGACGCTATGCCACAAAACAGAATTTTCGTCCTGGTAGCCGTGCTGCTGATAGCCGGTTTATGGCTGTACGGTACCTTTTTTGCCAAGCCCAGGCCACCACACCAGCGCCCCGCAGGAGCGACATCGCCCGGTAACCGCCGGGTCGAGAAAACCGATGCCGACTGGAAAAAGCAGTTGACCCGCTCCCAGTACAACGTTGCCCGCGACAATGGCACCGAATGGCCTAACAGCAGCGAGTTAACCCACGAGCACCGACAAGGTATGTATACCTGCGTATGCTGCCATAATCCCCTTTTTACGTCGGCCACCAAGTTTGATTCGCACACTGGCTGGCCCAGTTTTTACGCGCCCATTGTTTCCAATGCCGTTTATGATGAGCCCGACGGTGGCCGCACGGAAGTTCGATGCTCAGTTTGCGACGCCCACCTCGGACACGTTTTTACCGACGGACCGGAGCCTACGGGTCTGCGCTACTGCATGAACGGCGTGGCGATGGCGTTTGAAGAGGGGAAGTAGCCTCACTCCTATTCCGTTTAGAGCAGATAGTTAATCAGAGACTAGTCATTGAGTGAGCTAACGTTACGCTATTCTAACTACATTTTTCGGAAAATTCGCAATTTGCGAATCACGAATTATGAGAAAGCATAATGGTATGCGCCCGCAAGACGTACCTGTATTATTGAAGATTATTGCTCAATACAATAGAAGCTGGGTTGAGATTAATCCTTTAGGTATAGTACGTGTCTTACCAAAATCTTGACGAGATATATTAAATAAAGAAATTGCCTCTCAGCTTCAAATTAGTCCTTCGGAGGTAACCGAATCGCTGGCGCGATCAGCGTTTGCGGGTTTGTACGATCCAGCGACCAAACATGTCATGGCTCGTGCTCTACTTGACTTTTTACAGTATGGTATCAAGTATGTCTTCCCGCAGTAACCGGGAGCGCTGGTTCGGGGTATGCCCACACAACCATTGTGTGATCTTATTCAATCAAATGAGCCCTACGTGTGGCCGGATGCAGATGGTGCTGTTCGAGGCCAGGCTATCGAACCACTCTATCCAACCGCCGTGCAGGCTGCTACTAACGATCCCCTGCTTTACGAAATGCTGGCCTTAGTTGACGCCATACGAGTTAGTAAATCCAGAAAGGTAAATTTAGCAGTTAATGAACTTAGCAAACGCATACTCCTCACAGCATGAGCCATCATACCAATATAGTACGACTGCGTGCTGTAGCCAATGCGTTATCCGAGCTTAATGAAAAGGTGATCTTTGTAGGCGATATAGTGAAAAAGAGCGCTTCTCAGAACTGAAAATAAATGAACTGGTTCGAGGAGAACACGCCGAATAAGTACGTAGCGAAGGTGATCAGTACAAACAGGGCGGCAAACCGGAGCGTGCTTCGGGTGGGAATGGTGAGGTAAAACTGCTCTTTTATTAACAGAAAGACGATCAGAAAAACACTGAACCACATCTCGGTTGTATTCATGGGACTGTCGAGGTGATCACTGAACGACAGCGTTGGAATCCGTTTCAGGATCAGGAAAGCATCGCCCAGATTACGGGCGCGGAAAAACACCCAGGTCAGCATGATGAGTACGAACGTACTGAGCGTATTGGCCACCACGCGCAGTGGCGAATGCGGTTTAGGCGCACTGGCAGGCGAGTGAATCTGTTTGGCCGGTGTCGATATGAAACCCAGTCGGGCTAATACTTTATCCCGCAACACAGCCAGAATCTGGTATAACCCATTCAATCCTCCCCAGATTACATAAGTCCAGTTAGGACCATGCCAGAGGCCGCTGGCCAGGAAAACGATCATCATGTTGATGTACTGACGCACTTCCCCTTTTCGGTTGCCCCCGAGTGGAATGTACAGGTAATCGCGGAACCAGGTCGAGAGCGAAATATGCCAGCGTCGCCAGAATTCCGAGACGGACTGGGCAATGTAGGGTGTCCGGAAGTTTTCCATGAGTGAAAAACCCATGACCCGGGCGGCTCCAATCGCCACATCGGAGTAGCCCGAAAAATCGCAGTAAATCTGGATCGTGTAGAAAAATGTGGCTGCCAGCAACGTCAGGCCATTCTGTTGAGCTGGATCGGCGTACGCGTGATCGACCAGCATAGCCAGCCGGTCGGCAATAACGAGTTTCTTGAATAAGCCAAAGGCCATCTGCATCAGGCCCGCTTTGACGTTCTCTTTATCGTACTTAAAATAGTCGTGGAACTGCCAGAGTACGTTTTGCGGCCGCTCGATGGGACCGGCTACCAGCTGCGGGTAAAACATGACATAGAGGGCGTAAATACCAAAATGCCGCTCCGCCTTTTGGTTGCCCCGATACACCTCAATCGTGTAGCTCATGGCCTGAAATGTGTGAAACGACAGACCGATGGGCAGAATACTCATGTTGTTTTTATACGACAAAATACCGCTCTGCCCGAACGCGTGCAACACTTTAATAAACACCCGATTGACCACGTCTGTAACGGATTCGGCCACGCCGGGCATACTCAGGTTTTCGAACAGCAGAGCCAGGTTTTCGGCGAAAAAGCCGAGGTATTTAAAAAAAGCCAGAATACCCAGGTTCGAGATGAGCGACAGAATGAGCAGCCATCGTCGGGATTTACCACTCGTTTTCTCGATCCAGATCCCGGCAATGTAGTCAATGACAATGGTCAGAAACAGGATAAGGATGTACGCGGGCTGGAAAACCATGTAGAAATAGCAGCTGGCTATTAACAACAGTATCCATCGTCCCTGCCATTTCAAGCTGAAATAGCTAAGCGTAACGACAATGAAGAACAGTAAAAATTGTAGTGAATTAAATAGCATCGTTCAGTGATCCACGACGTGGGGGTTGCAGCGGCACAGCACCGGCCTTCAGCCACCTGCCGTAAACCTATTAATACACCTTCTCGACCTCTTCGACGAAATCCCCAAATTGCCGTGCCGGAATAAACTGGGGCTGCGTTCGATACGACAGCACGATGAATACCAGCAGCAGCGAGATAAGAAACGCCTGGAGGATAACGATCAGGAATGAAAAAACTAAATAACTGGCCCAGCCCGGCACAGCCGCATCCGTAAACAGGCGCAGAAACACCACCACGCCAATCCCGAATACCGACACAACCACCATCGTAACGCAAAATAAGGCTAACCGCACGGCAGTTGTATCCATCAGGACCGACACGGCGCTCAACCCATGCAGCACCAGCGAGACAAAGTTCATTTTGGACTCCCCCGCCAATCGACGGCCGCGTTCCAGGGGCACGGCCGTGTAAGGCAGCCGCGACCGAATTACGCCACCGGGGTAGTTATTCCAGATTTCTGACACGTACGCCAGTTTACGCAACTGACGGGCGGGCACAAGGCTGAAATTCCCAAACGTGATCACCTTCCCCGTCAGCAGACGAAAAACACTTTTGTAGACCTCGTAGAACAACCGGAAGATCAGGCTTTCGTGTCGTTTGGCGCGATGGGCAAACACAATCCGGCCCGGATTGGCAGCGCCGGTTTGCAACAGCTGGGGAATATCTTCGGGCCGGTCTTCGCCATCGGAATCCATAACAATGGTAGGATACTGATCGGGTAACGAAGCCAGATACGACAACCCAAGCGCAATGGCTTTCTGATGACCAACGTTCCGAAAAAGACGCAGCACCGACAACGACTGGCCAATGCCATTGGGCAGGGTTTCGAAGTTCGTTGATGAGCAATCATCGACGATCAAAAAACTCAGTCGACTGGTTAAGGACGGCTCGTTGACATCCCGAATACGTTCCAGTAATAGCCCCAGCGCCTGCCAGTCATTGAATAATGGAATGACGATATTGATACGATCAGGGTAGGCGGTTAAGGTATTATCTAATGCCATCGGGGTTCTTTACAGAGAAAAACAGGTTGTTTAGCGGGTGGTCGGCTAGGCAGTCGTGGTTGGATCTGCGCTTCTGAGACTGGGCAAAGGCTGACGTTGCTGGTGTCGGATAACCTCCCGAACAACGTACAACGGACGGCCTTTAGCCTGGAAAAATATGCGCAATACGTATTCGCCAATCAGACCCAGCGCGATGAGCTGTACGCCACTGAAAAGAACGATAACGAACAGCAGTGCGGTAAAGCCCTGCGGTACGTCGTGGTACACAAACCGTTTTATCAGGGTCTGAATCAGGTAGATCGCAGCCACGCCAATCGTGAACATACCCATTCGGGTGATCAGCTTGACGGGGTATTCACTGAAGTTAAAGATGCCATTGTAGGCCAGGCGTTGCAGCATACTGAACGAGTATTTCGACTCGCCATCCAGCCGGGCGTCACGCTCGTACTCAACCCCGATCTGGCGGAAACCAATCCAGCTTCGCATCCCCCGGATAAACCGGCTCTCCTCGGGCATTTGCTTCAGTACATCGGCCACCCGGCGACTGATGAGGGAGAAATCACCACTGTCCAGCGGCAAATCGACGTACGAGATCGACCGCATGAGCCGGTAAAACAACGAATAGGCCGTTCGTTTAAACCAGTTTTCCTTTCGCTTCTTCCGAACGGCATACACTACATCGTATCCTTCCTGAAACTTCTGGTAAAACTCTGTCAGTAACTCGGGGGGATCCTGCAAATCGCCGTCAATGATGAACAGAGCTTCGGTGCCTATAGCCGAGGCTATACCGGCCGTGAGCGCAATCTGATGCCCATAGTTGCGGGACAGGAATACGCACTGGTAGCGGCTGTCGGTGAGGGCCAGTTGCTGCATCAGTATAGCCGTTGTATCACGACTCCCATCGTCCACCAGCACGACTTCAATGTGCAGGGGTGACGCGTCCATAACGGCGTTCAACCGGGCAACAAGACGCGGCAACGATTCCGTTTCGTTGTACAACGGAGCAATAATAGAAATCTGTGGATTCGGCAAAACAGTGAATATTGAGTCTGTACAGACTTGGCAAAAGTAAACTTTTTGTCGTTGCAGCGCGTGGGTGTCTCTTTTTTTCTTAAGGAATGGTCACCGCGTGGCAGCTGAACCGAACCGGACGGTTCTCCTCCGACGGCGTTACGACCCCCACTTTGTAGCGACCCGGTGCCAGCATGATATTGATAATTTCGGCCTTCACCGACGTGACTGGCTGGTTCAGCCAGAAGTTCCGCAACGTGAAGGGTGTCTCCGATGCGTACAGAAGCGTGCGCTGGTCGGACTGAACGAAAACGGCCGCCTGTCTTAGCGTATTCGGATACGCGTTGGGCTCAGTTTGCGCCACATAATTGTAACCCCCTCCTTCTACCTGCATGGTCAGACAGGAGTCGTTAGAGACACGACCATTTGTCACTGTCAGAAATGACTCCACCGGCGTGATATAACTGGCCGGGTAATGATAGACACCCCGTTTTGCCGATTCGCGCATGACCGAACGGGCCATGTTGGCAAACGGCGTTCCCCACGTGGCACCAAGCCCAATATCATAGTGTTTCTGGTTCATGGCGCTGGTCAGCAGCATCTGTTTCCGGTAAGCCGCTCTGGGCCAGTAGACGCCATAAGCGAACACCCAAATCAGGATACTGACCAATAAACCAATACGTAAGCACTGCTGCTGCGCCCGCCAGTCCGGGCATTCGCTTAGTACGTTGAGGTAGATCAGGGCCGCCATCACTGCCGGATAGATCATGTAATTGCTGACCACCATCACTTCGTACCCGTACCGAAGGCGCAACAGGGCAATAATGGCCACATTACCGAACAGAAAGACGTACCCGCCAATGAAGAACAGCCGCCGGTTTTGCCGTCCGCTCGTACCGGTTTTGTCAGCAATCGGCCAGAACCCAAGTCCCATCCGGTACACCAGGGTTAACACCAGCGCGGTCAGTATAGCGCCCGCCAGGGTGGGTGCCGCATAGCGCCAGCTGCCCTGAACGGTGGGCGTCAGATCGAACATGGCCCCCGTGAACGTGAAAAACGCGCCAATGGCCTGCACCGGGTGAGCCAGGCTGTAGGCTAAACTTTCGCTGGTCCGGCCGGCACTCTGAAAGTTATAGAAATAGAGCCAGATGGCGATCACGCTCCCAACCACCCAGCCACCCAGACGAAGCCAGCTTCGGTTCAGGGCCAAAATAATACCGCCGGCGATCAACCCCATCAGGCCATTGCTCATGGAAAGCGCGGCTAAAATTTGTAACGTAATAGCGAGGGTAAATTTGCCACTCCCCGACTGGGTAAGCATATATAGCGATGACAGCGTCAGGCAAATAACAACGGAATGTTGCAGACCGGGAATAGACCAAAGGCTGGTCAGGTAATACTCGGGTTGCAGCAGCAGAAAGGGCACCGGCAAGAAAGCCAGCCAGGGCAACTGCATGGATCGAAACACCCGGGATAGCAGGACAAACGTGCCGAGTATGAACAGCAAGGCAATCAGAATGAGCCATCGAAAATTGACCTCGCCCGTCAGGTAATACATGCCCAGCGTGATCAGTTTAGCAATCACAATCCGGTGTTCATTGTTGGGGACCAGAACATTGTAAATCTTTTCGGAGAGCGTCGTGGCATCGGTATACGCCAGTGTGAAACCGAGAAACGCGTCAATGTCGTCGAACCAGGGAACATTGGCGGCATACGTGAACACGAACAGAATAAAGCAACCAACCGGCAAGGCGATTAATACAGGGGCAACGCGTTGCAGCCGTGAGAAAAGACGGCTTTGGACGGGTGCGGTGCTAACAGTAGACATAATGCAGACTTAATTTTTCAGTTTCATTCTCCGAAGCACCCTGTTTGGTGCCAATAGAGGTTAATCAACGGTCGATTACACGTTCTTGTATTTTCGCTGAATCCGGTATAGTTCATACCACATTCTGAACATGTACCCCGAACTGATGCGCGAATCACTTTGCTCGATCCATTGGCGCAGGGGTTGTTCGGCGAGGTGACTGAGCACGCCCGGCCGACCATGATACTGGGTAAGCCGGGCCAATAGCTCGACGTCGAATAGCCAGGGACTAATGAACGGTTCCTGAAACAACGTCACGACAATGCCCGACCGGCATAGCTTGGCCCCGCATTGCGAATCGTAAACGGGTAATTTCAGTATCGTGCTGATAATGGTAGCAATGATCCGGCCAACGTAATGCCGGAAAGCATCCCGCCGAATATCGACGCCTAGAAACTTGATGCGCGACCCCATAACCAGGTCCAGCGCCGGATTGGCGTCCAGCACGGCAGACAGATCGGCAATGGCCGCGAGCGGTGTGGCCAGGTCAGCATCCAGAAACCCCAGGTAATCGAATGGCTTACCGGCGCAATGCAGCATACCCGCCCGAACGGCACCCGCTTTTCCCTGGTTCTGGGGCAGGATCAACGCACTAATTCGATCGGGGTATTGTGCCTGCATGCCTTCCAGTACCACGCTGGTACCGTCGGTACTGCCATCGTCGACAAAGCAGAACGTTACGTTCGTACCCTGCTGCATATACGCTAGAAATGCCTCGGTTCGAAGGCGGGTAGCCTCGTTGTAACAGGGAATAATGATGCAGACAGACGACATTTATAGCTTAGCGGTGGCGGTGAGTGTAGAGTCGAGAACAATTACTTTGTGCCCGTAATAGCCTGACTGGCAACGGTTCCACCAGTGCATTCGGTCGGGCTTGATGTCTTCAACAAAAATACTGGGCGGGTATACACTGATAGGCCGTATGCGAACGGTGTCGGCGGATAGCGTGAGCTGGCGATGACGTTCGGTCATCTCCCGGTCATACGTAGCGGCATCACCACTGACTAAATCCGTGCCCATCTGTTTCAGAGATTTGCTGACACCAACACTCCCGATCACCCAGATACCGGCCAGCATCCAGATGGGCGCAGGCCATTTCTGAACGAGCGTCAGGCTGCGCCCCCGCCGTTCGAGCCACCCTACCCAGACGGTTAAAACATAAAACCAGCCGAGTACAAAGAAAACGAACAGGACGTTCATGGTGCGGGCGAAAGGCGGAATGCCTAACCCGTAATAGGAGGGAAAAATGGTGGCGGCCAGCAACCCCAGGTAGACCACCGCGACCAGACCAGCCGGCAACAGAAACAACTCACGAACAGGGCTGCCGTGCCGAACCAGCCGCCGGGCAATTGGGATGAAGAGCAGCGAAAAAGGAATAATCGGCGTTTTGAGCAGCCACAACCCCATTGACCGGGCCAGCCAGCCAAACGAAAACCCCATCGACTTAGCTAGTTCACCCGCTTTTGCCTGGTTACTTCCCATGCGGATCGCGTTGCCGGGAGCTCTGAACAGCAACCAGGCCGACACAAAGGCGACCACGACCAGCCAGATCAGCACAGGGTCGAACCGCCGGAGGAACACCAGCCGGTAGCCCAGTATGGCCAGCAGCAGTAAAATTAACAGCACAAGGTTCGTTTCGCCGGAGCCGATGCTGGCAAATACCAGAAACCCCGCCCACACGGCCGTCAACCCTTTGAGAAGGCCATCCGGCATACGATACCACCGGATGATAACGGCCATCAGGTAAATAGTCAGTATAGTCGGGACAGTGTAGGTCGCCATCGCGGCTGTCCAGAAAAACGCTTCGACGGTACTTTGCAGGGCCAATACGATCATGAAAAACAGCAAACCCACAACCTGAAGTCGGTTTTTCAGCGACTCACCCCGCAACAGCTCGTTAACCAACGCCAGAATAGCACCAACCAGTGCGGTGGCCAGCAACGCCGGAATAAACCGGTACCCATCGTACCAGCCCCACACCAGCGGGCTTCCGTGAACCAGCATGTTGGAGAAATAACGCCCCGTCCATCCGTCATAGTAGTATTTCTGTCCCTGCCAGAACCCGTACCGGACCGCCGTATCAGCAAAGCAGTAATCGTCGGCGGCCGATGGATGGTTGTGAAACGAGAGCAGCAGTAAGGGCAGGTAAGCCAGTAAAAACAGAAGAACAACGGTTATGGTCGCCAACCGATCAATAAGCGGATGTTTCATGCAAAAATTCGTACAGACGTAAGTCAGGGCTTCTTTGGCGCCCTTCGTCCGCTTTATTGTTGACTATTTATTTCCAGATCGCCCCCGGTGGGCGTGGTATTCGTCGATTTCTGCCCGCTCAGGAACGGGTAGGCCAGTACAGCAATCAGGATAACAAGCGTACCGATGTAGAAACCCGACGTCATGTGTTCGGTATCCCCAAAGATCAATAAGGCCAGGAGAATACCGTACACCGGCTCCAAATTTACGGTTAATATGGCCAGATACGCCGAAAACTTTCGCAACAGGCTAACCCCAACGGTATAGGCATAGACGGTGCAAACCAGCGAAAGCACGAGTAACCAGAGCCACTGCATGCCCGTTTGGGGTACGTATTGAACAACCGTACCTGCTTCTTCACCAGTAAGTTGCCAGGTTAGTAGCCACAATATAACCGCGCCCAGCAGAGCGCCCGCCATCTCATAAAACGAAATGACCAATGCGTCATACTTATGCGTAAACCGGCTGTTGATAATGGTAAACAGCGCCGATAACATCGCGGCCCCCACGGCGACCGATAGCCCCACTACCTTATCGAACTCGAAACGGAAGATCAGATAAAGGCCCGCCATAACGGCCCCGCCAAGCGCTACCTCAATGGGGCGCACCCGCCGACGCAGCAGCAATGGCTCCAGCACGCTGGCCCAGAGCGAACTGGTTGCCATACCGGCCAGACATACCGACACATTGGACAATCGGGCCGCCAGAAAAAACAGGACCCAGTGCAAACCAATGAGTCCGCCCGTTCCGAGCAGTCTCCACACATCAGCAGTTGATACGCGAAGATTTTGCCGACGAACGGTCAGAACAATCCCCAGCCCGAAGACAGCCAGCAGGGTCCGAAACAAAACGACCGCCGACGGATCGAGTGGTTGCAGTAGTTTGCCCAGAATAGCGGTAAAGCCCCAGATCAGAACAATGAAATGAAGTTGAAAGTAGTCTGTAAGTGACGCTTTTTTCTGCATAATGATACATGACGCAGTAATGCAGGATGAACGGCGGTAACGAATCACCATTCATCCTGCATTACTCATCATTACGTACCCTTACCTGGGTATGGTATTGTACAAAAGTACACCGATACCCGCAAAAATAGCATTCGGCAACCAGACCGCCACTATTGGGTTGAGGTTACCCGACTCGGCAATCCCCTTGGCCAGCATGAAGAACAGTAGATATGTAAAGGCCAGAATAAACCCCAGCGCTACCTGCCAGCCTACCCCCCGCCGACTCTTCCGGGCCGACATAATGACGCCGATCACGGTCAGAATAATGATGGCGAACGGGCGGGTATCCCGGCTGTATTTTTCGAGCAGGTAGGTCTCGACCCCGTCGGCCCCGCGGCTTTGCAAGAGGGCAATATGGCGATTCAGTTCGGGGCGGGTGAGGGTTTCGTACAAGTTAAAGTCCGAACTGAAATCATCCGGTTTCAGATTCAGCGTTGTGTCGATACGGGGACCGGGCGTGAGCGTTTCCTGCAATCCGTTGATTGTCCGTATCTTGTAATCATACACGGTCCACTTCTTTTTTTTGGCATCCCACTCGATATGGTCGGCGGAGAGTTTTTGCTTGAGTTGGTTGCCCTCCACGCGTTCCATCGTAAACTTGTAGCCCGTGTTACTCTGGTTGTTGTAGCTTTCCAGATACGCGTACGTGTTGGGCGCGATCTTTAAGTGTACGTTCCGGCCGGAGTAGTTATAAGCATCGTTGATGTACTTGATCTCGAACGCAATCCGGGTTTTGTTTGCTTTGGGAATCACGTAGTTGACCATAAAATACGTAGCAACAGCCAGCACAGAAGCCCCCAGTACATACGGAAAAAGCAGCCGGATAAAACTGACTCCGCTACTCAGAATGGCAATAAGCTCGGTACGGGCCGCTAACCGCGAGGTCAGGAAAACGGTGGCAATAAAGACCATCAGCGGACTGATGTAATTGGCCCAGTACGGAATGAAATTGAGGTAGTAATTAAACAGAATTTCATTGCCGGGTGCGTGGGTTTTATGAAAGTTGTCCACCTTTTCGGTGTAATCGATCATCACCACCACCAGCACAATAACCATCACCACGAAGATGTAGGTCTGCAGAAAGCGCTTGAGTATATAGGCGTCTAAGAGTTTCATAATGGACTAACTCACTAATAAATTTTTGGCGACTTCGTGGGTAACAAATACCGTACGTCCGGCGTCTACCTGCACCAGCACCGATTTGTCGAACGTGTTGATCTCATGGATGGTAACGGTACAACCCAACGTAAGGTGCGAGTGATCGAGGTGTTTCAGAAACTCGGTCGAGTGTTCCAGCACCGCCATCAGGCAGACGGCCTCACCCGTGGCCACCTCCGACAGCTTTCGATAGCCCATTTCGGGCATTTGCCCGGCGTGGGTAGGAATCGGATCGCCGTGCGGATCGAACTGCGGGCAACCCAGGTACGTATCCAAACGCGTTACCAGTTCTTCCGACCGTATGTGCTCCAGTTCTTCCGCAATCTCATGTACTTCATCCCAGCCGAAACCTAGCTTCTGCACCAGAAAGACCTCCCAGAGCCGATGCCGCCGAATAACCTGGAGCGCCAGCCGCTCCCCTTCCTCGGTTAGCCGGACGCCCTGGTATTTTTTGTAGTGAATAAGCTGTTTTTCAGCCAGTTTCCGCAGCATATCCGTTACCGAGGCCGCCTTCGTCGCGGTCATTTCGGCGAGGGCGTTGGTGCTCACTTCACCCTGCTGCCGGTTAGCGAGGTAATAAATGGTCTTTAGATAGTTCTCCTCAGTAAATGAATGCATGAAATGGACGGCTGCTTAGCCATAACGGCCGGATAAACAGAAACAGTTGCAGGCAAAGGTAATTTTTATGTTAAACTTTCTAAAAATTTAGACGAACCTAAATTTTTATTTCAACAATCCTTACCTTTCGTTCGTTACAGGGAGAGTTATTTGTCAATTGTATTACATGGAAGCAACGAATACGTCAACGAAAGGCTGGCGGCAGGCGAACAATACTGACTCACTGGCCGACGTACATAGCTCAGTTAACGTACCCGTGGGCGGGGGCTTTTTTAAAACCCTGCGGGCCTACGCGGGTCCGGGTCTGATGGTGGCGGTGGGGTACATGGACCCCGGAAACTGGGCCACGGATATTGCGGGCGGGGCGCGGTATGGCTACCGGCTGCTATCGGTCGTACTGATTTCCAACCTGTTCGCTATTCTCTTACAACACCTGTCGCTTAAGCTGGGCATCGCTACGGGCCGTGATCTGGCGCAGGCCTGCCGCGACCATTACAGCAGGCCGGTGGCCATTGGGTTGTGGCTGTTAGCCGAAATTGCCATTGCGGCTACCGATCTGGCCGAGGTAATCGGTTCAGCCATTGCGCTCAACCTGCTGTTCGACCTCCCCCTCACGGTTGGCATCTTACTTACGGCGCTGGACGTGTTGCTGCTATTATTTTTACAGAACAAAGGCTTTCAACTGATCGAACGGATTGTGGCCAGCCTGATTTTCCTGATTGTTGGCTGTTTTGGCTACGAGCTACTGGTGTCAAAACCCGATATAGCCGGTGTCGTTTCGGGCTTGCTGCCCCGGGCCGAAATCATCAGCGATCCGGGTATGCTCTACATTGCCATCGGGATACTGGGGGCCACGGTCATGCCCCACAATTTGTACCTGCATTCCAGCATTGTACAGACCCGTAATTTCGGGCGTAACGACGAAGGACGTAAATCGGCCATCAAATTCGCCACCATCGACTCGACCGTTTCCTTATTTCTTGCCTTCTTCATCAATGCCGCCATCCTCATTTTGGCCGGGGCTGCTTTTCACTTTTCGGGCAACCAGCAGGTCGCCGACATTACCGATGCGCACCGCCTGCTCGACCCGGTACTCGGCGTTAAGATGGCGGGTATTCTGTTTGCGGTGGCCCTGCTGGCTTCCGGTCAGAACTCGACCCTAACGGGTACCCTGGCCGGGCAGATTGTGATGGAAGGTTTCATTAATCTGCGCGTTAAACCCTGGATTCGTCGGCTCATAACCCGCCTGGTCGCCATTGTTCCGGCCCTGGTTGTTGCCATACTCTATGGGGAGCACGGTACCAGTGAGTTGCTGGTCCTCAGCCAGGTAGTGCTGTCGCTTCAACTTAGCTTTGCGGTAGTACCGCTGGTTCTGTTCACAAACAGCAAAGCCAAGATGGGCCGTTTTGTCAATCCGCTCTGGGTTAAAGCCCTGTCGTGGGCCGTGGCTGTGCTCATAATCGGCCTGAACGGGTATTTGCTATGGGATACTGTTTCGAGTTTATAATTGCCTGATTCGTCTTTATGTCCGTGTGTCCAGGCGTATTCACGTTAGTTACCCGTGGGCTTTTCTGATCGCGACTGTACAAGGCTATCGTTCCACGTTTGTCTCGTAATCGTTTATACACCTCCCCGTTGTAGTGAAGTGTGTCATTCCATGTGTGCATTGAAATGACGTAGTCTACGAGCGGATGACTATCAACGGCTTTGCTGGGCGTTGTAACGCGAATGTGATAAAGCCTGACCGGTTTTTTTATCAGGTGGTACCATAGGTAGTCTAAGTCATTTTCATCCAGAAGCAACCCAACTCGTAACGAATCGTGCCATCGCTGATTTAACGCCGATGATGTACGCACAAACGTGTCCAGGTGTTCTCGGCCATTCACAAAATAGTTTTTCTCCCGTCCATTGAGAAACGAAACCGGCTGAGTCAAGGGCGGCAATGTTATCAACAGCCTGAACGGATTCGTTAAAGCAAACCCACCCGCCGATATGACAAATAGCCAGAAAGGCCATTGTCTATTCCTGTCCATTGCCCTTATCAACCCAACAGCCCCTATCGGAGAAGCCAGCAGAAATAACACAAGGTGCAACCGTGTATGCCAGGGTTGCCATTTTAAGTAGGCACAAAACAGCATGAACGTAATGGCAAGTACGCCAGCCAGGATTACATAAGGCGTCCGATTTTGTTGATTTTTTTGGCGGATTAACCCGATCAGACTTCCGGTTAGCCACAAAAGATGTACGAAACAGGAGGCATTATCTTCGTTATTGCTCACCCTCGGCAACTTGAACACACTCCCCCCGAACGTGGTGTTTGCATCCTGTATATCCATCTCCATCGCCGTATGGAGGCTTTCTACACTATGCTGAACCAGTTTGTTTACAATAGGGACACCAAAATGAATAGCCAGGTTACGACTTATATTCGACACCATCATTGGTACCGAATGAACTCGATTTTTGTAGTCGCCCTCCAGCTGCGCGTTTGTCAATGGATGCCCATAGATGGAAAGGTTTCGGGCATAATGGCCCGCATTTAATCCCAGGCTCATACCAATGAGTAGCAGAACGGGCAAAGCCAGTTTATGCAAAGAACGGTAAGTCGAGATCCCTGGCCTGCTTATGAATAGATGACGTCTGAGCTCCATAATCCCCCACGTTAGCAGCAAAGGTGCGCTAAACAGATAGGCCGTACCCTTAGACAGTAATGCAAAGCCCAACGCAAGACCGGCCCAGACGATGCTGGCGATGTGTCGGTTCTGATAATAGCGCAGTAGAAAAAACCCGACCAGAATTAAATAGAAGGCTACGACTAGATCATTCTGCGTAGACGATGACTGAAGAATAAACATCGGGATCGTTGCGGCCACCAGAACGGTAGCGATCTGAAGTGACCGTAAACCCCCTATTTGCTTCGTCAGCAACGACAAGGCGACCAGACAACCAACCCCCGCCAGCCATTGTACGGTGTTAGCCCACAGATCCGAACCACTGAGCAACAGTGTGTGCAGAATCACCCACTCGGCCAGCGGAGGTTGGTAAATCTCCCGCTCGATATGCGTGGCAAAAGGCTGAACACTCTGCTGTTGCATCCAGTGTCCGATGCGCCCCATGTGATACGTGAGGGAGTCGTAATTATTGGGTGGATACAGAAAAGCAGTCAGCAGTGTTAAGGCAAGAATGACACTCGTTACGACAAGACATCGGCGCTCAAACCTAGTCAGGTGAGTCCAGTGAAGTCCGACTAATTTTTTACCACTGTGATGCTGAATGATGGCCCAGCCAGTAAAGCTGATAGCTACCCCAATCCAGACCAAGCCTACTCTGTTGTCATTGAGTTGATGAAAAACACTTAACGCTTCCGTCAGAATAACCACAACCAGCGTATTCACAAGCAGCGAATCTATGAATCCATTCCGGATTGGTGCCGGATTGACGCAGCGAGCCCGGTACACCGCCTGACCGTACCAAAGACTACCGACGGCCCAAAACAGTATCCAGACGTTCATACATAAAGTTGATAGAGACAAGGGCACTCAGGGTATTTGGGGCATAAAACAGGTTGTAGTACAGGATGCAGTAGATTGCCCGGAAGCCATCCCGCCAGCCTATTTTCTTTCCTTCGGCATAGGTTCGGCCAGCGTACGAAATCCCGACTTCATAAATGCGAATATCCGGTATACGAGAAATCTTGGCGACAATTTCAGGCTCGAAGCCGAATCGTTTTTCGCGTAAGTTGATCTGTTTTAGCGTGTCAAGACGAAACATTTTGTAGCAGGTTTCCATGTCTGTCAAATTCAAATCGGTAAACATATTTGATAGCAGCGTCAGAAATCTATTCCCAACTGAATGCCAGAAATACAAAACCCGATGCGGCCGTCCGCCCATGAACCGGGACCCAAACACTACATCGGCTTTATTATCCAGTATAGGCTGAAGCAACAGCTTATATTCGGCAGGATCGTATTCCAGATCAGCGTCCTGCACCACCAGAAAGTCGCCGGTAGCCGCATTGATGCCCGTTGTCAGAGCGGCTCCCTTTCCCTGGTTTACATCATGCCGGATGTATTTGATACTGGCTCCATCAAATTGATTCATGAAGTTCTGTACACAGACCTGGGTCATATCCTGCGAGCAATCGTCTACAACAATAACCTCCCGGTCAATTCCCTGTGGAAGCGGTGCGGTTGTGACCTGTTCTAGTATGGAATAGATTGTTTGCTCTTCGTTGAAGGCGGGAATTAGAATGGTTAATTTCATGGCGGCTTTTGCGTAAGTCCTGTTTAGGTTGAAGATGACTTCTGAAGCAATCTGATGTCAACAACTTATTGACATACAAGAAGTCAATTCACTGGAATAATCAGCGCCCCCCCCGGCGATCTTGTCTGCAACCAGCTTGTATACGCGATGTTGATCCCCGCGATGATCGAAGTTAGTTATAGAAATATAGAGTGTCTTGGATGCGTTTTGGGTGGCGCTGGCCAGACGGACCTCGTGGGTGGCCCCGTCGAATTCAACAATCCGTGCCCACGATTTCCCCGAATCTTTTGTGCACAGGAGCACACTCTTTGCTTTCCCGGACAGGCAACTGTAGGAAACCGCCCAGATCTCTTTACCCGTCGGCGATTGTCGGGCCCGCATGTTCATGACGGGGCTGCGACGGTACGGATCGGGCAGCACGAGTTTTTCGAACTGTTTGCCGTCCAGGGTTTTCACAATGAAATTTGTGCCCCCCAGATAATCACTGCCAAACAAGACGGCCTCGTCCGTTTCGGCCATCGACAGGTAACCGCCGGTCTGGTGATGGTGCCTGTTGATCAACTGCCATCCCGCCCGTCGCTTATCTGCTTGGTTATTGAAGTGAGACAGGGTCGTATTTTGCCATACCTGCTTTTTGTTATCCCCGTCGGTCAGTAGTACCGATTGCAGGTGTGCGGAGTATTTAACAACGTGAACGTGTTTGTTAACCCCCTGACGAATGAGAAAGTCCGAGGTATGCCACGTATTTCCTCCGTCTGATGAGTGGTAGAGAAACGCGAGATTCTGCCAGCTTTTGCCATGCCAGAGCGAGCCATATTCGCCAATCATCAGCGTGTGGTCGGGCAGTTCGGTCATACCATTGTCGAACAGGAAATAGCTGATCGGCGTAGAGAGTTGTAAAACACGCCCGAAGGATTTACCCTCGTCACTGCTTTTGTAAACAACGCCGTTTGCGCAAACAAACAGACCATTGTACTGGCTAAGGAAAATCGACGTGATCGGATACTCAAACGTGTACATACGAGTAGCCGATTGACTCTGGTCGTCGCTACGATACAGCGTTGTCAGGTCTTCGTAGCAGCAACCCCACAGCAGGCCGTCGGCTCGTTCGACGCAGTATTTCCAGTTGATCGCTACCGGTTGAAAACACAAACCCTGAGCCGCTAAAAATGAGCCGGTCACCGCTTCTTCGACCAACCAGGCTCCTTCCTGCGAGATGGTCAGGCAGGCATCGTTCGTAAACCGGACGTACTTATTCCCGGCCTGGTAAAAACGAAGCCTGTGCGTTAGTTCCCACAGTAAGAAAGAAACGAGTTCTCTTACTTTTCCAACCCGTTTAATGTCCAGCAAAAACGCCCATAAAAACCGAAGCTGGTAAGGATTGCGCTGACTGAACTGCGCGAAGTATTTCGATGAAACATCCATGATCAATTATGTTTAGTGGATAGCATTCGTATTATTAAGAATCACCGGGCAACGAACTGCCCCTCCGCAAGCCTGATTGGCTTGCGGAACGTTAACAAAAGCAGTACGAATAGAGAAGGAAAATGATAGGCAGCTAAGCCTACTTCATCGGCACCGTTCGCCTGGCGACAATGGTGTACATGAGCTGCGTTTTGTTATGCTGCGCAAAGAATTGCTTGTGGTATTTGATCTGAATGTTGCCGAAACCCAGCACGCCCAATGCCTGCTCCAGAAATTCGGGGGTGAAGTGCCACCAGGTTTCTTCGGGATGCCCGACGGCGGCATTGGGTCGGAAGATCAGGGATGGCCCCAGTAGCTTACTGCGGATTTTGCGCACCGTCGATTCGCCCATCCAGCCAAATAGCTGGTTTATGATTTTCTGGCGACTGGTGTCCAGAATCTCCGTGATGATAATGGTTTCCCGCGTGATCTTTGCGACTTGTTCCATCGCCAGAAAGGGGTCCCGTACGTGGAGTAAAATACTGCCGAATGTACTGACATCCACCAGGCCAACGGTTTCGGGAATGGCATACACGGTGCCGTGTACAAGCTGTGCTTTCGACTTGAACAGCGAATGGCTCAGGCGATAGGCGTTATTAAGTTTTCGGATGTGGTTCTTGCGTTTGGGCGCCCAGGCCGCCCCGTCTTTGTGGGCAAACGGAACCATATCCCAGTCCTGCTCGGGCGACAGATCGTAACTCACCACGGAAGCTCCTTTTTTTTCCATGTAGAAGGTCAGAAACCCGTTGGCCGCTCCCATTTCGAGCACCCGTTTGTTGGTCAGGTCGACGTGGCCCAGGTAATCGTCGGCAAACTCCCGCAAATCCCATTCACCTTTCATTTCGCCCAGACCGGGCAAATCAACGGTGTGGTAGAAGTAATGATCGTCGGCATTAACGGATGATGAATCGGTAGACGGGCTAGATAAATTCATTGACATAATTGATTGTGAATTGTGTGAAAAGAATTAGTAGTCGGTACTCTGGTTTGTGGATGTGACAGGAAGCGGAAAGCGAAATCAGTTTGTTTTCGACTGTCTATAGCCGGAGTGGCAAAAAGGTGAGGGGCCGTAATGAGAAATTTTAAAAAATTATTTTCACTGACCTTTTCGAGGGTTCGCCTATTAACCGATAAGTAGCGGATAGGTATGATTATGGGCCATTGGGGGTTATATTCGCCCATTCTACAGCCTTATGTCAACCCGACCGCTTCCTGTCTTCTCAACGGAACTCGAATTTTATACTGCCCTGACACGTCGCAATGAGCGGGCTTATCAGTACCTGTACGCGGATGTGTTTCCTTCCTTTCGCTACTGGGTATTGTCGAACAGTGGCTCCGAGATGGACGCCGAAGATTCGTTTCAGAAGGGATTACTTAATTTTTTGCTCAACGTAGAAACCGGGAAATACCAGCTTCAGGCAGAGGCCCGCATTACCACGGTCGTCTTCGAGTATTGTAAACGCGTGTGGCAGACCGAACTGAAATCGGCTCGGTTCCGGACAAAAGCTGTCTTATCGGAGGATTACGACATGCCCGATACCGCCGATACAGTAAAGGACTTGGAGCGCCTGGACATTGTCGACGCCGTTCGAAAATCGCTGGATCAGCTTAAGGGTGAATGCCGGAAACTAATCGAGTGGTTTTACGTGGACGAGCTGTCACTGCGGGACATTGCCGAACGGCTGGGCATGAAAGAATCCTCGGTTAAATCGAAGCGCTACGACTGCGCCGAAAAGCTGAAAACGTTTTACCTGAAAACCGCGACTCAGCGAGGGCTATGAATTTATCAGAAGAACAGTACGAACTTATTGAGGCTTACTTGACCAACGAGCTGTCGGCTGTTGATCGGGTGGCCTTTGAGAATGATGTAAAGGCCGACGCCGAACTCCAGGCCGAGGTTGACCGGCAGCGCGATATCCGGCTGGGCCTGCGGGCGCTGGGCATCGAACGCGCCCTCGAACGGGCCAAAGCACAGTACGAAGCCACTTCGGCACCAGCCGAAACAGCACCGGTTAACCAGACCGTGGTTCGGCCGCTGGTTTCCTGGCGGTACTGGGCTGCGGCTGCTTCGGTCGTTTTGGTGTTGGGCGTGGGGTATCTTGTGTACCAGCAAACCACAAATCGGCAGACGGATATTGCCTATGCCGAGACGTTCTCGTCGGACCCGACAACCGATCTGATGAAAGATTTTCCGTCCGGCCAGATGGCTCCGTCCGTCCGGGATCAGTTTCTGGATGCTATGACGGCCTACAAATCGGGGAAGTACGATACCGTTATCGAGCAGTTGAAAACCCTGCCCGCCGACAAGCAGACGCTTCCGTACCGGAATTATTTTCTGGGTCTGAGCTATCTGGCCAACAAGCAACCCGTCGAGGCCGTTCCGCTGTTAACGAAAGCACAGGCGGCATCGTCCGGCAAACTTCGGCAGAAATCGGAATGGTTTCTGGCCCTGGCCTACGTAAAGACCAATCAAAAAGAAAAGGCCCTGCCCCTACTGAAACGAATCAGTACAGACAAGGCCCATCCTTTTCAATCACTGGCGAAACGCGTGCTGAAGAAGGTCGAGTAAGGTGTTGTTATTGCTTGTATAGTATGTCCACTTCGCTGGCCGTCAACGCCCGTTTATAGATACGAATGTCGTCCATGGCTCCGTGGAAAAACCAGTTGAGCCCCTGAATAGCTGCCCCAAATTTCAAATCAGCACCGGGGCATTTATCCATCGTACTGTATGGAAGGTCAGTATTTGTGTATAGTGGTACATTGTTCAGATACATTCGTACGGTTTTTCCGCTATAGGTGAATACAAGATGATACCATGTATTCACTTCAATCCGACTGGTGAAGGGAAAATCCAGCCATCCTTTACCCGGTTGACATGCGCTGTTTTGTTTGATATTGGTCATAACCACTGTATTGGGCCCCTGATCGTTTTCCAATTTCAAGAGCGCGCTATACGTTTCGAAGGCGCTATCGCTGAATCGCGATTTGTTATAAATCTGCATCCGGTGCGTAAAAGAAGACATTTTAAACCAGACACTTACTGACAACGCTTCTGGATTTAGACTACTATTCTCAGACATGTAGAAATAGTCATTCACTCCATCCAGAAAAATGGCCGAGTTGGGCTTACCATTGTGATCGGTTGTAAAGGTTGGATTATCAACCAGCTTAACGTGGTTATTGTACCCACTTACGTCTACAAGCGATTGGTCTGTGAATGCGATGGAAGCAATCAGGTCCTGAGCAACAGGATCGGCCTGGGTTGTGAAGGACATAATCGGTCCATATATAATCTGATCCGATGCCGTCCGGGCGAACGCACGATAATAGTAGGTTTTGCTGGCAGTTAAGTCGTTCAGATTGAGAACTATATTGACCCCTACGACGGGTCCGCTGGCTTTAGCCGAAGTACTATTTACGTCGGGGTTATTGGTCGTTGATGAGTAATAGATACCATACTCTTTAGCAACCGGGTTACCCAGATGCTGCACGATCAGATTGATCGAAGCCGTTGCATAGCCTACACTGGCAGTACCATTTGTAATAACTATAGGATCTTGCCCCGTCTGGAATGTCTGTACGGTAGTACTATAACTGGTTTTATTGGCGGCATTGGTGGCAAAACTACGGACGTAGTAAATCGTATTGGGTTGGAGGCTTGTTAATGACAAAGGGGTAGACGTGCCAAGAGGGGCTGGTAAGGCACCCAATAGTATAGGATCACTATCTTTATTTGGTGCCTGGTTCGTAGTCGAGTAACAAAGGCCATACTGGGTAATTGTTGCATTCCCGTTGGATGTTATGGTCATTCCGGCTAGTGCCGTTGTGGTTGAGACACCCGAAATCGCCTGTATTGTCACCGTCGGATTAACCGCGTCGCTTACAGTAATTGTCTGCTGAATCGTCGTTTCCTGACCGCAGGTATTCGCCATCGTAGCCTTCACGGTATAAGTACCGTTAGAGGGATACGTGTAACTCACGGTCATTCCCGTGGTAACTGCCGAATTGTTATCACCAAAATCCCAAGTCACTTTGTCCGTGGTTCCTCCGCTGTTACTGATCGAAAAATCGGCTTTCCGCTGCGAAATGACATTATTGAGCGTACCCGATGGTTTAACACATTCGCGCTGCGTTTTTTTGGTAGGAACCTCCCAGTTGCCGCAGCTTAAGAGCAAACTGCCAAATCCGAAGATTGAAAAAAGAATAAGGAGATAAGTACGTAATGTCTTCATTTGTATGGAAGAAAGGATATGAATATGAGAAGTTAAAATGTATGGCTAATGGCTAAGCCCCACGATTGGGACGAAGGCTTCCATTGAATCGCACTCGCGCGCGGTTTCGGCTTGTGCAGTAATAAGTATAGTTCGGCTACGGTTGCCACGGCAGCAACACCCAAACAAGCTTTAAATAAACCGTTCTTTTGCTGGGCATCCTGAGCCGCGTTATAGGCAGTATTATATTGGCGGTAGCTATCAGGGTCAGCGATAATGCCACTTCCGGTAGGATCAGTCGTTTGGCTAACTTGTGCCAGTGTGCTCATTTTCGACTGGTAGTCACTCCGCAACAGGGCGGCATAGGCCCCCGCACCCACAGCAACCAAGCCCGTAACGACCTTTATTCCTACGTGTTTAGATGGCTTTGTTACGTTATCGATTGTCCTGATCTGAAGGCGGAGCGTTTCCTGGCGGGTCGTTGTGTAATTGAGGGCTTTGGTGTAACTCTCTCTGGCTTGACCATACCGTTTCTGGTTAAACAGCTGATTACCTTCCCGTTCGTAATAATCGGCAAACTGTCCCTTGGTGATCAGGTCGTCGGGGTTCAGGTTCAGCAATTGATCCAGAGCCTTGACGGCGTCCGCGCCTTTTCCCTGCAGCACAGCGTCGTCGGCCTGCTGGCGCAAAGCAATGCCGGTCGTACATTCCTGAATCTGCTCCTTCGCGTAGGGGTCATTTTCGAAGCCGGGCACTTCCAGGCAGTTCTGATACTGCCGGCGGGCTTCCTGGTATTTACCTTCTTTAAACAGGGCGTCGCCCCGTTTTTTGTACCGATCATACTCGTCATCGACAATGACGGCAACCGACGTCCGGCCCAGTGCCTTGACGGAAGGCACCAGCGCGAACGATAGCAATAAGGCAAGGATAAAAAGATGTACTGGTTTACGCATAAGATTGGGTTACTGGTTGTTACATAGTTTAATTTTCCGACGAACTTCTTCGGTGTCTTTCAGCGACTTGGCTACCTGATACCAGTCTTTAGCGCCCTCAAACTCGTCCCGGTCGAAGATTCTGTTGGCGGTCGCCATGTAGGTGGTGTAAGCGGCTTCGGCTTTGCTGGTGGTCAGGTCATGTTCTTTTGCCAGCGCGCGTGCTTCCGCAAAATCAGTTATGGCTTTCGCCTTGTTGTTGCCCTTCGCAATGGCTTTCTGGCCGTTTTCTATTAGCTGATCGTATTTATCCTGCGCTTCTGCCTTCGCATTTTTAGGGCTTTCGGCGACGGGTTCTACAGGCTTTGGCTTATCCGACTCCGTACCCTTCGGCGCTTCTGTCGTTCCCGTAACGGGTGCTTCCGCTTTCTTCTCCTCCGATGTTTTTTCTGGTATTTCTTTTACAGCCTTTAGAGCAGCGGCACGTAGCGCAACTACATCCCGACGGCTAGGGTCAAGCTTTAAGGCGCTGTTGGTCATAGTAATAACACCCATGTAATCTTTCTGCTGGTAGAACCGTTGCGCCTTCTTCAGAGCTACGTCTATTCGTGTCTCCATCTCACTTTCCGATTCACCTGCTACTCGTTTTATCTCTTTCGATCCTTTCTCCGGTGTTGGAGTTAACCGAATTGTTGGTCCCACTGTAGCCATTGATGTGCTCTCTGGTTTACCCGTTGGCACTTGCGTTACCGGGTTGTTACCTGGCAGATTCATGTACAGCACAAGGCCCCCGACCACGAGGGCTATGGGCGCAACGACCCGCCAGGGAAACGAACGACCAACCGGATCGACAAGAATGGACTGATTAACCGGCGGTAGAACAGGTGGCTGGCTAACGGGGTTGACGGGGGCTTTCTTCAGTGGTACGGAAACGGGTTTCGTTTCCCGTACTGGCTCGCGCTTTGGCTTTGCTTCCTGAACGGCTACCGGTCTGGCAGGCTTCGCAACCGGCTCAGGGGTCGGTACGTAAACGTCGGTGCGCTCCTCCTGATAAACATCCGTCAGTTCGGGTTCCGGTACCTGTGTTTTTGGGCGGAGAGCTTCGATGCACAAAGCCAGCCCACGCATGGCCGTTTCTTCAACCGGATTTAGTTGCAGCACCTGCTCGTACAGGTCTTTGGCCTGCGCAAAAAGCCGTTGGTACATCAGGTCGTCGGCTTCCTTCAGTAAGTTAGCCTGGTGTTGGCGCTGTAGGCCCAGTTCACACTGCTCTAGCCCCTGCTGAGCCTCGGGATGGGCTTCACGTTTAGCGAGAACCTGCTCATACAGGGCAATGGCCAGTTTATATTCCTGTCTGTTGACCAGTTCCTTCGCTTCGGCAATCAGTTGCGGAATTGCATCGAGCAAATCCAGTAACTCCTGCTCCTTGCGCGCACGCTCGTGGATGTCCCGCACCAGACATCGCCGAATAATCGTCCGGTACGGTTCAACAACCTGATTCAGTCGGTCAGGCAATTCAACGGTCATGATTTTCTTCTCGATTTCGCGCCGAACGGATTGCTCACTGCTGTTGCGCAGGTCGGACCGGAAAGGCTTCTCGCCCGTCATCATTTCGTACAGGATGACGCCAAACGCCCATAAATCGAGGTTAAAACTCACCCGGCTCCCTTCAATCTGCTCCGGTGCTTTGTAGGATGGCGTTCCCCGCCCGTCGCTCAGATCGAAGTCGGAACTGTCCAGCTCGTCGTCGCTCACCAGCTTGCTCAAGCCAAAATCCGCTATTTTGGGAATAAACCGACCGGCATTATCGCGGGAGATCAGGATGTTGGCCGGTTTGAAGTCGCGGTGAACGATCCGGTTACGATGCAGATGCTGGAGACCCAGCAAAATGCCCTGTGTAATGTCGTATATCTGGGCAGGTGTTAACGCGACACGCTGGAACAGATCGACCAGATTACCGTCCGGATAGTACTTCATGATGGCGAAGTCACTCACGCTGGTGTCCGTTTCGAGCCGGTAACAGGCATCGTACCGGGCAATATTGGCCTGCCGGGGTACGCGCTGCGCCAGCTCGACCTCCGCCTTCAGCGACTTGGTATCGTTGCCTTTGAACTCGCTTATTTTAACGGCGACCCATTCGGTCTCGAGCTGATCTTCCACTTTTATGACCCGCCCGTACGAGCCACTACCCAGCAAAGCCCCATCGTCGTTGGGACGGATGGGGTATCGTTGTTTAAAGTCCTTAAATGACGTAAAGGTTTGAGGCATATCTCTTATTAATAAGCCAATAATGAAAGAGCCGTGCCACGAGTCGACCCGTGGCACGGCGCTTCCTGAATCTACAGATACGATAAGGGCAAACCATCCGAAAAGCGCCCGTAGAACATCGGTGTTTGACGACCCCTGGTCCGTTTCCTGACCTGCGGCCCCACGTACCGGTGCAACTCCCGGATCGTTACAATCCGGTTGCCATCCAGATCGCCCTGCCCGGTCAGGCCCTCGATCAGAAAGTGTGTGAAAGCGCCCCCCGCCAGCTGGCCATCTTCAACGGCATACTGCGTGGACCGACTGGCCAGTATCATCGCGACATTACTGCCATCGTTGGTCTTACTCTCGATGGACGGGCGGCTGGTTTTCGGTTGCGTCATTCCGCCAGACATACAGGCATCGGCAATGCACAGTTTGGTGATGGCCGGCGAATCATGAAAAGCCGTTTTGATGGCCTGATACGATAGCATCGTCCGCTGATCGCCGGGACGGGCATCGTACGGCGCAAAACTACCGGGTACACCGTGTCCCGAAAAGTACAGAATGACCCGGTCGTTCTTACCCGCCTTCCGAAAGAGTTGCAAGGCCTGCTTGACCTCGGCCAGGGTTGCCTGCCGATTGGTGAGGAGCCGGATATTTGCCCCGGCGACATTCCCCCCCGCCTTGCTGCGTAAAAAAGTAACCATCTTCCCGGCATCCCGATCGGCAAACCGTAAATCGCCCGATGCATACGAGAGGGCCCGATAATCGGAAATGCCTACGACGACCGCATAGGTATTTCCGGATACAGCCCTGGCCGGATGCCCAAAGAACAACGTCAAACAGACCAGTACATTAATCAGCATAATTAGTCAGGGAATCGGGCGAGTGGACCGGCTCGGCTTGTTTTACGTAACTAATGCCGATCAGATAGCCCGAATAATTGTCTTTTGTTTCGTCGCCACACATGGACTGTAACGACTGTATTTTGGTCAGATCGGGCAGGTTACTGCCCAGTACCGTCTCCAGCACGTAGTCGTCCATCCGTTCGAGTACCCCATCGGTACACATGAAAAAATAATCGCCGGCCTGAATATCCGTCCGGGTAACCACCTCGGGAACCGAGCGGGACGACTGGCCTTTTTTATCATCGGAACTAGCTACCACCGCCCGGCTCAGCCGGTTGCGCCACGGATGCGACAACGCCTGAGCGGCCGTAATGATACCCGACTCGACCATCTCGTTCACCTGTCGATGATCGCGGGTCTGAAAAATGATTTTACCCGCCCGAAGCTGATAAATCCGGCTGTCGCCCAGGTACGCTACGGTAACGCCATACTGATGAATCTGCAGTAACGCGAGCGTAGAGCCCATGCGGTTCACTAGCGGATGCTGCTCAAAATAAGCCTCATAGGCGTCATACGCCCGATCCAGTGCAGCGTTCAGATGCACCTGGTCAAAAACAGGCTCATTCATCGCCAAGGCATAGTCTTTTATCGCCGTACACAACAGGTGGCTGGCTACTTCGCCCTTGTCAGCACCGCCCATACCATCGCAAACGAGAAAAAGCTGGGTCTTGTCGGTTGCCGTACCCACCGCCGGATACACGGTATCCTGGTTGGTACTGCGCTGGCCGATATGCGTAAAGGCAAAGGGAAAAGCGGATTGAATATGCATAAATTATTCGGTGCGGTCCGGGTTATAATCCAGCGCGACCTTATAGGTTTCGAGCATGGTGGATGGTATCGAAAAATGCGTCAGACGAAACCGATCCAGCCCCCCCAGTGTAATTATTGACTGATCATTAACATCAATGATTTCGGCTTTCAGCATGGGTACACCGTCAACCAGTGTGCCGTTCAGACTGGGCTGATTGACCGGAGAGCCCGGCTCGGGAGCGCCATCCTGAAGGTGGTACCGTAGCTGCCCTTTCCACTTGTCGAACGTAACCGTCAGCGTACAGTGCCGACGACTGATAAAGCAGCGCCCGTTGTGAACAAACCGCTCTACCCGAACCGCATTGGCGTCGGAAGTGCCGATACCGTTGCTGCCGAACCGGAGCGGGTAGGTTGCTCCGGAGTCGCCCAGGTAGGTCAGCTGACCGAATGAGGGCAATCCCTGCACAATGGCTTCGTCATACTGAAAAGCGCCTTGTAATGCATTAACCGCCCCACAGCCAACGTGCGAACAGACAATCGAACCACGTTCGGCATCGGCCGCCCGAACCATAATCCGTCGGCCGCATTGCTGGCATGTGATCAGCGTTGTTTTAAATCCACTCATGGGGTTTACTCGTGCATGTCACGGACATCCCCGTTGTTGATGTACGTATCGTCGCGCTCATTGGAATCCGTGAGGTATTCATTCTCATTGGCTCTGTACTCCTCCATCTCGTGGTCACGAAAACTCTGTACATCAGGCGTTTCTGTCGTTTCGGGGGTAGCCGTTTCCAAGACAGGTGTTTCGGTAGTGGGCGTTTCAGCGACAGACGTTTCAGCAGGTTCCTCAATATCCGTTTCAAGGATATACACCATGACGTCTTCCGACATGCTGGCTTCCAGTTCTTCATTGAACTGATCGTTACTCAATACGAACGGTTCCTCCAGTTTTTCGATTTCAACCAGTTCACCATTGAGCGAATCGAACCGATAGAGGGTATCCAATCCCTGATCGCCATTGGCATCGACCACGCGGTAGGTGTGTCCGTCTTTGGCATCCAGTACCAGCGTATCGATGACACCATCCTGGTCGTAATCCAGACCCATAACGCGCTGGCCGTTCAGGTAGCCTTCAATAATCGTCGGTTCGGGCTCTGCGGGCAACTGATTTTCAGGAGTAGAAGCAGAAGTAACAGTAGCGTCCGTTTGGGTCGATACGTATGGCTTAACGGGCAGTTTCTCGCCAACAATATCCTCAGTGTATTGTTGGCGTTGCTCCAACGGCAGACCAGCCCATTCTTCCTTTTCGAAGGTATTGTGCCAGTTACCATGCCAGCTAAACACCCCGCCCATACCAACTTCCTCACGAGCCGTGGCAAACGCCTGCTCGTACGACATGTTGTCGGTTACCTTTCCAGCTACGTTAATATCTTCGGGTATTTGTACACCGATAGTTTCTACCGTTTCTTGTGCTTCGTCAATTGGTGATTCCTGCGCGCCCGCAAAACTCTTACTCTTATCAATAACAGCCCAAGCGGCTCCGCCTAACAATAAAGTAGCGGCAGCAATAGCTGATACTTTTTTCGGATTGGCGTTTGCGCCAGTTTTAGGTGCGGACGAGTTGGCTGGTGTCATGGAATACGTATCGGTTGGCAAATCGGACTGATTGGAAAATGGCGACATGGTTGATACAGGATTTACGTCTTGCTTGATGTGTATGAATAGGGAGTACCCAAAAAAGGTAAGTGCGCTGGAGAAAACTTTTTTTAACTGACCCAAATGGCCTGGCAACGGCGGCAGCTCTTTTGCTGAGCGAGCAGTTCCCACTCCCGAGGACCGAACGGGTCGCGGCAGGCCGGATTGGGGCAACGGTATTTCTCCCGGTATTCTTTGTCGATAACTTCCAGCTTCTCTTCGGTCGATAAAAGCGTGGAGCACAGGGTAGGCACCAGCATACTGAGCCCCGCCCCGGACATGATGTGAAGCAAAGGCAAGGCGGCTCCCCCCGTCGACAGCACCGAGCTTATGCCGACGACGGATGACAGGATAACGCTACCCGTCCGAATCATTTTCTCCCGATTGCGGCAGTCTTTTTTAAGTTTCGGATATTGGGCGTACACCTGTTGCAAATCGGCGAAGGCGCGGGTATAATCAAGGGCACTGGCCTCTGGTTGGGCTGGCGGTTTTGTCACCACCGGCGCGGCCTGCGGTTTGCTCTTGGAGGGCTCGCTCTTTAACGAAGCCAGCATTTCGTCGATGGTGAGAACGGTATCGGCAAACCGTAATTTATCCTGCTTGTCGACTACCTTACGAGTAATCCGTACATCATTGACAAACGAGCCATTTTTGCTGCTAAGGTCTTCTAGAACGAAGCTGGTTGGCGTGCATTGAATCAACCGGGCATGATAGCCACTAACCTTACCCTGAGATAAGACCAGTTGATTGTCGATACTTCGTCCAATTGTGTAGGCTGGCAATTGGCTTAAGTTATCAATCAGCTGGTAAAACTGACTGTCGTTCATGGGTGTGGATGCTGATAAGTCTGCCAGTTGGTAGCGGATCAGGTATATGAAGCGAAGGTAATGTATTTCTTTTACATATCTCTTTTTAAGTATACTAATTATTTATTCGACAAAGAGACGGCCCGTTAAGCTAACGGGCCGTCTACAAAACACACCTAATTAAACAGAACCAAAATCCGCACTAAAACTATATAGATACTTACGATGCAGATTGGCCTTTGGTTTTATCAATGGCCGGTTACTTTTTCAGCTTCGAAGGCGTATCTTTTTCAACTTTGCCAACGTCAAAAAGGCTATTCAACGATACCAGCCACACTTTTTGTCACTTTAGTTTACGTATTACCCTTTACCATAAACATTCAGCAAAATACTGTTTCCTGTTGATTATCAAGATATTCCTTTGGCAAGTCCGTAGTTTCTTCCATCGAAATTAGCCAGACAACTGCCCGCCTGATTTCGTATAACCCGACCGGGCATAACTTTCGGCCATACACGCGTCAAAACGGTGTAAACATCGGTTATCTTTGCGCCGTTTTGACTCGCCACCCGCTCGTAAGACAAGAAGGCGCTAGCCTATTTTATGGAAGATAAGAAGCATATAGACACTGTTACAGCTGCCGGTCTTTTGGTGGCCATGGGCATCATTTATGGTGATATTGGTACGTCGCCCCTGTACACGCTCCGGGCAATTATCGGGGCCGGAAATGTTATTCGGGCTGACATTGTTCGTGGTGCGCTCTCCTGCGTTCTCTGGACGCTGACGTTGCAAACAACCGTCAAGTATGTCGTTTTGATTTTAAGGGCTGATAACCGGGGTGAAGGGGGTATTTTTGCCCTGTACGCCCTGGTTCGGCGGCACGCCCGGTGGCTTACGCTCCCGGCCATTATTGGGGGGTCGGCGCTGCTGGCCGATGGGATCATTACCCCCCCTATTTCGGTTTCGTCGGCGGTAGAAGGGCTGCGCCTGCTTTATCCGGCCATTACGCCCAATGAAATTGTTGAGATTGTCATCGCCATCCTGACCATTTTGTTCCTGATTCAGGCGTTTGGCACAAACGTAATCGGTACGGCCTTTGGCCCCATTATGCTTGTCTGGTTTGTGATGCTCGGTACGCTCGGTATCATCCAGATCGCGCAGGCACCGGGTATTCTGGCCGCCGTCAATCCCTATTACGCGTGGTGGTTACTCGTCGAATACCCCGGTGGCTTCTGGCTTCTGGGATCAGTCTTTTTGTGTACGACGGGAGCAGAAGCCTTGTATTCCGACATGGGTCACTGCGGCCGATCGAACATTCGGGTGAGCTGGATATTTGTAAAATCGTGCCTGGTTCTCAACTACTTCGGTCAAGGTGCGTGGCTGCTGAGCATTCAGGGACAGGTGCTGAAGGATCGTATTCCTTTTTATGAGGTAATGCCCCCCTGGTTCCTGACCATCGGTATTGTCATTGCTACTGCCGCAGCCGTTATTGCCAGCCAGGCCCTCATTACGGGTTCTTTTACACTCATTAGTGAAGCCATTCGCCTTAACTTCTGGCCCAAAGTTCAGCTACGGTACCCAAGTGTGCAGAAAGGACAGTTATACGTGCCCAGCGTAAACATGCTGCTCTGGGCGGGTTGCGTAGGGGTGGTTCTTTATTTCCGGGAGTCATCGAACATGGATGCGGCCTACGGACTGGCCATTACCTTGACGATGCTGATGACAACCTTGCTGTTTTCGTATTATCTCTATACACACAAATACCAGGCATGGTGGGTGGTGGTCTTTCTGACCGTCTATCTGGGTATCGAAGGGTCATTTCTGATCGCTAACCTTATCAAATTTCCGCACGGTGGCTGGGTTTCCGTGATGATTGGCGCGGCCATAGCCGGGATTATGTATATCTGGCTACAAGCTTTCCAGATCAAACTCCGGCTGACCGAATACGTTCGTATCGACCAGTATACGCAGGCTATCAAAGAGTTGAGCCGGGATATCAGTATTCCCAAATACGCCACGCACATTGTATTCATGAGCAATGCCGCCCGGCAGTCGGAGATTGAGTCGAAAATTATTTACTCGATCTTTCAGAAACGACCCAAACGCGCTGACATCTACTGGTTTGTTCACGTCGATACAACGGATGACCCGTACACGATGGAGTACAAAGTGAACACCATCTCCCCGGACGATGCTTACAAAGTAACTTTTAAGCTGGGTTTCCGGGTTGAACAACGCATTAACCTGTTCTTCCGCAAAGTCATCGAAGACATGGTTAAGAATAAAGAAGTGGATATTACAAGCCGCTACGAATCCCTTAGCCGTCAGAACGTTATCGGCGATTTCCGTTTCGTTGTGCTGGAAAAATTCCTGTCGTTCGAAAACGAACTGCCCGCCCGCGAACGGTTTATCATGAACTTATACTTTACCATAAAAGGATTCACCACGCCCGAAGATCGTTGGTTCGGCCTCGACAGCAGTTCAGTTAAGGTCGAAAAAGTACCGCTGGTTATCCGCCCCGTCGAAAACGTCCAACTCAAACGTATTATCTCCTAATTTAAAGAGTGAGAGAGCGAAAGAATGAAAGAGCGGTAAACACTACTACCCGTTTCCATCACTCATTCGCTCTTTCACTCTTTCACTCTTTATTTTATGAAGCTATTAATCACAGGTGGAGCCGGGTTTGTGGGCTCATCGCTGGCAATCTCGCTGAAGCAGAATTACCCGCAGTATCAGATCTTTGCCCTCGACAACCTGAAACGACGGGGATCGGAATTAAGCCTGGCCCGGCTGAAAGCCGCTGGCATTGAGTTTCTGCATGGCGACATCCGGAATAAAGAAGATTTCGACGCGCTGCCCGCCGTAGATACCGTAATCGAGGCTTCGGCCGAACCGTCCGTATTGGCCGGTCTGGATGGTACGCCCGACTACCTGATCAACACTAATTTATTTGGTACCGTCAATTGTCTCAACTACGCGCTGAAGCATAAAGCCAATTTCATCTTTCTGTCGACGAGCCGGGTGTATCCGATCAAAACCATCGAAACCCTGAATTTCGAGGAAGCCGATACCCGTTTTGTGTTAACCGACGACCAGCCCGTACCGGGCGTATCGTCGCGGGGAATTGCCGAGAATTTTCCGCTCGACGGTGCCCGGTCGCTGTATGGTACCACCAAGCTGGCATCAGAACTGCTGATTCAGGAATACAACGAGTTTTACGGCCTGAAGACGGTTATCAATCGCTGTGGCGTCATTACCGGCCCCTGGCAAATGGGCAAAGTCGATCAGGGGGTCATGGTGCTCTGGATCGCCAAACACTTTTTCGAGCAGAAGCTGGCCTACATCGGCTACGGCGGCACGGGCAAACAAACCCGCGACATGCTGCACATTGCTGACCTCTACCGACTGATTGACTGGGAATTGCACCATCTGGATGCGGTCAACGGCCAGATTCTGAACGCAGGTGGTGGCCAGCAGAGCAGCGCTTCGTTGCAGGAACTGACCAAAATCTGCCAGGAAGTAACGGGCAAAACCATCCCCATTACAGAGGTCGCCGAGAACCGGGCCGCTGACATCCGTCTTTACATTACCGACAACACCAACGTGACCAACATAACGGGCTGGAAGCCGGAACTGGGCATCCGCGAAATCGTCACCGACATCCACGACTGGCTCAAGGAAAACCGGGCCGCTCTAGAGCCAATTTTAAAATAAACCAACGGTTTACAACCAGTTAGACAAAGCCCCGACTCAACTCTGAGTCGGGGCTTTGTTATTAGAAAAGTTATTCACGTACTCAAGGTTGTAAGCGGGTCGTAGCCATTCGATTAAGGCTATTTCCCCGGTCCGTGAAGACACCGACCGGGGAAATGGCAACCCCTACTGACCTGGTTTTTTGTAGGTAGCGGTACGGGCATCGCTGATAACACCTTTCCAGTTCAGGCCAAACCCGAAATCATATAGATTTCCTGCGGAATCTTTGTAAGGCGTCATGTCTCGGGGAACATCTTCGGCCTGTGCTTCAACGGTTTTCATGTCGGCGGGGAATTGCATGGGTAACAACGCTGAGGGTTCATGCGCACCCGTCAGAATGTCCAGCAACGCCTGGTCCTGCACACCGAAGTGAGCCAGAATAGCGTTTGACTGGCCCTCGAATTCTCGGACAACCGTGGGGTTCGAAACCAGCAATGACACAATCACCGGCTTACCGTTCATCTTAGTGTATGTCTCGGTTACCATACCCAGATCGGAGGTGTTGATAGTTTTCGCCGTTTTCCCGTTGTAGGTCCGGTTCGTGAATTTTTCCAGCGGATCACCACCGGCCATGCTGGGATCACGACTGCCCTGAGCGGTATAATTTCCGTATTGCAGACTAACCGGCACATAGCCCGTACCGCCCGCTTTGGCATCGTCGGAGTCATAGCCTCCACCCGAATTGGGGCTTTGAATAAACACCAGCGCGTAGTCCGCTTCGGCCGGATTGTCGGTTACGGTGAAGTATTTTTTGACCACGGCCAGATTAACCGGGTAATCCAGCTTTTCGGGAATTTGCATACCCAGGAAATTACGGCCCGCTGGCGTGAATCGTTTCGGAATGTACACAGTCTTCCCTTTGGTCAGCGGTAACGCACTGGCGTTGTTTTTCAGCATCACCACCGATTCCAGCTGCGCCTGGTAACCGGCTTTCATAAATTCGGCCGTGCCCACCGACCGCTGTGATACCTGTGGCTCCAGATAGGGATTTTCGAAAAGCCCCACCCGGAAAATGTTCTTCAGCAACCGAACCGCCGATTGCTCGAACCGATTCCGCATGAACGCGGCACCACGTTCCTGAACGCCCATTTGATACGCGTCGATAACCGGCTTCGATTCATTGTTACCGCCAAACTGATCGACCCCGTTCATGAGTATTTTGTAGTGCCGCTGGGCCACAGAAAGCTTCTCGACGCCCCACGATTTGCCCGTCAGAAACACATCCACGGCGGTCTCATCGGCCGTAATCAGCCAATCCGTACACACTACCCCATCATACTTGTATTTGGTCCGCAGTAAATCATGGATAATGTATTTGTTGTAGCTGTTTCCAACATTCTCGCCGTACTTTTTATCCTGATCGAATGAGATCGTGTAATAAGGCATGACGGCGGAGGCCATTCCCGTTTTCCCTTTCAGCTTGAAGGCCCCGTTGAGGAAGGGCTTGAAATGGGTTTCAAAGTTCTTGCCCGGATAAACCGCGTATTTGCCATAGCCGTAGTGCGCATCGCGCCCTCCCTCTCCCGAACCACCGCCCGGCCAGTGTTTTACCATCGCATTAACGCTGTGGTAGCCCCACCCGCCGGTGATCTCATTGGCCCCCGTCGAGGTTTGAAAGCCGTCAATGTAGGCCCGCGCCATGTCGGTCGCCAACTTGGGGTCTTCGCCAAAGGTGCCACTGACACGGTTCCAGCGGGGATCGGTGGCTAAATCAACCTGGGGAGAAAGCGCTGTAGCAATACCCAGTGCCCGGTACTCAGTAGCGGCAATTTGCCCGAATCGCTGCACTAACCCAGGATTAAAGGTGGCGGCTAACCCCAGCGACCCCGGCCACATGGAGATGGCCCCGCCCGCTCCGGCGTTGAACTCGGCATCGGCCCGGGTACCATGCCGGGGATCGGAACTGCTGTTGATGGGAATACCCAGGCCTAGACTTTCGACCAGCGCCTGTGCATTGTTGTTCCACTCAGCTGCGGCTTCGGGGCTTTGCACCGACGTAATCAGGACGTGCCGCAGGTTATCTTTCGTTAAAAATTCCTTCTGCTGATCGGACAGATCGGCTACTTTAGCCCCACTTTGAGCAAATATTTTTCCGTTATACGTACCCGCAAACGGACCACCGGCCGCAGCCGGAATGGGCTGGTGTTTGCTGTACAGCATCAGTCCGGCAATCTGGTCGACTGTCAATTTAGAGGCCAGGTCTTTCGCCCGCACATCAACGGGTAAGCGCCAGTCTTCGTACTTATCCAGTTTGCCGTTCTTGTTCAGGTCTTTGAACGCAACTCCTTTTTCCGTTATCAGCTTTACACCCGAACCGGGCGCGTAGCCTAGCGTTTTTCCTCCTTTGTTGGTTACTTTCGTCCAGTTCCCCATGTTGGCTTCGGTCCAGTTCTGGCCAAACGCAACGGACGCCGAGAACAGGCCCAGCAAACCTATACAGATACGTTGTTTCTTCATGTTATTACGGTTACTCCAAGTTACAAGATGACGGTCTGATACACAAGAATGGCCAGCGCTCGGATGGCCTCTTCCGTTGTTCTGCACCACGAATGAACTCAATTATGAATTTACTTTATTACGCCATAAAACATCTCCCAAAAGGCGAGTTGTGGCTTTGTTGGGAGAGGAGCACTGTTGATGGTTTTGTCGATGATCATTACCTGTTCAGTGGTTGGCGTGTAGGCTGGCCAGTCAGGCAAATTATTTCCGTTGGGGTTGCCGGTTCTGGCAAAATTGACCCAGTACGATGACATCACATCGGCAATATGCTGGTCGATAGGCTCCCACGGCCGGTCAAGCGTATGCAGATTGTTATAGGCATACACGATTTCGCCCGAGTGAAACGCTCCAAACTGTGCTTGTGGCGTGGCAGCGGGTAGCTGTCGGTCGAAATTATACATGTACACGGGGGCCTTACCCGTTTTGGCCTGCATGTTAGCCCATGTATAGTCCTGAATGCCAAAGGATTCATCCCGGTTGCTATTGCCTTGCGACTGAGCGGCTTCAGCGTCGTTCTCAGCGGGGTAAGCCGTCAGAAAGGCGTCGGCACGATCACCAAATCGCTTCTTTACCTGTTCCCGATAGGTCTCGGCTTTGGCGGGAGGGCCCATGATTTTATCGTCTTTGTTCCAGCCAACGATGAGCGGAACATCGCTCTGACGAGCCTTCGCGTAGCTGTCCATAATCGGCTCGGGCGTAACATATCCATCGACAATGGGTGAACTCAGGCCCCCTTTCGCATTCTGAATCGCATCAGCCGGCAACGCCCGAAGGTCACGCAATGAATTTGCATTCAGAGACTTAGCAAACGACACACCCTGTTGTTCCGCGCCCTGTAGGGTCAGGTTGGGCCGAATGGGGCTGACCACAAAACTGCCGCCACTCTCGGCGATAGCTTTCTGAAAAAGTCCTTTGGCCAGGGGTGATGCCGTCAGGAAGTTGACCGCGAATGCCCCCGCCGATTGCCCGGCAATAGTGACGTTGTTGGGGTCGCCACCCAGTGCAGCTATGTTTTTTCGAACCCATTGTAAGGCGGCAATCATGTCGAGCAGGGCGTAATTGCCCGATGCGTGATGCCCCGACTCTTCCGACAGTTCGGGGTGGGCCAGGAAGCCAAACACGCCAAGCCGGTAGTTGATGTTGACAAATACGATACCTTTCTTCGCCATCGATTCCCCGTCGTAAATTGGGCAGGCCCCTCCCCCGCTTCGGAAACCACCACCGGGAATGAAGACAATGACCGGGCGTTTTTCGGTCGCTGTTCTGGCCCCGGTCCACACATTCAGGTACAGGCAGTCTTCGCTGATGGGCGTTTCCGGGATCAGAAACTCCGACGACCAGTACATAAAAGGCGCTGGTTTCGCCTGCATCGGGCTAGGGCCAAAGACCTGACATTTCCGAACATCGCGCCAGTTGGCAACGGGTTGCGGGGCTTTCCAGCGCAGATTTCCGACCGGCGGGGCCGCGAACGGGATACCTTTGTAAATCCGTACGTCGCCCGACTTATTGATCGTTCCCTCAATGCGTCCGTTATCGGTTTTGACGATCAGCGATTGCCCAAATGCCGAAAGCGAACGAGTTATCAGGAAGAGAAGCATGACTTGTTTCATAGCCTAACGAGTTAACCGGTTACCAAAATCATTACCTCGCCGATCAAGGCGTAACAACTCCGTTTTCTTTCAGGACTTTATGGAAGAACAGCATATGTGACGGCAGTGAATTCTCCCAATACTCCCAGGTATGCCCACCCGGATGTTCGGTATAGTCGTGGGGCGTCTGGTTATACACAAGCCGCCGGTGCAACTCCCGGTTGGGCTCAATCAGGAAATCATCGACGCCACAATCGATAATGATCTTCAGGCCATTGGCTTTTATTTTATCGACCATATTCACCACCGAATTAGCCGCGTATACATCGGGGGTAGCCCCGGCCGGACCCAGAATCCGTTCAAATTGCGGGGTAATCTGCTTGGCGAATTCGGGCGTCAGTTTCCAGTTTTTACGGTCCAGATCAACGGCGCCACTCATGCTACCAGCCGCGCAATACAGGTCCGGATGGCGGGCCGACAGGTACAAGGCCCCATGTCCACCCATACTTAATCCACTAATTACCCGCCCCTTACGATCCCGAATGGTCCGGTACGTATTATCAATCTTTTCGACAACCTCTTTGGTAATATACGTTTCGAACTGGTTGTCTTTCCGGATAGGACTGTCCAGATAGCCACTCAGGGTTTCGCCCTCGGGCGTTACGATAATGAGATTGTATTGATCGGACAGGTTTTGCAGAAGTTGTTTGTCCGGCGTTTTCGACAACCAGTCGCTGAACCGCCCACCACCGCCGTGCAGCAGATACAACACGGGATAAGTCGCTTTGCCTTTAGCGTACGAGTTGGGTAAAACAACGGCTGCCCGCAGGTTCTTTTGCATGACCGCCGAAGGGATGTCCAGCGAATCGACTTTAGCGCCGATTGACAGACGGGGTGCGCCGAGCAGGCTTAGCAGGAGTAATGGTAGAAATTGTTTCATAAGAATAAGCCGCCGACTCAGAACCACAGTCAACACTGAATCAACGCATGAAGGAGATGGATTAATTTACTTGAATAACAAGGGAACATACTCGTTCAGGTATTGCCGCCAGTTAATCCAGGTATGCCCACCCGCCGTTTCCTTGTACTGATAATTGATCTTGTGCTTATCGAGGAGCGCCAGCGTTTTCTTGTTCGCATCCATCACAAAGTCATCTTTGCCAATCCCAACCCAGAAGAGTTTCTTGTTTTTATTGAAGGACGCATCATTCAGGGCTTTAGCATATTTGGTCTCCGCTTCATCAATTGCCGGACCGAAAAAGCCCGAACTGAACACGCCTACGTAATCGAATAACTCGGGCCGGGTCAGGCTCACGTCCAGTGTCTGAAAACCACCCATCGACAAGCCCGCCAGTGCCCGATTTTCCCGACTCGGCAAGGTGCGGTACGTTTTCTCCACGTAAGGCATAACATCGTTGAGAAACTCGTTGGCGAACAGATCGCGCATGGTGCTTAATCCCTGCATTGGGTTCGTCTGCCCCGTGGTGGGCGGCATGGGCATACTGCCATTCGGCATGACCACAATCATTGGTTTTGCCTGTCCGGCAGCCAATAAATTATCCAGGATGAAACCAGCCCGTCCTACCGTGTTCCAGCCCGAATCATCGTCGCCCCCCCCATGCAGTAGGTAAAAGACCGGGTATCTTCCGCTGCCTTTTTCGTAACCGGGTGGCGTATACACGTGCATCCGACGCATCCTGTTCAACGATTTCGACGAATACCAGACCTCCCGCACTTCGCCATGAGGAACCGCCCGGTTATCCTCAAATACGGTTTCGGCACCCGGCACAGCCATCACATTCTCGAGGGTGCTGATACCCTGTTTGACCACCGGATTTTTAGGATCCATCGTCCGTACACCATCCACCATCAGGGTGTAGGTATAATAATCGGGGCGCAGTGGCCCCAGCACCGCTGACCATACTCCCTGCTCGTTTTTAACGAGGCTGACGGGTTTGTTGGTCGATGAGAAATCGCCACTCACGGTTACCTCGCTGGCTTTGGGGGCGTAAATCTGAATAGCCACCCGTTTATCAGCCAGCACATTCGGCGATTTCAGCGTGTCGTTGGGCGTGGGAGTCCGCTGGGGCATCTGGGCCAGTGCACCCGACAGGGTCACAGCGGTGCCGAGCGCAATCCCGAAACCACGAAGATTGACTAGACGAATTAATTTGCGTGTTTTCATGAACGAGTAAGGAGTAAAGGAATAAAACTGGATTGATGGCGCTAATGGCGCGAGGCTCCAGCCTCGTGCCTAGTATTGCCCGGCCTCTGGCCGGCATCAACTAATCGGCAAATAACAACTAGTACTCATGTGTATACTGGCCGGAGGCCGGAGTATAGTCGACACGAGGCTGGAGCCTCGCGCCATCCACAATCGCTCAACGACGTACGCAGAACCTTTGTGTCAAAAATACACATGGTTCTGACAATAAAGGTAGTGACGCTAAAAAATTGTGAATTTAGCAGGACTATTTATCAACATTTAATGTCTGATGACGGCGCAAGGGAGAAGTTATTAGCGCTTTTTATAGTCCAGCAGCATACCCTGGCACATCCAGTTGGCCAGCGCCTGGCGGTTCTGGGCCAGCAAAAACCGACGCTGGTCGAGCGAGTTCTGGATATTGCCCAACTCAATAAATACGGTTGGCGGATGGCTGTTTTTGACTACGTATAACGTTCCACGGCTACTGACCCGACCCATGTAAGGCCGCCCCGGCCGATAGCGTTTATAGTTGACCTGAAACATTCGGTGAATCTGACGGGCCAGCCTCAGCCCAATATTACTCTGGGGGTGATGGTAAAAAAAGACATCAATCGTTTCCCCTTTGCTTCGGCTATCTACGTGAATCGTGATAAACCGCTGATAGCGCTCTTTGTGCCGGGCAAACTGCCGATTCACGGCCGTCGTTGTTTGCCGCAGCCGGGTTGTCTGATCGAGGGGAATGGGCAAGTTGGGATAAGCTCGTTCGTCGTAGTCGATGGGCAGCACGGCCCCATCCCGAATACCGTCATTATGGTCCTGAACAATCATATATACCGTAGCGCCATGCTGAATAAGCACCCGAGCCAGCCGGATCGTGACATCGTACGCGTATTCATCTTCGGGCAGGCGCTGGGAACCATACTTGCCGATTGCTCCCGGATCAGGGCCACCATGCCCCGAAGCCAGGTAATAAACGGCCCCGCCAAGCTGATTGTCCAATATGGGAATGGTCGCGTATCGAGGTCCCATAATGGCCAGCGTTTTACTCACTGTCCGTACGGCCGCTTTCCTGACAGGCCTGGCCGATTTAGCTGGTTTGGCCGTTGAACGGACTTTTCTGGCCGATTTAGCCGAACGCACAACGCGCCTGTTTTTCGGCCGGATCGACTGTTTTCTGGGAGACTTTTTGGGCTGGCGTTTCTTCTCCGTTTTCTTTCGGGGCTGCGGTTTAGGGCGGCTGTGCTTACCGGGACCGGCTTTCGAAGGAAGTCGGGTGGACGACTCGTTGATTGACAGTATGCCTGCGTTGGTCGGGGAAGCAGGTACAGATAACAGCAGGTACAGGAGAAAAGAGGCTAATAGATGCAATGGATTGGTCTAACTAATAGGTCTTATTTACACACAAGACCCGGTCAAGTATTTTCCCAGGCTGGCTACAGCATGACTGTCTGACTACTTTGAAAAAAAAGCTGTATTGGGAAAATACAAAAAAAAGAAGCTGCAAAAGTAGACCGATTTCATAGAATTAGCCAACAAGTCGCTGCACCCTACGATAAGTATTTGTTACAGCAGGCAAGTTGGCAACGTTCCCGACAACGTTTGCGTAAAAAAATCAAACGCATTGTTTCCCGATGCGAAACGCACTGATTACACTTATGAGCTATTGCGCAACCAGAGGCTATACATAGACAAAAGTTACTTCTGCGCAAAAGCCAATTCACTAACCTGTTACTTCCCGTTCATACCATCCATGAATCACGTTACTTCGTCTTCGACTGACAAATGGGTATGAACGAGCCAATAATTACTCTATTGGGTATAAATGACCGGCAAGGGTCCACTAAAATACCACTCGTTCGCTTATTTCCTGACTAGTAGATATGACCAGAATTTCCTGCTTCGGCGAATTATTACTACGCTTTTCACCCGTTGCCGACGGCGAATGGATTCGGCAGGGAACGATGCCGGTATTCGTTGGTGGGGCCGAATTGAACGTGGCAACGGCACTGTCCAACTGGGGCCTTCCGGTAAACTACAGCACCGTTCTGCCGGAAAATGCGTTGGCCGATGACATCATCGGATATGTAAACAGCCAGGGTATCAATACATCCGGTATTGTTCGATCCGGGCAGCGGGTTGGCAGTTATTATTTGCCCCAGGGAACCGATCTCAAGCATGCGGGCGTGATTTATGACCGCGCCTATTCATCGTTTTCTGAGCTTTTGCCCGGCAGCGTCGACTGGAACAATGTGCTCGATGATACGGCCTGGCTACACGTGAGCGCCATCAGTCCCGCTCTGAACGCCAATGTAGCAGAGGCCTGCCGGGAGCTGATGGCAGTAGCCTCGGCCAGAGGCATTACCGTTTCGATTGACCTGAACCACCGGGCGCGGCTGTGGCAGTATGGCATGGCCCCGACCGATGTTATGCCCGATTTGGTGGCGTACTGTGATGTCGTGATGGGAAATATATGGGCCGCCAATGCTTTATTGGGCATTCCGGTCGATGAACACATCCATACCAAAGGCCGACAGTCCGATTACGTAGCCCACGCGCAGGCCACCTCGGAGGCTATCCAGAAACAGTTTCCGCGCTGCAAAGTAGTGGCGAACACCTTTCGTTTCGACACACCACCGACGGGGCTTCGCTACTACACGACCCTGTTTACCGAGGGCCGTCAAGTTGTTTCCCCCGAATTGTTGACGGATTCAGTCGTTGATCGGGTAGGCAGTGGCGATTGTTTCATGGCGGGACTGATCTACGGTCTGTATCACCAGCATAGTCCTCAGCAAGTCGTTAATTTCGCGGCTGAAGCTGCCTTTGGTAAATTGCAGGAGTTCGGTGACGCCACCCGACAAACTGTTGCCGGTATTACAAACAGAATTTACGAATCAACCCCTTTACACTAACGCTTTATGTCAGCCTTCACGCCCGACCAAATCCTTAACCTGGTTATTAACCACCCCATTGTTCCCGTTTTCTACCACCCCGACGAAGCCCATGCACAAGCCATTGTGCAGGCCTGTTATGACGGCGGGCTGCGGGTATTTGAATTTACCAACCGGGGCGACAAGGCCCTGTCCGTTTTTACGGGTTTAATCCGATACGTCCGCGAAAACTGCCCTGATATGGCTATGGGAATCGGCACCATTCTGACAGCCGACGATGCAGAACAGTTTCTGGATGCCGGTGCCGATTTTGTGGTACAACCGGTTACCACGGCGGCCGTCGGGGACGTCTGCCGGGCACGGGGTGTTTCCTGGATGCCGGCGGGCTCTACCCTGAACGAGATTTATCAGGCAACGCAACTGGGAGCCGGAATTGTCAAAGTATTTCCGGGTAATGTTGTTGGGCCCGACTTCATCAAGGCCATTAAAGGCCCCATGCCCGGTCTGAAACTAATGGTAACGGGGGGCGTTGAACCCACCATTGATAGCCTGTCGGCCTGGTTTCGGTCAGGTGTCACGGCGGTTGGCATCGGCTCGCAGCTATTCTCCGGTCAGGGGTTGTCGCCCGATGCCCTGCGTGATCGAGTAGCGTCTCTGGTTAAGCTGGTAGCTACCTTTACGCCCAAGCCCGCATAAACACGGACCGCTCATGCGTCAGCCAAATTTGCCTGAGTGCCCATGGCTCATGTCATCACGAGCCATGGGCACTCAGCCTGTTTCCCCCTAAACGAACTACGTACGCAATCGTCGGTCTGCAACTTAATCAGTCAATAGATTAAATTCTGTCGGGTAACGTCAGTAGGTTTGAGGAACAAACTAGTTATACCTATTTAGCAGGTATATAATGTTGTTCTAATTAGTACTTCGTAGGCTGATCAGAACAGGTAGTTATCTTCAGCAACGGCGAATGATTCACTATACGCATCCCAGTCGAATTCTGGTAGCTCTGGATTGCATCATCTTCGGGTATGATGGCGAACAACTGAAATTGCTACTCATCAAACGCAATATGGAACCAGAGCAGGGCCGCTGGTCGCTGATGGGTGGTTTCTTACACGACAACGAAGACCTTGAAGCAGCAGCCCAGCGTATTTTATACGATCTCACCGGCCTGACCAACACTTACCTCGAACAACTTCAGACGTTTGGCGCCATATCCCGCGACCCGGTCGAGCGGACCATATCGGTTGTTTACTATTCGCTGGTCAATATTCAGGATCAGGACATCAATGCCATTCGGGCGCACAACGCTTCCTGGGTAAATTTAGAAGAGAAGCCGAGCCTGATTTTCGATCACGATGCGATGGTTGAGCAGGCACTTCATCGACTGCGATACAAGGCAGCTCTACACGCCATCGGCTTTGAACTTCTGCCCGAAAAATTTACCATTCCGCAGCTGCAAAAAGTGTACGAGGCCATCTATACCAAGCAACTAGACCGCCGAAATTTTAGCCGGAAAATTCTGTCCACGGATCTGCTGATCGGTACGGGCGAGAAAGATACAACGTCGGTAACCAAAAAAGGACAACTGTATCGGTTAAATACGACCAAGTACCAGGAATACCTAACCGACTATGTAAGTTTCTTTCCCGAACTGACCCTCTATTAGCCGAATTAGAAAAATAATCACGTTTTCTCATGGAAATAGTCTAAGAATGCGCTAGTATTGTGTCAGATAAACACCATTCTCAAAAGACCCCTTTTCGATTTAACCACATGAGCTGATAAGCCCTTTCGTCGGCGTCATGAACTTAGTCTAGCAATGAACAACTCTTACGTTATTGGCGTGGATTTTGGTAGCGACTCAGTCCGAGCGCTGGTAGTCAATGCCCAAACCGGCGAAACGATTGGCACCCACGTTCATGAATATAGTCGCTGGAAACAGGGGCTGTATTGCGAGCCCGCTCAATCTCAGTTCCGGCAGCACCCCCTAGATTACCTCGAAGGATTGACCGAAACGATCAATGGGGCTTTAGCCGGTGTTTCCGATGAGGTTCGGAAACAGGTTGTCGGCATCTCCATCGATACAACCGGTTCGACGCCTGGCCCGGTCGATGAAACAGGATTGCCCCTGGCTCTTCGCCCGGACTTCGCCGAAAATCCGAATGGTATGTTTATTCTGTGGAAGGACCATACGGCCAATGCCGAAGCGGAAGAACTCAATACGCTGGCGCACCATTGGGATGTCGATTATACCAAATACGTAGGGGGCATCTACTCTTCGGAATGGTTTTGGGCCAAGATTCTGCGTACGCTGCGGGTCGATGAAGCCGTTCAGCAACACGCCTTCTCCTGGGTTGAACACTGCGACTGGATATCGGCCGTACTGACGGGCAATACCAACCCGCTTACCATTCGGCGATCACGCTGTGCGGCTGGCCATAAAGCACTCTGGCATAGCGAGTTCGACGGATTACCATCTAATGATTTTCTAACCAAACTGGACCCGCTGCTGGACGGGCTGCGGGATCGTCTGTTCACGGATACGTACACATCCGATCAGCCGATAGGTCATCTGTCTGCCGAATGGGCCGAAAAACTGGGTCTTTCGACCAATGTTGTGGTCGGTGTCGGGGCTTTCGATGCGCACATGGGCGCTATCGGCGCTCAAATAGAACCCTATGCGTTTGTGCGGATCATTGGCACCTCGACCTGCGACATCCTGATGGCTCCCAATGAGGAAATCGGGCATCGGCTTATCCGGGGCATTTGCGGCCAGGTCGACGGCTCCGTGGCACCGGGAATGCTGGGACTGGAAGCGGGCCAGTCGGCATTCGGCGATCTCTACGCCTGGTTTTCCCGACTGATTACAGGACCTGTACGCGACCTTTTGGGTAACGAAGCCGCTGATACAATGAGTCGTCAGTTGATCCCGCACTTATCGGCGCAGGCGGCCAACCTGCCGGTTACACCGACAGATAGTATCGCGCTGGACTGGATCAACGGTCGGCGAACACCCGACGCCGATCACACCCTCAAGGCAGCCATTTCAGGCCTAAACCTTGGTACCGATGCGGCAAAAGTGTTCAAAGCCCTTGTGGAAGCGACCGCCTTTGGTTCCCGCAGCATCGTCGATCGGTTTATTGAGGAAGGCGTTCCGATCAAAAAAGTGATCGCGATTGGTGGTGTCGCCAAAAAATCGGCGTTCGTCATGCAGACCCTTGCGGATGTGCTGAACAAACCCATTCAGGTTGCCAGCGCCGATCAGGCCTGCGCTTTGGGAGCCGCCATGTGTGCGGCCGTAGCGGCTGGCGTTCACCCCACCATGGAAGCGGCTCAACAGGCGATGGGCTCAGGATTCGATGCAGAATACCACCCCCGGCCAGCGTACGTGGCTACTTACGAAACCCTCTATCAGAAATACCTGGCCCTGGGCGCTTTTGTCGAAGGGAAGTGAGTATCGTCAATAATGAAGTAAGGTTAGTGGTGTCAATTTCTTAAAACTGACACCACCACATAAAAACATTTTTTCACTAATGCTTGATCTGAAACAGTTTGAAATTTGGTTCGTTACGGGGAGCCAGCACCTATACGGCGAAGAAACGTTACGTCAGGTAGCGGAGCACTCGCAACTCATTGCGCAATCGTTCGACAAGTCGCCGAAAATTCCGGTACGGGTAGTGTATAAGCCCGTTGTGAAAACGCCGGATGAGATTTATGCCATTTGCCAGGAGGCCAACGTAGCCCCCAATTGCGTGGGCATTGTCACCTGGATGCATACGTTCTCGCCCGCCAAAATGTGGATTCGGGGCTTGTCCGTGCTTAAAAAGCCACTACTCCACCTGCACACCCAGTTCAACCGCGACATTCCCTGGAGCTCCATCGATATGGACTTCATGAACCTCAACCAATCGGCCCACGGCGACCGGGAGTTTGGGTTCATCATGTCCCGAATGCGCCTGAACCGCAAGATCGTTGTTGGCTACTGGGAGCAGGATGATGTGCTGGCTAAACTGGCCGACTGGTGTCGCGTGTCGGTAGCGGCTTACGAACTGAAAACAATGAAGGTCGTTCGCTTTGGCGACAACATGCGGCAGGTGGCCGTTACGGATGGCGATAAAGTTGCCGCTGAAATAACCTTTGGCATGTCGGTGAATACGCACGGTATTGGCGATCTGGTTTCGGTAATCAATCAAATAGCCGATGGCGACATTGACCAACTGGTAGCCGAATACGCAGACACCTACACGCTGATGGATTCGCTGCTGCGGGGCGGGGCTCAGCACGGTTCGCTCCGGGATGCAGCCAAGATTGAACTGGGCTTGCGGGCTTTTCTGAAAGACGGCAATTTCTCCGCATTTACGGATACGTTCGAAGACCTACACGGCATGGCGCAGTTACCCGGCATTGCAGCCCAACGGTTAATGGCCGAAGGGTATGGCTTTGCGGGAGAAGGCGACTGGAAAACAGCCGCTATGGTCCGCACGCTGAAAGTGATGGCGGCTGGCCTTAAAGGCGGCAACTCGTTCATGGAGGATTACACCTATCATTTTGATCCATCCAATCCGCTGGTGCTGGGTTCGCACATGCTCGAAATTTGTCCGTCCATTGCCGCCGATAAACCCACCTGCGAAATTCATCCGCTGGGTATCGGAGGTAAGGCCGACCCCGTCCGGCTGGTGTTCAATGCCCCGGCTGGCCCGGCCATCAACGTATCGCTGATCGATATGGGTAACCGTTTCCGCCTGCTGGTCAACGAAGTCGAAGCCATCGACGTACCGGAAGCACTTCCGAAACTACCCGTAGCACGTGCCATCTGGAAACCCATGCCCGATATGCAAACGGGTTGTGCCGCCTGGATTCTGGCTGGGGGTGCTCACCACACGGTGTACAGCCAAAACCTCACAACCGACCACATTGAGGATTTCGCCGACATCTTCGGGGTCGAGCTGGTCGTCATTGACCGGAATACCAACCTCCGCCAGTTGAAAAACGAGTTACGCTGGAGCGAGGTGTACTATAAATAAAGCGCGAAATCGGACCGCAGCCGCGGACGGTCGCCGAAGCGGAGTGAATGAGCGAAAGAGCGTTTTTCGGTTCCGTGGTCCGTGTCCTCACGGACCGCTCGTACGCCAGCTTGCCGGATAGATGACCCGTGAAGATACGGACCACGGAAACAGAATGAATAAGCGAAAGCCTTTTCATCCATGAAACCATTATGAAAAAACAATTCCTTACCCTAGCCTTTGCCTGTTTTGCGCTTAGTATCTCGGCACAAAACAAGGTGACCATTGATGCTGGTGATGGCAAAATCGTTATCAACAAACATATTTATGGGCACTTCGCCGAACACCTGGGCCGCTGCATCTACGGCGGGTTCTACGTCGGCGATAACAATAAAACCATTCCGAATAAAAACGGAGTGCGGCTCGACGTGGTCGATGCGCTGAAGAAGATGAAAATTCCGAATCTGCGCTGGCCGGGCGGCTGCTTCGCCGATACGTACCACTGGAAAGACGGCATTGGTCCGAAAGCCAAACGGCCCAAAATCGTCAATACCTGGTGGGGCGGTGTCACGGAAGATAACAGCTTCGGTACGCACGACTTCCTGAACATGTGCGAACTGCTGGGAACCGAGCCGTATCTGGCCGGTAACGTCGGCAGCGGTACCGTGCAGGACCTCAGCGAATGGGTGCAGTACGTCAATTTCCCGAGCAACAGTCCCATGTCGGCGCTGCGGCAGCAGAACGGGCGGTCAACCCCCTGGAACGTTAAGTACTGGGGTGTCGGCAACGAAGCCTGGGGTTGTGGAGGAAACATGAAACCCGACTATTACGCCAATATCTACCGGCAGTACAGCACGTTCATGAATGGGCAGGTCGGCAAGGAAAAGATCTTCCGTATCGCATCAGGAGCCAGTTCGGATGATTACAACTGGACTGAAACGCTTATGAAAAATATTCCCGGCAACATGCTCGAAGGCGTAGCGATGCACCACTACTCCGTGTTCGGCTGGGGTGAAAACGCGAAAGGGTCGGCCACGGAATTTACCGAAACCGACTACGCCCACACCATGAACGAGGCCCTGAAAATGGACGAGTTCGTGCAGAAGCATTCCGACATCATGGACAAGTACGACCCGAAGAAAAAGGTCGCGCTGGTCGTCGACGAGTGGGGTGCGTGGTACAACGTTGAGCCGGGTACGAATCCGGGATTTCTTTTCCAGCAGAACACCATGCGCGACGCCGTACTGGCGGGGGCTACGCTCAATATTTTCCACAAACACGCGGAACGGGTTCGAATGGCTAACCTCGCGCAGGCGATCAACGTACTACAGGCCGTTATTCTGACCGATGGGCCGAAAATGCTGCTGACGCCCACCTATCACGTGCTGGAAATGTATAACGTTCACCAGGATGCGACGATGCTGCCCGTCAGCGTGAAAGCGGACGACTACAAAGTGGGTGAGTATAAACTCCCCGCGGTATCGGTTTCTGCCTCGCGCGACAAGGCTGGAAAAACGCACATTTCGCTGGTCAACATCGACGCCGGAAAGCCTCAGACGATCACGGTAAACCTGAAAGGGATCAGCGCGAAAAGCGTATCAGGCCGTATCCTGACGTCGGCAAAAGTGCAGGACTACAACACTTTCGCCCAGCCGAACAAAGTGAAACCCGCACCCTTCTCCGGTGCCAAACTAACCGGCGATGAACTAACCGTTACGCTGCCCCCGGTATCGGTGGTGGTATTAGAAATGTAAAGAGCGGTTCAAAGAGTGAAAGAGCGAAAGAATGAAAGAGCGACTGTTCAGCGGTGCATCTTTCTTCGGACGGAAGCTTTCGCTCTTTCGCTCATTCACTCATTCGCTCTTTAACCATGTACAAATCCCTCCAAAACGAATGCTACGAGGCTAATATGCAGTTGCCGGAGCTGGGGCTGGTGCTGTTTACCTTCGGCAACGTCAGCGCTGTCGATCGCGACAAAGCCGTGTTTGCCATCAAGCCCAGCGGGGTGCCATATGCCCTGCTCAAACCCGAAGACATCGTGATCTGCGACTACGACGCGAAGATTGTCGCCGGAACCATGCGCCCCTCGTCGGATACGAAAACGCACGCGTTGCTGTATAAAACCTGGAACGACATTGGCGGCATTACACACACCCACAGCACCTACGCTGTGGCCTGGGCACAGGCGGGTATGGACATCCCCATCTTCGGAACGACCCATGCCGACCACACCCATCAGGATATTCCCTGCGCACCGGCGCTGACCGACGAAATGATTCAGGGCGATTACGAACACGAAACCGGCAACCAGATTTTCGACGTGTTCCGGGAAAAGGGGCTATCGCACAAGGAAGTCGAGATGGTCCTGCTGCAAAATCACGGCCCGTTCACCTGGGGAAAAACCGCCGAGAAGTCGGTCTATAACGCAGCCGTGCTGGAAGAAGTGGCCCGGATGGCCTATATGACGCTTCAGATCAACCCCGACACGCCCCGGATCAAGGATACGCTACGGCTGAAACACTACGAACGGAAACACGGAAAAAACGCCTACTACGGGCAGGGTTGCTAGGGTGTATAGTATGAAACCCCGCCACCACTCTTTACGTAGGGATATGTTTTATGGTAAACCTTACTCCTTTATGAAGCTTCTGCCTCAACTTTTATCGCTGGCCCTGTTAACCAGTTGCTTAACTATGACTTCCTGCTCATCCAAGAAAGAAAATCAAACCGACGAATCGAAGCCGGGCATCGAGAAAACCGTGTACGGCAAACTCCCCGATGGCCGGGAGGCCGATCTGTACACGCTGACCAATGCGTCGGGTATGACGGCCCAGATCACAAATTATGGCGGCATCATCGTTGGGTTGAAAACACCCGATAAAGACGGCAAATTTGAAGACGTAACCTTAGGGCAGGATTCTCTGTCGGCTTACGTGAAGAACAACCCGTTTTTTGGGGCGTTGGTTGGCCGGTACGGCAACCGCATTGCCAAAGGAAAATTCACGCTTGAGGGTAAGGAGTATAACCTGTTCATCAACAACATGGGCAACCACCTGCACGGCGGTAAAGTAGGTTTCGATAAAGTACTCTGGACCGCTACCCCGGTTAACGGCGATGAACCCGCTCTCAAACTGGCTTATACGGCTAAAGATGGCGAAGAAGGTTACCCCGGTAATCTGGCCGTCGAAGTAACGTACACCTTGCAGAAGGACAACGCGCTCAAGATCGATTACAAAGCAACGACCGACAAGCCAACGGTCGTGAACCTGACCAACCACACGTACTTCAACCTGACGGGTGGTGCCAAACGCGACATTCTCGACCACGTCGTGACGCTCAACGCGGACAAGTTTATCGCTGTCGACCAGACCCTGATTCCAACGGGCGAACTGAAGCCCGTAGCCGGTACACCGTTCGACTTCCTGAAGCCAACCGTGGTGGGTAGCCGCATCAATGACTCAACCGATACCCAGATCAAATACGGTGGCGGATATGACCACGGCTGGGTGCTGAACGGACCTGCCGATTCGCTTAAACTGGCAGCCACCGTTTACGAACCCACCAGCGGGCGCGTGATGGAAGTTCGCACGACAGAACCAGCCGTTCAGTTTTATACCGGCAATTTCCTGAATGGACAGGTGGTTGGTCGGGAAGGGTTCGCGTACAAGAAACGTTCTGCGCTCTGCCTCGAAACGGAGCATTACCCCGACTCCCCAAACCATCCGGCCTTCCCAACAACCGAGCTGAAGCCCGGTCAAACGTATAAGACCACAACCATTTACCAATTCTCGACGAGGAAGTAAACCGTTATTACGTGCATCGGACTGGTCAGAATGACAACAAAAGACCCAGGTCGCGTTAACGCGACCTGTTTTTATTTCCCTTGGTTATGATTAATCAATCCATTACAGACCGGGCGAAGATGCCCGAAGCCCACAACCCGGTTCTGGAACGCCGGACCGTCGAGAACGCAAATCGTAACCTGCTCAAGTATTTACGACCCGGTTTAGCAGTACTCGATGTGGGTTGCGGATCGGGTGCCATTACACGCAGTATCGCCGGCAAAACCGGACCTACGGGTCGGGTGCTGGGCATCGATCCTGGTTCAGCCCTGATTGAGCAGGCCGGCCAACACGCAGATGCTATATCCGGCCTCGCCTTTCAGCAAGCCGATGTCTACTCGTTTGATACCGACGAACGCTTCGATCTGGTCACCTGCGCCCGTACGCTGCAGTGGCTGGCCCAGCCCAAAGTGGCTCTTGCAAACATGAAGCGATTGGTCAAACCCGGGGGTCATCTGGCGATTCTTGACTTCAACCACGAAAAAATCGCATGGACGCCCGATCCACCCAAAGCGATGCAACTCTTCTATGACGCCTTTTTACGCTGGCGGCAGGATGCGGATTTCGACAATGCCATCGCCGACAACCTGGCAGAGATGATGTACGGCATCGGCTTCCCGACCGTGCAGGTAACTGAACAAGTTGAACGAACCCAGAAAGGCGATTCTGATTTTAGCGTAGCCAGCCGTTTATGGTCCGAAGTGGCCGAGTTGCGCGGCCCTCAACTGGTCGATGCCGGGTACATTACCGAAAGCCAGCGCCAGCAGGCCATTACGGATTATGACCAATGGATTGCGACTATCGGGGAGTCAATGGCGGTGTATTTGCTGGCCGTCGAAGCGCAACAACCAGCGTAAAACAGGTTTTTATGATGCCCGCAAACCCGTTTCTGCTGATTGGAATAACCGATGGTAGCCCACAAAGCCAGGACAGCCAGACGCTGACCGATCTTTTAGTGAATGGCCTTGATTTCATCTACTGGCGCGCCCCCGCCAACCCGAAGGATGCGATGACATTATCGTCTTCTGTTCAGGAAGTCTTACTGGTGTCGGCACCTTCTGCCAATGACATTCAACACCCATTCAGATGGCATTTGAAAGAATCAGACCGGCGTAAACTTCCTGGGCACACCCGGTGCTTTTCCACCAGTATTCACCGGCTCAACGACTGGCCTACCCTATCTGGACAGACTGAACTTGCGCTTTATAGCCCGATTTTTTCCAGCATCAGCAAGCCCGGTTATGGGCCATCGGTCAGCTTAGCTGAAATCGACCAACAAATCGTATCGATCCGCCAGCAATCGGTTCAGCTACCCCGCCTAATTGGGTTAGGCGGCATTCATGCCGACAACATAAACGCCGTAAGATTAGCTGGTTTTGATGGAGCCGCCCTGATGGGTGCTCTCTGGCAAGCCCCTGATCCCGTCGATGCCTTACTAAAGATCAGGGCCAGTCTCCGTATTGAAGCGCCTTAACGGCGTTGAGCCCCCCGCGTAGGTTGACGACGTTCTTATAGCCATGAGCAATTAGTAATTCGACGGCTCGTCGGCTCCGCCCGCCAGACTGGCAGTGCACCACAACGGGACAATCCGTCGGAATCAACTGTAGCTGACCGACTAGTTCCGCCAGCGGTATCAGCAGCCCGCCCAGGTTGGCTCGCTCGTACTCATCCGGTTGCCGGACATCAATCAGCACGGGCGCGTCAGTTACGGACAACCACGTTTGCAGATCCTGCGCCGTGATCTCCGGAATAGTATCTGCACACGCTATCACCGATTCAGGTAACGCCGTGATGGCTTTGTTCGCCGGATTTGCCGGGAACGAAAACGTATTGAACGAAACCGTCAGCGCGTTGAAGACCAGCAGTGTACCACTAAGCAAATCACCGATACCGGTGATGAGTTTGATCACTTCGTTTGCCATCAAGCAACCGGTCAGGCCTGGCAATACACCCAGCACGCCCACCTCGCCACAGGCTTCCAGATCGCTCGGTTCAGGATACAGACAACGGTAGGTGGGCCCGTCTTCGTAATTGAAAACGCTCACCTGTCCATCGAATTTATAAATCGATCCAAATACGAGTGGCTTCTTCAGCAACACACAGGCATCATTCACCAGGTAGCGCGTCGCAAAATTATCCGACCCATCCACGACAATATCGTAGCTGCTCAGGATCGACAGGGTATTTTTAGCATGGAGAAAAACAGGGTGGCTCACCACTTGACCATAAGGATTCTGATGGGCCAGAACAAGCGAAGCGACATCCGCTTTCCGCTGTCCGATATGCTCGGGGGAGAAAAGAATCTGCCGTTGCAGATTGCTTTCCTCTACTACATCGCCATCAATTATGCCCATCGTACCCACACCCGCAGCCGTCAGGTACTGCCCCACCGGACAGCCGAGTCCACCGGCTCCAACGATCGCTACGCGGGCCTGTTTCAGCTGCTGCTGACCGGTCAGACCCACTTCGGGCAACCGGATGTGCCGGTCGTACCGGTTCCGTTCTCCCTCCGTCATATCCCCATCAGTGTTTGATCCCAGTCTTTCCAGATGGGCTCGTAGCCCTGCCGCTGGATAACGGCTACCATTTCTGCCGGGCTGCGTTCATCCGAAATTTCGAACTGCTCCAGCGACTGCGGTTCGACGGCATAGCCGCCCGGATTGGTTTTTGACCCGGCACTCAAACCCGTAATGCCCAGCTTTAACACGTGATCGCGGAAGCGGGGCGTTTCGCGCGTGGACAGGGATAACTCAACTTCTTCATTGAACAGACGATAGGCACAGATCAACTGTACCAGATCCCGATCAGACATACACCGATCAAAGGATTTCGAAGTAATGATATCGTTCTGCAGCTGATCAATCGGGCGCAGGCGCGGAAACGAGATACTGTAGCGCGTCTGCCAATACGTACGTTCCAGGTACTGCAAGTGAGCCGCCGTGAAAAAACTATCGGTCCGCCAGTCGTCAAGGCCCATCAGGGCACCCAGACCGACCTTATGAACGCCTGCCTTGCCAAGCCGGTCGGGGGTTTCGAGCCGGTACAGGAAGTTCGATTTTTTACCCTTCGGGTGATGCGTTTTGTAGGTTTCCTGGTGATAGGTCTCCTGGTAAACCAGTACGGTGTTCAGCCCTTCCAAAATTAGCTCTTCGTAGTCCGGCTGGTCCAGCGGCTGCACTTCCATCGAGATATGGGCGAAGTAGGGTCGCAACAACCGGATGGCATTTTTTAGGTAAGGGACACCAACGGTCTGGTTTGCCTCCCCCGTTACCAGCAGCACATGGTCATACCCGAATTCCTTCAATGCTCCCGCTTCCTGCCTGATCTCACTGTCGGTCAGCGTTTTACGGCTAATGCGATTATCGAGACTAAACGCGCAGTAAGTACAAATATTCTGGCATTCATTGGAAAGGTACAGGGGCGCGTACAGTTGAATCGTTTTACCAAACCGTTTTTGCGTGAGCTGGTGACTGAGTTGCGCCATTGGCTCCAGATACGGTTGGGCCGCCGGCGAGATCAGGGCCTTGAAGTCATCGAGGGTGCGCCGGGTATTGCCCAGTGCCCGCTCAACCTGCCGGGCGGTGGTGGCGTAAATGTCGTGCTGGATAGCGTTCCAGTCGTGCGTGTCAAACCAGGTGTTCCTCGTCATCATTCATCCAGAAAAGCAGTGAGCGGACTACTGGCGTGAGCCAGCGCAGACGGGCGGGCCAGCCGGGCTTCGTAGGCCAGTCGGCCAGCCTCAACGGCCAGTTTAAACGCCTGCGCCATCTGCACAGGGTTATCGGAGACCGCAATAGCGGTGTTAACCAGTACAGCATCGGCTCCCAGTTCCATGGCCGCAGCCGCGTGGGAGGGCGCACCCAGCCCCGCATCGACCACTACCGGAACCCGGCTCTGCTCAATTATGATCTCCAGAAAATCGAGGGTTCGTAAGCCTTTATTCGTGCCGATGGGAGCGCCCAGCGGCATCACGGCGGCCACCCCAACCTCTTCCAGCCGTTTGCACAAAACAGGGTCGGCATGGATGTACGGCAGCACCACAAAGCCAAGATTTACCAATTCTTCGGCGGCTTTTAACGTTTCGATGGGGTCTGGCAATAAATATTTTGGATCCGGGTGAATTTCCAGTTTCAGCCAGTTTGTTTCCAGCGCTTCGCGGGCCATCTGAGCCGCAAATACCGCTTCTTTGGCCGTACGGACACCGGACGTATTTGGCAGCAGACTCATCTGTGGATGAGCCAGATGCATCAGCATGTCATCCTGATCATTGTAGGCATCAATCCGTTTAAGGGCCACCGTCACCAGCTCCGTCCCCGAAGCGAGCAACGCGTCTTCCATCAGGCGGGCCGAACCAAATTTACCCGTGCCCGTGAATAGCCTGGACCCGAACGTTTTACCGGCAATCGTTAGCGGTTGTGTAGTCATTCCCGTTGAGTTCAGCGGTTAAAGAAGCCAGATGCATTAAAAACAGGCGCGTTTGCGCAACAGGGTCCGGTGCATTCGTGATAGCCGACGACACCGCAATTCCCTGAAAGCCAAGCTGCATTAAGGCGGGCACATCGTCGATGGTGATTCCGCCAATAGCAATGACAGGAAGCGAAATGTGTTGACCAGTCAGTGCGATCAGGATACGCCGGTACCCGTCCAGCCCAAGAACAGGGCTCAATTTTTCCTTGGTCGAGGTGAACCGAAACGGTCCCAGCCCAACATAATCGACGCCGTCGCGGTGGTGGGCCCGAATGGTTTCTACCGTGTTGGCGGTCCCGCCAATCAGACATGTCGCACCCAGCAACGTACGGGCTTTAGCAACGGGCATATCCTCCTGCCCCAGGTGTACACCGTCCGCTCCAATGTCGCCTACCAAGTACGGGTTGTCATTGATGATCAGGCGGGCCTTATGCTGGCGGCATACGGCCAGGGTTTCCAGCGCAAGCGCTTTCCAATCGGCATACGTCCGGTTCTTCACCCGAAGCTGTATCCAGTCGGCCCCGGCCCGGCAAGCCGTATCGGCCTGCGCGGGTTGGGTAACAATGTAGTGTAGGGGACTGATGTTCATTCTATAGATAAAGCTGACTACCCTGCTCGGCAAACTCCTTCGATTTGGCCTGCATGGCTTTCTCAAGAACGTCTTCATCGACCATCCCGTTTTGCGCAGCATAGTCGCGTACATCCTGCGTAATCTTCATCGAGCAGAAATTGGGACCGCACATGGAACAGAAATGAGCCGTTTTAGCCCCCTCGGCGGGTAGTGTTTCGTCATGAAATTCCCGCGCCGTATCCGGATCAAGGGCCAGATTGAACTGGTCCTCCCAGCGAAACTCGAACCGGGCTTTGCTCAGGGCATTATCCCGGTATTGCGCACCGGGGTGTCCTTTAGCCAGATCGGCCGCGTGAGCCGCAATTTTATACGTGATCACGCCGTCTTTCACATCTTTTTTATTAGGCAGACCAAGGTGTTCTTTGGGGGTCACGTAGCACAGCATGGCCGTACCAAACCAGCCAATCATAGCCGCCCCAATAGCCGATGTGATGTGATCGTAGCCGGGAGCAATGTCCATTGTCAGCGGCCCAAGTGTATAAAACGGGGCCTCGTCGCAGTGCTGGAGCTGCTTGTCCATGTTGGCTTTGATCATGTGCATCGGCACGTGGCCCGGCCCTTCAATCATAACCTGTACATCGTGTTTCCAGGCTATTTTGGTGAGTTCACCCAGCGTTTCCAGTTCGGCAAACTGCGCAGCATCGTTAGCGTCGGCAATGGAACCGGGTCGCAGGCCGTCACCCAGCGAAAACGACACGTCGTAGGCCTTCATGATGGCACATATTTCCTCGAAATGGGTGTACAGTAAATTCTCCCTGTGGTGGGCCAGACACCACTTGGCCATGATACTCCCCCCCCGCGACACGATTCCCGTTACCCGGCGGGCCGTTAGCGGAATGTACCGCAGCAACACCCCGGCATGAATCGTGAAGTAATCGACGCCCTGCTCGGCCTGCTCAATGAGCGTGTCCTTAAAGATTTCCCAAGTCAGCGCTTCGGCTTTGCCGTTCACTTTTTCGAGCGCCTGGTAAATGGGCACCGTTCCCACGGGTACCGGGCAGTTGCGGATGATCCATTCGCGGGTTTCGTGAATATTCTTCCCCGTCGATAAATCCATCAGCGTATCGCCACCCCACCGGCAGCTCCACACGGCTTTTTCTACTTCTTCCTCGATACTCGACGAGACAACCGAGTTGCCGATGTTGGTGTTGATCTTGACCAGAAAATTACGGCCAATGATCATCGGCTCGATTTCCGGATGGTTGATGTTGGCGGGAATGATGGCGCGCCCGGACGCTACCTCCTGCCGGACAAATTCGGGGGTGATGTATCCTTTCGGTGTGTTAGCCCCGAAGCTATTGCCCGGATGCTGCTGCCAGAGGCCAGAATCATCATTGAGGGTGTCGATGCGCTGGTTTTCCCGAATGGCGATGTATTCCATTTCGGGGGTAATGATCCCCTGCCGGGCGTAGTACAACTGCGTGACATTACGGCCTTCCCTGGCCCGCAACGGATGGCGGATGTGCGCAAACCGCAGCGCATCCAGCCGTTGGTCAGCTAGTCGCTGGTTGGCGTAACCGGACGAAAACGCCGTTTGTTGTTCGACATCGCCCCGGTCCAGAATCCACGATTCGCGCAGGCGGGGAAGCCCCTGCTCCAGGTCAATTTCGACGGCAGGGTCCGTGTAGGGCCCGCTGGTATCGTAAACTGTGACGGGCGCATTGGGCGTTCGATCATGGCGGCTGCCGCCGTGTGCGATCGTATCCGACAACGTAATCTCGCGCATGGCGACGCGAATGTCGTGCAGTTGACCCGGTACGTAAATTTTCCGGGACCCCGTTAGCGGCTGCCGCGTAATGGTTTGCCCGGTTGGTAATTGCTCGGCTTTCTGGTTCATGGTCATCCTCCCTGAGTAGCTTGTAAAATCGTGATCTTGTCACTGCCGGACAGGCCAACCTGTTCCCAGTCGGTGCGGGGAATGATGCTGTTGTTGACGGCAACAGCAATGCCTTTTTTGTCGACAAGGGCCAATTCGGCGAGCAGGCTTTTGAGCGAAGCCGTCGGTTGCGTGTCAACAGACTGGTTATTGACGAATACGGTCATAGACGTGTGCGTAGTTGCGCTACAGACACCCGCTACAGGAGAAAACCCAACGAAGAAAACGGGGAAAGAAACTACCGAATGGCAACCAACAGGCCGGACGGAGAAACCGCACGAAACGCTGTCACAAAAAAGTTGCATTCTCGCTTTTCCCTCCGCAGGTATTATCCTGTTCAGGTTCAAAGGGTGATCTCTCAGCCCGGTTGGGCACCCCTAAAGCTTGTGCTTGTTAGCACGGCAAATGTAGAAAACGTTTTTTAGTAACCGGGCCGATGGCCTGAATTATTTTGAATTAGATATATGGATCAATAAGCATACGGGTCCCTTTCTGCTTCTCTTTTTCACAGTAAAGAGCCTACACGTGCCAACTGCAATCAGATTACACAACCAATTTAAGATTAGAAGAACGATAAAATAAACTAGAGCAATAGTCTTCACAATCAGTGAATAACAGCACTCGCGTGCTTGCCCTGACCAGCCTGGTACTTCTGTAGAATGGCCATAATTTTATGCTGAATGTCGGTGTTTTCGTAAACGCCCCGAAAATCCAGCGAGTACGGACCGTAGGCAAAAACAGGCACCATAATACCCGAATGGTCGTTGGTACTGAAGTTCCCATCCACGTAGCCGCGCTTCAGATCGCCATCCAGCAGACTTAGTCCGCCCGTTTCGTGATCGGCGGTGATAATGACCAGCGTTTCGCCGTTTGCGTCGGCAAAACGGATCGCATCCCCAATGGTGCGGTCAAAGTCCAGCATTTCTTCCACCACATACCGCATGTTATTAGCGTGTCCACCGTAATCGATCTGAGCGCCTTCTGCCATGATAAAAAACCCTGCTTTATTCGGTGCCAGCTCGTGCAGTGTTTTCTGGAGGCTTCGTTGTAAAAAGTCCTTTCTCCCCTTGTTAACGGCAACGACCGATTGATCGTCGAGTAGCACAAACGGGCGTTTCAGACGGTCCAGTTGGTCAAAGGTTGTACCGATCTGGTATCCTTGCTGCTGTAGGGTATCCAGGATGTTCTGATCCTTGAAGTGCCGGTAACCACCCCCGATCAGAATCTGAACCGGATCCTGAAGGAAATCAGCCGCAATCTCCCGCTCAAACATACGGTCGGGCTGATGCGCAAAAAAAGCCGCTGGCGTCGCATCGGTCACCGGACCTGCCGAAATTACCCCGCTAACCATGTTCCATTTTTTGATCAGCGCCGGAATGGCCGGGAGGGCTTTTCCCGTCGAATCGACCCCAATGGCTCGGTTATTCGTTTTGTGCCCCGTCGCCATGGCCGTGGCACCGGCCGCCGAATCCGTGATGTAAGTATCGGCCGCGCTGGTTTTGGAAAACCCGATATTCAGCAGTTTGGCCAGGTTCAAGTCACCCCGGTTTGCGGTAAGGCCCGCGTAAATCTGGGCGAGGCCCATCCCGTCGCCAATCAGTAAAATCACGTTTTTAACCCGGCTGCGGGAATCATTGTTCCGGTACGTTGGCTGGTACAGCGTATACGGGGTGGGATTCTGATACTCAGCCGTCTGGCGTTGCTTCAAAAAGTGCCCGAGGGCAGCAATCTGATCGGTATTGATGTAATCGACTCCCATGTTCATAAGCGTTTTCCACGTGTTAATGTTATCCGGAGTTGCCCAGAACCGAATTTTTTTACCCTGCCGGTGAACCTGCTGAATAATAGCCTGGATCCTGGCCCGTTCTTTCTTCACAATCAACCCTTTTCCGTTCCAGCGGGTGTAATACGGAAATGCCTGACTGATCAGACCCACGTGCGCAAGCTGCTCGGGTGTATAAGCCATCTCGGGGCGTCCATCGAACTGAAGCCAGTCGGGATACTGGCTGAATTGGTCCGGTGCGGGTACGTTGCCACTGACCACCACTTTTACCACGCCACCAGCCCCAAAAATATCCGGGTAAGCACTCAGCGCACGGACCAGCAGCGGTAAGGATAAGCGGGCCGGGGTTTTCAGGTCGATGAGCCATTGCAGGCCGTAGTTGGTATCAGCGTATATCTTGCCCTTGTTGGCGCGTACTTTCTCGACAATGAGTTTAATGTACAACGCGTCAAGCGTCCGGTCGGCGGTAATATTGGCCGAGTCGTGGGCTACATACAGCTGTCCATTCCGGGCGTATATGTCCGCTTCGATGGAGCCAAACGCCTGGTCATACGCCTGCCAGAAGGGGATAGTCTGTTCGTAATCGTTGTGCGAGTGCGCCTGTGCTGGCGAGTAAACTGTACCTGACTGAGCACTGACCAGCGTAGTCCAGCCAATCCAGAAGGTAAGAACGGAAAGTAGTTGTTTTTGCATTGACGTAATAAAAACTCCGGCAATCTACATACGGAGAAGCCGTTGTTGACCTTACCGGACGAAAGCGGCCAGGCTACTATACAGGCCATATTTTCACTAAAGGTAACCTGGAGCTACTTGCCGAGATGGCCAGTCGATCATTCTTAATAGATTGATAACAGCGTTTACCCAGTTGTCTAAACGGGCCAAACCAACACGGTGCACCGGGGCGACCTGGCCCGGATAAGCCTGGCGATCTTTCGGGCTTCTTCGTTAAATAATTATTATGCTTACGGATTCGGTCGGTCCGGTCTTCATCATCCCGTTACTTTCGCTGCTCTTTAATTTCATTTTAATGCTATGATGAATACTGGAAGACTAGCTACCGTTGTACTACTGGCCCTGTTAGCGCAAAGCTGCGTTGACGATCACCGCCTGAACCCGGTTTCTGAAGATCCCGCAACGTTCAAAGAAATAGCCTCTGCCGATCTGGGCGGAACGGCCTCCGCCCAGATCGCGGCTTACGATCCCATCAGTAAACGGCTGTTCGTGGTTAATAACGAAGCAGCCCCGAAAGTAGATATTCTGAACCTGTCAGCGTACCCAGCGGTGACAAAAGAATCGGCCATCAACGTTTCGTCGCTGAGCGGGGGGGCCAACAGTGTGGCCGTTAGCGGGGGCAAGCTGGCGGTGGCGCTGGAGGCCACCAACAAACAGCAGAACGGCAGCGTTCTTGTGGTCAACACCAGCACGCTGGCAACCATCAAGCAGGTTCCGGTAGGGGCTTTGCCAGACATGGTTACGTTTAGTCCCGACGGGGCTTATATCGTTACCGCCAACGAAGGAGAGCCATCTGCCGACTACAAAACGGACCCCGTTGGCTCGGTGTCGATTATTAACGTAGCCGACAATTATAGTGTACGCACCCTCACCTTCGAATCGTTTGCGGGGTCACAGACGCAGCTGGCAGCCGGGGGCTTTCGGGTATTCGGCCCAAACGCATCGTTGGCCCAGGATGTTGAGCCGGAATACGTAGCCATCTCACCCGACTCGAAAACCGCCTGGGTAACGCTTCAGGAAAACAACGGCATGGCGGAAATTGATCTCGTTGCGGGTAGTATCCGGCGCATCGTACCCTTCGGCACAAAGGAGTTCAGCCAGGCCGGTAACGCCATCGATCCCAGCGACCGCGATAACCAAATCAGCCTGCGAACGGGTCCCGTCAAGTCTTTTTTTCTGCCCGACGCGATTTCGTACTTCTCCGCCAACAATGCCAACTACGTCATCACGGCTGACGAAGGTGATGCCCGCGAGTACACAGCCTTCGATGAGCAGGTTCGTATTGGAAACCTTGCGCTCGATGCCACCATTTTCCCGAACGCAGCTACCCTGAAACAAAACGCGAATTTTGGCCGCCTGCGGGTAACCAATACGGCCGGTAACAGCAACGGCGTGTACAAAGAATTGGTCGGATTTGGCGGTCGGGGGTTCAGCATTTATAATGCGGCAACCGGACAGCGGGTGTACGAAGCAGGCAAAACCCTGGAAGAAAAAGTCATTGCGGCTAACCTGTACGACGATGATCGGTCGGACGATAAAGGCATAGAGCCGGAGGGCGTTACAGTAGGGCTGATCAACAACAAGCCGATTGCTTTTGTCGGCATGGAGCGGGCCGATGCCGTGGCGGTTTATGACGTCAGTAACCCATCAGCCCCGCAGTTTTTGCAACTCTTCAAAACGGGCGACGCCCCGGAAGGCGTCCTGTTTGTGTCGGCGGCTAACAGCCCCAACGGGCGCACCATGCTGATTGTGAGCAGTGAAGGCGACGGAATGGTCAAGATTTATCAGCCAGACCAGCGGTAATTCTTTTTCGACTGACAATAGATACAGTTAAACAAAACGCCGGGCCGCAGTTCATAAACTGTGGCCCGGCGTTTTGTTTAACTCTGCGAAAGACTGCATCCGTGGTTCGTGTCCTCGCGGCCCACCTGTCAGAAGAAAATTGGCTGACGCATGAGCGGTTCGTATCCTCACGAACCATGGACATAGTATGCAGTATTGGTCTTTTCTTTGATTTATTTCACTAGTTGAACTTACTGGCATCCAGCCGAAAGAAACGAACCGCATTATTGAACAAGATGTCACGCTTCTGATCGAACGAGAGGTAGTCGGCGTTTTCAATGACGCTCAGGGAGGTTTCGATAAGCTTGGGCCACACCAGTAAATCCGTTCCGTAGAGAATCCGTTTGCCGAAACCCGCCTGCACCAGTCGCTTCAGGTAGGCGTGAATTTCAGCTTGCGGGTAACTCCAGATAAAACCCGCCAGATCGACATAGACATACGCATTGGCTCCCATCAGAGCAATCATCTCGTCGATCATGGGGTAACCCGCGTGCATCACCCACAGCTTTAACTTCGGGTGACGAGCCAGTACATCTTCCAGCAGGAAAGGTCTTCCCAAGGAGGCCCGGTATTTCGACTGGGACAGGTTCGCCATGCCGTTGCCGCCCGTTCCCATGTGGATGCCGACGGGTATGTTCAACTTTTCCGCAGCAGCAAAATAGCCGTCCAGACTCATGTCGCTGGGCGACAGGCCCTGATACTGCGGAGCAACTTCACCCATCACCTGGTAAAATCCCGACGAAAGTGAATCGGTGAAGGCCTGTACGGTCATCTCGTTGGGCGAACTGACGCCTATACCCGCAATGACGCGGCCCGGAGCAGCTTTTTTCCATTTTCGCAGAATCACAGGATCGCCAAAGGCAACGATCGTCATGTTGAGACGTGCCATCGTGCCCAGCACCGCCGTTTGCATTTCCTGGTCGGATTTTGCCGGTTGCAGGGGTTCCGCACACTCGGTGTTCAGGAAAGCACGCATTTGCTGATTAGGATCGCCACCCGGCATGTCCCGTAGAAACCAGGGACACATCTCCACGGCGAAACTTGGGTTCACTTTCATGGCGTGTACATGCACGTCAATGATGGGGAGTGGCCGTTTGGGGGGCGTAGTTTGCGCTCCCGCGCCGGTTAGCAGGCCGTTCAGACAGGCCAGTAGCAGTACAGTTTTTCTCATGAGCGATTAGGATGGAGTAGTCAATGTGTAATAAGCACACAAAAGCCAATGACTACTTTATAGAACCTCTTTTTTAATTCGTTACATAGCACTATCTTGAACTTATCTTGTTTTTTGGAAAGTTTGATGCGCATGGTACCTAATGTATATACCTAACTGAATCAGATAGCCATTAAACTAACAGATCACCTCAAAGAGTCTTCTCGTAAGCAGCCTTAACGCCCATGAATAGTAAGCTCAGCCCGTGGTTAATTATCTGTTTACTGTTGACAGGCCTAGCCTCCACATCAACCACGGTGAGCGCTCAGCCAGGTCAGGTTCAGGCCAACGGTATTCGTCTGGCTTACGAAAGTTTTGGCCCAAAAAACGCGGAAACGTTCCTACTGATTTCCGGTACAGGCACTCAGCTTACCATGTGGCCCATTGAACTCTGTGAGCAACTGGTTCAGCAGGGCTACCGTGTTATCCGATTCGATAATCGGGACGCTGGTCTGTCGACCAGACTAGAGCAGGCAGGACAGCCGGACTGGACCGCTATTTCGAAAGCGCTACAGAGCAGGCAAAGGCCCCCACTACCCTACACCCTCGATGACATGGCAACCGATGCCGTGGGCTTACTGGATGCGCTGGAAATTAAAAAGGCTCATCTGGTTGGTGCCTCTATGGGGGGCATGATTGCCCAACGAATCGCTTACAACCACGCCGACCATGCATTATCCCTGGCCAGTATTATGTCGGGTGGCGGCAAAGCAACATTTCCTTTGGTAGCTAAGCCAGCTCTGTTTGCGCAGATCCCCCCTCCCGCCCCCCCAACAGATACCGCGGCCTACATCGGGCAAGAGGTCCAGACCCGATTTGTCCTATCGGGAACTACGTACTCGCTTACGCCGAACCAGCTAAAGCAACAGGTGGAAGCAGATGTCAAGCGATCTTATTATCCGGCGGGTACCAGTCGTCAGAGCGCGGCTTCGCTGGCGGGTTTCTACGCCGATCGCGTGGCTAAGCTCCAAACAATTAAGGCACCCACAATCGTCATTCACGGCAGTGAAGACCCGCTCGTTGTGGTCGATGCAGGCCGGGACGTAGCAGAGCAGATTCCGGGTGCTTCGTTTACGTTGATCAACGGAATGGGGCATTCGATTCCAAACCAGCTAGCCTCCCAATTAGCCAGCTTACTGATTCAGAACGCAGCCAAAGCAGCCAGAAAATAAGCAGTCCATTGCCGTTGAAGTTCTGACCACCCCCTATTCTCCGGCGGCTTGTTCGGACGCATCCAGCCGAGCCATTTCCAGATCCAGTCGACGTTCAGCCGTTCGGAGCACCTCGTCACTAAAGCGGTTTTCCCGGGCCAGTTCAACGAGTAAAGCCTGCTGGTATTCACCGAGCGTCCGTTCAGCTGCGCGCAGTTCACTGACTAGTGATCGCTCTTCGGTTGTCTGTTGACCAGACGACGGCTGTTCCGAATCGCCCCCCCTATCGAGTACGGCACCCAGTTCGTTGACCAGCAATTGATACCGCCGGGCAAGCGTTTGTTTTAATGGAATAGGCAGGGTCGTTGGAAACTCTTCCTTCAAATACGTCAACGCCCGGCTGGCCAGCAGGAACTCCAGCGCCTGATCTTCCCGCGCCTGATTGTTCTGAGCCTCAACGCCCAACAGCCGAATCAGCAGGGGCAGGGTCATCCCCTGTAATACCAGCGTAGCCAGAATAACGACAAAGGCCAAGAAAAGAATCAGCGGTCGTTGGGGAAATACCTGTCCGTTGGCCAGTGTGAGCGGAAGCGCCAGCGCCGTTGCCAGGGAAATAACGCCCCGCGTTCCGGTCCAGGCCACAATCATCACGTTCCGCCAGTCGACTTCGTTGGGTTGTTCACTGGTATCGGAATCGGTTGAATCAGACCCCTTCGACCAACCCAGCAGGTGAGGATAATAGGTACTGAAAAACACCCAGAGGATTCGGATAATGATGGTAACGGCGCTGATGATAACGCTGTCGATAAACAGCTCTTTTGCCCCGTAGTCGCGTAAATCGGCCACAATAGCCGGCAACTGCAAGCCAATCAGAATAAAGACGACCCCTTCGAGCAGAAAAATAGCCGTGTCCCAGACAGCCCTGGATTCCAGGCGGGCCTGTGGCGAAAAAACCTCCGGGGTAAGGCGAGTGATCAGGAGTCCGGCGCTAACGACGGCCAGAATCCCCGATGTATGCACATGCTCGGCGGCCAGATATGCTACGTAAGGAGCCAGCAAAGTCAGACTGGTCTGAATCGTTGCACTGTGTATTCGCCGGAGCGCCACGGTTATCAGCCAGCCCAGCACACCACCGATCAGCAGTCCGCCCCCAGCCAGCACCAGAAATTGCAGACTGGCCTGCCAAAGCACAAAACTGCCCGTCATGACAGCCGCCACGGCATAGCGATAAGCTACCAGGGCGGAGGCATCGTTGAGCAGACTTTCTCCTTCCAGAATGGCAATAACCCGCTTGTTCAATCCCAACCCTTTAATGATGCTGCTGGCCGCTACCGCATCCGGGGGTGACACGATGGCACCTAATACAAAAGCCATGGGCCAACTGAAGCCCGGAATGGCGTAATGGGCCGCCACCGCCACAGCCGTTGTCGTAAAAAAGACCAGCGTAACGGCCAGGGTAGCAATGGGTTTGATGGACCGGGTAAACTCCTGCCAGGCTGTTCTGGAAGCAGCATCGTAGAGCAGTGGCGGCAAAAAAATGACCAGTGCGACTTCAGGATCCAAGGCCAGATTGGGCAGGAAGGGCACAAATCCCATGACCAGACCGGTACCCACCAGCAAAATCGGGTAAGGAAGTTTGATTTTATCGGCAATGGCCGACAAGCCGATCAAAATAGTGAAGATGAAGATAACGGTCTGAAAATTTGCCATGCAAAGAGGATTAGGTATACTGAGCAGAAAGTGGGCGGGCGAGAAGCGTAGCCCTCTCTCTGTCAGTTAACCCTACTCGTTAGGCTATACGTTCAGCGTTCGCTTATAGTATGTTCCGTTTATCTACTGATTGGTAAGGCAACGCAGCTATGCCAGCACCTTGTCCGGCGTGACGGGAAGGTCGCGATGGCGTTTGCCGGTAGCATGGTAAATGGCATTGACAATGGCTGACACGCACCCCACAACCCCCATTTCGCCGATGCCTTTTACCCCCGCCGGATTGACTAGTTCGTCGTCCTCGGCAATGAAAATATTTTCGATATCTTTGATATCGGCGTTGACCGGAACGTGGTATTCGGCCAGATTGGGATTCATGATGCGGCCCGTGCGAGGATCGCGCAGGGTATCTTCGTGCAATGCCATGCTCAGTCCCCAAATCATGCCCCCCAACAGTTGGCTGCGGGCCGTTTTCTCGTTAACGATTTTTCCCGCCGATACCACCGACAGAAGCCGGGATACGCGCACTTCGCCAAGCGCTTCATCAACTCGTACTTCGGCGAAGATGGTGCCAAACCCGTACGTCGAGTATTTATTCTTCTCCGCACCCGCCTTCGATTCCTGCATTTCTTCCAGCGGTTTGTTACCGTTTCGTTTCAGCAGACTGCTCAACGATTCACCCTTGCGTGGGTCCGACTTTCGGTAAAGCCGGCCTTTCTCGATCATAATCTCCGACTCAGGCGTGGCGTAAAGCGGTGACTTGGTATCGTTCAGGGCCATCTTTTTGGCCTTCGTCAATACCTCTTTCGCAACCTGCACTACGGCCGAACCCGTTGTAACGGTGGTGCGTGAGCCCCCCGATCCCACGGCTTCCGGGAAACGCGTATCACCTGCGGCCAGGGTGACCAGATCGGGCGAGATGTCGAAAATTTCGGCGACCAGCTGGGTAATGATCGTAAATGTACCGGTGCCAAGATCCTGCGTCGCCGTTTCGACCCGTACCGTTCCGTCTGCGTTCAGTTGTACTTTCGCCGATGACTCACCCCGGTTAACGGGATAAACGGTCGTCGCCATCCCCATACCGATCAGGTGATTCCCGTCGCGCATGGACCGGGGCTCGGCGTTTCGCTTCGACCAGCCAAACTGCTCGGCTCCCCGTTCGTAACACGCCCGCAACGATTTACTCGTATACGGCAAATTCCGGTGCGGGTCCGTTTCGGCATAGTTTTTTAGCCGCAACGCCAGGGGGTCCATCTTCAGCAGCGAGGCCATTTCATCAATGGCGCATTCGAGAACAAATACTCCCGGTGCTTCGCCCGGTGCCCGCATGGGTGAGGTCAGGCCAATGTTGGCCCGAATAAATTTGTGCGTCGTCTCCTGATTCGGAACAGCATAAAGCATACGGCTGATGACACCAGCGGGTTCGGCGAAGTCATCGAAATCGTCTGTCTGGGCAATCGTGTAATGCCCCATCGCCGTAAATTGCCCATCGGCTTTGGCTCCCAGCGAAAACCGCTGCACCGTGGCCGAGCGCGATCCCACCATGCCATACATGTGTTCCCGTTTGAGCACCAGCTTAACAGGCCGCTTGATGAACTTAGCGGCCAGTGGCCCCAGCATATTCTGCGAGAAAACGGTACCCTTGCTGCCAAAGCCCCCGCCGATGTACTGACAGATAACCCGCACGTTTTCTTTGGGTATGCCGAACAGCTCAGCGACCCGCTTCTGCGTCGATGACACCCCCTGCGTAGCTGAGTACATAGTGAGCTTGTCACCTTCCCAGTACGACACCAGCGCATGCGGTTCGAGGGCATTGTGGGTTTGGGTAGGTGTCCGATAGGTTTCTTCAAAGCGAACCGTTGCCTCACCCATGCCCGCCTTCATGTCTCCCCGTTGCGTATCCACCTGATCGTCGCCACGAGGCAGTCGTTCGGGCTTAACGGCTTTGTCCATGTTAGCGGGCAATTCGGGTTTGAGAGCCTCCACATCGTAGGTTACGCGCACTCGGTCAGCCCCTTCGGTAGCCGCTTCGAACGTTTCGGCGAGCACGACCGCAATCGGCTGATTGTTGTAATGCACCTGGTTGTCCTGAAACACGTGCAGCACGCGGTCAGTAGCCTGGGTCGAATTTTTATTTTTATCCATCCCCCCTATTTTAGGCGCGTTCTCGTGCGACATGACGCCTACCACGCCGGGGACCTTCAGGGCTGCACTCGTATCAATCTGCCGGATGCGTCCGTGGGCAACCGTGCTCATAACCAGCACACCGTGCACCAGGTTAAGCCGTTTTATATCAGCCGAATAGCGGGCTACGCCGGTTACTTTCTCTTTACCCTCGATCCGGTTAATCGGATCACCAATGAGTTTCTTTGCCATACTGTTGAGTGGTTTTTGACAGGATTAACTGGATGGACAGGATTTACTTCATAGCCCGTTAAATCGAAAAATCCTGTCTATCCAGTTAATCCTGTCACCGAATATTACATCACCGTTTGTAGGGAGCGAACGATGGTATTTTCGGCCAGCTTAATCTTGAATCCGTTGTCGTTCTGCGGTTTTGCTCCCGCCAGCAGTTGTCCGGCTATCGCCCGAAATGTGGCTTCGGTAGCAGGCTGACCGACGGCCTGTTTTTCAACCTCGGGCATTCGCCAGGGTTTGTGAGCCACTCCGCCCAGCGCAAGTTGAACGTCCCGAATCATCCCATTGTCAACAGACAGCCGGGCAGCCACCGATACCAGCGCAAAGGCATAGGAAGCCCGATCACGTACTTTCTGGTAGTGTGATTTACCCGCCATACGAGGAGTCGGCAAATCAATAGCGATAATCAGTTCGTTGGTTTCCAGCACGTTGTCGCGCTGTGGTGTATTGCCCGGCAGGCGATGAAAATCGATCAGTGGCACCGACCGGTTACCGTTTGGCCCCTGGATCTGCACAACGGCATCGAGCGCACTCAAGGCCACGTTCATATCGCTGGGATTCGTGGCAATGCAACTGGAAGAAGTCCCCAGGATGGCATGAATCCGGTTGAATCCACCAATAGCTCCACAGCCGCTCGGTCCGGCGTTGGGCGTCGGATTCCGTTTGTTGCAGGGCGTACTGGTATCATAAAAGTAATAGCAGCGGGTCCGTTGCATCAGGTTTCCGCCCATCGTCGCCATATTGCGAAGCTGGGGGGAGGCCCCCGCCAGTAGCGCCTGCGCCAGCAAAGGAAACTGGTCGGTAATTAGTTTATTAGCGGCTACGTCACTGTTCCGGGCCAACGCACCGATGCGCAGACCCGTTGCCGTTTTGGCTACTGTGTCCAGTGGCAACCGGCTAATGTCGACCAACGTATCGGGACTCTCGATCCCGTATTTCATCAGATCGACCAGATTCGTTCCGCCCGCAATGAACCGGCTGGCGGGTGACGTACCGACGAGCTTTATCGCGTCGGCGGGCTGGTTGGCCTGCACTAGATCAAAATTTTTCATGCGCGCTGTCCTCCTTTTTGTACTGATTCTATGGCATCGACAATGCCAGCATACGCTCCGCAACGGCAGATATTGCCACTCATCCACTCGCTGATTTCTTCGCGCGATTTTGCGTGCCCATCCCGGATGGTGTTCACCCCCGACATAAGCTGACCCGACGTACAGAAGCCACATTGAAAGCCATCGTGTTCCAGAAAGGCCGTTTGCAGAGGATGTAACTGATCTTTGCCCGGTGCCAGCCCTTCTACAGTCGTTATGTCGCGACCCTGTTGCATCACCGCCAGGAGCAAACAGGCATTTGCCGTCCGGCCGTCGACGTGCACGGTGCAGGCTCCGCATTGGCCATGATCGCACCCTTTTTTAGTCCCTATCAAATCAAGGCGTTCGCGCAGGACATCCAGCAGCGTTTCGCGCGGCTCCACATCTACCTTGTATGTTTTGCGGTTTACCTTGAGCGTAATGGACCGCTTACCCGCTGGCAGCAATTCGGCATTTTCTTCGGTGACCGGAGTAGCGGACAAGCGCAGGGGCGGCACGACAAACAGGCCTGCCAGTGCGGTCGACTGTTTCAAAAACCAGCGTCGACCAGCCCCGTCGATGAGGTACGTTGTTCTAGCATTCATTTGTTGAGCGTGTTCTGGAGCCGGATGTAAACGCAAGACGAAAAGCCGCCTATGTAACGTAAGCTCTATGCTTTTTTAACTTTTTGTTATCGGAACTGTTTCGGTCAGGCCAGAATAGTTATTGTACTTTATGGTTTCTGCTCGTCTGAAGCGCAACACCCTTAACCTTTGATGCCGACTTGCGCAAAAAATCCCATTAATAGACTAAAAAAATAACTTAATACACTTATTTTGGGCTGACCTTTCAGCCGTGACCAGCCAGTCTTATTTGCCCGGCTATGGTCACCTTTCGCTGGCCTTACCCTGCAAACAAATGAACCTGTTGATCGGAAGTTTACTTTTCGCCATCTTTCTTTTTTTGTCCGTCCTTCATGCTTACTGGGGGTTTGGCGGCCGCTGGGCCAGTCAGGCCGTTTTCCCCACGAAGGATGACCAGACAGCAGCCGTCATGCCCGGTGCTGGCCCTACGTTTATTGTGGCCATTGGGTTGCTGGCCATTGGCTTATTCATCATACAGAAAGCAGCCCGGCTTGGGTGGCCTCTTCCGATATGGCTTGATCAGTATGGGTTGTGGCTTATTGCCGGGCTTTTTCTGCTGAGGTCCATTGGCGACTTCAGGTACGTTGGCTTTTTCAAAACGATCAGACACACGGCATTCGGCCGAAATGACACAGCCTATTATTCGCCGTTGTGTCTGATCATTGGGATACTAACGTTGATTATGGCGCTAAACGCCTGACCAATCAATGGGCCGTTGTCCGCTTCGCTCTACTTATGGCTGGTAAATCGAATTCCGCTGGTATCGGCCAGGCGGGCAATCAGGCCCCAGCCATATAAGTAATGCGCTACCCCAACCAGAATTTCATTCTTACCAGCTTTCAGCGCCAACGGAACACTAGCGTTTTCCAGCGTGCACCGACCTTCGTTCTTGGCATTGGGTGTGCCGAAATAATTTTTATCGACATAAACGATTTGTCCATTCACCAGCATCCACACTTCGTCGCTGAAACCGAGCTGTAGCGTCTTTTGCTGATCCTGATCCGAGTACAGTGTCGTCTTTAGCCAGGCCAGCCGACGCCCATCATTCGGCACTCCGCCGTAGCGGGTGGACAAGTTGACCATCGCCCGCCGATCGGCCTGAATAGGTATCCAATTGGCTGTACTATCCGGAATGTCGGTTGTATTTCGGGTGCCATACATGCTGGGAAGTGGGAAGACCGGCTCTTTGCCAAAAGGCAAGTCGATGGCTCCATTCACGTGCCAATGCCTTAAGTAGCGCGTATCAGCAGCCACCAGGTTATCGTCGTCCTGCAATGACTGTTTTACCGGCGTAGCAGGCTCGATTCTGAGATTGGCATAGATCACATTGCCGCTAAGCGAGATGCCTCCCCTATCTGTCGAAGCATCTAACTGAGAAATTTGCAGACTTGGCCGACTCATGTCATTGACATAGACACGCATCTGACGCCCGGAAACAACCAGTTTGACATGGTTCCAGCCAGACTGATGAATAACAGCACCCGTCTGGTAGTCGTCGTAAAGATCCCACATACTCACCCCATCAACGATAGGAGCGTACTGCAGGGTCGTGCGCAGTTCGGGCGGTACCGGACCAAAGGCGCGGATGTATACGTTTTCGCCGTTCTTCCGATCTGCCGACATACGAAAATTAATACCAGGAAAGCCAACACCCAGCAACTCAACGTCAAACTCAATGGTGCCATCCGTAAATTGGTGGTCGTTGAGGAAGATCTGATAAGGCGTCTTGTTTTTACCCCGAACGGCTTTTACCGATCGGTGCGTACTAAATTCGACCTGGCTGGAATCGAATGTCCAATAGGCGGCCTCCATGGGTATGTTAACGCTACCGGACGTCTTTTTAGCGAGCTTTGGCGACTGCGCTATCGTGGCACATATATTGAATAAACAAAGACAGATACTAGGCACTAGCATCAGCAGAATACGGTTCATGGGGGCTTATCGGTTATTATTTATCTTTAGCCATTATTGACTTAGGCCAAACATAGAAAAGCTCACCGGGAGACGCTTAATCAACGGTTGTTCAAGTTGTATCAAATCGTATCATACTGATTCTGAATGCAAACAGAAGATCCTTACTGGCAACACTGCCGACGTCAGATTGAAGCCAGGCTGAACTGGGGCTCCGGTGACGACTGGCAAAACGCCGACTTCGAGGTGCTGAGCGAGCGCATTGCCGACCAGACACAGGTCCGGCTAAGTGCCAGTACGCTACGCCGATTGTGGGGACGGGTTCGCTATGATCATTTGCCCAGTGTGACGACGCTGAACACCCTGGCTCAATTTATAGGATACACCGATTGGCGTACCTTCCGTCAGTATGTCGATCAGCTTCCGGCCATCACTCCGCCTACCGAGCCACAGAACGCAAAGCCCCAACCAGTGCGTCGGGTTAACTGGCGACAGGTGAGCCAGGTGGTTAGTGGCTTATTCGGAACCGGATTACTGATTATGTCCGGGATTCATTATACCCGCCAGCCAGATCAGCCTCCGGCTTATACATTTTCCAGCCGCCCCATCACCCGAAGTATTCCCAATTCGGTAGTCTTCACCTACGATGCCTCGGCGGCTCCAACTGATTCGGTGGCTATTCAACAAAGCTGGGATCCCGCCCGGCGGCAACGGGTGGCCAGACAGGCTCACGAATTTACGTCGCTCTACTATTATCCGGGCACGTACGAAGCCCGCCTGTTGGTGGGTAATAAGGTAGTGCGTAAACACGCTTTGCTGATCCCTACCCAGGGATGGCTTCGCTTAATTGATCGTAAGCCTGTACCCGTTTATTTACCGGCCTCTCTACCGGATAAGTCAACGGAACTGAGCGTGTCGACAGAAACCATTCGGGCCAATGAGATTGCCTTACAGCCTGACCCTCCGGCCGTTCATTTTTACAACGTGGGTAATTTTAAACCCGTAAATGTCAACGATTTCAGTTTCAGCTGTCAGCTTAAAAACAACTACGGGCAAGGGGCCGGTATTTGTCAGCGCACGTCTATTGCCCTTTTCACCGAAACCAGTGCCATCAGTATTCCATTAAGTCGAAGCGGGTGTATCGCTTCGTTGACGCTTTTTGCTGTCGATACACTGGTCAGCGGTCAATCGGCGAATTTATCACCCTTTGGTACCTCGTTCAGCGATTGGGTAGAGGTGCGCTGCGAGGGCAATACACGAGGGCTTCATTTTTACGTCAACGATCGATTGGCATATCAGTTACCCCCCCCAAAGCACCCCGCTCACATTGTAGGAATGGGTTACGGATTTGAAGGAACCGGGGCGGTGCGCCAGATTAAACTGACTGCCGGGAAGCAACTGGTCTATCAGGCTTTTTAGCACAACGAAGTCATTAATTTGTCAGCGCAAAATTATGACTCGGAACCCATGCTTTATTCTGATTACGCGATTCGTAACGTCTGAATGGCTTCCACCCATTCGGTTTCCTGACAGCGCGGGCAGGTATGTGTACCCGGTGGCAAGTCCTGTACCTGACCGCAGGTCGTGCAGGCGTATTGCCCCTGGTGGGCCAGCAGGTTCCGCTTTCTCTGGTATATCTTCGGTAGAATGGGCAACCCTGGTTTGACGTCTTCGTCCGCGTAATAAAAGAAACTCACAGTCCCGTTGCTTTCCAGAATGGCGATTCTGATCTGCCCTACGTGTTCAATGTTCTGCTGCCTCATTTCGGCAAAAAACTCGTCTTTGGCGTACGTCTGATCGCTGGACTCTATCAGCACAAAAACCCCCTCTTCGATCACGTAGAGGGGGTCTCCTTCCAGAATACTCTCGAAACGTTCGCTCCGGGAGGCCAGCCAGGTAATCAGGCGGTAAAAAAGCAGAATGGTAACGAAGACCAGCAGAGCCGGTAGAATAGCACTGTCGGCGTTGAACATGGGGTCGCCCGCTGCCGACCCCAGCCCAATGATGATGGCTACTTCAAAGATGGAGAGCTGACGTATGCCCTTCTTACCCGATAATCGCAGGAATATCAGGATGAACGTAAACATAGTCAGCGTCCTGACAATAATCTCGAAAGCCAGACTCCAATCCAGATCATTCAGAAAAATTGTATTGGCATCAAATTTCATAGCGTTTCGGTTTCGACTAAAGCCAGGAAGTCCCCTGGTTAAATACAGGCCACCAGGGCAGTCCACCCTGTTTGGTGACTCGCTCCTAAACCACGAGATGTATCGCCATCAAAGTGTTCGTAGAACAGGATCAACTCCTTAAAGTTCGGATCTTCTGCATAAATCGTGTCCGACCCATTATACGGACGCCGGCCGTTTTCATCAGGACGGAAAATCTGCCACAAACGATCGGACAGAAACTGGGCGGCATCCGTTAACGACCCTTGGTTGTCGCTGCCGAAGGGCAAAGCCACCTGCACGTTCTCACCGTGGTAGTTACCAAACTCCTGTAGTGCTTTCACAATGAAGAAATTCATGGGCCACCAGACGGGACCGCGCCAGTTGGAGTTGCCACCATACATGTTGGTATCCGATTCGCCGGGGGTGTAATGAATCTCGTGCTTTTTCCCTTTCACCGTCATTGTGTACGGCTTCTCGTATATTTTTGACAGCGATCGAATGCCGCCGGGTGCCAGCAGTTCATCTTCCGAAAAAATAAACGCAGACAGTCGCTTCAGCTGGTCGGCAGAGAGCAGACTGAAAAAGATCGTATCGTTTTCTTCCTTGTTCTCCAGTACGCAATAGCAGGGATTATCGGAAACTGGATTGGCCTGATAGGACTGGATTTTCTGATAGAATGACGGCAACGCACGAGCCGATTCCCGATCGAGTGACATCACCGCGAAAAGGGGGGAAAGACCTACCATTGACCGCAGCAGAATAGGAATTTCCTTGCCATCGGGCAGATGCAGCACGTCGTACGTAAAGCCGTTATTCGTGTCCGGATCAGTATCATCGATCCAGAGTTTTGCCACTTCCTGCAGCGCTTTGTTAATGCGGATGTAGTAATCGAAGTAGTAACAGCACAGCGGCTCGAATTGAACCGGGTCATGCTTGGCCAGCTCGACACAGATCCGCATCATGTAAAGCGTATAGGTAGCCATCCAGGCGGTAGCATCAGCCTGATCCAGCGTTCCGCCCGCCGGAATATCATCGTTCCGATCGAAGAGGCTAATGTTATCGAGTCCGAGAAAACCGCCCTGAAACAAGCCATCGTATTTTCCGCCGACCTGACTATTCCACCACTCGTAGTTTGGACGCAGCCGTTTGAACATCGTCAGCAAAAACTCATAGTCTTTGTTGCCCGTTATTTCCAGTTCCTGGGCGTAGAACAACCAGCTGATGGCGGCACGAAGGGGCGGATTATTAGCCGAAAAGTCCCACTCGTAAGCAGGCAGACGACCATCGGGAGACTGATAACGAGGGTCGGCGTGCAGATACAGCTGGTGCTTGGCAAATTCCAGGTCAATGGGCGCAACGGCAATGGCCTGAAAAGCCTGATCCCAGGCCGCAAACCAGGGATACTCCCACTTGTCGGGCATGATCATGATGTGCTCCGCATCGAGGTGCTGCCAGTCGGAATTGCGGCCCCGCCAGCGTTCGCTGGGCGGAATGGGCGAACCCGGGTCGCCTTCCAGCCAGCGCCGAACATTATAGTGATAGTACTGCTTCGACCACATCAGTCCGGCCCACGCCTGCCGTTTGATCAGGGCATCATCGGCCGAATTTTCGGCTGTCAGGGGAGCGTAGAATGCATCGGCCTCCTGCTGCCGGGTGGCAAACGTGGCCGTGAAGTCATTGCCCAGTGGATCCGTCAGGTCATCTTTATGGAGCCGAAGCGGCACCACAATCGTCTCGCCGGCTTTAACGGTAAGGTTATAAACGGGCGCACATTTAGTACCCGTTGGCTGTTCGCTAAATGGCTCCAGGTGGCCCGTTGTGATGGCATCGTGAAACGCATCTTTAACAAAGGGCGATGTATTTTCACGACCGAAAACCCGCTCCATGTTCGTTTCATTTTCGGTCATCAGAACCGCATCAGCCGATTGAAAACTGAGCGTGTAGGTACCCAACCGTTCGTGAACAGCACGCACCTGACTTAACCCGTTTTGCTTCGACTCTACCCGCTCAATCTGGGGATGGGTTTCTTCTTCCCGAAACGACCACCGGTTCCGAAACCATAATGTAGGCAGCAACTGTAACGGAGCCGCTTTGCTCGACCGATTGGTAATCGTTAACCGAATCAGTATATCATCAACGCCTTTTTTGGCGTATTCCACCTGCACATCGAAATACTGGTTGTTGTCGAACAAACCCGTATCAAGAATTTCGTATTCTCCCTCCGTTACCTTCCGGCGCTTGTTCTGGCTGGTTAGTTTTTTGTAGGGAAAAGCCGTCTGCGGATACTTGTAGAGCATCCGCATGAAGCTGTGGGTCGGCGTGTTGTCGAGGTAGTAGTAAAGTTCTTTGACGTCTTCCCCGTGGTTGCCTTCGCCGTTAGACAGCCCAAACAGGCGTTCCTTCAAAAAATCGTCCTGCCCGTTCCAGAGCGCCAGCGCGAAGCATAGTGTCTGCGTTTCGTCGGAGATGCCGCCCAGTCCGTCTTCGCCCCACCGGTACGTACGCATCCGGGCGTGTTCGTGGGGAAATGCTTCCCAGGAATTACCTTCGGCGGAATAGTCTTCCCGGACTGTTCCCCACTGACGTTCACTGAGATAAGGGCCCCATTTGTACCAGTTTTCTTCTTTTTTCCACTGTTGATTCAGTCGTATCTGTTCGTTCGTATTGTTGTTTTTCATTCAAGTTGAGTGTTGATGGCGTTCGCCCGAATTACTCAGGAGAGCAGGTCAGGCAGTCCAATGTAATTGTCTGGTCGGGACTAAGCGTTTTGTTCGTAAAGCTGGGGAAGAACCTGCGCACCGAAGTCGTCAATGAAACCCTGTTGCTGGCGATTGACGTTGTGCAGCGAAATCTGTTCGAAACCAAGCGACAAATCTTCCAGTAACCAGTCGGCGTGTTGGTTGAGGTCGGCCGATATGCGCACCAGTTTGCGGAACGAAGCGACATCGACAAGGTCACCCGCATCATCGAAGAAGCTGGGCATTCGCAATTCCGTCATAACGCTGTTGGGAAAGATATTGCCCCGCCATTGCTCGAGCGCACTCGATTCCGCTTTTTTGGCGTCGGGGTCGTACGACAGCTGAACTTTCAGGAACATGGGTTTGCCGGCACCACCTCCCTGCCGGAACGCATCAACGACTTCTTTAAGCTCTTCATGCGGGCGCGATGTAGTGATTAGTGCATCGGCCCAGCTCCCTACCCATTCCGCGGTTTTACTGGTAACGGCGGCTCCGACGATCAATGGTTTGATAGCGGGACGGGTGTATAAGCGGGCTTCATCTACGGTAACCAGTCCCCGGTGGGTTACGGTTTCGCCATTCCAGAGGGCACGCATAATGTCGACGCACTCCTTAAGCCGGGTATTACGATCCGCTTTGGATGGCCACCGTTCGCCATTAATGTGTTCGTTCAGGTACTGGCCTGTGCCCACGGCAATCCAGAAACGCTCGGGAAACATATCGGCCAGCGTAGCCGCAGCCTGCGCAATGATGGCCGGATTATACCGCTGGCCCGGTGCATTCACCACACCGAAGCTAAGCGAAGTGGCCTGTAAAGCCGCGCCTAACCAACTCCAGGCGAAACCGCTTTCGCCCTGTTTGTCGCTCCAGGGGTGGAAATGGTCGGAGCAGGTACCGGCTGTAAACCCTGCCTGCTCGGCCTGTTGAATTCGGGCTAGTAACTCACTGGGTTTAAACTGCTCGTGCGACGAGTGGTACCCTATCTTAATCATCTCTTTAATTGAATTTTAATATATAAAGAGCTGACTAACTAAAATGTTTGAGAGGTTACATAGTCTGGATACGAATCGGGAGTTAAGTAATGACCAAAGCGAGACAGAAAATAAAAAGCATAAACGACTAATGTATAGTACCTTACAACTCTATTTTATCTATCTCGCTGTGGTTAATAAATTTGCGCGGGTACGCCATGGTTTGTGCGGATACCGACAATAGAGTACCCGCGCAAACCACTTATGCCAGTCTGCCGTTGCGGCCAGCCAGAATTACCTACGGAACAGATGGGCCGTGAGGACACGACCCACGGACATTCCTCTCACGTTACGCTAACAGCTATGGTGGAGACACGGGCTGCGTGCGAACACGTTTGCCTGACAGACACCAATGCGGTAGGCTATCAATCACCCAGATTCTTCAGATTAGGCAGTAACCCGTCTTTCTGCAATTGCTCGAATAAGTCAAAAAATGATTCGTCTGTCCGCTGGTAGACGGTGAAGCCAAGCTTGCGGCTTTTCGACATATCAGTCATCACTTCGATGGGGCGGCCCAGGTCAAGGTCGGTGTGCCAGGGCGATGCCATCCGGTCCAGATTGGGTTCCGTCAAGTTATACCTGGTAGCGATTTCGTGCCAGAGAGGTCCATCCTTTGCCAGTTCGGCCTCCAATGGCTGAATGGTTCCCTCGAAGCCTACCGCTTCTATCCCAAACCAATCTGCGATCCGTTGCCATAACCAACTCCACCGGAAGACATCCCCATTTACGATGTTGAAGGCTTCATTTTGAGCGGCTTCGGTAGTAGACGCCCAGATAAGGTGTTTGGCCAGTACGCGGGCATCCGTCACATCGGAGAGGCCGTTCCACTGAGCTTCCGAGCCAGGCCACCGGAAGGGCCGTCCCTGATAGCGGCAGATCGTGGCGTACACGGCCAGCGTCGTTCCCATGTTCATCATGTTGCCAACGGCTTTGCCGATGACCGTGTGGGGGCGGTGAATGCTCCAGGTAAACCCGGCTTGCGACGCTGCGGCATAGACCTCGTCTTCCTGCGCATAGTAGAAATTTTCGATATCCAGCCGGGGATGCTCTTCGCGCAATGGCGTTAGCGGCAGAAACCCTTCCTTTGCGTAAGCATCGAATGGTCCCAGATAATGCTTGAGCCCCGTAACCAGCGCAACGTGCTGAATGGACTTCTGGGGTTGCAGGGCCGCTAACAAATTACGCACCATAGCGCTGTTGACCCGGATGTTATCAGCTTCGGTTTCCTGGCGCATCCAACTCGTAAAAAACACATGCGTCGGCTTAATGTCGGCCAGCGCGTTTTGCAGGCTATCCGGTTGAAGCAGGTCGGCGGCAACCGGACGTAAATTCTCGATTTCGCGGTTAGGGTTGCGGGCCAGGCCGTACGTTATCCACCCCTGACGAATCAGTTCCTGGGCTAGATTACTGCCGGCAATGCCACTGGCGCCAACCACTAGGGCTATTTTACTCATCGTTTCGTTTTTGGTTGTATTATTCATAACCAGCCCACCGAATAGGCTGGGCTGCTGTAGTAAGTAAGGCTCAATAGCTCGGCAATGTTCATTACGATAAGCTTTGCGCGATAATGACTACAGCCAGGCCGATTCAGAATGACGGGTTTGTTTCGTAAATTGACCGGGCAAATCAACGATTACGGTAAAATTGAGTATCCGTTAAGCTTTAAGACAAAAGCTTACTTCATTCATTTGGCAAGACACCCCCTTAAGCATGTTTAAAATTTCTTTCAGCTTTCTTTCTCTCTTCCTGCTAACCTACGGCATCAACGACACCGGAATCTTCCCCAAAAAACAACCAGAAGTCGTTACCCGGATTAAATCACCCGATGTCCCGGCCGATCTGAAGGTCACTACCTTCTCGGGGCCGGACTTGACCCCCAGTCCGGCCTGCCTGGCGGTGGCCCCGACGGGTGAGGTATTTGTCGGTGTCGACAAGCAGGGATCGCTGGGTAAAAAACCAAATATGGGCAGTATTGTCCGGCTTGTAGACAAAGACAACGACGGCAAAGTAGACCAGCACACCCTGTATGCTCAAGTCGATAACCCACGGGGCATCTTCGCGCTGGGCGATCAGTTGTTTGTGTTGCATGCCGCCTTCTCGCCCGAAACCGGCATTGCTACGGGCATGAATCTGGTCGTGTTTACCGATAAAAACGGGGATGGCGTGGCCGACGGGCCTTCCAAACCATTGATCGAAAACCTCAGTAATACGACGTTCATTCAGGAGCGGGGTGTCGACCATGCCACGAACGGCATACGGATGGGCATCGATGGCTGGATTTATATTGCCGTTGGCGACTTTGGCTTTCATAACGCCGTAGACCGCTCGGGCAAAAAGCTGACCATGCTGGGTGGGGGCATTGTGCGGGTAAGGCCCGACGGCACCGAAATGGAAATTTATTCGCACGGTATGCGCAACATTTATGATGTGGCCATCGACCCGTACATGAACATCTTCACCCGCGACAATACCAACGACGGGGGGGGCTGGAATATCCGGTTCAGTCACCAGATTCAATCCGCTGAGTATGGCTACCCCGTGCTGTTCAAGCATTTTACCGACGAAATTATTCCGGCCCTGGTCGATGTCGGTGGCGGATCGGGAACCGGGTCTTTGTACCTGGACGAGCCTACCTGGCCCAAGGCGTACAACCAGACGCCCATGATGGCCGACTGGGGTAGAAACCAACTGTACATTCATCGGGTCACACCGGTAAAAGCGTCTTTCACCCAACAGGAAGAAGAGTTTATCAAACTGCCACAGATCACGGATGTCGACGTGGATGGCTCGGGCCGGATGTACCTGGCAGCCTGGAACGGAGCGAGTTATGTAGGCAGTACCAGCAAAGGGTATGTAGATCGCGTCGTTCCACAAAACTGGACCTACACCGCCTTCCCCGACTTAAAAAAGGCTTCGGTGAAAAAACTGGCCACCATGCTTACCTCCCAGAGTGCAGTGCTGCGCCTGCACGCGTCTCAGGAGCTGCTGACCCGCCCGGCCAAACAGGCAGCAAAAAGTACCTGGAAGCTAGCGACCAATCAAAGCCTGCCCCTGGCCAGCCGGGTAGCGGCTATCTACACATACGCTCAGGCGGCTCAGGCAGCGGGTATCGAGAACCTGGTCAGCTTAACACAGGATGCGTCGGTGCGGGAGTTTGCCCTCCGGGCTCTGGCCGACCGCAAGCCGTTCACGGATAAAGTGCCCCTGGACCCGTTCATTCGTGGCGTCAACGATCCTTCCGAACGCGTACAGGTAGCGTCCCTCGTCGGCCTGGGTCGGCTGGAGAACAAAGAAGCGATACCCGCTTTGTTACAGGTAAAGGTACCTGTTTCGTTTGTTGCACCAGCCAAGGGCGTTGAAGGTGCCCACGCCACCCCTAACGCCGATATTGTACCGGCTCACCTAGCCGTTCGTTCCCTCGTAAAACTCAACGCTGCAGATGCCTGCGTCCAGGCCATTGGCTCGCCAAACACCACGCTGGCACTATGGGCGCTGCGCTACATGCACACCCCCGACGCTGTGGCAGGTCTGACGAAGGCCTACCAGCAGACAAAAGACGAAGCACTCAGAAAGCAAATCCTGATCACCCTGGCGCGCCTGTACCGAAAAGAAGCGCCATACGACGCTTCCTGGTGGTGGAGCACCCGTCCGGATACGCACGGCCCCTACTACAAAGCCATTGACTGGGAGGCCTCCCCTGCCATCAGAACACTGCTGGTTAACGAATGGCAGCAGGCTCAGGACAAGCAATTTTTTACCGACCTGAACAGTCGGCTTCGTTTAGAAATTCCAGAATTCGGGGTAGAGGCACCGGTAGTCGTCCAGGAAGACAATAAAGTCGATCTGGAAAAAATCAGAAGTAAGAAAGGGCAGGTTGGCGCAACCTCGATCGAAGATGTCATGCTGGCCATTGCCAAAATACCGGGAGAGGCCGCCCTGGGCAAAACCCTGTTCACCCAGCAGGGTTGCGTGGCCTGCCATAGCCTGAGCAAGAATGACCCCATGAAAGGTCCGTTTATGGGCCAGATCGGGTCGATTATGAACCGGGAGCAGATTGCGGAGTCGATCCTTAAACCCAACGCATCCATATCGCAGGGCTTCTCCACCGTGTTGATCACGGCCAAAGGAAACAAGAGTTATACCGGATTTATAACCGAAGAATCCTCGTCTCAACTTGTTATGCGTGACATTACCGGGCAGGTGTACACGATCAAGAAATCGCTGATCACCAGCCGCAAAGAAATGGATACTTCCATGATGCCAACGGGCCTGGCCAATGCCTTGTCATACGACGAATTTGCTTCGCTGATTACTTTTTTATCACAGCAAAAGTAAGTAGCAAGGGCCGGGGAGTACCCGGCCCCTGCTACTTTGAAGAGTAAACGATTCATGTCTTGAATCGGCTTATGCTTATAGAAGTTGTTCCGTGGCGCGTCATGCCGAACTTGTTTCGGCATATCAAGCTTGCCTCATACAGGACTTGGAGAGGCCGAAACAAGTTCGGCATGACGTACGACTGGGTGAAATCATTTCTGAGTGGAACGTTGCTGGACAAAACGCTTGGACAGCATACCCTTTATCGATCAGTAATTGATAACCAATGGATAAGGATTACCCGCCTGGGGCGTAAAAAGGGGGCTGATTGAGCCGGAATGCTAAACAAATTTGACAAACATCACTTATTAAAATAACATTAAAACCGATGTTCATCAAAAATAGCCCCGTCCGTTATGAACCCATCATTTATTGCCCGTTCGCTCGTTGTTCTGTCTGCTGCCTGGCTAACAACAGCCTGCGAAGATCACCGGGATAGCCCAAACGCCCCTTTCCCGGAGCGTATCAATTTTGTAGCCGAACGCCAGTATCCGGAAGGCATCGCTTATTCGTCGCAATTGGGGAAATTTCTAGTTACCTCGATTCCGCAAGGCAAAATCGGTACGGTCGATACGGATGGCCGGTACGACGATCTGTTGACCGATCCCAGTCTCATTGCAGGCATCGGGATGAAGATTGCCGACGGGCGGGTATTTGTCTGTAATGGCGATCAGGGCCGTTCGGACAAGAGTACCCCCGCCACTACCCGCCAAACGGCCGAACTTCTGGTCTTTAATTTAGCCACACGCCAGCTGGAGCGACGCACGGATCTGGACGCCCTGATTCCGGCGGCCGAACCCAACTTTGCAAACGACGTGACGATTGCTCCCGATGGAACAGCCTATGTAACAGACTCATTTTCGCCGGTAATCTATAAAGTTACCGCTGCCGGAGTAGCCAGCGTTCTGGTTAGAGATGATGTCCGGTTCTCCAGCGCAACCTTTGGTTTGAACGGCATTGCTTACCATCCAAACGGTTACCTTATCGTTGCCAATACCGGGCAAGGTAAACTTTACAAAGTGGATTTACGGAATGGCAATGCGGTTTCGGAAATAAGTGGTACGGGGTCTTTACCCGGCGATGGACTCACGTTTCTTAACAACGACCTGTACGTTGTAACGGGCGGCAACCGGGTAGCTCAAGTACGTAGCACAGACAATTGGCAGACAGCCTCCATCATCAAATACGACGCGGATGGCTACACAGGTGCCACCACAAGCGTAGCGGTGAACAACCAGGTTTACACGCTCAACGCCCGCATCGGCGAAACCGGCAACGCCCGTGATTTCAGCATCCAGCGGTTCCGGTAGACAAACGAACAGGTATCCTGAAAACAGAGAAGCCCGCGACTATGCGTTCGCGGGCTTCTCTGTTTTATATCAGTCGGCATTCATGACGCAACGTCTATAAGCACTCTCCCTGACACGCAACCCTATTTATTATATTTTTATTTTGCTATATATAATACAACTATAACATTCAGCTATTAATTTTAGGGCGTAAACAACTGCTGAGCAGATTCAACCGACTAACTGAACAGTCCGACTACTCCATTCCTTTGCCATGGCTAATAGAAAGAAACAACTAATCCGGGTCGTATTCGACGTACTGGATGAAATGAAACAAAATCTCCGTCTCGATGAAGACCTGTCCGTTGCCGCCACGGATCCCGACGAAGCGATCGACTGGGTATTTTCGGAAATGCAACGCCAGCTAAACCGCTCGGATATTCGCCTGTCCCGGGTTCGCATCTGTGCCTGAAAGAGGCTTTCTGCTTGTCAATACCCTTGTTTGTCACTACAACATTAGAAGCCATTTTCTGACCGGGCGTTTTGCATCATCCGAAGATCGCTACGTTGCCGAAAAGACAAATCAAACAAGCAGGTACTCACATTATTTTCCTTCGAATAATGTGACCGGGGGCGGTTAAAGGGTCATCAGTATATGATGATTATTTATTCGCACCAACCGATAGTCTTACTAAAGTGGCTCCTGGTCTTAGGGCTCTGGGGCCTGTGCAGTTGCCACAGCACCCAGCAGAAACAGCCGTTATCAACCAACCTGGCCGTACCAACGGCAATCCGTTTCGACGGCACCTCGTACCAGTTACTTCGGCATGGACAGCCTTACTTCATCAAGGGAGCCGGGGGCGTCAGTCATTTCGACGAACTCAAAGCGTGCGGAGGCAACTCCATCCGGGTTTGGGACGATATCGATGCCAGTCGTATCCTGGATGAAGCACAGGCCCTGGGCTTAACGGTGATGTTAGGTCTGTGGGTTGAGCGCGAAATCGAGGGTTTCGATTACGATGACCAGGAGGCCGTAGCGCGGCAGCACGAGCGCATTCGCAAAACCATTCTGAAATACCGCAACCACCCCGCCCTCCTGCTGTGGTGTGTGGGTAATGAATGGGCGCAGGAAGCTAAAAACTTTAAAGTCTACGACGAAGTCAACCGCCTGTCGACGCTTGTACACCAGCTCGATCCGAACCATCCGGTTTCGACGGTTATCTCGCCTGATAGTGAACGGGCCATCTGGCTGGTCAGTAAGCGGTGTACCGATGTCGATATTCTGGGGGTGAATTCCTACGCCCTGACGGAGAAGCTGGACGAGTTCTTTCAGAAAGGCGGCTGGACAAAACCGTATCTCATTTCGGAATATGGGGCACAAGCCTACTGGGAAACGACCGCGTCTGCCTGGGGCGCACCCGACGAGCCCGACAGCCGCAGTAAAGTGGCGTTCGTCAAGCCGTTTTATCAACGATACATTGGCGCAAAGCTTCCCAACTGTTTTGGTGCGTACATTTTTTACTGGGGTCACAAACAGGAGGAAACGCATACCTGGTTCAGCCTGTTCGATGAGCAGGGGCGGCAAACTCCGCTCGTAGCCTTGATGCAGGAACTTTGGTCGGATACGAAGCCCAGTAATCTGGCTCCTGTTGTAGACGGTCTGCTCATCGACGGGCAACGTATACTAAACCGCTCCTACGCATCCGCATCAGCTATGCACCAGGCCGAAATTCGGGTGCATGATCCGGAAGGTGATTCGCTCACGTTTTCCTGGGAAATTAAACCCCATGCGCAACCCGGTGCCGACTTTGTGGGAGTACCCCGGCCCGCTCTACAGGGATTGCTGGAGCGTTCGGATACCAAAAAGGTGCAGTTTCACTTACCAGAAAAACCGGGGGCGTACCGCCTGTTCGTCAATGTGTACGACACCCACCGCCACGTATCCACCGCCAACTTTTCGTTCGAAGTAGCGGGTAAGTCGTCAACGGAACCAACCCCCGCCGACGACTAACGGCGGATTGGCTGGTAGATGGCTAGCCAGGTAACGGGCACCGCCTGTAAATCGCTGGGTTTCGAGAAGACAACACCCCGAATTGTCGGATAACGCTCCTTCATCAGCTCCAGCGCGTCGAGGGTCCATTGCCGGTCGGGGGTATTGTCGGTTACGGACTCCAGCCGGGTAATCAGGATCGGTTTCTGCCGGATGCTGTAGGCAACGTGCGAACGCACCGTGGTGTGGGGAAGCTGAAACAGGGCGGCAAACGAATGCTCTTTATGATCGACCGCCAGGGCCGGGTTATTCACGACCGCAAACCCCAGCCAGTCGACATACGTGGTGCCCGGATAGTAAGTAACCACCGTCGATGGCTGAGTGGGGCACCAAACCCAGGTAATGTTCGTTGCCCGCTGTTGTCGGCATACCCGGACAATGTACTGCCACGCCTGTCGGTACAAACCCAGGCTGGTGTCCTGCCGCAACCCGTACAGGTGAGCCGGATCATCAAATTCAGGCAGGAAACTGATCAAGACCGGGCGTTGCATCTGCCGGACGTTTTGCGCCCATGTCCGCAAGGCTGCATCTCGTTGCCCACGCACAATGCTTTTCAGAAATGCCTGCGTAGAGCGCTCGGTTGTATCAGTCGGCCCGCTCGCCCGGATGTACAACAACGGTAACTGGCCATCCACGGCCCTGGGCGAGAAATGAATGGTTGAATTAGCCGCCATCGGCCAATCGACGGAGTGGGGAGTTATTAGCGTAACGGACGCCGGGAGAGCAGGCTGACCCGCCGACGGATCGGTAAGCCCCACGTAAAAAGGCTGCGTATTGGCAAAACGCAGATCGGTAGGCAGGGCGCTGGTTTTGATGCGGTACGTGAAAAACAACAGACTCAGCGCCAGCAGCACCATGCCGGTAAACAGGGGGATTGCCCGTCGCTGGAGCCATCCATAAAGACCATAACGAATCAGCCAGGCCGTTCGGCGCAGGTGGCCCGCCGGCGCAAAATGCCCCGACGACCGGGTGAACCAACGGGCCAGTTGATGCATTGTTTTTTCCTGACCAGCAACAATGTTAAGGCTGAGAATCACTATGTTCAATAGCCCGAATACCAGCATCATCTGGAAATAAATATTGTAGAGCGCAAAGCGGCCATACCAGAAAATGCTGTAACCGATGGCCCCGAGTGTAGCCAGCACAAAAAACAGGTTAGGCAGAATGAGCCAGAAATTATTGCGCGGTCGATCATCTTTGGGCGTCGGGATGTACGGCACCTTTACCCGGAATATCGTGTAAATGAGGCCGAGCAGGTATACCCACCACGTGCCACTGGCCAGAATGCCCCCAACCAGGTGGAAACCCGCTTCGTGGCGCTCAATGAGCCATCGCTGGGCATATTGCCGGATCAGAAAACCCGTTAGCAGCAGCGGTACGTAAACCGTAGCGAACCGTAGTAAATCCAGTTGCAGCGGCAACAGCATAGTCAACAGTGACAGGATTGGAATAAGCAGGTCGAAAAGCTGCACCGTACCCAGCAGGTAGTACAGGGGTAGCGTAGTATAATGCAGTTTTTGTCGCCAGTTCAACTTCCCGAACACCCTGGGTAGGGTCGTCACCAGTAATTCAAACGTACCACGCGACCATTTGAGCTGCTGTTTGTAATAGGCAGGCAGCGTGGCGGGCACTAACCCGTAAGATAGGGTCAGCGGCACATATACCGACTGCCAGCCCTTGGCGTGCAACTTCATGGCCGTGTGCATGTCTTCCGATAACCCGTTGGCGTGCCCGCCGATCGAATCCAGCGCTGACCGCCGAAACGTGCAGTTAGCGCCAATGGCCTGCGCGGTTCCGTAGTCACCCATACAGGTCATCATAGGCCCGTAAAAGCTGTAGGTCTGCTCGGCAGCCCCGAAGGCAACGATGCTTTCTTTCTGGTTATAGTAGCCCTGTACGCACTGCACAAAACCCACGTCAGGCTTGTCAAAATAGGGCAACACATGGTCTAAAAAATTGGGTACGGGCACGTGGTCAGGATCCATCACCAGGCAGATCTCTCCCGTAGCCTGTCGCAGCGCGTTGTTGATGTTGCCCGCTTTGGCGTCAGTCTTATCGGTTCGGGTAACGTGAACGACGCCCAGTTGGTCGCAGACCTGTTTCAGATACGGGTCATTGGCCTCGTCGCAGAGATAGGTCGTATGCGGGTACGTAATTCGACCGATGGCTTCTAACGTGTTGATGACCATTTCGTGCGGCTCGCCGGGGCAGTACGTCGTCAGCACATCCACCGACCAGGTTCGGGTTAAAGCGGGCGGGACGGGGGGCGCTACCCGCCAGTAGTGATACCATTCGTGCAGTAGCCGCACAATCCGAAACAATACGGACACCGACAGCAACGCGAACAGCCAGGAATAGCCCTGGTTCCGGGGCTGAAAAAACACCCAGAGAAACGCCAGGACGAACAGGAGACCAACAACAATTAGTGCGCGTATCAGCCGAACATCGCCTGCTTTATACGTAAAATTATAGTTTTCGTTCGGGGCGGGGTGGGTAGATGTTAGCCATTTCATACTCTGTTGACTGCCTGGGCCGAAAACGGTTACGCAAGAGACCCCGTTTATTCGTTCTGCGTTAACCGGGCCGTCATCCGTCAAGGCGAATTGAGGCTCATTCACCAAGCTGATTATGACCACCCCTTTCGATACGCTCGACTACCTGAACGAAGGAAACGCCCGGCAGAAACAGGCGTATTCCATACTGACCAACAACAAGGTGATGGAAAAACTGGACCGGTTTACCCCTATTCTGGTGGGCACCGTTCCCATTAACATTGCCATTGATTCCAGCGACCTCGACATCATTTGCCACTGGGACGACAAACGGGCTTTTTATTCAACCGTTCTCAATGCCTTCAACCAGCAGACGGGATTCCGGATTCGTGACTATCGGTTGCACGGCACCGACTGCGTGGTCGCTAACTTTATGATCGATACCGTTGAAATCGAAATCTTCGGGCAACCTATTCCCACCCGGCAGCAACTGGCCTATCGGCACATGCTTATCGAACACAGGCTGCTGACGGAGCACGGAGAAGCGTTCCGACAACAAATCATTGCACTCAAACAACAAGGTTATAAAACCGAACCCGCCTTCGGGAAACTACTTGGTTTTCAAACGAACCCTTACGAGGAGCTGCTCGCGTACGAAAGCCGCTAATTTTGTGACATCTATAATTCTGCTATCTCCGGCATGGCTAACTACCCCTTTACGTAAGCCGTCGGGGTTTGCTTGTAAAACTCCCGGAAGACCTTGGTAAAATACGACGGTGTCTCGAAACCGACCAGATACGCTGTTTCGGCCGCACTATGCCCCAGTCGTAACAGGTCGATAGCCTTACGTAAACGATACTGCCGAATCAGCTCAATGGGCGACAGATGCGTCAGGTTATGTACCTTCAGGTACAGCGCTTTCCGGCTCATGGCCAGTTCTTCGGCCAGCCATTCGACGCTCAGCGTCGAGTCGTCCAGGTGCTCCTCGATCAATGTATACAGCTTACGCAGAAACTGATCGCTGACCGTCTGTAAGGGCGTGGTACTGTCGGGCTGGGCCAGTTGCTGCCGGTAATGTTCCTGTAATCGCTGCTGACGGTTCAACAAATTGCGCAACCGTAACCGGAGTTCGTCCAGATGAAAAGGTTTTGTCAAATAGTCATCGGCACCCAGCGCCAGCCCCTTCAGGCGGTGGGTGTCTCCCGCACTGGTCGACAATAGCACAATCGGAATATGGTCGGTTACGGGGTCTGCCTTCAGGCGCTCAATCAGGGCGTAGCCATCCAGGCGAGGCATCATCAGGTCCGTCACAATAATCGAAGGCAGTTCCTCTTTAGCCAGCACCCAGCCCTCGTAGCCATTGGCTGCCGACCGAACCCGGTAGGTCGTGGCCAGTTCAGCCACCATAAATTCCCGCAGTTCGGGATTATCTTCGATTACTAAAACCAGCGGGGGTGGTTCGGCAACACCGGATGAATTGGCCGTGGGAGTCCCACCGGGAACCGCTGGCAGGTCAACGAGCAGCGAAGGAGCCTCAACCGGCAAGGCCGTTTCATCGTACGCCTTGACCCGCTGGAGGGGTAATTCCAGCACAAACTCCGTACCCGTCGTTTCCGGCGGACCATCGACCTGGCTCTGAACCGTTATCTGGCCACCCAGACGCAGCGTTAGTTCACGAACCAGCGCCAGGCTGATACCGGTGGTGTCGTTGGCCCGGATCCGGAGATTATCACCCTCATAATAACGGTCAAAAACGTGGGGCAGTTTATGCGCCGTAATGCCAATACCCGTGTCCCGTACCGACAAACGGGCGCCGGTGGCAGTCTGATGAAGCGAAACAGTAATGCTACCCGTGGGCGTAAACTGGATGGCGTTCGTCAGCAGATTGGCGAGTATTATCTCCCATTTGCTGGCGTCGAAACGGTAATTTCCGGTGGGCATATCCGTCTGGTAGACCAGCGCCAACTGCTTGATATCCGCCGAAGGACGAAACAGATCCACCAATTGCTCAATAAAGCCGGGCAGATCGCCCACCTGCTCGACCAGTTCCATTTGCCGGGCTTCGAGCTGGTTAATGGCCAGTAGCTGGTTGAGCAACCGCAAAATTTGCCGGGCATTCCGACGGACCGTCAGCAACTGTTGCTGCAAGGGCACCGATAAGTCCGGGGTTTCCAGCAGCTTGTCTACGGGCGAAATGATGAGCGACAATGGCGACCGCAACTCGTCCGTAATGTTGGTAAAGAAACGCGTCTTCATCGCATCCACCGCCTTCAGTTCCTGCGTTTCGCGCAGTTGGTGAACGTACCGGCTGGTCTTCTCGATGGTCACTTCGAGATCGTCAAAGTTAATGGGCTTGGTAATGAAGTCGAAAGCACCCCGGTTCATAGCCGCCCGAATGGTAGTCATGTCGCCGTAAGCAGTAATCATTACCGTGCGTACCATCGGGTTGATTTGCTGAAGCTGATCCAGCAGCGTGAGGCCGTCCATGCCGGGCATGTTGATGTCGCTCAGCAGAAGATCGATATCGGGTTGCTCTTCCAGCAGGCGCAGCGCCTGCCGGCCGTCGTGGGCAAAAACAAACTCATAAATGCCTTTCTGAATCGATTGGCGGAACCGTTGTCGAAAGAGAACTTCCAGATCGACTTCGTCATCTACCAGGAGTATTTTGGTTTTCATGGCGGGTAGTATACTATACCAGGTGCTAAGGTACGAAAGGAACGCTATCTTGTCCGCACGCTCATCTTGTCCCTGACCGATGCCATCATTTAGTACCTTTAAGCGCGGCACGGATGCGCCCGCTTCGGCTGGCCTGTTCTGGTATAGATGCCCGGCACGTTAATGGCCGATTAAATGTTGACGGTGGATTAAGTAATGTTAAACAATTAGAAATCAACTGAAGTCTATTCCTTATGGAAACGAACAACGTAAAACAAATCCACGACTTCGGCCAAAGCATCTGGCTCGATTTCATTGACCGGAAAATCATGAATACCGGCGAATTGCAGCAGCTCATCGACGAAGACGGCGTTCGGGGTATCACCTCCAACCCGGCCATTTTCGAAAAAGCGATCAGCAGCAGCAGCGATTACGATGCCGACATCAGCCAGCTTGCCCAGAGCGATCTGAGCAATGAAGACCTCTTTTATAGCCTGGCCGTGAGTGATATTAAACGGGCAGCCGACATTTTCTGGCCGACCTATAACGATGGCGAAGTGGTCGGTGCCGATGGCTACGTAAGCCTGGAGGTATCGCCGTTTCTGGCCCGGGATACCGATGGAACCATCGCTCAGGCGCTGAAACTCTGGAAAACGGTGGAGCGCAACAACGTGATGATCAAGATTCCCGGAACGGTTGAAGGGTTGCCCGCTATTCAGCATTGCATCTCGGAGGGACTAAATATTAATGTTACGTTACTGTTCAGTCTGGAGCGGTACGAAGCGGTAACCAATGCCTACATTACGGGTCTTGAACTACGGGACCAGGCAGGATTACCCATCAACAACATCTCGTCGGTAGCCAGCTTCTTCCTGAGCCGGATCGACACCCTGATTGACCCGATGCTTCCCGAAAAAGGACTGTCGGATCTGAAAGGCGAGGTAGCCATTGCTTCGGCCAGAAAGGCCTACGAAATTTACAAACGGGTGTTCAACAGCGACCGTTTCCTCAAATTAGCGGCCAAAGGAGCTACCCCACAACGGCTGTTATGGGCCAGTACGGGCAGCAAAGACCCGTCGTTTTCCGACGTCAAGTACCTGGAAGCCCTCATTGGTCCCAAAACCGTCAACACCGTTCCGATGGATGCGCTGGTGGCGTTCCGCGATCATGGCGTAGCCGCCGATCGGCTGGAGAACGACCTCGACAAAGCGACGCAAACCCTGCAACGGCTGGCCGACGCAGGTATCGATCTGGCTGCGCTCACCCAGCAACTGGAAGATGAAGGCATCGAGAAATTTAATACCCCCTACCAGAAATTGCTGGATGCCATCGAAACCCAACGCAAGAAAGCCCTGGCGTAGCTCCTTTAGTCATGAAAATGCCTGAATTAAACATTCTGCTCCTCGATATCGGCGGTGTTCTGCTCAACAATGCCTGGGGGCATGAGTCGCGCAGGGAGGCCGCCGATCTTTTTCGTCTCGACTACGAGGAGATGAACGTACTGCACAATTTTATTTTTTCCACGTACGAAACCGGAAAAATCACCCTGGACGAATACCTGGACACGGTTGTGTTCAATCATCCGCGTGCGTTCAGCCGGGCGGAATTCAAGGATTTTATGTTTGCCCAGTCGGTTGAGTTACCTGATATGCTGGCGTGGCTCACTGCCTGGAAACAAAACCACTGCGGATTTCGTATTTTTGCCGTTAATAATGAAGGCCGCGAGCTAAACCAGCACCGGATCAATACATTCAATTTACACCGGGTCTTCGACGGGTTTATTTCATCGAGTGAAGTTGGTATGGTCAAACCGGATCCGAATATCTGGCGCCTGGCCATGGGCATTGCCCAGGCCAAACCGGAACAATGTGTTTACTTTGACGACCGGCTGATGCTGGCGCGGGCAGCCAGTAAGCTGGGAATCCGAGCTTACCATCACCAGACCTTTAACAAAACCAGACAAATTCTCGAAGACCTCTCCCATTCACCCCTATCTGATTATGAATACCAATTCAACCAGTGATCAATTTACGTTTGGCATGATTGGCCTTGGTACCATGGGCCGCAACTTGTTGCTGAACATGGCCGACCATGGTTTTTCTGTGGCTGGATACGACAAAAATCCGGCTCAGTCGGAACTGCTCGAAAAGGCCTGGGCCAATGATTCCGATGGAAAGGCTGATACCGTCGTGAAAGGCTTTTCTGACATTAAAGCGTTTGTGGGCAGCCTCAAAAGTCCCCGGGCCATCATGATGCTGGTACCGGCCGGCCCGATTGTCGATAGCGTTGTTTCCGAACTGCTGCCCCTGCTCGATAAGGGCGATATCATTATTGACGGTGGCAACTCACACTTTACGGATACGACCCGTCGCGACAAGGCCCTTGAAGCCGAAGGATACCATTTCTTCGGGATGGGTATTTCTGGGGGAGAAGATGGTGCCCGTCGTGGACCTAGCATGATGCCCGGTGGCGATAAAACGGCCTACGAATACGTGAAGCCGATTCTGAGCGCTGTAGCGGCTAAAGTAAACGGCGATCCCTGCGTAACGTACATTGGCCCCGGAGCGGCCGGCCACTTTGTAAAAATGGTGCACAATGGCATCGAGTACGCGGTTATGCAACTCATTGCCGAGACGTATGAGGTGCTGCGCAAAGGGCTGAAACTGGACAATGAGGCCATTGGCAAGGTGTTCAGTGACTGGAACGCGGGGCGGCTGCAATCGTTTCTGCTCGAAGTGACCAGCGACATTTTCAAGTACCACGAACCCGGCGAAACGCAGCTACTCCTCGACAGCATCAAGGACGAAGCCCGCTCGAAAGGAACCGGTAAATGGACCTCGCAGGTGGCCATGGATCTGGTCACCCCGATTCCGGCCATCGATAGTGCCGTATCCATGCGTGACTTGTCGAAATACAAGGCGTGGCGTGTGCAGGCAGCCGAGATGTATGGCGACGAAATTGCCCCGTTAGCCGTCGACAATGATGCGTTTCTGGCTAGTCTGGAACAGGCATTCTACTTCTCGATGATCACGACGTATGCGCAGGGCATGCACCTGCTGGCGTCGGCATCGGAGCAGTTTGGTTATGAGTTGAATCTGGCGGAGATCACCAAAATCTGGCGGGGTGGCTGCATTATCCGGGCCGCGTTCCTGGAAACGATGCTGAGCGCTTACCAGACTGATTCGGCACTCAAACACCTGTTGCTGGCCCCCGCCATTCAGTCCATCATTCAGGAAACAGTACCGGGTATTCGTACGGTTGTGGGCGCGGCTGTTGCGGCCGGTATTGCCCTGCCAACCTACGCCACGTCGTTGAGTTATTTCGACGCGTTCCGGTCGGCCAACATGCCTTCCAACCTGATTCAGGCCCAGCGCGATTACTTTGGCGCCCATACGTTCGAGCTGATTGGCAAAGACGGTGTGTTCCACGCGCAGTGGCAGGAAAAAGAAGCCGACCGACCTTAACGAATCAGGTTAATCGGTAACGACAGAACGTTTATCGTTCGGGCTTGCGTACCTGATGAGCGACATGATAGGCCCTCCTCACTATGGTTTTCGATTTTCGAAACAAGCCATAGTGAGGAGGGCCTGATTTTTACCAGTGCGCTCACCGGACAAACCGCGGCCAAAGACCCATTGGTAAGGTTTGTTAGCCTAAGGTCCGCCGAAAAATCAATGATCAACTGATTACAGAGAGATCGTGGAGCAGACACCCTTCTTAAATCCGTAGCGTTCAACGCTTCTAATGGCGCACCTGGTTCCTTACGGTTCCCTTAATACGCCTGTCCGTATCTTAGCTCAAATCATCACAACCGGCTATTACGCAAAGAGTTAGTGCCTCATCTGACTACACCATCCAGTTTACCGATGGCACTTATCTGCGCCCAAGCCCAACGATTCATTAATGGTTGGTTATGTATGTAGTGCGTCGCCCGGTCGATATGCCTAAAATAAGGCGGAGTCAGTTTTTAAAACCGACTCCGCCTTGTAAAAAGAGGGTAGCCTATACCGGCTGATGAAGCGTGCTGGTAGCCGACTGCATCAACTCGCGTTCAACGGCACGGGCAAACGCATTTTTATCTGATTTCCGGTACTGGTCCAGAGAGGCTGCGCCCGATGGTGGAACAAATCCAATGTGAGCCCGTAAACAGGCATCCCACAAGACGGGGTTCGATTGTATCTTGTATTGACGAAGCGGGGTATCGGCCCCAAACCAAAGACCAATAATGTTACTTGGTGTTACTTTTAACTGATGAGCCATTTCCTGTTTTATGTTTACTGGTTATGGATAGTCGTCCAACGCTTGTTTGCGTAGTATAACGCTCGATCCCCAATTTTAGTCAACATTGCCTGAGGGAATCAAACCGCTGAATCGGTAAGAAGTTTTCAAATAAGTTTTGGCAATCGACCGAATGGAATCAAGGCTGCTCACAGACAGGGGTTTACCGGCGTGGTCGTAGGGAATGGATTCGTCAGTCAGTACGTCGTAAATTCCCTGCGGAGTCAGATCATTATCTTCATACCCCCAGAACAGAAAATCGAGCGCGTCAATCAAACTGTCGAAACCGACACCGGTGGCAGTCTGAAGCTGGTTATAAACGGCGATAAAGCGCATGCGTCATTAGTCTAGTACGTTGAGCTACAAAAGTAATGCGTTCCCAAGCAAGGGGTGTTACCCCTTCATTATGAAACCGACGGCATCCGGCCTAATTCGCTAACGGTAGGATAATGCTCGGATCAGGTTCAGCATCGACAACGGATACCCCCTCTCCGGCTACCGAGCGGGTTAAACGGCCTACTCATTCTTAAAAATTAATATATGCATAACAGGCCAGCACAATCGGTTACAAATGGATAACACAAGGCCCTTTAGCTTTGTCGAATTATTAGACCATATAGCCCATCATGCGCTTTACGTATTTACCTTTTTCGTTTGTCATCGCTGCCGGCATCGCGGTTACGGCCTGCGAAGATCATCGTCTGCCCGCTATTGCTTACCCAACGTTTGCCGAAGCGACCAATCCGAAGGTGCTGGCAACCGCCCCCAACGGTACGGTCATTTACAACGGGGGCTTCGGCTCGGCCGTCGTAGCGGACCCACGCGACCCAGCCGTTTTTTATTTACTGACTGATCGCGGACCGAATGCTGCCGGATCAGCGGCAAATTCGATTATATTCGGTAAAGCCGACTTTACCCCCCAGGTCGGAAAATTTCGGGTCGTTGGCAATCAGTTGGTGCTCGAGCAGACCATTCTGCTCAAAAACGCGGCCGGACAGCTACTCACGGGCCTGCCAAACCCCATCGGCCAAGGTAATACGGGCGAAATCGCTCTTGATCTGAGCGGTAAAACCATTGCGCCCAATGCCGATGGACTCGACTCCGAAGGACTGGCACTAGCGTCGGACGGGACGTTTTGGGTAAGTGATGAATATGGCCCCCACCTCGTACACTTCGACGCTAGCGGCAACACCATCGAACGGATCAATCCATTTGGTACGGGAACGGGCGGGCGTACACTGCCTAAAGTCCTGGCCCGCCGTCGGCCCAACCGGGGTATGGAAGGGTTAACGATTACGCCCGACGGAAAAACGCTGGTCGGCCTGATGCAGTCGCCGATGTATAACCCATCATCAGCAGCCGTTTCGGGTTCTACCGTTATCCGAGTCGTTACATTTGACATTGCCAGCGGGGCTACGAAACAGTATGTGTACCTGATGGAAAACTCCAGCCTGACAGGTTGCAGCGAGATTGCTGCTATTTCGGCCACCACGTTTCTGGCCATTGAACGGGATGGTAATTATGGCGGTGACCCGGTTAAGCCCTCGACCTTCAAACGTGTGTACAAATTCGATCTGGCGGGTGCCACCGATATATCGGATCCAGCGAACAGCGATAGCGGAAAACTGTACAACGGCCTAACCGTGGAGCAACTTAAAGACAAAGCCGGCCTCCAGAACGCTGGCGTTGTTCCCGTTGCCAAAACGCTGGTCTTAAACTTGCTAACCGACATCTCGCCTGTTTACCCGCACGACAAAGCGGAAGGGATTTCGCTGATCGGATCGAACCGGCTGGCCATTTCAAACGACGATGATTTCGGGGTAGTTGACAATGGTCAGAACGGATTTGCGGCCAAAATTCTTCCCGCTACCGGTCAGGTAGATCGCAATCGCATTTACTTCGTCACCTTACCTACGGCGCTTCGTTAAGGACGTCTCGTTTAGCCGTACCATACTCACTGAAAATAAACGAGGGGCGGATTCCAGCTGATCATCACTAAGCTGATCAGCTGGAATCCGCCCCCTTTTGTTATTCGAAGCCGGTGGAGCTTACGTAGTCGGTTATGGGGTTGATCTACGCTTCAGCGTTGACAGCATCCGGCGTTGGAGCTGGAATGGCCTGCCTTTTCTTGTCTTCTTTCTTTACCTGTTTTACCAACCGCTTGGCAAGTTTTACCAACCGCTTGGCAAGCTTCTTTGTTGATTTCTCAATTGCTTTTCTGACCTTTTTTGACGGCTCGGTCGACTCACTTAGTTTCTCCTCAACTGAGGTTGCTAATAGGTAAGCAAGTGCTTTTGTAGCTGATTTCAAACGTGTATTTTATGGGTTCTGAATACCAGGAAAAAATTCCACAAATAAATACGAATAAAAAGTTAGAAACGAAAGGTCTACGTTAAGTTTTCGTTTCTGTTTTACTCCATTTACGGGATCAATAAGTAAACCGGCAAACCCATTTTCAGTTTAATTATCAGATGGCCCCAAACTAGCGATAGTCTGCTCCATTCATCCGATACTGAGCGCTGAATTTTATGAACCAATGGCTTCTTCAGCCGCTTTTTTCACGATGGCCAGATCATTGACGCCCTCAAATCCACTGAATCCGCATGAGATACGGGTTTCAGCATCCAATTGGATAGGCTGACCGCCCTCCCAGCCCATCAGGTCGGGTAGTTCGATACCGAAATCTTTGTAGTTGAGCTGGTCCGAAAACACCAACCGCTCGTACTCGCCGGTTTTGTAGCCGGTTATCCAGACCTGTGACGCCTTGCGATAGGCTACATCGTAGAAACTCCGTCCGCTCACCTTGTCATTGCCCCAAATTTTTCCGTAGATATTCCCGGCGTCGTCGATTAGACAAACCGCCACATTACCCTTCGAAATACTCCAGTCGGCTTCACTACGTTGGTAAGCGGGTATCTGGGCCGATAAGCTGTCAAACAACTTATTAATTACCTCCTGTAGCTTCTCGTTACTCATTGCTGCGTATTTTTACAATTACTCCCCGAACTCGTTGACTCCATTTATAAGCCACGTACCTACACCACCAGGTTAAGGGCCAACACGCCCAGCAAGCCAACAATGGACACAATCGTCTCCATCAGCGACCATGTCCGGATCGTCTGTCCGATGGTCAGGTTGAAATATTCTTTGAACAGCCAGAAACCACCATCGTTGATGTGCGAGAACATCAGGCTTCCAGATCCGATGGCCAGCACCATCAACTCCGGCTTTATAGCCTGCGATTGCAGCAGCGGTAAAACAATACCCACCGTGGTGAGGCCCGCGACCGTTGCCGAACCAACGCACACCCGAATAAAAGCGGCAATGCCCCAGCCGAGCAACAACGGCGGAATGGCAGCATCAGCCAGCAAACCGCCAATGTATTTGCTGGTGCCACTATCCCCAAAAACCTGCTTCAACGCGCCCGCGCCCGCAATGACCAGCAAAATAGGCGCAATCGCCTTAACGGCCTCTTCCATATCTTTGGTAATCGCTTTCACAGACTGCCCCTGCCGGATACCCAGCGCGTACATGGCTGTCAGCACCGATATAAGCATCCCGATATAGGGTTCGGCCAGGAGCGTTATCACCGTTTTGAGGGGTGACTCGCCCGGCATGGCATTTTTCAGCGGACCGAACGTGGTTAAAAGCAGAACGGGTAATAGGGCGACAAAAAAACTGATACCTGCCCCCGGCAACTGATCAGCGGGGATCTCCCGATTCTTGAACAACTCGCGGTTTGGTGTTGCGTTGATCTTCACCAGTGTTTTACCGAACAGCGGCCCGGCAATGATGATGGCCGGAATGGCGACGATAATCCCGTAAAGAAGCGTTTGCCCGATATTGGCATTCAGCTGACCCGCCACCGCCGACGGAGACGGATGCGGGGGCAGATAGCCATGCGCCACGGAAAGCGCCGACAGCATGGGTACCGCGACGGACATTAATGGCAAACGCGATGAGGCTGCAATCGTAAAAATCAGGGGAACAACGATGATAAATCCGGCATTGTAAAACAGCGGAATACCGATCACAAAGCCCGCTAAAGCCAGCCCCCATCGAATATTTTTGACGCCAAACCAGCCAATCAGAACATCGGTAATTCGGCGGGCGGCCCCACTTTCGGCCACCAATCGTCCCAGCATAGCCCCGAATCCGATAATCAACACCAGCTCGCCCAATGTACCGCCGATACCGGTCTGAATGGATTTCCCGACCGCGACCACATCCATACCCGACGCCAGACCAATACCCAGCGCTACAATAACGAATGAAATAAAGGTATCTAAACGGACAAAGGCAACGAGGAAAACAAGGGTTAAAATACCGGCTAGTGTTAAAATAAGGGGCATATACGACGCAGGAGGGTTTACGATCCGTTGGGAGACAAAGCGTACGTAGCCAGTTTATCTACTTCATCAGCCAGCGAATTGGTCAGATCGAACGGAACAACGTGCAGGCGCGTGTGCGCGTCGTAGCTAAATACGGGCAATGGCTTAACGAAGGTTTCACTAACCGGATAGATCAAAAACAGGTCGCTGGCGGCATACTTCTTCCCGTAGGCATACAGTTGGTACATATCCGCTTGCTCAATTCCATAATTACCGGTACTCACCTGGCTACCTGGCTCCTGTCCGTTCACGTGTTTCCACTTGGTGTCCAGCACGAATGTTCGGTCGTGATGGCGAATAAGGATATCGGGACGAAGCTTGAATTTAGGTAATCCAACGTGCTCATCAACCAAATGCGCAGACGACTCCTGCACCCGAACATCGTCGGAACTGGGCCAGTACGTCCGAATGCCGTGCGCCACATAATCTTCAAATACCCGCTCCATCGGAAAGAGCAGGGAGAAACTTTTGGCTTTACCCATCTTCACTCCCAGCCCCTGCCCCAGCAAAAGTGTTTTTGCCCAGAGCAGTGCCGCTTCGTACCGGGCGAATAATCGGCTGCTTCGACGAATTGCATTCAGATCATCAGGTATGGAATGCGAAACGGGTACATCGTCCAGCACCCAGCGCAGTTGCTGAATACGGCGCTGATTGGCTCTGTCCGTAGTCCGGTTGGCCAGGTAGAGCAACGTCGATTTCAGGATACGGTTCGGTGGTACATTGGCGGTTAGCTCGTCGTACACAACCGCCAGCCGTTCAGCGTGGTACCTGTTTTCACGCAGTTGCCGCGTGGCTTGAAACCGTCCCTTCCAGAAGCGTTCATTACTCTCAACGGATACATAAGCGCGCTGAATACCCTGCTGTGCCAGCGGTTCTACCGTGTCGAGAAAAGCGGTGATGAACACCTCCCACAAAGGCAGCTTAACGGCCCTTGACTGAGCCCCGCGTATCGTCCGGAACGGGCTGTGGCGCAGGTACCGGAGCATAGTCAGCAACAGGGGTCGGGCATTGGCCTGCTGCTCCATTTTGGGCAATAGCTCCAGCATCGTTCCATCGGGCAGCGCCAGTAGCCCCACGTAATTCCGGACCCGAATAAACTCGACACCTTTCTGTACCGTAAAGGTGAACAGTCCATCAGCGTTCTCATTCTCAAACACAAACTGACGAAGTGCGTCAAACACCGTTTCGGATACACCGACCCTGCCCGGTATCAACTCCGTAGTTGAATCAGACTTTCCAATCAGGCTATTTTCGGCAACCGAAATGAGAGCAGCCATAAGTTTTAATCCCGTAAGCTACTTAGTACTAGCGGGTTGATAGGCCCGGATGCTCTGCTGATTGATGCCAAAAAGCAGCGTATTCCCGATTGGCAACACCGATCGAACATCGCCCGACAGCCGAAAGCCAGCCTGTGGTTGTGGCACCGTAGCGAATCCGCCCCGGCCATCACCCCGCAGCAATAAGCCAGCGTTCGCATCGGCCCGGCCAAAACGCAGACGGACCTGGGCGGTGTTCCCACAAAGCAGTAAGTCTTTATGCCCATCCTGGTCGAAATCCAGCGCCGTGAGGGTAAAAACAGGCGACTGTTGCGCCGACATGGGTAACGGCTTTTCGGTCAGTTTACCCGCGGACGTACTGGCAAAATAAGTCGTTGTCAGTTGATTAGCGGTCAGCTTGGTTGTTCCGGCTAACTGGGCTTCGGTGAATACGTCGGTCAGCGTGGCGTTCGAATAACTTTCGTAGTTGGTGAAGCGATGACGCAATACGCCAAGCTGATCGAGTAATTCGTCGCGAGTGGCATGCGGGTATGATTTTCCCTGTACGTACAGACACAGAATCGGATCTACTTTTCCGTTGTTGTCGAAATCCTTATAAATCAGTTCGGCGGGTTCTTTGTCGGTAGCCCGGCATTGGGTGTTAAGCCCCTGGTTGCCCACCACCAGATCGGGGCGTCCGTCGCCGTTAAAATCATCGACCAGTAGCTTGTTCCACCACCCCCGATACTCCTTTTCGAAGTACGTTTTCGTCTGATCGGTCAGGTGTCCATTGCTCAGGCCAAGTACCGTTACGGGCATCCACTCACCAACAACCACTAATTCGGGCTTCCGGTCGGCATTCAGGTCCACCCAGGCAGCATCCGTCACCATACCCAGCGTTGACAGCATGGGGGCCAGGGTGGCCGTCTGATTGGTGAAACTGGGTTGCCCGCCCCGCGCTTTACTCGTGTTGACAAGCAGGTAACTGGTCGGCGTTTCGGGATACCGACCAGGAATTACTCGCCCACCCACGAACAGGTCCGGTCGACCATCGCCATTGACATCGGCAACCCGAACGCAACTTTTGCTGGTACGCATAACGGGTAGAGCACCAGGGCTTTTGGTAAATTTCCCCTTGCCGTCATTGAGGTACAGCCGATCCTGTAAGGCTGGATCATCGAGCAGGAAATCGTCGTAGCCGCCACTACAAACATACAGATCCGGAAACCCATCGGCATTGGCATCGAAGAAAACGGCATCAGCATCGCTGCTCTGTTTGTCGGCCTCGAAAGCCGGTTGCGACAGCCGACTGAACTGCCCCGAAGCCTGCTGAATGTATAATGCACCCGCCTGGCCGCTGCCTCCGCCAGCATAGATATCTTCCCGCCCATCGCCGTTGACATCAGCCTTAACCAGGCATGGACCATTGAAGGATTGTGCATTGACCAGCAACGGTTGCCGCTTGAAGTCGTTGATCTTCTTGATAGGGTCGGTGAACGCAACGGGCGAACTCACTTCCCGGAAAAGCTGGGGGGTAGACGGCAGAATTTTATACGTAGAACGAGCGGCTTTCTCCTCCACGGTCAGCAGTTGATCCGCCTTTACGTTGGCAATCACCTGCTGTTTACCCGTTGGCCAGACAATCCGCAGCGAATCAATGGCCGAATCAGTCCCCAAGCCAAAATGCAACCGGGGCGACACACTCGACTGATAACCCCGCGTTGGCATCTGTTCGACATACTGCTGATTTCCTTTCCGATAGAGTGTCAATTTAGCTCCTACGCCCTGTGTATTGGCCCCACTGCCAACCAGTTTCACCGCCAGGTAATGATGGTTGCGCTCTTTGTTGGCTTCGTTCTGAAAGACAAAGGCCAGTTGGTTGGTATTGTTTACCACAAGATCCAGATCACCATCGTTATCCAAATCGGCGTAAGCCGCGCCGGTGCTGTTTGATGCCTGAGCCAGTCCCCAGGCTGGGCCACTGTTGGCAAAGCCAACTTCGTCAGAACGCCGGACCCTGGGCTCGCCACCCCGGTTACGGAAAGCATAGTTCGGGACATTCGATGACGGCATTTTGTGAACCAATTCCAGCACATCTTCGCGCCGAAAATTCGCCGGGCGGTTTTTCATGTAATCGGTCATGTATTTCAGGAAATCCTGGTTCGTATAGTCACGAACATATCCATTCGTGATATAGAGGTCTTTCCATCCATCGTTATCGTAGTCGGCAAAAAGCGGTGACCAACTCCAGTCCGTATTAGAGATACCCGCCATCTGACCTTCTTCCCGATAAGACGGTATGCCTTCCCGACCTTCTCCATTACTGATCTGCAGCATGTTACGCATATTCTGGTGATGAAAGCCTGATGCTACGCTGAGGTTGTATTTGTCGTAATTATCCGGAGCCATCAACAGCTTCTGCCGTCGGTTGTCTTCGGGCAGCATATCAAGGGTGAAGATGTCGAGGAGCGCATCGTTGTTGACATCGGCAATGGCATTACCCATTGAAAAATTAGATATATGACCGACACTGGACTTCAGCACATCCCGAAACCCGGTGTGCCGATTGCCCGTGTGCTGATTCAGATAGAGGTAGTCAGGAACACCGTAATCGTTGGAAACATACATGTCCGGCCAGCCGTCAGCGTTCAGGTCGGCCACGCCAATTCCAAGTCCGTAGGTCAGTACCGAGCTGCTTAACCCCGATTTTTCCGTTACATCCTCGAAGTGGTTCCCTGTATTACGGTATAACCGGACGCCAATTTCCGGATTGGCCTGTTTCAGCAACGAAGCCGTAGCGGCTGCATCAAGAATGGGCAGCAGCCGCGGGTTGTGATTGAGTTGAAACATGTCCAGATCACCATCCCGATCGTAGTCAAAAAACACCACCTGTGTCGTCTGGGCGGGTTTATTCAACCCGTACGCTGCCGTTCGATCGGTAAAATGAGGAACGCCATTGGCGTCGGGGCCATCATTGATAAACAGTTCAGGCACCCGGCTCTCAGGCCGTGTACTACCCGATCGGCAGACGTAAATATCCAGTCGACCATCCCCATTAACGTCCGCCATGGAAACGCCTGTTTTCCAGGGTTCCTCGCGCCCCAGAATGCCCGCCGTAGCCGTAACATCGGCAAATTTCATATTCCCTTTGTTGAGGTACAATTTATTGGGCACCATATTCCCGGTGAAGAAAATATCGTCCAGCCCGTCTCCGTTCAGATCGCCGGTAGCCACCCCGCCCCCGTTGTAGAAGTACTCATACATGAGCACGTTGGTATTCAGCCCTTCGGTCAGATTGTTGGCAAACGTAATCCCAGTCTGGTCGGGCGAGAGCAGCGTAAAAAGGGGCGGTGATTCAGGAGCGGTGTTACCGGCTGTTTCCTGCTTGTCTGACGAGCGGCCACAGGCCATACAGAGCAGCCAGGTTAGTAAGAGTAATTGGTTACGGAGAGCGATCAGCATTTTATAGAAAAATCAACGGAGAAATTTACGCAAAATCCCCGTCGGTTTGTGAATACCGACGGGGATTTACTTTACTTAATTCGGAAAACCAGCTGCCTATTAGTAACCCGGATTCTGTACCAGTTTGTTATTCCGGTTTATTTCATCCCGGCTGATGGGCAGGAAGTACATTTTATCGAGCCAGGCCCGGTTTTCTTTTCCCGGATCAATCTCAACAACACGATAGGCGTAATCGTAGCTGGTTGGATCGTACTGATATAACGAAACCGTTTTACCGGATTTCAGCGTACCCGTAATGCTGATGATATTGGCTTTGCGGCCCAGTGTTGCCGGGGCAATCATCCAGCGACGGGCATCGTGGTAACGCTGCTCCTCGAATACCATTTCGATCCGGCGTTCATTCCGGTACCGCTGACGCAGTGCATCGCCGGTTTCCGTAAGCGCAGGCATCCCTGCCCGGTAACGAATCTTGTTCAGCCACGTTTTCGCTTCGGCATCCTCGCCCAGTTCTATACAGGCTTCAGCGTAGTTGAACACGGCCTCCGTATACCGGAAGAACGGCCAGGGAATCTGCTGATACGTATTCTGATCAACAATCGCTGGGTTTGGGTCCGTGAATTTCCGCATGTAGTAGCCCGTATAACTACCATTCCAGTCTTCAACGGTACTCTTCCGGGTATCCAGACCAGCCACGGCTACTTTACCACTGCCGCTGGTCACTTCGTATTGACCCGTCTGGATCTGGTTGACCGGATCTTTAGCCGCTACATCGGCCGTACGCGGTTTCCAGGAAGCACCGTCATACAGAATTGACGCGTAAAAACGGGGATCGCGGTTGGCGTAAGGCGTCGTGGCTTTGGTTGGATCGCTCCAGCTGAACTTCGACCCATCCATCATTTCATAATCATCGACCAGCAACGATACCGGCGTGTTACCCGCCCAGTTGTGGTACCCGTTCGGCCCGTTGTACAAACCGATCTGACCACCTGCTTCTGGCTTTTGATTGATAAAGGAGCGCGAGAACAAAACATCCTGCTCACCACCACTCCGCGACAGCGCAATGTTCATGTAGTTCGCCGTACCAGCATCTTTCGAAGCGGGTGCCGACAGGTTAAGCTGATACCCGCTGGTTGCATCCAGTACCGCTTTCGCGGCAGCTTTTGCTTTCTGCCAACGATCCGACCGGCTACCACTTACGTAACCCAACAACGCGGGCTGCGCGAATGCAGCGTGCGTCGATGATTTCGATTTAGCCGTTGTCGCATCGTACAGATCACTGGCCGCGTACGTCAGAATACGAGCTTTTAGCGCCAGAGCAGCCACTTCATTGGCACGACCTTTAGCTAACGACTTGCCTTTCAGCAGCGTAGCCGCGTCATCGCAATCTTTCGTAATGAAGTTGATACACTCCTCCATCGTGTTACGCGGTGTGGTATAATCGGCCTCACCCAATCCGTATACTTTATCAACGATGGGTACTCCGCCGTAATACCGAACCAACTGGTGGTAGTAGTAAGCGCGCATGAACTTGGCCTCACCCATCAATCGGTCAACGATCCCGCTTGTATTAGCGAATTTAGGTGCAGATAAATTCTGAATGGCCAGGTTGGCAGCCCGAATGCGCAGGTACATCAGGTTCCAGTCGATCGTTTCGTTAATCCAGCCTGCATCAGCTGGGTTCGAACGGGCTTCTGTAATCGTCGTAATGCCCCGACCGGGGTGCGTAAAAATGGTTTCATCAGTCAGCGAAGAAAGTTGCTGTTCATTGAATCCACCCTGCCCCAGACCGGCGTAAATCCCCGTAACGAAAGCTTCCGTGAGGGCTCGGTCCGACCAGACCGCATCACCAGCCACTTGGTCAAGCGGTAGTGTATTGACAAAATTGTCGTTACAGCCCGTTATGCTGATTGACGTAACGAGCAGTGCCAGACTTATAGTTTTGACTTTCTGTATCATGTTGTAATAAAAGCGTTTAGAAACGAAGCGTCAGCCCCCCGTTGATGATGCGCGATTGCGGGTAGTACTGCCCAGTTGCGTTGTCAGCTTCTGGATCGAACGAACCCAACCGGTTAACCAGTGTCAGCGCGTTCAACGCGTTGACGTACACCCGTAAGCTACCTACTCCAATCTTTTTACCAAGGGTTTCTGGAATAGTGTAGCCGACTTCGAAGTTTTTCAGCCGGATGTAATCTGCCGAACGCAGCCAGTAGGTGTTGCCACCCGAATAATACTGGTCGCTACGGTTGGCAATGCGAGGATGTACACTGCTCGGGTTCTCTACGGTCCAGCGGTTGTTATAAACCTCCTGCAGGTAGTTACCGATGTTACCCGACTCACCCAGGCTGATGTATTGCTGCGCACCGGCTGAACCCTGGAAGAGAACTGTCAGGTCGAAGTTTTTGTACGAAGCCGAGATGTTCATACCACCTTGGAACAGCGGCAGGTTTGTCCGGTTGTTCCGAACCTGATCGTTTGGCGTGATTTTGCCGTCACCGTCGAAATCTTTGTATTTCATGTCGCCGGGACGCAGCGTTTTCACGATAGCCGAGTAATCGAGTTTGTTGGCATCGATATCACCCTGCGTAGCAAATACGCCATCATACTGGTAGGCCATGTACGCGTTGATTGGCTTACCCGTTGTGCGCTGCCATTCTGGAGCACCGGGAGCTTCATCCCAGAACAGAATTTTGTTCTGCGAATAGCCACCGTTAACGCCTACACTGTACCGAAGTGCACCGGACTGACCATTGTAGCTGATCTGTCCATCGAAACCGCTGTTCCGCACACGTCCGATGTTTTCAGGCGGCAAAATCAGACCCGTTGTACGGGGTACCGACGCGTTACGTGGGTATAGAATCGACGTCCGCAGGTTGTTGAAGTAATCGAATTCAAAGGAAACTTTACCATTGAAGAATTGTCCTTCAATACCAATATCGGCGTTGTTGGCCACCTCCCACGTAATGGTTGGGTTAGGAATCCGGGCTTCCGACAGCGTCTGCTGCTGGGCGTTGTTAATGATGTACGTATTGAACCCGTACGTTGGCAGATACTGATACGTTGCCAGCGTGGTCGTTCCAGGAAAATAAATCTGGTCATTACCCAACTGACCAAACGAGGCCCGTATTTTGAAATAGTTCATCACGGGAACAGCATTCTTCCAGAAGCCTTCTTCCGATACAACCCAGCCGGCCATTACGCCAGGGAAGAATCCGTAACGGGTTGCCTGTGGGAAAATATCCGATCCATCGTAGCGGCTCAGGAATTCGAACAGGTACTTGTCCTTGTAGTTATAGGCAAGCCGGCTGAAGTAATTCAAACGAGCCCGGTTAAACGCACTACCACCGTTGTTCTGCTCCAGGGCACCACCCGCAAACAACTGGTCGATAGCCGGCGAGATAAAGTACCGGCGGTAAGCATTGAAGTTATCGCCCGAAATCGTTTCGCGGTTTACCCCAATCAGGGCGGTCAGACCGTGATCACCAAATTTACGTTCATACGTACCGATGGCACCCAACAGGATGTTCAACTGCGTATTGTTTCCCAGCGTCAGGCGGGGTTCGGCAGGTCCACGTACGCTGGCCGTCAGGTTTGGGTTGCCGTTGGCATCAACACCCGTACCCCGCTCATACAGCGTCCAGGGCGTCTCCCAGCGTCTGTTGTTCTGGTTCAATTTATCGATGGCCGCCGTTGCCGAGATTTTAAGCCCCTCAACACCAGGTATTTTCAAATCCAGCTGACCATTCGTCTGAATGTAATCCCGTTTGTCGCGGTCGTATCCGGTCGCGTTTGTCGTGATAACGACGGGGTTTTCACCATTCTCAATATCAGGACCTGGGCGACCATCAGGCCAGAAAGCAGGCTGATTGGGTTTGCCACGCATTTGCATCCGGAAAATAGCACCGGCACCCCGTGTCGGGTAGAACCGGAACTCTTCGCGACCCAGAATACCCAGCGCTACGTGCAGGTTCTTGCTGATGTTCGCGTCAATGTTCAGGCGAAGATCATATTGTTTGTAGCCCGTTGCCGAGTTCTTGTAGAAAGCGTCCTGGTTCTGGTAGCCCAGAGAAGCCAGGTATTTGAAATCTTCCGTTCCGCCCGTCAGCTGTAGATTGTGCCGCGACTGGGGCGACCAGGTTTTCAGCGTCGACTTGTACCAGTCGGTATTGGGGTGGCCCCAGGGATCTGAGCCATCACTGTATTTCTGAATATCTGTAGGCGAATAGGGTGCCGTACGAACCGTGCCATCCGGACGGGTGTAGGTTCCGTTTGTTTTGTAGGCCTGCGTTGCTGCCGACCACTCGCCAACGGGTAATTCATAGACGTTCAGATCGTTCAGCATGCCTGCGTACTGAGCCGCGTTTGCCAGTTTAGGCACTACAGTTGGTTGCGCAAAACCCTGGTTGAACGAGTACGACAATTGTGGCTTGCCTGTTTTACCCCGTTTGGTGGTAATCAGGATTACGCCGTTGGCAGCCCGTGAGCCATAAATTGCCGCCGATGCATCTTTCAGCACCGAGATGGTTTCAATATCGGCCGGATTGATCCGGTCCAGACCACCCGCCCGGTCAGGAATACCATCGACAACGACCAGGGCACTGTTGTTACCCAGCGTATTTGTACCCCGAATCCGAATGGTCGAGCCATCGTAGCCTGGTTCACCGCTGCGGTTTACCGCCGTTACGCCCGGTAGCCGACCCGCCAGTGAGTTCGACAGGTTTGTCGTCGGCGATTTTACCAGGTCGGCTCCTTTAACGGCCACAACCGAACCTGTAATTGTTTCTTTCCGCTGCGTACCATACCCAACAACGACAACTTCGTTAAGTGATTTGGTATCCGTAGCCAACGTTAGGTTGATTGTGCTTTTTCCAGCAATCGGCACCTCCTGGGTTGTGTAGCCGATGTACGAGAAAACCAGCGCAGCAGCTCCGGATGGCGCGGTCAGCGTGTAACGCCCATCCGTATCAGTAACAGATCCTGTTGTCGTTGACTTAACGACAACGCTCACGCCGGGCAGCCCTTGCCCCTGCTCATCAATCACTCTACCCGTGATTTTGGATTGGGCCATCGCGCTGACTGAGCAAACCAGGCTGAGCAACAGGCAGAATGCGTTTCTGCGCAACCAGGTCGAGTTTGTGAAGGTATCTTTTCGTAGGAAGAATACCCTCTGATTAGTAAATTGTTTTTGCATGGTTAACCTGTCTTTAATAGAGATTAATAGACGGTTAAAGCATGGTCAGTGAGGGTTTTTACTCACTGATTATTACCCAATTCATACTTTTTTTTAACATTATTTAATGGGATTTCACAATTATTAAGATAAAATCAACCTAATCAGCCAATTAGGGCTTTACTGGCTCATGAAATTCGGCCCCAGTTGTTTTCAGTTTGCTTGAGTTTGTCCACGTGATTGCGGATGGGCGCGTGCTGGGGGAGCAAAAGTTCAGGGTCTTCGGCCAGAATAGCCTGCGCTGATTCGCGGGCGGCTGTCAGAATAGCGCCGTCTTTGGCGAGGTCGGCAATCATCAAATCCATTACGCCACTTTGCTGGGTACCCGTCAAATCGCCGGGGCCGCGCAGTTGCAGGTCCACGTCGGCGATTTCAAATCCGTTATTGGTACGAACCATTGTTTCGAGCCGGGTACGGGTGTCGCTGCTGAGTTTATAACCCGTCATCATCACGCAATAGGACTGGTCGGACCCCCGCCCTACCCGCCCGCGCAACTGGTGCAACTGCGACAGGCCAAATCGCTCGGCGCTTTCAATGACCATGACGCTGGCATTGGGCACGTTGACACCCACTTCGATAACCGTTGTGGCGACCAGAATATGGGTTTCGTGTTTCAGGAACCGTTTCATCTCGTCGTCTTTTTCGTAGGCCAGCATCTTTCCGTGCAACATTCCGATCTCATACGTTGGCCGGGGGAAAGCCCGCTGCATGCTCTCGAACCCATCCATCAGGTCTTTGTAATCCAGCTTCTCCGATTCTTCAATCAGCGGATACACAACGTACACCTGGCGACCGAGTTCGATCTGCTGCCGCATGAACCCAAACACTTCGGAGCGGTGCTTATCGTATTTGTGAACGGTTTTGATGGGTTTTCTCCCCTTAGGCAGTTCGTCGATGGTCGATACGTCGAGATTGCCGTAAAGCGTCATGGCCAGCGTACGTGGAATGGGCGTAGCGGTCATGACCAGAATGTGGGGCGGCACTGTTTCGTTTTTACGCCAGAGTTTGGCCCGTTGGGCTACGCCAAATCGGTGTTGCTCGTCAATGATACACAGGCCCAGATTCTTGTATTGCACCGCATCTTCCAGCAGGGCGTGCGTACCGACTAGAATGTGCATCTTGCCCGACTGAAGTTCGTCGTGCAGTACGACCCGGCGTTTTTTATTGGTCGACCCGGTGAGAATGCCCAGGTTCAGGCCCATCGCATCGGCAAAGGGTTTGAGTCCGTTGTAATGCTGATCGGCCAGAATTTCGGTTGGAGCCATCAGGCAGGCCTGCGCACCATTGCCAATAGCCATGAGACACGCAATGAACGCCACAATGGTTTTACCGCTGCCGACGTCACCCTGCAAGAGCCGGTTCATTTGCTTGCCCGTCAGAAAATCGGAGTAGATTTCCTTAATTACCCGTTGCTGGGCTCCGGTCAGTTCAAAGGGTAGGAGTTCTTTGTAGAAATGCTTCATCAGTGAGGTATCCCGAAAAACTTGCCCCGGAAATTCCTCCTTCTGAATAAGCTTGTTCTTGATCAGCCGTAGCTGGTTGTAAAATAATTCCTCGAACTTCAGTCGGCGCTGGGCCTGTTTCAGCCAGCCCTGATTTTGCGGCAGGTGGATGTTCCACATAGCCTCCTGCTTGCTGATCAGCCGGTACTGCTGAATAAGCGAGTCCGGCAGGGTTTCGCGAATGTGCGGCCACGCTAGTTCAATCAGACTACGCATGGCCTTGCCCAGCACCTTGCTGTCGAGGTGGCGCTTACGTAGCTTCTCGGTTAGGTTATAGACCGGAAAGAAACCGGGCTCATTGTCGGAGGCCGCATTGGCATTTTCCAGCTCCGGATGCACGATGCTGAACTGGCCGTTAAAAGACTGCGGTTTTCCATATACGATGTATTCGCCATCGCGCCGGAGCGACTTCTCCAGATAAGTTATACTCTGAAACCAGACCAGACTCATGGAGCCCGTGCCATCTGTAAAGGTACCGACAAGCCGCTTTTTAGGTCCCTCCCCTTCCAGATACCAGTCCCGGAGCCGCCCCCGAATCTGGGCCGACGGCATCGAATCCATCAACTCGCTGATTGTATAATAGCGGGTCCGGTCATCGTAACGAAACGGATAATATTGAATCAGATCACCATACGTGAATAGGTTCAACTCTTTGTTGAGCAGTTCCGTACGCTGGGGCCCTAATCCTTTCAGGTAAAGTAGCGGTGTATCGAAAAAAGTAGCTCGTTCGGTCATAACAGACCTTTATATGCAGTTTTATACGTTAGAAAGCTGATCAGCCATTCGTCGGAAAACCAGGAGTGCCCAAAGGGTCCTGACTACCTGTTGACTTGCAGACTTACTGGCGGCTACTGATGACTCAGCGCAGTGCCTGACCAAATTTACGCAAAAACAGCATCCAAATGTCAACGATCGTACCGTTCTCTGTTGGCTCGGCCAATCCCGAAAGCCAGCCCGAGGTAAACATCCAGGCCACGAGGTTTGATGCTGTTGGTACCGGTACCCAGTAGTCCCAGCAGGTTATCAGTGCCAAGCCAGCCCGGTCCTACCCGCACCGAAGCACCGGCTGTTAACCCGCCATTCAAATAGGCAATAGGGGCCGCCAGGCTCAACCAGCGCGCATCGTACCGGGGCGTCACGGCCAGGAGGGTTGGTTGGTGAATGGCGCTTGCCTGCACCGACCGCATATCCCGCAAATACGTCACGTTGATACCCAGCCCACCGGGCAATTGATAATCGGCAGAGAGGTTCAGCGACGTTGGCAAGCCGGCATTAAACCGCTGGCTATCCGGCGTACGGCCCGTGTTCAGTTTTGTCTGTATGACTTCCGCAATACCTTGTGGTCCACTGACCTGATTGAAATCACTTCCTTTAAACTTGGCCGGATTCGCGCTTAAATCATTGTACTCATACTTCGGACCCGAGTAGGTCAGCCCGCCAATATCGGTTAAGGCAGCGCCCAGTTGTAACGTTGGGCTGTCTTCGTCGTATTGATCGATGTAGGTCAACCCAATATCAAGGCCCAGTCCTTTACCCGGTGCCGACGTGCTGAACAGGGTATTTGGGGTCAGGCTACGATTTCCCAGAAACGTCGTGTACGCCAGGGTAGCGTCGAGTTTATTGACTTCCAGAATGGCAGTGTTTGCGTTGTTGGGGTCTGTCACGATACGATAATTCAGCCCCCGGTTGATCAGCTGTTGAGCATTGTAACCAAGCAAAAATTTAGCCGTTGCTCCCAACAAGAGTTTACGGCCATCGCCTTCCAGAATAGCGCCGGCATACGTCAGGCCCAGCTCAGCGTAGGTATTGGTGTTTGCACTAAACTTATTGTCGTTGCTGGGAACACTGTAAAAAGCACCATCGCTCAGGCTCGCCCGGAGCGCCGACAGAAGCGGTTCAGAAGCGCCAACAACCTGACCAACGGCCCGGAAACGCGTGGTAACCGCGAAAGCGCTGCTCTGCCCCGTTTTAACCAGAAAGGACGGTCCTCGCACCTCGCCCCAGATGGTACCGTTCTTGGGTCTCCCGTTCAACATTTCCTGGGTGTAGTCGGACGAGAACTTGACCGACCCATCCGCACTTTTGTATTGGCCTGGTACAGTCCCTGTAACCAAACGCACCAACGAAAAAGGAGCCTGATACCGGACATAGTTATTATCGACGTGGCCGTTGCCCGTAAAAAGATTCAGGTAAAACTTCGACGGAGAATCGGCAGCCAGGGCGGGGTTGATGTAAAGGCGGTTGGTTCCACCGTAACGACTGGTCGAAATACCAAGTAAATTTTGCGAAAAGCCGGTTGTTGACAGAAGCAGAGAGGATAGTAACGCAAACGAATACTTCATGCAGTTGGAGTTGAATGGCACAATGAACTGCAAAGTAAACCCCTACCGACGGGCATGGGTTACTAAAACCAGCTTTATTTTGATTTATTGGTCTGGGGCAGGCGGGTAAATCATGCATTTTTCAACCATTTATTACGCTGTCTGTTTCGTGAAGTATGTCCTTATCACAGCGTTAAATAAAGTGGCACGAATGGTTCGTGAAGATCGGAGCGCCGACTGCACGAACCACGGAAGTAAGCAGATAGCGTAGTAAACAAGGGTTTGTCGTAGCAGACAATACACTAAACAAAAACTGCCGTTTCCGTAACTATAAAGAGTTACGAAACGGCAGTCAGCTATCGGTATACCAGTTACCCGGTAAGCTACTTGCATTAAACGCCCTCGGCTTCAACTAATTTAACCTCGGGTACCAGGCGGGTCAACAGGTTTTCGATGCCGGATTTCAGGGTAAGTGTAGACGAAGGACAACCGCTGCACGAACCCTGCAACAGCACTTTTACAGTGCCACTTGGCTCGTCGAACGAATAAAAGCTAATGGCTCCGCCATCTGATTCAACGGCAGGTTTGATGTATTGGTCCAATACGGCTTTTATCTTCTGGACCGTTTCGGAGTCCATGTCGAGTTTCGTCGTGTTGGTATCTACCGTTCGTTGCGAGAAAACGGGGTTTTGTCCGCCAAAGTAGTCTTTAAGAAAGAGTTTGAGCTCCAGCAACACCTCATCCCAATCCGTTTCGTCGTCTTTGGTGACCGTGACAAAGTTGGCCGAAATAAACACCCGGCGTACAAAATCGAACCCGAACAGCGCAACCGCCAATGGAGAGGCCTTTCCTTCGAGCAGGGCATCCCCTGGCGTAGCGTAATCAAAGGAGAGCCCTTCCGGAACCAGTTCAAAATTAACGACGAACTTCATAGAGTTCGGATTGGGGCTTCCTTCTGTAAAGATGGATACAGGACGGCTTAGCGTAGGATTCATCGGCAAGAGTGTTTTCAGTTTACGTATGCACCTGTGCGGCATTCGTACAGGCCTAACAGTAACAACGTTTTTTTAGTTTTTATGCACGAAAAAACCCGCCCGACGTTGTCGAGCGGGTTTCGAAAAGTCTTCAGCGTCAGAAGCAACTCAATACAGATATACTATCTGCGGTCAGTCACCTATTTTCTGTTGACTTAATGCCTTCCTTAAGCAGCTACTTCAACTGCCGCTGTTTCAGCTGGAACGATGTCCACGTACGAACGGCTGTCGCGGCCCGGACGGAACTTCACCGTACCCGCTACCAGCGCAAATAACGTGTAATCTTTACCTAAACCGACGTTTTTGCCGGGGTGGTGTTTCGTACCGCGCTGACGCACGATGATGTTGCCAGCGATGGCTGACTCGCCACCGAACAACTTAACACCCAGCCGCTTGCTATGCGAATCACGGCCGTTTCTGGAACTACCTACACCTTTCTTGTGTGCCATTTTCTTTAGAAGTTAGGAGTCAGGATTGAGAATCGAGGAGTTTCTGGTGCACTTGAGTCAGCCATTCTCACTCCTTCCTTCTTATTCCTATCTACTAGTTATAGAGTTATGTCTTCAATCATGACCTTCGTCAGGTACTGACGGTGGCCGTTTTTCTTTTTGTATCCTTTCCGGCGTTTCTTTTTGAAGATGATAACCTTCTCGCCTTTCAGGTGTTCGACTATTTTAGCCGATACTGCCGCTCCTGCGACAGTTGGAGCACCAACGGTAATGCTCCCTTCGTTGTCAACAAGGAGAATTTTCACCTTGTCGGAGGCAAGTGCAGCGTCCACGTCACCTTCTAACCGATGGGTATAGATGTGGCGACCCTTCTGGATCTTGAATTGCTGCCCTGCGATCTCTACGATTGCGTACATGTGTTTGTATGAAATTGGAAATGAGGGTGCAAAGGTAAAAAAAATGTGTGATATATGGTATATGAGTTTTGATATAAAAAATACGTCAACACCAGATTCTATACCTTACACATCTATCATACATCCCTACCCTCTTCCCTTCATAAAATCCGACGAGGCCGTTTTCAATAAACCAGCAAAAGAGTTCAGGCAGAACAGAACGCCCCGATCAATCAGCGCCCGCGCCTGGTCACCGGTAGCGGCTGTGGTTCCGGCAATGAGCCCGGCCTTCCTGATTTTTTCAACCACACCGGCAATCGTTCGTTTGACCTCGTCGTGGCCGGGACCATCGTAGTAACCCATGCTCATGGCTAAGTCGCGGGGGCCGATCACAAATCCGTCTATTCCCTCTACCGTTAGCAGATCGTCGAGGTTGTCTATTGCCTCTTTGTCTTCAATTTGAGCCAGCACCAGCAACTGCTCGTTGGCAAATGAGACAAACTCACCCTGGTTCATGCTCCCCAACAAATAGTCGTTGGCCCGAACGGGCGCAAAACCACGGGAACCTACGGGCGGATAGTTCACCGCCTGCACCAGCGCTTCGGCTTCGGCAACGGTACTGATGGCCGGCATCATAATACCCATTACGCCCGCATCCAGAAATTGAAGAATCAACTTGGGGTCGTTGCTACGCACCCGGGCCAATGGCGTAATACCGCTTAGTTCGCAGGCCCGCACGATGTTCTGCACCTCGGATGTCGTAACGGAACTATGTTCGCCGTCGATCATGTAAAAATCCAGTCCGGAATACCCGCACAATTCGGCCACAGTCGGATCATTGCTATTGGACAGGACACCCAGTACGGGCTGGTTATTTTTGAGTCTGGTTTTGACGATATTCTGCTTCATAGTCTAGGTAAAACGAACGCCGTGTCCTGTTTTACTACGTTTCGGTGAACGAATTTTTGAGCGAGCAAGATACAACCGAATTAATCCAAAAATTCTGGTCAAAAAAATAGGTCGGCGGCCACCCGGAATGTGTTGCAGTGGGCTTCTACGATATCGGTCAGGCGGGGTGAGTAGCCCCCCCCCATCGAGACAGCAATCGGCAACCCGTGTTTGAGGGCCTGTTCAAACACGAAAATGTCGCGCTGTTTGCACCCGTCCCGACTTACACTCAACTTACCCAACCGATCAGACGCCAGAATATCGACACCCGACACGTAAAATAAAAAGTCAGGCTGCACCTGTTGAATCAGACCGGGCAACCGATCATAAAGCGTATTTAGATACACGTCGTCGGTCGTGCCGGATGGTAGATTGATGTCCAGATCCGATTGCTCTTTTTTAAGTGGATAGTTGTCCTGTCCCTGCACACTGAACGTAAAAACCCGGGGTTCATGCTGAAACATGCAGGCGGTTCCGTTTCCTTGGTGCACATCCAGATCGATCACCAGAATTTGCCGCGCCTGGCCTGTTTCGAGCAGGTAATGTGCCGCTACGCCCACGTCGTTGAGCATACAGAACCCTTCGCCCCGCTCCGGGAAAGCGTGGTGCGTGCCCCCCGCAATGTTCATGGCCACCCCATCCCGGCGAGCCAGTTGTGTACAGTCAATGGTTCCCTGCGTAATAATCCATTCCCGTTCAATGAGTTCGGGGGTTAGCGGAAACCCGATTCGGCGCATCATTTTGGGGTCGACTGTACCCGTTTTCAGGGCCTGCACGTACTCCGGCGTATGCACGCCCAGCACCCAACGGTCATCGACAGGTGCCGGACCGAAGAAATTAGCCTCCGTGCAGGTTCCCTCGTAAAGCAGTTGTTCGTGGATCAATTCGTACTTGAGCATGGGAAACCGATGCCCTTCGGGCAACCGAAGCCGGTAAACTGGCGAAAAAGCAATCTGAAGCATAGCAGCAAAAATAGCCCGGCCCGTTCGATAAAGTTAGGCATAAGTTAACCGGTTGAGCTAGCGTTGTGTTACCAAAAGCGCGTAGTTTGGTCATTTGGAGCGTTTATCCAACCCCTATGAAAACAGCAATTATTACCGGAGGAGGTCAGGGCATTGGCCGGGTGGCTACGCAGTATTTACTGACACACGGCTACCGGGTAGCCATCTGGGAAGCGGATACGGATGCCCTTGCCGAACTGCGCGAAGCCTTCAAAGCCTCTTCGGCGCAAATCCTGTTTGTGTCCTGTGACGTGTCCAGCGAAGTCAACGTAAAAAAAGCGACCGAACAGACCATTGGCCATTTTGGTCAGATTGACGCGCTTATCAATAATGCCGCTGTCATGATCGAAAAATCACTCGACAAGCTGACGCTTGATGAGTGGAACCGCGTCATTGGCACCAACCTGACGGGTTCTTTTCTCTGCGCAAAACACACCGCTCCGTTTCTGGCCGCTCAAAAAGGCAGTATCGTCAACATCAGCTCGACCCGGGCGTTCCAGTCCGAGCCCGATACGTTTGCTTACTCAGCCAGCAAGGGTGGTATTGTGGCATTAACCCATTCATTAGCCGTTAGTTTAGGTCCCGACGTACGGGTCAACGCAATCAGTCCCGGCTGGATCGATGTATCGGGATTGAAGAAAAAAGCAAAGGCGAAAACAGACGAACTCAGCCCGGAAGACAACGCGCAGCATCCGGCCGGCCGGGTAGGTCAGGCCGATGATATCGCCCGTATGATTCTGTTCCTGATCGCTCCCGAAAATAGCTTTATTACGGGTCAGAATTTCGTGGTCGACGGCGGCATGACCCGTAAAATGATTTACGTGTAAGTACACATCAAGAAAACATCCCCGATACATACGGGGTTATTTCAGAACGACACAGGGCGACCTTACGCGGTCGTTACTCCCTGTTGATTGAATTGTCTTGCTTAATCATAACCATACACCTGTTTTTATCCTTCGTCAACGATGAACATTGAACTCTCTACTGCCTCAGAATCGTCCCCTTTTGAAGTAATTGATTTGCAGGTATCCTCTCGTCCGAAGGCTGGCAAATCAATTCTTTCGGTCCGGTTTCTTTATCGTAACGATCGGTACACCAACCAGTTGCAGATGCCAGAACTGTCGTGGTTCGACGCCAGCCAGCTCCAGCGGTTTTCGCAGGATTTATCCGTAGCGCATCATCCCGAAACCTGCCAGACGGATTTGGTTGATGCTGGTTTTCGGCTCACGGGTTCTGTTAGACGCTTGGCGGGCACCTGGACCACCGGCCGGACCGTGCGGATAGAGCCCCTACCCTCGTCGGCCAATCAGTTTGTGCCCTTTACCATCCACGCTTCGCACCTCGACGTAAAAAATTACGCGAGTAAATTGTACAGCCGTTTGTGGGAAGTATTCACAAAAGGTTGAGCGAGGCCCTTCTGACATAACCTATTTCTCCTTAACAACGAACGATTATGGAAAACATGAATCAGGACTCAACTATTGGATCGACTACCGGCGGAACTGCCCAGACGCCGGACGACAGCATTATGATCAACCAGGATTACAATCCGGCTGATCTGGCTGGTGATGTGAACAATCCTCCGACCACCCCTACCGATGAGGAAGAAGCGATGGAGAACGACGGCACTGGAGCCGCATCGGGCAGCCCAAATATGGAGGTAGATAAGTCCAATTACGGCAACGGAGATACACTGGGCAATAATGACGGCACAGAAACCGATCCTGAACTGACTGACCCTGTCAGCAACAGGTAATTCACGAAGACTAGCGAGGTCAGGTAGTTTACTCACCACGCGATTTATTAATGAAAAAAGCCGGGCGTCAAATTTTGACGCCCGGCTTTTTTTTGTAAAATCTGGTTAAGAATTACAGCGAGCGACTGCCGCCCAGCAGGCTCCCGTCCGATGAGCCATAGCCCGAAGTCGTTGACCCGTAGCCCGTTGTTATCGTATCATCGCTGTAACGAGTGCCATCGGGGTTCACCGCTGTATTGCGTTGATCGGCATATTGAACAGACTCTGAATCAGATGAGTTATCATCTTCCGAAGCAGCGCGCTGGTTAATGAACGACTCGGCTATTTTGGTCAGTTTACGATCCGTATTTTTTTCTTCTTCCAGCGTTTGCTGCAACAGGCGGGCAGCATCCGTATAACCCAGTACCTTGGCCAGCGTCACCGCCGATCCGTAGGCCGCAATTTCGTGGTGCTCAATCTTCTGTCCGGCAATGATCAGACCGGCATCACGCGTTAAGGAGCCGGATTCGGTGCTCGAAACAACAGTTTGTGCATCTTCGACCAGACCATCTATAGCGGCACACGTCTTATCATCAGCGTCGGCGTCAATGCTGCGAAATACATCTTCCAGCCGGGCAACTTGGCCGCGGGTTTCTTCCTGATGCTGAAGAAACGCGTCTCTTACTTCGTCCGTGGTCGATGCGTCGGCTTGTTCGCCAAGTGCGTCGACAGCTTGTTTTTCGGCGTAGTAAATACCCCGCAGTTCATTGATGAAAAGGCCGTGCAGTCCTTCCCGTGTGTCGTTATCACTACCACCGAAAAAATTAGCAATTTGAGATCCTAAAGAAGCCATGTTGTCTATCAGTTAAATGGTTTAACGTTGAATTCAGTCAACGGGTCAGCTAAAACTGTGCCATGTACTGACCGTGTGGCAGTTAGCTATTTATCAGGACGACTAGTGCATATGTTTTTCCACAGATTTTGTAGAGTGTTGGTCATGCTACTCATTTCTATACCCCGATCAATTCTGAAACAAGGCTTTACGGACTAGCCTGAACGCTTAAACATGTGTACAACTTTCAGGTTTAAGGAATATTAATCGTTTTTTAATGAAGGTTAAAATATAGCATTCAGCAAAAAAAACGGCACAACCCTCAACGTACTAAAAAAAGCCAGCATCAACATGAGAAACGTAGTCAAACCAATGATTTTGCCGGGTATAGTGGCGGCATCGCTACTCGTCTCCTGTAGTAAAGATGAGGTGTTCAACACCCGCATTCCGGAAACAAATCAGCAACCCACCGCTGCCCAGGTGCAGGGCAGCGTTTTTGAACCCGCCCTGGTACCAGCCACCGACGCACGCATTGCGCAGCTCAAAGTACCTGCTGGCTTCAGTATCGCTAAGTTTGCTGACCAGCTTGGTAAACCCCGAATGTTGACCGTTGGTGAAACCGGAAACGTATACGTAACAAGCCGGGCAGCGGGAACAGTTACTTTACTTCGGGACACAAACAATGACGGGCAGGCAGACCAGAGACAGGTCGTCGCAACGATTAAAGATGTGCATGGCCTGGCAATCTACTCGGGTAAAATGTACATGGTATCGATTCACGAGGTATTCTCAGCTACCATCAATGCCGACGGTACATTAGGAACTCCGCAGCAACTGATTGGCAATTTGCCGGATGCCGGGCAGCACCCGAACCGCACAATTGCTTTCGGGCCAGATGGATTTATGTACATTACGGTAGGAAGCACCTGCAACGCCTGCGCCGATACGAATCCGGAAAGTGCCACTATATTACGCGCCAATCCGGATGGAACAGGTCGGCGGATTTTCGCCAAAGGATTGCGCAATACCATTGGCTTTGGCTGGCATCCGGAAACAAAAGAACTTTACGGCTTCGACCACGGCATTGACTGGCTGGGCGACGACCAACAGAAAGAAGAGCTGAATGTTATTAAGGATGGCGCGTTTTACGGCTGGCCTTACATCTACGGTGATGGCAACTACAACCCGCACCCAAGACCGATGGGCGATACGACGTATGCGCAGATCCTGGCAAAAACCACCTTGCCTGTTTTACAGTACGATGCGCACGCAGCTCCTCTGGGTATGGTATTCTATACGGCGGGAACCAGCGCAACGAGCAGTTTTCCGGCTGAATATCGGAACGACGCCATTGCAACCATGCGCGGCTCCTGGAATCGCAGTCAGCCATCGGGCTATAACGTAGTACGGGTGCATTTCGAAGGTGGCAAACCAGTCCGGATCGACAACCTGGTAACGGGTTTTGTGGTCGAAAACAACCAGTCTCAGTTTGGCCGCCCCGTGGGTATAGCTACCATGCCAGATGGCTCCCTCCTGTTCACCGACGACAACAATGGCATCATCTATCGCGTAAGCTATAAGAAATGATTTTCTGAACGAAGGAAAGCCCGCCCGAGAAGGTGGGCTTTTTTTTTGTTTTTAGATAGTGATCGATACGGGAATCGAACCTGTACTGCCGCCGTGAAAGGGCAATGTCCTGAACGCCAGATGAATCAGCCGGCTTGTTTATCCTCTATGATTTGTGTCTTCACAAACCAAGGATAAAGGCCTCACCAGTTGAACTGGTGAACGAACTATTGATACACCCGCACATAATCGATAGCCATGCGTTGCGGCCAGATTGTTTCGTCCACTCCCTTCTGACCGCCCCAGTTACCGCCAACGGCCACGTTCAGAATCAGGGAAAAGGGTTGGTCGAACGGCCATTGGGCTTCGCTATCGCCTAAAACCGACTTTTGAACGGTGTAGTATTTCTGATCATCCACAAAAAAATCAATCTGGCCCGCAGTCCACTCGATGGCGTATAGATGAAAGGATCCCGTCACATCCTTTATTGACACAGCTTTTCCTTTCTCGGTTTTTTTAGCGTGGTTGTAGGCTTCCGTATGAACCGTTCCGTGAATGATGCCCTCATCATAGCCAACGTGTTCCATGATGTCTATTTCGCCACTGCGGGGCCATTTTACCGTCGATATGTTTTCTCCCAGCATCCAGATAGCGGGCCAGGTACCTACTCCTTTCGGTAATTTTGCCATGACTTCAATCCGCCCGTAAGTCCAGGTTGCCTTGTTACGGGTTACCAGCCGCGCCGATGTGTATGCCTGCCCCTGGTGGTCTTCCTTTCGAGCTTCAATAAATAGCGTCCCGTTTTCAATGCGGGCATTTTCGGGACGCCGGGCTGTGTAGTACTGCAATTCATTGTTACCCCATCCGTTTCCGCCAACGTCATATCCCCACTTGGCGGAATCCGGCAGACCGGATTTGTTGAATTCATCACTCCAGACCAGTTTTCGGGGCGGGTTCGGCGAACGCATAGGAACCAGTACATAAGGGCTCTTGCAAGCCAGCAAGAGCCCCACAACCAACGTTGCCAGTAACTTCACTCCGTCCATATTTAGGTTTTTAAAAGCAATCTTGAGGTTGATAATAGTCGCAAGATCCATCACCGCTTGCGGCTTTGCTCGGCATGGCAAAGGGTTTACGTTTGGCGACTTACTCATTGGCAAAGGCCCAGGTCAAAAAATCGGGCATGATGGCGCTCCACGTTTCCTGATCGTGCTTGCCGCCCTTTAGTTCGACATAACGGATGGCGCGATCCCGGTCGTATCCTTTTTTGACTAGTTCATCCATCAGGTCAGTTGTGTCATCAATCGCATCGATGATACCGTTGTTGTTTCGGTCGCTGGTTTCGTCTTCGGTACCGGTTTCAAACCAGAATTTAAGCTTCTCGTCGTATGTTCCTTTTCGAACCAGATCGTGCATAATCCGGTCGGTTTCATCCCGGTAGCCGTCGGCCGTACTTTTACTCCGCCACCAGAACGAACCCGAAAATACGCCAGCCCGACCAAAGCGATCGGGGTGGTGAAAAACAAGATCGAAAGCCGATAACCCACCCAGCGAGAATCCGGCAAACACCGACTGGTTGGGTTCAGTACGTACGCGATACTGCTTCCTGATATACGGCAACAATTCCGTCAAAACAAAATCCGTGTAGAGAGCGGCTTTGCTGCCCCGATTCATGTAATCGGCCTGAGCCGCCGTGCCGTATTCCTGAATCCGGTCACCCGCATGCACGGCAACCAGTACGAACGGTCGGACAGCCCTTTTCTGATACAATGAATCCAGAACATTGGTCATGTGCAAACGCGGTAGATCCTGCCCGTCGTTGAGGTAAAGTACGGGATAGGCGGTATCGTCGGCTCGATAGCCAGGCGGCAAGATGATGGTCAGATGAACCGTTCGGTTAAGCGGAACGGACTGCAATGAATCGGGCTGCGAAGCCGTTGCAACGACTCGTTCAACAGGGTTATAAACCGGTAAAGAGTCAGCCATACAGGAAAATAATGTCAGGATAAGTACAATCACGAGCTACAAAATTGAGATTTTTTCAACTCATACCGGCCTGTTTTTCGTCAGCATTAGCTATTTCGGCTATTTTCATACCAAATTTGTGGCGGTCTCATCAAACGAACATACTTGTGCAGGAAGATTATCGGAAATTCTATTCGCACCACCTCGGGCGCGACATTGAGATGCTGGTTTATGGCAACTGGGGGTACCCGGTGGTACTTTTCCCAACGTCGATGGGGCACTATTACGAGTACAAAGACTTCGGTCTGACCGAGACAGCCCGCTGGTTTGTTGAGACGGGTAAAGTAAAGTTGTACTGCATCGGCAGCATCGACCGCGATAGCTGGTACGCCAAACACCTGCATCCCGGCACCCGAATCTGGAACCACGTACTCTACGACCGTTTTTTGCACGAGGAATTAGTACCCAGCATTCAACGGGAGTGCAACGTTAAAAAAATTGGCGTTTCGGGCGCGTCGTTTGGTGGCTATCATGCCCTCAATTTCGCTTTTCGGCACCCGGAACAGGTGGGCCATTTGCTCACGATGGGCGCGGCTTTTGACATTCGCTCGTTTCTGGGCGGGTATTACGACGAAAACGTCTATTTGAACAACCCACCCGACTTTTTGCCCAATGCCCAGAATAACGAGTTCTACCACATGAATATCGTACTGGGAACGTCGGAGTACGATTTCTGCAAAGAGTCAAATTACCGTATATCGGGCATTCTCAGCCGAAAAGGCATTCGTCATCAGCTGGATGTAACACCCTGGGGTAACCACGACTGGCCCGTCTGGAAAGATCAGTTTCCGCGTTATTTAAGCATGATTTAACCGCTGCCCAATGGATTCCCTCGACCGCCTTGCTACCTATGTTGACCAGGTACCCGTTCATCTGCGGAGCTTACCAGACGATCAACTTCTGAATCAGCAGCCCGGAAAATGGTCCAGGAAAGAAATTCTGGGACATCTGATCGACTCGGCCATCAATAATCTGAAGCGGTTTACAGATGCGCAATTTGCGGATGATTCTTATCTGGTTCAGCCGTACAATCAGGATGAATTAGTAAAGCTGAACAAATACCAATGCGCACCATTGGAACATTTGTTGATACTTTGGCAAAGCCTTAACAGGCAACTTATAATTGTTACCCGGTCTATACCGGTGAATGCCCTAAGCCGACCAGTTCAATTCGGCCAGATCGACATGGAACCCAGAACGTTGGAGTGGCTTGTTCATGATTACGTTGCTCACCTAGAACATCACCTAAAAACACTCTTGTAACCGGCTTTTGTATCCAGGTTAAGGTGAAATTAATACATGAGTGGGTCAAACAAACCAGAAAGCGATAGGTTTACCTCATCAACCACCAATCAGAACAAAACACTTTTTCGTTTCATTAATCAACAATAACAAAAGCCCCCTCTAACTATCTTATTATGAGCACTAAAAACAAGATAGGCATCTTATTTGGCCAGGAGAATACATTTCCGCAGGCTTTTGTGGATCGCGTCAATGAAAAGCAAAGCCAGTTTCCGGCCGAGTTTGTCAGCATCGATCAGGTTGAACAAAGTGTCCCAACCGATTATGCCGTAATCATCGACCGGATTTCTCAGGATGTGCCGTTCTACAAAGCGTTTCTTAAAAATGCGGCCCTGACGGGTACTGCCGTTGTCAATAACCCCTTCTGGTGGAGTGCCGACGAGAAATTCTTTAACAATGCACTGGCAGTCCAGCTAGGGGTTCCTGTTCCTAAAACCATTCTGCTTCCTTCAAAAGAGCGACCCGACGATACTAACCACAACTCGTTCCGCAATCTGCAAAACATGGATTGGGATCGTATTTTCAACCACATCGGCTTTCCGGCTTTCATGAAGCCCCACGCTGGCGGAGGCTGGAAAAGTGTCTATAAAGTAGACAACCCGGACCAGATGTTCAAGGCATACGACGAAACGGCACAACTCGTTATGCTGTATCAGGAAGCCATTGACTTCACGGATTATTTCCGTTGCTATTGCATTGGCGGAAAAGATGTTCGGATCATGCCTTACGAGCCACGGAATCCCCATCATCTGCGTTATGCCGCCGAAATGCAGACCACTGGCGACGCGGGCAAGAAGCTGTTGGCAACCATGACTGATTACGTATTGAAACTGAACCACGGCCTTGGCTATGACTTCAACACGGTTGAGTTTGCCGTGCGTGATGGTATCCCTATCGCCATCGACTTCTGCAATCCAGCCCCCGACGCGGACATTCATTCGGTTGGTCAGGAAAACTTTGAGTGGGTTGTTGAGGCTGCCGCGAACATGGCTATTGACCGGGCGAAGAAAGCACAAAAAGGTGGTGACAATTTGACCTGGGGTACCTTTGTTCGCCATTCTATAGCGCATCCGGGACCCGTACCGGCTCCGCCGAAAGAGCCAAAGGCTCCGAAAGAAGAGAAAGAGCCAAAAAAAGAGCCCAAAGGCGAAAAGCCGGCGAAGGCCGAGAAGGCAGTAGAAAAACCTGAAAAGCCAAAGAAGGGCAAAAAATAGTAACATCTAATTTTGTGAATGACTGTGCCGTGGCTAGTTTCGTACCAGTCACGGCACAGTCATTGATAAAAGGTATCTTACCGAAAAAGCTTGTTTATGCGTTTACTTGTCTGTTCCATCGTTTTCTTGTGTGGTTTTACGGCTTGTACAAAATCAGAATCTGTTACGCCCGATGCGCTGACGGGTGTATGGATTGAGGAAACGGCCCGACAGGATACCCTCTTCTTTAACCTCGATCAATCCGGCAAATCACTGCCGAATACCTTACTGGTCAGACGCGGGAAAGAAGTCAATCAGGGCGGGAGTCTGGTCCCTAAACTGGGCAGCGGGTTCTACCAGTATAGCCTGTTGAATAATCGGATCAGCGTACGGAATACCCTCTCCAGTTCGTCGCAACTCACAGATTACTGGATTGAACAAAGCGACAAAAAGTTGCTGATCGACAACTTCTTCGAGCTAGCTCCTAATCAGCCCGCTACGGTTACCCGAACGTTCGTTCGCTTATAATCCCTGAATCGACTTTCTGCTCACGGTTAAAACGTATGTAGATTACTAGTTCCCAACGCAGTACTTATTGCGTTAACGGTTTCCTTTTGCCCTTACTATGCGTCAGCAATAGGGTCTGTTCATTTCTGGCATACAGGATGATGTCTGTCGCTTCTACGGCGATAATGTTTGCCATATTATCGAGCCATTCGTCCATAAAGAATCAACTGAGTCTAAGCAATTATACCAAATAAAATTGGGTGTTTATCCGTAGTAGCCCCTTACCGTTCGTCACAAAAAGCAAGTTATATATTAATTCATTCGGCTTTTTCAGCCATATTCGTGTTTTCCAAGAACAGTTCAGGCTCAATCATCAACACTCAACTTCTTCTTAGTACATGCAGAGACGTGACTTTATCCAGTTGTCTGGCTTAGGCATTGGCGGTTTATTGACAGCTTCTATTCCCGTGCTGGGAAGCGCTGTATCGCCGGAATACCTGCTTGAAGCAAGCGGCCGGGGCGTGGGCATCGACAATGCCGAAAAAAAGCGACTGGCCGACATAGCCCTCAATGCCGCCAGGAGCAAGGGAGCTACGTACACCGACGTCCGTATCGGTCGCTATCTACAGCAGTTCGTATTTACCCGTGAGGCCAAGGTTCAGAACATTGCCAATGCCGAGTCTTATGGTATAGGCATCCGGGTCATTGCCAACGGAACCTGGGGTTTTGCCGCTACCAGCGAAGTAACCCCCCAGGGCATTGCCAAATGCGCTGAAACCGCCGTGGCCATTGCCAAAGCCAATGCCCGCCTGCAAACAGAACCCGTGCAACTGGCTCCGCAAAAGGGGGTGGGCGAGGTAACCTGGAAAACCCCGATTAAAAAGAATGCCTTCGAGATTCCGGTTCAGGAGAAGATCGATCTGCTGATGAAGGTGAACAGTGAGGCCATGAAAAACGGGGCGGCCTTCGTTACATCGAATCTGTTCTTTGTTAATGAGCAGAAGTACTTTGCCTCAACGGATGGCTCCTACATTGACCAGGATGTTCACCGCATCTGGCCGACGTTCACAGTATCGGCCGTTGACCGGGCGGTGGGTAAATTTAAAACCCGCGATGCGCTTAGCTCACCCATGGGCATGGGCTACGAATACCTGGACGGCTTGGCGTCGGAAAAGATTGCCGCGCCCAACGGCCTGATCGGTTACCGAAATTCCTACGATATGGTGGAAGATGCCATACTAGGCGCTAAACAGGCAAAAGAAAAATTGACGGCCAAAACGGTGCAGCCCGGCAAATACGATCTTGTGCTTGATCCCAATCACCTTGGCCTGACCATTCACGAGTCCGTCGGTCACCCAACCGAACTCGACCGGGTATTGGGTTATGAAGCCAACTACGCCGGCACCAGTTTCGCGACCCTCGACAAGTGGAAAACAAAGAAATTCAATTACGGCAGCAAGCTGGTCAACATTGTCGCCGACAAAACCCAGCCCCATACCCTCGGCACCGTTGGTTACGATGATGAAGGCGTTCCCTGCAAAGAGTGGGATTTGATTAAAGACGGGATTCTGGTGAACTACCAGGCCATTCGCGACCAGGTGGCTATTCTGGGCGAAAAAGAGTCGAACGGCTGTTGCTACGCCGACAACTGGGACTCTGTTCAGTTCCAGCGCATGCCGAACGTTTCGTTAAAGGCAGGTGCCGAAAAACGGTCGGTATTTGACATGATCAAGGGCGTTGACAAGGGCATCTATATCATCGGGCGCGGCTCGTATTCCATTGATCAGCAGCGCTATAACTTCCAGTTTGGCGGGCAGTTGTTCTACGAAATCAAGAACGGTGAAATTGTTGGGATGCTGGATGATGTAGCTTACCAGTCGAACACCCAGGAATTCTGGAACTCCTGCGCCCAGCTTTGCGACAAAGACGATTACCGTACGTTCGGTTCGTTTTTCGATGGCAAAGGGCAGCCTTCGCAGGTTAGTGCGGTTTCGCACGGCAGCGCCACGACCCGCTTCAACGGGGTTAATGTGATTAATACGGGTCGGAAGATATAACCGGCTTACGGTTTTTGGTTTACGGTGCGCAAAGCGGTCATGCGTCAGCCACCGTAAACCAAAAACCGTAAACTAAAAAACTCTCAAAAGATGGCAATCTTAACCAAAGAAGAATCAAAGAAGATAATTGATAAGGTATTGGCTTATTCCAAAGCCGATGAAATGAGTGTGAGTGTAACAGGTGGCCGGACAGGCAACATTCGATACGCCCGTAACTCCGTATCGACCAGTGGCGAATCCGATAACCTGTCGCTGGCCGTAACGGCCGTGTTTGGCAAACGTTCCGGCACATCGACCATCAACGAGTTTGACGATGCCTCGCTCGAAAAAACCGTTCGGCGGGCCGAAGAAATTGCCCGGCTTGCCCCCGAAAATCCGGAATACATGCCCATGCTGGGGCCGCAAAAATACCTGGAAACCAGTACGTATTCGGAAAACACCGCCAAGATAGACCCTGAGTTTCGGGCGAAGGCCGCCTTTGATAGTCTGGATCCCTGCCGCCAGAAAAACCTGACAGCTGCTGGCTACATGGAAGACTCAACGGGGTTTGCCGCCCTCGGAAACAGCAAGGGGCTTTTCGGCTACAACCGGGACACAAACGTCAATTTTTCGATCACGGTCCGCACGGCCGATGGACTGGGTTCGGGCTATGCGAATCCAGACGTTACCGATGTTAGCAAACTCAGCACGAAGGCATCTACCGAAATAGCGATGCAAAAAGCGCTGGCGTCAGCCAGTGCGAGAGCGCTGGAGCCCGGTAAGTACACGGTCATTCTGGAACCTACGGCTTCGGTTGAGTTACTGCAAAACATGATGCGGAGCATGGATGCCCGTTCCGCCGACGAAGGCCGTAGCTTTCTGAGCAAGAAAGGCGGTGGTACCCGCTTAAATGAAAAACTCTTCGACGAACGGGTAAACATTATCAGTGACCCCATGAATGCTGACCTTCCCCTATCGCCATTTGGCGGAGGAGGTGGGGGTGGCGGAGGGGGCGGCCGTTTCGGTGGGGGTGGTAGCGATGGGCTTCCGCAGGAAAAAAGAACCTGGATCGAAAATGGCGTCGTCAAGAATATGTTCTATTCGCGTTTCTGGGCCGACAAAAAAGGCGTTGCGCCAATTCCAGCCCCCGGCGGCTTCATTATGCTGGGCGGAACGCAGTCACTGGCGGATCTGATCAAGAGCACTGATAAAGGCATTTTGGTCACCCGCTTCTGGTACATCCGCGCTGTTGATCCACAAACGCAGCTCTATACGGGCTTGACGCGCGACGGTACGTTCTACATCGAAAACGGTAAGATCAAATTTCCGATCAAGAATTTCCGGTTCAATGAAAGTCCGGTCATCATGCTCAATAACGTTGAAGCACTAGGCAAACCGGTTCGGGCGGGTGGCAATTTAATACCGCCGATGAAAATCCGGGACTTTACGTTCACGAGCTTGTCGGATGCGGTATAGGCGTAAGGCGTAGGTTGAACTTTCTAAAACCGAATGACGGCAAGTTCCTTTTCTGTCATTGCGACGCAGAAGCAATCTTCAGGTGAGGAGTTTTTACACCATCCGAAGATTGCTTCTGCGTCGCAATGACGAAAAAGCCAACAGTAAAATATTAAACAACCTCGTTAAAGAATACTCAACGAGTTACGTAAGATTTGTAGACAATTTACCTATTATTTTAGCGTCAGGATGTTGCCCACCGTTAGTAAACGATTTATGGATCTTTCTCTGTGCATCTCCGTGACCCAACCAAATTAACATGAACCGCCGAGATTTTAATCAACTTTTAGGCATGGGAACCGCTGGTATCCTATTGCCGAGTTTGCCCGCGTTTTCGCGCACTGTCAGTCCGGAAGCCCTGCTGGAAGTAGGTATGGATGTTGCCCAGAAAAAACGGTTGGCCGATGCCGCGCTCAACGCAGCCAAAAGTAAAGGGGCCACTTATTCCGATGTGCGCATTGGCCGCTACCTGAATCAGTTCGTCATTACGCGGGAAGACAAAGTTCAGAACATCGTTAACACCGAATCCTATGGGGTTGGCGTTCGCGTTATTGCCGATGGCTGCTGGGGTTTTGCCGCCATTGTTGATGCGAAAAACGAGGCTGATATGGCCAGAGCCGCCGAAAAAGCCGTATCCATCGCCAAAGCCAACGCCCGCTTAATGAAAGAGCCCGTACAACTGGCCCCCCAGAAAGGCTACGGCGAAGTTTCCTGGAAAGCACCCATCAAACGCAATGCGTTTGAAGTACCCATTCAGGAGAAAGTCGATTTGCTTCTTTCGGTCAATAGTGCGGCTCTGAAAAACGGGGCCAACTACGTAAACTCGGTGATGTTTATGGTCAACGAGCAAAAATACTTTGCCTCAACGGATGGCACCTACGCCGATCAGGATATTCACCGGATCTGGCCCAACTTCACTGTTACGGCCATCGACCCGAAAACGGGCAAGTTTGAAACCCGTAATACCCTCAGCGCCCCCATGGGCATGGGCTACGACTACCTACAGGTCAACCCAGCGGATAAAGTAACGGGAATTACAACCCGTTACAACATGGGCTACGATATGCTGGAAGACGTGACAGCGGCCGCCAAACAAGCGCGTGCCAAACACTCAGCGAAGTCGGTAGAAGCCGGTAAGTATGACCTCGTCCTCGACCCATCCCACCTCTGGCTCACCATTCACGAATCGGTTGGGCACCCGCTCGAACTCGACCGCGTATTGGGCTACGAGGCCAACTTTGCCGGAACCAGCTTCGCAACCCTCGATAAATGGCAGTCCAAGAATTTCAACTATGGCAGCAAACAGGTAAACCTTATCGCCGATAAAACACAGGTCGGATCGTTGGGCGCCGTTGGCTACGACGACGAGGGCGTGAAAACCAAGAAGTGGGATCTGGTAAAAGATGGTACGCTGGTAAACTACCAGGCCATTCGCGATCAGGTTCATATTATTGGCGAGAAAGAGTCGCAGGGCTGCTGCTACGCCGATAGCTGGAGTTCGGTACAGTTTCAGCGCATGGCCAACGTATCGCTGGCGGCTGGCAAAACTCCATTATCCGTCCAGGAAATGATAAAAGATGTAAAAAAAGGCATTTACATCATTGGCGATGGCTCCTTCTCTATTGACCAGCAGCGCTACAATTTTCAGTTTGGCGGGCAGTTGTTCTACGAAATTAAGGATGGCCAGATTGCCGGTATGCTGAAAGATGTGGCTTACCAGTCGAACACCCAGGAGTTCTGGAACTCCTGCGTACAGGTTTGCGACGAACGTGACTATCGACTTGGGGGATCGTTCTTTGATGGTAAAGGACAGCCTTCGCAATCGAGTGCGGTTTCGCACGGCAGCAGCACGGCCCGTTTCAATGGTGTTAATGTGATCAATACAGCTCGGAAGATTTGACCGGTTTACGGTTTGAGGTATACGGGGCTGACGCGAACAATTGACGCGTCAGCCCCGTATACCTCAAACCGTAAACCATATATCCCCCACTACCACAGACTAAACATGGCTATTACACTTACTGAAGCAGAAGCCAAAGCCCTGCTTACCAAAGTTCTCAGTTACTCAAAAGCCGACGAATGCGAAGTTAATCTGGTCGTTGAAGAGCGCGGAAACCTTCGTTACGCCCGCAATGAAGTATCAACCAGTGGATCCCTGGTCAATCAAAACCTACAGGTACAGTCGGCGTTCGGTAAAAAAGTCGGCGTGGCTACAATTGATGAATTCGACGATGCCTCGCTCGAAAAAGTAGTTCGCCGGGCCGAAGAACTGGCCAAGCTTGCTCCCGAAAACCCGGAATACGTTGGCCTTTTAGGACCACAACAATACCAAAAGGCAACGGGCTTTTTCGATTCGACCGCTAAGGTTACCCCCGATACACGCGCTGAAGTAGTCGCTAAAAGCCTCGAGTTATCCCGTGCCCAGAACCTGGCGGCTGCGGGGTTTTTGCAGGATAATTATAGCTACTCGGCCATGATGAACTCGAAAGGCCTGTTTGCGTATTACCCAAGCACCAACGTAAACTTCTCCTTAACTGTCCGCACAAACGACGGGAAAGGGTCGGGCTACGTAGCCCGTGGCTACAGTGACTTCAGCAAACTGGATACGGCGGCTGCTACCCGGATCGCGATTCAGAAAGCGAAAGGATCGGCCGAAGCACGGGCCATAGAGCCCGGTAAATACACGGTTATTCTGGAGCCCACCGCGGCTGCCGTATTACTCGAAAACATCTTCTTCAATCTGGACGCCCGCTCCGCCGATGAAGGCCGATCGTACTTCAGTAAAGCCGGCGGGAAATCTCGGCTGGGCGATAAGATTGTCGACGAACGCGTTACGCTCTACTCGGACCCGACTAATCCAGAGCTGCCTGCTTCTCCCTGGTCGGGCGATGGACGGCCGCAGGAAAAAACGATGTGGATTGACAAAGGAGTCGTTAAAAACCTGGCTTATTCGCGCTACTGGGCGCAAAAGCAGGGCAAGAAAGCGACCCCATTCCCAAATAATCTCATCATGATGGGCGGATCGGCTTCGCTAGAAGACATGATCAAAAGCACCCAGCGCGGTATTCTGGTCACGAAACTCTGGTACATCCGCGAAGTTGACCCACAAACCATTTTGCTGACGGGCCTGACACGGGACGGGACGTTCTACATCGAGAACGGTAAGATCAAACACCCGGTCAAAAACTTCCGCTTCAACGAAAGCCCGGTCATTATGCTAAACAACCTTGAGTCGCTGGGAAAACCTGAACGGGTTGTCAGTACGGAATCAGAACAAAACTATCTGATTCCACCCATGAAGATTCGGGAGTTTACGTTTACCAGTTTGTCGGATGCCGTATAAAACCACGAGCTTTCCGTTGGAAGATGTGCCGATTAGGTATTAAGTTATGATAGCAGCGCCAGATTTAGCATTTGGCGCTGCTAATCCGAGCACTGAAAATAGGCACGACTGATTATGATTACCCCTCGAAGGGCAACGTGAACCTGTATGTCTGGCGACTCGACCTGACAGAATTTTCCGTAACTTCACGAATAACCTATCTACTGTCAAATGCTTGAAACCCGTGTTGCTGAACTTTTAGAAGCGCCCGATGCTAAACTAGTCATTGAACGGGCGCAGGCGATTCTGGCCGATGAAGCGCAACGGCGCCGGGCCTTTCGGGAATGGCTGCGCGATGATATCAAAGCCGAGTTTATCAACGGTGAAGTCATCATGCATTCGCCCGTTAAACGCCGACACCTGGATGCGTCTAAATACCTTGAAAACCTGCTTCAAAACTTTGTTCTGTTGAATGATCTGGGCGTAGTCGATTCAGAGAAAGCGCTTGTCGGCCTGACACGCAACGATTACGAGCCAGACATATGCTATTGGACTAGTGAAACGGCGGATTCTTTTGGGGATGATCAGATGGAGCATCCAGCCCCCGACTTAATCGTGGAGATTCTGTCTAAAAGTACGACAGGCCGCGATAGAGGCATCAAGTTTGACGATTATGCGGCTCATGGGGTTCGGGAATACTGGATTATCGACCCGGTTCGCAAATCAGTAGAGCAATATCAGTTAGATGAAGCAACGATGGCGTTTGCTGTCGTCGCTGTTCTGTATGTCCATGATGTACTGAATAGCCTGACTGTAAACGGGTTCCAGATTCCTGTTCTGGCAATTTTTGACAAGCAAACCAATCTGGATACCTTAAGAAAGTTGTTGACAAAACCCGCCTGATTGATTCCTAACCAGATGATTATAATCACCGAAGCTACTGAACAGGACTTGCCCGTCATTCAGGCTATTGCTTACCGGACCTGGCCTGCCACGTTTGGGGAAATTCTGTCGCCTGCTCAGATTGACTACATGCTGAACATGATGTATAGTCTCGATTCGCTTACGGCGCAGATCAGGGACAAGAAGCATGTTTTTTTATTGGCTCAGGAGTCAGAAAGCCAAGCGTATCTAGGCTTTATCTCGTATGAGTTTGATTACAAGGATCAGGCAAAAACCAAAATCCACAAGATATACCTGCTGCCAGCCAGCCAGGGGAAAGGCGTTGGTCGACTACTAATTGATAAAGTAGCTACGCTGGCGACCGAACGGGCTAATGCGAGTCTGTCGTTGAACGTGAATAAATACAACAAAGCCATTCAGTTTTACAAACGAATGGGTTTTTCTACTATAGATAGTGAGACAATCGATATTGGTGCAGGTTTTCTAATGGAGGATCATATCATGGAAAAACCATTGAACACCTAGTAAAATAACGGCAAAAGGGCTATTTTTAAGCATAAAATGTGTCTCTATGACTGTTTTTCAATATTCATTAAAGAAACTCTAAAATGAATATAACTGTAACCAGTAATAATAACATCAACGGCCGATCCAACAGCCATTGCGGCTTAGGCCGGTTTAATTTCTTTCTCAACAAACGCGCTTGAAACCTTTTTTCTTCACTCGTATTCAATACACCTCCGGCGATTGGGATACTGACCAGCGAATGCCGTCGAACCTGATGCATTCATTGGTGGAGTACACGACGTTGCCCGTTGACCAGAAGGAAAAAGTGGTCCAATTGAGTAGCCCCGATCTGTTCAAAAGCCCGTTCTGTTACTTGAGTGGTCATAAATTAGTTGAGTTTTCGACTCAGGAACGCGACCACTTCAAACGATATGTACAGAATGGCGGCTTCGTTTTTGTCGACGACTGTAACCACGATCTGGACGGTTTATTCGCCAAATCGTTCGAGCAGGAAATGAGTCGTACGTTTGGTCCTAAAGCCCTGCAGAAAATTCCGAACAATCACCCGATCTACACCTGTTTTTTCAAGTTTGAGGAGGGTCCTCCAACCACCTCGTTCGAATTGAACGGCTGGGGCGATGACCTTGTGCATGATTACCTCAAAGCCATCACGATCAACGGCCGGATCGGGGTATTATACAGCAACAAAGATTATGGCTGCGAATGGGATTATGATTTCCGAAACAAACGGTTTCTGGCCGAAGACAATACCAAGTTTGGCGTCAATATCGTCACCTACGCGCTGACGGCATAAAGCAAGATATACGGTGTATGGACAATCACGGTATGCCCTAATTCCTGCCAATTCACATTCCTCTTCATACAACCTGACAGACAGAAAATTGGATTCAACAACAGACTTAACGCATTACAAAGCACTGGTAGCCAAGCTGCCTCTGCTACGAAACGAGATCGGGAAAGTTATTATAGGCCAGCAGGAAGCGATTAACGAAGTCCTTATTTCGTTGCTGGCGGGTGGCCATTGCCTGCTGGAAGGCGTACCCGGCCTGGCTAAAACGCTGATGGTTAAGACCATGTCTGATGCCTTGGCGATGCGATTCAAACGAATTCAGTTTACGCCCGATCTCATGCCCGGCGACATTGTTGGAACGGAAATCCTGGAAGACGACCATGAAACGGGCCACAAAGTCTTCGTTTTCAACCGGGGGCCCCTATTCGCCAATGTTGTACTTGCCGATGAGATCAACCGGACTCCGCCTAAAACGCAGGCTGCCATGCTCGAAGCCATGCAGGAGTACAAGGTCACGTATGGCGGCAATGACTACGAATTACCCAAGCCATTCCTGATCATTGCGACGCAGAACCCAATCGAGCAGGCTGGCACGTACCCGCTGCCGGAAGCCCAGCTAGACCGTTTTCTGTTGTACATCAAACTTAGTTATCCGTCAGAGCGGGAAGAGCTTGATGTGTTGAAAAGTACCACGGGCACCTCACGTCCGAAACTGCAGACCATTCTTTCTGACCAGGATATCATTCAATTACAGAAACTTACCCGCGAAGTACACATCAGCGACGAACTGATTGAGTACATCAATCGGCTGGTGCGGGCTTCCCGCCCCGTCGATTCTCCGTCGGCCTTCGTGAAGCAATGGGGCGAATGGGGCGCAGGTCCACGGGCCGGACAAGCCCTGGTCTTATGTGCCAAAGCCCGTGCTGTACTGCACGAACGTTTCTCGGTTATTCCCGATGATATTCAGGCACTCGCCTACCCCATCCTACGCCATCGCATTGCCCTGAACTTCCGCGCGGAAGCCGAAGGCATCACAACGGATCAGGTGATCAAGGAGTTACTGACGGTTATTAACTAGTTTACGGTTTGTGGATTGTGGTTGTGTCTCCGTGGGCCGTGTCCTTACGGCCCACCTTTTCCGGCAGAGTCAATCTGATAGACCCGTACGAATGGTTCGTGAGGACACGAACCACGGAAACGTTTACAAACGTGTAAATAGCCAACAAGGACACGGCCCACGGGGGTACAACCGTACATCCCGGCGAGGAACCGAACAGACCATAAACCGGTAGATACATGCTCATCACCGAACTCATAAAATTGAACAACCTGCAACTAGCCAGCAAACTGGTTAGTGATGAGTTGTTGCTGGGTATTCAAACCAGTCGACGGTCGGGCATCGGAACCGAATTCGAGCAGTTTCGGCATTACAGCCCCGGCGATGATCCAAAGCGCATTGACTGGAAACTCTTCGCCAAAACGGGGCATTATCTGGTTCGGGAATCAGCGACGGAAAGCAATCAGCAGGTCCGGTTACTGATCGACTTGTCGGGTTCCATGAATTACACGGAAGCGAATGTCAGTCGGTTACAGTATGCCCGCATTCTGTTGGCTTCGCTGGCGTATCTGAGCAATCGCCAGGGCGACCAATTGAGTCTGTATGCGCTGCAACAGGGCCGTGTTCAGACGCTGGTCCCCCCCGGCAAACAGGCATTCCAGAAAATTGTGGCCATCCTCGAAGCAACACCTGCGTTGGGGGCCTGGGAAAACCGTAATCCATCCGTCCCCGACTTCGGGCGTAAACAGGCCGAAGTACTGATCATCGCATCAGACTTTTTGCAGGTCGATGAGGAGTGGGTAAACTTGATTCAGGGAGTAGCCGGGCCACGTCGGGAAATCGTTATTTTTCAGATACTGGGCGATGAAGAAATCAATTTTTCCATGAACGGTTTCTACCGGTTTCAGGATCTGGAAACGGGCAAAGAAATCGAATTACAGGCCGACGCTATTCGAGATATTGTTCGGGAACGGGCAACAGCTTACCTGACGAAACTAGAAGAAAGTTTACGCATGCCGCATGTCCGCCTAATTCGCGTTCGCCTGAGTGACCCCATTGCCCTTGTTTTAAAGCAGTTCTTACTGAGTTGACATACCGTTGACCCAAACCCGTAAACCCGATACCCTACATGCCGTTTGTTGAGCCATTTTTACTGTGGGGTGCGCTAGCCGTAGCGATTCCGGTGGCTATTCACTTCTGGCACCAGAAGCAGGGAAAACCCTTGCCCTGGGCCGCGACGCAATGGCTTATTGACAAGCAGCAGCAACAAAGCCGCGGGCTCCGACTCGACAACCTGCTGCTGCTCATTTGCCGGTGTTTACTGCTGTTGCTGCTGGCCGTTTTACTGGCTCAACCCATTCTTTCCTGGTTCACGAAGCCGCCCGTTATTCAGAAGCTTCACCTGGTTCAGCCCAGCCTGGCCGTTGCGGAAAACTTTAAATTTGAACTGACGGACGCACAAAGGAAGAAGGAACGAGTTGTGTGGGCCGACGAGCGGCTGAGCAGTATCGACGAAAAATCGTCTGGCGCTCAAAAATCGGTGGTAGTTAATCCATTGCAGTTGCAAACGGCCCTGGCTAAGCTCGACACAAAAAACACCGAACTTCACCTATACATCGCCAACAATCAGGCACTGGCCAGCTTGCCAGCCATCACCGTACCCGCGCGCTTTCAACTTCATTCGGTCATTGACTCGGTGAGCCAACCCCGCCACTACCTGGCTGGCAAAAACGGCAGAAAGTTATTTATTGATCGGACGGGTAAACTAACCAGCGTTCCCTCCCTTGACCCAACGCTGAAATTCCGGTTTGCTCCCGCCAATTCAGGACCGATTTTCACCTTGCTTACTTACCGGAATGAACGGGAACGGCAAACCGTTAAGGCCGCTCTCAACGCCCTGACGGACGTTTACGCTCTTGACCTTGTCGTTGACGAATCGCCACAACCAAACCGCTCCTATGCCTGGATACTTACCGATCAGCCGCCGGTAAAGCCATCGCCACAAACCTTCTATATTGTCTCCGGGGCTGAAACGTCAGCAGGTAGTACAAACGTAGTCTTTACGAATGCCTTACTGACGCCACAAACATCGGATCGGGCAGCCACGGGGCAATTACCCGAATGGCTCGGGGCTCAATTAATGCATCAGTATGGCCTTGTTTCCAGCCAAAAACCCTTGAGTCAACCGGATCTAACGTCTCTTTTTATTCCGTCAACCAAACCTACAGCCGCGCAACAGGCAGGTCTTCAGGACACGCTTCTGCTGCTTTTCGTTAGTTTATTACTTGTTGAACGCTGGCTTGCTTTGACCAAAAACGCATGAACGAATTGAAACGCCTTGTCTCGTCGGTCACGTACCAACTGTACGCCAACGCTCTGCTACGCTGTGTGTTGTTAGCCATTTCGGCCTATCTGCTCACAGCTACGTTTGCCGGGCCAACCGTCTGGTCGTTGCTGCTGGGTATAGCTGGTTTTGGCCTGGGAGCCGTATTGAGTAAACTGTATCAGGACAAGAAACCGCAGGCGATTCGACTCATCCACCAAACGGTCGGCGATGTCGAATACAGCTTGCCCCTCTTAACGAAACCTCAGCTAAACCTGGCTGAACAACTCCAGCTCGACCGCCTGAACACACACGTACAAACGGTTCGAGTACCCATTGTGGTACTGGCCAAGGCGGGTCAATATGGCCTGTTTCTGGTTGCTGCGCTGGCCGTTTACATCGGGTATCCTTTACTGAAAAATGATCCGGCCCATAATTCCCAAAAACAGGGTTTACTAGCCGCGTTCACGCCCGATAGCAAACCGATTGCACCAACATTTGAATCTGCGAGTCTGCGCATTCAGCCGCCAGCTTACACCCGGCTTCCGGAAATCAACTCGTCAACGCTGAACGCGTCGGGTGTTGTGGGCACTAGTCTGACCTGGACATTGCGGTTCAGCACAACCAATCAGGTGTCAGTGAGGCTCGTGAATAACCAGGGAAAGGAGCTTATGTTCCGGAAATCCGGTGATGCCTATACGTATCAGGATAAGTTGATTAACTCCGGTTTGTACGCCATCAAGGCCTACTGGCGTACCAATCAGCAGAAAGATTCGGTTATCTACCAATCGGACTTTTACCGGCTCGAAGCCCGCCCTGATCTGGCTCCCAAAATTGAGCCAAACTCGAAAGAACTGTACAGCTTTCATACCATCAAAGACCCGAAGACTCTGACAATCGGCGCCCGGATTTCGGATGATTTTTCGGTTTCGAAGACGTTTCTTGTCGCCACTGTAGCCCGGGGTTCGGGTGAGAACGTTAAGTTCAGGGAAGTGCGGCTGCCGCTGAGTCAGGCGAATTTCAAGGATGCCAGGCTCACCAAAACGCTGGATCTCAACGAACTGAAATTTACGCCGGGCGACGAGCTGTACTATTACTGGGCGGCCTTCGATAACCGCCAGCCAGAACCGAATTTCACCAAATCGGATACGTATTTTCTGGTTTACAAAGACACAACCGAAGTGGAGGAAAGTGAGCTGGCCACGATGGTGGTTAACATTATGCCTGAGTACTTCAGAAGCCAGCGGCAAATTATCATCGACACAGAAAAGCTGATAGCGACCCGAAAGAAAACGACGGTGAAGACAAGCCATGCGTTTAAAAGTCAATCGAACGAGATTGGCTTCGACCAGAAAGTGCTTCGGTTGCGGTACGGCCAGTTTCTGGGCGAAGAATTCGAAACCTCGGCCGGGGGTGGCCATATCGAACCTACCGATGAAGACGGCGACCCGCTCAAAGGGTTTGTTCATGACCACGATAAGGGCGAGGAACATGCCGAGGCTCATCATGAAGAAGAACACCATCATGACCACGGCAGCCCGGCAGCCCAGGCCACTGATAATCAGGATCCGGTAGCCGCCCTGATGGAGCAGTACGTTCACTCGCACGACAACGCCGAAACGAACACCTTCCACGAGCAATCGACCCGGTCGCTGTTAAAGATGGCGCTGGAAAACATGTGGCAGTCCGAATTGCACTTACGGTTATACGAGCCCGAAAAAGCGCTGCCGTTTGAACAGGAAGCCCTTAAGTACCTGAAAATGTCGCAGCAAAAAGCCCGGTCTTATGTCAGGAAAAGCGGCTTCGACCCACCCCAGACGAAGGAAAAAGAAACCCGGCTAACGGGCGAAATGAAGAATGTAACGACGGTCTTTAACCAGGAGCGTACCTACAGCCAGCAGCGAATTGAGTTATTGGTTGCCGAAGCGCTCGGGTATCTGGATATACCCAAACTCAGCGCCCGGCAACGACAGACGGTCCAGCAGCTTGGCAATGCGCTGGCGAATGGCGTCGTAAACAGCGGCCTTCAGAACTGGTCCATGCTGGCCTCGCTGCAAAAACTGGCCGGAGGGAAAACGCTCACCCCCGTCGAGAAAACGCAGTTGAAAACAAAATTATACAGCCTGGTGGGCGCGTCGGAGCGGACGGGACCGGCCTATACCAGCGACCGCGCGCTGCAACAGGCTTTCTGGCGACACATTAATTAGTCCGGCAGACGATCTGCTTATTCGAATGCAAACAAGTATCAATTGGACTAGCCCGATTAATTGGTTTATCGCCCTGGCGCTGCTGATCCTGCTGGTGGGTCAACTTTGGATGATTCACCGGAATCAATCACTGTCCAGTAGCCGGAAATGGATCAAAACCGGCCTGAACGTCACCCTATGGCTGATGATGGTGGCTTACTTCTGGCAATTTCACTGGCTGACGCAACGTCCTTCCAGTCATGCGTTGTTGATCGGTGATGAAGTGCCATCGGCAGTTGCCCGTCAGGTTAAAGACAGTTTGCACATCCAGGATAGCTTTACCAGCCGGAACCTGACAGATGAGTATGATTCCGTAACGCTGGTCGGCCAGCGTTTCCCCGTCGAAACCCTGACGGAACTCAGCCATTCGTCCATCAACTGGGTACCCTACACCGCACCGGATCAACTGGAAAGTCTTCATTGGAAAGGCATCGTTCGTCAGGGAGAAATCCAACGAATTACCGGGCGGGTGAACGCTTCGGAAAAGCAGCTGCTGCGCCTTCGCTTTGGCAATCGGACGCTGGATAGTGTTTCGGTACACGCGGGAGACAATGCGTTTTCGCTCCAGTTTCCGGCGTTTGTTCGGGGTCGCAGCCAGGCTGAACTAATCCTGGGCAGCACTACCCTCGACACAATCCGTTTTTTCGCCCGGCCAACGGAGCCATTGAAGGTGCAATTTCTGCTCGACAGTCCTGATTTTGAAAGCAATACACTGGCTGGCTGGCTAGGGAAGCAGGGGCATACGGTACAGGTCGTAACAACACTTTCGACCCGTATCAACAGTACGGTAAACATTAATAAAGCCGGCACATCTGTCGATAGAACAACGCCGGATCTACTGATCACCGACCCCGCCAACGCGGCCAATACGACGGTGAAGAAGGTACTCGCGGCAGGGAAAGCGGTGTTGTTCATTAACCTGACCAACCCGGAAAGCGATTGCCGGACCATCAATCAGGCACTAGGTAGCAAATGGCAGGTCAGGAAGGTGTCGAGTGAACCCGTCGTTCCGGTTGGTAATGGCGTCAGTGCGCTCCCCTATCGTTTTACGGATAATCTGAATCAGTTTTCCGTGACGGGCTATCCGGTAGCGGTTCAGCGCAAACTCGCCGGACGGATTGGTGCCAGCCTGTTAAGCGAAACGTTTCCGTTATCGCTCAGTGGCGATAGCGTAACCTACACCCGGCTTTGGACCGCGGTACTGGCGCGGTTGTCGCCCTCCGACAAGAACACGATTCAGGTAGATGCCCCGCTCTACAGCGGCCTGCAACAGGAAATTCTGATCAACAACGCGGGCAGCCTGCCGTCCGTACTGCTCGTTGGTCAGGATACAGTATCGCTCGTAAAATCGCCCCTCAACGAACACTCGGCTTCGGGCTCGTCTTTGTTCAGACAGGCTGGCTGGCAGTCCATTCAGGATTCGTTGGCACTGTATGTGGATGCCCGTACCAAAGCCGGTCCACTGGCTGACCGGCAACTCATTCGGCGATTCATATCCGCGCATGCGTCATACCAAACAACAGGCGACTCACCAGCCCGTACATCGACCGCACAAGTGCCAAACTGGGTATGGCTGCTGTTGATTGTCAGTTGCTTTACCGCACTCTGGATTGAGCCAAAAGTGCTGTAAATGGTTATTTTGAACTTGTTTGAAGGTATAGGGATGTTCTATTCGGGCAGATTTCGCCAGGTAGCGCGTTATGCCGAACTTGTTTCGGCATCATTATGTCTCCTAAAAGGCAAGTTGGAGGTGCCGGAACAAGTTCGGCATGACGCGCCGGGGAACTACGTTTGCAAGTGCAAACAGATTCTCGATCAATTCGGCGCGTCGGGCCGATCGTTACAGCGTCTTTTCCACTCCCGTCTAAACTTGCTCCGGTCGTCATCGCTCATCTGTCGCCATCGGCTACGCCAGGATGATGGTCCCTCGCCATTGCCGTAGCGGGCACCCGGTGGGCCAAATTTAAATCCGCCAAACAGGATTCGGGACAGCAGCAGCAACCCGGCGGCCTGCCACAGAGTAACCGGCTTAACGGGCACAACGGCTACCAGCACCGTGTTCCAAAGCCAGAATACGACGTACGATACGGCCAGCAACGCAAGCAGTATAGCCAGCGGTATGAAGAGTCGGAACCGTCGGTGAGAAGTTTTCATAAGCTTATAAGTTATCGAGTTCGTCGTATAGGCGTTGCAGCCGTTTCCGAAGGTGCTGAACGGCGTATCGTTTTCGGGAGATGATGGTTTTCAGATTGTCGCCCGTTTGATCCGCAATTTCCTGCAAGGTTCGGTCTTCCAGCTCATTCTGCACAAACACGGTGCGCTGATTGTCGGGCAACTCGTCCAGCGCTTTCATCAGTTCCTCCCAGAACAGGTCTTTAAAAAACTGGTCTTCGGGTGTTTGGGCATCGGCCAGCAGAATCTCCCGAAACTGAAAAGCATCGTCCTCTCCCTCGCCCATCAGGTCAGACAGCGAGTCTTCCTTTTTCTTTCGATAGGCGTCCGTAATTCGGTTCCTGGCTACCTGAAAAAGCCAGCCACTCATGCTCTCGATGCCATCAAGATCGACCACTTTGGTTAACTGATACCAGACATCCTGTAAAATATCTTCGGCGTCTTCGTCAGATCTCACCTGCCCACGAATAAACCGTGACAGTCGGTTTCCGTACTGCTTAACTGTCTCGAGTATATTCCGTCTGGGCGTTTCAGCCATTTTGCAAGCCTGACTATAAAAAATCGGAATGAGTCGAACAGCCTGTGCGTCAGCCCAACTCATTCCGACCTTTTGGGCTAGCTATTGGCGCGTTTATCTAACTCCTGCAACACATCGGCCAAGGTACGAAACCGATTGGCATCGCCAATGAAACCCAATCCTGTCATAATTAGTGCAAAGCCCCCGGTACTTACCCAAAACCAGGGATCGGTATTGGTTTCACGAAGTTTCGACCCATGCAGGAGCACCGCCAGTCCACTCCCCAGAAGCATCGCCCCACCTCCCCCAAACAGCCAATATTTCGTAATCAGCTTCTTTTCGCGTTGACTTCTCATGATGTACGTGTCTAAATGCAATTATTTAGAGAAAACCATTGACACCGCATCAGGTTTACAAAAAAAATGTATCTTATCCCATTGTTTCAGCTTTTGTGCTAGCCAACCTGATACTAACCTATACTAACGATGCCCGTTTTCACCCTTGGAATTGAAGAAGAGTTTCAAACGATTGACCCCAGTACCGGCGAGTTGCGTTCGCACATGTCGAAGATTGTTGACGGTGGCCAGATTGTCCTTCATGAGCGCGTAAAGGCCGAAATGCACCAGGCGGTTGTTGAGGTGGGCACGAATATTTGCCGAAATATTCAGGAAGCGCGTCAGGAAGTGACGTATCTGCGGCAAATGATTATCGAACTGGCCGAGAAACAGAACCTTAAGATTGCCGCTGCCGGTACGCACCCGTTTTCGGACTGGCAGGAGCAGTTGATTACGCCCAACGAACGGTACGATCGACTCATCGAAGAGCTGCGCGACGTGGCCCGTTCCAACTTAATTTTTGGTTTGCACGTTCACGTTGGTATCGAAAGCCGGAACGAAGGCATCCAGATCATGAACGCTGTCCGGTACTTTCTACCCCACATCTACGCCCTGTCAACGAACTCCCCTTTCTGGCGAGGACGCAACACCGGGTTTAAGTCGTACCGCTCAAAAGTGTTCGATAAGTTTCCCCGAACCGGTATTCCTGACTACTTCTCATCGGCCGCGGAGTATGACGAATATATTGAGCTACTGGTCAAGACAGGTTGCATCGACAACGGCAAGAAAATCTGGTGGGATATCCGGCTGCACCCGTTCTTTGACACCATTGAGTTTCGTATCTGCGACGTTCCGATGCGGGTTGATGAAACCATTTGTCTGGCCGCTATCATGCAGGCGCTGGTTGCCAAAATTGACAAGCTTCACAAGCAGAATCTCAACTTCCGGCCCTATCGCCGAATCCTGATCAACGAAAACAAATGGCGGGCCGCTCGCTACGGTATTGAAGGAAAACTGATCGACTTTGGCAAACAGGAAGAAGTTCCGACGCATCACCTGATTCACGAATTGCTAACGTTTATCGACGATGTTATGGACGAGCTTGGTAGCCGCGAAGAATGTGAATACGTTCTGAAAATCCTGGAAATGGGTACGGGTGCCGACCGCCAACTGGCCGTTTTCCAGCAAACCAACGACCTGAAGCAAGTGGTAAATTACATTGTCGAAGAAACTTCTTTCGGCATCAGGTAGTTCTTTTCCGAGGCATCACTGGTTAATAGTTAGCCGTAATACACAGTTTATGAGCTTAGTAAAGATTGCTGTTCTAGATATGAATAACAACCATGCCAATGAGGGCATGCGTTGTATTTTGCATACCATTCGAAACGTACAGGGGAGTAACCAACTGACGGACCTGAACACCGAGTTGGAATTTGACGTGTATGACGTCCGGGCAAATAACGAAATTCCTGACCTAACCTATGACGTATATATCTCGTCAGGTGGACCGGGAAGTCCAATGGCCTCGTCGGATGCGTGGGAAGCAAGCTACTTTTCGCTGATCGACCAGATCTTCGAGTGGAATCGGACTAATGAACGGAAGAAGTTTGTTTTCCTGATCTGTCATTCGTTTCAGCTGGTGGTTCGTCACCTCGGGCTGGGCCTGTTGAGTCGGCGAAAATCGACGTCGTTTGGTATTTTTCCGGTGCATAAAACCGAAGAGGGCGACTCGGAAGAGTTACTCGAAGGATTACCGGATCCGTTCTTCGCCGTCGACTCCCGCGATTACCAGATCACCGAACCCGACGCCGAGCAAATGATCAAACTGGGTGCGGAGATTTTGTGTCTTGAAAAGATCAGACCTCACGTTTTGCTCGACCGGGCTGTGATGTCGATGCGTTTCTCGCCTGAAATTATTGGTACCCAGTTCCACCCCGAGGCCGATAATGAGGGCATGCTTCGCTACTTTATGCAGCCTGAAAAACGAAACCACATCGTGTCTAATTTCGGGCAGGAAAAGTACGATGACATGGTAGCTTATTTGCAGGATCCCGACAAGATTGCCCTAACGGCATCCGTCATTTTACCGGGCTTTCTGCAACAGGCCATCCGAACTTTATCGCCGGAGCTTATCCTGGAATAGCGTTATAGATGGGCGCGCACCAGCGTACGCTCGCGCCCATCTACATTTATTGCCTTCTTTCCCAATCCCTACATGTATGATTAAAGCCGCCCGACAAGCCTATAATCAAGCCTTCAGCCCGGAGAGTTACCGGGCTTTTTTGGATAAAATTGATACCGATTTTCCTGGCCAGATGGATTTTCGTGTGGCAGAAACACCTGTTTTCATCCCGAAAGTACTGACGGATAAATTAGTGGCCGCGTGCAACGATATTATCGCCGTTATAACCCGCAAAGATTTTAAAGCGCTGACCGATAAGGCTATTCCGGCGGAGCAACGGGTTCCGAACGAAGACGAGCATACGCAGTTCATGGCCATCGACTTTGCCGTTTGCCATGACGCCAATGGGGAGCTAACCCCGCAGTTAATCGAGCTACAGGGCTTCCCATCGTTGTATGCCTTTCAGGCGTTCCTGGCTAGCACGTTTCGCGAACGATATCCTATTCCGGCTAATCTTTCTCATCTCTTTACAGTTGACAATAACGCTGATTACATCGAACAGCTCCGCCAAATGATTGTGGGCGACTGCCAACCGGAAGAGGTAATTCTGCTGGAAATTTATCCCGAAAAGCAAAAGACCCGCATCGACTTTATTCTGACGGAGAAATACCTGGGCGTAGCGCCCGTTTGCCTGACCAAAATCAGAAAAGAGGGTAAAGCGTTGTACTACGAGAAAGACGGGCGGCAGATTCGCATTAAGCGAATTTATAACCGATTGATTTTCGATGACTTACAAAATTTCCCGGATCTACGCAGCGATTTTCACCTTACCGACGATGTAGACGTTGAGTGGATTGGTCACCCGAACTGGTTCTTCCGCATCAGTAAATACACGCTGCCCCTGCTCAAGAGTCCTTATGTGCCAGCCAGCTATTACTTATCCGACCTGAGCAGTTACCCGGCTGATCTGGAGAATTACGTCCTGAAACCGTTGTTCTCCTTTGCGGGTAGTGGGGTTAAGCTGGCGATTACCGCTGCCGATCTCGATGCCATTCCGGCTCACCAGCGGGACGGGTATTTACTTCAGCGAAAGGTCAAATATGAACCCGTCATCCAATCGCCCGACGGACTGGTCAAATGCGAAATCCGGATGTTATTTATCTGGCCCAAAAATGATGCAAAACCGACCTTGATTACGAATCTCAGCCGTTTGAGTCGGGGCGAAATGATTGGCGTCAACTTCAACAAAAATAAGGATTGGGTAGGCGGAACTGTGTGCTTTTTTGAGCAATAACCCGTTCAGCGTACAGACCGTACATAATTCGACGGGAGCGCAGCTGCCTATTTTGCGATCGTAACGAATTATCTGCGATCTTTCTTTTACTCCCTCCTCTATGGAAACCCAGCAGATTACCGGGGCGGAAAAAGCCATTTTTGACCTTACCGGCAAAGTAGCCCTTATTACGGGGGCCAGCAAAGGCATTGGCGAGGACATAGCCCGTGTATTCGCCCGCTTCGGGGCCAGCGTAATCATTAGCAGCCGTAAACAGGATGCCTGTGATGCGCTTGCCAATGACATTAAGGCCCAGGGGGGCAACGCGACAGGCATAGCCGCCCATGTAGGCGATATGGCTCAGCTTCAGCAGCTGGTCAGTAAGAGCATCGACACGTACGGCGGCCTTGATATCCTGGTCAATAATGCGGCCTCCAATCCGGTCTTCGGCCCTTCGCTCGACTGCGACGGCGGGGCGTTTGACAAGATCATGCAGGCCAACGTGAAAGCCCCCTTCGAGCTGAGCAAATTATGTTATCCAAGCATGAAAGCCCGTGGCGGAGGCAGTATCATTATGATCAGCAGTATTGCCGGCCATACGCCCGATCCTGGTCTGGGCATCTACAGCGTCAGCAAAGCGTCACTCAATATGCTGACCAAAGTCCTGGCCAAGGAATGGGGTGTCGATGGCATTCGAGTCAACGCGATTTGCCCCGGCCTGATCAAAACCAAATTCAGCCAGGCACTTTGGCAGGACGAAAAAGTGCTCGATCACTTCACGACTCGTTTGCCCATCGCTCGCATGGGCACAACGCATGAAATAAGTCCGCTGGCGCTGTTTCTGGCGTCGAATGCTTCGTCGTATAGCACGGGTAGTTTGTTCTACGCGGACGGTGGTACCGTAATTTAATGCATCGTTATGTCTTTGGAAACACGCGAAGTTTGGCTGCGGGGTCCCCTAGCCGACATACCTCCCCTAGTGCAACCGGTTGCGCATGCACTGATGCAGGCTCAGGAAGAAGTGACCACGCTGATGCGCGATTTTCCGCCATCGCTCCTGTGGGAACGACCGGCGGGTGTAGCCTCCGTTGGCTTTCATCTACAGCACCTGACGGGTGTGCTCGATCGGCTTTTCACCTATGCCCGCAACGAAGCCCTGTCGGCCGAGCAGCTAACCGCTCTGGCATCTGAAGGGAAAGCCGATCAAACTACGTCATCCGTTCAGGACTTAGTAAGCCAATTCGGCAAACAGGTCGATCGGGCACTGGCTCAACTGCGCAGTACAGATGAAAAAACGCTTACGGATGGCCGGGGTGTGGGACGGACACAGATCCCCTCCACAGTTATTGGGTTATTGACGCATGCCGCCGAGCATACCATGCGGCATGTTGGGCAACTATCGGTAACGGTTCGGGTAATAACAGTTTAACCTTTTTTTAAGTTATCATTCATCGGCGTTTAACAAAACCAACCGACCTTTCGAGCGACAAGTCCACCACGGTGGTGGGTTATCACCTTAAACCATTCCAAATCATATGAAAAAGTCCATTCTGGCTGCCTGCATAGTAGCCGCCCTTTGTGTAAACACGGTGTTTGCCAGCGCGCCTTCGCAAGACAAACCAGCGAGCAAAACGACAACCACCACAACGGTAAAGAAATCGACCCCGAGCAAGGTGTCGACAACAACCAAAACGATGCACAAAAAGCACGTTAAGACTTCAGAATAGAGAGCCTACAGCCTAAAAAAAATACCCTGCCAGGCAGGGTATTTTTTTTAGGCTGTATCTACGGGTTCTTTTACTGAACAGCTACAATTTTGAACTCTGTACGACGATTTTGCTGATGTTCGCCTTCCGAGCAGTTGACCCCATCAACACAGCCATTCACAATCTCCGATTCGCCATAACCGCGTGCCATTAACCGATTAGCCGCAATGCCGCGCGATACCAAATAATCCATGGCCGCTCTGGCCCTGTTTTCCGATAGCCGGATATTGTAGGTATCCGTTGCGCGGGAGTCCGTATGGGAGCGCAGTTCGATCTGCATTTTAGGGTATTCTCTAAGAATAGACACGACATGATCCAGCTCACGAGCCGCATCCGCACGAATAAAGAACTTGTTCAGGTCGTAATAAATGCTTTTCAATTCGAACACATCCCCAACGCCGTATAAGCCAAGCGAATCGGTAACCACGTTACTTTTACGCTTCAATTTACTGTATTGGGCTTTTTTCGTGGCGTAGCGATCTTTCTGGGCCGTAATGGTATACGGTGCACCGGGCTTCATATCAAACTCATAGCCTCCGTCGGCCCCAGTCGTAACGGTTTGCTCTGACTTGTCTTTGTCATTCCGCAACGTCACTTTTACCCCGGTTGCGGGTTGCTGATTTACTTCCGTTTTAACCACCCCTTTCACGACCGTGTTCTCTGATTTCTCCAGGTAGATCGACACATTCAGAACAGGCTTCGGCGACTGCGTAAGGGTTGAGAAACGAACGCTGTTCATGGCGTACCCCTCTTTTATAGCTCTGAACTCATACTCCGTATTCGAATCCACACACAGATCGACCCGGCCTTTTACATTCGTGATTCGAAGCTCCTGGTTAACCCCATTTCGAAGGATGCGAACGTCCGCGTTATCGAGAAGCGTACTTGTTTTGGCGTCATATACCAAAATATTCAGTTGCTTGCAGGTGCGCCGGAATGAGTAAATGTCATCATCGCTGATTCCCTTCTTTCGGTTGCTGCTGAAGTAGCCCGTTGTCCGGCCCTTGTCGGTTATAAATCCAAAATCGTCCTTCTCCGAATTAATCGGCGCACCGGCGTTCTGAACCCCTCTGTAGGCGACCCCATCTTTAAGTTCAGCAACAAAAACGTCCAGCCCCCCCAGCCCTTCGTGGCCATCGGAAGAAAAATAAAGGTTATCACCCTCGGCGGCATACGGAAACATTTCATTTCCTTCGGTATTGATCTCCTTGCCCATGTTAACGGGCGTTCCCCATTGGCCGTTGTCAAACTCGACTACGTAAATATCGGTGCCCCCGTATCCGCCCGGCATATCCGATGCGAAGTACATCTTCGTATTGTCGGCTGAAAACGCAGGATGACCAACCGAGTAGTCATTGTTGTTAAAAGGTAAATCCTGAATGTCGCCCCATTTGCCGTTCCGGTTCACGGCCGAATACAATTTCAGCTTTCGTACACCGTCGGCGCTTTTACCCGACTTCCCCTTGCTGGAATTATTTCGGGTAAAAACAATGAAGTTCTGATCTTTGGTGAATGTCATCGGCCCCTCGTGGTATTTTGTATTTAGGGTCCGGCTAAACAGTTCCGCTTTCGTCAGGGGCGCATTTTCCGCGGCTGCGTCGGCTCCCGGTGTGTTACTGTCGCTCCCCCCGCCTAGTACTGCCGAACTGGGCAAACGGCCCGCATCTGAACCCGGAACGCGCAGTTGGTTGGTGTCAGGATGAAAATAGAGGTCCAGGAAAGGCGTCTGGTTCCAGTTAAATACGCGCTTTACCGGGCCCGATTCATCACGAGCCGATACAAACACCAGACCATTTTTGTAATACATTGGGCTGAAATCAGCCTGACGGGAGTTGATGGGCAAACTCGAAATCCGGTAAGACGACGAATCCTGGTAGAACCGGCTCATGTCCATATAGGAGACCGTGAACCGCCGGCCCCGCAAATCTTCTTTTTGCTTCTCCCCATATTGGCTATATATCTTCTGTGACTCCCGGTATTTTCCGTTCTGAGCCAGCGACTGGGCATAATACAGGTAAATCTCGCTGTCGAGGTCCGTGTTTGTCTTTACCAGTTCGCTATAAACGCGCTCGGCATTTCGTGTATCTTCCAGTTTCCGATAGCAGTAACCGAGCTTGATCATGGCGTCCCGCGCTTCGGCTGGGTCTTTCTTTTTATCCGTTCGCAGGAAATCCTCGTACGCCCTTACTGCGCTGACATAGCTAAGATTCTCAAATTGCTTGTTTGCCGCTCGTAGTCGCGCACTTTGTGCCTGAGCAGTCAGGCTCCAGAAGGCCAGCCCTGCCAGCAGCAGGACACGTACAATTCGGTTCATGGATATCAATGAGTAAATACTATTGGGAGCTTTCCGGAAATTAATCAAATAGAGTGCCAATTTTTCCAATTGTGGATTCGGTTACCTGTAAACGCCAGGCAATTTACTTATTTCACACCTAATTAACGCGTTTTGGCTACTTCTCCCTGTAGCTGAACCGGGCGATTCTACGAGTTTGGGTGGTTACCCTGAACCGATGGTCAATCCGCCGACCGATTACCCAGGCAATTTCGCCGTCTGATACCAGAACCACGGTCTGCTCCCGCTCCGTACGGCTTACTTTCAGGTCATTGAGTAAATCACTAACCAGTTTGTGTCCTTTAAGGCCCAACGGGCGCAGCTTATCTCCCTGCTTCCAGGAGCGAATATGAAGGGGTAATACAAGCCGATCAGCGTCTAGGCTGGCAACCGTTGGCCCACCAAAAGGAGTAAAGTCGGTGGGTTTGTCCATTACGTCAACCATTACTTCATGCGTCTCCGAAACCTTCACTATGGTAGTAGACCAATCCGTTAGCCAAAGGTCAATAACCCCTCTTCCAGGTAGGGGCTCAATGAGCAAACCATTCCGTTCGTGCACAACACGATAGGTGGCCGACTGAATGACTTGTCCGGTTGGTTTAGTTACCAAGTGGGCGATTTGCCTTGCCTGATCGGTGGTGAAACCCATTGGTGCCAGCCATTCCATCAACCGAAAAGCCAGTTCGGGCAGAGCCAGCAATTTTTGGGTGGGCAGCATTATTTTGTCATCCTGTACCTCAGCAGTAGCCTGCCAGGATCGGTCGAGCTCGGCCTGCATAAGCACCTCCGCAGCTCGCAGACGCTCAACAGTACGGGGCAACGTTTGCCATAAACCCGGATTTAGTTCGTTCAGTACGGGCACTACATGATGCCGGATCCGATTGCGGGCGTATTTGTCGCTTGCATTGGAGCTGTCTTCCCGATACAGCAAACCCTCTTCCGTTACGTAGGACTCCAGTTGTTTTCGCGTGGCAAACAGCAAGGGACGGATAATCTGATTTTGCCGTATCCGGATACCGTGCAAACCCGCCAGACCGGTTCCACGGGTCAGGTTCAGCAAGAGCGTTTCAAAGACATCGTTCTTATGATGCGCCGTGGCCAGACAGGCATACGAGTTCTCCTGCAGCAACTGGGCAAACCAGGTGTAGCGTAATTCACGGGCGGCCATCTGAATGGACAGTCCTTGCTCCTGCGCGAAGGCAGCGGTATCGAAACGGGCCAGGTGAAACGGAACCCCGTAGCGTTTTGCCATGTTTTCAACAAAAGCAGCATCCTCCTCGGAATCAGAGGCCCGTAGCGTAAAATTAACGTGAGCAATCGCAAAGGGTTGATTAACTCGCTGAAAAAGCTCGGCCATCGCCACGGAGTCCAGTCCGCCACTAACGGCCAGCAGCACCCGATCCGTCGATTTGACCAGTTGATTGTCGTTAATAAATCCTAAAAATTCCTTCTCAACCATATGGAGTCGGCCCTAAGCCGTAGTTTTGTCAGTATGATTCGTTCGCTTGCCGTTTTCCTTCTGCTCTGTTCCTGGTTTGTTTCAGCTGATGCGCTGGCGCAGGTTGGCCCTCCTTCGCCCGGCCGGCCGGGAGCGCCGGGCAACGCAGCCGATAAGGTTGAGCTATTACCCGGTGCCGACAGCCTGGTGGGCCTGACTGTGCCGGGGCAGGTTGTTCGTAAGATATATAACAACGTCAGGTTTCGGCAGAAGGGAGTTCTCATGTACTGTGACCTCGCTATTCAGAACGCAACGACCAACGTTATCGAAGCCTATGGCCACGTAAAGATCGTACAAGGCGATACAATTACGGTTCAGGGCGATACCATGTTTTACTATGGCAATGTCCGTCAGGCAAATATGCGCGGCCATGTCGTTATGCGCGATCGGAAGATGACGCTCACGACCGCTCAGTTGGATTACAACATGCTTTCGGGCATTGCTCACTACCCGACACCCGGCCGAATTGTGGACAAAGAAAATACGCTGACCAGCCGGGAAGGGTATTACGACACCCGCAGCAAGCTGTTTACATTCCGGCAAAACGTTCGACTGGTAAACCCCAAGGGTACGCTCACCGCCGATTCTCTGCTTTACAACTCCCTGACCCGAATGGCGATTTTTCAGGGCCCAACCCGTATCACCAACAAAGACGGCGTACTTACGGCGGTTGAAGGTCAGTACAATACAACAACGGGCATTTCGAATTTTCAACGCCGGGCCACTGTCGAAACGCCTAAATATCGCCTGACGGGCGATAGCCTTTATTACGACAATGTGACGGAATTGGGCATTGCCAAAGGCAACGTTATCATGGTTGCCAAAGATCGCCAGGCGGTCATTCTGGGCGACCACGTTCGATACAATGGAAAAGCCGGTATTTCGCGGGTAACAGGCCACCCGGTAGCCAAAAGTCTGGCCAATGAAACAACAAAAGACACACTCTATTTACGGGCCGATACCTTGTTTTCTTTCGATAATAAAGTAACCAATACACGCCGGTTATTAGGTCAGAAAAACGTATTTCTTTATAAATCAGATCTTCAAAGTAAATGCGATTCGCTTATTTACGATACCGCTGATTCGACTATTTATTTCTACAAAAAACCAATTGTCTGGAGCCAGAACAAATACCAGATGGAAGCGGATTCGATGCGGGCGGTGATGAAGAATAATCGAATTCATACTATGCTTTTAAAGACGAAATCGTTTGTTATTTCACTGGATACACTCAGTAACTACAATCAGGTAAAGGGACGAACGATAACCGCTTTTTTTGTCACAAAAACGGTATCAAACACCGTTACCAACGCCGATTTGCCCGTCTCAACCACCACAGCTTCAGCCAGTGGACCACGTTCGGTTTCGGCCGTTGCAACGAAACTCCCCCCCAGGCGCGTATTAACTCCCAAGGGAGGATCGCCCAGTTCAACAACCGCTGCGAACCAGGAACAAACCGTGCTTGACCGGGTACTGGTCGAAGGAAATGGGCAAAGTCTGTATTACGCCGTTGACGATAAAAATAAATTAATTGGTCTGAACCACGTTGAGTCAAGCCGAATGAACATTGAATTTATTGATAACAAGGTGGGAAAGATTCGATTCTACGGTCATCCGGATTCGCAACTCATTCCACCAAAAGAATTAACGGCGGAGGTGCAGCAATTGGATGGCTTCCGTTGGCGCGAGTCCGAAAAGCCGACGAAAAATCAGGTTTTGTGGCTTGAAAAACCGCCCGCAGAACAACCAGTGATTAGAAAACCGTTAAAAAATAAGAACGCCGTTAAACCTTTAGCCCAAAAACTGGTTCAAAAGACTATTAATTGACCTTGTTAACAATTTTTTAGATAATAGCCCGTTGACTTTGTCTTTTAAGATGAATAGGTTTGTGGTGAATATTTGCGTACATGGAGTAGACTTACATGAAACAAACTATACTTATTGGTGTATTGATGGGCTTGCTAACGGCAATGGTCCCGCTCCAGGCGCAAGTCGCCCAGCGAGACTCAGATGCGCGTAAAGGAAGCCGACTCGAACTGGGTCGTACCTCGTCAGTACGCAAAACAACGACAGGCTTGCCAGCACAGCGCTTTTCGATTGTGCCCAATACAGCCTTGTCTGGCCTCGACCGGTCCATGGTCTTGCACAAAAACAGCGCAATCAACGAACATTACCGTTCCCTGATGATGGCCCGTTCGGGTAATAAAGCAGCAGCGGTCGATAACACACCATCGGTTGAGAGCACGGCCCGTCCGCCACTTCCCGCGCAGGAAGGCAGGCCGGAGAAAGAGAATAAATTGTACTCAGCGGACAAGCTTTGGGTGTCCAACGCTTTCCCGAACCCGGCCGACGATACGGCCGAGCTGGAATATCAATTCAGTGGTCCGGGCGACGCAAAGCTGGTTTTGCTGAATGTACTGGGTGCGCCAATTGCCGAGTATGAACTCGAACGAAACGCAAGCCGAGTTCGGATCGGGACACGTTTATTGGATACGGGCTACTATTTGTATCAACTGTCGGTAGATGGCAAAAAAGTAGCTACCAAACGGCTCCTCGTTCGCCATCAGTAACAGAGTCCAATATGTTAAAATAGCATAAACAGACTACGCCAGCTATCATTTTAAGCACTATGCAAGGCTACGCCGTCGTTTTAACGGTGTAGCCTATATTTTTTTTGTATCTTTGCAAACATATGCAACACCGTCATATTGGTAAGATTCTGTTAGGGATTTGGGTAGTGTTTCTGCTTGGATCCTGTAGCCCGTTTTCGAAACTACAGAAAAGTGGGAACGATGACGAGAAATACAAAGGGGCTATTCAATATTATAAAAAGGGGGATTGGTACCGGGCAGGTTTATTATTCGAAGAGTTAATTCCTATATTGAAGGGTAGCACCGAGTCAGAAATGGCTCAGTTTTATTATGCCTACACCCAATACCAGCAACAGCAGTATTTGCTTAGCGCCACATTGTTCAAGAAATTCTACGAGACGTTTGCGCGTTCCGATTACGCCCAGGAGGCTATGTATATGTATGCCTACTCACTGTACAAAGACACGCCTTCATTTAACCTGGATCAATCGAACACCCTGACGGCGACATCGGCCCTTCAGGATTTCATCAACGCCTATCCCGATAGCAAGTACAAAGAAGAATCGACAAAACTGATTCTTGAACTGCGCGGAAAGCTGGAACGGAAGGCGTACGAAAAAGCCAAATTATATTACAAAACGAGTGGTTTCAATATCGCATCTTACAAATCGTCCGTCATTGCGATCAATAACTTTCAGAAGGAGTTTCCGGATTCGGAATACAACGAAGAACTGGCATTCCTGAAAGTCGATGCGGAATTCAGTCTAGCCCAAAATAGTCTTGAAACCAAGCAGAAGGAACGTTATCAGGAAGCGATCAGTTATCACCAGTCCTTTATCGACAAGTACCCGAACAGCCAATTTCTGAAGCAGTCGGAGAAAATGTTCGAAACCAGTCAGAAAGAAATTGACCGTCTGGATAAATTGGAGCAGGAACGCGAAAAAGAAAAAGAACGGCTAAAAGATGCCAACCGCCCGGCAAAGGTGACGGCAGCCAATTAACACAGTTTACGGGTTGTACGGTCTCACGACGGAATTTTCGGTCAATATGCCTCATCAACTACCGTAGATTATAAACCAAGTACCGAGATTTAATCATTATGGCAACGAATCCATCGATTATTACCCGCAACAGCGACAAAATTGCAATTCAGACCGGGAATCTGTACGAATCGGTATCGATCATCTCGAAACGCGCTCGCCAGATTGCAACAAAGAACAAAGAGGAGCTGAGCAACAAATTGTCGGAATTCGTTTCGGCAGTCGACAACCTCGAAGAAGTCTTTGAAAACCGCGAGCAAATCGAAATTTCGAAATTTTACGAGCGTATGCCAAAGCCAACGTCTATCGCAACCGATGAATTTCTGGAGGGTAAAGTCTACTGGCGTTATAGCGACGACGAAGCTCAACAGTAAGTATGTGTTGACTGAACTTTTCAATGACCGCATGGTATACACTGTGCGGTCATTGGTGTTTTAGTGTTCCGGGTTTTGTCATACAAACCCATCAATCCGTGTATTCTCTAGCCAAACCTCTCTATGTCAGTTGCGGGCAAGCGCATTCTTTTGGGTGTAACAGGTAGCATCTCGGCCTATAAATCGGCTTTACTGGTTCGGTTGTTTGTAAAGGCCGGTGCCGAGGTGCAGGTCATCATGACTGATTCTGCCCAACAGTTTATTACCCCCCTTACGCTGGCCACGTTGTCTAAACGGCCTGTGTTGTCGGCGTTTGTGAATACCCGAAGTGACCGCCCCGGCGATGGTAGTTGGAACAACCACGTCGAGCTTGGCTTGTGGGCTGATGCGTTCGTCATAGCGCCCGCTTCGGCAAACACACTGGCCCGCTGCGCGACGGGTCTTTGTACCGATTTACTGGCTGCTACCTATTTATCCGCCCGTTGTCCAGTCTTTTTTGCGCCGGCAATGGACGTGGATATGTATCATCATCCGACAACGGTTGAGAATTTACGTCGGCTCGAGTCGTTCGGTAATCACGTCATACAGGCTGAACACGGCGAGTTGGCGAGTGGACTGGTTGGGGAAGGCCGACTGGCTGAGCCGGAAACTATTCTGGAAAAGCTTACTACTTTCTGGGCGGTAACCCCTGAACAAGCGTTGTCGGGAAAGCAAGTCCTGATTACCGCGGGGCCAACCCAGGAACCCATTGATCCGGTCCGGTACATCAGTAATCATTCAACAGGAAAAATGGGTTATGCACTGGCCAAAGCCTTTTCGGACGTGGGAGCAGCGGTCACGCTGGTAAGCGGACCGACGGCCTTGCCCCTCCCCGACCCGTCTGTTCATCGGATAGATGTTCACACGGCGCAGGAAATGTTCGAGGCTACGCAAAACGCTTTTCCCGGCGCTGACATTGTGGTATTGAGCGCAGCAGTGGCGGACTATACCCCCGCCCATCCCGCTGATCGAAAACTCAAGAAGAAGGAAGCGTTCTTTTCGCTGGACCTGACCAAAACTATCGATATTGCAGCTACCCTTGGTGCCCGCAAACAGCCGGGCCAGTTGATGATGGGCTTTGCGCTGGAAACAGATGATGAACGCGAGAATGCACTGAAAAAACTTTACGCTAAAAATTTAGACTGGATTGTGCTAAATTCACTTCGCGATTCGGGAGCGGGTTTTGGGCACGACACGAACAAAATCACCGTTATTGATAGAGACGAGCAAATCCACGAATTTCCCCTGAAATCGAAACAGGAGGTGGCACGGGATTTGGTACGGTTAGTTATACAATCGATCTGATACACAGCTACATCGCGACGACAAGGTTAGACATAATGAACGCAATACGAATTTTTCTGCTGGTAAGCTGCCTGATTGGTTCAGCGCAGGCTCAGGAGTTGAACTGTCAGATAACCGTTAATTCAGATCAGCTATTCGCTCAGCAAAAAACTGATTTTGCCTATTTAAGCCAGCTAAAAGGTATCATAACCGAGTTTATGAATAATCGGCGCTGGAGCAACGATCAGTTTGGCGTTTCAGAACGCATTAACTGCTCGATGAATATCAATCTGTTGAAGTCATTGACGCAGGGCGTATTCGAAGCTACCGCACAGATTACCGTTACGCGGCCAGTGTACGGAACAAATTACGAAACAACCACTTTCACCTACGTCGACCGGGCTTTCAACTTTGTCTATCTGCCCACAACACCCGTGTATTTTCGGGATAACCAGTTTTCGGATGACCTGACTTCCCTGCTGGCATTCTACGCCAATGTCATATTGGCTGTTGATTACGACACGTTCAGCAAACAGGGTGGCAATCCGTACGTGCAACGGGCTTATTCGATCACAAACCTGGCTCAGCAGGGGTCTGCCAATGCCGCCTGGCAGACGGGAGGTGACCGCCGAAATCGGTTCTGGTTGATCGAAAATATGCAGAACCAGCAGTTGATTCCATTTCGGGATGGATTGTACACCTACCATCGGCAGGGCCTGGACGTTTTTGCGGCCAATCCAGTACAAGCCCGTAAGCAGACGCTCAACTTTCTGTCTATCATCCGTACCATTGGCTTACAATTACCCAATTCGGTATTGATTAATTCGTTTTTCGAGGCTAAGTCACTGGAATTGTACAACATACTGTACGAGGGAACACCCGCAGAGCGTAAGCAAGCCTTCGATCTGCTTTCGTTTCTAGATCCGTCCAAAACGGAAAGCTACCGGAAATTAATTCAGTAAAGCGTTATCAGGGAGTGAATTTGCCTTTATCGCTGTTACCTACTTACTGCTAACCATCACTGATTTTGCTTTCGCATCTACTCATAAAAAACTACGCGTTAATTGACGAACTCGAACTGTCGCCCGACCGTGAACTCAACATCGTTACGGGCGAAACGGGAGCCGGCAAGTCAATTATACTGGGGGCTATCGGGTTGCTGCTTGGCAACCGGGCCGATACGCGCGTGCTGTATAATCCTGAACAGAAGTGCATCATTGAAGGCACCATCGGTGTTTCGGGCTATCGGATTGAGCGAATCTTCGAGGAAGAAGAACTCGATTATTCGGACTCCTGCATTGTTCGGCGCGAGATCAGCGTGAGCGGGAAGTCGCGGGCGTTTGTGAACGACACGCCCGTTAATCTGGAAACGCTTCGGCGCGTGACCAGCCAGATGATGGATATTCACTCGCAGCACGATTCTGTGTTGCTCGGTTCCAACGAGTACCAGCTGGAGATTGTCGATACGTATGCTCAAAACGAGGGGCAACTTCGCACCTACCGGGCTGATTATCAAACCTACCGGGCTAAGAAATCACATTACGATCAGCTTCAGAGCGAGGCCTCGGCGATGCGTAAAGAGTTCGACTACAACAATTTTCTGTACGAAGAACTAGTCAAAGCGCAGCTATTGCCCGATGAGCAGGAATCACTGGAACAGGAATTGACGATTCTTGAAAATGCCGAAGACATTAAGGAACGCCTGCAGGTAGCATACGAGTATTTGGACAATACGGAACAGTCGGTCATTGACTTTCTGAAAGGTACAGTCAGTAACCTGACGTACATCAGCAAACTGTCAAGTCAGTACGAGCAATTGCTGCAGCGGGCGCAGAGCAGCCTGATTGAGTTACGCGATCTGGCCGATGAAATAAGTATCGAGCAGGACCGTGTTGATATTGACGATACCCGCGCCGAAACGATCCGCGAACGGCTCAATTTGGTCTATCAGCTTCAGACCAAGCACCAGGCGAAAGACGTAACGGCTCTGATCGCGCTACGTGATGAGCTAGGCCAGAAGGTCAGTAAAGTATTAAACCTGGACGATGCCCTGACGGATGCAAAAGCTCAGGCCGATGCGGCTCGCGCCCAGTTGCAAAGCAGCGCCAGTGCTTTGTCGACTTCCCGGGACGTTGTTCTGCAACCCATCGAAACCGAAATTGGTCATTTGCTGAACGATCTTGGTATGCCCAACGCATCGTTGAAAATTCATGCAGAAACCGGCAAACCAACGCCAACGGGTGTCGATACCATCTCCTTTTTATTCAGTGCCAACAAAGGAGTCAAGCCACAACAGTTGAAAAATGTGGCCTCGGGCGGGGAGTTTTCCCGGCTGATGATGGCCATCAAATACATATTGGCCAGCAAACGTTCATTACCCACAATTGTCTTTGATGAAATTGACGCCGGTGTATCGGGCGAGATTGCAATCAAAATGGGTAATATGATGCGCGATATGGCCCATAGTCACCAGATTATAGCCATTACCCACCTTCACCAGATCGCCGGGCAGGGTACGGCGCATTACTTTGTCTATAAAGATCATTCGGCCGCGAAAACGGTTAGCCGAATAAAACGATTGACCCTGGATGAGCGCGTGAACGAAATTGCCCAGATGATTGGCGGCAAGAACCCATCACCCAGCGCGCTCAAAAACGCCCGTGAAATTTTGAAACAGCGAGCCGTATCGACAGCCAGGTAGTGAACGGCGGTTTACCCTCAGCCCACCATTCGGCAACACATCGACTTAACCACCTATTTTCAATGCACAAACGTATCGCTTTACTTGCCAGTGTCCTTACTTTTTCTGTTTGTCTGGTCGCCTGTCATTCTGATGATGACAAGGTTAAAGAGGCTGAAAACGATGTTTTTGCCATCCACGACGAAGTGATGCCCAAAATTGATGACATCATGAAGCTGCGCAAACAGCTGAAAGTGCGTATTACGTCTCTCGACAGTCTCAAAGCCAATGGTTCCGCATCAGCCACTCTCCGCACCGGCGAAGAAAAAGAACAAGCCAGCCGCCTGCACCGTGATCTGGATGTTGCCGATAGCCTGATGATGGACTGGATGGGCCAGTATAATGGTGATACGCTCACCAAACTATCATCCGACGAGGCACTACGCTATTTAGACGGTCAGAGAAACCAAATTATTGATGTCAAAACAAAAGTTAATACCAGCATTGAACAGGCTCGTCAGTTTTTGGGTAAGAAATAATAGCTGGCTACTCCTTGTCTGCTCGCTGATCACGCTTACTTCGTGCCATTCAACGGATGACAAGTTGCCTATTTTGGGCCAGCGGGAGGCCGTTACGAAAACAGTTGATGGCCAATCTGTGACCGACTCGGTTTACCAGTCGATTCCGGATTTTGCGTTTATCAGCCAATATGGCGACACCGTTACGGCTAAATCCTTCGACAACAAAATTTACGTTGCTGACTTCTTTTTTACTACCTGTCCGACCATTTGCCCTAAAATGAAGGTGCAACTGAAGCGGGTGTATGAAAAGTTTAAGGGAAACCCGGATGTCATGATGCTTTCTCACACCATCGACCCGGCTCACGACTCAGTAGCGGTACTGAAAGAATTTGCGCAAAATCTGGGCGTAACGGGTCGGCAATGGCTGTTCGTTACGGGCGACCGCGAGAAGATTTATGATATTGGTCAGAACAGTTATATGGTCACGGCGCAGGCTGACTCAACAGCGCCAGGGGGTGTTGTCCATAGCGGGGCTTTTATTCTGGTCGATAAAGCCAAGCACATCCGGGGTATTTATGATGGAACCACGGAAGCCGGTGTCGATAAATTAATGACGGATATGGATCGCTTACTAGCCGAGTACAAACAATGAGCAGCAGCTTAAGCGGATTCGTCGCAGCTATTTTGGTCTTTACCGTTGTTTTTTCCTGCCAGACCGATGAGGAAATTAAACGGCAGCGGTACATTACGGAAGGTATTCTGGTCTTTAAGAACAACTGCGCCAACTGCCACCAGGACAAAGGTCAGGGACTGGCTGCCCTGTACCCACCCATTGCCGGATCGGATTATTTAACCAATAAAAACAGCGTGATCTGCTTAATTCGGTACGGCCAGCAAGGAAAAATTGTCGTTAATGGTAAACCGTATAACCGGCCAATGCCGGCACAACCCCAGCTCAGCGATCTGGAAGTGGCCGAATTGATTACCTACATTTACAATGAATGGGGTGGAGAAACAAAACTAACTGATGTCAAGACGGTTACACCCATTTTGAACGACTGCAAAAAGTAAGTGACCGCCGACGCAGGTTAAATTCCTCCTTCCATGTTGAATATACCGGTTGGTTTACGGATCGAATACTGGCTAAAATCCTGATTAGCGTCCAGGCCAATTCCGTAAAGTTTTTCCCCCGTTTGCTGACTTAGAATAGTCACCCGTTTATCGGTAAAGACTTTTTTGGTCTGTGGTTTCCAGTTAAGCTCGGGGGTCAGTAGCTTCTCCTGCTTTTGTTTGTTGACCACAACAACATTGCCCATAACGACGTATACGTCTTTGGCTTTATCGTAGCGACCCGAGTCAGATCGAATCGTTGTAATCTCCTCCCCGGCTGGGCTATAAAAGACGATATTGACCGGCTTGGGGTAACGACGATCTTCGTTTGTGTACCGAAATTGCTTGGCCGTCGTTAGCTTCACCTTCAGTTTGGCGGCTTCGCTGTACAGCAGCTTTACATCATTTATTTCTTCAATCGGCCCGGAGTACGGATTTACTTTCCGAATCTGCTTTTTTTCCTCGCAGGCGGTTAGAACGAATAATGGCAGGATGATAGAAACGGAATAGAAAACGGTTCTTATCCATTCCGTGCGATCTCGCTTTTTCGTGAACTCTACGTTTCCCATTTAAGTGGTTGATGTTATCGAAAGAACTATTCTATCCATAAAACGGTCACAGTTTGCCCTTATTCATTCATCGGGCTACAGACAAAAAGCAGGTATTCGCAGGAAATGAATCCACGAATACCTGCTCATATAGCAGAGAAAAGTTACCAGCTTACGGTGGCTGACCGGGTAATTAGTCAATAACCGTTTTCCGGAACCAAACGTCATTCAGGGAGAAGCCAACGCCGATTCGGACGTATTGCTCCTTGATTTGTGTACCCGTCAGCACACCCCGCTGGCCACCCACCAGAGAGAGCGTTACGTGATTAACGTAGTAGGCTCCCAATGGAATGGATAAACCCAGACTACCGTTTACGTCGGTGAGCTGTGTGCCGTTCGTTTGATACGGCAGCTTATTATACTGAAAACCAGCCCGGTAGGTAATTAAATCACGGTAGCGGTTCGAGGTGGGCTTGGGTGTATACTCAACCCCGGCACCTACGTTCATTGCGTCAGCGAGATTACCGGGTCGGTTATCGGCGGTTCGATATTCACTCCACTTCTGAAAACCAACATCTACGCCGAATAACAACGTATTACCCTTTTCAAGGCTGGCACCAAAATGCATTTGCTGCGGCAGCGTGGAGAGGGCATTAGAGTTGAGTCGCATCGTATCAGGAGACGTAATGGCCTGCCCGGATATCGTCGTCTGCTGATAAATGTCCGTTTGGGTGGCCTTGACCCGGATTTTTGGGTCGTAGGTAGCCCCAACGTTAAGCGTCCAGGTATCATTCAGCTTGGGCCGCCAGGCAGCCCCTAACTTATAGACAATATCGCTGTAATTCGCCCGGTTTAAATGGGTTACGAGTATATCGCTGGAGCCACTGAGTTCAGCCCGTGCATCGGCCGAATTGGTGATATTCCCAAACAGAAAAGAAGCCTCTACGCCCGCATAAATATTTTTCGTCAGGCGAAATCCATTGGCAAACGTCGCCTTGTTCAGTCCGCCCTTACCCGTGTAATTATATACGGCCGGAAAAGCCGTACCGGGCACCGATTCGGTTCGCTGGATATTGTAATTGACGTACGTATAGGGTTTCAGGCTTAGCGAGATATTCCAGCGAGTGTTGGCGGGGAAAGACAAAGCTAGATAGCCCAGGTTACCCGCGAAATTGCTCTGGGTTTTCAAATCGTTGCTAATGTTCTGCTTGATGGTTTTCGACTGGCTCATCAGACCTACTTCAAACACGGTGAAACGCGACCGGCGAGCCAGCAGAGCGGGATTTTGCAAGTTCAAATAGAATGGGTTGGCGTTGCTGACACCTACATCACCCATACCCATGTTTGTTATATTACCGGGGCTGTATAGTTCACCGATACCCTGGGCAGAATAAGGGGAGTTACCCAGTCCCTGCGCCAATACCATCGGCGATGTCGCGGCAACAGCCAGCAAACTATGCGTTAACGTCTGGCGTATTCGCTTGTAAATTCTCAACATTATAGCGTAAAATTCGATTCAACCCAATCAGAACCAATTCAGGTACCACAAATATCGGCGGTTTAAGACGACTTTCAAAGGAAGACGCATCACCCCCGCACACGAGGACGACAATCCCCGGCCATTCCCGACGATAGTTTTCAATTATACCGTTCATTTCAAACGTCAATCCGTTCAGTACGCCACTCTGCATGGCCTGTACCGTATTCTTCGCCGTAAGGGCAGGCCAGTCTACTTCTGCCGGCAACGCTACCAACGGAAGGCGGGCGGTTTGCTCGTGCATGGCCCGAAAGCGCATCATTAGTCCGGGGGAGATCAGTCCACCCTGAAAAACGGCGTCCTGATCGATCAGGTCGGCCGTTAGGCAGGTTCCCAGGTCAAGCACCAGGCAAGCCTGATTCGAAAACAGCGTGACAGCCCCCACAGCGGCTGCCACCCGGTCGGCCCCGAGCGTGGCTGGTGTATCGTACCCCTTACGTATGGGTAAGGCCGTTTGGCTATCCAATACCCAAAAACTGGATCCTAACTCGGTTAACTGCCGACGAATATCCGTAGCCGGTCGACTCGTCGACGAAACCAGTACGTGCTTTGCGGAACGCTGGCTAAAATCGGCCACTAGGGCGTCGGGTGACTCATATCGACAGACGTCTATTAATTCCTGCTCCTGAAACCAACCTGCTTTCAGACTTGAGTTTCCCCAGTCGACAACCAGGTTCAAGGCCAGCGACGAGGTATTTTGCGGTAGTTCTGTTTCCATTCGTATCTGGTAGATCAACGATGGTTTAGACGACAAAATTTGGCCTGGGCCAGCGTTTTAAGCTTTTTTAACGGCAGATTTCGATCGGATGAATTTGAGATAATATCAAAAAAATGGAAACATTTGTATGAAGCTGGTGTTATGTTGACAAAACCGGAACAAAATACTAACTTTGCTACCATCAATCTGGTCGGCAAGTAGTGCTTCTACCAAAGCGGCAACCTGTAGCTACGGCAGACCTCCGTTTTCCAAACGTTTTTGACAACCTCCGCGTCTGGCCCCACCAGGCGGTTGTGTTTGGATCAAGCAAATCACCCCAATTCATATTTTTGATTTATTTCATTACGTAATTATTTGAATTTGTTGAGGTTAATTGGGCCTATTACATCCGTTAACCTTCTCCAGGCCCCTTTTAACGTGCCAAGTTGACCGCCAGAACGGCCGTCTGGATCACAAAACAACTCCCAACTTTCATTATTACCGCTCCAGCGGTCCTTCCAAGGTTTATTGCTAACCTGACCTTTATGTTTAAGAAAGAAGAATTAGATATGAAGCTTCTCTCGGAGCTTCATCCCATTGCCGAGCAATTCGGGATTCGTAACATTGGCAAATTCAATAAGGAAAAACTAGTTTACGAAATTATAAAACAACAATCCGAGAGCCCGGCTCCGGCTGCTGAAGTAACGGCGCCCACGGAGGAAACGCCCCGGCGTGGTCGGCGCACAAAAGCGACTTCCGCCCCTGATACACAACTTGTCATACCAGCCGTAGCCGACATGACAACGGCTCAACCGTCGGACAGTCCGGCGGCTGAGCCGGCTGCAAATGATTCAACAACAACGACTTCAGATACGGCCAAGCCCCGGGTACGCACCCGCCGGGATCGGGATGTTACTGCGCCAGCAGCAGCCCCGGCTGACGTAACAACTGAAGCAACAGCCGTACCGGTTAACGAAGCAACTTCTACGGAAAAAGCCGAATCACCGGTTGCCGAAGCGGAAAGTTCTCCTGCGGTTGACAGCAGCGCCACACCAGCAAACGAGCCAGCACAGGCCCCGGTAGCTGACGGAAGTGCATCGACCGAACCGGTCATTGAAGCTGGTAACGACCAGCAGACCACACGCCAGCCTCGGGAAAGCAGAGAACGGACAAATCCGGGACAGCGTACGTCTTCGTTCGGTCAACCCGTTCGGAATCGTACCGATAATGAGGGTACATCGAATCCAAACGATCGTACTTTCCGGACAAACAATATCCGCAATGACCGTAACGACCGTAGTGGTAGCGACCGCAGTATCAATGACCGTAGTGGCAACGACCGTAGTGGCAACGACCGCACTGGTAGCAGCAACGGGAATGGTCGGCAGGAGACAAACCAGCAGCGAAATCAGCGTTCGGAGGGGTCACAATCCAATCCACGGGATGCACGCCCACGGTTTGACGCTACTAACCGCGACCGGACAGACGGAATGCGTGACAATAACCAGCGCCGGGACCAACGTCCACGCACCCAACGCGTTGTAACGGATGAAACGGGCCTCAACTATGGCGGCCAGGCCGACGAAGAGTTCATGACGCCAACCGTTGTCACCGAAGACAACGCAGCTAATATGCAAACGGCCAGCACCGACTCGGCCGCTGATGCGGTTGCCGTGGCGCAACCATCAGGAACACCTGCCGAAACGCAGGAAAATCAGCAACCACAGTCAGAATCAGGTCAAACGGATCAACCGGCTCAACCTCAGGTGCCACAAGCTTCCCGCGAAGCCCAGGAATACCAGAACCGCATTCGTCGTCAGTATAACCAGCACATCCGCGAGTTCGATGGCATCATCGATAATGAAGGTGTTCTGGAGATTATGCAGGACGGTGGCTACGGTTTTCTCCGCTCCGCTGACTACAACTACTTAGCCAGCCCTGATGATATTTATGTATCGCCCTCGCAAATCAAACTGTTTGGTTTAAAAACCGGCGATACGGTGCGGGGCGCTATCCGTCCACCCAAGGAGGGCGAAAAATATTTTGCCCTGCTGCGCGTTTCGACAGTCAATGGCAAAACAACCGAAGAAATTCGCGACCGCATTCCCTTTGAGTACCTTACCCCCCTTTTCCCGGAAGAGCAACTTCATCTGAGCAACCGCCCCGACAATTATTCGTCGCGCGTTCTGGACCTGTTCGCTCCTATCGGTAAAGGTCAGCGTGGTATGATCGTAGCTCAACCAAAAACGGGTAAAACCGTTCTGCTGAAAGAGATTGCCAATGCGATTACCAAAAACCACCCGGAAGTATATCTGATTGTCCTGCTGATCGACGAACGTCCTGAAGAAGTAACGGATATGGCCCGCAGTGTGAACGCTGAAGTTATTTCCTCAACGTTCGATGAACAGGCTGATCGCCACGTGAAAGTGTCGAGCATGGTGCTTGAGAAGGCCAAACGGATGGTTGAATGCGGGCATGATGTAGTCATTCTACTGGATTCGATCACGCGTCTGGCCAGGGCCTACAACACGGTTGTTCCCTCGTCGGGTAAAATTCTGTCCGGCGGTGTGGATGCCAACGCCCTGCACCGGCCGAAGCGTTTCTTCGGAGCGGCCCGGAATGTTGAGAACGGGGGGTCGCTGACCATTATCGCTACTGCCCTGATCGATACGGGTTCGAAAATGGACGAAGTTATCTTTGAAGAATTCAAAGGCACCGGCAACATGGAGCTTCAGCTTGACCGCAAGCTGGCCAACAAACGGGTTTACCCCGCTATCGACGTTATGGCATCGGGTACCCGTCGGGAAGATCTATTGCTGGATAAGGAAACGCTACAGCGCGTCTGGATTCTACGCAAACACATGGCCGATATGAACGCAATGGAAGGCATGGACTTCCTGCTCGGTCACATGAAAGGCACCCGGAGCAACGAAGAGTTTCTTATCTCGATGAATCGGTAGTTTTTTCAGCAAACAATAAACAGGGAGTATAGAGAATGTATGTTCTTTATACTCCCTGTTTTTGCAATTGGCATTCTGGCATCCAATAAAATCAATGAGTATTGACCGATAATTTTCTAACTTTAATACTGGTTAGACTAACTATGCGAGATCTCATTCAATATGCCATCCCTGGTTTTGTTCTGCTGCTCGTTGCGGAAGTGATCGTGACGGCCATTCAGCACAAAGACTATTACGATACAAAAGATACGGCCAGTAGCCTGACCATGGGTATTGGCAACGTTATTATTGGTTTCGTGGGGAAAGCACTTGTCTTTGGCACCTACTCTCTCGTATACCAATTCAGGCTGTTTACCATCGACATGACGCAGTGGTGGACCTGGCTATTTTTGTTCGTTGCCGATGATTTCAGCTATTACTGGTTTCATCGAATCAGCCACAGCAGTCGCTATTTCTGGGCTTCGCACGTGGTGCATCACTCCTCCATGAAGTACAATCTGGGAACGGCACTTCGCCAGACCTGGACCGGAAATCTGTCAGGCGCATTCGTTTTTTGGCTCTGGCTACCCCTGATCGGGTTTTCGCCGATAGCGGTTATGGCTATGCAATCCATTAGTCTGCTGTATCAGTTCTGGATTCATACGGAACACATTAGCAAGTTTCCCGCCCCCATCGAATTTATCTTCAACACGCCCTCGCATCACCGGGTGCATCATGGCTCGGACCTCGATTATCTGGATAAAAATCACGCTGGTGTTCTCATTATCTGGGATCGGCTGTTTGGCACCTTCGAGCCGGAGAAAAAACGGCCTACCTATGGTCTGACAACAAACATAAATTCTCACAATCCCGTACGCATCGCGTTTCACGAGTGGGTTGCCATTGGGCAGGATATTCGGAAAGCGCCATCGGCAAAGGTAGCTCTGGGCTATATTTTCGGGCCACCGGGCTGGAGCCATGACGGTTCCCGGAAAACGACCAAAGAACTTCGCTCAAAGCAACAGCCCAATCCTAAACCGACACAACACGTATAACCTTCGGAATTTTAATTAGCTCTCCTCCTTAACCTGATGCTTTTTTTCAGTAAAAAAACTTCCTCATTTATCTTATTCGTTCTTCTCATTGTAAGTTCTGTTCAGGCGGCCCAAAGCAAAAGCAATAAGCCGTCATTCAGGGTTATTGCTTTTTATACGGCCAGGAACGACAAAGCCCATATCAGCTACGTACATGAGGCTAACAAGTGGTTTGCCCGAATGGCCTCCGAACACAACTTCACGTATGACTCGACCGCAAATTGGACGAATCTCAACACCGATTTTTTGGCCAATTACCAGGTCGTTCTCTTTCTGGATACGCGTCCTGAAGCACCCGAGCAGCGTAAAGCGTTTGAAAAATACATGGCCAATGGAGGGGCCTGGATGGGTTTCCATTTTGCGGGCTTTGCGCTTACTCCGTCCACCTATCCACAAAACTGGGACTGGTATCATAACGAGTTTCTGGGTTCCGGTTCTTATGCCAGCAATACCTGGCGTCCAACATCCGCTGTATTGCGCGTAGAAGACCGAAAACACCCTGCCACCAGACACCTGCCCGTTACCTTCAAATCCTCGCCGAATGAATGGTACCGGTGGACCAATGATCTGCGTACCAACCCAGCTATCAGGATTCTGCTGTCAATTGACTCCACCAGTTTTCCGCTGGGTACGGGTCCCAAACCCCACGAAATCTGGCATAGCGGGTATTACCCCGTTGTCTGGACGAACAAAAACTACCGGATGCTCTATGTGAACATGGGGCACAATGACATTGATTATGACCACAAAACCGACAAGGAGCTGTCTTTTACTTTCGGCAATACCGTTCAGGACAAGCTGATTCTTGATGGACTCCTGTGGCTGGGCAGTGGTAAACGGTAGAGGGTTGTGCCACGGTTCTTGCATGAAGCTCAGATAACCGTGGCACAACCCTCTACCAATTTCCCTGCCGTTTACTTATGAATGGTGGGGCATATCAACGGTTTTGGCTTCTTTCCGGGCCAGCTCTTTCCGGGCTCGGCGGCTGTGGATAAGCTCATACGTAACCGGTAAAATTAGCAGCGACAGCACCGTACAGGTCATCAGACCACCGATCATAACGGTAGCCAATGGCTTCTGGGTTTCAGACCCGATACCGGTTGAGAGAGCCGCGGGCAACAAACCCAGCGAGGCCATCAGGGCCGTCATCACGACGGGGCGCACCCGCGTCAGAGCTCCTTCTCGAATGGCCTCACTGATCGGCAGTTTGTTGTGCAGGTTTTCCTTAAATCGGTTGATAAGAATAACCCCGTCCTGTACCGATACACCGAACAGACAGATAAAACCCACCCCGGCGGAGATACTGAAGTTAATTCCCGTGAACCACAGTGCCAGCATTCCCCCGATCAGCGCAAAAGGTACGTTCAGAATAATGAGGGCGGCATCGAGCGCACTACCGAAGGTAAACAGCAGAATCAGGAAAATAATGGTGATGCTGATAGGCACAACAATAGCCAACTGACGCTCGGCGCGGGTCTGGTTCTCAAACTCACCCGCCCAGCGCATCTGGAAACCATCGGGCAGTTTAACCTGCTGTTTTACACGCTGCTGGGCATCGGCGATGGTACTGCCGAGGTCACGGTCACGCACCGAGAATTTGATGGCAATAAAGCGGGCATTGTTTTCGCGATAGACGAACGCCGGACCCGAACGGGTGCCAATATCGGCCAGTTCTTTCAGCGGAATTTTGGAGCCCGAGCGAGTAGGAACCATCAGATTTTCAATCAGATCGGGTGAGTACCGGAATCGTTCATCGTAGCGCACTTTGATATCGAACCGCCGTTCCCCTTCGTAAAACTGCGTAGCGGTTTTCCCACCGATGGCCGTTTCAATGACCGACTGCGCCACATCCGTTGGCACGTTGTACCGGGCAAGCTTTTGTGGGTCAAGCTGAATCCGGAATTCCGGCTGGCCCAGGTTTCGAAATACGCCAAGGTCGCTCACACCCGGTACGTTCTTCATCACGTTGAACACCTTGGTTGCTTCCTTGTCCAGCACGTCCAGATCCTGACCGATAATCTTGATTGCCATCGAGCCTTTTACCCCCGAAACGGCTTCTTCTACGTTATCGGAGATAGGCTGCGAGAAGTTAAAGGAAACACCCCGGAAACGGGCCAGTTTCTGCTGCATCTGCGCCACTAACTCGTCTTTCGTGATGTCTCGCTTCCACTCTTCTTTTGGGTAAAGATCCACGAAAAACTCATTATTAAAGAACCCCGTCGGATCGGTCCCGTCGTTGGGTCGACCCGTTTGAGAGATTACACCCCGTACTTCTGGAAACTCATCGAATATGGCGCGAAACTTGCGTGTATAGGCATAACTCTCGTCCAGCGATACCGAGTAAGGCAGGCTGGCCCGAACGTAAATAGAGCCCTCGTTCAACTGCGGCAGAAACTCCGATCCGATATGAAACAGAAACAGGTAGATCGAAAAGCCCAGTGAGCCCAAGGCAATAGCCATGATAGAGGCTGGCTGCCGAATGGCCCAGTTCAGCGCAGGAACGTACAGTTTCTCGACACCCGACACAACCGGGTTATGCCGCTCCCGGACATTTTTGTTCAGCAGCAGGCTACACAAAAGCGGTATCAGCGTCAGGCTCACAATGAGCGACCCCATCAAAGCAAAACCGATGGTCCAGGCCAGCGGGCTAAACAGTTTGCCTTCTACTTTCTGGAACGTGAAAATGGGCAGTAAAGCCGTGATAATGATGATTTTCGAGGTGAAGATCGACTTACCCAGTTCCGTGGCATTTTGCGCAATCCAGCTTAGTTTGGAACGGCGGTTGAACTTCATCATGCCCATTTGCTCGGCCCGATGCGCCAGCATAACAAATAAACCTTCCACCATCACAACGGCCCCGTCGATGATGATCCCGAAGTCTAACGCACCGATACTGAGCAGGTTCGCCGTCATTCCTTTTAAGCGCAGACAGATAAAGGCAAATAACAGCGCCAGCGGGATAACAATAGCAACGGTGAGGGTTGTCCGCCAGTCAGCCAGGAATATCAGCAAGATGAGCGTTACCAGGAAAATGCCCGTCAGTACGTTTTCGCCCACCGTGTGTAGGGTGTAGTTATTCAGCGTCGTACGGTCGTAGAACGTTTTGATCCGGACATCTTTGGGCAGAATCTGGTTGTTCAACTCGTCGATTTTAGCCTTCAGGGCCGGAATGACATCGTTGGGATTTTCACCCTTACGCATCACCACGATACACTCTACCACATCGTCCTGCTTGTCGCGCCCAACAATACCCAGGCGGGGCTGGAAGCCTTCTTTTACCGTAGCCACATCGCGCACTTTGATGGGCACGCCATTTACGTTGTCGATGATAATCCCTGCAACATCGTCGGGTTTGGTTAGCAAGCCAATGCCGCGCACCACCAGCGACTGGTTTCCCTGCTTGATTACATCGCCCCCCACGTTAATGTTACTCTGCTGAATGGCCTGATCCACGTCCAGAGCGGTAAATCCGTAATTGGCCAGCAGCGTCGGATTCAGACTGACCTCAATCGTTTTGACCTTACCCCCGAAACTGACCACATCGGCAATCCCCGGCACACTTTTGATCTGGCGTTCGATGACCCAGTCTTGCAGGGTCTTCAATTCCGTAATGTCTTTTGTTTTGCTTTCGAGCGTGAAACGGTAGATCTCACCTGTTGGGCCATAGGGTGGCTCCACTTCGGCGCTGACTCCGTCGGGCAGGTCAACGCTGGCAATGCGGTTAGCCACGTTGGTCTGCGCGGTAAAGTTGTCTACGCCATCCTCGAAGATCATTGTAACAACCGACAGACCGAACAACGAAACGGAACGAAGCGTACTCTTCCGGGGTACCGAGTTGAGTTCGGTTTCGAGGGGCAGGGTAACGAACCGTTCTACTTCTTCGGCCGAGCGACCAGGCCACTGCGTAATCACAATGACATTGGTGTTGGTTACGTCGGGAAACGTCTCGACGGGCGTATTCATAAAGGCGGCAACGCCCCCGACCACAATCAGGGCTATGCCGAAAAACACGGCAAAGCGATTGGTCAGGGCAAATGTGATGATGCTGCGGATGAACTTGTTCATAGTCTACTGAGTGATTGAGCGAATGAGTGAATGAATGAATATAGTTGGCGCAAACTATTCCGCCGGATGGTATTCGCTCATTCACTCATTCGCTCATTCGCAATTGAATTTTAGTCCGTTAGGTCATTGTATAACAGTAGACTGCCTTCTGTTACGACCGTATTGCCCGGTTTAAGATTACCGCCCTTGACGAAGGCGAAGCGCGTCGTGTTTTTCGTTACGCTTACTTCGCGAACTTCGTATTTGTCGTTTCCGGTCTTGACGATTACGTAATAATGATCGCGATCGAAGACAACGGCTTTCTGCGGAACGGCCAGCGACGCACCGCCATTGTTGGCCATGGTATTAGGCAAGTGTACATGAATGGTGGCAAACATATCCGGCTTCAGCAGACCGTCTTTATTAGGCAGCACAATGCGCACTTTCAGCACCCGAGCCTGTTCATCCAGTACGCTGCTCACGTTGCTTATGGTACCCCGGAAGGTTTTATCGGGGTACGCCAGTACCTGAAGATCAACGGATTGTCCCTGTTTTATTTCCGGAATATCCTGTTCATACACGTTGGCCACGACCCAGATTTGCTGAAGACTCGATATAGTGTAGAGCGGGTCCTGGTTATCGGACCGCAAATCCTGACCGGTGTTCACGTTTTTTTCTACAATGTAACCTGCAATTGGCGCTTTCACCGAGAAATAGGGTTGCCCCGTGCCGGCCGTGCTGCCACCGTATATGCGCAGAATATTGCTCGATTTACTAAGTTCGTCCTGCGCCTTCTTAACATTGTTTCGGGCCGTTAAAAAATCAGTTTCCGAAGCAAAACCCGATTTATATTGCGCCGACACGTTTTTCAACTGCTGCTGAGCCACTTCCAGATCTGATTTATCGGACTGGTAATCGTTTGTGTAAGTCGAAATATCGCCCGAACGAATCAGAGCCAGGTCCTGCCCTTTCTGCACATAGGCGCCCAGCGTAGCGTTCGTTTTTTCAACGTTGCCACTAACCAGTGGAAACACCCGTACTACATTGTCCTGATCGAACGTAACCGTTCCGTTCAGGGTCAGTTCATCTTCGGGATTCATCATCCGGACCGAGTCAGTCAGGTAGCTACTGCTCGAATCGGCACTGGAGGTTGGTGCTTTTTCTGTCTCTTCATTTTTGTGGCCGCAGGAAGCCAGCCCCAGGCCAATCAGCAGGGGGATCAACGTCTTTCTCATAACTTAAAAGAAGCGGGTGTTGGTCGTGTAATTTAACAACTGCTGGGTATTGTACAGGTTATTCAGCAGATTGATGTTGTTCAATTGGGCTTGCTGGTACGTCCGGATTTTATCCAGATAATCCAGCAAACCGATTGCCCGGGCGTTATACGCTTTGGTAGCCTCCACCGAAATGTTCTGGATGCGCTCCAGGTACCCCTCGGGCCGGGTATTGAGCTGATCGTAGAAGGTATTCAGTTTATCGTAAGCGTTTAGCACATCGCTCTGCACCACCACCTGCTGATTCTCCAGTCCGCTGGTTACGCTTTTCAGTGTCGCTTCGGCCGAGCGAATGGCTCCCTGGTTGCGGTTCCGAACGGGTAAATCCATCGCCAATTGAAACCCGGTGAAATTATCGTACGCGTTGCTGTACTTCTCGAAGTACAATCCGGTCGTCAGGTCGGGAGTCCGGCGGGACTTTTCGAGGGACAGGCTGCGCTGGGCGTTATTGATCTGCTCCTGCGATAGGCCGATGTCTGGCCGGTTAGCCTGGGCCGAGTCGAGCGCCGTTGCCAGCAGGGGCGGTGTATTCCGCAAAGCAGGCAATTCGGTCGGTAGAATAAACGTGCCGGATGGTTGCCGGATCAGTACCCGTAACGTAGCTTGCTCGTCGGCAATCTGGGTCTGGTAATTAGCAATGTTCGATTGCAGATCCCGGGTAGCGGCTTCCAGCCGGGTTACCTCGTAGGGAGCCACCCCCCCCGTCCGGAGCGCAATACGGTACGATTCCAGAAGCCGTTGTTGCCGCACTATTTCGTCATTGAATAGCCGGATGGTTTGTAAATCATAGTACAGGTTGGCGTAGGTCGTGTAGAGCTGATAATGCAGCGTACGCATCAGGTCACGAAACGCTAGCTGCGCCAATGACCGGTTGCTTTCCGCCAGGGCCACCAGCTTACTCCGTTTGCCCGCCAGCAAAATGACCTGCTGTAACTGCACCGCATAATAACCGCTGTTGTACTGCCCGGACTGGCGGTCGGTTGCCGAAGGGGGCGCGTATTGCAGAAACTTATGCGTATTGGGATTATACAAATTCCCCTGAAACCACAAATTCGGGTTAGGACGCAGACCAGACTGCGTAATGGCTGCACTGGCCACGTCGATCTGGTACCGCTGGGCGAGCAGTTGAAAGTTACGATCCAGAAACAACTGTTCAAGTTGAGGGAGACTTTGCCGGAGTGTATCAGGCGCGGCAGTGGGCCGTTGAGCGAGTAGGGATGATGCGCCCCCCAGCCACCCCAGAAGCAGCAAAAGAGCAAATTGTTTTAATGAGCTAAACCGATTCATAATAAAAAGTGACGGAAATAAACCCGGCTGATTTGAGCGGCAAGTACAGCCCGGATTGTTAAGGCGTGGTTAAACCATTATTAATAAGTTCTTAAAAAATAAGTATTTCCCTTAAGGAATGATCCGCCGGTAACTGTACTCAACTTTCGGCCGTTTTGGTCTTTTTACCTCGAATTTTATCCAGTACAAAGGTTTTTTTTAGCTGTTAAGACTACTATAACAACCGGATGAATACTTATACGTTTGAAATTTTAAAGAAGTTTTAATTAAGCTTTAAACTGTCTTTAAAGTCAGGGCAACACCTTTGCGGCTGACTTCCAATTAACTGCATACGAGAACATGAAAATTCTCCTTATCCAGAGTGACGCCAGTTACCTTGAGTTTTTGTATCGTACCCTGGCCGAACGCCAGTATACCCTCGAAATAGCATCGGATGGCTATACCGGACTTGCCATGGGTCTTCATGCCCGTTTTGACCTGATTGTTCTCGATGCACAGCTACCCCGCATGGATGGGCTGGACGTTATCCGGCGGCTCAGGCAGGAAAATGATTCAACTCCCGTTCTGCTCCTCTCCGATTCGAACGATTCAGCCGATAAAGCCAAAGGACTTTATGCCGGGGCGGATGACTATATGGGAAGGCCATGCGACTCCGACGAATTACTGGCCCGCATTTATGCACTTCACCGCCGACGGACGGGGGGCTTCAATGCCCCTTCTATCCTGAGCATCGATAACCTTGAACTGAACGTTGCCGAGAAAGTAGCCTACCGCGCCAACCAGCGAATCAAGCTGACAGCCCGTGAGTTTCAATTACTCGAATTTCTGATTAAGAACGCGGGGCGGGTTGTTACGAAAGCACAGATTCTTGAAAAAGTTTGGGACAATACGCCCATCAGTAGCACAAACAAAGTTGAGGTGTACATCAACTTTTTACGGAAGAAAATTGACCGTGACTTCGACCATAAACTGATTCATACGGCTATGGGCGTGGGTTACTTACTGCGGGCAGCAAGCTAAAGAGGAGTACCTTATACCAGTGGCATAAGCCGGAATATACGACACGGTGTAGCTCCGTCTAACCTCTTGGGTGGGTTTTGGGTTAGTAGTTCATTATGATTGCTGTTTGCCTGCTTGCGTACTCCCTTCTGACTGTTCAGCCCGATTCACTGGCTCCGAAAGACACGGCTCATTCGGTTCGTTCAACAATTCGCCCCGCCTTTAACCTCGACTTCCGGGATTCTTTTCTTGAACGCCAGCATGTAAACGTCTGGGGTATCAACGCGGGTATTACCTATGGCGTCAAACGTCACCAACTAACGCTGGGCTATTACTGGATTGGGTATGCCACCTACCTGCGCCTGATTGACTGGCAACGGAACGCTGCCCGGCGAATCAATCTCAATTACTATACCCGTACTGATTTATGGTTTATGAACATTCAGTACTGGTGGAACATGACCAACAACCGGCGTTGGATGATCAGCATACCCGTCGATATTGGCGGGGGCGTTGCCTATGCCCTGCCACGCGACCTGGCCCAGGATAATCCAATCGACCGAACGCGCCGGAGCTTCTTTGCCCCCCTCCAGATCGGCGCATATGCGCAGTGGAAAGCAACACGTTGGGTTGGCCTTTCGGCCCAGGTAGGTTACCGTGTTTCCATTTTTCAGACCGATATTGACCAGAATTTCAACGGAAGTTATTACAGTATCGGCGTATCGATCTACCCGGCGCTGCCCACCGACATCTGGCGATGGGTGAGAAAAGGAGATCGTATTTCGCCGATTCACCCACCTAAACCTCGTCCGTTGGACAAGAAATGAAGCCGAACGGTACGCCAAAGCCAACGCTACATCAGCTGATCATGCTGGTGTTATCGGTGTATGTTGTTGTTGCTCTGCTGATTCGGGAGTTGGTTCCCATGCACGAGCAGACCAGGCAGTTACTCGACCAGATCGACACGGGTATCTGCTTTTATTTCCTGTATGATTTCTTCTTAAGACTTTACCAGGCCGACGACAAGTGGACGTTTCTGCAATGGGGCTGGATTGACCTACTGGCTAGCATTCCGGCTTTCGACTGGTTCAGGCTGGGCCAGTTGGTACGGGTCGTTCGAATCCTGCGGATGGTACGTTCCTTCCGATCTATCCGAGCCTTTCTGCACTATCTGTTCCGCGACAGAGCCAATGGTACGCTGGCCGTCGTTTTATTAAGCTCTATTCTGCTGATGATTTTTGGCGCGATAGCCATTCTCTACGTCGAGCGGGTGCCGGATGCCAATATCAAGACGCCGTCGGATGCCCTTTGGTGGGCCTTCGTAACCATCACAACCGTTGGGTACGGCGATCGGTTTCCCGTTACAAATGTAGGCCGCCTGATTGCCGCGGTTCTTATGGTTGCCGGGGTAGGTCTTTTTGGTACGTTTACCAGTTACGTCGCCAATTTTTTCGTTGAAGACGATCAGGAACAAACCGATAACGACATGCAGACCCTGATTGGCGAAGTCAGGCAGCTACGGCAGAAGATTGAGGAAATGGAAAAGCGATTGTAAAAATGAATGATTACGTTGATCATCATTTTTCGCTGGCGACACTTTCGGGAAGGTCGTAGAGTAGCCACGTTTTGTTACGGATAAACGACGACTTTTTTCGGATCAGCGTAATGAAATCGGCAATGCCTACCGGTTCGTTTCCGTTTGCGTGGATAAGCACCAGACTTCCCTGTTTGGGTTGTTGATTTTTCGCTAACCAGGCATCACTGCCGATGGGTAACAGGCCGAATGCCAAAATCCGATCGAAGACGCCTTTATCAGAAACCAGACCGGGAAACCGAAAGAAGATGGAGGGTTTCAACCCATTTTTCAACATGGCCTGCTCGTTCAGTAAAACCTCATCGTTGACATTGGTCGTGGATTCGAGCATAAAGTTGATCGGCAGCGGCAACTGTGGATTATAGCGGTGATGAAATGAATGGTTTACCCACGTAATGGCCAAATCGCCCCGGTTAACCAGACTTTTCAGATAAGCCAAATCCTGCGCATGGTTTTCCATCCAGAGCCCCGTAATGGTGATCGTGATGGGAATAGGTTTCTCTTCCGGCTCAAACGCACCGATGAGTTGCTCAAATACCGACCGCGTCAGGGGCTTGGTCGATGGACACAAATCGATTGTCAGGCTGAAACCCCGTTCGGTGGTGTCCGTCCGTTCAATACCAGCATCCTGTAAATTGGCATCCCGTTGCTGCTCCATGCGCAGCGCCCGACGATAGGGTGTCTGGCTGACTGATTGCAGCATACTGGGCCAGGGCAGAGGTTTTATCTGACTGGCAGGCAGATTGACGACTGCCGTTTCGAGGGTTTGCGGATTCAGGGTCAGGTGGCGGGTCTGGCCTTCCTGCCGCCATTGCCGCAGCACTACCTGGTGGGGTTGCCGGGTTGTGATACCAAAAAATATTCGATAGTCGGTTAACTGGGCAAAGACGCTGGCATTGGCCCAACAAATCAGCGTCAATAAAAGTAAAGGGCGGGGCATGTGCGTAGTCAAAAATCGTTGATCATCTAATTCGTTGACACTACCCGGTTCCAGTCTGGATGGCGTTTCAGATAAACACTGATAAACGGACAGAGCGGCACAATTTTCTGGTTATGCTGCTCAACATACCGGAATACCCCTTCCACTAGTTTTGACCCGACACCATGCCCTTCCATACTGGGATCAACCTCGGTGTGCGTCAGGGCGAGGGTTTGCTCATCAATCTGCTGGTATTCTACGATGGAAAGTTTTCCATCGGTTTCCAACTCGAAGCGATGCTGATGCGTATTATTTTTGATGTTGGTTTCGCTCATAGTAGTCAAACGGTTATTCTTTCCCTTACACGAAATTAGGCCTACTTGTTCACGTCAGGAACCGTAAATTGTAATCGACTTCCCTCTATTCCTGCCCTGACTCATCGGCAAGCCGTTTACCCTACCACTCGATCATCGAAAGAACGGGACTCTGGCCCCGGTCGAAGAGACATGGGCTTACAACGCAAATCAGCTCGACGTCTACATTTTTCAATAGGTATTTACCAAAATAACAGCTAAACGCCATTGAGTATTAATACTTATTTTTAAATTGAAAAACTATAATTACAATTCGGTAGGGTGTTGACTACATACGCCAAGAAAATCAAGGTCTACCCAGGTGGTAAATTCGTAAATTAACGATGGTATTTACGCAACAGATGTTATCTTTGCCATGTAAATTTTACCCAAAAAAAACCGGTGGTAAAGGGTATAATCGACAGAAAGTATTGTTTACATGTTTCTAATTAATCGGGTGTCATTAGCCTGAATTCGACTTTATATACCTTTTGTTCCTACAGGGCTTTTCGCTCTTCGTACCATGATTTGAATCCACAGCGACTCTTTTAGAACTCAAGTGTCTATATTTAGCTTAATTTAATAGCCGTTTAATTAATCCTTTTCTTTTTGTTTGAATCTAAGCAGGTAAAACACCGTAAGTATAGCAGTAGAACTGCCTAAAAAATTTCATGCCGCAGCAATTTCCGATTTTACTAGTAGACGACGACCCACTGATTGCCGAAGTTTTACAAAGAGCTTCTCAAGGCAGCTTTCCGGAAGCTTCTTTCATCCATGTGAGTAATTTTGAAGATGCTAAAACGTACATTGAAGAACTGGAAGGACGAGGTCCAAAGATAGTCCTGCTGGATATTGACCTACAGGATAAAGTCGATGGCCTGGACTTCCTGGCTTTATTAAGGGCCCATCCAAAGGGACGTATATTACCCGTAGTTATGCTATCGGCGAACAAAACGCCGGGCTTAGTTGAACGGGCTTACTCATTTGGAGCCTCGTCATTTACTCTCAAACCGTTTAGCTACGCTGACTGGAAAACGTATTTGAGTAATCTGAAAACGTACTGGTATGAGACGGTTACGTTGCTGGATGTCAGGCATTACAAGGAAGGATAATTAAGTAAGTAATTATTCGAACTGGCCCAGCTAGTTGATCCGTACACCTCAACAAACATCGTCTTCACGCCGGACTTCTTTTCGAAGTTCGGCTTTTGTTTATCAGAGCTTAATTAGTAAAAATATTTACTAACCCACTTTGTATATTACAGTATAGTTGATTGTTCGTTACGTAAACTATTCCGGACAATTATTCTCTTTCAGTAAGGCACTCTTTCTCCTGAATCCTCAACTAACGACTCATTCTATTTATGCAAAGACGTTCGGTTTTAAAGAACTTGGCCATGGCTGCTGGTGGTCTGGTCAGGTTACCGGCCTGGGCTGCTGGCTGGACACCCGATTCGCCGGGGTTTACGTCTACCCTATCCGTTGATAACGAAGCGCTCCTGGCCAATATCGTGGACACCTTTATCCCGGAAACAACCACCCCCGGTGCCAGATCGCTTGAGGTGCACAAGTTCGTTATGCGAATGATCAACGACTGCTACGATGAGGCCGCTCAAAAAACGCTTCAGCAGGGGCTGACCCTGACCGACACAACGGCGCAACAGACGTACAACAAATCATTTTCAGACGGCGACACCACCCAGCGCATGGAAGTACTGACCAGGTTAAGTACCTCCACAGATCCTACCGGCAAGGCCTTCGTCGATCTGGTCAAGCGACTGACCATTCAGGGGTATATGAACTCCGAGTATTATCTGGTCAATGTGGAGAAATTCAACATGGCACCCGGTTTTTATCATGGCTGCGTTCCCGTTTCCAAGCTGGCCGTAAACGGCGGCAAGTGATCGACTCATCCGTTTCTTACGTACTCTTATTCCCGTTATTGCATGTCTTTTTTAACCATAGATTCAATTAAAGACCGCACCTTCGACGCCATTGTGGTTGGGTCGGGCATTAGTGGTGGCTGGGCAGCCAAAGAACTGACCGGCAAAGGATTACGTACTCTTGTTCTGGAGCGTGGCCGGGATGTCAAGCACATCACCGATTACCCCACGACCATGATGCAACCCTGGGAGTTCGCGCACCTTGGTCAGCTTTCGAAAGAATACCGGGACGCCAATCCGGTGGCCAGCCGGTGCTACGCCAACCGGGAAGACGCCACGCACTTTTTCGTTAAAGACGCCGAGCACCCCTATGTACAGGAAAAACCATTCGACTGGATTCGAGGCTACCACGTTGGGGGTAAATCGTTGATGTGGGCACGGGGCACGCAACGGTGGTCGGAGTATGATTTCGATGGTCCCGCCCGCGACGGGTTTGCGGTAGACTGGCCAATACGTTACGCCGACATTGCTCCCTGGTATAGCTATGTGGAGAAGTTTGCGGGTATATCCGGCAACAAAGATGGTCTGGCGGCTTTGCCCGACGGCGAATTTCTGCCTCCGCACGAACAATCCTGCGTAGAAAAGCATTTTTCGGATCAGATGGCGAAACGATACAACGACACTCGGCCGGTTATTATTGGTCGCTGTGCCCACCTGACCAAACCGCAGCCCATTCACTATCAGCAAGGTCGTGCTCAGTGCCAGAATCGGTCCTTATGCCAGCGCGGTTGCCCATACGGCGGTTATTTCAGCAGCAACTCATCCACCCTGCCCTGGGCCGCCAAGACCGGCAAAATGACCCTACGCCCCGATTCGGTTGTGCATTCAATTATTTACGACGAGAAGCTGGGCAAGGCGTCGGGCGTTCGCGTGGTCGATGCGCATACGAAGGAGATGACCGAGTATTACGCCAAGATCATTTTTCTGAACGCGGCCTGCCTGAATACCAACCTCGTTCTGCTAAACTCCAAATCGAACCGCTTTCCGAACGGACTGGGAAATGATAACGGCCTACTGGGCAAATACGTGGCATTCCATAATTTCCGCACCACCATCTCGGCTGAGCACGAAGGATTTCAGGATACAACAACCGAAGGCATTCGTCCCAATGGCAGTTATATTCCCCGTTTCCGCAACGTGCAGAAGCAGGAGACGGACTTCCTGCGCGGCTATGCCGCCGGTTTCGGTTCCAGCCGTGCTACCAGCGTCGACACCTCGGCCATGGGCGAATCTCTGAAAGCCAGCCTGATGCAGCCTAAATACGGAAACTGGCGCGTGAGTTCGCACATGATGGGCGAGACGATTCCCAAAGAAAGCAACTTCGTCGCGCTCGACTCGACGCTGACCGACGCCTGGGGCGTTCCGCAACTGAAAATCTCGGTGGGCTACGACGATAATGATGAGAAGATGATCGCCGACTTCCATGAGCAAATGACGGAGATGCTGACGGTTTCGGGCTTCACCAACATCCAGACGCATGATAAGCCCGACAAAGCGCCGGGCCTCGACATTCACGAAATGGGCGGTGTTCGCATGGGAAAAGACCCCAAAACATCCATGCTGAACAAGTGGAACCAACTTCACCACTGTAAAAACGTATTTGTATCGGACGGTGCCTGCATGACGTCTACGTCCACCCAAAACCCATCGCTCACGTTCATGGCCCTCACCGCGCGAGCCGCCGACCATGCCGTGAAAGAAATGAAAAAAGGACTTTTGTAATTTTTTGTGGTTTATGGCGGTCAATCAACCGTGCGACGGACCGTCGTAAACCACAAATGACAAACCATAAAACCACTTTCCTGTTGCTATAATGCGAACGTATTTTTTTCTACTACTTCTGTTTTGTTTACCCTTCTTTGCTCATTGCTCACTAAGAAAAACCAGTGAGTCCCCGGCGTCAGTCAATACGTCGAAGCCGCTGGCCATTACCTTCGAACTAACCGACAATAATTACCAGAATCAGGGCCGTTCCCGCTCCGTACTGACGCTGACCAATACGGGCAATGAAGCTCTGCCCGCTACCGGCTGGAAGCTGTTCTTCAATGGCGGAAACCCCAGTAGTTTCGATGCTTCGGTTGCCCAGGTGAAACTTTTCAACGGCGATTTGCACTATATCAGCCCAGGACCAAAGTTTACCAGGCTGGAACCCGGCAAATCAGCCAGCATACAAGTGCTAGCTGGGAAGATTCGCAACAAGACCGACTTTCCCGGTGGGTTTTACCTGGTGCTGGACAAAAACCCGGAGCAGGCATACCCCGTTGAGGTAACCATAAAGACGGGCACGATCTACGAGAAAGCGGACCGGATGCTAGCCGAAAAGATTTTCGACCAGAACGCGAGAATTAAGGCTATTCCCGATGATAAGCTTCCCAAACTATTCCCAACCCCGGTTTCGTATCAGGAAAAAGGAGCACCCTTTGTGCTGGATAATCAGGTGGTCATTGTGACCGACAAAGCCTTTGATCGGGAAGCGGATTATTTAGCCAACAGCCTGAAAATGGTCACTGGCAAAAAACCCGCCGTTCAGGCGCAGGGAAACGGTAAAACAATCACGCTTCGTAAAAACCCATCGCTCGCCCCGGAGGGCTATTCCTTGCACGTTGGTTCGGATGGTGTAGTCCTGTCGGCCGCGTCGGGCGCCGGTATTTTCTACGGGATTCAATCGTTGCAAACCATGCTTCCGGCAGCCGCCCTATCGGGTAAAAGCGGATCGGTGAGTTTGCCAGGACTAGACGTAAACGACGCACCCCGCTTCCCTTACCGAGCATTCATGATGGACATGGCCCGGAATTTTCAGCCAAAATCAGAGGTAATTAAAGTGCTGGATGCCATGGCGTTGTACAAGCTCAACACCTTTCATTTTCACTTCAGCGAAGACGAAGGCTGGCGCGTGGAGATGCCTTCGTTACCCGAACTGACGGACGTTGGTGCTAAACGAGCCCATACCACGGATCCAACCAAGAGTCTTATTCCTTCCTACGGCTCCGGTTCCGACTTATCGAACCCTTCGGGTACGGGCTTCTACAGCAAAGCTGATTTTATTGAGATACTCAAGTACGCCCGTGACCGTCATATCACCGTGATTCCCGAAATCGAATCGCCGGGGCACGCACGGGCCGCGATAAAAGCCATGAACGCCCGCTATCAGCGGTTCATGAAAGCCGGTAACAAGGCCGAAGCAGAGCGGTATCTGCTCCAGGATGCGGCCGACAAATCGGTTTATCGGTCGGTACAGGGTTGGGACGATAACGTAATCGATGTGTCGCTTCCGTCGGCTTACACGTTCATGGAGCGGGTGGTCGATGATTTGCGTGACATGTATAAAGAAGCAGACGCGCCTTTGCAGACGATTCATTTTGGTGGCGACGAAGTTCCGGGTGGTGTTTGGGAAAAGTCGCCTTCCGTGCAGAAACTGATCGCCAGCAATCCGGCGGTTAAGAACACAGACGACGTCTGGTATTACTACTTCGGCAAAGTCAACAAGTTGCTCAAAACCCGTAATTTGTTCCTCTCGGGCTGGGAAGAGATTGGCCTGAAGAAAATAAAGCAGAACGGCCGGGTAACGTGGGTTCCGAACGAAGCCTTTGCGGGCGAAAACTTCCGGGTAAATGTCTGGAAAAATAGTCCCGGATCGGGTGCCGAAGACCTTGCCTACCGCATGGCCAATGCCGGATACAAGGTAATTCTGACCGGCGTTACGCACATGTATCTGGACCTGGCGTACAACCAACTATCGGAAGAGCCCGGCCAGTATTGGGGTGGCTATGTGGACATCGACAAACCCTTTTATTTCATTCCGTACGATTACCTCCGAAACCTGAAGGACGATAATACCGGCAACCGCATCAGCCCGTCGCTTATCAAGAGTCGGGAAGTTCTGACCGCCAAGGGAAAAGCCAATATTGTGGGCATCGAAGCCCCCCTCTGGTCGGAAACGAACCGAAACCCGCAACAGTTCGAGTACAAAATGTTCCCGAAATTGCTGGCGGTAGCGGAACGGGCCTGGGCCAAAGACCCCACCTGGGCAACGGAGAAAAACGAAGCAAAAAGCGAGCAGCTCTACAACCAGGCCTGGTCTGAATTTATCAACACAATTGGCAAGCGGGAGCTTCCCCGCCTGGACGTTTACGCGGGCGGATACGATTACCGCATTCCTCCGGTGGGGGCAAAGGTCATTAATGGAAAAGTGGCCGCCAATGTTCAGTTCCCAGGGTTAACGATCCGGTATACGACGGACGGTACGGAACCAACCGCCCAAAGCCCGGTCTATTCGAGTCCGGTTGCTAGCAGCGGCCCCGTTAAATTCAAAGTATTCAATGCTACTGGCCGAGCTGGTCAGACGGTTACGATTGGTAAGTAAGCTTGCTTATTTGCTCATAAACTGCTGTCACGCTGCCGAAGCCGGGTGGCCAGTGCCACAAAGCATCTTTGGTAGCTGGATACACAGCCTCATCCAAAGATGCTTCGGCAGCGTGATACAAAATAAGCTACGCTATTTTAACTAGCCCATTCATCAGCCAGACGACCTAATGACCGATACCAATACGCGCTTTTTGTCTCTGGATGTATTCCGGGGCCTGACAATATGCTTCATGATTGTCGTGAACACGCCGGGGAGTGGTGCCACGCCCTTTGCCCCGTTGCTACACGCCCACTGGCATGGCTTCACGCCCACCGATCTGGTCTTTCCGTCTTTTCTCTTCGCAGTGGGCAATGCCATGAGCTTTGCCATGAAAAAGCACAGTTCGGTGGGCACATCAGCCGTACTGACCAAAATTGGCAAACGAACGGCACTTATTTTTCTGCTTGGCTACCTGATGTACTGGTTCCCTTTTTTCCGGCTCAGTGAATCGGGTACTATAACCAGCTTTCCCATCAGTGAAACGCGTATTTGGGGCGTTCTGCAACGGATCGCTCTTTGCTACGGCATGGCGTCGCTGCTGGTTTACTTTCTATCATTCAGAACAGTTATCCTGATCAGCCTTACGTTTCTGGTCGGTTACTGGCTTATTCTGCTCGGTTGGGGTGACCCCGCCGATCCGTATAGTTTAGCGGGTAATGCCGGGACACAGCTTGACCGGTTTCTGTTTGGCAATGCGCACCTGTATCATGGCGAGGGAGTGGCTTTTGATCCGGAAGGTTTATTGAGCACATTGCCCGCCATTGTGAATGTGGTGATTGGCTACTACGCGGGTCAGTTTGTGCAGCACAAAGGCAAAAATTACGAGAGCGTAGCGAAACTGCTGCTGGTTGGCAGTGCGCTGATCGTTGCGGCCCTTTGCTGGAATATGGTTTTCCCCATCAACAAAAAGCTGTGGAGCAGTTCGTTTGTGCTGCTCACCACGGGCCTCGATCTGGCCATTATGGCAACGCTGATCTACGTCATCGAAATCAGGCAATGGAACCCCGCCAACTGGACAAGATTCTTTGTTATTCCCGGCAAAAATCCCCTGTTCATTTACCTGCTTTCCGAGCTGCTGGTCATCGCGCTCTACATGATCCCGGCGGCTTCTGGTAAAAATCTGTTCTCGGCTATCAATGATAATGTGTACCAAAAACTGGTTCCGGGGCCGGTGGGTTCACTCCTGTTTGCGCTTTCGTTCATGATGATTTGCTGGGGTGTCGGCTGGCTCCTCGACCGCCGGAGAATCTATGTGAGGGTGTAACGTTGATGCGTTCCCGTTAGCCTTATTGCCCTATTTGCCTGCTCGGAGGAAAGCCATTCAGACTACGTAACGAACTGGGACTACTGGCAAAAATCTTGGCTTCGTTAAGCAGAACTCGGTCCCCCACTTCATAACCAAATGGCAAAACATTCGTAGGTACGATCGGGGCAGGCCCTTCTGAATAGTGGGTAAAGCAGAAGGCAATGGGCAATAAATAGTTACCCACCAGATTAGGGTTGAGCGGAGGCATGTGCTTCAGGCCAGCTACAATTTCTCCTTCAAAGCCGTATAGCTTACTGGTCTGTCTGCTCATTTTCGGGTATAACACGGCAATATCCCGAATGTGCCCGGCCTGGTCAATCGTAAACCCGGCGTAATATCGGCCATAAATAGCCCTGCGAGCCGGTTGAACGGGGTAGTGAATTCTATGAGTGACTACGTCAATAAAAACAGGATCTTTATTTAAATCAAGCACAGGACGATTAACCTGCGAAAAGCTGGCGTTGATAGTCAACAGAAATGCGACAAAAATCAAACTGGCTTTCATCTTTATCTTTTTTAGGAATCATTCAAACGTTTGGAAATATAGTAAAAATGAGTGTTTCGGCACTATAAGCTACCCGTCAATGTAACGTACCCCCTGCAGTTATGCCAATAAAGTAAAGTCCGTGAGGATCGGAGCGCCAACCGCATGACCCGTGAAATTAGTGAAGAAGCCTTCGTTCAAGTAAATAGACTATTAATCCAATAATGAATTGAGTTAGGGCAGAAACGAAAAAATACCGTAGATCGAACCAACGAAAGCCGATGTAGTTAACGTTTATAGGAGTGAAAATCCCCTCTAAACAGTCCATACATGGCCAATCAGCCCGGTGGCTGGCTCGGTAAGCTCAGTAACCTTATTATCCCACCCAGCCAGTCCGACAACAAAACAGCCCCTGCCGTTACCAACAAACGTATCCTCGACGAGCTCATCGCCAGTTTCGAAGACTCCATCCAGCGCGAATCTGTCGGCACGAGCCTGTTGTTCAACGCTCACTTTCTGATCATTCTGCACCCTGACACGTACGAAGATCGCCAGAATGCATTCCCGGTGATCGTCAACGAAGCGGTTCAGTCATTCAAGGCCGTGATCGAATCGAACAAGAGCGCCTACGGACGGGTATCGCCGGTTGCATCGAGCTGGTTTTTCAAGTTTGGCGCGGGCCGTGAGTTTGGCAATGAGGAGATCAGCCCAACCGACGTAAAAGTAATTGGGGCATTGACCGGCATTTTACCCGGCAACGGACAGGCCAATGCGCCAGCCGAAAAACTGAACGTTACGCGTCGCGTGAAACAAACGAACCGCTACGAGAAAGTAGATGTCGATCTGAATTCGTTTCATCACATTGATTTTCGTGAGCCGGGTGCGTTTATTGTAAAATTCAACTTCGATGCATCGTTACCTTCGTCCGGCTCGGCCGGTAATACAGCCGTAGCCGGTGCGACTAAATTAGTGCCCTCAGCGCTGCCCCGTAGTCTCGACGCCGGACTGGCCCACATCAGCTACTATATTTCGGAGTTGAACAAGGAAGACACGTACCCGATGCGCGACCGGGAAATTGTAATCGCCCGAAAGGATACGGACAACCAGCATTTTCCGAACTACCTGCTGCTGGAATCAGCTTACGTGTCCAATCCGCACGCTCGAATTCGATACAACGACGCGACCAGTTCGTTTCAGATAGCCTCCTTCAGCCGCAACGAAACCCGTGTCAACGAGCGGCTTATTCCGCGCAGTGAACCAGCGAGTCCAAACTGGTTTGAGTTGCCCGACAAAGCGCAGATTCTGCTCAACAGCATGGTCACCCTTACCTTTCAAAGCAACGCATAACCCATGATCGACGGCCTGCTTGTTTTGCTGCTTTTCCTCGGTGTCTGCTTATTAGTCATCAGGCATTTTCAGGACTTACCCCGCTAATTCTGTTTGTGGCATGTTGTCGGTTGTTTGTCTTTATCGGCACAACCGACAACATGCCACAACTACTAATTCTGACTTACCGTATATGAATGACTTGCTGATTGCCGGGAAGACCGATGTGGGCCAACGGCGCAAGGATAATCAGGATACCTTTATCTGCACCACGCTTTGGTCGGAAGCCAGCGCCCTGCTGGTCGTGATTGATGGCGTGGGCGGGTACGCCGGTGGTGATCGGGCAGCTGCCATTGCCAAAGAGTCGATTGAGCGATACATGGCTACGCCGAACGGCGATCCGCTGTCCATGCTCCGCGAGGCCGTCGTTTTTGCCAACAACCGGATCAACGACGAGCGGCAGAACGATCGTCAGATAGGCCAGATGTGCTGCGTACTGACGGCCGCGCTGGCCGATAGCCAAAGTAGAAAACTCTATTTTGTTCACGTGGGGGATACCCGACTGTACCGCTACCGGCAGGGAAATCTGATCAAGCTTACCCGCGATCATTCGATGGTGGGCGTTCGGGAAGACGCCAACGAACTGACTGAAGCGGAAGCCATGAACCACCCCCGCCGAAACGAAATCCTGCGCGAAGTGGGTTCCACCACGCACCGGGTCGACGATCCCGATTTTCTGGAATCGGATGAAACCGACTTTCTGCCGGGCGATCAACTGCTGTTGTGCAGTGACGGACTAACCGATATGATCACGCAGGGGCAGATTAAGGCGATCCTGAACCGGGACATTTCGCTGGACGATCAACTTTCCGAACTGATCCGGCTGGCGAACCACCAGGGAGGTAATGATAACATTACGGTTGTGCTGGCTCGAAACACGAAGCAGGTAAACAACCCATCGGGTACTGAACCGCTGGTTACCTCCTCCCCCAGCCGTACCCACAGCACGGCCGCATCGGCGATTCCACCATCGGAGCAACCCCACCCGGCAGCTGCGCCAGCCAACCGTTCATCGGCGGGCCGCTGGGTGTTGTCGTTCGCTTTACTGGCCGCGCTGGTGGCAGGTATTGTCTGGTACCAGTCCTGGCCATCGGGCAACACCCCCGCGACAAGCGATAGCCTGCGTGCAAATGGATCTGCACCGGACGATACAACCTTTCTCCTGTCGACGAGCCGCTCCCGAATGGATTCGCTGATCAACATGGCAAACCGACGTCCCGACCATCGGCTTATGCTGTCCGACGATACGATTCGTATCCATGAACCGTTGATACTAACGGATTCGTTACTGGCTATTGTTGGCAGCAGCCCCCAGACCGTTATTGTACCGCTTGATTCAACCCGCGCGCAGCTCGCCATACGTGTTGACCGACGGGGTGCTGTTACGCTGGAAAATGTGGTTATTCGCGGGTTCAAAACAGGTATTGAAACCACCGGAGAGGCAACACTTCAACTCAGCAACGTCTACTTCAGACAAGTCGATTTTCCCGTTCGGGCAACCGTTCGGCAAGATACCTGCCTGAATACCGTGATTTCTATTTCTGTACAAAAGCAGCCTGTTACGCCCAAACAAACCGTTGCCCCTAAACCAACTCATCCCTGATGGCTACCGTTCGATTTAACACCCAGTTTCCCGGATACGAAATCCTGAGTGAACTGGGCCGTAGCAACGCCCGTATTCTGAAGGCCCGCCATCTGGACTCAGGTGATCTTGTTGCGATTAAACATTTCGCGCTGAACACCGACGCGGAAACACTTCGCCGGTTTCAGCGCGAATCGGTCATCATGACCAGCATTGCCCACCCCAGCATCGTTAAGGTTCGGGAGGTGCAGCTGGAAGCCGAGCTGCCTTATATCGTGATGGAATTGATTGAGGGAGGCAGCGTGTGCGACTTGCTCAAAGCGCAGGGGCATCTGGATGTGCCAACCACCATCCGGCTGGGTCTGCAAATGGCGGGGGCCTTTCGGGCTATCCACGCGCAGGGTATCGTTCACCGCGATGTAAAACCGGACAATATTCTTTACCGCCCGTTACCGAGTGGCGAACTGCATTTTCTGCTCACCGACTTTGGCGTGGCCCGGCTGCATGAACAGTCAACAACCCTGACGGGGCAGTCGCTGATGACCTACGAATATGCTTCTCCCGAGCAGTTCAACGATCCTAAAAACGTGGGGGTCGCTACCGATTATTATTCATTGGGGATTGTGCTCTACGAATGCCTGACCGGCAAGGTACCCTTCGCGCTGGGTGACCATTCGGGCATTGTTACTTTCATGAACAAGGTACTATCCGACGCTCCCCCCGTTTTAACGGTTGCCGCCAATGGGCAGTCGCTGGGGCCGTTTACCCCCCTGCTGGAAGGTCTGTTACAGAAGAAAGCCGCCGAGCGATTAAGCGATCCCGACGAACTGACTTGGCTGCTTAAACAAGCCGAACTTACTTATTTACAGGCCGGTCGGACTGGCCGGACTGACTCTTCGATACCAACTTCTGTTCCCCCGTTGGCGTCTCGCACAGTAGCGCATCAGCAACCGACAGAACCAGTGAAACACAGGGATCTGTCAACGGTGGATTCTGGCTCGCCTAAAAGCATGAGTCCGGCGAAGATTATCGGTTTCCTCGCGTTCGTGCTGGTTATTCTGGCGGGTGTTTATTACATCACAACCAGGCCAACAGCCAAACCTACAGCCGGAACCGGTAGTTCGGTTCTGACAGACCAGCCTGTAGATAGTGCGACTACGCTGGCAACCAACGCCGTACCCGATACCGCAGCGATTCGGGCCCAGCAACAAGCCGAAGAAGCGCAGCGACTGGAGCAATTACGGCAGGAAGCGCTGATTGCCGTTAAGAGCGTTAAAGCCAAGGCCACCAATTTTAAGGTTGGGCTGTTTGGCGGGATCAAGCAGCTTCAGCTTCAACTCAGCAATCCAACCCGTTTACGCTTTACTTACGTCGTGGTGCAGGTCAATTACATCAAGGACGGTGGCGGCCTCTACAAAACGGAAACCGTCTATTTCAACAACGTGGAGCCAAACTCATCACCTATCCAGACCGCTCCGGATAGTGATCGGGGAACGAAAGTAACGTGCAAAGTGCTGCGGTACGAGTCGCCAGACATCCCCCAGAATTCAGACTCGCTGACTACGTCAGCCGAGCCGTTAAACTAAGTATCAATGCCAACTGTCAGTATAAATACCCATTTCCCGGGCTATGAAATTATCGGTGAACTGGGGCGGTCCAACGCCCGCGTTCTGAAAGCACGCCATCTGGAATCGGGAGATCTGGTCGCCATTAAACACTTTACCCTGCATACAGACCTGGAAACCCTTCGGCGGTTCCGGGTCGAATCGGAGATTATGACCGGCATCCGCCACCCGAACGTGGTGCGGGTGCGCGAGGTACAACTCGATATGCCCCTGCCTTTCATTGTTATGGAATGGGTGGAAGGCGGCAGTCTTCGAACGCTTATCGATGAGCAGGGTTCTCTGACAGTAGCCACAACGATCCGGCTTGGGTTGCAGATGTCGGAAGCTTTCCACGCTATTCATCCGCAGGGCATTATCCACCGGGACATTAAACCCGAGAATATTCTCTACCGGCCGTTACCCAGTGGCGAACTGCATTTTCTCATTACCGACTTCGGCGTAGCCCGCATTCGGGAACAGTCGCAAACCATGACGGGGCAGTCGCTGATGACCTACGAATATGCCTCGCCCGAGCAGTTCGATAACCCCAAAGGCGTCGATGTCGCCACCGATTATTACTCGCTGGGGGTTGTGCTTTATGAGTGCCTGGCCGGCAGGGTGCCCTTTTCGATGGCTGATACGGCGGGGATCGCAACCTTCATGAGCCAGGTATTACGCACGCCACCACCGGCACTAGCCTTACCATCCGGTCAATACCTCCCCCCCAGCCTAACAACACTGCTGGACTGGGCGCTGGTCAAAAATCCAGCCGACCGGTTGAATGAGGTTACGGAGTTGGCCTTGTTGCTGGGCCAGGCCAACGTAGAGTTATTACAGGCGAATCGCCCTGGTAGTCGTCAGGCATCTGTTGTTCCCCGTTCCCAAACGCGGGTTGCTCCCGTACCCGCCCCTGGGCCGGTCAGCGCGTACCCGCCTGAACCGATAGACGAAGTGCCCGCCAGAACCACAAACTGGCCAGTCATTCTGGCGGTAGTTTTCGTAGTCATTCTGGCGGTCTTTGCCTTTATGTACAATATACGCCACAAGGAATCACCTGCGCAACCGTTTCCTGATTCGACGGTGACCAACACTGATTCGGTAAAGTCGGGCGAACTGTTTATCGATTCAACAATGGCCCCTATTAATGAGCCGGTTGATGAAGAGACGGCAACCGATTCCGCGGTGGTCAGCACACCCCCTTCGGAGACGATCGCAACAACCCCGACGACGGTTGCGCCAGCCGATTCAACAGCCGTCACTGACTCAACCGGCCACTGACCTACGTTCACCTACTGTAGACCCTCCCGTTACTGAATGAAATCGTTTGACCGTTTGTATTTGCCGAGTGCATCAATTCTGTTATTGCTGCTGTTTACGCGGCTGTATACCAACCTCGTACCCGCCCTCAATCAGGCAAAACAAGCGTACACTACCGGGCAATCGCTTACCCTTGACAAAGGAATAAAATCATCCGCTATTCGACGGCTGCTGACGAACGGGAATTACTATACCGACAGCCGCGACATTGACCTGGTGGCGGATTCACTGCCCGCCAAACTCGCCCGGACCGGAACGCTCGATAACCTGGGGGCAATCAATAAGCGTCAGTTTTCGGTCCTGGCTCCGGTTTCGTGGCGCAGCCGGATTGGCGGTGCCGACTTTCAGAGCCGACTCCGATTGTCGCGCCAGCAAATGGGTTTCGACTCGGTGCTGTACAACCGGGAACTGAACAACCCCAAAACCTATCCGGCCGTTGTTCAGGTCGGGAGTGGCTCGGTTTCGTTTGAAGGGCGAGTCCGTCGGGATGATCGACCCATGTCGGGAGTATTGGTTCAGCTAAAGCGGCATCCGGCAACGGCCCAGCCCGATACGCTGCCCGACCGTTTTGTTTATGCCCGAACGGATACCGACGGCCAGTTTACCTTCGCAGGGCTGACGTCGGGAGCGGGTTATAGCGTCGTACCGTTGAAGCCGGGGTTCGAGTTTGGCAGTCGGCGCGGCACCGCTCACCTGACCAGCAACCAGACCGTTGACTTTACCGCCCGGCCGCACCAGCTTCGCCTGATCGGATCGACCGTGTACGGGCAACTCAAAACGGACCACGCGTTCACTGTTCGAACCCCGGCTTCGTTTACCTGGCTATTCTGGGGCATTGTGGCCGGTTTTTTCCTGGCTTTTTGGGCCGTCAATGGCGTCTGGTCCCTTCGGCGCTTTCACCCGGACCCTTTTCTGCTACCGATCCTGATGCTTCTCACGGGCTTGTCGGTGCTCATTTTACTAGCTATTCAAGACCCATTGCAGGATACTCTTTTCGCCGGGCAAACGGTACAAGGCATCATTTTCGGACTGGTTGGTATGACGGTTTTGTCCCAGCTTAACGTAGGTCGTTTCTACGCTACCTGGCGCTACGACTGGTTATTTACCTGGCAAAACCGTTCTTCGGTCCGGTTATCCGGCTGGACATGGCTGGTACTGGCGGCTGGATTAGCCACCCTTACCTTGATCTTCGGATCCGGCCCCGAAGGCAGCGGAGTACGCGTGAATCTGTCGCTATTGGGCTTTTCGTTTCAACCGAGCGAAATCACCAAATACCTGCTGCTGCTCTTTTTTGCGGGATTTTTTGCGGCCAACGAACAGCAGTTGCGCCAGTTGCCCGACTTGCGGTGGCGGTTCACCGTTAGCTTCGGCGCATTGGCCGGAGCCGGTTTACTTATGTTATTGTACCTGCTGCTGGGCGATATGGGTCCGGCGCTGGTGGTGTGTTTTACATTCCTGCTCTTCTACAGCATTGCCCGCGGAAACCTCCCGCTCACCCTCGCTACGGGTATTGGCTATGGTGTGGCACTGTGGCTCCTGCCGGGTGCCTTAGCTACACTGCTTTGCCTGATTGCAGTAATCGGGTACATGTTCTGGAAAGGCGATGCCCGGTCGAAAACCGGCACGGGCTGGGTGGCCCTGCTGGCCGAAGCCCCCGTTTTGCTGTTGCTCGTACTGGCCATGTTTGCTTTTGGGGATCAGTTACCTTTTGTGGGCGACCGGCTGGCTGACCGGAAAGCCATGTGGCTGAACCCCTGGAACAACGACGTATATGGGGGTGACCATCTGGCGCATGGCTACTGGGCACTGGCATCCGGCGGCTGGACCGGGCAGGGACTAGGCAAAGGGTTTGCCAATGCCATCCCTGCCGCCCATACCGACATGATTCTGCCCAGTCTGGGTGAAGAATTGGGTGGCCTGGGCGTCGTTTGTGTATTCCTGTTATTTGGCATATTGCTGCATCGACTGTTTCTGCATGCCCGCCGGGCGGGGCAGCCGTTTAGCTTTTTTCTGATCGCGGGTATTGCCATTGCCACCGGAACCCAGTTTCTGATTATAGCGGGCGGATCAATCGGCTTACTGCCGCTTACGGGCATCAGTGTACCATTTTTAAGTTACGGCAAGATCTCACTGATCATCAACCTGACAGCCATGGGTGCCGCCTTTAGCGTAGCCCATCGACCAGGCGAAGTGGCGCAGCGCGAATACCTGTCAACCCATTACGATACGGTCCTGATGGCGGGCATCTCCGGATTTCTGATCGGTGTCGTTGTGCTTATTGGGCATTTACTACCCATTGTGGGCTGGCGGGGCAGTGCGTATGTTGTGCGTCCGGCTCGGGTAGTAACGCGCAACGGCGACCCCGTTTACAGCTATAACCCCCGCATTGAACGACTGACCCGGGCGCTGGCGGCCGGTACGATTTACGACCGAAATGGCTTGGTGCTGGCGTCAAGTTCGCCCGAGACCGTCAGGCAGCAGTCGGCCAAACTTCAGCGAAGCGGCCTCGACGCGGACGAGGTTGAAACATTGACAAAAAAACGGCTACAACGCTACTACCCGTTTGGCAATCAGCTCTTTTTCTGGCTCGGTGATCTGAACACCCAGCTCTTTTGGGGACAAAGCAACGGCTATTATGCCGAAGCGACTCACCTCAGCGAATTACGGGGTTTCAACAGTCGTCCCCGCAAAACGAACCTCGTCACAACCGATTATCGGGCCGACCGATTCAGTCCGTCGGTGCAGCAAACGCGCACCTTGTCGGTGTATGATTACAGCGAACTGGCCCCCGCCCTGCGCGCCGGGCTGGATAGCCGGGAAGTCGCCGAGCGGAAAGCCAGAAACCGGGATCTGCGCCTGAGTGTCAATGCGGACCTCCAGGTAGCCATTCAACGGGCCCTTGTCACCTCCGACTTCCGAAATCGGCGTGTCTCGGTTGTCGTGCTCGATGCGGGATCGGGCGATATACTGGCGTCGGCGTTGCACCCGCTCCCCAATCTGCAAACGCCCGATGTGATGCAACTGGCCGACCGCGACCGGCAGAAGTTACCGTATCTGGTAACAGAGCGGGACCTGGGCATGACCTACCCGACAGCGCCCGGCTCGACCGCTAAAATCCTGACTGCCATGGCCGCTTTCAACAAGCTTGGCGCGTCGGCAGCCGACGTTAGCTACTCTATTTCGTGCGACGAGATTATTCGCCGGGGTACCCGCGAATCGGAGCCCTGTAACGAATCTGTCGATATGCGGAAGGCCATCGTCCGGTCGAGCAACGTCTATTTTATTCGAACGGCAAACGATAACAAGCTGGACAGCGAAATGGCTGATCTGTACTTAGCCACGGGCATGAACATCGATTTTGTGGGCGGCTACTCCTTCTCGGACACGCGAACGAATCCCGAGCGGGACCTAATCCGGAAACACTGGCGCGACTCTTCGTTCGTTATCCGGCGGAACCTCTACAACAGTACGCAATATCCGAAACGTTACCGCAGCGAATTCTCGGGGCTGGCCTGGGGACAGGGACAGCTCACCTCAACGCCGGTTGCCCTGGCCCGAATGGCGGGGGCTATCGCCAACAAAGGCGTCTTGCAACCATCGCGGTATGTGCTGAATCAGGCGGGCAGACCACAACCCATCGGAGCGGGTCAGCGGGTGTCCCGTCAGGCCAATTATGCCGATCAACTGGAGTCATTCATGATCGACCAGTCGAACCCATCGGAGGGCCGCAGTAAAATCAGTATAGCCCGGGTGGCGGGCAAAACCGGCACACCCGAACGCATGGTACGGGGAATTCGTCGGAACGACGGTTGGTTTGTCTTTTTCGCCCCAACGCCCGATGGACAGTCACATACCGTGGTTAGCGTTCGTATTGAACTGGGTGAGTCATCGGCCGAAGCCGTTCAACTGGCCAACACCGTTATAGCCCCCATTCTGAAACAGCGCGGTTATTTAGGCAGTTTTTAGTGCCGCGGATCGAGTTACAAACATGACAACGTATGAGTCTATTAGACACGATTAAAAACTTGTTCGGTTTTACCCCGAATGCGGCACTACAGGCAACCAGGTTATCGGTTCAGCCTCTTGAGTCAGCAGAAATAGCCAAACCCGTTTCACAAGGACCACCGCCTGCTGGTCAGCGACGGGACCAGTTGCTTCGCTTTATCGTCGATAAGTTGCGTCCGTACCAGAATGAGCCGGATAATGCGCCTGTTGGCATAATCTTATGCATCGTCTCTGCCAACCCCGAAGAAGACGAAATTAACCGGGTTGCCTTGTGGAGCAGCCAGCCCGGGAAGTTTCAACAGGAACTGGATCGGCAGCTAGTCGACAACTACATCAAGCTGGCCAAAAACTGGCGTTTCGACTACGCCTTTTACCCGGACACGCTGCCTGAAACGACTTACCGGGATAACTATCTGGGACTGATCGTGCAAGATGGCTCGACTATGTCGGAAACGCCCTTGCTGGCGCGGGTAGTGACCTTGAGCGGCCAGACAGAGCAAGCTGAATACCTACTGGACCCCGCCCGGAAAAACAGCTACTGCATCGGGCGGGGGCAGTCTACCCAAACGACATCGGGCCGGATTCGGACAAACGACATTGTTATTCTCAATGACGAGGACCCCGACTTCGACCCACAACGGGGGAAAGACAACGGAGCCGTTAGCCGGGCCCACGCCACTATCCGGTACGAGGCTACCCGGCGACAGTACTCGCTTCTGGTCGATGCTGGCGGGTTACCAGCCAGTGGCAACAAGACGAAAATCTTCCACCCGGACAACGGCATGGAACGAGCTGATATTGCCGGTATGGGCTATCCGCTTCAGCACGGCGACCAAATCGAGCTGGGGGGCGCGGTTGCGCTTCTGTTTGAATTGGTCCGATGAATGTCAGCGAAGTGCCCGTTTCTTCTGGTGTCATGATTTGGTGTCGGTTATAAGTAACCGACACCAAATCGTTGCCCTCCCATTAATTACCTAACTTACCGCACCAAAATCGACCATCCGTTTATGATGAAACGCATTTTATTACCCTTACTCATTGCCTCGATGATAAGTTGCAATTCGAAGAAAGACGAACAGACAACCACCTCAAATAAGGAATTTGCTACTGTTCTGGACGACTATTACGAGCAGCGATTAAAACTGTTTCCGGTGGAGGCTACCCAACAGGGAGACAACCGGTATAATGATCAGTTACCCAACGATATTTCGCAGGCGTTTCTGGACCAGACAAAGTCATTTTATACCAGCACGCTGGAAAAAGTGAATTCGTTCGATCGCGAAAAGCTATCCGATGAAGACAAGATTTCCTACGACATTCTCAAGCGCGAATTAGCCCTTCAACTGGAGCAGTATCCATTCCATCAGGAAGAAATTCCGTTCAACCAGTTCACCGGATTGACCCTGGCTTTTGGGCAGTTGGGCAGTGGTGAGGGATCGCAACCGTTCAAAACGGTTAAAGACTATGACGACTGGCTAAAACGCGTTTCCGCCTTTACCGTCTGGGGAGATACCGCCATTGCCGAATTTCGGAAAGGAATAACTACCGGACGAGTGCTGCCCAGGAGTCTGGTCGTAAAAATGATTCCGCAAATGACCGATCTGGTCGTGAGCGATCCAACGAAGAGTTTGTTTTACGGACCGATCAAAAAACTCCCTTCGACCTTCAGCGCTGCCGATAAAGACCGGCTGACCACGGCGTATAAGAAGGCCATCAGTGAGCAGATTGTGCCAACGTACCAGAAGCTGGGGACTTTCCTGAAGACCGAATACCTGCCAAAAGCCCGCACGACCTCCGGTATTGATGTGTTGCCACAGGGTCCGGAACTGTACCGGTATCTAGTCAAAACCTGGACGACTACCAACGATACGCCCGATCAGATCTACGCCATTGGCCTGAAGGAAGTGGCCCGGATTCGGACGGAGATGGAAAAGGTGAAAACGCAGGTTGGCTTCACCGGCACGCTCGACGAGTTTTTCGCGCACCTCAAAGCCGACAGAAAGTTTTACCCCTACAAACAGCCCAAAGACGTGCTGGACGCTTTTCAGACTATTCTGGCCAGAATCGAACCGAACCTGAAGAAGCTGTTCATCAGCACGCCCAAATCTGCGTTTGAGATCCGGCAGACCGAAAAATTCCGGGAAGCGTCGGCCAGTGCAGAGTACAATCAGGCCTCGGCGGATGGTAGTCGGCCCGGCATTTTCTACGTACCCATTCCGGATGCTACCCAGTTCAACGTCACGTCGGGCATGGAGTCGCTGTTTCTGCACGAAGCCATTCCGGGGCACCATTATCAGGTATCGCTGCAACAGGAAAACACCAGCTTGCCCAAGTTCCGGCGGTTTGCGTGGTACGGTGCTTATGGCGAAGGCTGGGCGCTTTACTGCGAGTCGCTGGGCAAGGAGCTGGGCATTTACACCGACCCCTATCAGTACATGGGTGCGCTGGGCGACGAAATGCACCGGGCCATTCGCCTTGTGGTTGATGTAGGTCTGCACACGAAGCACATGACCCGCGAGCAGGCCATCAAGTACATGATGGATAATGAACCCATTGCCGAACAGGGCGCCACGGCGGAGATCGAACGGTACATGGCCATTCCCGCACAGGCGCTGTCGTACAAAATCGGCGCGCTGAAAATTCGTAAACTACGCACCAAATACGAAAAGCAATTGGGCACTAAATTCAGTCTGGCGGCCTTTCACGAAGAATTTCTCAAAGATGGCTGTATGCCCCTCGATGTGCTGGAGCGAAAAATGGATGCCTGGGCCGAGCGGCAGAAGTAAGACTTAGCTACAGCGTTTTCTTGTAAGCACAAAGGCCACGGAGAGTTGTACTCTCCGTGGCCTTTGTGCTTACTCTCGTTACGAATCAGTACCCCTGGTTCTGCCCAAACGCAGCGGCATTGTTGTAGGTGTCAATTTCCGATTGCGGGACGGGGTACAACGTTCGGTAAGCAGGCATAGTGATGCCGGTTACTTTGATGGCATCGACCGCCGTTCCCGTGCGGATCAGATCGAACCAGCGATCGTTTTCCAGTGCCAGTTCCAGTCGGCGCTCGTTAATGACCGCCGTCCGGAAAGCCTCTTTGGTGGTGAGCTGCGCACTGGTATAGCTGGGTACACCCGCCCGCGCCCGGACCAGATTCAGCGTTTTGAAGGCGTCACCGTCGGCCTGATAGGCGACCTCGTTCAGGGCTTCGGCATACAGCAGCAGAACATCCGCAAAACGCAGCACCGGGAAGTCATTACCCACATCGTTGGTACCGGATAATTCGTCGTAAAACTTTCTCGGCACAGCGTTGATGCTGGTCGGTACAGGCACTTGCACCGTCAGGGGAAGCCGCTTGTCGGCGGGTAAATAGGCGGCCCGCAACGACGGTTCAATGTTGTCGCCAATGCTGGTGCCGTACCACGAGCCATGGCCTTCGCCCTGTAAGCCCCCTTTTCTGAACTTAACCGCAAACAGGATTTCCGCGTTGTTCTTATTGGCAACCGAGAATACATCGGCTACGTTGGACAACAATCGGAAGGTCGTTCCGTTCACGACATCTTTCAATACAGCCACGGCCAGATCGTATTTTTTCTCGGTCACGTACACCTTTCCGAGCAGACCCTTGGCAGCACCCGACGTAGCCCGGCCAATGTCAGTACCGGTGTATGTAGCCGGTAAACCCGCCGACGCATCGGTCAGGTCTTTTTCAATGGCTGCATAAATATCGGTGACTTCGTTTCGGACGTACGAACGGGCCTCCGTTGTGGTACCGGCCTTGAGTACGAGCGGCACTTTGCCCCACAACCGAACCAGGTTGAAGTACGACAGCGCTCGGATGAACTGCGCTTCTCCCTTGTAACGGGCTTTCAGCGTTGCATCCATCGTAACGCCGTCGATCTTGTCCAGGATCAGGTTGCAGCGATTGATGCCGGTATACAAACTACCCCAGGTATCGCGCAGAACGGAGTTCGTCGTTGGCTCGATGAACCGGTCGATGTTGTACCGAAGACCAGCGCCCGACGATGGGTCGTTGTCGAGTACATTGTCACTCCGCGTTTCGATGATCGTGTTGTAATCACCGCCATACTGGCTGGCATTTTGCAGAGCGTCGTACGCGCCGTTTACCGCGTTGCCGAAGTCGTTGGCTGTTTTGTAAAAATTATCGGCGTTGGGCTGGGACAATGGTTTCAGGTCCAGGAAATCCTTTTGGCAAGCCGACAGGCTAACCAGCAGGGCCACTACGAGCGTTATCTTTTTCATAGCTGTTTCTTAAAAGGATAGGTTGAGGCCGACCGATGTTGTGCGGGGCAATGGATAGGTTCCATAGTCTTCACCCGACGACAGGGCGCTGTCGGGGCGGCTGTTCACCTCGGGGTTGTAACCCAGGTACTTGGTAAACGTGAACGGATTCTGGGTTGTCACGTACAGACGAGCCCGGGTTAGCCGTATTTTTTGCAGAAGAGTGGTGGGCAATGCATAACCAAGCGTAATGGTCCGAATCCGAACGTACGACCCGCTTTCGATGTGCCAGGTCGAGATTTCTCCGTTCGAGCCCGAGGCCAGCCGGTTAGCGCGGTTCACCACGCCATTGCCCGGATTTTCGGGCGACTGCCAGCGGTCCAGCGCACCCCGGAAGAGGTTACCGTTGCCTTCCATGTTGTAGATGTAACGCCGGATCAGGTTCAGGATTTTATGCCCCTGAACGCCCTGAACGGATACGCCCAGATCGAAGCCCCGGTAAGCGAAGTTGTTGGTAAAGCCAAAGGTGAACTTCGGAAAATAACTTCCCGTCACGGCCCGGTCACTACTGAAATCAATTTTACCATCGCCGTTGTTATCCCTGAATTTGAAATCGCCGGGGCGGGTTGTTGTCGTATGCGGATACGCATCAATCTCAGCCTGATTCTTAAAAACGCCGTCGTTGATCATCGTATAGTATTCGCCGATGGGACGACCGATCTGGGTAATAAACTGCGCGCCAGCCACACCACCGGCCACAATGATCGGATCGCCGGAGGGCCCGAGGGCAATCACTTTATTCCGGTTACCGGCAATGTTCGCACTGGCCTCCCAACGCAAACGACCGAACGTCTGGCGGGTGCCCAATGTAAACTCAAGCCCTTGGTTATTCACCTTTCCGATGTTCTGCAACTCCGTACTGAAACCCGACGCCCGCGGAACAGGTACGTTCAGCAGCAGGTCTGACGTATTGGCGTTGTAATAATCGACGGTCAGGTTTAAGCGGTTGCGCAGGAAGCTAACATCGAAGCCAATATCGAACATGGCCGTTTTTTCCCATTTCAGCTTATCATTGGCCGAGTTGGTCGGTGCCAGCCCGCTCACGATGGCCTCGGAGCCGAGGATATAGTTCTGATAACCCAGCAAACTGACCGACCCGTAGTTTGGAATCTGGAAGTTCCCCGTCAGGCCGTAGCTGGCGCGTAGTTTCAGGTCGCTCAGCCAGGTGGCTGATTTTAAGAACGTTTCCTGGGATACATTCCAGCCCGCCGATACGGACGGGAAATACCCCCAGCGGTTGTCTCTACCAAAACGGGATGAACCGTCAGCCCGGACAGCCGCCGACAACAGGTACTTCCCATTGTAATCATACTGAACGCGACCTATATACGACAACAGTGACCACTCCTGAACGTCGGAACTCCCGGACGAAACCTGCCCAGCGTTGAGCGTCTGTACCAGATCATTAGGGAAGTTGGTTGCGGTCAATTCGTTGGCTACCCGACGGTCTTTCTGCGACGAAAACCCCGCCAGCGCCGAAACATTATGCACCCCAAAAGAGCGGTTGTAGTTCAGCGTGTTTTCGACGAGCCAGTTCACGAAGTTCTGCGCCCGCGAAAAACCCGTTGGTACCGAAGCCCCTTTCCGATCCCGAACTTCGAGGGTTGATGGCCGGTAGTAATCGCGCTGAAAACTATTGACATCGGCCCCCAGACTCAGCCGATACGACAAGCCCTTTGTAATCTCATACTGGGCATACGTATTACCCAAAATCCGCAGCTGACTTAGTTTATCGCTTACCTGATTGGCAATGGCAACCGGATTCAGGATCGACGTTGCGCCGTAACCCCAGCCGTTGTTGCCAAAATTGTAGGAACCATCCGCGTTATAAACAGGAAAGATGGGCGCCATTTGCAGCGCCAGTCCTATGACGCCCTCGCCCAGATACGGCCCTTCGGCTTTGATCAGGTCGTGGTACGAATAGGTTGGATTGAGGTTAACCCCCACCGTCAGTCGGCCGCTTTTGATGTCGACATTGGCTCGCGCGCTATATCGTTTGAAACCCGAATTGATGACTACACCCCGCTGGTCCAGGTAGTTACCCGATACGTAGAACTTGACATTTTCTTTGCCCCCCGACACCGAGATCGTATGGTTCTGAATCGGCGCGGAACGGAAAATAGCGTCCTGCCAGTCGGTATTGGTCAACCCCGGCTGACCGGATAGATAAGGAACAATTTCGGGCTGGATGAGCGTACTGGGTGCCCCCACGCCTTTACTTCTAATGTCGTTCGAATCGGTTGGTTTACCGGTTGGATTCCGGTCGATGTAGGCATTGTTTTTTGCCTCGTAGCTCAGCTGCGCATACTCATAGGCATTGAGCATATCGATCTTCTTGGATACCTGCTGGGTGCCGATGTAGGAATCGTAGCTCACAACGGTCTTCCCTTCTTTACCCCGTTTCGTCGTCAACAGCACAACGCCGTTGGAACCCCTCGACCCGTAAATGGCAGCCGCCGAAGCATCTTTCAAGACTTCGATGCTCTCAATGTCATCGGTATTGAGTGTACTGAGTACGTTGATGGGATTGTCCGGAAACTGCGTGCTGGTACCGCCCGTAGCAAATTTGGTATCGCGCGATAGGGGAATCCCATCCACCACATAAAGCGGGTCGTTCCCGGCGCTGATCGAGCCCGTTCCCCGTACCCGAACCGACAGGGCTGCCCCTGGTGCGCCGGACGTTTGGGTTACCTGTACCCCGGCAATCTTGGCGGCCAGCGCCTGATCAAAGCTGGCTACGGGCTGATTGGCTAGATCACGGGCTTTTACCGAACCAATGGCGGTGGTCACGTCGCGCCGGTTCTGTACGCCGTATCCAACCACGATTACTTCGCTGAGTGCATTATCGGAACTGGTTAGTTTGGCATCAACAATGCTCCGGCTCCCTACACTAATCTCCGTGGGCTGATAGCCAATGAACGAGAAAACGAGCACCTTACCCGTAGCGGGCAGAGAAATCCGGTATTTCCCATCAGCGTCGCTGGTTGCGCCAATGTTGGTTCCTTTGACCTGAATGGTGGTACCAGCCAACCCCTCTCCCGTAGCCGCATCGGTTACGGTCCCGGTAATACTCGACTGCGCATAACTTAGTTGAACGACCAGTAAGAAGAGGCCCGCCAGCCACCCTTTCAGGTGTCGGCTCCTGGCGTTGTCAGGTAATAAAATCATCATGTAGAATTAGTTAGTCATAAATAAATAGGGTGTCAATCTGATAATAGGCCGTGGGGATTTTCCAGCCGATTCATTCAGAGGTGCACAATAATATCTATAACCGCCTTATTTCCAGACAATTTTCTATTTTAATCGTAGTATAATTCTTTTATTCAATTTATTGACAAATAAATCATATGAAATTAACAGAGGGTTGGTGTTGCCGTGCCAGTGCGACAGAGAAGGTTCGACTTTTGACTAGCCCCTTAGTTGCCCGGCTCGGGAGGAAAGGTAAGCTCACCCGTTTCACCGGCTGGCCTAAACACAAACAGGTACAGGGCTTCTTCCTGTACTTCGCTTGGTACATCTGCCCGTTCGCCAGTATGAAGATAATCGAGCACCTCCTGCTGGCTGGCTAGCGTATACTGGTCAATATCATCGCTGCCCCCGGTCAACCTGGCCGTTTCATCTTCGGTCAGTTGTGCATTTGTCACAAGCAGGTTAACCACGCTAAAGTCCTTTAACCGAGCCATTACCTGTATGTATTCGCCCCCTTCTGTTCGTTGGGTACGTCGGCTATTCAGAATCGTGAAGGCGTTGCCCTCATTGCCCATATTTTGCAGCAGCCAGTTGTAAATCGTTTCCATAAAATGGTTTGTTGGTTGTGGTTGAAACCTGTATGGTGATCAGTTAGAGGTTGACTGTCGCAAACTGACGGATAAACAACACCGCGGTTTCCAGTTCCAGCTGGCTTTCCGGCTTAATCATAAACGCGCTCGCTCCCAGTGCCTTATACTGACGCTGCTCCTCTTCCGTAAATTGATCGGACAGCATAATAACGACCAGATTCTGACAGCACTCATGTTCCAGAATCCGACGTAACCAATGAGGCTCGTCGTTACTGGGTATCAGGCCATCCAGCAACAGCACAGCGGGGGGAGCAGTAGCCAGATCAGCCCGCTCAAAAAATGCATCTCCCGTGGCAAACCACTCTACCTGCAGGTGATTAGTCCAATTCTTGAACCCAAATTGCCAGTAGGCAAAATCATCCTCATCTTCGGTTAGCAACGCGACCCATTGCCGATTCGTACTCATAGTAATACGCGGCTTTACCTTGTTTTATGGTAAAGCGTCGACTGTTCATACTGTTTTGCCAACGGAATTGTTTTATCCGTTCACTTAATTTGAGTGGTCTTCGAAACCATACTCTACAACCAGCGACCGATAAACTGACCGAAAACATCTTTGTACTGATCGCTCACCGGAATCACCGTTGAACCGATCTGTACGGAATTTTTGGTGAATGCGCCGATGCGGTTCAGCGCAACAATAAACGATCGATGTACCCGCATAAACTGGCTGGCGGGCAGTTTCTCTTCCAGACTTTTTAAACTGGTTAAGGAGAGCAGTGGTTTATCAGGCTCGCTATGGCGATACACTTTCACGTAATCTTTCAACCCTTCGATGTACAAAATGTCGTTATGGGCGATACGAACCAGTTGGTACTCGACTTTCATAAACAAGTAATCATCAGCCGGTTCGGCAGGCGGTATCAGGAGCGGTGCCGCCGGAGCGGGTTCGGTTCGCTGCACCAGATCGAAATACTGACGCGCTTTGCTGGCGGCCCGCAGAAATTCCTCGTAATTGAACGGCTTTAGCAAGTAGTCGAGGGCATCGACCCGAAAACCATCGAGCGCAAACTGGTCGAACGCCGTGGTAAATACGATTCGGGTGATCGTTGCTCCCCGGTTGTTCCGCTCCAGAACCCGGGCCAGTTCCAGACCCGTCAGATCGGGCATTTGAATATCCAGAAAAATTACGTTCACGGGTGGCCCGGACAGCAATCCCTGCAATGCTTCAACGGCACTGCTGTACCGGCCAGCTAGTTGCAGAAAAGGCGTTTTTTCAATGAATGCACAAACCAGACCCAGGGCCAGCGGTTCGTCGTCAACGGCAATACAGGAAAGGATCATGGCAGGTCGAGGGTTAGTTGAACGCGGTATTCACCACCGGGGGTTTGCTCATCGATTTCCAGCGCATACTGATTGGGATAAAGCAGGTCGAGTCGTCGGCGCGTGTTGGTCAGACCGATGCCGTTGCCGGTTTCGAGCGAAGGCGTCTTGTCGGCAAACAACGTGTTTCGAACATCCATGACCAGCTGGTTTTGCCGTTGCTGAATGGTGATCTGGATCTGGCTTGGCTGCAGGGCGCTGACACCGTGTTTGAAGGCATTTTCGACAAATGGCAACAGGAGCATCGGCGCAATGGGGCGGTCGAGCAACGGAGCGGGTGAGTTGAGCGTAACGGTTACTTTATCGGTAAGCCGGAGTTGCATAAGCTGAATGTAATCGCCCACAAACGCCAGCTCTTTGCTCAGCATGGTCGTGCTGGTCTGGGTATCGTACAGCACGTAACGCATCATGCGCGAGAGCCGGTGCAGGGCTTCACGAGCCGTTTCAACGTCGAGCAGCGTCAATGCATAGATGTTGTTGAGCGTATTGAAGAAGAAGTGCGGGTTGATCTGCGCTTTCAGAAAAGACAGTTCCGATGCGGTTTTGGCCTGCTCCAGCGACAACCTAAGCGTAGCGTCCGTTTGCCATTTCTGCAGCAGCGTCAGGCTGGTGCTAATGCCCAGTACCAGTAGAATCGTGAACAGGTTAGGTATAATCCAGCCATATATCCGGGGGTCCCCTTTTCCGTCAGGATGAAAGGCCAGGTGCATCAGTGTGGGCAGGTTGAGCCAGGTTTCGATACCCCACAAGACAAGCAGGGTAAGCGCAATGACGCCAGCCAGCATTAGCAGATAGCGGCTCGTCTGGTCGAGCAGCAGGTACGGAACGAGCAGGTACGCGTTTGCGTAGAAGATCCCCACAATCAGGCAGAAGAAAAACCCCTGCCTCAGCCAGAATAAATCGGGTAGCCGAATGTCTGACCCGAATGACTGGGTAAAAAAAAGCAGGTAGCCGAGCAAACCCCAACCCAGCACGTGGCTCAGTAACGGGACGTATCGGCGAAAAAGCGGAGTAGCGGCCATAGTTGATGGAGAAGCTACAAGTTTACAGCAATTTCCAGACCCATTGTCGGCCAATCGCTGGTTGGCCAAAATTTACCGATGGGTAGCCCGTTCCAGCCGACAGATGCCCGCTTCTGATGACCCGCAGGCCTGTTACTGGTTCCATCGGTTAAAACCGGCTCTTTGTCGGCGTTTGCGCCCCAACGGTCTATTTCATTTTCAGGCGCGGCAGAATCGACGTTGCTTTGATCTATTATTCAGACATTCTTCGCTACCAATGAAACAATTCTTGCTTCTGCTTCTCACCCTCGGGCTATGGAGCGGCTTGACCGGAACCCCCACAACACAAGCACAATTTGGCCCTCCGGGTGGTGGCCCCGGTGGCCCTCCGGGCATGGGCGGTCAGGAAAACCGTCGTAAACAGGAGTTTACCGGTGTTGCCGAAGACGCTCCCAAAGGAAACGGCAAAATAGCGGGGCTGCTGGTCGATTCGACGTCGGGAAAACCCGTCGAATTCGCAACGATTGCTCTTATCAATGTCGCCACCAACAAGCCGATTGACGGCACTACCTCGGACGCTAAAGGGCAATTTCTGCTGAACAAACTGGCCCCCGGCGACTATCGGCTTCAGTACTCATTTATTGGCTATAAGACCCGTGACTCGAAAAAGATTACTGTAGCCAAAGGTACTGACCTTAATCTGGGTTCGATAAAACTCCCGGCCGACGTTCGAACGCTGGGCGAAGTGGTGGTAACGGGGCAGGCGGCTCTCATTGAGGAGAAAGTAGACCGGCTCGTCTTCAACGCCGATAAAGATATGACAGCCAAAGGGGGCGATGCATCTGATGTGCTGAAACGGGTACCGATGCTCTCGGTCGATCTGGATGGTAACGTGAGTTTGCGGGGTAGCCAGAACATACGGGTGCTGATCAACAACAAACCCTCCACCATTGTCGCGTCCAACGTAGCCGATGCCCTTAAGCAACTCCCGGCCGATATGATCAAAACGGTCGAGGTGATCACCAGCCCGTCGGCTAAATACGATGCCGAAGGGGCTGCGGGGATTATCAACATCGTGACCAAAAAGAACACCCTGCATGGCTTAACGCTGAATGTAGACGCGGGCGTAGGGTTACGGGCGTCTAACCTGGGCTTGAATGGTTCCTATCGGCAGGGCAAACTGGGCCTGACGCTGGGCGGTTTTGGCCGGGCCATGTACAATCGGGCCTCCTCAACGCTGGACCAAACTACGGTGGTGGGTGGACAGGATTTACGCACCAGCCAGACAAGTACGGCGTTCGACAAACCCGTATTTGGCCAGTACACGCTGGGTATCGACTACGATTTGGCTAAAGATCAATCCCTGTCGGCCAACGTTCGGTACGGTACCCGCAATTTCGTGCAGCAGCAGAATCAGCTAACCAACACCTACGCCAATGAATCGTTGCTGAGCATGACCAACCGGGACGTGGATCGGAGAGACTTGTCTAACTCGGTCGACATGAACCTGGACTATATTCGCACCTTCAAGCCTCAGCAGGAATGGTCGATTTCTACGCAGTACAGCCGCACCGGGTTGACCAATAACTTCTACGCCGATTTGCTGGGCCAAACGGGTGAATTGACGGGCCGTCAGCGAAACCTGAACAACAACACAAACCAGGAAATAACCTTCCAGACCGACTATCAAACGCCAATTCGGAAAAATCAATTACTGGAGTTTGGCGGCAAGGCCATTATGCGTCAGGTCGATAGCCGCTATCAGTACCAAATCGGCGGCAGTACGGGCGAACTGGTCTTCGACCCAACCAATCCGTCGGGTTCGCTCAAGTACAATCAAAACATTGGCGCGGGTTACATCTCGTATACGTACGTAACGCCCAGCAAGTATACCTTCAAGGTGGGTACACGGTACGAGCACACGGACATATCGGCAACGGCCGACGAGAATACACCCCTCAACATTCCCAGCTACAGCAACCTGGTTCCCAGCGTCAACGTATCGAAAAGTCTGAAAGGCGGTTCTACACTCAAAGCAGCTTACAACCGCCGGATTCAGCGGCCGGGTTTACAACAGCTCAATCCAAACGTGAATGCAGCCAACCCACAAATGATTATGGTGGGCAATCCGAATCTAAGCCCCGAACTGACGGACAACGTTGAACTGAGTGTAAGCTCCACCATCAAGAAAACATACCTGAACGCGTCTGTATTCGGGCGGCTGACGAACAACGCCATCTCACAAATCCGGATCCCCTCCGACACGCTGGCCGGGAGCATCATTACTACCTATCAAAACATTGGTGTACAGCGTACGGTAGGGGCCAACGTCTTTTTTAACACAAGTATCACGTCGAAATGGACGATCAATGGCGGGCTGGATGGTTACTACGTATACATGCAGGGCCTGACGCCCGATGCCGACGGAAAGTCGATTTCCATCCATAATTCCGGTGTAAGCATTGGCGGTCGCCTGATGAGCCAGTTACAACTTGACAATGGCTGGAGTGCACAGGTCTTCAGTTTCTTTCGCGGCCCCATGCCGCAGTTGCAGGGTACCATGGGCGGCTTTTATATGTACTCGGTGGGTGTCAGAAAAGACGTTGCCAACAAACGTGGTAGCATCGGCCTGGCGGCCGAGAATTTCATCGGCAACGGGGTAACGATGCGCACCACTCTGAACTCGCCCCTGCTTTCACAGGTAAACGTCAACCACCTGTACAACCAGAACGTAAAAGTGACCTTTACGTACCGCATTGGCAAGATGAGCTTTGATGCTCCCCGCCGGAAAGGTCGTTCGGTAAGTAACGACGACGTAAAAGGAGAAGGCGACGGCGGTGGCCAGCAGCAGGCAGCACCGGCCGCGGCCCCGGCAGCCAATCGTCCTAAGTAGATTAATCAGCCAAAGAGACGTATATTACATCGGTTACTTTCATTGTATTTCTACCCCTTTCCATGACAACCAGACGACATTTTCTCCGAGACGCCAGTGCCTTGACCCTTGGCGGTCTTGTACTGCCGGGCCTCACCCAGGCAAGCAACCTTTTTGCAGCGGCCAACCCCTACCCGATTGGGATTCAGCTGTTCACGCTTTTCGGTCCAATGAATGAAGACCCGAAAGGTACGCTTCAGAAAGTAGCCGCTGCGGGATACAAAGAAATAGAATCTGCTTTTAATACCCGTGGTGGCTATTATGGGTATTCGGCGACAGACTTCCGGAAACTGGTCAGCGATCTGGGAATGACCTGGCGGGCCCACCATGCCGGGGGCGCCCCGTTCCGTCCGCGGCCAACACCGCCCGCCAGTGCTGGCGCGCCACCCGCGGGCGATGCCCAGCGCCCGGCGCGCCCGGCCATGGATTTCTCGAAAATGCCACCTATGTTGAACCTGCGTGATAACTATCAGCAATTGGTGGACGAAGCCGCCGAAGGAAAACTAGCGTATCTGGTCTGTGCCAGCACACCGGTGGGCACCGTCGATGAAATCAACAAATCGATTGAGGTATTCCAGAAAACGGGCGAAGCAGCCAAAAAAGCAGGTATTGGTTTTGCCTATCACAACCACGCAACCGAGTTCGACCCCGTCGATGGCGGAAAAACGCCCTATGAGTTGATCTTGTCCCAAACGGATAAAGATCTGGTAAAAATGGAACTAGACCTGGCCTGGGCAACCAAAGCGGGTAAAGATCCGGTAGCATTGTTCAACGAACAGCCGGGCCGGTTTCCGTTGTGGCACGTCAAAGACATCAAAGACGACCGGAAAACGATAACAGAAGTCGGTAACGGCATGGTCGACTTCAAGCGGGCTTTTTCAGCGGCTAAAGTCGCGGGATTAAAGTACTTCTTCGTGGAGCAGGACATGGCTCCCGGTGGCATCGAGAGCATCACAACCAGCATCAATAACTTGAAGAAGATACTGGCGTAGGGTAGTTCTGCGGAGAATCGAAACAAGTGGTAAGGCGCAGATGGGCATTTCCCGGCGCTGATCAAAGAGTTATTGTATATGGCCGACCAGAGTATACAGGGAATTATTGATGTATGTCTACCTGCGCACCCTAGTTGTATAGCCACCAGCCTTCCGGGATCATCCCCAGGTATAGTTCGCCGGTAAGCCCTAGAAGATAAGTCTATGAAAAAGCCTTTGCCGGTCTAGAGATTGGTAAAGGCTTTTTCATAGGGTACTGGCGGGCATGCATTCCGGGGTACCCGTTCTTCTGAAATGCGCTATTCTTATGACCTGATGCGGGTGAAAGTCTGAACTGATCGTCCTTCCCAATTTTATCTGACTGCATCGTTGAGGAACACATTCATTTACATGAATGAATCAATGAGTACTTCTACGCATTAAAATTCCATTTAATTAGTTGAATATCATAACATTTCGTGTCATTCTACCCTCTTTAGTGAAAGCTATGGCATTGTCTAGTGTAGCGTCAACTAATTTCAACAAGCAGACAAGATGACTTTTTTTCAGAAGTTTTTACCCACAGCAGCCACTGTTGGTCTCTTGCCAATGATTACCTGGTTCTTTATGCTGATAGCACTCTATGCGTTTGTAGGCAACTTCATTTTCGCTTTGGCCAGCAAAAACAGCGTTGCCCCTGAACACCGCATTTCTCGTCACTACACCGCTGTTATTGCAGCTATAGCCGGTATTTCGTACTTCTTGATTCAGGATTATTATAAGGATATGCTGCACCAGCTGTCTACAATCAATTCCCCAGAAGCACAGGACTTACTGGTACGCAAATCCTACAATGCCATTGGCCAGCTACGCTATATGGATTGGGCCGTAACGACCCCTCTACTGCTCATGAAGATGACGGCCATGCTGAAAGTGCATTATCGTAAGTACCGGGGTATGATCAATGCACTACTGGCCGCCGACCTGTTTATGATTATAACAGGTTACATCGGCGAACAGCAGCTAGGAGCTAATGGGGAAATTCTGGTTGGTCCAAAACTGATTTGGGGGGCTGTTTCAACCATTGGTTATGTCATTGTCGTTTACGTGCTCTACAAAATATGGCAGGACTTCAGCAACCAGTCTTACGTAAAAGAGCCTGAGCGGCAGGCATACAAAGTAATGGGGCTCTTAGTCGTTACAATGTGGGGGGTTTATCCAATCGGTTACATTCTGACCGCTGTATCGTCTATTGACACCAACTGGATTCACATTTCGTTCTCCATCGCTGATGTGATCAACAAGGTTGGCGTAGGTGCGGTGTCCTATCAAGCGGCTGATGCCATCCTGGAGCAGCGTTTGCCGATGGATGCGACGGCTCCCTACCGTTCGGTAGAGTAGTTTATAGTCTGTTGCCGTGGGAATTGGCTGACGGTCTGGTTTATCAATCAGTGCGGTATTATGACTCTACCCATATATTGGCGGCCAACGAAATCCGCCAGGCCGAACATCCATTTTCTGGTCTGTTCAGCCTGGCGGATTCTGTTAGTTACGGGTTTCCCAACGAAACCCACCCAATGTCCCTAAATTGTAACCGGGCTCGTTTTGAACCGGTAAATATCCAGGTTAGGACCCAGATCTTCGAGCTTGACACCCATATCCTTGAGTTGTCCATTGGACAGATCATACACCCAGCCGTGGACCTGAATATCTTTTTTACCGAACAGGCGTTTTTGCACAAACGATAGCTTCATGACGTTCAGGCACTGCTCCCGAACGTTCAACTCCACCAGGAGCCGATGCCTGTCTTCAGCATCCTCGAGCGCGTCAAGCTCATCACGGTGCGTGCGATAGACATCCTGTATGTTACGGAGCCATGTATTCATATACCCAAAGTCTTCGTGGGTAGTAGCCGCTTTCACGCCACCGCACCCGTAATGCCCGCAAACGATAATGTGTTTCACCTGCAGACTCTCGACGGCATACTGTAGTACCGCTAGTGAGCTGATGTCGTTATTGGGTACCAGGTTGGCGATGTTGCGGTGAATAAATACGTCTCCCGGCTTAACGCCCATGAAGGCATCGGGCGATACCCGGCTATCCGAGCAACCAATATAGAGAAAATCGGGGGCCTGGCTTTTAGCCATGTCCGAGAAATAGCCCGCATCAAGTTGCAGTTGATGCTGCACCCACTCTTTATTATGACTGAACACTTTGTCGTATAAACTCATAGGCTTTCGTGTTTTTAGGCAAAACTAATACGCGCCAAAATACTTTCCTACATGGTTTTACGTAATGCGTCGGAGCAGCGTTGTTAATTCTTTTTGTAGTCTGTCGTATCGACAAAGAGACGGCAAACGTCCCCTTGCTTACTTGAAGGCATTACAATACACCAGCAAACTTACTTTTTCTGAGCCTCCTTCACCATCAGATACAAGAGTACTATCAGGCATATGGGAACCAGAACAAACGAATCCAGGTAACCCAGTAAACAAACAGGCGTCAGGACAGCAGCTACCAGAAACGTTATTAATAAAGGTTTACGCATCACGAAAACCAGATGGATGTGGAAATAGACCGGCTAAAGGTAATCCATATGCAATACCAACGAAGCGTATTTTATATAGACGGCAACTACATTTTAGGCATTGGTTTGTCTCTTTGTCTATCTTCTAAGCCTACTTTGCAGAATTTTATTTTTTAATTGGCCTAATAGGCTATCTATTACCTATTTACATTTATTTATACGATTATCAACTGGAAACCCTGTTTATGCTTCGCTTACTCAGGCGCAATCATATTAATGCTTTTATTAACCGGTACGTATATTCCGTTACCGGCCACGCTCATTCCGGAGCATGCTTTATAAGTCAAGCGATAACTGGCCGCTTGCGGGCGCATCATTACCCTGAAAGTTGGCCAGTGATATACCCAACAGCCGGACACCCTGAGACAAGGGGAATAGGACGGATAACAACTCCAGCGCGGCTTGCCTGAGCTGCGCTTTACTCGTTATCATTCCCGGATACGTGCGGCTCCGGGTAACTTGTGTAAAATCAGCGTACTTCACTTTCAGCGTGACCGTTCGGCCCAGAATAGAGGTCCGTTCGCAGTAGCTCCAGACGCTGTCAATCAAGGGTGGCAATACATCAATCAGATGGGGCTGCTCCCGCAGATCCTCCGCAAACGTCGTCTCTGACCCCACGGATTTACGTACTCTGTTAGCCATGACCGGCCGGTTGTCAATGGCTCGGGCAATGGAATAATAATGGTGTCCGACCTTACCAAAATGGCGCACCAGAAACGCTTCCGTTTGTTGGCGCAGGTCCAGCCCGGTAAAGATGCCCAGGCTGTTCATTTTACCGGCCGTAACACGGCCTACCCCGTGAAACTGACCAACGCTCAATCCTTCAACAAAGGCAAGACCCTGATGCGGTTTGATTACGTAGAGCCCATTTGGTTTGCGGTAATCCGAAGCCAGTTTAGCCAGAAATTTGTTGTACGATACCCCCGCTGAAGCGGTTAGCTGGGTCTCCTGCTTAATCTGATCCTTAATTAACTGAGCAATTTGCGTTGCCGAGGTGTTGGCGGGGAGATGGCCGGTTACGTCCAGGTAGGCTTCATCCAGCGAGAGAGGTTCGATCAGGTCGGTGAACCGGGCAAAAACACCCTTGATCTGACTGGAAACCGCTTTGTAGACATCAAAGCGCGGCTTTACAAAAAGTAGATCGGGACATTTTCGCAGCGCGATGGACGAAGCCATGGCTGAGCGAACACCGAACTGGCGGGCTTCGTAACTGGCGGCCGCCACGACGCCCCGCTCCCGGGAACCACCTACAGCCAGCGGCCGGTCTCGAAGTTCGGGATTGTCCCGCTGTTCTACAGATGCATAGAACGCATCCATATCAATGTGAATTATTTTTCTGGTAGCTGGCTGCTCCACACCCAAGATTCTTAATAAACTAATTGGCGCATTGCCGAACAAAAATTCGTCAACACCCGGACGCCAGCCAGTAATAAACTAGCCAAGATCACTTTTGTAGTACCGAACGTCCGGCAGCGTTACCGTTTCGTACCAGTACATCCGCAACCGAAGCAAATACCGTTTCCATTCCTCAAACGTAAACGGCTTGATTGTAAAGGAAGATGCGCCAAAGCTATACGCCCGCTCGACCAATTGTGGCGTATAATTGGCCGATAGAATAATAACCGGCAGCGCCCGTCCTTTTGGATGAACCCGGATCAGCGCCAGAAAATCCAGCCCATCCACCCGATCCTGTAAATCTACGTCCAGCAGCAACAGTTGGGGAATTCTTCCGTCAAGTTCTTCAATGTATTTCTTGGCTTCATCGAAACGACTAATCTGCTTGAACGTGGCTTCGGGAAAACTCACATGCGCTGCCCGTACCAGGATATCCAGTAGCGACTTGTCATCATCTACCAGCAAAACAAGGAATTGATTCGGCATTAGTATTTATTGTTGTATACCCATTTAAACCGGAACGCACGTACAGACAGACCTGTTGTCTGACTCGCCAAACGCGACGCGCTCATCCGTAGAGAAACGAAATTTAGAGAAATAGTTGCCCCGTTTCACCTCAGGAAGGAGATTAACGTTTTGTCGATCCATAAGGATTTTGAATAGCAACAAATAAGTTTTGATTTCTCGCTATGTAGTCCACGACAAAGTCCCCTAAATTTACTTAGTTGTACGCAGTTTAAAAACGGGTAGCTATATCTTTTGTTTTGACGCATCACCGAAACCGGAGAGTCGGCAGGATCAACCCTCCTGGAGATCGTAGGGTATAGATTTAGGCAAAACCCATAATGATTCTATCGTACAGGCTTGGTTGGCGAAGGCGGAATTGTAATTTTGGCAAATAAAAACACTGATCATATGGGAGCCGTTGCACCCATTAACCAACTTCAATCTATTACTCTTGACCAATGGAAGTAACCCTTGATTCCCCTACCCAGCAGCGCGTTGACCAATGGCTTAACGGTAGTTACGATGCTGACTCCAAAGAAGCTATTCAGCACCTGATCGACTCCGGCAATGTGGCGGAGCTAACGGACTCCTTCTACCGCGACCTTGAATTTGGCACCGGTGGCCTGCGGGGTGTTTTGGGTGTAGGATCGAACCGCATGAACCGCTACACGGTTGGAGCCGCCACACAGGGGCTGTCCAACTACATCAATGAAGCTTTTCCCGGCGAAGATATTAGTGTCGCCATTGCGCACGACAGCCGCCGGATGAGCCCGGAGTTTGCCCGTCTGGTAGCCAACATTTTCTCGGCCAATGGCATCAAGGTGTATCTGTTCAGCAGCCTGCGCCCCACCCCCGAACTCTCGTTCGCCATTCGTCAGCTGGGTTGCCAGAGCGGTATTGTCGTTACGGCTTCGCACAACCCCCCCGAATACAACGGGTACAAAGTGTACTGGAACGATGGTGGCCAGGTGGTAGCCCCCCACGACAAGGGCATCATTGCCGAAGTGAACAAGATTACGTCTGTCGATGACATTAAGTTTGAGGGTGTGCCCGAGAAAATCCATATGATCGACGAAGAAATTGATGCGCCCTATGTCGAGCGCGTCAAATCGAACGCCGTCAATCCGGATGTCATCAAGCGCCAGGCCGATCTGAACATCGTTTATACGCCTATTCACGGCACGGGTATTACGCTGGTCCCCCGCGTACTGGACGCACTGGGCTTTACTAATGTTCACATTGTGGAGGAGCAGGCTACCCCGGACGGTAACTTCCCAACGGTGAAATCGCCGAATCCGGAAGAGCGGGCCGCCATGCAACTGGCGCTCGATCTGGCCAATAAACTGAATGCCGATCTTATTATGGCTACCGACCCCGACGCTGACCGCGTTGGCGCCGGTGCCCGCAATCACCACGGCGAATTCGAGTTGCTGAACGGCAACCAGATGGCCAGCCTGATCATTTACTACCTGCTCAATGCCTGGAAAGATGCCGGGAAGCTAACCGGCAAGGAGTTTGTCGCCAAGACCATCGTCACCACCGACCTCATCGACAAGATGTGCGCCCGGTACGGTGTAAACTGCTACAACACCTTAACCGGCTTCAAATACATCGCTGAAGTTATTCGGGAACTGGAAGGAAAAGAGCAGTTCATCGGCGGGGGCGAAGAAAGCTACGGTTACCTGATTGGCGATTTCGTGCGCGACAAAGACGCCATTGCTTCCTGCGCCATTATTGCCGAGCTGACCGCCTACGCTAAAGATCAGGGTAAGAGCCTGTTCGATATGCTGATGGCGATGTACCAGGAGAACGGTTTCTATTACGAAGCACTAGTATCGCTAACCAAAAAAGGACGTGAAGGGGCTGATGCCATTCAGCAAATGATGGCGGGCTTCCGGGCAAACCCGCCCAAGTCAATCGCCGGATCGGCCGTGGTTCGGGTGGATGACTACAAAGCCCTTACGCGTCTGGACCCCCAAAGCGGGCAAACGTCGGCCATTGAAGCGGGCAAAATGGGCATCGAATCATCAAACGTATTGCAGTTCTTCACCGAGGATGGTACCAAGGTATCGGCTCGTCCTTCCGGAACAGAGCCCAAGATCAAGTTCTACGTCAGTGTGGTCGAGCCTCTTGAGAGTAAAGAAGCTTTCGACGAAACTTACGCTCAGTTAAAAGCCAAAGTACAACGGGTAATTGACGAGCTTCAGTTAACCTAGTACTGGCAGAAACTAGCAGAAATGTACGGTGTATTTATACGTACGCTTACAAAAAGGTCCGCTGTTGATAATCAGCGGACCTTTTTGTTTAATCATGCTTTATTTCAATTAAAAACAGATTAATTAGAATTTTGAGATTTATATCTTTGAGGGATTATACTCAAGTACAATTTCCACCTAAATCTAATTAATCTCATGATGAAACACGCTTTACAACAAGCGCACCGTACACTGCCGCTACTGATTGTCTGCTGGCTTTTGTGCGTAGGGGCCTTCGCCCAGGACCGTAAAATCTCCGGCCGAATCACCGACGGCAACGACAATAGCGGCCTCCCCGGCGCCAACGTTGTTGTGAAAGGAACCCAAACCGGCGTGGTTACCGACGCCAATGGGCAGTTTTCGTTAAATGTTGCCGCCGGGCGCGAGGTGCTGACCGTTTCGGCAATTGGCTATGCCTCCCAGGAAGTCACGATTGGTGCCCGCACAACCATTAATCTGGCGATGGTACCCGATATAAAAACCCTGAACGAAGTGGTCGTGACGGGCTATGGCGCACAGGCCAAACGGGACATTACCGGAGCCGTAGCCACCGTAGATACCAAACAGCTTCTATCAGTTCCGGCCACCAATGTCGGGCAGGCCCTTCAGGGTCGGGTAGCAGGCGTTCAGGTCGGGAATGAAAATTCTCCCGGTGGTGGCGTCATGGTTCGTATCCGGGGTTTCGGTACAATCAACGATAACTCGCCACTCTATGTAATCGACGGAGTTCCGACGAAGGGCAACCTCAATACGCTGAACCTGAATGACGTAGAGAGCATGCAGATTTTGAAAGATGCTTCGGCGGCTTCCATCTATGGTTCACGAGCAGGCAATGGGGTGGTTATCATCACCACCAAAAAAGGGAAAGCGGGTAAACCTAAATTTACCTACGATACCTATTATGGTTCTCAGCGGCATGGCAAATTGCTGGACATGCTCAATACCCAGGAGTACGCGCAACTAACGTGGGCCGGCCGAATCAACTCCGGGGTTGTTGGGGCCAATGGCAACCCGGTTCACTCGCAGTTTGGCAACGGAGCAACCCCCGTTATTCCTGATTTTGTGATCCCCACGGGTGCATCGGCCAGCGACTCCCGGCTTACCCGGAACGCCGACGGTACGTACGTTAACTACAATAACGATATTAACTCGCCAAACTTTTTACTCATCACACCTGCCAATAAAACAGGAACCGACTGGCTGAGTGAGATTTTTCAGACCGCCCCTATCCAGAACCATCAATTAGGGGTATCGGGCGGTAGCGAGAACGGGCGCTATGCTATGTCACTGAACTACTTCAATCAGGAAGGGATCATGAAGTACACAGGCTACAAACGCTACTCATTACGGGCCAATACCGAGTTTAACGTAAACAAACGGGTTCGCGTTGGACAAAACTTTCAGGTCGCTTACGGAGAACGCCTGGGTCAGCCCAACGGGAACAACGCCGAAAGCAATCCCATCTCGTTCGCCTATCGTATTCAGCCAATCATTCCGGTTTATGATGTAGCCGGTAATTTTGCCGGTACACGCGGTGGCGATCTCGATAACGCCAACAATCCGGTTGCCCTGCTTTACCGAAATAAGGACAATATTCAGAAAGAACTTCGGCTGTTCGGGAATGCGTTTGCCGAAGTCGACATCCTGAAAAACCTGACGGCCCGCACCAGTTTCGGCATCGATTACAACCTCTACAATTTCAAAAACTATACGATTCGCGACATTGAATCGGCGGAAGCCCGTGGCTCTAATAGCCTACAAACCAACAACAGCTACGAATGGACCTGGACCTGGTACAATACCCTGACCTACAACATGGCCCTGGGCGACCGGCACCGGTTCAACGTCATTGTTGGTACAGAGTCTATAAAAAACTACTTCGAATCGTTCGATGCCAGCCGGACGAACTTCGCCGTCGACGACATCGAAAACCGCTACCTAAGCGCCGGTACGGGTGTTCAGACGAACAATGGCGGAGCCTCGAACTGGCGGTTGGCTTCCGAATTTGCTAAACTGAACTACGTGCTGGACGATAAGTACCTGATCGATCTGACCGTTCGTCGCGACCGTTCATCACGCTTCGCCAGAGAGTTCCGGTCGGCAGTGTTTCCGGCTGCCAGTGTTGGCTGGCGAGTCTCGAAGGAGAACTTTTTCAAGCCGCTGACGCTATTCGATGATTTGAAGTTCCGGGCGGGCTGGGGCCAGACAGGCAACCAGGAAATCGGTAACTACAACTCCTTCACCCAGTTCAGCACCAACCCCATTACGTCGTTTTATGATATCAACGGAACACGTACTTCGGCGGTACCCGGCTACGAACTCACGCAGTTTGGAAACGCCAAGGCAAAATGGGAAACCACAACCAGTCTGAACATCGGTTTCGACGCCAGTTTGCTTAAAAATCGACTGACGGTGGGCTTCGACTGGTACACGCGCACAACCTCCGATATGCTGTTTCCCGTTCAGGCTCCGCTCACGCAGGGTGTCGCCACGGTTCCGTTCCAGAATATCGGGTCGATGCGCAACCGGGGTGTTGACCTGATGATCAACTATGGTGATAAAATCGGCAGTGGCGGACTGACGTACAACGTGGGTGCCAACTTCAGTACTTACCGAAACCTCGTTACCAAAACCAATGGTGATCCGAGTACCCAGTATTTTGGTATCAACGACGAACGGATTCAGAACTTCGTGGTCACCCAGCAGGACCAGCCCGTTTCGTCCTTCTTCGGCTACACCATCGACGGAATATTCCAGACCAACGAAGAAGCAAAAGCCGCTCCGGTCCAATTCGGCAACGCAGCATCCGAAAACGTGGCTGGCCGATTCAAGTTTCGCGACGTAAACGGCGATGGCGTTATCAATACCAAAGACCTGAGTATCATTGGCAGCCCGCACCCGAAATTCACGTACGGTCTGAATTTGAATCTGAACTACAAGAATTTCGGACTTACATTGTTCGGACAGGGCGTTGAAGGCAATCAGATTTTCAACTACACGAAGTACTGGACCGACTTCCCGACGTTTGCCGGTAACCGCAGCACGCGTATGCTGTATCAGTCGTGGCAACCGGGCAAAACGGACGCCATTTTACCCCAACTCAGGTCGAGCGATCAGGTTAGTATTCAACCGTCGACTTATTACCTGGAGAGTGGCTCTTACTTCCGGATGAAAAACATTCAGCTAACCTATCAGCTCCCCCAATTACTGCTGTCGAAACTGGGCTTGGGTGCCACATCGGTTTACATTCAGGGGCAGAACCTGTTCACGGTTACCAAGTATTCGGGGATGGACCCGGAGATCAACCTGCGGGCTTATTCGGCCGGCAACGATCGCCAGATTGGCGTCGACGGCGGTTCGTATCCCGTCGCAAAAACCGTATTAGTGGGTCTGAACCTGTCATTTTAATCTGAATCCATAAGGGCGTTGATTTCTTACGAATTCACCTATACAATCCATGAAAAAACTAACCATAGTTATAACCCTGTTTTGTCTGGCAGTGGCCACCTCCTGCTCCGACAAGTTTCTGGATGTGCAGCCCAAGGCCGCGCTGGCCGTTACGACGCTGCAAAACAAAACCGGTGTAAATGCCCTGCTGATTGGTGCCTACGCCCTTTTAGACGGCTGGGCCACGGCCGAAGGCGCTTACCGATCTTATCAGGTCGGTGCCGACAACTGGGTTTATGGCAGCGTTGCCAGCGATGATGCGTACAAGGGTACAATTGCCGGTGACCAGCCACCGATTTCACTCATCGAGCAAGGCAATATCCAATCCGATAACATCTACTTCCGCGGAAAATGGCGGGGTATGTACGACGGCATTGCCCGCACGAACGATGTGTTACAGGCCCTGGCCGTTGCGAAGGACATGACGGATGCGGAGAAAGTACAGGCCACGGCCGAAGCCCGTTTCTTACGGGGGCATTACCATTTTGAACTCAAAAAAATGTTCAACATGGTACCGTATATCGACGAGAAAACGTATAATCCGAACGATCTCGAAAGCACAAAAATGGCCAATACCACCGACATCTGGCCCAGTATCGTTGCGGATATTAAAGCCGCTTATGATGTACTTCCGGCCAAGCAGACACAGGTAGGGCGCCCAACCAAATGGGCGGCTGCGGCCGAACTGGGGAAGGCATATTTGTTCCAGAAGCAATACGCCGAAGCCAAGGTTTTGTTCGAAGCCATTGTTGCCAGCAATCAGTTTAAGCTGATGGACAGGTATCACGACAATTTTAGAGCCGTCACCAACAACAACGCTGAGTCCATTTTTGAGGTACAGTATTCCGTTAACGATGGCGCATCGGGTGGCGAAAATGGCAACATCGGCTCAACGCTCAATTACCCTTATGGGGGGGGTGGCGTTACAACCTGCTGCGGCTTTTACCAGCCCTCCCAAAACCTGGTTAATGCATTCAAAACAGATGCCAATGGCCTGCCATTACTCGACTCGTTCAATTCAACGGACATAACTAACGATCAGGGAATCGAGTCGACGGCTGCTTTTACAGCCTACACTGGCCCGGTCGATCCTCGTCTCGACTGGACAGTTGGCCGTCGGGGTATTCAGTACCTGGATTGGGGCGTTCATCCCGGCAAGGCTTACGTACGCGATCAGGCGTATGGGGGGCCCTACTCGCCCAAAAAACACGTCATGTACCGGTCAGACGTGGGGACGAACACCTTTGCCGGTAACCCCCGCCTGAATGCCAATAACTACCGCATGATTCGGTATGATCACGTACTGCTCTGGCTGGCCGAGGTTGAAGTTGAGATCGGCAATCTGGACAAGGCTCGTGCCTACGTGAACCAGATCAGACGACGCGCGGCCAATTCGGATGGCTTCGTGAAAAATAGCGATGGGTCTGCAGCCGCCAATTACGTCGTCAAAGAATACACAACTTCCTGGACCGATCAGGCAACGGCCCGCAAAGCCGTGCAGTTTGAGCAACGTTTGGAGTTCGCCATGGAAGGTCATCGCCGGTTCGATCTGGTTCGCTGGGGTATAGCGGATCAAACCCTGAACACCTATTACTCGACCGAAGCAAAAAAACGGATATACCTGAATGGAGTTCAATTCATTAAAGGTCGCCATGAATACTTCCCGATTCCACTCCAGGAAATATTCAACAGTAAAAAAGACGGCAAAGAAACGCTGGTTCAGAATCCGGGCTACAACTAATCATTACCAGCCAGCGTAGGAGCACGAATCAATTGCCACTAATTTCTTCATGGGTAATCTGCAGACACATCTGCGGGTTACCCATTTTATTTTGGTCATGGGTCCGAGTCTGCCCGAAGTGCATTAATTAGTCAATGACCTTACCGCTTCTCTGCCAACCCCAACAGATCGGATAGTTCGGATACGATGCGCGAATAAACCAATGATTAAGTTCCCCACGTCAACGAAAATGGACGATCTAAAATCCATATCTTTGCGGTTTATTTCTGAAACGATTATGACCCTGCACCTCGATCATCTGGATGAACTTGATTCGGTTGCCCGCCAGTTGCTGGCCAATGGCAGAGAGCAGTCGGTCTGGTTATTTGAAGGCGACATGGGGGCGGGTAAAACGACCCTGATTAAGGCCTTATGCCGAACGCTGGGCGTTGTTAGTTTAGTGCAGAGTCCAACCTTTTCGATCGTAAACGAATACACCACGCATGAGGGGCATTCCGTTTATCACTTCGACTGTTACCGACTTCGGAATGAAGCCGAAGCGCTGGATATTGGTCTGGAGGAATACATGGATTCCGGTAACTACTGCTTCATTGAGTGGCCGGAACGCATTACCTCTTTATGGCCTGCTACATATTACCAGATACACATTACTGCTGACTCGACCGGCCGTAGACTAATTGAAACAAAGTTGATTTAACCGTCTGTGGTTTGTAGTTTACAGTTGTTCCGGTAGGGAAATCGTAAATGACAAACCACAAACTCCAAACATTTATAAAGTGACTGGATTTGAGGAACTGGCTAAACAAACGGCCTTATACCCGAAAGAATCTCCGCTGGCCGTGAAGACCAACCGGAACAGCCTGCTCATCGGTCTGCCAAAAGAAGTATCGCTTCAGGAAAACCGCATCGCGCTCACTCCCGAAGCGGTGGCCATTCTGGTGCGAAACGGGCACAATGTAATCGTTGAACAGGGGGCGGGAGAGAAAGCCAAGTTTACGGATACCGAATACAGCGAAGCGGGTGCGCAGATTGCTTACTCGCCCAAAGAAGTCTACGAAGCCAACCTGATTCTTAAAGTCGAGCCCCTTGTCGATGCGGAGTTTGAGCACGTCCAGTCGGGCAGCACGGTTATTTCAGCCGTGAATCTGCCCGCTCACGACCGGGCTTACTTCGAAAAAATCAACAGTAAAAACTTGACCTCGTTTGGCTACGAGTACATTGAAGATCAGGGAGGCAACTTACCCGTGATTCGATCAATGAGCGAAATTGCAGGCAGCACCGTTATGCTCATTGCTGGCGAGTACCTGAGCAATGCCGACAACGGCCGGGGCATTATTCTGGGGGGCATTACGGGGGTTCCCCCCACTAAAGTCGTCATGCTTGGGGCCGGAACGGTTACCGAATATGCCGCACGTACCGCCATTGGTATGGGTGCTGACGTGAAAGTCTTCGACAAGCATTTATATAAGCTCCAGCGGCTTAAATACGCGGTTGGTCACCACATTTATACGTCGATTATCGATTCGGATACCCTGACCGAAGCCATTCAGCGGGCCGATGTCGTGATTGGGGCCATGCGGGCCGAAGATGCGCTCAGCCCGGTGGTTGTAACCGAAGAAATGATCGGGCGGATGAAACCCGATTCGGTTATCATCGACGTATCGATCGACCAGGGGGGCAACTTTGAAACCTCCCGCATGACTACGCACAAGCAGCCTACCTTCAAACATATGGGTGTTATTCATTACTGTGTGCCGAACATTGCGGCCCGCGTGGCCTACACCGCCAGTATGGCGCTGAGCAACATCTTCCTTCCTTTCCTGCTCGAAACGGGCACGACGGGCGGCATCGAACAGATGATGTACGCGAACCGTTGGTTTATGAAAGGTGTTTATAGCCATAAGGGAACGCTCACCAATGCCTACATCGCACGCAAATTCAACATGCGTTTTAAAGATCTGGACCTCTTGCTGGCCGCCCGGTTTTAAGGCACCCTGCTTATCGTTTTGGTGCATAAAGCCAGTCAGCTATAAACCGAAAATTATTTGTATGATCAACCACAGCAACGAAAATACCCTGCTCGACGACGCGAATTCCTACGACGTCAACAAAGAACTGATGGGCATTATCTCGTCAGATTTCGTAAAGGTGGCCGACCAGCTAAAAGAGGCTTCCTACCAGATCCGAACACGGGGGTTTTCCGACTTTCCGGTGTTTGTAGCCTCACGTCGCGATGTCCCCATAGGCCAGCTTCTGATTGCGGCCAGCGAGCTGGAGAATATATGGAATTACAAAGCATCTTTTGTGGATGAGTTTGTACAACGCGAACTCATCGGTGCCGACTCGCTCGACCTATGGAAAGAAAACTATAAAAAGCCGGATGAATATTGTTGTCTGTTCGTTGTTCACGGCGATTTTACGGGCTTCGTGTACATCCCCTATCCGGAAGATTAAACAAAGACTTTTTATGCGTTTGCCCCAAGCCGGATCGTACTGATTCGGCTTTTGGTTTAGTAAACATTATTTTCTTACTGATACGAAAGTCGTGGTAATGGGTTCGCTTACTGTAGGGTATAAATCAGCCGGCATATGCTTTCCCTTTTTTGGCCCGTAATGATACTTTTTCCAGAAATGGTTTCTCAAAAGAATCCCCACCGTTCTTCGTCATTTATGCGCAGATTTGACGCTGGAGGACAAGGGCAGAAAAAGCACCAAAACAGGGCAAAAACCGGCTCAGAGCCCTTAACTATTGCCAGTACCGATGAATAAAGTATTTTTTCGTATATTCCGTTAATGTTAACGAACACCGGTAGGAAAAGACTAAAAAAATTTGTATTTTTACAATCTATTAGTTTAGTAAAATCAGGTCTTTGCAGGCCAAAATAACATATCTCTGACACGCTCCCATTTTGATATGACCAACGAACTTATTGACGAAGACGCTCCCATTGAAACTGCGTTAGGTAACTACGGTGCCGATAATATTCAGGTACTGGAAGGGCTGGAAGCCGTACGCAAACGTCCATCCATGTACATTGGCGACGTTGGTACGCGTGGTCTCCATCACCTTATCTGGGAGGTTGTCGATAATTCCATTGATGAAGCGTTGGCCGGTTATTGCGACAAAATCACGGTAACGATCAATCCCGATAACTCCATTACGGTGCAGGATAACGGCCGGGGTATCCCGACAGGTATCAATACTAAGATGGGCGTTTCGGCGCTTCAGATGGCAATGACCATGCTGCACGCTGGTGGTAAATTCGATAAGGATACCTATAAAGTCTCTGGCGGTCTGCACGGTGTCGGCGTTTCCTGCGTAAACGCGCTGTCTACCGATCTACGGGTAGAAGTTCACCGCGAAGGCAAGATTTTCGAACAGGAGTACAAGATCGGTATTCCGCTGTACGAAGTTCGGATCATCGGCGATGCTGACGATACGGGCACCCGAACGCACTTCAAGCCAGACGGGACTATATTCACCGATACAGTTTACAAGTACGATACCGTGGCTGGTCGTTTGCGGGAATTGGCTTACCTGAACAAAGGCATTCACATATTCCTGAACGATCTGCGCGAACTTGACGAAGACGGGCAACCCTTACGTCAGGATGACTTCTATTCACAGGGTGGGCTGGTTGAATTCGTCGAATACCTGGACCAAACGCGCCCTGCGCTGGATGGTATGCGGCCCATCTATATGGAAAACGTCAAAGGCTCCACGCCTGTTCAGGTTGCGTTGGTGTACAATTACGAAGCGGGCGAAAACGTACTTTCTTACGTTAACAACATTAACACCCACGAAGGGGGCACACACGTACAAGGCTTTCGCTCGGCCTTAACGCGGGTATTGAAAAACTACGCCGATAAGAATCCGGGCGTGTTACCTAAAAACTCGGGTAAGGTAACCTTCAGTGGCGAAGATTTCCGGAAGGGACTCACCGCAGTCATTTCGGTTAAGGTTGGCGAACCTCAGTTCGAAGGACAGACCAAAACGAAGCTGGGCAACCAAGAGGTGGTCAGTGCCGTAAGCCAGGCCATGGCTGATATGCTCGAAACCTGGCTGGAAGAAAACCCGAAAACAGCCCAGGGCATTGTCAAGAAAGTCCTGGTTTCCGCTCAGGCGCGCATCGCGGCCGATCTGGCTTACAAACGCATCATGACGGAGCGTAAGGACTTTATGGGTGGCATGGGCCTACCTGGCAAGCTTGCCGACTGTTCGGATACCGATCCTGAGAAATGTGAGTTGTACCTGGTTGAGGGTGACTCGGCGGGTGGAACAGCTAAACAAGGGCGCAACCGGGCGTTCCAGGCGATTCTTCCCCTTCGCGGTAAGATCCTGAACGTGGAGAAAGCCATGGAGCACCGGATTTACGAAAATGAAGAGATCAAAAACATCTGGACAGCGCTCGGCGTACGCCTTGAAAAGAAAGATGATGAGACGGTAATGAACCTGGACAAACTCCGGTATCATAAAATCATCATAATGACCGATGCCGATGTCGATGGTAGTCACATTCGTACGCTGATCCTGACCCTCTTCTATCGCAACATGAAGGCTCTGATCGACAATGGCTATATCTACATTGCCCAGCCTCCGCTGTACCTTGTCAAGAAAGGCAAGGAAGAGCGTTATTGCTGGACAGAAGCACAACGCGAAGCCGCGGTGAAAGAACTGGCGGGCAGTGGTAAAGAAGAGAACGTGGGCGTTCAGCGCTACAAAGGGTTGGGCGAGATGAACGCCGAACAGCTCTGGAGTACTACGATGAACCCCGACAGCCGAACATTGAAAATCGTAACGGTTGAGTCTGCGGCCGATGCCGATCACGTTTTTTCAACCCTGATGGGCGATGAAGTGGCCCCAAGACGTGACTTCATCGAACGAAATGCAAAATACGCCCGAGTGGATGTTTAACCGAAAGATAACATAAAGCGGGCTTTTTAGTCCGCTTTTTTGTTGTACTTCAAAGTTTTAAACGAGTATGCGTTATTCTCTCAACTCAAACCGCACCATATTGGGTAACTTGGTTTCCCGTTTCACAAATCGGCCAGCGAATGCGCCTGCCCAGGGAACAGACAAACTGGCAAAAGTCAGTGATAAAGTTATCAATGTAATTGACCAGAGCGACTACCTGAGCCGCGACTTAAGCTGGCTTAAATTCAATGAACGCGTTCTGGATCAGGCCCGCACGGTTCAGACTCCTGCCAAGAACCGCACGCTCATGGAACGGCTGAAGTTCCTGGCCATCTCGGCGTCCAATCTCGACGAGTTCTTCATGATTCGCGTAGGGAGTTTGTACAACTACCTCGATTACCATAAGCAGCGCGTTGACTATTCGGGATTGCGTGAAGTTCCCTTTCGGAAAGCACTTTACACAACGGCTCATCAGTTTTTTCAGGATCAGCAGGCTGTTTTTTCAGAACAGCTATTGCCCCTCTTCCCCGAAAACGGGCTGCAGCTCGTTACGTACGCCAGCATGGCACCCGAGGAGCAGGAAGAAGCGACGAACTATTTCGATCGGGCTATCTACCCAACACTGACCCCCATGCTGTATGACTACACGCATACGTTTCCGGTTCTGTTGGCTAAGGTCCTCATCTTTGGGGTTGTTACGCAAAATCCAGACGAAGCGGAAGTAAAAAGTCTGCGGGCCGAAGATGAAGACGATCGCCAGCGGCTGTCCTTTGTGCAGATTCCGGCCAATTTACCCAGGTTTATTTCGTTTGAGCGCGAAGACACGATTGTCTTTATTCCCATCGAGGAGATTGTTCGACAGAATATTAAAAAGCTGTACAGAAACGTCGAAATTCAGTCCGTGAACCTATTTCGTATCACACGGAACGGCGATTTTACGCTCGATGAAAACGACGACGATGAAGTGGATTTCATTGACGAAGTCCGGCAGAAGATCAAAAACCGGCGTCTGGGCCGCGTGACTCGTGTTGAAATCGAAACCAAAGGCAGCGGGGCCGATAGCCAATCTACGGTGGGTTCGCCCTGGATGCTGAACCTGCTTAAAAAGCGGTGGGAAATCGACGATCTGAATATCTTTGAATCGCATACATTACTCGATTTCTCGTCCTTATGGCAAATCATCGGCAATCCTGAATTTAAGGATGAGATGCCTGTTCCTCATGCACCTGTACCACCGCTGGGTTTAGGCCGTGAGAAAGTCGACGACATATTTGAGTTGATTAAACAGCGCGATCTGTTACTGCACCACCCCTACAACAATTTTGAGCCCGTCCTTCAACTGCTCGAACAGGCGGCAGAAGACCCTCATGTACTGGCTATCAAAATCACCGTTTATCGGCTGGCTAAACGGTCCCGCATTACGGAAGCGCTGTTGAAAGCCGCTGAAAATGGCAAGCATGTATCGGTTCTGTTTGAAGTAAAAGCCCGTTTTGATGAGGAAAACAACATCCGGGAAGCCCAGCGATTGCAGAAAGCGGGTTGCTTTGTTATTTACGGGATCAGCCGTTTCAAGACGCACACCAAGTTACTACTGGTCGTCCGGAACGAAGGCAGCCGCGTCGTACGCTATGCTCACATGGCGACCGGTAATTACAACGAAGACACATCAAAGTTGTACACCGACATTGGCCTGCTGACAACCAACGAAACGTACACGCATGACATTTCGGAGTTTTTCAATGTCATCACGGGTCATTCAGTACCCAATCAATATGAGTATTTGATTACGGCCCCACGCGACATGCGGGAACAGTTGCTGCGCCTGATTCGGGTGGAGGCCGATAATGCGCAACGTGGTTTACCGAGCGGCATTTGTATCAAGGTCAACTCCCTGGAAGACAAACAGGTAATCGACGAATTATACAAAGCCTCGCAGGCGGGCGTACCCGTTCGGTTAATCGTTCGCAGTATTTGCTGCCTGCGGCCTCACCGAGCCGGCTTAAGCGAAAACATCACCGTTCGCTCCATCGTCGGGGATTTCCTTGAGCATACGCGCATCTACTATTTCCACAACAACGGTGATCCCAAGGTTTATGGCGGTAGCGCAGACGTTATGGTGCGAAGCTTCGACCGGCGTATTGAGTCGTTGTTTATTCTGGCGGATAAACGGGTAAAGCAGCAGGCGATTCTTATTCTGAAAGATAACCTGCGCGACAATGTCAATGCCTACGAGTTAAAGGAAGACGGCGACTTCAAGAAATGCGAAGTGGCCGCGGGCGATGAACCGTTCAATATGCATCAGCGATTCTTTGAAGTAACCGAAAAAGAAGCCATGGATGCCCGCCTGTTCGACGCTGAAATCAAAGCGGCAGACGTTGCCCAGATTGAAGAAGAATATCAGGAGGGTGCCGAGCGAGCAATTGCCAATATTTAGTGAAATTCAGCGATGGATCATACTGAGAATTGAGCGTAAGCCGACAAGCGTGCGGTAGACAAATTTCAGTGAAACTAACCGTCTGATTTAACGAATATTCTTCGTTAAATCAGACGGTTTTCATTTGGGGCTTTTTTTTAGGGGCACGTTCCATTTCTTCTTTTTGTATCTTCGCCAGCCTAACTGTAATTGTATCTCAATTGGATGGAGCGTTTTACTGGCCTGATCGGCATTGTATTAATTTTGGGTATTGCTTACGCCCTTTCTGATAACCGGAAAGCAATCAATTATCGTACTGTCGGCGTTGGTCTTCTTCTTCAGTTTAGCTTAGCGGTTTTTGTGCTAAAAACAGATGTTGGCCGGAACATCTTTCAGGGCCTTGGTTATTATGTTGACCGGCTGTTGCAAAAAGCCAACAAAGGGGCTGAATTTGTCTTTTCCTCCCTGGTAAGGCCCGATGAACTCTCAAAGGCGTTCGGTCCACAAAACAGCTTTATTTTCTTCTTCAAGGTTATTCCAACCATTATTTTCGTCGCAGTACTGGTTAATATCTTCTACCACCTGGGCATTATGCAACGCGTGGTAGCGGTTATGGCAAAGGCCATGAAGTGGCTTATGGGCGTTAGTGGTGCCGAAGCGCTCTCGAACGTAGCCAGTACTTTTGTGGGGCAGGTTGAAGCGCAGATCATGATCAAGCCCTACCTGAACGGCATGACAAACTCCGAGTTACTGGCCAGCATGACCGGTTCGTTTGCGTGTATTGCGGGAGGTGTTCTGGCCGTATACATCTCTCTTGGCGTGCCAGCTCCCTACCTGTTGGCGGCCAGCATCATGGCGGCACCGGGTGCGCTGGTCATCAGTAAGATCGTGATGCCCGAAACACAGGTCTCTGAAACGCAGGGAACGGTTAAAGTGGAGATCAAGAAGATTTACGCGAACCTGCTCGATGCCATTGCCGCCGGTGCCAGCGAAGGCCTTAAAGTGGGGTTCAATGTCATTGCCATGCTGATTGGCTTTATCGCGCTTATTGCCCTGATCGACAGCATTATGTTTCGGCTAGGCTTTTACGTTTTCAGTATCAATTACCTGAGCATCAATTACCTGTTGGGTAAACTCTTCTCACTTTTTGCCTGGGCTATGGGTGTGCCTGGCAAAGACATTGAAGCAGCCGGAGCGCTGATGGGGACCAAAATGGTGGTCAACGAGTTTGTTGCTTACCTCGACCTGGTGAAAATTAAAGATACACTCGACCCTAAAACCATTGCTATCGTCAGCTTTGCCCTGTGCGGCTTTGCTAATTTCAGCTCTATCGCTATTCAGGTGGGTGGCATTGGTGAGCTGGCTCCTAAACGGCGCAGCGATCTGGCGCGCATTGGTTTTAAGGCCCTTATTTGCGGAACACTAGCCAGCTACATGTCAGCCACAATTGCCGGCTTACTGCTGTAGTACTCACCTTTGTGGCAAAATACGGGCTACTAGACAGATTGAATTACTAAATAATAAGCCCGGTCATCAGGTAATTGGTGGCTGGGCTTATTATTTTCCCGACAATTTTTTCTTTTCATTATTCAATTTTACCTTCGATTTATCTGTTCTTCGCAGAAAGCTAAGCCCCGGTTCTAAAGATAATCCGTATACTGTAGCCTGGCTTTTGCGAAGAAACCTATTTGAGTAAACACTGCTGGCTAACTATGATTCAGACAAGACTAATTCCGCGCACTGCCGAAGCTCACGAGCCACCTATGCTGATAAAAAGTATGTTGGCCCAGTCGCTCAAATACGAACCTCACCGCGAAATTGTTTATCGGGATTTGTTTCGGATGAACTACGTTCAGTTTAATCAGCGGGTACGGCAACTAGCCAACGTGCTGACGGATTTGGCGGTTCAGCCCGGCGACATGGTTGCGGTGTTTGACTGGGATAGTCATCGGTACCTCGAATGCTTTTTTGGCATCACCAGCTTAGGCGCTATTCTTCACACGGTCAACGTTCGCTTATCGCCCGCGCAGATTTTATATACGATGAATCACGCCCGCGACAAGATCGTCCTGATTCATGAGGATTTTCTACCCATTCTGTCCGCCATCAAAGACCAATTGACAACGGTTGAGAAATTCGTTATCCTGAGCGATAAAGTGTACACTGGCGGGGCTGACGTAGCCCCACTCAACGATGTGCCTGCCGGTTTTTCGGGCGAGTATGAGGCCTTACTGAAAACTGCTTCAGATCAGTACGACTTTCCGGATTTCGACGAAAATACCTGGGCCACATCATTTTACACAACCGGTACAACAGGCAACCCGAAGGGTGTTTATTTCTCACACCGGCAGCTATTCATGCATACGATGGGCTTGTTAACCTACATCATCGGTTACGAAGCGATGGCGTTCAAAGGCTCCACCGACGTGTACATGCCTATTACGCCCATGTTCCATGTGCATGCCTGGGGCTTCCCCTTTCTGGCAACCATGATGTCGGCCAAGCAGGTATACCCGGGCCGTTACGAACCCGAACTACTCCTCAAGCTTCTGGTTACGGAAGGCGTTACCTTATCGCACTGTGTACCAACTATTCTGAATATGCTCGTCAGCAGTCCGGCGGCTTCAACATTCCGCGATAACCTCAGCCGGTGGAAAGTGTTAATCGGCGGTTCAGCCCTCACAAAGGGGCTGGCCATTGCGGCAACAAACCTGGGCATCAACGTGATGTCAGGGTATGGAATGTCCGAAACAGCACCCGTTATGGCCGTTGGTTACCTGAATGAGCAAGAGAAAAAATTGCCTGTTGACGAACAGATTGAACTTCGAACACGGGCCGGACGGATCTCACCGTTTATTGAGATGCGGCTAATGGATGACAAGGGCGATTTCGTTTCCCACGACGGGCATTCGCTTGGTGAAATCGTGGCGCGTGGCCCCTGGCTTACCCAGGGCTATTACGAAGACTCTGAGCGGGGAGCCGACCTATGGAAAGGTGGCTGGCTCCACACGGGCGATGTTGCCAGTATAACTGACGACTATTGGGTCATTATTTCCGATCGGACCAAGGACGTCATTAAAACCGGGGGTGAATGGGTTTCCTCGCTGGATATGGAAAATGTTTTATCGCAGGTCGAAGGGGTTGCGGAATCAGCCGTCGTTGGCCTTCCCGACGATCGCTGGGGTGAGCGACCTCATGCCCTTATCATTCAGAAACCCGGCTATTCGCTAACCGCTGAAGGCATTAAGGCGGGGTTAACAGCCAGAGTACAACGGGGCGAGTTACACAAATGGTACGTCCCCGACCGAATTTTATTTGTGTCGGAAATTCCAAAGACAAGCGTCGGCAAAATTGATAAAAAGAAAATCCGGGGCGAAATGAAAGAATTGATTCTTGCCTCTTAATACGTATCTCCCAGCATGACGCGAATAGGTCTTTTATCCGATACGCACAGTTATCTTGACCCACAGATTTTCACTCATTTCGAGGCTTGCGACGAGATTTGGCACGCGGGTGATGTAGGGCTTTTAACCGTTGCTGACCAATTGCGAACGTTCCGGCCCCTGCGAATTGTGAGCGGCAACATTGATCAGGAATCTGATGAATTACCCGAAAACCAACGATTTACCTTAGAAGGCCTGACTATCTGGATGACGCATATTGGCGGTTCACCGCCCAAGTATAATCCGACAACACGACCAGCGCTAAAAGCCAATCCGCCGGACATTTTTGTTTGTGGGCACTCGCACATGTTGAAAATCGTCCGGGATTCAGCATTGAACAACCTGCTATTTATAAACCCCGGTGCTGCAGGAAAAACCGGCTTTCATAAAATGCGAACGGCCATTCGATTTTCGCTCGATGCGGGCAAAATCCTGGATATGCAGGTAATTGAGTTAGGCAAGAAATAGCATAAAAAAGGGGCTCCTGATCAGGAGCCCCTTTTTTATGCTATTCGACTATATGCGTATTATATAGGTAACGATTCGGGTTCGGTCTCAGCGGGTTTTGAATCCAGGCCGATGTCCTCTTTCACCTCTTCGGCTACACCTTTATTCTTATAAGCCTGATAAACCGTTTCCCGTTCGAAAGGTCGATTGCCGATTAGACGTACCAAGTCGTTTTGGTACAGAATCTCTTTTTCGAGCAACTCTTTGGCCAGAATCTCAAGAGCATCCCGGTGTTCTGTCAACAGATTTTTTGTTCTGTCGTAAGCCAGGCTTATTATTTTACGAACTTCTTCATCAATATGCTTGGCCGTTTCTTCAGAATAGGGCTTGTTGAAGTTGTAATCCGACTGCTTCGAATCGTAAAACGATACATTTCCGATTTTGTCGTTCATGCCGTACATGGTCACCATGCTGTAAGCCAGTTTGGTGATTCGCTCCAGATCACTCAAAGCACCCGTCGATACTTTACCAAAGATGATATCTTCAGCAGCCCGACCACCTAGTGCCATACCCATTTCATCCATAAGCTGTTCGGTACGATACAGATACTGTTCACGCGGCAAATACTGAGCATAACCAAGAGCAGCTACACCACGTGGCACAATGGATACTTTCACGAGGGGATCAGCATGTTCAAGATACCAGCCGGCTACGGCGTGGCCTGCCTCATGGTAAGCAACAATCTCTTTCTCCTCAGGAGAAATGATCTTGTTTTTCTTTTCCAGACCTCCAATTACGCGATCCATCGCGTCCTGAAAATCCTTCATGTCAACTGCTTCTTTGTCACTACGGGCGGCAATCAGCGCCGCTTCATTACAAACGTTGGCAATTTCAGCACCGGCAAAACCAGGTGTTTGTGCGGCCAGTTCTTTCGGATCAACATCGGCCGATAACTTGATTGGCTTCAGGTGAACCCGGAAAATGGCTTCCCGACCAATAATATCTGGCTTGTCGATACTGATCTGACGGTCGAAACGGCCTGGACGCTGCAAAGCAGGGTCTAACACATCCGGACGGTTCGTAGCCGCTAAAATGATGATGCCGGAATCGGTCGCAAAACCGTCCATTTCTACCAGCAGGGAGTTCAGCGTGTTTTCGCGCTCGTCGTTAGCACCTGGCATAGAGCCACGTCCCCGCGAACGACCAACTGCATCGATCTCATCGATAAAAATGATACACGGAGCTTTCTCTTTCGCCTGTTTGAACAGGTCACGTACCCGGGCAGCGCCAACACCAACGAACATCTCTACGAAATCGGAACCCGATAACGAGAAAAAAGGAACGCCTGCTTCGCCAGCTACGGCTTTCGCCAGTAAGGTTTTACCGGTACCCGGAGGGCCGATCAGCAAAGCTCCTTTAGGAATTTTCGCACCAAGCTTCGTAAACTTGGTTGGGTTTTTCAGGTAATCAACGATTTCTTTGATTTCTTCTTTCGCTTCATCCAGCCCGGCTACGTCGTTGAACGTAATCTTGACCTTATTATCGGCATCGAACAGTGCAGCTTTCGATTTACCAATGTTGAAGATCTGGCCACCCGGTCCACCGGCGCCCGACATACGACCAAGCAAAAAGTACATCGCCAGGATCATCACGATCAGGAATCCCCATGTACTGATGATACTGCCAAAATCGCTTCGTGTTTCGAACTTAAGGTCAATCTTCTCATTATCAGGCATGCCTTGCTGCAAGAGGTCCAAATCTTTTTTGAACGTCTCGCCAGAGGCAATCTGGAATTGAAAATGTGGTCCCTGGTTATTGCCGAAATACGGCTTTTCTGCAAATAAATTGCGGTATTTTGGACTTTGTGCGGCCTGTTGCGTAAGCGTTACTTCGGCAATTTTATCATTGACAACGATGGCTTCAGAAACCTCGTGGTCTTTAACCATCCGCTCAAACCGCTTTTGTGTAATATCACGGGTAGCTGAGCTTCGGTTAAAAAATGTAATGCCAAGTATGGCGGCAATCAGCAATGCAACAATCCAGCCCTGAAAGTTGGGCTTACGCGGCCCACCACGGGGTACTAACGGATTTTTATTATTTTCTGCCATTTCCTCAGGTTGTACTAACGGATTTCAAGGGTAACACCGTTTCGCGAATGATTGTTTCTGCTGCGAAATGGTTGGGACAGACGGTCCGTCTATCCCACAAGCGGCCCAAAATGAGCCTGTTTACACTGACACTATGGTTAAGATGCTACCGCGAAATCGTTATCTTCGATAACATGAATTTCGGCATCACCCCAAAGTTGTTCGAGATCATAGAACGAGCGCCGGTCTTTTTTGAAGACGTGAACAACAACATCAACGTAGTCAAGTAAAATCCACTCCCGGTTCAATTTCCCTTCTTTATGCCAGGGGTCCTGTTTGCTGGCTTTGTACACTTCTTCCTCAACGGAAGTCGATATAGCGTCAATTTGTGTGTCGGAGGTACCCGAGCAAAGAACAAAATAATCGCAAATAGCATTTTTAACTTTCCGCAGGTCCATTACGACAATATCCTGTCCTTTTTTCTCCTGCATTCCCCGAACAACAAAGTCACGTATCTGCTCGGCGGTATAATCACTGTTTTTGTTAATTCTCATGCTTTCGGTTTAACATTGCACGATAAGCCAATTAGCGGGTACGTTGCCTATGGGTGTTTAAAAGCCCGCAGTACCATTATTAACTCTCTACTACTAAACTATACAATATTTTGTACAAAATCTATCCCAAAACGCTTTTTATTGGACAAATAATCCAATATCTGCCAAGCTGTCAGTCAACTAACGACGAAGCGGCTAATTTGATTGCTCAAGCAACACCAAACGAAGGACTACTTGTCATAACCGACAATCAGATGGCGGGACGCGGACAACGTGGCAATCAGTGGGAAGCTAAGCCCGGCGAAAACCTAACCTTCTCGTTGATTCTGAGTCCTTCTTTTTTAATGGCAACGGACCAGTTCTGGTTAAACATGGCCATTTCGCTGGGCATTTACGATACGCTGCATCCGCTGATTGGTCCTTCGCTACGGATAAAATGGCCGAATGACATTTACGTCGGCGACCAGAAACTAGGGGGTATTTTGATCGAAAATACCCTGCACGGCTACAGCATTGCCTGGTCGGTGGTGGGTATGGGACTTAACGTAAACCAAACCGAGTTTGCGCACTCGACGGCTACATCGCTTCAGTGTCAGGCCCCCCTGCCGAATGCGTACGATTTACCCGGCTTGCTGAGCCGTCTTTGCGAAACGCTGGAGCAGCGGTATCTACAGATACTGTCAGGACAGCGTAATTCACTCAAGACAAATTACTTACAAATTCTGTACCGATACCAGGAGGAACATAGCTTCGAAAGTGAAGGCCAGTATTTCAGGGGTATAATCTGTGGCGTAGACGATACCGGACGGCTCGCCATCAGCATTGACGGGAAGATAAAGTATTTTGGGTTTAAGGAAGTAAGCTTCCTGATAGGCGAAATCGGACCGCCGATGCGGAGCGAATGAGTGAAAGAGCGAACAGACTGCTTTTCACTCTTTCACTCTCTCACTCTTTGGTTAGTTGAGCGCTTCTTCAACCGGGTTACCGATGCAACCGCTGGGTTCCAAAATACCGAGCAACGCCGTTATGGTTGGCGCAATGTCGTGAATGTGGGTTCGGCGAAGCGTTTGGCCCGGCTTGATACCCCATCCGTAAAGCAGGAACGGCACATGCGTGTCATAAGCATAGGTTGTGCCGTGGGTCGTACCTTTGTTACGGCCTTCGAGCCAACCGGGTTGCTGCATGACGTAAAAATCACCACTGCGGTTAGGGTGGTACACATTCCGGAACAAATTTTCCTGCAATGTAGGCAACGCTTCAGCACCCAAGTTGTGTAAGTTCACGACGTTCACAACGGCTTTTTGTTTGAGCAACATCGACCGTAGCAGCTCGTACACGTCCTGCATGGCAATCTTCTTCTCCGTCATCAACGCCTGATTGAGGTAGATTTGCTGGTTGAAATAGGACAGCATCCACTGACCCGGACCATAGGCTTTTTCGAGAGTAGCTTTTACGGCCTCCCCAATTTCGCCGTAGCTGCGTACACCCGCCGGAATCCGATTCTGTTGCAGGTAGCCCGGGGAATCGACAACGCCGTGATCAGCCGATAGAAACGCTACCCACTGGCCTTTTCCCACACTAGTGTCCAGTTGATTGAAGAACTCGGCCAGTTGCTGATCAAGGCGAATGTATTGATCTTCCGTTTCAATAGCGTGCGTACCAAACGCGTGGCCAACGTAATCGGGCGACGAAAAACTTACGCAAAGCATATCGGTTACACCCCGCTGACCCAGCTGCTCGCTCTTCAAAGCAGCCAGCGCGAACTCTTTCGTAATCTGGTCACCGTATGGACTTGTACGCAACGGTTCGTATTTACTGCCACCCGCCTGAATGGCAAACGTGTGTGGAAAGATAGACTTGGTTTCCCCGGCCAGTACTGTCTCATAAGGCTCATCGTCAACCGTACTTTCGGTGTACTTGTCCAGCGGAAGCCAAGCCTCCCATTTCTGGCTTATGTACTGATCCGGCAGTTTGCGGGCGTTGAATTCCTGTACCCATTTTGGCAGTTCGTTCTGGTAAAATGTGCTGCTGATAAAGTTACCATCTTTCGAATCGAACCAGTACGCCCCATTGGCCGCGTGCCCGGCGGGTAAAATAGCGCCCCTGTCTTTCAGGGCAATGCCAATGACCTTGGCGCGACCGTCGGTAGCCAGTTTAAGTTGATCGCCAATGGTGGTTACCAAGAGGTTACGGGGCGACATTTTACCCGCAGCGCCGGTGTTTCCAACCGTACTGACGGTAGTATCTTCGGCGCAGTACATCAACCGCCCGATATTGCGTTCGTAAAAGTCATTCCCAACAATACCGTTCAGGGCCGGAGCCGATCCCGTATAGATTGCCGCATGACCAGGGCCCGTATACGTTGCCGCGTAATGGTAGTGATTGTTGCGAGCGTTAAAGCCACCATCCATCATTCGCCGAAACCCGCCCGTGCCAAACTGGTGATAATAACGGTATAAATAATCGTACCGCATCTGATCGACAACAATGCCTACCACTAGTTTAGGTCTGGGCAGTGTCTGATTGGCCGAACTCGATTTAGCGACTGTGTTCGCTAATTTTTTTGATTGGGCGGAGGACGCTGTGGTGAATACAGCCACTACCAGCATTGAAAAAAGTAGGCGCATAAAGCCGGTTTCTAGTATGTAATTGAGGACTTATGGCAAATGTACAAACAAATTGACGGGGCAGCGAACTAACTAAATGAAGCGTTTGTAAAGTCATTTGACCGTAGCGGAGACTCCTATAATTACTATTGACGATCAGGCAACTATTTTTCCAACATTGTTACGCTGATCTGGTTGACCCATTAGTAAATCATTTCATCATATAACATGATTGACATTAACAGTCCAGCTTCGCTTGGACTAACAGCGTTGCTTTTCTTTGTCGCTGTTTTTGGGCGATACGTTCTCTTCTCATTAGGTTTCTGGTGGTTATTTAAGGTTTCACTGAAAGAGCAGTTTGCGCACCGGGCCGTACAGATGCGTCCGAGAAAAGCGGGGCAGGATTGGCGGGAAATTGGCTGGTCGGTCGTTACGTCTCTAATATTTACCGGTATTGCCTTAGCCGTTATTCTGGCTTACCAACACGGTCATACTGCCATTTATACGAATATCAACAGCTACCCCCTTATCTGGTATCCGGCCAGCATAGCGATTGTCTTGTTTGTTCACGAAACGTATTACTACTGGCTTCATCGCTGGATGCACCGTCCGGGCGTGTACCGCTGGGTTCACAAAACGCACCACGACAGCATCACAACCTCGCCCTGGACGGCCTTTTCCTTTCACCCGATCGAGAGCACCTTGCAGGCCATCATTATTCCGGCTCTGACGTTTGTGCTACCCCTGCACATTTCGGCGGTAGGGTTGATTTTGATGATCATGACGTTATCGAGCGCCATTAATCACCTGAATACAGAAGTGTATCCGCAGGATTTCGACCGGCACTGGCTCGGACGCTGGCTGATTGGTGCCACGCACCATAGCCTTCACCATACGCAGTTTCGCTTCAACTACGGGCTTTACTTTACATTCTGGGACAAGTGGATGAGAACCGAAAGCCCGGATTTCCACCGGCTGTTTGGGGAGAAAACCAAGAAGAAAGTGCTGAACGATAACGCATAAATCCAGCCGCTATAACCTCACTTGCTTCGGTCGATGGTGTACTGCACCAGTTGATGCAATGACTTCCTGTAAGGCGAGTCCGGAAATTCGTTGAGCAGCGTCTGCGCTTCGGTAACGTAGTGGTTCATGGCCTCCGTTGCATACTCGATACCACCCGAATTCTTGACAAAGGCGATTACCTCATTTACTTTCTTGGGCTTTTCGCTTTCGTTCTTGATGATGTTAATGATCCGGCGCTTTTCCAGAAAGCCACTTTTATTAAGGGCATAGATCAGAGGAAGTGTCATCTTCTTCTCCTTAATGTCGATACCCAGCGGCTTACCTACCTCGGCCGTACCATAGTCGAACAAATCATCTTTAATCTGAAAAGCAATACCTACTTTTTCGCCGAAGTTGTGCGCCTGATCAACGATCTCCTTGGTAGCCCCGACAGAACGGGCACCTACAGCACAACACGCAGCAATAAGCGAAGCCGTTTTCTGCCGGATTATCTCGTAATAAATATCTTCGGTAATGTCCAATCGGCGGGCCTTGTAGAGTTGCAGTAACTCCCCTTCACTTAATTCACGTACGGCAGTTGAGACAATCCGAAGCAGGTCAAAATCGTTGTTATCGACAGAAAGTAACAGACCACGTGACAGCAGGTAATCACCAACCAGCACCGCTACTTTGTTTTTCCAGAGGGCATTGATGGAGAAAAAACCGCGCCGGTAGTTGGATTCATCGACCACATCGTCGTGAACAAGCGTGGCCGTATGCAGCAACTCAATCAATGAAGCACCGCGGTAGGTAGCTTCTGATATGGGACCACAAACGCCTGCCATCAAAAACACAAACATTGGACGCAACTGCTTGCCTTTCCGCTTCACGATGTAGTTCATGATTTGGTCCAGCAGCATGACATCGCTTTTCATTTGCCCTTTAAATTTCTGCTCAAATAATTCCATTTCAGCAGCAATCGGGGCTTGTATATCGGCGACGGTAAGAGGCATTAGTTCAGTTATGAGTGAGGGGCATTCAGGTAACAGCATTCAATCCAGGATAGTTACCAACCAACCAGGAGACACTACACCCATTTATCGGAACAGATAGCGCTGGCCCTTATTTTACGGCAAGTATAATAAGGAAAGCCCAGATGCCGAAAAAGCCATTTGGAAAAACAGGTGTCTGTAAGGTAACTGCCGCTATACCAATTCGTTTTGTTTATTGACTAAAAAGCATCAACTTTCTGCCCACGCAGGCCGTTGACGCAATTTCGTAACCTTGCTCTATGATTGACAACCCAATTCCCCCACTCCCCAACAAAGAGGCCATATCATCGCCTGCCGTTGTTCCGCAGCGCGCCCTGGTACTGGGCGGTGGATCGTTGAAAGGAGCCTTTCAGGTAGGCGCGGTAATGGCCTTGTTCGAATCGGGGTTTGTGCCCGACCAGCTCTACGGCATTTCGGTGGGGAGCCTCAATGCCACCTTTATTGCCAATGAAGCCGCCCGGCAGCACGCTGAAACGGGCCAGGTCGACTGGATAAAAGTGGGCAGGTTTTTGATCGAGTTCTGGATTCGCAACATTACCAAACCCAGCGATGTAGCCGTTATTCGGTCCCGTTTCCGAATGGGGTACAACACCATCATGAGTCGTTTTGACGGTCTGCTGGACAACTCCCCCATTCAGAACCTGATTCGTCATCACATTGACTTTGACGCAATCCGAACAGGACCGGTAAAGATTAAAGTTGGTGCCGTCGATATCATACAGGGCGATATGTTTTACGCCGACGCGCAGGACCCGAATTTTCTGGACTTCGTTTACGCCAGTAGCTCATTGCCTTTTCTGATGCCCGCGGTACAGATCGGGGGCGATCATCGGCGTGCTTTTCTGGATGGTGGCCTTCGGGAAGTGGCTCCGCTGCGGGTTGCTATCGAAGATGGCGCTACGGACATTGCCTGCGTGGCCTGCCATGCCAAAAAGATTTATAACGAAAAGTTCAACTACCGGAATCTGTTAAACCTGATGGACCGGGTTAAAGATATTACCGTCAATCAGCTGGTGAACAACGATATTGCCTGGGCCGAACGATTTGCCAACCGGGAACACCTCAATGGGCGGGACCTCAACCTAACCATCGTTCGACCTACTGAACCGCTTTACCTCAACCTGATGAAATTCACCTCCGACGACATCGGCCGCATGATCGTTCAAGGTTACCAGGCTGGAACGGATATGCTGAAGCAAAAGCGATTAAATGAAACTCCGACAATTTTCCCGTAAGATTACCGTAACTCATAAGAGCCTTCAATAGCCAGCTTTTCGGACTATTTCAACCGTATAACCTAGTCATGATTCTTGGCTTTGACTAGTTATACAGCAGATTATTAAAATATATCGGCCACCTCCACCGGACGATCCGTTGTGATAATATCGCCACCCTGCTTCACCAAATCGCGATAGCCCGCAGCCGCTTCTGCCATTGGCTTTTCATCCAGCTGATCCTTGCCATACGTACCAACCGACGCCAGAATGCCAAGCTTGTGTAGTCGTTCATAAAACGCCATTGGCTGCCGTTTCTGTGGCGTTAGAGCAATCAGGCGACCAGATGCCAGGGGACTTTTTTCGAGCGCTTCCAGACCAGCCATATCGTTTACCCCGACCGCCAGCCAGAGCGACGGATACCGATTCCGAACCTTTTGGGCTTCGGCCATCGAATAACAAATGACAAAAACGGAGTGTACGGCCCGGTGTTTTTCTACTTCGTTCAGGACCAGCAACGGGTCCGTACCGGGCTTCACATCCAGCGCCAGCATGTACCGATTCTTGTTCCACTCCAGAACGTCCGTAAACGTGGGGATTGCCTGACTGGTTAGGTCACCACTAAGGGTCTTGAGCTTAACATGCTTTAGCTCAGTCACTGTTTTTTCCGCGACAGATCCCGTTGCATCCGACTCCCGATCTAACGTTGGATCGTGCAGTAAGACGAAGCCACTATCGCGCGTCAGGCGAACATCCATTTCTATAATGGCATTGGGAAGCGCTTTAGTGGTTTTACGGAAGGTAGTAATCGAGTTTTCCGCATCTGTTGATGCAGGGCCACCCCGATGCGCTAAAATAAGTGGACGTTTACGGTCCGCCTGGTAGCTGAAATAAGCGTCAACTGTCTGACTATCGTGAAACCGGTTCAGCGGCTGCGCTAATCCCACATAGGTTGTCAGGAACGTTAAAAAAAGAAAGCAGGTCGTTTTCATCTTGGAGTTTCTGATTCAATAAAAAATCCCCCGTCACAAGAGCTGTGCGGGGGATTTCTGGTTAATCAATTTGTGTACTTAGAATGAGTAACGAACGCCAAGCTGTGCCTGCCATACGTTGTCAATCGTTATGTTTTTAACAAATGAATCCCTCAACAGAATTGTTCTGGTTGTGCCATTTTCAACAACTGACTGCGTTCCCATACGGTAAGTTGGTACACCAGCGGTACTGACACTTGCCAGTGATAGCGGGCTCGATGATGTATTTTGCCAGCCTACGCCCCATTTGTTGTTAAGCAGGTTACCAACGTTCAGGATATCAGCCCGGAACTGAATGGTATGACGCGTTCCTTTAGAACCAGCGCGTACGTAGAACTCCTGGATGGCCGTGAAATCGAAGCGAGTTAACCAGGGGGCATAACCACCGTTCCGCTCAGCATATTGGCCACGGCGGGTTTTCAGGTAATCATTACCATTGATATAGGCCTCAAAAGCAGCTTGTTGCTGATCTGGCGTATACGTTACAGCAGAAGCTCCACTACCAACGACAAGGTTAGCAAAAGTCAATTCAGACGCATTTCTGGGTACATAGATCAGGTCATTACTTGTCTGACCATCACTGTTCAAATCACCGCCAACTACGTAAGACGCTTTATATCCACTCGTCGATTGCACACCCAGTGTAAAGGTTGTCGAGCCACCAAATTTGCCGCCATAGTTCAAGCGATAATTCACGTAACCAATAATCCGATGACGAAGGTCATTATCACCATACGACATAGTCAGGTAGTTCTGGCCTTGTACAGTCGGCGTGTTACCAACAACCGTACTACCCACTAACTGTAAGTCTCTCGCTTGCCCGTAGGTGTAGGCCAACATGCCCCCGAAACCATTCACGGCTGACTTTTCCAGTTTACCAGTCAACGTATATGAATCGCCAACGTTTGTATTCTTCAGAACGAATGCATTCGTGTTATACGGGTAATTGATATAACGAGCGGTATTGATTGCATTGCTACCCGTTACGCCCGCTGCCGGGAAAAGATTACGGGTATCTGGACCACTTAACTGACGGGTTGGCGCAGCTAAGTTAGCGTCAATGTACCGAAGAGCCTGGATCGTCTTGTTATAGATTACTTCAACCGTCCCGATCAATCCCCATGGTAAACGATGGTCAACAGCCAGGTTCGTTTTCCAAACCATTGGGTATTTTAGCTCCGGATCAGTAGCATTGACAGCATAGCCCGTTAAGCTCTCAACGTTTGTGAGCGAGGGGTTAGGTCGTACGGTGGCAGGCAATAAGCTTGGGTCCGTAACGAATGGATAAGCGGTGGTATTCTGGAAATTCAATAGAGCCGTGTTTACCCCGTTGTTCCCTAGCTGGTTCGAAACCAATACTTCAGGGATACGGGATACGAAAATCCCGCTACCACCTCGTAGCTGCGTTGTTTTATCCCCTTTGATATCCCAGTTGAAACCAACGCGGGGTGAAACTAGCAAACGAGCTTTGGGAAAAGCACCTGTGTTCAATCTATATTCAGCATTGTTCTCGTCTCTGTATATACTTCTGGCTACCCGTGGGTTGTTGAAGGCTTCGGCAGTTGAGTTATCATAGGCAAAAATATCAGCCCGGACACCAGCCGTTAACTTGAAGTTCGGGTTAACCTGGAACTCATCCTGTACATAAGCACTGTACGTACTCCGATGCAATGTTTGCAGCGGTTCACCTCCGCCTTCAACCAGCGAATAACGAAGGTTATACTGTCGCACAGATACAGGCGAAGTCGTTGCCGTTGGATTGCTGATCGAAGCCAGGGCTGCGGTTTTAAAGTCAGCGATCGAATTATACACATACACACCGTTCGACGCAGGGAAGAATACGTTGTTTGAGGTATATTTTTCGTACGACAAGCCTAACGTTAAGGTATGCTTCCCGGCGAAGTAACTGAAGTTATCCGTAAGGTTCAGCGTCGAATAGTTCAGCTTGTTGTTCGGCGTGAACGGATCAAACCCAATCGAGGTATACGTTGTTCCATCTTTCAGAATATCGATAGTCGGGAATACACTCGTCCGATAGGTTCTGTCTTCGATTTGCTTATTATAGGTAGCAACTAGTTTGTTGGCAAACTTACCGCCAAACGTCGAGTTCAACTCCAGGGCAATTGAACGAGTGTTATCAGCAATTTTGTAGCCTGTATTCTGTGGCGATAGAGCCAGGTTACCGGAGTAAGCGCCGGTAGAGTAACCAGCCCGGTTACCAAATCCAGCTGTACCGCTGCTACTACTGTTGCTGATCGACTGGTCTGACTCCGAATTATGGTGCGAATAGCGTACAGATAGTTTGTTGTTGTCGTTAATGTTCCAGTCAAGGCGCAACAGTCCTTTTATACTTTTAACGTCGTTGTTGAAATTATCGATAGCGCCAAGATCCCGATTGAAGTTCGTTTTCATAAATGAACTAAGATCTTCCAGATCAGCCGCGGTTACGCGTGACACGTTACCGGCGGTTGAGCCATCGCGTTGAGCCACCCAATCCAACGCAGGCTGGCTGCTGTTGTATTGCTCTACGTTCGCAAAGAAGAACAGTTTGTTTTTAATGATTGGACCACCAATCCGGAAACCTTTGGTCTGTTGGTCGATCGTAACCGGCGGTAAATCGATTCCGTTCGCTTGCTTACCAGCTAGACTGTTGTTACGAAACAGGTAGTAAACCGATCCCGAAAAGTCGTTCGTTCCTGAGCGGGTTACCGCGTTGATACCAGCACCTGAGAATCCGGTCTGGCGAACGTCATAAGGCGCTACGTTCAATTGAATTTCGTCCAGCGCGTCGAGCGAAACAGCCGTTGTACCCGTCCGACCACCAGCAATGGCCGATGAACCTAAGCCAAACCCGTTGTTGAAAACAGCACCGTCAATGGTGATGTTATTGAAGCGGGGGTCCTGACCGCCAAATGACTGTCCATTGCCATAAGCGTTGTACTTTGTGATGTCGTTAATCGTACGACCCAGGGTTGGTATCGTGTTGATTGTTGCCCGACCATAAGACGCGGCTGCGCCCGTACGGTTCGAGCTGATAATTCCGTTTTGGTTGCCCGAAACGACTACTTCGGATAACTGATTACTGTTATCAGTCATTTTAAAGTTTACGTCGGTAGTTGTACCCAGGTTAGTGAAAACGCCTTCAACTACCTGATCTTTGAAACCAACGAACGTGGTGGTCACAACAAACGGCCCACCGACGCGTACGCCCGGAAGCGTATACCGGCCGGATGCATTCGTGGTTGTACCGTAGCGGCTACCAGAGGGCTGGTGAATCGCGACAACGGTTGCACCCGGCAAAGCTCCGCCCTTATCGTCGGTCACGAGACCATCGATAACGGCCGTCGTTACCTGGGCTTTAGCTACGCTTCCACCAAGCACGGCCAGGAGAATACTGCCGACCAGCATCAAGGCTACTCGAAATTGCAGTAGTTTTTTAGACATAGAAGTGTTTTTTTAGTTAGTACGCAATGAGAGATTACCCTCTCAAATAGGTGATCAATTTAAAGACAAATATGCTTTATTTTTTTGAGCCCTAGAGTAAGCGTTCTTAAAAAAGTACCACTGTTAGAATGTATACATGTAAAAATCTACAAATAAGACTATTAAAGGCTGGATACATTCTATAATCTAGTATTAACGAATTGTTAAGTTCACAAAACCACGTAGATAGCCTTACGCATCTATTAGAACCGTTTGTCAGCTGATAATGTACTTATGAGATTCTTTGATGCACCTTCTCCCATTTTTCTATCTTAGTTTTGTCTCGTTATGACGCCAATTGATACGACTGCCATCAAACTAACGCAGTATAGCCACGGAGCGGGCTGCGGGTGTAAAATTTCGCCTAAAATCCTGGATCAAATTCTACACAGGCAAACCAGTGGCCCCCAGAAAGCGACGTTTGACTCGGGAAGTTCGCCTGTGTTTGCCCAGTTGCTGGTCGGAAACGACTCCCGCGACGATGCGGCCGTGATGGACATGGGCAATGGCGATGCGATCATCAGCACCACCGATTTCTTTATGCCCATTGTCGACGATGCGTTCGATTTCGGGCGCATAGCCTCGGCAAATGCCATCAGCGATGTGTACGCTATGGGTGGGGAACCTATTATGGCCATTGCCATTTTGGGTTGGCCGCTGGACAAGCTCCCCCCCGAAGTAGCCGCGCAGGTGCTGGAAGGTTCGCGGGCCGTTTGTCGGGAAGCCGGCATTCCGCTGGCTGGTGGCCATAGCATCGACTCGCCCGAGCCTATTTTCGGACTGGCCGTTACAGGCAAAGTCCGGCTCGACCACCTGAAGCAGAACAATACAGCCACGGAAGGCTGCAAATTGTATCTAACCAAACCGGTTGGGGTCGGCATTCTGACAACGGCTCAGAAAAAAGGCATTCTGAAACCCGAACACGCTGCCATAGCGCCTGCTCAGATGGCCAGGCTTAACAGCTTCGGTGCCGTTTTAGGAAAGTTGCCCTACATAAAAGCGCTCACGGATGTAACAGGTTTTGGCTTATTGGGCCACCTCACCGAAATGGCTGAAGGATCTGGCCTGAGTGCCACGCTTACTTTTGACGATGTACCAAAGTTGCCGATGATCGAGGAGTACCTGGCGCAGAAAAGTTTTCCCGGTGGTACGGTTCGCAACTGGGACAGTTACGGGCATAAGATCAGCGAGTTGACCGAAACGCAGAAGTACATTCTGGCCGATCCACAAACGTCGGGCGGGTTACTCATAGCGGTTGAACCGGACAGCGCAACGGAATTTGAACGGGTAGCCCAGGAAAACGGGCTTGATCTGCGTTCGTTTGGGGAGCTGGTTGAGCAACGGGAAAAGGTGGTATATGTTAATTAAAGAGCGAAATCGGACCGCCGATGCGGAATGAATGAGCGAAAGAGCGGGCTAGCACATAACCACTCTTTCGCTCATTCACTCTTTCACTCTTTCACTCTTTAAATTCAATGAAACTATACTTCCGCCAAACGGGCGAAACCGGACCAGCCATTGTTATCCTGCATGGTCTTTTTGGGTCATCGGACAACTGGCTGACCACCAGCAAAACCATTGCGGCCAACGGATACCGCGTTTTTCTGGTCGATCAGCGTAATCATGGTCAGTCACCGCGGGCCGACGATCAGGATTACCAGAATATGGCCGCCGATCTACACGAGTTTCTGACCGACCACGGTATTGACAAGTCAATTCTGGTTGGGCATTCCATGGGTGGCAAAACCGTTATGCAATACGCAATGACCTATCCGGGCACGTTCGAAAAACTGGTCGTGGTCGATATTGCGCCTAAATTTTACCCCATTCACCACGCCGAGATCATCCGTGGGTTGAAGGCCATTAATCTGCTCGGCATCAAAGGGCGCAATGAAGCCGATGCCATTTTACAGACGTACGAACCGATACTGGCGGTACGGCAGTTTCTGCTCAAAAACCTGTACCGCAACGAACAGGGGGTGTTCGACTGGCGCATCAATATTCCGGTTATTGAACGGGAACTGCACGGCATTGGTGAAGAATTAACCAATCCGAGCCTTGTTACGGCCCCGACCCTGTTTATTCGCGGTAGCGAGTCGCCTTACATAACCAATGAAGACATTCCGGACATCAAGCGAATCTTCCCCAATGCACAGGTTCAGACGATTCAGGGGGCAGGCCATTGGGTGCAGGCCGAAAAACCGGTCGAGTTTGTTGACGTATTAATGAATTTTATAACTAGCTAATGCCAACTTTATACCTGATACCCACCCTCCTCGCCGATGATACGGCAGACAACGTGCTGCCGCTCTATGTTCGAGAAGTAATTGAAAAAACGGACGCCTATTTTGTCGAGAATGCCCGGTCGGGCCGACGCTTCATCAGCGGTCTGAAAACAAGCCGCGTCATCGACGAGACGACATTTTTCGATCTTGATAAAGACACGCCCCCGGCCGATACCCGAAAGCAGATTCAGGAGTTGATGGAGCGAAAACGGAACGCAGGCGTTATGTCGGAAGCAGGCTGCCCCGGTGTGGCCGACCCCGGCTCGGTGGTGGTCAGCATGGCGCATACGCTCGGCTGGCGGGTAGAACCACTGGTTGGCCCATCCTCTATTTTGCTGGCCCTGATGGCGTCGGGCATGAGTGGTCAGTCGTTTGTCTTTCACGGCTACCTCCCCATCGAACGGCAGGATCGGGCACGGGCCTTGCGTTTTCTCGAAAAAGAAGCCCAGCAACGTCAACAGACCCAGATTTTTATGGAAACGCCTTACCGGAACGATGCGCTTTTTGCCGACACGCTGGCAAATTGCCAGGGAAATACGCGCCTGTGCGTTGCCTGTAATATAACCGCACCCGATGCCTTTATCCGGACCATGACCATACGCGAATGGAAAACACAGGTGCCCGATTTACGTAAAAAACCAACAGTGTTTCTACTTTTGTAAGTATAACTGTAGCCAGGGGGTAGTTTCGCCCATGGTTCACCGATACAGGGTAGTGCCTTATGGATAGTATGCGCCCGCATTTGCCCGACCGCTTTATGCTATGATTCAAATCTTCGAATTTTCGCCTTTCCACGAAAACACGTACGTCATTGCCGATGAGGCCACTGGCGAAGCGGTTATTATCGATCCGGGTTGTTACGAACAGGCGGAAAAAGAGGCACTGAGTACGTTTATAAACGCAAACAAGCTCACGATCAAGTACGTGCTCCTGACTCATTCGCACCTCGACCATGTGTTTGGGGTTGCTTACGTGAAGCGTAGGTTCAACGTGAAAGCGTATCTGCACAAACTCGACATGGTCATTTTCAATGACGTACCAACCCGCTGTGCGCTCTATGGCCTTAGGGGTTACGAACCGTCAACAATTGATGCTTATTTGACCGAGTGTGATCAGTTCCGGTTCGGCAATACAGTTTTAGATGTCATCTTTGTGCCGGGCCACGCACCGGGGCATGTAGCGTTTGTCAATCATGCCGAACGGTATGTCATCGGTGGTGATGTCCTGTTTAAGGGGAGCGTGGGTCGTACGGATTTTCCGTATTGCAACCACGCTGATCTCATCAATAGCATTCAAACTGAATTATTCACCCTACCGGACGATTACACCGTTTACCCCGGTCACATGGAGCCAACCACCATTGGCACGGAAAAACGGACCAATCCCTATGTCAACTGATCGTAGACCAATGAGTAAAGATCAACCGTAAGCTGTTCTTTACTTACTTGACCAGAACATCATTCGTAAGGCTCCATTTTTCATTCACCATTCACTCTTGGCTTCATTACTCAAACACCTTCCCAATGCCATGACCTGCGGCAACTTGCTGTGCGGTTGTATCGGCATGGTTATGGCCCTGCGTGGTCATCTGGATACCGCTTCCTGGTTAATTGGCCTGGCGGCTATTCTTGATTTTGGCGATGGATTCGTGGCCCGTATGGTCAAGGTATCGGGGCCGTTTGGCAAGGAGCTGGATTCGCTTGCCGATGTGGTAACGTTTGGCGCGTTGCCCGCTACCCTTGTTTTTCAGCTTTGCTGGTTTCAGGGACTGGGGTCTATTTCGTATGGCGCTTTTCTAATCGCGGTTTTATCGGCTCTCCGGCTGGCTAACTTTAATATCGACACGCGCCAATCCGAATCGTTTATCGGATTGCCCGTTCCAGCCAATGCGATGCTCCTGGCGGCCTTTCCTTTAATGGAACGCTACCAGCCCCAGTACGATGGCATCTGGAAAAACGACATTGCGTTGGGTATGATGATTGCTTTCTCCTTTATGCTCGTCTCCGAACTGCCACTCTTCGCGCTCAAATTCAAATCGTTCGGCTGGGCTGAAAACCGGATTAAATTCAGTTTTCTCATCGCTTCCGCCCTACTGGTGCTATTTTTGCACTTCGCAGCTATTCCATTAGTCATTCTGCTTTACATTCTTGTTTCACTTTTTTCTAAAGAGCGTAAGGGCGAAAGAGCAAAAGAGTGAGCGTGCCAGACTTGCACATTCATTCTTTTGCTCTTTCACTCTTTCACTCTTTCACTCTTTACAATGACATACATCGCTGAAATTAACATCATGACCCGCTCGGAAATTCTGGATCCTCAGGGCAAAGCCGTTAAGCTGGGACTGCATAACCTCCACATGGATACGATCGACAATGTTCGCATTGGTAAGCACATTCGGCTTAATGTGGAGGCTGCCACTGAAGAGGAAGCCCGCGCAACGGTTGATGCCGCCTGTCGTCAGTTATTGGCAAACCTGATTATGGAAGAATATTCGTTCGAGTTACACGCCGTTTAGAAACCCGTTTCTTTCCGTTATGCCTGGACTTCGTTGTTTAGGCACGAATAGCACCCAAAAAGTGCTATTTTTGCGTACTATTTTACAAGTAATTAATGACGATAGTGTATTCCAGTATCAAAGGGTTAGGTTTTTACGTGCCCGACAGAGTTGTTACGAACGATGATTTGACCCAATACATGGATACCTCCGATGCCTGGATCCAGGAGCGGACGGGTATCAAACAACGGCGCTACTTTACCTACGGCAAAGACACCAATGCCAGCATGGCAACGGCCGCGTCGCGCATGGCCCTCGATCGGGCCGGGCTGGACGCGTCATCGGTTGATCTCATTGTTTACGCAACCATTACGCCTGACTATTACTTTCCGGGGTCGGCTTTTCTGATGCAGCGCGAACTGGGGTTGGAGGGCATTGGCGTGATTGACATTCGGAATCAGTGTTCCGGCTTCGTTTATGCGCTTTCTATTGCCGACCAGTTTATCAAAACGGGGATGTACAAAACCATCCTGGTTGTTGGATCGGAGATCCAGTCCTCTTTTCTCAATAAAAGCAACGAAGGCCGGGGGGTGGCCGTTATTTTCGGGGATGGAGCCGGAGCGGCCGTTCTACAAGCGACAACTGACCCTGAACACCGGGTTTTATCCACGCACCTCCACGCCGATGGTCGTTACGCCGAAGAGCTGTACGTCAGGGACCCTGGTAGTAGCCGGGATGGCCAGTGGCTGACGGAGGCAACGCTGGCGGAAGGCCAGTACAACGTTACCATGAATGGCAACGCCGTATTCAAACATGCCGTCGTGCGGTTTATGGAAGTCATCAATGAAAGTCTGGTCGCTAATGGCTTTCAGCCCGATGACCTTGATTTGCTGGTGCCCCATCAGGCTAACATCCGCATCTCGGGTTATGTGCAGCAGCAAATGAACCTGCCCGACGAAAAGGTGTTCAACAACATTCAGAAATACGGCAACACAACGGCCGCTTCCATTCCGATTGCCCTTACCGAAGCGTTTGAAGAAGGACGCATACAACCTGGCGATCTGGTTTGCCTGGCCGCTTTTGGTAGTGGCTTTACGTGGGCATCAGCCCTGATCAGGTGGTGAGATGTGCCGTATGATATAGGGTGTATGAGACTGTCCGTTGATTCATACATCATACACCTTATACCATACAGCACGCATCCATATCAATAAGATCCCACGGAAAGCATAACAAGCGTACACGCTTCGATCGGCTCGATTCCTTCGGCCCTTAGCTGGCGCTCGAATTCGGGGTTTTCGGAGCCGGGGTTAAAGATGACCCGCTTTGGTTTCAGGCTTTTAATGTATTCATACAGGGGCGGCTGGTTTTGCGGCCCGACATACATCGTAACGGTTCCAATATCGTCGAAATGGGGCTGATCTGTATGAATCGGATGCCCCTCAATACTTCCCTCCCGACGGCCAACCAGCTCAATATCATGCCCGTGGCGGAGCAGGCTATACGCGGCCAGATTGGCGTACCGACCGGATTTTTCTGTTGCCCCGACTATTACCGTTTTCTTCGTGTTTGTGTCCATCAGCTTCGTGGGTAGCTACCCATTTTTCTACAGTTCAATCATAACGAACACAGGGCTTTTGCGGTTTTGATTTCAGCCAATATAAATGCGCTATTGAAGTGGCTGCTCAAGAAAACTATGCGTTCAAGATGTTTATTTCATCGATTTAACCGTCTGATCAGCTAACCATTTGACTTTATTCTTGTTAAGAATCAGTCAACACTAGTGTAGACGACAAATAATATCGAACAGCCAGAACAATCTATCTAAACAAAAGCAATCATCTACCATCCTGCTTCTTTTGACTAGTCCATTTTGTTTCTTCTGGCTGCGACTTAAACTTAGTTAGCGAACAGCTACGCGTAAATTTGCTTTGTTCATGAACGCCAAAGAGAGCCAAAGTTTCTGGAATGAGAAGTGGGTAGTCATTGTGTTTGAGGGGATTGAGAACCCACCTCATTACGAGGTCTCGAATTATGGTCGGTTGCGTAGTTTTCAGTCGGCGTCGGCAACACGTTCAGGTACGGGTGCCGAACAAACCACCAGCAAGTTCATTAAAGGATCCGTCATTCAGGGGTATCGGTCGTTGAACATTCGGTCGGGTGGCAAAACGCTCAACCGGTACGTGCATAAACTGGTGGCCGAACATTTTAGCAAACGCGAGCAGCCTGAACAGACGTTCGTTATTCACCTCGACCACGACAAGCAGAACAACTATCACCAGAACCTGCGTTGGGTAACGAAAGACGAGATGATCGAACATAACCGGAATAATCCCAGTCTCAAAAACCGTCAGTTACCCCGCCAAACCCGCAATTATAAACTCACCGAGAGCAAGGTCCGGATTATCAAGAAACTATTGCTAAATGAGAAGAACCGGCTAAAAATGATTGCGAAGCAATTTGGCATCACCCATACGCAACTTAACCGCATTCGGTCGGGAGAGAACTGGAAACACGTAAAAATTGACTAGTGCTTAGTCAAGAACCCAGTTATCGCGGTCAGATCCACTAAAATGATCAGTAGCCAACAGCTTCGTCCAGTAGAGGGCCCAGCACGCCAGCCAGTGGAAGCGAGACGAAGAAGGAGGTGCCTTCGACATCGTTCGTTTCGAACCAGATAGCCCCCCCGGCATGTTCAACGCCCCGCTTGGCAATGGCTAATCCCAAGCCCGACCCGCCCCGCTTGGTGCTGAAGTTCGGCAAAAAAACCTTACTTCTGATCGCTTCCGGTACACCAGCCCCATTGTCCTGAATCTCAATCTGTACCGCATCGGCGTTGATATACAGCTTCAGGTTAATTTCCGGCTTGCGACCCGGCGGCACCGACTGGATAGCGTTGATCAACAAGTTTGTAAGAATCCGGCCAATCAATTGCCGATCACCAATGGCCATAATGGGTCCATTGGCGATTTGTCGACGTAGCAGAATGCGCTTGTCATCAGCGTACAAGTCGGCTGTTTTGTTAAAAACACTTGTCACTTCAAAGATCTCTCTTTTCGGCAAAGGCATCTTGGCAAACTCCGAAAACGATGTGGCAATATCACTAAGGTTATCAATCTGGTCTAGCAGAGAATCAAACGTTCGCAGAATAATGCGCCGTGCCGGATCATTCGTCCCGTTCGATCCTTCGTTTGCGTTCGGAAATATCCGCTGTAAGTGCTGAAGAGTCAACTTCATGGGTGTCAGCGGGTTTTTGATTTCGTGGGCTACCTGCTTGGCCATTTCCCGCCAGGCCGACTGTTTCTCGGTCTGGGCCAGCGCCTGTTTACTTTCCTCAAGTTTCACCAGCATCCGGTTATACTCCCGAATGAGCAGCCCAATTTCATCGTCCGATTGCCAGTGAACCGGATCGTTCGGCCGTTCGAGGTTTGTTTTTCTGATCTTTTGCGTCAGCAACCGAAGCGGCTTTGTGAGCACATGCGACGCGAAATAAGACAGGATCAGGAAGAACAGGAACAGGGCGGTAAAAATGCTCAGTGCCGATGCAATGACTTCAATAATCTGACGATCGAGGTCGGGGCGGGCATAAAAGTAAGGAATACTCAACACCCCCAGCAAGCGCCCGTCGTACGACTTGATGCCCGCATAAGCTGTCCGGTATTGTTTCGTACCCAGCGACTCGTTTAGTAACCGTTCGTTTTCTTTGTCTTCAATGATATGAATGTAAGCCTCCGGATTAATGTACTTGGACAGATAGCCACTTTCGTAAATGAGCGGACGCGTGGAGGTGTATAAATGCCCCTGCGTGTCAAACAGGTTAATATCTATATCAGCGTCGCGCGCTATCTTACTAAGCTCTTCCTCCATAGACGCTTTACTGCGCTTCTGGGCATACAAATGCTCATCCAGGTAAGTCAGAAAGTTGGCGGCAATATTGCGCGTGTTGCTTATATAAGCACTTTCCTGATTCGCGATGTAGTTTGAGCTGATCACATTGACAATGATCACAATGACCAGCAGAAGTGGCAGAAAAAAGGCCACGTTCAGCAGTATCTGAATGCGGGTCGAGTAGTTGATACTAAACTCCGAGAAGCCGTAATTAATGGCATATCCCAGGATGACGACAATAACCGACAGAACCAGTAGAAGGTACAGAAACGAAAAGTTGGAGACTATATTCCGAAAGGGATACTCCGCCGATGACACAACGACAATTCGGCCGTCCTGGCCCCGCTGGGCTACGTGCAGATAACCATTGCTGGCCAGGCCACTGTCAAATAAAGCCGAATTATTCAGCAGCGCGCCGTTAAATTTCCGATCATAGTTGAAGCTGCCTGTCGTGTAAAGTAACTGGTGCTGCGCTTTCTGCCCCAGCGATCGCGCACCGAGGGTCGGCCCACTAAAAAAAGCATAGCTATACGCCTGTGTGTCGGGGTTTTGCGTGAACTTTGTATCAACCAGCAATTCCGGGTAAACGCTTTTTGGCCGCTCGTTTCGCAGACGAAAATCGAGCACTACGTACCCAAGTGTATCCGGCACGGCAGCCAATCGAGACTTGTCAACCCGTGTTTCCAGCTCTGCCTGCCGGATGGAAATAAAACACAAATACTGCTTTACAAACTTGTTCTTAGCCTCATTGACAAAATAGATGCCAGGGTACTCCGTCTGGTAAGCCGGTTGCCGGTAGCGGTTCGTAAAAGAAGCAAATGAAATAGCATTGGGACTAATATCGAGCGGACGCCCGTTGGTTCGAAACGAGAATACTTCAATGTCGTATTTATCGAAATACTTGTCGAGGTGTAAACTTTTGATACGCTGCTGAATGCGCTCCCGGACCAGTAATGTATCCGTCTGCAACGCTCGGCTGATGTCCGTATCTCGCTGAATGGATTCCTGCGCCTTGCTCATCAGAAACTCGCCAAACTCATCATTTTCGGCCAGCAGCTGCGAAGCGAATTCCTGTTCATGAACCAGTTGCTTCTTTATCTCCTGATTGTAAACAACATAGGCAGTCATTACGGCATACACGAAGGCAGCCAGGAAAAAATAGATCGATGTTTTGTAGCGAAACGCGTAGAGTGTTTTCGCAAATTCACTCACGAATATGAGCAGGAAGTAGATGCCATTGAGGAGAAATATAATCGTCAACGGCCATTCCAGTACTAGCCCGAGCCCTCCACTAATCAGCGTACCGGCCAGAATAAGCAGCATTCCCCGGCCGGTGTTTTGCCGATTATACCGCAGGAACAGGCTTGCCAGCAGATGTACGATCAGAAAGTAAATGAACGCGATGGTGATGAAGACGAGCAGACAAATGATTTTCAGGAAGGAGAAGCGAATGTTCAGGGTGATGTCCAGCGTAAACTGTGACTTTTCGTAGATGCTATTGAGTTCAACGTAACACAGTGCAAAGACGCCGTAGCTGGCAACGACGCATCCAACCGAAATGAGTATTTGCGCCCAAATGGGCAGGTGCAACATAACTGCGTAACTCCGCGTGCGGTAGTAATGACGAACACAGTAGAAAGCCAATGCAACAATAACCAGTGCGTTCAATAGCAGATCACCCAGCGACGGAACCAGTACCGACGATGCGTAGAACTTGGGGTTGAACAGATCGGATTCGAAGAATAAAAACGGCACGCCAAAATACAGCATTACCGCCCGAAGCAGCAGCAAATAGGCCGCTATACACATAAAAGCCACTTCGTATTTTCGTTTCTCCTTCAGCCGAACCATCAGTTGAATGATGTAGAGCCCCAGAAAAATGACGGCCAACGTGCCCAGAATAACTGTATTGACGGGTGTGGAATGGTTTCGGTAAGCATCGACCCGGGGCGGAACAACGGAGAAGAGAAAAGCCGATGAGTTGTCGTAAATGGCCTGAAACGTGTTCAGCCGCTGGTTTGACAGGGCAACGGGATCAAGCGAAAACAATTCCGGATTGTAGCCGGACTGAAGGTAAGCGTTGTTACTGTGGTAGTATTGATAAATACTGATCAGCGAGAAAACGTCTACCGCCCCGGTCTCACCCGCAACTCGTTTATGACTGACGATGTATTGCTCTTTGTTGAAATCAACCAGTTTAGGGCCTGTTACGGACGACAGCCGGGCATAGTCGGGAATGAACCGATGGTCAGACCAGTAGATGATCTGCTTGTTGCGATATACGAAATAAGGATACCTCGTGGCAATGCTCAGGCTGGAAAAGGTGGGCGTTTGGCTACGCTTCAGCAGCGCCACGACACTATCCAGTTCGGTCGTGCTAACCAGTAATTCTTCTTTTACCCGTTGTTGTACAGCACTTACATATTGCTCGTCAGTTGCCCCCGGCGCGTTCTGCTCCAACATAAAGAAGCACAAAACGGAAAGAGCTGCTGCAAGCACAGCTAGCAGCAAAAAAATATGTTCTTCAATGCGCTTCACAAAACGTACGTATTGTCTTTTGGCGGAATAGTCCTAAAATCATGCCAGATTTCTGGGGTAGCTTCCTCTAAACTACCAGAAAGTAAACAATTAATAACCGTTTTTCCTGAGATATGTACAACCGGCTACTGGTCAGCTTTTTTCTACTGTAAAGCCCCCCGGCTCGTAACCAATTTCGGCGCCCAGAACATAAAGTAAATGTTTACGATCAATAATGACCTGGACGCCTTCCACGTTATACACTTCGTCGGAGGGTCCCGGTACGTCAAAGCCTAATAACCAGGACGAGCCGCATCCCCCTCCCCGAACGCCGACCCGTAATCCATAATCACCTGGAATTTTATTGGCCCGGAACGTGTCCAGGATTTGCTGACGTGCTTCGGGTTTAACAAGAACAGGATTATCGAGCATGTTGTCTAAGTAAACAGTATCCCGATATCAACAACTTGATTGGCATTGATAACAGGTTACGTAAAATTACCTTTTTCCGCTAAACAGTGTTTCCCTTTTTATGGACCTATTGAGTGATTTTCTGAAATTAATCGTACCCGCTGGCTTCGTTTTGTATGGTATGTATCTGACCGTTAAACTGTTGCTGGAGCGAGAGGCCGACCGGCACAAGTTTGATGTTAAAAATCGGTATACCGACACCGTTGTACCGATTCGCCTGCAGGCCTACGAACGCATGGTTTTATTTCTGGAACGAATCAGCCCGAACAATTTGCTATTGCGACTAAGCGGCAGTTCAACCACGGTACTGGAATTTCAGCAGCGGTTGTTACAGGAAATCCGGGATGAGTATAACCACAACCTTTCCCAGCAGGTGTACATGAGCCAGGCTACCTGGGATCAGATTCAGGCGGCTATGAACGATGTGATGATACTAGTCAATCAGGCTTCGGGCGATACCCGGCCCGACGCCCCTGCCCTTGAGTTATCCAAACGGATTTTTGAACGCATCATTCAGCAAGACAAACAGCCAACTTCCGATGCCCTCAAAGCCGTTAAGGAAGAAATTCAGGTGATGTTTATGTAAAGTGGCACAAATTTTGGCACATTGAGCAGGTGCTCTCATCTGCTCAATGTGCCAAAAGTCAGGTACTAGAATACCCCTGCCGATAATGTCAGAGCTTTTTGAAATGCTTCCTGATTGATAGCGAGTTTGACACCTTCCTCCGTCAGCGTTTGCATGATTTCTTCGGTGGGCAAATTTCCGGTCAGGGTATCGTCTGCCATTGGGCACCCTCCGAAACCGCGTAGAGCCCCGTCTATACGTTGTACACCTGCCCGCACAGCCGCCCGTACTTTGGCAGGACAATCACCCGGTCGGGCGTGTAGGTGAGCGCCGAATTCCACCTCCGGAAACTGTCCGATCAGGTAAGTGAACAGGCTTTCAATAGCCTCAGGCGTAGACGATCCAACCGTGTCGGACGGGGCAATAATGCGAACGCCCAGTTGCGTTAGTCGAGCCGTAAAGTCGCCAACAAGATCAGGACTGTACGCGTCGCCATAAGGATTTCCGAAACCCATCGACAAATAAACGACCAGCCGCTTCCCGTACTGCACGCACAACGACTGAATGTCAGCCACTTCGCTAAAGGCCTGAGCTATAGATTTATTTGTGTTTCGCTGCTGAAACGTTTCCGAGATAGACAGCGGGAAACCGATGTAGCTGATTTGTTCGTGATCCGTTGCCTGCGCTGCCCCCCGCCTGTTGGCGACGATAGCCAGCAGCTTTGTCGTCGTCGTCGATAAGTCCAGTCCGGCCAGCACCTCGGTGGTGTCACGCAGTTGCGGAATGGCCTTTGGCGATACAAAACTGCCAAAATCGAGGGTATCAAAACCCACTTGCAGCAACGTATTCAGGTACCGGATTTTGAGATCGGTTGGCACAAAATGAGCCAGCCCCTGCATGGCATCACGTGGACATTCAACGAGTTTCATCGGCGTATCGGTTGACGAACAAGAACTGCCAGTACACCCATAATAACGGCACAGATGGCCAGTCCCCCGGCTTCACGAGCCATTTCGATGTTCATGCTCCGCATGCCTACTTCACTGAACAAAAATCCTTCAAAAACAGGCGGCCATTGGTAGGTAGCCGCCACGACATACATAATGGCCATCCCAACAAAAAACCACCACCGCCCGACTCCACCATAAGCCATAAAGCAGGCAATGGCAGCCAGTCCATAAATAGGCACCCAAACTTCCGGGTCAGGGTCGTTGTACTGAACGGCTGCAAACAAAACAAATAACAGACCGAAGATGATTGAGATCGTCTTTCTCATAAAATGTATCACTGATTGGTGTACGTCACGAAAGCCGTAAGCATCCGAAACGGACATTTTACTTTAGCGATGTTGTCAGGTCATCCTGAGCGGTTTGGTTTTATTGGCAATACTCCGCAACTGCATTAGCCGCATCGGCATAGCCCAGATTCTGCGCTTGTTTGAGGCTCAGACAACCACTATCACGTTCGTTATTGATCATCTGCGCAATGCCTAAACCGTAAAAAGCCTTCCCGAACTTCGGGTCGGCTTGAATGGCCTGTTGAAAGTCGGCAATGGCGCCGGCCAGATCTTTCTGCGTAAACCGTAAATTACCCCGGTTGTACAGGGCCAGTGCATTTTTCGGGTTCAGGGAGATGGCTTTCGAAAAATCGGTGAGAGCCGGTTGGATCTGCCCCTGGGTGGCAAACAACTGCCCCCGGTTTAAGTACAGTTCGGCACCGGTGTTGCGGCTGGTATCGGGTACCAGGCGAATAGCATCCGAATAATCTTTCAAAGCGCCCGCCTGATCATTTTGGGCTACCCGCAGTAGTCCCCGGTTGTAATAGGGACGGTAGAAATCGGGTTTCAATTTAATGGCCTGGTCATAGTCGAGGGTGGCATTGGCGTATTCTTTCAGTTCAAAATAGGCGACACCCCGTGAATTAAACGCTTCAACATTGGACGCATCGGACTCAATTGCTTCGTTCAACACCTGCACAGCCTCCCTGAATTTGCCTTCTTTTAAATAAATTCGGCCTTGTTCAACGTTTTTATCCGATGAGCTACAGGCACTGATACTGAATACGATACCTAAAATTAATCCTACTGAACGCTTCATACTTAGTCGATTTGACCGTAAAGGTACGGGCGAAATTTGGTCGTTTGACTAACATTTACTTAACTTTGCATCGGCAAATCGGTGCTACCAGCTCCTGCTGAATCCCCCAGGTCTTGACCGAAGCAAGGGTAGGTGGTCGTAGCGGTGAGACATTGGTTTGCCATTTTTTGTTTCCGTCCAGTCTGGTTTCGTTTCGGGACGGTTGCGCTCTTTAGCGGGTGTTACGTTTAGCTGTAGTAAACCGCTAAATTTTCCGAACCCAACATGGACTTACTCGATCAGCTTACCCATTCCTTTCGACAAGCCTTCAACACTGAGCCTGTCCTGATTTGCTCCCCCGGTCGCGTTAATCTCATTGGTGAACATACTGATTACAACGAGGGCTTTGTTCTCCCGGCCGCCATCGACAAAGCTATTTACCTAGCCGTTGGTAAACGTACCGACAATGAGCTTCATTTCGTTGCGCACGATCTAAACAAAACATACCAGGGTTCCTCAATCAACTTAGCCCCGACGCACACCTGGGCCGATTACCTGCTGGGTGTGGTAGCGCAGTTTCGGCTGGCGGGTCACGCGATAAGCGGTCTTAACTGCGTGTTTGGGGGTACGATTCCAATGGGATCGGGACTCTCGTCATCGGCAGCGCTCGAAAATGGAGTAGGTTTTGCGCTAAATGAACTCTTTCAGTTAGGCATTAACCGGGTTGACATGGTAAAGCTATCGCAACGGGCTGAAAACGAGTTTGTAGGGGCTAAAGTAGGCATCATGGATATGTTTGCCAGCATGATGGGTAAAGCCGATCATGTGATTAAGCTCGATTGCCGTTCGCTCGACTATACTTACGCGCCCCTGCGGATGGAGGGTATCAGTGTTGTTCTCTGCGACTCGCAGGTAAAGCACTCATTGGTAACGTCGGAATACAATACACGCCGGGCGCAATGCGAAGCCGGGGTTCGGTTTCTCCGAACATTTTATCCCAACATCAAGAGCCTGCGCGACGTAACCATGCCCATGCTCGATCAGCATTTACGTGATGCCGAGCCCCTGATCTACCGCCGTTGTGCCTATGTTGTTCAGGAAAACCAACGGTTGCTCGACGGTGTAGACGCCCTCGAAACCAATGATGTGGCTACCTTTGGCCAGTTGATGTACGGCTCGCATGAGGGCCTAAGTCACTGGTACGAAGTGAGTTGCCCTGAGCTGGACATACTCGTCGAGATTGCCCGGCAGCAACCGGGTGTCCTGGGAGCCCGGATGATGGGTGGCGGCTTTGGCGGTTGTACCATCAATCTGGTTCAGGAAGACGTACTGGAAGATTTTAGAAAGTTGATTACCAAACAATATAAAGCCCGAACGGGGAAAGATACGTACCTTCACGTCTGCAAAATCCAGGACGGGACGAATGTAATTGGTTGAGTGAGTAGTTTGGATCGCCGGGTTTCTCTGGCTCTTAACTTCTTACTGACTGGTGACTCGACTGTTTAACTGTTTAATTGTTTAACCATGAAATTTTTCATTGACACAGCCAATCTGGCTGACATTCGCGAAGCCCAGGACATGGGGATTCTCGACGGGGTTACCACCAACCCTTCTTTAATGGCGAAAGAAGGTATTACGGGAAAAGACAACGTAATGCGCCATTACAAACAAATCTGCGAAATCGTACAGAGCGATGTTAGCGCTGAGGTTATCTCCGTTACGTACGACGAGATGATCAAGGAAGGTGAAGAATTGGCCGAAATCGACGAAAATATCGTGGTGAAAGTGCCAATGAGTGGCGATAGCATCAAGGCAATTAAATATTTTTCCGAAAAAGGCATCCGTACCAACTGTACGCTGATTTTTTCGGCGGGTCAGGCGTTGCTGGCGGCTAAGGCAGGTGCTACGTACGTATCTCCGTTCGTTGGCCGGTTAGATGATATTTCAACCGACGGTATGGCGCTGATCGAACAGATCGTGACCATTTTCACTAACTACGGTTACACAACTGAAGTGCTGGCGGCTTCCGTTCGTCACCCAATTCACGTTATTCAATGCGCTGAGATTGGTGCTGACATCATGACGGCTCCCCTGAGCGTTATGAAGATGTTGCTAAACCACCCACTGACGGATAGTGGTCTGGCTAAATTCCTGGCCGATCACGAAAAAGCGAATCTGCCAGTAAAATAGTTTTCGGTTTTTGGCTTACCCTACACGGTTGGCTGACGTACGCATATTGGGCGCGTCAGCCAACCGTGTAGTATAGACTGAACACCCTGAACTTGAAATCTGCCTATGTTTTCTACCGAACCCGTTCTTACACTCGATCACGCCGACATCTACCAGGGTAAGAAGCTGGTGCTGGGCGACGTATCCTTTCAAATCAACAAGGGCGACTTTGCCTATCTCATCGGTCGAACGGGCAGTGGTAAAACATCCCTCCTGAAGACGCTCTACGCCGACTTGTGGCTCCAGAACGGGAAAGGGTTTGTAGCAGGTTATTCACTGGATGCGCTTAAGCCCCGGGATGTTCCGCAACTGCGTCGAAAAATAGGTATCGTTTTTCAGGATTTTCAGCTCTTTTTTGATCGCTCGGTCGAAGACAATTTAAAGTTTGTGCTCAAGGCGACGGGCTGGAGCAGCAAAACAGACATGAACAACCGCATTGCCGATGTGCTCATGCAGGTTGGCCTGGGAACGGCCCAGAAGAAAATGCCCCATCAGCTTTCGGGTGGCGAACAGCAACGGGTAGTCGTGGCCCGCGCTATGCTCAACGAGCCGCAGGTTATTATTGCGGATGAACCGACCGGTAACCTGGATCCGGCCGTCGCCGATCAGATCATGAAAGTTTTTCAAGCCATCAACAACGCCGGTACAGCCGTTCTGATGGCTACGCACAACTACGATCTTCTGCACAAATACCCCGCCCGGGTGCTCCGATGCCAGGACAGTCAGGTGATCGAACTGAAAGGGTAATTTGCTTTATTTAGGCCCGGTTACAGTACCGGCTTTATTCCCGCTTTTTTTAGCTGCTGCACAACAAACTCACCAATTGCTTTTCCCTGGGCCTGTCCGTTCTCGATAGCGTCGCGGTAATGTATGCCGCCATACAGCCGGGATATGGCCGCTTCGGCAGACGCCTGCCGAAACGATTTGAACTGCCGCTCGGGTAAATCAAAAATCACCTCTGTATTGTCCGTGAACGCAAAGTTATCCCCCATCAGAAAGGTGAGCAGTTCCGACACAGCCGTAGAAATGACACTGTGTCCGCTGGTGTACTCAGGAAATGGGGGTGTTTGCAGAAGCGGTTGCCAGCGCACGTTGATGTAGCGATTGATGACTGTTTCGGGGCGGATTCTGTTGCTGCGGTATTTCTCATCCCAGCAGCTGATAAATGCATCCATTAGGGTCATCGCCACCAGTGATTCTACCACCAGTGCTTTGTCGAACGATAGTCCGGCTTTCGTGGTCGCCAGGCTCGTAATGTTCATCCAGTGACCACCGGGACTTATTTTTTTAAAACCAATCGACATATGGCCCGAGGTGTTGACGGCAAACGGATTGCAGTCCCAGTATGAGGCAATAAAGCGTTGCTCATCGGTCAACGTAGTACCAACCGAATACACGTCGTAGGCTAGTTTGTAAAAGGCGCTTGTTGTGTCTTTGCTAAAGGCAATCGGGGGTTTGGGCTTGAACTGACTGCTCGAATCGAGCACCATAGGGCGGATTGTACGCCAGTGTGGCTCAATGGCTTCGATGTACGCTGGTGGCGTAGGATACCAGTATCCATCCGCTTTGCTGGGGCGATAGCGGGTCCGGGCGCTTAACTTCCGGTAGTTATCAGCGGCCGCATACGCTACTATCTTTTTTGCCACCGACTGTGCTACCTCTATAGATTGCAGGATAATCATTTCCGGGTATTTTTCGCTCCGCAGACGCTCTGTCAGCTTCGCCTGTTCTTCCTCCAGCATGTAGCCCGATGGCAGAATCAGCCGACCTGTTTCCAGAATACAATACAAAGCCGCTATCTGGTAATTGTAAGGCTGCTTCGTGTCTATACTGATTGGCTCGAACGCGCGGACAAAGGCCGAAGGCGATATCTCATTTTTCTGGTTCCGGGCAACAATTTCGTGCGCACCCAGCAAACAATAGGTGTAAAACCGGCTGGCTGAGGGCGGGTTCACAACATCGTGAATCATGACCATCGTTACGGCAAATACCGTTGGTTGAAGATGCCGGGATACATCCTGTTTCGCCACCTCGGCCTTAGCGGACGGACTTACCAACATCCAGGTAAAAAGTAAGAGCAACCCCTTCATGGCATTTGTTTTTTGTAGACCTGCAACGGCTGATTAAACGCCCCAATCAGGAGATTTCTGCCCTGGACGGTACTGATTTCGACAACAGATTTAACATCGCCGATAACCGATAAACCGGCATCTGTCTGGTTCACGTACTTGAATCCTCCCCTTCCGTCTCCTTTGAGCAGACACCCATAATTAGCATCCATACTGCCTAGTTTTAGCCGGTTGTCTGACTTATTTCCCAGCAACAGAACATCTGGTTTTCCATCCCGATCGAAGTCGTCACAGACGATGTTCGTGACCGGCGCAAACTGCGCCTGTATGGGCAGTATATGCTTCTCAAACTGCCCTTTATTGTTCAGGAAGCAAACCGAATGGCACTCGGAGGCTGTTAGCTTTTGAGCCCCCGACATATCGCTGGCGGGTAAAATATCGTTGATCGTTGCGTTGGCATAATCTTTATAATAGGCAAATTTCTTCCGCATAGCATAAATCTGGTCGTTCAACTCGTCCCGGCTTACGAACGGAACCGACGTTCCCTGAACATAAAAGCTGACGAACGGATCAATTGAACCATTGTTATCGAAATCAGCGTAGACCAGTTCGATGGGCTCTTTTGACGAGAATTTAATCTGCGAGTTGGTCCCCAGATTGCCGGCTATGATGTCTTTCTGCCCATCGTTATTCAGGTCAGTCACCGTCAACGATAACCAGACTCCTTTCTCTTCCTCCGAAAAATACTGTTTCGTTTTATCGACAAAGCCATCTTTTGTGTTGTGGTAAACTTTTATTGGCATAAACTCGCCACACAAAATCAGGTCAGCACGCCCATCGGCGTCCATGTCTGCCCACCGAACGTCCGTTATCATACCCAGTTTGGCAAACGGGATGGGCACTGCCCTGAATTGCCCGTTGCCCGTATTTTGAAGCAGGTACGAGTTAGGCGCTTCCGGATAACGTCCGGGCGTAACGCGCCCGGCCACAAACACATCTATGTCGCCGTCGCCATCGTAATCGTACGGACGAATACAGGCTTTGCTGCTGGCACTCATATTGGGCAGCGATGTTTTTGCCAGGATCAGGTTCCCCTTTCCATCGTTCAGGTACAGATCATCCTGAAAAGAGGTCGTATTCAGTTCGAAGAGCGAGTACCCCCCCTTGGCCACGTACAAATCATCGAATCCATCCCCGTTAGCATCAAAAAAGGCCGCAGCCGAAACGGACGAAACCGATTCGTCACCGATAGCCAGTCCATCAATCGGTTTGAACGCACCGTCTTTCTGCTGAATCCAGACGGTGGCGGGCTTGTTTTGGTCGCCACTGATGAACACGTCATCTAAACCATCTTTATTGACATCACCCTTTGCCAATACCGGACCCGTATGTGAGTACATCCAAAGCATGAGCGGCTGCCGTTTGAAGTCATTCTCGAAGAAACCTTCATGCGTATACGTCAGCGCCGGGGAGACCTTTGTGAATACAGTGCTTACTTTCTTTTGAGCAGACGGCGCAGTACGCGCAGCCATCGTCTGTGTTTGCTGAATAACAAGCTGCTGGTTCACGGCAACACCCGTTACTTTCTGAGTGGACTGATCTGGCCAGACAACAAGAATAGAGTCAATCCGAGTAGCGGCCCCCAATCCGAAATGAAGGGCCAGCGGCTGTGAAGACAGATAACCCCGCACCGGATTTACCTCCTGGTATTGCAAATTTCCGTTGGCATAGATCGTCACTTTAGACCCGACCACAGATTTACCTTGTCCGGCCGGGGCCAGCTTCACTTGAATAAACCCGTTTTTCGACTGCTCCCGGCTCATGTTCTGATACACAAAAGCCGGATCGTTAATGTTGTTGACAACAAGTTCCAGATCGCCGTCGTTATCCAGATCGGCATAAACGGCACCGTTGGATATGGCCGGTGTCTGGAAGCCCCACTCCTTTTGTTTGTTCGTAAACGTAAGATCGTGGTTGTTGCTGAATATGTAATTAGCGATTTTGGTCGATGGCATTGCCTTGACCAAATCCATCAGTTGAACAGGCTCCCGGTCAATTGCTTTTCTGATCTTGTAATCGCCCCAGTATTTAAGAAAGTCTTTGTTGGTGTAATCGCGCAAGTACCCGTTGGTAATGAACAGATCTTTGTAGCCATCGTTGTCAAAATCAGCCAGCAAGGGCGACCAGCTCCAGTCTGTATTAGATACCCCCGCCGTCTGGGCAATCTCGCTGAATGTGCCATTGCCATTATTCAGCTGCAACATATTCCGCATGTATTGTTTTTGAAGCTTTTGCTGCTGCATCAGCTCAAACGACTCGTAGTTCTCCTGAAGCTGCAACAGTTTCTGGCGTCGGTTGTCTTCCGGCAGCATATCCAGCGACATGACATCGGGTAGCCCATCGTTATTGTAATCGGCGATGTCGACACCCATGGAGAATTGGGCCAGGTGCTGAAAGTACGCCTGGGTTTCGTCTTTGAAAGCGGGTCCACCCGACCGTTTTGCCGCCAGGTCAATTCCCTTCTGATTGATGTATAAATAGTCAGGTTCGTTGTAATCGTTGGTTACGTAAATGTCGGGCCAGCCATCTTTGTTCACATCGGCTACCGCCATGCCTAATCCAAACGTCAGCGGGTATTGGTGAATGCCTTCCTGCTGGGAAACATCGACGAAATGACCATTTTTATTTTCCAGCAATTTATTGCCAGCCAGCAGGTCGGTTTCGCCGTGGAGCTTCGCCAGCTCCATGTTATCGTATTTTTTGACATTGTGATGCAGTAGAAACAAGTCGAGATCGCCATCCCGATCGTAGTCGAAGAAAGTAGCCTGGGTGTTGTACCCATTGTCATCAACCCCGTATTCTTTTGCCTTTTCGACAAACTGAACTGTTCCTTTGGCGCCAACTCCCTGGTTGATAAACAACTGATTCCGGCGTTTGCTTTCGTCGCCCTTTCCCGAATAGCAAACGTAAATATCCAGCCACCCATCCCCGTTGACATCGGCCATGCTCACCCCCGTTTTCCAGCCACCGGATCGTCCCTTCAGCCCAGCACCCGTCTCCTCGGTAATGTCTTTGAACGTTAAGCCACCCAGGTTGAGGTATAGTTTGTTGGCTTTCAGGTTAGCGGTAAAGAATAAGTCCAGTAATCCGTCGTTGTTCACGTCGCCAACGGCAACGCCGGCTCCATTGTAAAAATATTCGTACGAAAGCACATTCAGGCTTTCGTTTTCGTCAATGTCGTTTCTAAAGTCGATACGGGTTTGTTTGGGCGACAGGAGCTGAAAGAGTGGCTCTTGTGCGTAGCTGGCCGAATGGCTGAGTAGCAGTATACTTAAGAATAGCTGAACGGAATATTTTTTGGTATAGGCAACTAATATAAACGTGCTGTAAGTTAGCAGGTTACTCATCACTTTATCGGCGTTACGAAGCGGGATAACCACGAATCAGTCGTTGTGTTTTAATAAAAAAGCCACCTAAACTAAGCAAAAAAGGTAAGGTAGCCCAAGAGCCACCTTACCTTTTTCAAAAAAAAGACACGTTACTTATCCCAGTAAACGCGGGATGTCCAGGTATCTCCTCCTGATAGTTTACTAACGGCGGTACCGTAGTTGGCCGTGTTTAGCGTTGCTTCGCCGGTTGGGTAAGGCTGACGGCGGGGAATCATGCCGTTCGAGAAATTACCAACGTAGTTTACGGGTGTCAGTGCAGGGTAGCCCGACCGTTTCCAGTTATTCCAGCTAGCCATAAAGTTCATCATGATACCCGTCGATGCCCAGTATTCCGTATTGATCTGTTGCAGCGCACTGGCCGCTACCAAGGGACGCGTAGCGGCATAGGCGGTTGCCGTAGCCGAGCTAACCGTAGCCCCGAACCGGTTCAGCGCCAGCATACCACCCACCAGCGCATTGCTGTAGTGTTGAGCAGCCGTACCGCTTACGGTGAAGCCACGTGTAGCAGCCTCAGCCAGCAATAATTCGGTCTCGGCGTAGGTCAGTACGAACAACGGAGCGTTCCGTGAGCGATAGATCTGCGTTGGACGCGAGTAGTTACCGATTGGGGTTACATCGGCACCTGAACCGGTTGCACCCGGATAATTCGGTGCTTTCGTAATGTCGGTAGCCCCCCCATTCAGATCGTATCCGTTTGGCAAGCCCATTTGCGCGCTTGCCGCTGAATTAGCCGAACTGGTTGCGCTTTGGTTAGCCGCCAGACCTGACGCCGGTACTTCAGCAATGATGCTCAGACGGGGATCGTTGTTGGCTTTCAGGTAATCGATCAGCGTTTTGCTCCAGCGAACCTGGTAGATATCATCCAGTGTCGTCAACGCCTGGCCATTGCTGTTGCCATATCCGTTTGCGTTGTCGGCCAGTACGAAAGCATCATCGTCGGCACTGGCGAATACGCCAGCCGCGGCCGCTTTTTCTGCATACGTTTTTGCGGTGGTTGCATCAACTTTCGTCAGGCGCATCGCCAGTTTCAACATCAGCGAGTAGCCAAACTTTTTCCATTTGGTAATGTCGCCTTTGTACGTGAATGCATCATTTGTCGGAATATCCCCCGACGTGCTCAACGCTGCCGTTGCCGCGTCCAGACGGCTCAACAGCGATGCATAGATGCTTTGCTGTGAATCGTAAACGGGGGTAGTAATACCACTCGCTTTAGCCTGCAATGCCTGCGTATAAGGTACATCACCATACGTATCGGTGATGGTTGCCAACGTCAGGACCTGCATGATGACAGCGATGTTATTCAGGTTCGAACGAGCTGACACGCCTTTGGTTAACTGCTCCATTTCATAGGCATAACTGGCCGCATTGTAATCAATGTTCCAGGTACGCTGCAGGTAGTCGTTCGTATTGCTCGAAATAACGTACTTATCGGCGTTGGTATAATAGTTTGCTCCACCCGAGCTGGTCGATGCCAGAATTTGTACCCACCCGGCCTGGAACAAAATAGGTCCATTATAGCCCGATGTAGCATTCACGTGGTTGTACTGAATACTGGGTAACAACAGGTTAGGGTCAAATACGCTGGATGAAGCGCGTGTCGGGTCGGTATTCAGCGCATCAAATTTATCCGTACATCCGACCTGAAGCGCTCCGATGAGGAAGGTTGCTGCAATTATTCTCTTCTTCATTGTTGTCTTATTTAAACTTGATGTTCAGGTTAAAACCATAGTTACGCGTAGCAGGCAAATTGGCACCTTCGATACCCGAGTAGGCTAGGTTCGCGCCGAACGAAGCTTCTGGATCGATATTCTTTGCCTGTTTTGTGATGTAGAACAGGTTCCGACCAACCAGCGAGATGTTAGCAGCCCGAATCAGGGGTAGTTTTGCGAACAAGCTTGCTGGCAGATTGTAACCGAACGTTACCTGGCGCATTTTGATAAAATCACCACCAATGACACTGATCTTGGTTACGTTGTTTGCCAGGGCCGTGTAGTAATCCTGGGGTGTAGCTGTTTTCGTATTCGCTACGCCATCCGATGTTACACCCGTGGTAATACCGCCTTCGCGACCAACGAGCGTAGCTTTGTTCAGACCACGACGGTACGAATAGTTTTCCGTAGCCGACAGGATTTTGTTACCGTAGTTGTAATCGATCAGGAACGACAGGTTGAAGCCACCTACGATGAATTCGTTGTTCAGACCACCAAAGAGGGTTGGCAGAACGGTACCCATGTTGATCAGGTTACCACGAACGGGCAGACCCGATGCATCCACAACGATCTGGCCATTTGATGAGTACTGGTAATCGTACGCCCGAATTTGTGGACCCGCTTCGCCAACGACGAACGCTGTCACGGCATTACCCAACGTAGCCCGGTTTGAGCCCAAGGTGATCGGGTTGTTGCTGGCATCGGTTTGCAAAATCTTGTTGTGTACCGACGTTAAGTTAAGCGAGGTATTCCAGGTAAACTTCGAGTTACGAACTGGGGTACCGTTGATCTGCACTTCCAGACCCTGGTTCTGAACCGAACCCGTACCCACTACGCCACTCGAGTAACCCGTTGCCCAGCTGTAGTTAGCAGGCATGATTTCGTTTCTGGTTTTCTGCGTATAATACGAAACGTCAAAGCCCAGGCGGTTGCCAAAGAACTTCAGTTCCAGACCAAGTTCCAGTTCTGTTTTGGTAAATGGTTTCAGGAACAGGTTTGGTAGTGCTGAGGCAAACGTACCCGTTGGAATTGTGTTGAATGCATTACCTACGCTATAATATACGCTGGTTCCATAAGCCGTTGTTGGCTCACCACTCGTTACAGCATAACCAGCCCGAAGTTTACCAAAGCTCAGGTTGGGAATTGTGACCAGATCCGAGAAAACGAAAGCACCCGAAACCGAAGGCGTAAAGATCGCCCGGTTCGCACTAGGCAGCGTTGAGTACGCATCGTAACGGCCGGTGGTGCTCAATGTCAGGAAGGTCTTGTAAGCAAAATCCACGTTGTAGTAAGCAGAGTGTACTTCTGTATTCGACACAGCGTAGTTACGTCCGTAATTGACAACGTTGTTGTAACTGTACAAATAAGGCAGTACAAATGGGCTACCGCTAACACCAACTTTTTCGTAGTTGTTCTTCCGGATGTTACCACCCAGTAAGGCATTCACCGAAAAATCTTTCGTGATCGTTCTATTGATGCCGATCAATCCGTCCAGGTTCAATTCCGTCCGCTGCGCGTTTGACAGATCATTAAGCTGACCCTGTCCTTTCGGGTTGCTGCTGATCGAGTACGACGTTCCCCAAGGCGTTACATCGAATATACGGTCGTTTGCGTTGTCATAACCCACCCGCGCCTGTGCATAAATCCAGTCGGCAAACTGGTATTTGGTCGAAACCATCGAGATAAGGCGCTTCCGGAAGTTGTTGTTGATGTTCTGATTAACAACGAAATACGGATTCGTTACGTAGTTATCATCGCTGAAAACAATCTCCTGACCCGTGGTGGTATTATAACCTGGTGCCAGAATACGCTCGTCGATGTTGGTAGCTAGTAACAGACCGTTGTTTGGGTTCCGGGGACCATCGCTCAATAAAGGCTTATTGTTAGCCCGCTCATCGATGTAGTTACCCAGTACGCTGAAGCTCAGTTTCGGCGTAATGTTCTGGTCAATCGTCAGGTTGATCGTTTTCCGATCCAGACCGCTGTTCTGAATAATCGATTTGTTGGTCAGGTTCGACAGCGATAAACGGAATGAGCCATTGTCACCACCTTTCGTTACCGAAACTGTGTTGGTGAAGTTCGTACCCAGTTTGTAGAAGTTCTTGATGTTGTCGCGTTGGGCAACATATGGATACTGGTTACCGTCGAATTGAATGACGTTCGTTCCGTCCAGTTTAGCTCCCCAGCTCATCCGGCCAGTTTGCTGCGCCAGTGCCTGCGTCGTTGGCTTCTGGCCATTTAAACCCTGACCGTATTCGTACTGAAAATCAGTAAGGTTGAGCGCATGATCAGCGGTCAGGTTCATGTTGTACTCGATGGCGAAATCACCTTTACGGCCTTTTTTTGTCGTCACAAGAATAACGCCGTTCGATGCCCGAGCACCGTACAGCGCCGAAGCAGACTGCCCTTTCAGGACGGTCATCGTCTCAATATCATCCGGGTTCAGGTTACCCAACCCATCGCCACCATCGGCACCACCCCACTCACCGGCGCTACCCCGCTGCGTGTTGTCCATTGGCACACCGTTGATAACGATCAGGGGTGAACCTGCCGAGTTCATACTGGGCATACCGCGTAGCAACAGTTTGGATGTACCGCCAGGTCCGCTGCTGGTTCCTTTCACGCTCAGACCGGCTACCCGACCTACCAGCGAGTTACCAATGTTATTTTCGCGCGCTTTGTTAAAGGCGCTGGCATCAACCGTTGTTACGGCGTATCCTATTTTACGAGCATCTTTAGATACTCCTAAAGCCGTTACGACCACTTCCTGCAAGACAGATTCGCCCGGAGCCAGGGTCACATCGATAACCGACCGGTTACCTACCACAACTTCCTGCCTGGTGTAGCCAATGTAAGAGAACACCAGAACGGCGTTCGCATTGGGTACCGTTATCCGGTAGCGACCGCTTCCATCTGTGTTCGTTCCGCGAGTGGTTCCCTTCACGGTTACAGTGGCTCCGGCCACCTCGCTGCCTTTCTCGTCGGTTACTCGACCCGTTATTTCGCTGTCGGCAGCGAAAGCAGAAGGCGCAGCACCGAAAATCCACAATCCCAGAAAGAGTAGTAGCCCGGGAATGGCTTTACGTAATGTTGACTTCATGGTAGTAGTGATACTTGATTAGATTAATAAAAACTTTATTACCGGCATTCCGCTGCTGTTGATGGCCAAGCTGGCTCAATTTGTAAACTGAGTAACACCAGCTTTACATCGCGCAGCAACCGCGCATCCTTGAAATAATCTTTTGGAGGGGTTATGTAAACCGAATTATATGGAGAACAAATAAGCTTCTTCCATCAGAAATTTCACCTATGCACTTCTTTTGACAAATATATGAATGGAAAAAACAAGTTTGTAATTTTTTTTAAAATGAGTAGTTTATAAATAAACCATATTTGAATCAAGCGTTACTTCTATGCGGTCAAGTACAACACCATTATCTATTTGTTATATTTTTAATGAATTCTTAATAGCGTGTGCTTAATTCTTTATTGAGTAGAACCTTTGGCAGAAAAAATGTGAATTAAGTATTTTCACTCTGATAACGTATATAAATGAGGGTTCTTCCTTTTATATGTTTAAGGCGTGTAAAGCGCTAACGATTGAACCCTGCTCGTCATCTGAATAACTTGTCTCGGGTAACTTAAGACGCTCAACTAACAAAAGCTGTAGCTATCGTTAAATCATTTTTTTTAATATACAGCCGTAGTTTATCTATTATTTATTGCAAATTAGCGAAGTTATTAAAATAATGTACTAAGCTCACACAAGTAGTTCAGCTATTTCGGGCGCTTTGCCCTCTTAATCCCGCCTTTCTACCCAGTAGCACATTCTCTGGAGACCACCCTTAGTTGTTCGTTATGAATACACCGTTTACCATTGACGAAGAAGCGCCGATCTTACAATCGGTTGTTGATTATAAGAAAAATCAGAAACAACGACAGGTACTGGCGCATCTGTACACCGAAGGAACCTGTACACTCGCGCACCTGACCAAAATGCTGCACAGCAGTGTTCCATCCGTAACGAGTCTGGTCGAAGAGCTCATCGAGTCACAGTGGGTAACCCCCATCGGTACAGCTACCGGTAGTAATGGACGTCGACCGGTTCTGTTCGGCCTGAACACGCAACATAATTACGTAGCCGTACTGGATGTCAGCACGCATGACACGAAAATCCTGTTCATGAACATCTACCGGGAAGTGATTTTTCGGGGAGACTATGATTTGCGGCTTCAGGACAACCCGACTTTTCTGTCGTCGCTGACGCACTACTTCGCCAATAGCCTGGCTCAGTCGGGCATCAAACCCAGTGATGTTATTGCCGTGGGGGTCTCTATGCCGGGTCTGATTGACGCACGCCGGGGCATCAACTTGACCTATATGCATCTCCAGCAAACGGGAGAATCGCTCACACAAGAGTTATCGGAGCAGCTCAACAAGCCTGTGTATCTCATCAACGATACCAAAGCGACCGTACTTGGTGAAAGTCGGTTTGGCGGGGCCAAGGGTAAAAAGCAGGTGCTGGCCATCAATATTGACTGGGGTGTGGGGCTGGGCATCGTCGTAAACGGCGAAGTATTTCAGGGAGCCAGCGGTTTTGCCGGTGAACTGGGGCACATTCAGGTTGATCCAGAGGGTGAACTTTGTTACTGCGGTAAAATTGGCTGCCTGAATACCATTACTTCAGCCTCCGCCCTGGTTAGGCGGGTACAACGGGATATTCTGGCGGGTCAGGTTTCCAAAATGGCTTCTTTCCGGGATCAGGTCGAGAAAATCGACATCGACGAAATTATCAACGCGGCTCATCACGGTGATTCCTATGCTATCGATGTACTGCATGAAACCGGCTTTCAGTTGGGCAAAGGGCTGGCCGTTGCTATTAGTTTGTTCAACCCGGAAATCATTATTGTCGACGGTGTACTGGCCAAAGCAGCTGCTTTTATCCTGAACACCATCGAGCAAGCCATCAGTAAGTACTGTCTGAGCGATTTTCGAAATGATATGACGATCGAACTTACCCAATTGGAAGGGACGTCCAAATGGTTGGGCACGCATGCCTACATGATGGAAGATATTTTCGCGAATTATTGATAAGCGAAAAAGGATAAAAAGCAATGGCACAGTCTACTTTGTGTAGAAACTGTGCCATTGCTTTTTATCCTTTTTCACGAAGTCTTGTCAAAAACAGACTATACTCCTCCCCTATTTCGCTTTTAAATACGCGAATGGAATAATCATCTCCTCGAGCGATACTCCGCCGTGCTGGAACGTATTCCGGTAGTGATTTACGTAATAATTGTAGTTGTTGGGGTACGCAAAGAAGTAATCCTCCAGCGTGAATACGTAAGCGGTTGATACGTGCGGTTTAGGCAGGAATAATCGCTCCGGCTTACGCCCAACGAACAGGTGGTTATCATCGAAGCCGAGGTTTTTACCCTGCTTGTAACGCAGGTTCGTGTTCGTTTCACGGTACCCAACAATTTTGGCTGGCTTCTGCACCCGAATCATTCCGTGATCGGTTGTAACAATCAGGCGACCGCCTTTAGCCGCAATTTTCTGAATGAACTCCAGCAAAGGCGAGTGCAGAAACCACGACCGGGTAATGGAACGGTAAGCCGACTCGTCGGGGGCCAGTTCCTTGATCATGGCCATATCCGTGCGGGCGTGTGACAGCATGTCCACGAAGTTGTAAACCACAACATTCAGCTGATTCTGCAACAAGTTATTGAAGTTATCGACAAGCGATTTTCCTTGATTGACGTTCAGAATCTTGTGGTACGACATCTTGATATTCAGGCGGCTCTGATCAAGCTGCCGACGCAGAAACTCCTCTTCGTGGTTGTTGAGCCCTTCGTCTTCACTGTCATCGTTCACCCACAGATCCGGGTGCTTACGTTCCATCTCACTGGGCATCATACCCGAGAAAATGGCGTTCCGGGCAAACCCGGTCGTGGTTGGCAGAATAGAGTAGTACGACGACTCTTCCTCAACGGTAAAGTATTCGGCCAGCAGAGGCTCAATAATTTTCCACTGATCGTAACGCAGGTTGTCAATCAGCAGGAAAAACAGTGGTGCCCCACTGGCAGGTGCCCCACCGGCAGGTGACCCACCAGATGCGGCAGCCTCTACCAGGGGAAATACCTTCTTTCGCATCAGCTGATGCGACATGACGGGGCTCTCCATTTTTGGCTCGTTTAGCCAGTCTTCGTAATTATCAATCACGAACTTACAGAATTCGGAGTTTGCCTCGCTTTTCTGCATGTTCATTACCTCCAGCATGCTCTTGTCCTGCGAACTATCGAGTTCCAGTTCCCAGTAGATAAGCTTTTTATAGACATCGACCCATTCGTCGAAATCCATGCGGTCGTTGTATTGCATGGAAATGTTTCGGAAGTCCTGCTGGTAGCCGATGTTTGTGCGTTCCGTTACGAGCCGCTTGTTATCCAGAATCTTTTTTACCGACAGCAGAATCTGATTGGGGTTGAGGGGTTTGATCAGGTAATCGGCAATTTTGGAGCCGATAGCCTCTTCCATGATGTGCTCCTCTTCACTTTTGGTAATCATAACCACCGGCAGGTTGGGGCGCATCTGCTTTATCTGCGCAAGCGTTTCCAGCCCTGTCATACCAGGCATCATTTCATCCAAAAACACAACGTCGTAATTGGTCTGCTCAACCTGATCCAGCGCGTCTGCACCACTATTCACAGAGGTAACGTCATATCCTTTATTTTTTAGAAAAAGAATGTGGGGTTTCAGAAGGTCTATTTCGTCGTCGGCCCAGAGTATCGAGTAATTTTGCATAAGATTATAAGGAATGCGAAGGTGGGAGTCAGGAACAGAGCTTAGTAAAGTTGCCCTGATGAATGCATCGGCAGCACGTACTCGTTGACTCCTTACCCCTTCATTGTTAAACAGCAAACCGCGGCTACTGTTCAGGTGGTTCGGCATTAAGGTTTTTTAACAGCCGAAAAGGGTATTTTTGTCGAAATTTCAGCAAAAATAGTATACCCAAATCGTTTTTTGAGCCTGAATTAGCCGATGATCAGCTATTCACTCTGTATAAAAACAGACCTATTTTTGCGTTAACTTTAAACGACACGCCGTTTGTAGGGTTGGCCGTTGTGCATCACTTCGACTACCTGCGGCTAATAACGACCCATGAAAAAGATTCCTGTTCACACCACTTTATGGTTGCTAAGCAGCACCCTGTACTTCCATGCTGTCGACGCTAAGCCGACTGCGTTGGTAAAGGAGGTTGCTGCTGACTCAATCGGCATTGAAAAAAAAGAAGGTAAACGATTTATTATTCACCGGGTCGATGAGGGCCAGACGCTCTACGCCATTGCCCGCAAATACGGCCGCTCGGTAGCGGAGATAAAAGCAGCTAACCCAACGTTGGCCAATACCGTTAAGTACGCTGAGCTGGTCCGAATTCCCATTCCTGACGGTGCCCTGAGCCGGAAAGAAGAAAAAATCGTTGATAAAGCAATTAAGAAACAGGAAAAGGCAGAGAAAAAAGAAGCCAAAGTAGCGGAAAAAGAAAAGGCTGTAACGGAGCCGAAAGAGAAGTCGGCACCTCAGGAACCAAAGACCGAAAAATCGGCCAGCAGACAAATTATCAGAGCCGATGACCCGGCCAAAGCAGGTATCCACGTTGTGGAACCCCGGCAAACGCTATACAGCCTGGCCAGCCGGTATGGCGTGTCGCAGGCCGATCTGCGCAAATGGAACAACCTGCCCGGAAACAACGTGTTGATCGGTCAGGCGCTGATCGTTTCGGAAAAGGCTTACATAGATCGTATGCCGTCGGCCCCGGCAACACCGGCCAAAACAACCGAGCCCCCTACCCGACGGACTGAAACGGAGCCAGCCCCGCATGGGAGTACCCGACCAGCGGATACCCGGTCTGCTGAACCGAAGTCAACAACACCAGTTGAGTCGAAATCCGAACGCCCGTCCCTGCCCCCTTCCGTTACAACGACAACGAAGCCGAGCGAGCCCGAAGCCCGGCCCGCTACGAAACCAGTGGAGAAAGCAGTCGAGCCAGAAACCCGGCCAAACGCAAAACCAGTGGAGAAAGCTACGGACAAGGCATCGGAAAAATCGACGGAGAAACCGGCCGAAGTCATTGAACCTCCCCGGCCCGGCAATGACGCCCCCATGCCAACGCGGGGCCGCCGGATGTCCAATAGCGGAGTGGCCGAGATGATTGAAGGGAACGATGGTTCAGGAAAGTATCTGGCCCTGCACCGAACGGCGCCCATCGGCACCCTGGTGCAGGTTCGAAACGAGTTCAATAACCAGAGCCTTTGGGTGAAAGTCATAGGGCGTTTGCCCAACACAGGGGTCAATGACAAGATTCTAATTAAATTATCGACGCAGGCCTTTGCGAAACTTTCACCCGAGGATCGGCGTTTTCGGGCTGAAGTAAGCTACATTGTTCGATAACTCATCTATGGAAACGAAAGAAGAACGCATTGCTCGACGCCACCGTGAGCGCGACGAACAAATGAAAGCTTCGCCGGGCTATTTAACGTTCAGCATTATGTTTACGCTGGCCTATCCGTTCATTGCGGTCTTTACCTTTGTCATGTCTGGTCTGCTGGCCATTTTTTCGGGAATCTCCAGAGCCGCAGCCTGGATCGTTAGTGGCGGAAAGAGTAAATAATGATGGATGACGTTACAACCAGCTCTTCCTTAAAAGACTTTTTAGACGCGAAGGCCGATCAATACAATCGGCCTTCCTTCATTGAGCGCGACCCCATTAGCATTCCCCACCGCTTTAGCCGGAAGCAGGACATCGAAATCATGGGATTCTGGGCGGCCGTACTGGCCTGGGGTCAACGCCCGGTTATCCTGAAAAAGACAAACGAGCTGGTTGAGTCGATGGACGGGGCTCCTTATGATTTCATTCGTCATCATCAGGAGAGTGACCTCAAGCGATTTCTGGCGTTCAAACACCGCACCTTCAACGCCACCGACGCACTGTATTTTCTCCACTTTTTCCGGCACTATTACCAGGAACATGAGTCTCTGGAAGATGCTTTTCTACCGACCGTAGCCTGGAAATTGTCAGCCGAACCGGCCAGCCCGCGAACCGAGCCAAGCACAATTGAGCAATCGCTCATTGTTTTTCACGACCGGTTTTGCGGCCTTACCGATTTTTTCCCTGAACGCACGCGGAAACACATTGCTACCCCGGCGCGTAACTCGGCCTGCAAGCGGCTTCTGATGTTTTTACGCTGGATGGTCCGGCAGGATGACCGGGGCGTTGACTTCGGCATCTGGACACGCCTGCATCCCAGCCAGTTAGTCATACCGATCGATGTTCATGTCAACCGGGTGGCCCGCCATCTGAAATTACTTGCCCGGCCCCAGACCGACTGGAAAGCCGCGCTCGACTTGACCGAAACGCTTCGGCAGTTTGATCCGTTGGACCCCGTTCGGTACGATTTTGCGCTATTTGGCCTGGGCGTAGAGGGCGAATTATAAATTTTCCAGGTTTAATCAGCCTTTTTCATCGCTCCACCAAACAATACACAGGCAGGAAAGATTACAAATTGACTGACCTGCATTTTTCATCGTATGCCCTTTCAGATAACAACACAGGAATTTGGCACGCTGCCATCGGCAACTGACCCACTTATCGAATACATACTCGAACATACCGAAACAGGCGAGTTCATTACCATTCTTCCGGGGTATGGAGGCCTTCTGCGCCGGTTGGTGCTACGAAAAGGACACGATCTGTTTGCCCTTTTACTGACCCCCGAATCACCGCAGGCCCTTTTCAGCGATGAAGGGTACGCAGGGGCCTTACTTTATCCGTTTCCCAGCCGCATCCGGCACGGGATCTATCATTTCGAAGGGGAGGATTACGCCCTGAAAATGAACGAAATGAAGCGGGATAACGCCATTCATGGCTTTGTTCATGGGCGGCCCTTTACGGTTGTTAATCAGGAAGTAACCGAAACATACGCTCAGTTGGTTGTCCGTTATGATTATGAGGGTGACACGGTTGGTTACCCGTTTCCGTTTGCCCTGACGGTTACCTACAAACTCGTGCAGGCTAACCGGTTGACCTACGGAAACCACGCGGAGGATGACCGCATGTGTGCGTTGCAAATCAGTTATTCGGCACTGAATACAGGCTCGAAACGTAGTCCATCCGCTTTTGGCTGGCATCCTTATTTTACGCTGTCCGAGCAACCGGTTGATCAAATGAGCTTATCGCTGCCTAACCGGGCCCCTATTGTTCTCAATGACAATATGATTCCCGAAGGCAGACACGATCTTGAGCCGGGTGGCACCATTCAGCTGGAAGGCGAGCAACTGGATACGGCTTTCGCTATTGAGCCAACCAGCGAACCTGGTGCGCCAGATCCGTTCGCCGAGACTATTCTGACATCAATTCAGACAGGTCTTAAGCTTATTGTTGGTCAGCAAACGGGCGCCAATAAACTTAACTACCTCGTTTGCTACACCCCTCCCCGCCGGGACAGTATTGCCATCGAGCCGCTCACAGCCAATGTAGATTCATTTAACAATGGCGACGGATTAACTGTACTGAACCCCGGCGAAACCCTCTCCGGTGTTATTTGGGTAAGGCTGTCGTAGCGGCTATAACGAGCGCATTTTGATATTTCGGAACCAGACCGTGCTGCCCCAGTCCTGCAGGCCGATTCTCCCGGTATATTTACCTTTACTGATGGGAGCGTCTTTCAGTTTACTGGTGGCGACACGCTGTTTCCATTCAGCGCTGTTCAAATCATGTTCCTGGATGCTGTAGCCGTTCAAGGAGACGGTTAACTTATTCTTTTTCAATGTGAATTGAACTTTATTCCAATTACCAACAGGCTGTAATTCACGGACCCGGGCATTGGCCACACTGAAGAAATCACCGGCACGATGCTTATTCTCGTTGGCCCCCTCGTAGATGGCATCGTCCAGTACCTGAAGTTCCAGACCGGTATCGAAAATATTTTTGTACTGGGGTTCCTCCTGCACAAAGAAGAAAATACCGCTGTTGGTAAACCGCTCTACTTTCCATTCGGCAACCAGTTCAAAATCGCCGGAGAAAGCTACATCGGTTACCAGATCGCCCCCATCCGGCGCTTTATTCCCCACTCGGTTGGGCACATTCAGTTTCAGAGCACCCTGTTCAATTTGCCAGGAGGAACCCACTCCTTTTGCACCATACTTGTGCCAGCCAGCCGTATTCTGCCCGTTGAACAACAGTTTCCACCCCTCTTTTTTCTCCTGAGACGACAGTGTGTTGAGCGTTTGGGCCTGCACCCCAACAAGAGGCAGGCAAAACAAAAAGCCGATTATAGACAGCCGAAGCGACATAGCGTTTATACTAGATTGAACTTACTAAAGACAAAGTTCGTCTTTAAACTCCTCATCAGGTAGCTATAATTCGCTACACCGTCCTACTACTTCAGCGTTTTACCCTAATTTCTGACACAGTCCCGGTAATTCATTCCCGTTGATTGGCCAAGTGAATCAGCGTTTATCAACCCTTTCGAGCTAAGGGCTAGCTGGAGTAAAACATCTTTATTTACTCCTTTCCAAGCGGCACAAATGCCACTCCCCAAGTCAGCTTCAAGCCTCAATTCCTGGTTTGCCTTGCTATACCACACAGCATTCTTCAACCGGTTAACAGGTGTCAGCTGGTCAAACATATAGCTAACTTTCTCGTAGTCAGAGGATGATAATTTATCATAATTACGGGCCAGGTAAGCCAGTGCTTTATTTTCCGCAATGATGCGGGTCTGGAATTTACCCAGATTATAATATGGCCCTATGGCGTTAATATCGCAACTGGCCAAGCAAAGAAGAACACAAAAAACAACTACGCTAAATAGAGAGAGACGCATAGGGGCTGACGATATCGTATTGTAAGGTGAAATGAACTATTCATTATTTTCCCAAAAATGGTTGCATTTGGATTGGTGTGTCTTTGCATCGGCCGGAATCTATAGCGAATTCCGTATCTGCCGGGAAGTATTCCTGTTACAGCCTTCCGGGCACCAACAGAAACATGATGGTTCAGGAAGCAAGCCAGACTGGTATGGGGGGTACACTGAATGGTGACCTAGTTTGGTTATACTTATTAATTTACTTCTGCCAAGCGATGCCATACTTGATGTTTACGTAAGCTGGTACAGCCAGTGTTAGCTCATTTTTTGTGTATACCAGCTGATTAAGAGGAACAACGACGTTGACATCCAGATAAGTACTTTTCGGTAGTCGAAACTGAGAACCCACCTGGAGATAGGCGTGCTGCATCATATTGAAGGCTTCATCGTACTTGCCCACGTTTGTGTCATAGGCTAACGTACGTCCCCGGTAGTATCGTTGTACGCTCGGATTTAGTGTGTTGTAGAACAAGCTTGAAAAGAGCGCATTGTGCGTTTGCAGCGCAATGTAATAACTGAAAAAGCCATGCGGGTCGGGCCGACTTCTCATTCGTTTTCCGAGTGAGAAATAATAGCGCAGGCCCAAGGGTAGCTCTATAGTGTATAGTTGAGCATATTGGCTAAAGCAGTAATGGGTTTCCAGTCCCCCGACCACTGAAAATCCGCGTTTGATCTTACGCTCCATTATGACATCAAGGGCTACAGTCTTGAACGGGGGCGATACTGAGCTCTGGCGAAAGAGCGGTAATCCAATACCTGCCTTGATAAGTTGCCTGGCTTTCGTAACTGGAAAATATAACTGCTGAATAGAGTCTGGTGCTGTGCCAGAAACCCGGTCTTGCGCATGCCCAGCGAATGAAATTGCCAGAAAGACGATACGTAGTAAAAACTTCGTCATACCAGTCGTATTTATTGATCCAAACGGTAATTGATACCTGTCTGCACATGCTGATTATAAATATCGTTGATGACAGGCCCTCCAGATATACCGCCGGCTTCGAATCGGTCTATTCGGGTAAAGCCTCTGAAGTACCCTGCTTCGACCCCAAATCGGCCGAAAGAATACGCAACGCGCGCATTAATACCTAGTTCCAGCGGATATCCTTTTCCCCATGACTTACCTCTGGCTATCTGTACGTTCACGTCCGGCCCCGTGTAGATCGTTAATCTATCGGTCAGTCGCAGACCGATGAGCGGAGAGACTCCCAGGTAATAATAAGTAGCGTTAAATACCGTGTTTCCATTATAAGCCGCCCGAGCAGACTTCATTTGCAGGGTAGCGTCCAACCGAAAAGTTAAGCGATCACGGGCCAGGTCTTTGTATAGGAAGCCTCCCAAGTAGTAACCAAATTGAGGCTCTACACCACCCAGATGGCTCGTAAAAAATGGTGGCTTTACAACGGCTGCTGTGACGGATGGTGTGGAGTAATTCAAGCCTACCCTAAATCCAATTCCACTACTGGGCCGGGCGGATAAGCTGTAAAAATCGGAGGCTTTCTGAGCCAGTAAAGACCCAGACACACCGGTAACCAAAATAATTGCCAAAAACGGTTTGAATGTTTGTATGTATTGACTCCTCATATCGTTGGTGTGTCACTAAACCATAGGCGGGCTGTAGATAATACAGAGCTTCCATAGGTCCTTTTTGATCAAAAGTAGATTAGCCCGGCCCTACTTGTCAACTTAAAACAAGCTATTAGTCAATCATTTATATTCGACGTATTCGCGCTGGGCATGTACAATTACCTACTGATATGGGTGTTTAGCTGCTACCGAGAATCTATTGCTGAATAAAATACTTACCTGTTCGATTATGTGATTTCCACTAAAAGTACAACACGATCCCTTTTTGCTCCGGCGATATAGAATCGAACAGACTCATTCTCGGCTGATGTTACGGTTGTCACCTGTTCAAGTCATTTGCGTATAGTGATGTCAGCGGTAAAAACATAAGAAGTAATTATTGTACTATACCATTAATTAAAAACCATTTTACCTTGCTGCCTAGTTACCTTGTTATCAAACAGAAGTCTGAACGATGTTAGGGTTTGATTATAAATTAATTAGCCGATCAGTGGTATATACTTAACCGGCTAATTAACTACTTAACGCTTGCATTTTCTGTTCCATTTTACCCTCTTTGACTGTTAGCGTTAAATCGCTAAACTGAGTGGCGCTTTAACTTCATCTTTCCGTTTATCAGCATGAATCGTTTCTCCGTTATCTACCTGTTCAGGGAGCAGTTCTACCATATATACAGTGCTACTCATGCGGAAGCTGAAGCCGTTTTGCAGCGCTTACATGACCAGGATGAAAAAGAACCTATTGGTATTTACGACGCCAAAACAGAGCTCTTCTATTGGGAATCAAAACGGCAAAGTAAATACGACAAGGCCCCTATTGAAGAACAGGGGCCTCTGGGTGACCAGATCACGACAATAGCCAAAAACCTCCGCCAGCAGGGTGACAGTCAACAGCCCAACGAAACGCCGGTTCCAGAAGTAGTCACTTCTGCCCTCTAGCACTGAGCTGGCGTCCAGTCTGATTGTTTATCGAACAGCTATTATAGCCCGGTCTGACTTGCCGCCTTAAGCCGGGTATAGGTTAACTTATCAACTGTAATACCGGCAGCCGACCTAATGTACAACTTAGTCATCGTCTTGTCGGGAAAGAAAATGTCTGTCATGACGGTGAGCCCATTATCGGCAAACAGCTCGACAGAGGCCGCATCGACCAGGAGAGTAAGCGATTTATTGTTCCCCAATGACAAACGGGGGGCAGTGTGACGCTTGCCAAATCCTTTTTCAAAATCTGTTCTTCCCGAGCGGCTACGGTCGATGTAGTATTCCTTCTGCGCTTTGTCATAGCCGATTACCAGTTCGTTGCCCTGATCGTTGGCCAGCGCAATGGAGAAATCATCCGTGCTCTGGGTAGTTACATCCAGCCTGAATATACCTGAATCGTTTTTCGTTTTAGCGGTCAAATCGTATTGTCCCTTGACGGCCAGATTAGTTAATGATACTGCCGGGCCATTCAGTACACTCAATTCCTTTACGGGTATGGATGTCAGGTACAATTCCTTATCCACTTCGCTCAGGCCGAGCGTGCGGGGTACGGTTGTGGCACTACGCCAGGGAGAAGTAGGAACAACGCCGGCATACTGCCAGTTACTCATCCACCCCATTAATATGGTCCGGTCGCCGGTATTGGCAAACGTGACACCGGCGTAGTTATCAGCTCCATAATCCATCCACTTGGTTTTGGTCGAGTACGGTTTAAAACGCTTACCGTCAAAGTCACCCACAAAATACTGCGTCGCCGACCCCCCGTTTGGTCCGCCAGGATTAACGCTCACCAGCAACACCCAGGCTTTTTTGCCATTGTGTTCCAAGGGAAACAAATCCGGACATTCCCATACCCCTCCGTGGCCTCCCAGATCCTGACCGAACTCGCTTTCTCTGGTCCATTTTTTCAGGTCTGGGGATGAATAAAACGTGATCCGGTCTTTCGTCGCCAGTGTCATAATCCACTTCTTCTGCGGCTCGAACCACCGCACCTTAGGATCGCGAAAATCCGTAATGCCCGGATTGGGAAGCACCGGATTACCGGCATACTTGGTCCAGGTTTTTCCCTCATCAAGGCTGTACGCCAGGCTCTGGTACTGAAACTTGTCTGACTTTTCCTTCTCTAACTTACTATTGTGATGGGTGAAAATAGCGACGATGGGCGTCTGACCGTTTTTCCCAAAACCACTCGTATTGGCCACATCAACGACTGCGCTACCCGAAAAAATCAGCCCCAAACTATCTGGATACAAGGCAATTGGCTGCTCCTGCCAGCGAACCATATCGTTGCTGGTCGCATGACCCCAGTGCATAGGCCCCCAGGTAGTACCATCCGGGTAATACTGAAAAAACAGGTGGTACGTACCCTTGATGTAGACCATCCCGTTTGGGTCATTCATCCAGTGCGCTTTTGGCGAAAAATGGTATTGAGGCCGGTATAACTCCGGCTTTAGGTTCGTCTGATTTACCTGACCGTATGAGCCATGAGTCAATAAAGCCAGCAGACAGGAGCACAGAAACACGTTTCGCATGATAGGGAGTAGATTCGGAGGAAATGAAGGCTGTTCTGATGATTGGAGTTCAGGCCCATTAATTAACGTTGACCTTTGTCCGTATCTCAACCGCTAAATGGCAGGGGCAGACAGTATGCTGGTTACAATTGTCTCTTCGGAAAACAGGGGTGTAGCACCCTGTTGGGTAGCCACGTAAGACCCGGTAGCGCAGGCAAACTCAAGTGTTTTTTGCGGAGACGCTCCCTGTAAAGTCTGGTACAGAAAAGCCGCCAGAAAGGCATCGCCACTGCCTATGGTATCCGCCACATCGACCGGAAAACCAACCTGACTATGCAATCCGACCTGATCCAGCAACACAGCTCCGTGCTCCCCGAGGGTTACAATGAGCTTATCGAGTTCGTAGAGACTGCGTAGTTGGTGCATGGCCCGGTGCAGATCATTCTCCTCGCCGTACCAGCTCGCCAGCTCTACAAGTTCATGCTCATTGAGTTTGACGATAGTAGCCTGGTTTAGCAACTCCTCCACCGTGACCCGGTTAAAATGGGGGGCGCGCAGGTTTACGTCAAATACTTTCCGGGGCGCAACAGCCAGCAAAGCCATCAGTGTATCGTGCGTTTGCTGGCTACGAGCCGCCAGACTACCGTATACGAAGAAGTCGCTGTTCCGGACCACGCTGAGCAACTCCGGCTCCAGCTGAATGTAATCCCAGGCTACCGGCTGAACAATTTTGTAGGTCACTTCATTCGAATCCGATATGTTGGCTTTGGCTACCCCCGTGAGGTGTGTCTGCCCAACCTGAACCAGATTAAGGGGCAACCCTTTCCGGTCCAGAAATTCGAGGAGCTCACGGCCCAGTTCGTCGCTGCCGACGCGGCTGATTAGTTGCGCATGTATGCCAAAGTTCCGTAAGTCGGCCGCTACGTTCATGGGCGCACCGCCGGGCTGTTTGCTGGTTGGCAATACATCCCATAAAATTTCGCCGAAACAGGTTATCGTTGGTGTCATAATCAAAGGAGAAAAGAGTTAATGGATTAGTGGACGACAAATGTTTTTTCGATCTGCTCCAGACTGGTGCCTTTGGTTTCGGGCATCAGCCGGACAACAAACAGGAGTTGCAGAACCATCATAATGGTGAAGAAAAGAAACGTGTTTCCCCCGCCAAAATGTTCGGCCAGATACGGAAACGTGAAGGTGATAATGGCGGCCATCAGCCAGTGCGTAAAACTCCCAAGGGCCTGCCCGCTGGACCGTACCTCGTTCGGAAAAATTTCGGAGATAAACACCCAGATGACCGCCCCCTGCGAGAAACCGAAGAAGGCAATATAGCCAAACAGCAACAAGGGCACGGTCATACCGCTGAAATCCTCTACATAGAACGCCCTCGCCACCAGCCCTAGTGTCACGATCAGCCCGACAGAGCCAATTTTCATCAGCGTCCGCCGACCATACCGGTCAATCAGGTTCATCGAGATCATGGTGAAGATAAGGTTGATCAATCCTATGCCCGTTGATGACAGGAGTGCCGAACTCTTGCCCAGTCCTGTCATTTCGAAGATGCGGGGTGCGTAATAAATGATGGCGTTAATGCCGGATACCTGATTGAAAACAGCAAATAGGACAGCCAGCATGACGGGTGTTTTGTAGTTGCCCGAAAACAACCCGGTTGACGCAATCGCCGTCTGATTACTGGCCTGGATATCAGCCAGGGTTTGCTCGGCCGTATCCGGGTCGATCATGTTCAGTACATCGAGGGCTTCTGTCACAGCATCACCGGACCGTTTCCCCTTCTCAAGTAATAGCCAGCGTGGGCTTTCGGGAATGTTCAGTACGGCGATCAGGAAAATCAGGGATGGTAGCGCCTGAACGCCCAGCATCCAGCGCCACGACTCTTCGCCAATGCCTTGTAGCAGGTAATTCGACAGGTAGGCAATCAGAATGCCCAGCACGACATTGAACTGAAACAGCCCGACCAGTTTCCCCCGCGATTTGGCCGGTGAAATTTCCGTTATGTACATAGGGGCGGCCACCGAAGACGCGCCAACGCCCAGTCCCCCCAGAAAACGAAAAATGAGAAATACAGACCAGTTTGTGGAAAGCGCCGTTCCGATGGAAGCCAGCAAATACAGAATGGCGATCCAGAACAGCGTTTTTTTGCGGCCTAATTTCTGAGTCGGAATACCACCCAGCATGGAGCCGATAACCGTACCGATCAGCGCAATGGAAACGGTAAGGCCGTGTTCCCAGACATTGAGGTGCCATAGCGTTTGCAGTGACTGTTCGACTCCCGAAATAACAGCCGTATCGAAGCCAAAGAGGAAGCCACCCAGGGCAGCCGTAATTGACCAAAAAAAGATTCGTTGTTTCTGACTCATGGCTAATGCGAAGTGGGCGATTAACTAGTAACTTCGAATCAAAACTAGACGATCCTAGTCGGGAAGCCTTTCGGGAATCGTTCAAATAGTTTCGAAATAAGACGCCATCCAAAAACAACTCATTTTCAGCTACTTACTAACTTTCTAACAAAATCATTTTCAGTTTTGATACATTGATTTTCAATTTTGTTACAGTCTAGTTTCACCAGAGAACCCAGGCCTGCCGAAGCACCCGGACGACTAACTCAAAAAATAAAACCTATTCCCTCGTACGCTCGTTCTCTTTTCGACGATACCTCCAAGATGATATATGATGCCGACGTTTTGATTATTGGTGGCGGCCTGGCGGGCTTGACGGCGGCTATTCATCTGGCTAAATCAAATCTGCGCATCATGCTGCTGGAGAAGCATTCGTATCCCCAGCAGAAGGTATGCGGAGAATATGTCTCCAACGAAGTACTACCCTATCTGACATACCTTGGCATTGCCATCGACGAACTGAAACCAACCCGTATTCACCGTTTTTTGTTGAGTACCGTTACCGGCAAAACGATTGAGAGTAAGCTTCCGTTGGGCGGGTTCGGTATCAGTCGATACGCACTTGATCAGTTCTTAGCTACTACTGCCCACCAGGCGGGCGTGGCTATCGAGCAGAAAACGGAAGTGACGGATGTTGCGTTTGACAACGACGCCTTCACCATCTCGACCGCAACCAAACAGACGTATACCGCTAAAATCGTGGTTGGTGCCTATGGGAAGCGCTCCCAACTGGACAAACGGCTGCATCGGGCATTTTTTCAGAAAGAGTCACCTTGGTTGGGGGTAAAAGCACACTACTACGCTAATGTTCCAGACGACCAGGTAGCGCTTCACAATTTTGATGGCGGATATTGTGGGCTGTCTCAGGTCGAGAACGGGGTCGTCAATGCTTGTTACCTGGCAAACTACCGTAGCTTCAAGCCGTTTAGAAACGTGGATTCTTTTCAGACGCAGGTTCTCGAAAAGAATCCGCACCTGCGTCACTTTTTTGCGGGAGCCACTCCCCTCTTCGACAAACCACTGACTATCAGCCAGATTTCGTTTTCCCGAAAAAAGCCCGTTGAAAACCACATTCTTATGTGTGGCGATACTGCCGGATTGATTCACCCACTCTGCGGGAACGGCATGGCGATGGCCATTCATAGTGCCAAGCTGGCCTCTGAATTGATTATCCGTTTTTTTGCGGGGGAACTGCCTACTCGCCTGTCGCTGGAGGCACAGTACACCAAAGCCTGGTCGGCGGAGTTTAAAAACCGACTATTGACCGGTCGTATCGTGCAGTCCATTCTTACTTCACCGAGAACCACAGCCACGTTGCTGAGTGGTTTGCACCTGGTACCTGGGCTATTACCTAGTATTATCAAACAAACACATGGGCAACCCTTGTTGGTTACGCAGCAGCCGTTGTCAGTACATACCTCACTAAACCATCAACGAACGTAGTCGAATGTTTTTATCTACAGCACAGCGCACATCCAGGGAAGAAATCATGGATGACTTTTCGCTGGAAGGCGATGTGTTGCGCGACGCGCTGGATAAGATTGCCGTCATTAACCAATGGCTGGGCGGCAATAGTATCACGCTGAACGGCATAAGGGAATTGACCAAAAACTGGCCAAAAGAGAAAACGCTTTCGGTAGTCGATGTGGGTTGCGGCAATGGCGATATGTGCCGGGCCGTAGCTGATTTTGCTCAAAAAGAAGGTCTCTCGGTCAATATTTTGGGGGTCGATGCAAATGCTTACACCATCAGCCACGCACGAGCTTGTTCTACAGCCTATCCAAGCGTATCGTATGCGGTCCAGAACATTTTCGACGATGATTTTGCGGCTGTACCCTACGACATTGCTTTGTGTACGCTGACGCTGCATCATTTTAGCGACAGTGAAATTTTGCAGCTGATGGGTCTGTTCACAAAGAAAGCAACGCTTGGTGTGGTGGTCAATGACTTGCAGCGCTCGGCAATAGCTTACCGATTATTTCAGCTCATCTGCTTTGTGTTTCGGCTCAACGATATGTCTCGGGAAGATGGGTTAACCTCTATTCTGCGTGGCTTTAAAAAGCAGGAGTTAGTGTCTTTTTCAAACCAATTACGGTTAAACGCTTATCGTGTTACCTGGCGATGGGCTTTCCGCTATCAATGGATCATCAAAAATATATGAGTGTACGAATAGCGGCCGTTGCGAAATCATTACCCGAAAACTGGCGGGATACAACTGATATTCTTCCCTTTCTGGATACCTGGCTGAATGGTCAGGAAAGTCGGTTTCAGCGAAAAGTAAAGAAGATTTTCGAAAACGCGGCTGTCGATCGTCGATACTCCATTATGAGCCCGACAGAGGTGTTTGCCGAAACCTCTTTCGAAGAAAAAAACGCCATTTACAGCCGTGAGTGCATCAAGTTGGGCGAGGATGCCCTAACCAAAGCACTCGCCAAAGTAAACTGGAAAACAACCGATATCGATTACCTCATTACGGTGAGCTGCACCGGCGTCATGATTCCGTCACTGGATGCTTATCTGATCAACAGCCTCCAGATGAGACAGGACATTGTCAGGTTGCCGGTCACCGAGATGGGCTGCGTGGCGGGTGTTTCCGGAATTATCTACGCAAAAAACTTTCTAAAAGCGAATCCGGGAAAACGAGCGGCTCTACTCGCCGTCGAATCGCCCACGGCTACCTTTCAACTGGATGATTTCTCGATGGCCAATATCGTGAGTGCGGCCATATTTGGGGATGGAGCCGCCTGTGTACTGCTGTCGTCCAACGAAGCGGATCGTGGGCCAGAGGTCGTTTCGGAAGAGATGTATCATTTCTACGACGCAACGCACATGATGGGCTTCAACCTGACGAATAGTGGCCTGCAAATGATCCTCGACAAAACCGTTACGGAAACGATTGCCGCTCATTTTCCGGCCATTGTCCATCCTTTTCTGGCAAAAAACGGCTTAGTGATCAGCGATATCGCTCACCTTATTTTCCACCCCGGCGGACGAAAAATCGTTGAAGTTATTCAGGAGCTGTTCGGGAAACTGGGCAAGAATATCGACGATACCAAAGAGGTGCTGCGGCTTTACGGAAATATGTCGAGTGCTACCGTGCTGTACGTGCTGGAGCGCTTTATGGATAAACCCCTGGCCGAAGGGGATTATGGTCTTATGCTCAGTTTTGGTCCCGGTTTTACAGCGCAACGCGTTCTTCTACAGTGGTGAACGACTTTAAGGGCAACAACTATTGGACGGTCATTCTGGGCGGCAGTACCGGGCTGGGACTGGCAACGGCCAGAAAACTGGCCCAACAGGGTATGAATCTCTGTCTGATACACCGGACCCGCCGAGTTGATTTGCCTAGTGTGGATATGGCCTTTTCGGACCTGGAAGCCGAGGGCATTTTACTCCAACAATTCAACCTCGACGCGACCAATCCCGAAAAACGAACGAGTGTTATTGACGCCCTGACTAATACGTTGGGCGAAACCGGGAAAGTGAGAGCCTTGGTTCACAGCATCGCCAAAGGCAACTTAAAACCCATTGTATCGGCGGACCAGCGACCGCTTCAACACGACGACTTCGCCCTGACGATTGACGCCATGGCGATTAGCCTGTACGACTGGACCAAAGCCCTGTTTTCGGCGGGATTATTTGCGGGCGATGCTCGTGTTATTAGTTTCACCAGCGAGGGAAGTCAGAAAGCCTGGCAGCATTACGCGGCTGTTTCGGCGGCTAAAGCAGCGCTGGAAGCTATATCCAGAAGCATTGCGCTGGAAATGGCTCCTTTTGGCATTCGGGCCAATTGCATTATGGCGGGTGTTACCGATACCGCGTCACTGCGCCTTATTCCGGGTGCCGATGCTTTGGTCAGCCACAGCCGGCAACGAAACCCTTTTTCACGGCTCACGACCCCGGAAGATGTGGCTAATGTGGTTTATCTGCTGTGCAAAGATGAGGCAGCATGGATCAACGGTGCCGTTATTCCGGTTAACGGTGGAGAACACCTTCAATAGACGTATTTCCCTTGCAGACCTTTACGCACATTCTCGAAAAACTTCCCTACGCCAAGCCCTTTCTGTTTGTCGATACCTTACACCATATCGACGAAAACGGGGTGGCAGGCCGGTATACATTTCCGGAGAATTCGTTTTTTTACCAGGGTCATTTCAAGCAGGCCCCCGTGACACCCGGCGTCATTCTGACCGAGGTCATGGCGCAGATCGGCGTCGTTTGTCTGGGCATTTTTTTGCTGGATCAGACGCTGACCGATGACATCGGTATTGCCATGACAAGTACGAAAATTGACTTCTATAAGCCCGTTTTCCCTGCCGAAACCGTTACGGTTCAATCAGCAAAAGAGTATTTTCGCTTTAATAAGTTAACCTGTAAAGTCGAGATGCTGAACAGCCGGGGCGAACTGGTTTGCCGGGGCACTATTTCGGGTATGATAAAACCAACCGATCATGCGTAAACGCGTCGTTATTACGGGCCTGGGTGTGGCCGCTCCCAACGCGGTAGGCATCGATTCTTTTCTGGATGCTATCCAGTCTGGCCGAAGTGGCATTGCGTTTCAGCAGAATTTGGCTGATCTTAAATTTTCGTGTCAGATTGGCGGCATTCCCCCCGTTACCGAGGCCATTAAGCGACAGTATTTTACGGACTTACAACTTCGTCAACTCAACAGTAGCGGCATTATTTATGGCGTCATTGCGGGGATGGAAGCCTGGCAGAACGCGGGCCTTCCCATTGCCAGCGACGAACCTGACTGGGACAGCGGCATCGTATTTGGCACCGGCATTTTAGGCATTGATAAGTTCAGAGAATCCATTTATAAAGTCGATGAGGGGCAGGTTAGGCGGCTGGGCAGCACAGTCGTTGTTCAAACCATGACCAGTGGTGTCAGCGCCTATTTGGGTGGCATGATTGGTTGCGGCAATCAGTTAACGGCTAATTCATCGGCCTGCGCAACGGGAACCGAAGCGCTATTGCTTGGCTACGAACGCATTGCAAATGGTCAGGCCAAACGGGTACTGTCGGGTAGTTGCAGCGATCACGGTCCTTACATCTGGGGAGGCTTCGACGCCATGCGCGTCATGCCCTACCAATTCAACGATTCGCCCGAACGGGCATCGAGGCCCCTGAGCGCTACAGCCAGCGGGTTTGTGCCCGGCAGCGGAGCTGGTGCGTTGGTTCTTGAATCGCTGGAATCGGCCCTGGAACGCAACGCACCCATTTACGCGGAAGTGCTGGGTGGTCACCTGAACTCGGGTGGTCAGCGGGGCGGAGGCTCCATGACGGCGCCCAATGCATCGGCGGTTAAACGCTGTATTCAGCAGGCCATGATCGCAGCCAACGTTCAGCCGGAGGCCATTGACCTTATTGATGGCCATTTGACCGCTACGAGCAAAGACTCCGCCGAGATAAACGCCTGGTGCAACGCCCTAGGCCGGCAGGGTACTGATTTCCCGTACATTAATTCCCTGAAATCCATGGTGGGGCATTGCCTGAGCGCAGCAGGCAGCCTTGAGTGCGTAGCTGCTGTGCTGGAACTAAAGCATGGCTTTATTTACCCGTCTATCAATTGCGACGATGTACACCCCGACACGGCAGCTCTGATCGCACCGGATCAAATTCCGCATGAGTTGATCAGGAAAGATATTAATGTCATCGCTAAAGCTAACTTTGGCTTTGGCGACGTCAATGCGTGCGTTGTTTTAACCAAATTTCAATCATAAATAAGAAGTATGCAAACCAAGGACGAGTTAATCAATACGCTTAAGAAAATTGTAACTCCTTATGTTCAGGATGAACAGGCACTTGCTCACGTTACCGAAAATACCGACTTCCTGAATGATCTGAAAATAAACTCGGCTAACCTGGTTGATATTGCCTTGGACGTCGAAGAAGAATTTGACATTGTGATTGACAACGAAGCCATGGAACGTATGCTCACCGTCGGTTCATCCATTGACATTATTATTGAGAAACTAGGAGAGAAAATATGATCGGCAATGACATTGTCGATTTAGCGCAGGCCCGACAGGACAGTAACTGGCGTCGAAAAGGATTTCTGGACAAAATTTTCACACCCCACGAGCAGCAACTTATCCAGGATGCCACCGATCCTGACTGTTTGGTCTGGCTGTTGTGGAGCATGAAAGAAAGTACGTATAAGCTGGCCGTTCGAAGAACAAAGAACCGAATTTTCGCCCCCGCTAAAATAGCGTGTTCTCTCAATGAAATAACCGAATCATCCGCCGAAGGAATTGTTTTATATGCCGATAGCTACCAGACCCGCTCGGTCATTACAGTTCACTATATTGTTACCGTGGCGTTTGCCACCAACCTAAGCCCGGTTTACAGCCAAGTCATTATTCCACTTGATACAACAAGCTACCAGGCACACCATGAGCTACTTTCAGAAAGAATCAGGCAACATGGTTCAGCTTTATTCCGGACTCCCGAAAACAAAATTCATATTCATAAAGATAGTCTGGGCATTCCTGTTTTGGCTATTGGCAATTCAATAACTGTACCGATTAGCATTAGTCACCACGGATTTTACGGGGCATATGTTATTGGTCTAAAGTAGTCAAATTGATAAAGTTATATACTGTCCAATATCGATTAGGCAGTTCTGAAATCAAGTCAACTATACAGAAATTATATTATTTGTGTAACAAATTTTACATGAAGCGACTTTAAAGAAATTTCCTCAAAATAGAAAGACAAAAAAGATAGAGATAAATGAAGACTATAAGGTAGTTACGTTATTCAAGAATAGATTGATTATGAAGAAGTAACGTTGTGTTCTTGAGGCTACTTCTGTCAACGTATTTTGATTATTTATTTAATCATTTGTCTCTTTATTTATAAATTCCTTTGTTTAATTAGTAGTAATTATTTCTGAATTATTCGATTACTTTACCTTGTGCAATAAAGGGTATTTTTACCATGTTGAATGTGATTTTAATTAGATAGGTTTGCTGGATCAATAGTACAGTTTTATGCTGTTAAGTGGAGTCTGTTTCCACTCTAAAAACGGGGCGAAACCCGAAAAGCCTAAACAGTAGGGATCCACAAATTAATCTCTTTCAACCATGGAAAATTATAGTTTTAGTGAAGACGCAATTAAAAATGCGATTGAAGCAGCCAAAGCGACACATAGTGAGAGCACGTCTGACGTTCAAGAGGTTGGCTTTGATCTTTCCAAAGGTGGAAATATGTTCGCCGGAAGTATGCTCATTGCGGCTCAATGTATAAGTATCAAAACGGCCAATCACAAGATTTGCATTAGTTTACCGCTCGGAATTGGCAAGCGTTGTTTTACTTTACCAATCAACATCCCTAATGGCTCCGTAGGTAGCGCTTGCCTATCTATTTGTACTACGTGGGGAATTCCAACTGGAATAAGAGTAACTGTGACAATAGGCGGAATAACTGTAATCAGTCAATCGTTTGGGAAATGCTAATATCCCAAAATACATCAGACTTGAGTTGCTTTGCCGTTTTACACTAAATCCGTTACTTAATTGATTTGACTACATAGACCAGCTTAGTTATTTTGGATTTAAAAAGTGATACCGTCTATGTAACGAATTTAATGTAAGATGGTAAAACAACTCAAGTTTTACCTGTTTTGTATGAACCTAACAGTACTTCCTACAGTCGGGTCAGAGCTGTTGTAGGAGTTATGAATAGGCCGTAACTTGTGTTGAGTTATTATTGAATACAATAGCGGATTTTTAGATAATCAAGAGAAAAAATAAACAGCAGCAATTAATTCCTCTACGATTAGCAAATTTTTAGTCTTACTGAATTACGATGCCCGATCCATCGTCGTAAAAAGCCGGGCTTTATAATTTAACGAGGTCGACTGTATAATTAAACTTATATTAATATTTTTTTATAGAATAAAGTATTGTTTCTATGTAAGTATTGGCAAAGAGAATGACAAAAAGAAACGTTACTTTTTGGGCAAGCTTCGAACGTTGTATTCAACACCAAACCGTTTGGCATTTTGCTCTACAGTTGTCTTGAACCCTGCTTGTTTTCTACGTTGGTTAACTTGTGACGCGTTAGCAATTGGCCAAACATAACATCCTGAATTTTCACACCATATTTGGGTACCATACAACTGTTCTTTTCCCTGGCTCATTAGCAGGCGGTCTTGCATCATGGCTACCAAATTAAATGGCAACTCTTTACTTGCTCCGGCTTTTTCAATTAAAGGAAAATAGTTAGCAATGTCTTCTGAATGTTGAATAACGTACCAAGCTGCTTCATCAGTAGGAGACTCAACCAATCTAGTCCCAGGATACCCATATTGCTTGATAATCTGTTCGACCCGGTAGATATTAGACTTGTCAATCTTGGTTATCTCATCATGGATTAGTTGATCAACTGCTTGCTCAGATAAATTATGGGCTTTTGCCAGTGAATCTTTCTTTTGCGGACTTGCCATTATTTCTCGATACAATTGATCGACGCGATATATACTGTCTAATTCTGCTTGTAGTCGCCTATTGACTTGACCAAAAACGTATAATGGCATTAGGTACATTAAGATTAAAGCAATACAGCAGAGTCTTACCATATTTTCCGGTACTTTATTAGTGTATGGTTAGCTACAAAGACATTATCCTTAAAAACCTAAATTACTCATCTCTGCGAAATTCATCTCCGCTAAGTCGTTTTCCCAATCAGTTATCCTCTTGTCATTGTATAACGTTTACGTCAGCAAACCTCAAACCAAAAACAGCCTATACACCCGCCGGGGATTTCCGGTATTCGGAGGGCGTTTTCTGGGTGTGCTGCTTGAAAAAAGTGGTAAAGTAAGCGGGTGAACTAAAGCCCGTTTCGTAGGCAATTTCGCCCATCGATTTAGTGCTTTCTGCCAACAAGCGCCGGGCTTTCTTCAACCGTATCCCGGCGATATAGTCGGTTACGTTCATATCGAGTAGTGCCTGTACTTTTCGATAGAGCTGCACCCGCGAAAGACCCATGTCACGGCTGAGTCGCTCAACGCCAAAGGTTGGGTCGGTTAAGCCCTGTTCGATCAGGCCCGTTAACTCATTCAGGAATTTTTTATCCTGCCGGTTTCCTCCCGTCGGCTGCGTCAGGAAATCGGATGCGTAACGCCGTTGCCACTTGGCGCGGTTGGCCAGTGTGGTCCGCAGTGTTTCGAGCAGATGCGTCGTATTGAATGGTTTGGCGATGTACGCATCGGCTCCGGCGCGGGTACCTTCTATTTGTTGGGCCATCTGGCCTTTGGCGGTCAATAAAATGACGGGAATGTGAGAGGTACGCAGATCAGCTTTGACCCGCTGCGTCAGTTGTAACCCATCCATTCCGGGCAGCATAACATCACTGATGATCAGGTCCGGGCTGATATCCAGGATGCGCTCCCAGCCACTTTCTCCCGAGCTTTCTGCCACAATATCGAACTCATGACCCAGACGGGTGGCCAGAAATGTTCGTAAGTCGTCGTTATCTTCTACAACCAGCAGGGTACCCGACCGACTGGGTACTCGCTCAATCACTTCGGGAACATCCTCCTGATCCAGATCAGCCAGCAGCCGATGTGGGGCCGAACTGCCCGGATTAAGCGAGTTACGGGATACCAGACTGCCCATTTCTTCGGGAGCTAAATGAGCGCTTCCCAGCGGTAACAGAATGGTAAACGTAGTGCCTTTATCTTTTTCCGACTGCACCGTAATTTCACCCTGATGCAACTGAATGAACTCCATCGAGAGCGCCAGACCCAATCCTTTCGAGAGGTTGAATGGCCTGGTTCCACTGAAAAACAGGTCGAAGGCGTGAACCTGCTCGTCGGGGGTCATCCCTTCGCCATTGTCCTGCACCCGAATGCGTACCTGCTGATCAACCACATCCAGCTGTACGTGAATAAAGCCCCCTTTGGGCGTGTACTTGAACGCATTCGACAGCAGGTTAACGATCACCTTGTCCAGCTTTTCGCTATCGAACCAAACAGGCAGACTTGCTTTCGCCGGAATAAATTGAAGATCGATGCGTTGTTTTCCGGCCTTCCGTTTAAAATCTTGAACAATGTCGTCAATGAAGGCGATCAGGTCCTGCTCGGTCGTATGCAGTTGTTGCTTCCCGGCATCCGTTTTTCGCAGATCCAGCATCTGGTCGATTAGCCGCAGCAGACGATACGCATTTTTCTGAATCAGCCCCAAACTGCTTTTCAGCTCATGTGCGCTGACTGTTTTCTTACTCAGCAGATCTTCGGCAGGCGTCAGAATCAGGCTCAGGGGCGTGTTGAATTCATGGGAAATGTACGAGTAAAATCGAAGCTTTTCCTCGGTTGCCAGGCGAGCCTGTTGCGATACAGCTTCAATTGTATCCTTCTGCTGCCGGATTTCTTCATTCTGATTTTCGAGCGTCTGGTAAGCTGCCTGCTTCGATCGAAATAAGTACAGAGCCCAGCTACCCAACAGGATAACAACGAGTAAACTGGCCAGGGTGAAATACAGCGTATTCTTCTGGGAGGTGTACGTCTCGGTGAGCTTGTCGATGCGCTGGCTTTGCCGTTCGATATCATCCTGTTGTGCCAACAGTTTGTCGCTCTGGGCTTTAAGCGCCCGAATGTTTGCTGTATCTACCTGAATCGAATTAAGAATTTGCTCCCGCTTAACGGATTTCCCTTCAAGAATCCGGGTGGCGGTCTCAATGGCTTCTTCGCCACCGGTAGGGTATAAGAAGCTGGCTTTCAACCGACCATCTGTAATAGCCTGCATCCCCGCACTCGGACCAGGCAGGGCGTCGATACCCACGAAATCCAGCTGATGATGCATCCCGTTCTGCCTGAACACCTCGTAGGCACCGAGCGCCATCACATCGTTGTGGGCGAACAACACGTTGGCTTCTTTCAAGGCATTTAATTCAGACGCCACTACACGCCGAACGGTGTCCCGCTCCCATTGACCATTTAATTCGGCAACAACCCGTATGGCCGGAAACTTCCGCAGCTCTTCCCGGAAGCCTCTGTGGCGTTCCTGGGCGGGCGACGAACTTGGCAATCCCCACACCTCCACCACGCGCCCCTGCCCTTTCAGGTAATTACCAATGAAGGCCCCAGCCAGGCGGCCAATTTCGGCATTGTCTCCACCAATATAGGCGTTATAGGACTCCGTCTTAATTTTCCGATCCAGCAAGATGACTGGAATTCCCTTCCGAAAAACGGCTTCGACCACTTTGGTGAACGGATCGGTTTCGTTAGGGGAAATAATCAGCAGGTCAATGTCCTGCTCCACCAGCGACTGCACCTGGCTTATTTGCCGGGCCGTGCTGTTCCCGGCATCTTCGTACAGGAGCGTATAGTTGGGGTGAAACGTTAGTTCCCGCTTCATGTCGTTGAGCATCGTCTTCCGCCACTCGTCGCCCCCCGTACACTGCGAAAAACCAATCCGGTATGTCTTGGTTTTCGTCGCCGACTGACAACTGCCCAATACCAGCCAGCTTATCGAAAGCAGAAGCCATGGCAATCCCTTCTTCCCCATGTAGTTGGATTATACAAAAGCGTTAACAGCTATCAGGCAACAACCAGGTGGCCCACGAACCTATCTTTCGGTACTGTTCAAAGATAATGTATAATAATTACACACGAAAGCTGTGTGATGGCGTCTTAGCTGACCAGGCTGTGATTGGGTACCGTCTACCGTTACCGTCTCGTCAGGGCCGTTCGCCGGGAATCGAGTTTGAGGAAAATGAACAGCAGAATAGAGAACGACCAGAGCGATGAGCCGCCATAGCTGAAAAACGGCAGGGGAATCCCGATAACGGGCATCAGGCCAATGGTCATGCCAACGTTGACCATCACATGGAAGAAAATGATACCGGCTACGCAGTAGCCATAAACGCGGGCAAACTTGGTTCGTTGCTTTTCGGCTAAAATGACAATGCGGGAAACCAGGCCCACAAACAGTGCGATAACGACAAGCGCGCCCACAAAGCCATGTTCTTCGCCAATGGTACAAAAAATAAAGTCGGTACTTTGTTCAGGCACGAAGTCAAACTTGGTTTGTGTTCCTTCCAGAAACCCCTTTCCCTGAAGACGGCCGGAGCCAATAGCAATTTTGGCCTGTGTTACGTTCCAGCCGACACCAAGCGGGTCAATCTTTGGATCGACCAACACTTTGATCCGGTTACGCTGGTGCTTTTGCAGGACATTGTTCACGAAGAAGTCGACGCCCGTTACGTACCCGATCATGACTATGCCGACCAGACCCATCGCCAGCATATTAGCCAACGTGCGGTTGTAGCGGGGCATCAGCAAAATAATTAGTCCGAGCAGTACACCAATACCGATGAAGATATACAGCTTCGCAAAAATCAGCGCCAGCACGAACAAAGCAGCTGCGGTAATTCCCACCGCCGGAATCCAGCCGGGGAGCCCTTCCCGATAAAGCATGATCACGAACGAGGCAAACACCAGCGTCGACCCCGTTTCATTCGACGCCAGAATAAGAATACAGGGCAGTACAATAATGCCACCGATGAACATCAGGTCTTTTCGCTTGGCCAGGTTGATACCCGGCACATCCAGATACTTAGCCAACGCCAGCGCCGTGGCAACCTTCGTGAATTCAGCCGGCTGAATGGTAAACGATCCGAATTTAAACCAGGACCTTGACCCATTGATGTTGGTCCCGGCAAAGAGGACCAGAACCAGCATCAAAATCATGAAGCCGTAAAAGACAAAGGCAAAGGTGTCGAAAAACGTATGGTTAATGACCAGAATGCAGATGATCAGGATCACGGTCGTGCCGATCCACATCATCTGTTTTCCGGCATTGGTATTCATATCGAAGAGGCTGGTATGATCCTCCGGACTATACACAGCAGCATAGACATTCAGCCAGCCCATGGTTACACAGCCCAGATAGAGCAGTAAGGTAAGCCAGTCAATGTTTTGCGAAAATGGGTCGTTATTACGGGCCAATTTGGTACTCGGTTTGTAGTTCGTGGTTTATGGTTTACGGTTTATGGTTGGCTAACGCGTCCAGCGTGCATGCGTCAGCCAACCATAAACCGTAAACCATAAACCACCTTTTAATTCAGTATAGCGGCTACGACCGGCTTGGCTTTAGCTACGGTCATCATGGGCTTGGGCGCAGCAGGTTTCGGCTGAGTCGTATCTTTCTTGGGTGCCACGGGTTTTTTATAAACCGGAAGCCCACTAGCGGGTGGCAGATAGTTGGAGGCTTTTACCTGTTCATCCAGCTTTTTAGCCTCCGTTTTCCGTTTCAGGTAGCGTTCGGCAACCAGTGCCGCTACTGAGGCAGCTGCTTTACCACCCCAGCCTGCATTTTCGACGAATACAGCCACCGCAATTTTTGGGTTGTTCATGGGGGCAAACCCAATGAAAATAGAATGGTCGAACTTGTGACTAAATTTATTATTCTGCGCCGTTCCGGTTTTCCCACACAGGTCGATGCCGGCAATATTGGCCATCGGAGTTACCGTACCATGCGCCACAGCGGCCCGCATGCCGTCTATAACGGGCAAGTAATACTTGTACTCAATTCCGGTTTCGTGGCGCTCGCGGTACTCGGCAGGCACGCCAATGCCAGGCTTGCCAAATCCCTTGATAAAATGGGGCGTAATAAACCAGCCTCGATTGGCGATGGTAGCGGCCAGATTAACCAGTTTCATAGGGCTGATCAATAGCTCACCTTCTCCAATGCTCAACGAATAAACGTTCGAGAACTTCCATCGCAATGATCCGCCATACGCCTTATCGTAATATTCGGGGGTGGGCAAATTACCCTTCCGTTCGGTTGGCAGGTCAATGCCAAGTCGATCAGCAATGCCGAATTTCTCAGCCATATCGTGCCACTGCCGTAAACCTATTGCCGACGCTTTGAAGGTGTTGTGTTCGCCATTAAAGTAAAGGAACTTACGGAACACATAATAAAAATAAGGGTTGCAGGAGTTCTGAATGGCGCCCCGCAGGTTATTGCCTCCGTGACAGTGACAGCGCATGGGCGAACCGGCGTGCCCGTAAACGGTTGATGGCAGAAGAGACCCCTGTTGCTGCGCAATCAGCGCCTGAATCAGCTTAAACGTTGAACCGGGGCGGTAACTAGCCATAACAGGTCGATTAATTAGCGGCTTGTATGGGTTCTTGATCAGCGCCCGGTAGTTCTTGGAAAAGAACCGACTCGACAACAGGTTAGGGTCGTACGTTGGTGCGGAAACCGACACCAGAATCTCGCCCGTCGCCGGTTCTACGGCCAGCACAGCCCCTACTTTATTTTGCATCAGGCTGTCGGCGTATTTCTGAACCTCAACGTCAATACCCGTAATCAGGTTTTGTCCGGCTATCGCCAGCGTATCAAAAGCACCGTTTTTCCAGGAGCCTTTGTTAACGCCCCGGACATTTTGCATCATGAATTTAACACCCCGTTTACCCCGTAGTTGCTCTTCATATTGCTCTTCCAGACCGTTATGACCAACGTAATCGCCCTGCCGGTAGTAGAGAATATCCTGGTTCTCCAGTTGTTTTTTACTGATTTCGCTAACGTAACCCAGTGCATTTGACAGCGTATGGGCGGGGTAGGTACGCATCGAGCTAATGACCGGCTCAAAGCCTCGATAATCGACCAGCGCGTCCTGTATATGAGCGAAATCTTCCTTTGACAGTTGCCGTAAAAACAGCGACGGTTTAACCGACGAATAATTTTTGGCCAGCCCCATAATGCTATCGAATTCAGTCGGGCTGATATTCATCATCCGACAGAAAGCCAGCGTGTCCGGAATCCGGACCTGCTTGGGCGTAACGTACAGGTCGTAGACGGGCGTATTGTAAACGATGAGCTGGTTGTTTCGGTCGTACACCTGCCCTCGATAGGGAATTTCGACCACTCGCTTAATGGAATTCTTCGACGCTCCCAGCGAGTAGGTATCGTCCAGCACTTGCAGATAAAATAATCGGGCCAGATACGTTAATCCAACCAGGCAAAAAACACCAATAATGACCCACTTCCGATTCTCTAACATGAGAATAAATTCCTTTCAATCAAGCTGCGTATTCTACACAAAGTTAGGTTAATAACGACGAGTTCGGTTGCCGATGATACATTATGCAGGATAAATTGTTGCCAGGAACTCATGGCTGCTATCTACCCATTTTTGCATCTCCAATCATTTACAATTCATCCTTCTATATTACCACCCTTTGGCCGACGTTCGGATTCGGCAGAGATACATATCGGACGTTATGTACAGTACAGAGCCATCGTCGCCCCAGGCACAGTTGGCCGTTGCAACACCAATGTTGATATGCCCCAGGCATTCGCCCGCTGGCGATAGCACAAGTATCCCCTTTCCACCCGATACCCATAAATTCCCATTCCGGTCCACTTTCATGCCGTCGAAACCACCGTCAAGGCCCAGCTTCTTCATCCCATCGGCCCCGAAAACGGCACGTCCCTTCCCTACCGATCCATCCACCTGCAATGGGTACGCCATGACAACCGGCTGCAGCGGATCGGACTGGGCCACGTACAGAATTTTCTCATCCGGCGACAGGGCTACGCCATTGGGTCGGGTGAGGTCACTGACAACGATGGATACGGTACCCGGCACCCCGGCACGCTCGGGGCCAATCCGGTAAACACCCCAGCCATCAGTTTCCTTGCTGGGATCTTTTTCCTTTTTGGGCAATCCGTAAGGCGGATCCGTAAAATAATAACTCCCGTTCGAATGAGCCACCACATCGTTGGGACTGTTCAATCGTTTTCCATTGACATTGTCGGCCAGGGTACGCTTTCCCCCGGTTCCGTTCAGCACCATAGCCGTCACTCGTCGGTCGCCATGTTCGCAGGCAATGAGCCGCCCCTGTCGGTCGAGCGTGAGGCCGTTCGAACCGGGTTCCTCGCTGTAGGGTCCCAGGCCCGTATAGCCAGACGGTTTCAGGAACGGTATAACGCCTTCTTTCTCCGTCCATTTGAAAATAGTGTTCTTGGGTACATCTGAAAAGAGCAGACAGGCCTGATCCTTCACCCAGACGGGTCCTTCTGTCCAGTCGAAACCACTGGCCAATACCTCCACCCTGGCATCAGCCGGGATAAGTTTATTCAAACGGGGGTCAGTCCGCACGATTTGACCAATGGAGGGAAACGGTGTTGGTTGTGCCAGAGCGGGACTCAGCAGGCAGGCCAGCAGGCCTGTACGTAAACCAGAGCGTAAGTTCATAAAGTTGACAGAATAATGGCTAATGCTACGACGAATTTCAACAGGTCACAAGGGGAGAAAGTGGTTTGAGCGGACTTTTATAATTATTATTACAGATTCGCTTATTTTTAAGTGGTTTTCCAATCCCCAATCCGATTTTGTTATGAACAATAAAAAACAAGCGGCTTCATCGACTACGCCGGAGGGTAATTCTCGTCGGTCGTTTCTGAAGACCCTTGGTCTGGCAGGCACAGCGGTGGCTACGGCACCGGCGGCTCTGGCTGAAACCACCTCGGCAGGCATTCCTCAGTACCTCAATTTAGTGCGAAGTCATTCGAGTACGGCAGCCAACGACAAAATTCGTCTGGCGCTCATCGGTACGGGTGGCATGGGCATTGGCGACACCCAAACGGCGCTTATGATCGATGGTATCGAAATGGTGGCAGCCTGCGATCTGTACGACGGACGACTGCGCCGGGCGAAAGAACTGTGGGGGGACCAGCTTCCGGTCACGAGGGATTATCGGGAGATTCTCGAACGAAAAGATGTCGATGCGGTGATTAATGCAACAACGGATCACTGGCACGAAAAAATATCCTCCGACGCCATGCGCAAAGGCAAGCACGTGTACTGCGAAAAGCCTATGGTTCAGAAAGTTGACGATGGCCATAAGCTTATCAAGGTCGCCAAAGAAACGGGTAAGGTTTTTCAGGTGGGTAGCCAGTTTGCCAGTTCCCTGCTGATCGCCAAAGCGCGCGAACTGATGAAGGCCGGTGATATTGGCGAGCTTGTCTTTGCCGAAGCGATCTACGACCGTCACAGTGCGATGGGTGCCTGGCAATACTCAATTCCGCCCGATGCCTCTCCCCAAACCGTTGACTGGGATACGTACCTGGGCAGTGCCCCCAAACGGCCGTGGGACCCGCTCCGTTTTTTCCGGTGGCGTAATTACCAGGATTATGGTACCGGTATTGCCGGCGATTTGTACGTTCACCTGCTTACTTCGCTACACTGCATCACCGGGTCCAAAGGCCCCAATCGGGTATACTCCAGTGGCGGAACCCGCTACTGGAAAGATGGCCGCGATGTACCTGATATTCAGCTGAGTATTTACGATTACCCAAAAACGGCCGAGCACCCTGAATTTAATCTGACCACTCGCTCCAACTTCGTTGATGGTGGCGGTGGCAATTACCTTGTCCGGATTGTGGGTACCGAAGGCGATCTGTCGTTGGGTTTCGATAGCCTGACCGTTCACCGGAACAAGTTTCCGAAAGCACCCGGTATGTCAATTGACAACTTCCCGAAAGACCAGAAAGAACTGTATGTGAAGGAATACAATAAACTGTATCCGCCACATCCGGAGCTGGAAGGTCCGAAAGAACTAAAATATTCATTTCCGAAAGATTACAAGGGAGACCGCTACGAGCACTTTGTAAACTTTTTCAACTCGGTGCGAACAAACGCGCCCAATGTGGAAGATGCTACGTTTGGCCTTCGTGCCTGCGGACCAACCCAGTGTGGCAACATGAGCTTCGCGCAAAAGAAAGCCGTTAGTTGGGACCCGATTAAAATGCAGATTCTGGGGGCAGTTTAAACCTCAGCCAGGTAAAGCAGAAAAAGGGGTCGGTTAACCGACCCCTTTTTTAGTCTACCCGTATTTTACGCTTTCCTACCCCCGGCATACCGGCGAAGGTAGCCCCTTCAACCTGGATGCGCAGGTCCGTCTTCGCATCGGATGTAAAGAAGGAAATGGTTGCTTTCCCTTCTGCGTCGGTCTGGATCATGGGTGCCCAGAATACCGTCGTTCGATAATCAGGCCGGACGTGTTCCGGCTTCTTCACGTCGTAACGAGGGGCGTAAAACTCGCGAACGGGCGCATAACCGGGCAATTTGGCCAGCAATGTCCCGGGTACGGCATCTTTCGAAAAATCATAGTCGGGTTTTCCTCGTTTGGTCAGAATGGAGATGACACCCCCCGATGCCCTTGACCCGTAAATAGCCGCCGACGCTCCTTTCAGGACATCCACCCGATCAACGTCCTGTACCGAAATGCCCATAATCCCCTGTAAATCCATGGGCATACCATCCAACATAAACAGGGGCTCGATGGCTCCACTAAAATTAGCGGCTCCGCGAATCTGCACCCTGGCACTAAACCCACTGCCTGTTACCTGCACCCCCGCTATTTTTCCCTGAATGACATCCAGAATGGTCAGTCGCCCACCCGTATTCATCTGATCGAACTTGACGCTTGCATCGGGTCTTCCATAAAGCACCCGCGTATCGCGCTCCTCCGACTTTCTCGCTTTTACGGTGACAGCCTGTAGGAGAACCTCCCTGTTGCGCTTTATCTGACGTTCTATTTCCTGGTATTCCTTCGTTCGCCGGATAAATTCGGCCAACTCGTCAGCCCGGAACTCCATTGGGTTATAGGGAGCCTGCATGAGCGTAACCGTTGGCACCAGGAGCTGATCGAGCGTAATGACCAGGTTACGATTAGCGCTGCCTTTTAACCCCTGGATGAGCACAGTAGTGGTATCCGTAAAATCCAGACCGTAGGCTACGTAATTACCGGCCTCATCTGTCTCCCCCATAAGCACGTCACGTGTGCTGTCTTTTTTGGCAATGACGAACGTTAACTTCACTTTTCCACCAATGTCTTTCTGATTCGGACGGACTACTCTTCCCGTCAATGACAAGCCCTGTTCGATCGGGTATTTAAGTGTTGATCCGGTTCCAGCCATTACATCAGCCCAGGTAAAGCGTCGCCAGCCTTGGGTCAACAGTAATAGATCCAGTTGGAACCACCGTTCTCTATTGGCTGGATTGAAGTACATATCGGGGTGTTCGATTGTGCCGGTTAAATCGGACGATAACAACAGGTGCGACCGAATCGTGGTGCCATTCGAGTCGGCTTCCGGGGCAAGTTTAGCGTCAACGGCCGCCAGCGATAAATTGGCCGGGTGCGGTTTTCCATCGGCACTCCTGGTGGTAATGGTCAGGTTAACCTGCTCACGGTTCCTGTATACGGCTTTGTCGGCCGTCACCTCAACAGTCAACTGCTCGTTTCTATCAATGTACACAAGCCGTTCGCCAACTGGCTTTCGGGTTTCATCAAATACCGTTAGCTGCGCAATACCCTCGGGAAAGCCCGAACGAGGCAACCGCACCAGCGAGACCTTACGAGAGGCCGGTACTTTGGCCACCTGAACCAACTGCCCCCTGGTCTGTGCGACCAATGTCAGCGTAGCCAACGAATCGGCCACCATCCTGTTATTCAGTATGTACACCAGCACATTGTCTTTATTGGTCAGGTTTTCGACTTGCATCACCACGCCCTGTTCCTGCGGTGTGGGCATCGGATAGCTGGCCAGTGTTCCGTCGGCCAAGGTGATAAAGGCGGTGTAGGCTTGAGCTGGCTCCGGCTTGAACATCATAAAACCCATTCCCAAGTGGGTGGTCGTAAAGCCAACAACCGTATCTTTTTTAGCGTCCAGCACAAACCCTTTCACCGCAAGGCCCTCTCCCGCCGAGTTTACTACTTTATAAGCTACACGACTCGTTAATCCGGTAACCAGATGACCACCCTCGGGTAAAAATTGTACATCGGGCTTGGGAATTACGGTTGGTTGACGTGGCGTCGTACTGGGTTCATCGGCACGCAGAACCGTTACCGTTTTCGTGAAGAAATAGGCATCCGGGTAGTTCCGCATAAAATTGGTATAGCCACGAAGCTGGTACAAACCCGAGGGCAACGAGTCGGGTAGTAAAAGCTGGCCCGGTGCGTAACTGTTGGTAGCCCTGAGCTGCGTACGCAACCGAACCCGCTTCGCCTTCAAATCGACCAGATCAACGTACAGAACGCCACTGAGTGTATCGGCGTCATGGGTTTTGCCGTCAAAAAGGTAGCCTTTTAACCAGACTGTTTCGCCAATCAAATACGTGTCCCGGTCGATATGAATATAAACTTTTTCGGTAGGATGCTGTCCAGTATAAACACGAAATTGTTCTATTAGTCGTTGGATGAATTCACCATCATAAAGGCGAAAGGAACTCAGCGAAATAACCGTCAGAATGAAGACTAGTCCGATGGCACGGAAATTGGCACAACGCATAAAATAGAAATTGGCGGTGGATACTTTCTTTTCAACGAAGTGCCTAATTTAGCAAAAATCCCCTCTTTTAAACATGACTATACCTACCCAAAAAACGGCCTTAATACTCGGTGCAACTGGTCTGGTCGGTAGTCTTTTAACTCGGCAACTGGTTAATTCGACCGTCTATTCCAACATTAAAGTTCTGGTTCGCAAATCGTTGACCTGGCAACACCCTCGTTTGCAGGAAATTCCGTTCGAATTTGACCACCCGAACGGACTGTTGATAAAAGCCGATGATATTTTTTGTTGTCTCGGCACAACCATGAAAAAGGCCGGATCGAAAGACGCTTTTCAGACGGTAGATTACAAATATCCACTCGATATTGCCCGGTTGGGTCTGGAAAATGGAACTCAGCAGTTTTCTATTGTTACGTCGATGGGCGCTGACCCGGAATCATCTTTTTTTTATAATCGGGTCAAGGGAGAAGTAGAGCGTGATCTGAACCGTTTAAATTACCCAACCTTACTGATCTACAGGCCATCACTGCTTGTCGGAAACCGGGGCGAAAACCGCTTGGGAGAGCGTCTGGCCGAAAGCGCTATGCGTCTGTTCAAACCGCTGATCCCTGCCAAATACCGGGGTATTGATGCGGCTAAAGTAGCAACAGCCATGATGACAACGGCACAACAGGGACTAACGGGCAGGCATATCTTCGAGTCAGACGTTTTGCAGAAGTTTTAGGTCATGCATTGCTTCTGACCAGGCAAAGCGCGCATCAACGTACACCAATATGCTTCCTCAATCCATCACTCCAACAGACATTTGCATCCGGAGCGCTACTGAACAGGACGCGTCCGTTCTCTATGAATTCATCTGCCAGCTGGAAGAAAGCGCCTTAGACGCAGATGCATTTAATACTACTTTCCGACGTAACCTTCTTAATCCAGACGTTCATTATCTGGTAGCCGAACGGGTCGATACAATACTTGGCTTTATTAGTTGCCATGTTCAGTATTTGCTACACCATGTAGGTAAAGTCGGCGAGATCCAGGAGTTATTCGTTCGGCCGGAGGTTCGTAGTCAGGGCATTGGCCAAAAACTCCTAGTCGCGCTGAATAAGCTGGCTCAGCAGGAAAACTTTGTCAATCTGGAAGTCACCACAAACAAAAAACGCCTTGACACGCTCCGGTTTTATGAACGTGAATTGTTTAGTCGGACGCATGTTAAATTAGTTAAACCCATACGATCCTGATGCGTTTCCTTTTTTTCTGCCTGCTTCTCGTTCCGATCGCTCACCTTACCCGTAGCCAACCATTCAAACCGGACGCGCAGCTCGAACGGAAACTCCGGTCAGCCTTGACCGGCTTTCGAGGTGATGTTGGCCTTTACGTTTATCATTTTCGGACGGGGAAAACCGTTGCCATCAACGCCGATACGCTGTTTCCGACCGCCAGTACGATCAAGATTCCTATTCAGTGCGGGCTTTTCGATAAAATTCACAAAGGTGAGCTGAACTACAACGAAACCCTCGTTTATACCGATTCACTTCATTATGACGACGGTATTGTTGGTTCTTTAAAAGACGGAGCCAGCCTATCACTCAGCAAGGTGGTCATGCTCATGGAAACCGTTAGTGACAATACAGGCAGTTTATGGTGTCAGGCATTAGCGGGAGGAGGCTCTGCCATTAACGCCTGGCTGGACGCAAACGGATTCCATCAGACTCGTGTCAACTCGCGAACCCCGGGTCGGGAAGCCAACCGAACCCAGTATGGCTGGGGGCAAACTACGCCCCGCGAAATGGCTAAACTACTCACCTGCATTCGACAAGGTCGTGCGGTCAGCCCCGACGCCAGCGAAGAAATGTACCGAAATCTAGGCCGTCAATTCTGGGATAACGACGGTCTCTCTCAGATTCCGCCCGATATAAAAACGGCTTGTAAAAACGGGGCGGTTAACCAGTCTCGCTCGGAAGTTGTGTTTGTGCATGCTCCGCACAGCGAGTACGTTTATTGCGTAATGACCAAGAACCAGAAAGACGAAACCTGGGAGCGGACAAACGAAGGATACACACTTTTGCGTACGGTGTCTGCCATTTTGTGGCACCATTTTGAGCCAAAATCGACCTGGAAACCAGCTCCAGGTTACGAGAAATGGTGGTAGATAATAAATCCCAAAAATGAAGAGGGCCGGTATCTCCTGCGAGAACCGGCCCTCTTTTTATACTTTATGTCTTCAGACTGTTAGTTCAAAAACGTCAGGCGCAGGTCATTCAGCTGGTTACGGATGGAACCGTCGACCTGACGATCGCCGATACGCAATACGTAACCACCGATCAGTTTTGAATCCAGTTTCTCTTCCAGTTCAACCGACTGACAACCCGTCGATTGCATAACCATGGCTTTGAACTTCTCCCGTTGGGGAGCCGTCAAGGGAACCGTTGTTACGACGGTTGCCCGCTCCACCCCTCTCAGTTTGTCGTGCTGCTTGATAAACTGTTCAGCAATGGCATCCATGATACCTTCCCGGTTCTTCTTCGCGATGATCTCAAAAAACGCCATCGTAATTGGATTTACCCGGTTGGTAAACGCTGCTTTGATGACAGCACTTTTTTTCTCCGCACGAACGATGGGGTTCTTTAACATTAACATCAGCGGACGACTCTGGTCTACTGTGTTTTTGAAGAACTGCATGTCCTTATACATCGTCTCGGTCAGGCCTTGCTCCTGTGCCAGATCTAATAACGACTTGGCGTAGCGGGCAGCTACTGTATCGATTGCCATTGTCGAATTAGTTTAAGCGTGAGTTAGATACCAAATCCGTTACTAATTTCTCCTGCGATGATTTGTCAGCCAGTTCTTTACGAAGAACTTTCTCCGCGATATCAAGCGAAAGCGTAACGACTTCTTTTTTCATCTGGGCCACCAGTGCCTGGCGCTCATTCTGCATTGACTCACGAGCCTGCTCCAGAATACGCTGTCCTTCGGCGGACGCTTTGTCACGCGATTCAGCAATCATTTTGTCGGCCGCTTCTTTGGCACCACGCAGGATGGCATCACGCTCAACACGAGCCTGTACCAGTAGTTTCTCGTTATCCGCCTTCAACACAGTCATTTCTAGCCGTGTTTTCTCGGCCAGATCAAGGGCGCTCTGAATGTTGTTTTCGCGTTCGTTAAGGCTCTCGGTAATGGGTTTCCAGGCGAAGGCACGAAGGATTAGAAACAGGCCAAGGAAAACGATGACCTGCCAGAATAAAAGACCTAAATCGGGGGTAAGTAAGTCCATGCGTGTGAATTATGGAAATGTCGGGATGTTACTGATGAATCAATCTTTTGTTAGAGAACGCTCGCCCGTCGGCAATCCCAAACGGGCAAACGTTTTCTGGAAGTTGGCTGAGCAGGGATGCCAGTGCCTAATGCAACCAGCCTGCCTAAATTTTGTGTCTACCAGGGCTAAGATTAAGCCGTAGCAACCAGTAGACAAATTACAGCTGCGAACAGAGCTACGGCTTCGATAAGAGCCGCGATAATCAGCATGGCCGTTTGGATACGACCAGCCGCTTCTGGCTGACGAGCGATACTTTCCATGGCGTTACCACCAATTCTACCGATACCGAGACCAGCGCCGATAGCAGCCAGACCAGCGCCGATAGCAGCACCCATAACCGAAATACTACCCGAAGCTTCCAAGAGCAGAGAAAACAACATTGCGAACATAATAATCAAACGTATTTATTAGTAAAACAAAAGATTGCAAATTGATTGGTGATACGACTCCACGAGTCGACCTCACGGGAAACGGTACTACCCCAGTTCTGACGATGTACCTTCGAATCCGACACCATGATCGGCTTCGTGATGATCCTCTACGGCACTGCCGATATACATCGCGGTGAGTAGAGTAAAAATGAAAGCCTGGAGAAACGCTACGATGAGTTCGATCAGGTTCAGGAACAGGGTAAAAAACAATACGACCGGGCTGATCGCCACACTTGTTCCCATGCCACCCATCTGGTTGGCCATGAAGATAAGGCCCAGCAAGCTCAGGATGATGATGTGACCAGCCGTGATGTTTGCAAACAACCGGATCATGAGCGACAGTGGCTTCATGAACACACCAACGATCTCGACTGGAATCATAACGGGCAATAGCGCGATCGGAACACCCGTTGGTTTCAGAATGTGCATCCAGTAGTGTTTGTTCCCGCTGAACGTTACAATCAGAAACGTAATGACCGACAGAACCAGCGTAACGGTAATGTTTCCGGTAAGGTTGGCCGCACCTGGCAACAGACCAAGCAGGTTATTTATCAAAATGAAGAAGAACAGTGTCAGCAGGTAGGGCAAGTACTTGGTATACTTAGGACCAATACTTGGCTTGGCTATTTCATTCCGAACGAACAGGATGATCGGTTCGAGTAAGGACTGAACACCTTTTGGGGCCTTACCTTTGTTTTTAGTGTACCCCCGGCTTACAGACGAAAACAGGAATAACATAATAGCAGCACTCAGTAACAACGACGCCACATTCTTGGTGATGGAGAAGTTGTATAACTTGGCTTCGTGATCGACGGCACCGGTTTCACTGACGCGGTGAATTTTGCCATGCTCATTCTTATAGCCGTTGTAAACAGCTCCGTGAGCCAGGCGCGCTGACGAAAATACCTCCAGACCCTTGTCTTTTGAGTATAAAATTACCGGTAACGGGATGGCAACACCGTGGGCAAGCTCCCAGCCGTAATCATCTTTAATGTGGTGCATAATCATCGATCCCACATCAAACTTTTTCTTGGTAGCGTGTGCTTCGCCTTCCTGTTTGGCATGCGTTTCACTCTCGTGACCATGCTCCTGCGCTTGTGTAACTCCTAACGAACTCAAAATGAGAGCCGTTGCCAATAAAACTTTCTTAATAGCTGAACGCATCATATGATGTGACAGATCCATTTTACGAATCGCGTCGCAAGTTACGAGTAACGGTCCAAATCTCAAAGCCTGCGTAACATATATATAATACAAAAAAGTCCAGGATGAACGTTCTCCGCTGCTCGACGTGGCGGAATAGAAAAAAACCGATAAAGGTTAACCCCAGCACCAGGCGAGCCACCGTTGCAGACAGGTAGAGTGGTATGAATCGTTCCTGATCGTCCTGTAAACCAGTATCTACCAGACGATGTGTCAAAAAAGAGACACTTAAAAAGAAGACCAGCATCACCTTCCAGATAGGGTGCACCCAGGTGGCGACAAAATATCGTTCGGCTACGAAAAATACAATTCCGAATAAGACTGTAAACAAAACAACGCGAATCATAAGGGGCAATCAGGTGACATTTGGTACAAGTAGACTCCAATAGAAAACGATTATCTTTTTGTCAATTGGCGAATAAATAAGTAGAGAGAAGCGCCAATGGCGGTAAGCGCTAAAACAATTGTCCAGATAGGCCGACGATTATTTTGCCAGGCATCCAGCTTCATTCCGGCATAAACGCCCAGCCCTATAGTACCCAGCATCTGAAAGGCAATACCGCTGAACTGAACAAAGGACGTTGTTTTCTCCGGGGTCTTTTTCGAGGAATCCTCTCCCCGAATAGATTTGTCTGCCTGGTTGTGATCGGGTTGGTCGGGGATGTTTTCCATAGAATTCGTCTCGGTCATGTTATATGCCAGGCAAAATTCGTTAATTTGGGCTAAGGTTCCATATTATCAGGTAGCCCGCCAACGTTTTAGTACGAATGACCACGTGTTCTTTTCGAATGTCCCGCTATCTACGCAGTACGCCCTTTCCGCTATTGACAGCCCTTCTTTTTTTGATTGGTGTGGTGGTGTCATGCTCGCAATACAGCACGAAGCCTGTCAGCAAAGGGTATCATAATTTAACGGCTCATTACAATGCCTATGTCATCGCGCGTGACCAGATCGATCAGGCCGAGCTGATTCTTTTCAAAGCGAGACAGGAAAATTACAATCAACTATTACCCATTCTGCTGCCTATCGATTCTGTGGGTATGCAGCCAGTAAAGCCTCAGATTGATGATGCGATCAAAAAAGCATCGATTATTCCAGAGCGGCACCAGAATAGTAAGTGGCTCGATGATGCCTACATCCTGATTGGACGTGCCCGGTTGATTAAGCAGGACTTGCCGAATGCCATTGAGGTGTTTAAATACGTCAACACGAAAGGGACCAACGTTAATGACAAGCATACCGCGCTGGTGGGTCTGATGCGGGCTTATGTGGAGGGTAACGACTATACCAATGCACTGAATGTGGCTGAGTACCTTCGCAACCAGCCTCTTAACACGACAAACACCCGGGATTTTTACCTGACAAAAGCGTATATGCACGAGCGACAGGGGGAGTACGCGACAGCTGCCGGGATTCTGGACGCAACCTTCCCAATGCTAAAAAAGGGGGAATCAACGGCGCGGCTTCACCTGATTGCGGGTCAGTTGTATGATTTAATTGGTCAACCGGCCAAGGCCATTACCCATTATCGGCAGGTTCTGAAATCCCGGCCAACGTATGACCAGTCGTTTTATGCAAATTTATACGCCATTCAGAGTAGCGGCCTGACGGGTGATGAAAAACGAATAGCTCAATCGGCTGAAACATTTGACAGGTTGCTCAACGACCGAAAAAACGTTGATCTGAAGGATAAAGTCTACTATACGATGGGCTTGCTTGAAGCGCGTAGCGGCCGTATCGATAAAGCCATCAAGTATTATAGTCAGTCGATACAGGCGGCCGGCTCCAATACGAATCAGGTGCCTTACACTTATCTGGAAATTGGCAAGCTGTACTTCGAGAAGAAATCCGATTACGGTCATGCCAAAGTATACTACGACAGCGCCCTGGCGCTCATGCCTAAACAATCGCCGGACTATGCAGCCCTGTTGACCCGCAAAAAAGTGCTCGACGACTTTGTCTCGTACACAACGACGATCAGAACCGACGACAGTTTGCTGGCTTTGTCACAGCTGGATGCAGCAGCGCTCGATCGGGTACTTGATAAAGCTATTTCCCAGCGCGAGAAAGAAGATAAGGCACAGGCCGCGTTGGCCCAGCAGGTCGCAGACCAGGCCACCAAAGGCAATGGCAGCGCGATGCCGGGCGCAACGAACTCGAATCTGCAACCCTCCGAGCGCTGGGTGCTTTATAACCCAATTGCCCTGAGTCAGGGAAAACAGGAATTTGCCGCACGTTGGGGCGATCGACCCCTGGAAGACAACTGGCGACGCAGCAACAAGGAAGCATCAGGAGCCATTGCGGCTGATAATAGCCCATTAAACGGAGGATCGTCCGCCAATTCGGTGAACCCAAACGCTCCGTTACAACCCGCAGACGTAACGGTCGGTGGCATACCAGTAGCGTTGAACAGCCCGACTGCTAGTCGAAAGACGCAGAAAGACGCCATGATAGCTAAAATCCCTTTCACCAAAGAAGCGCAGGCCCTAGCAAACCAACGTATCGAAAATGCGTTATACAAGCTGGGTAAGCTCTACAAATTTGACCTCAACCAGCCTGTCGATGCCGTTCCCACCTTCGAGCAGTTGTTGTCCCGCTACCCGAATACCCTTCAGAAACCAGAAGTGTATTATCTACTCTACCTGTCTAACGAGCAACTGGGCAAGGCATCTCCCTGGAAAGATAAGCTGCTTGCTGAATATCCGCATACATCGTATGCCCGTTTAACAGGCAAAACCACTGCACAGACCACCGGTTCGGAAGCGCAGGCGCTGAAAACGTATACGGCTATTTACGAGCTATACAAAGCCAACAACAACGCCGAAGCGCTTACCCGGGCGGAGGCTGCTCTGGGTAGCTTTGCCGGGAGCCAACTCGAAGATAAACTGGCGTTGTTGAGGCTTATGCTGGTGGGTAAAGTGAAAAGCGTAGATGAATACCGTCAGGCCATGAACGAGTTCGTTCGGGATTATCCAAGCAGCCCGTTGCTACCTCATGTAAAGGAAATGCAGGCGGCTGCCGATCAACTGACGGCGAAAAGAAAATAAACAAGTAGACATTAACTCCAGGATTCAGAATTTACGGTTCGTTGCCGGGTCGTACGTACTGAACTAACTGATTAAAAAATCGAATGATTGAATTTGCTCCTGGTCGTTACCGGAAGATAATCCGAAGCCTCTGGCGGTTCTCGCTTTTAGGTATTGTTCTGCTGGTGTTGTATGTATTGGCGGTCAGCTACAATTTTTTGTGGCTTTTCGGCGGCATGCCCAGCCTGAAAGCGCTCGAAAACCCTAAAAGTGAGGAAGCGTCTGAAGTATACACGGCCGATCACCAGTTACTTGGCAAATACTACGTTGAGAACAGGACGCCCATTGAAATTTCGCAGGTGTCGCCCAACGTAACCTCGGCGCTTCTGGCAACGGAGGATGCCCGTTTCATTAAGCACTCCGGTATTGATCCACGGTCGTTGTTTCGGGCAATTAGTGGTTTCCTTACCTTCAAGGATGCATCGAGTTCGGGGGGCGGTAGTACGCTCACCCAGCAAACGGCAAAGAATTTATTTGATACCCGCCAGGAAGAACTGCGGGGCGCACTGGGTAACATACCGATCATTGGGCTGATCATCGCCAAAACGAAAGAATGGATTCTGGCTGTCCGGCTGGAGCGAAACTACACCAAGCAGGAGGTCATGATGATGTACCTCAACACCGTTTCGTTTGGCAACAATACCTACGGAATAAAAACGGCCGCTAAAACCTATTTCAGCAAAGAGCCCTGGAATCTGAACGTCGAAGAAGCTGCGTTACTGGTCGGTATGCTCAAAAATCCTACGTTCTACAACCCTCGCTTATCTGAAGATCGTACAAGAGAACGCCGGAATGTGGTACTGGGACAGATGAAAAAGTACAAATTACTGTCTCAGGAACAATTCTTCACTTATAAAAACAAGCCCCTGAAACTGGACTTCAGCGTTGAGAACCAGAACACGGGTATGGCGGCCTATTTCAGGTCCGTTATTCGGGACGATATTAAAAGGTGGATACGCCAGTACAACGAAGAAAATCCGGGCGCTGATCTGGATTTGTACACTAGTGGCTTAAAAATTTACACCACCATTGATTCGCGCATGCAGGCTTACGCTGAAGAAGCCGTTATGACCAACATGCGCGATCAGCAGAAGAAATTTTACGAGCACTGGCGGGGGCGTAACCCGTGGGTACAGAAAGACCCCCGGACCAAGAAATACAAAGAGATTCCCGGCTTTATCGAGTCGGTAGCCCGCCGAACAAGTCGCTATAAACAACTGAAAGCGGCTTACGGCGACGATGAAAAGGCCATTTGGCAGGAAATGCGGAAGCCGATAAAGATGAAGGTTTTCGTGTACGGAGGCCGCCGGAACGACAAGGATACAACGATGAGTCCGCTGGATTCGATTCGCTATTACAAGCGGCTTCTCAATACGGGCTTTATGTCGATGGATCCTCGTTACGGTTACGTAAAAGCCTGGGTTGGTGGCATCAATTTTAAATACATGAAATTTGACCACGTTCGCCAGAGCCGACGCCAGCCGGGATCAACCTTCAAGCCATTCGTGTACCTGACAGCAATGGATCAGGGTTTCGTAACGCCCTGTAGCCATATTACCGACAAGCCAACCGTGTTTGCACATGGTGAAGATAACAATAACGGACCACCGTGGATGCCCAAGAACTCAACAGGTCGCTACAGTGGCCAGAGTTTGTCGTTGCGGGAAGCGCTGGGGCAATCCATCAATACCGTCAGTGCCCAGTTGATCAAGAAAACCCGGGCTGCTGCCGTCATCAACTATGCGCATGACATGGGCATTGAGAGTAAAGATCTCCCCGACAACCCAACGCTTTGTTTAGGCACCGGCGATGTATCTGTCTATGAGATGGTGTCGGCCTATTGCGCATTCGCCAATGGCGGTACCCGTGTTCGGCCCATGATGCTTATTCAGATCACGGATAAGAACGGAAACGTGTTGAAGAACTTCACGCCCGACGCCAAGCAGGTGATCAGTGCCAACCGGGCCTACGAAATGTTGCACCTGATGCGGGGAGCCGTTGAAGATCCTAACGGAACCGCCCAACGCTTACGAACACAGTACAAACTGCTGGAAGGGGGCAATGAGATTGCCGCTAAAACGGGAACCACGTCCAACTACTCGGACGCCTGGTTTATGGGCATGACGCAGCACCTAGTATCGGGCCTGTGGGTGGGTGGCGACGATCGTCCCATTCACTTTCGGAACATTGAGTTTGGTCAGGGTGGGCGGTTAGCCATGCCTGCCTGGGCCATGTACATGCAGAAGATATATAAAGATCCGACGTTAACCCAGTATCGTCCGGAGCCTTTCCGAAAGCCTAACAACTTCAAGATTGACTGTGGCGGTTACCATATAGATTCTTCCCAACGGTACATTCCACCAAAAGTTGTACCAGAAGGCGAAGATGAAATCTTGCAGTAGTAAGACATTTCAGGTAAACCAGAAAGGCCGGCAGATTGTCGGCCTTTCTGGTTTACCTGACGAGCAACCTTTATCTGTTGTTGCTTGTTTTATGGTACTGACTAGCGGTAACAATAGCCTAATTAGCCACTGACTAAGAGATCAATTCCGTCGTATGCCTGAATTCAATTATAAAACAGAACTAAGTAAGGTTCCGCATGAACCGGGCGTTTATCGGTATTTCGATACTGCCGGCGAAGTAATTTATGTAGGGAAAGCAAAAGACCTGAAGAATCGCGTCAGCAGCTACTTCACCAATTCGAAAGGGCATGACCGGAAAACGTTACGTCTGGTCAGCCAGATACGAAAGATTGAGTTCACCATCGTGCACACGGAGTTCGACGCTCTTCTGCTCGAAAACCAGCTCATCAAACGATACCAGCCGAAGTTTAATATTCTGTTGCGGGACGACAAAACCTACCCTTTCGTTTGCGTTACCAATGAGCATTTTCCGCGCGTCATAACCACCCGGCGTATCGACCGGAAGCAGGGCACGTTTTATGGTCCCTTCGCGAACCTGAAGCCCATGTATACGGTGCTGGACATGTTTAGTCAGCTATTTACCATTCGTACCTGCAACTATAACCTCGCCCCCGAAAATATTGAAGCGGGTAAATATAAAGTGTGCCTGGAGTATCACATCGGTAATTGTAAAGGACCTTGTGAGGGCAAACAGGAAGAGGGAGATTACAACAGCGATATAGAGCAGATTCACCATATCTTGAAAGGTAACCTTAAACCAGCTCAGGAGTATTTCAAGGACCGCATGGTCGAAGCAGCCAACGATCTGGCATTCGAACAGGCGCAGAAATACAAAGAGAGAATGGACGTTTTACAACGGTTCCAGAGTAAGTCGACGGTGGTTAACCCCAAGATTGCGGATGCCGATGTGTTCTCTATTGCCTCTGATGAGTCGGCTGCGTATATCAACTTCATGAAGGTGGTCAATGGTACCATCGTTCAGGCCCATACGGTAGAGGTCAAGAAAAAGCTCGACGAAACGGATACCGATCTGTTAGCCATGATGATCGTCGAATTTCGAAACCAGTATGGAAGTCCGGCCAAAGAAATCATTACGAATATTCCGCTCGACGTCGACCTGAAAGCTGAAGTGACTGTTCCGCAAATTGGCGACAAAAAGAAGCTGCTGGATATGTCGCTCAAGAACGTGTTGTACTTCCGACGTGAACGCCAGGAACGAGCAGCCGCTGAAGCAACGGCCAACGCCAGCAAAAAAGACCGGGTTCTGATTCGGCTAAAGCAGGATTTACAGTTAAAAACGCTCCCAAACCGAATCGAATGTTTCGATAACTCCAACATTCAGGGGACTAATCCGGTATCGGCTATGGTCTGCTTTATTGGTGGCAAACCAGCCAACAAAGAGTACCGCCATTTTTCCATCAAGACGGTCATCGGCCCCAATGACTTTGCCAGTATGTACGAAGTTGTTACCCGGCGCTATACGCGCGTCCTGACCGAAGAGTCGGGTCTTCCTGATCTAATTGTCATTGATGGTGGCAAGGGCCAGTTAAGTGCCGCCTGCGATGCGTTGAAGGCGCTGGATCTGTACGGTAAGGTGCCCATAATAGGAATCGCCAAACGGCTGGAAGAGATTTACTTCCCAGAAGACAACCTTCCACTATACATTGACAAAAAGTCGGAGTCTCTCAAACTTATTCAGCGCATTCGGGATGAAGCGCACCGTTTTGCCATTACGTATCACCGGGACAAACGCAGCCGAAACAGCCTGATTAGTGAATTGGAAAATGTTGAGGGCGTTGGAAAGAAAACGGCGGCCAAGCTTTTGAAGCATTTTAAGGGCGTTACAAAAATCCGGGAAGCCTCTATCGACGAAGTAGCTGAAGTTGTTGGTAAAGACCGTGCAGATAAATTAAAACAGTACTTTGATACTATCGAGCAGTAATTCGTTGACTCTGCAACATGCTATAACAACAAAAAGGCATCTGATTCATTCAGATGCCTTTTTGTTTACCAATAACAAATGCAATTAGTATTCCCACAGACCGTGTTCGGTTTCCATCAGTTCGTATTCAGTTTGATACGACTTCAACAAACCCTCACGATCACCGTACATGCCCACAAGATCAGTATCACCGGGGTTAGCTACCTTCGTAATCCGACCATAAAATAACCGCAGATCGAACGCATCAGCCAGATTTTTGTGCTGAGCCTGATTTTGTGGATTATACCAGATAAATTTCTTTGGGTCACTGCGGAACAGCTTATCCAGATCTTTGTACTTGAATGAAGCAATTGGCTTCTCGTAGCCCGCCTGATTTTTATCAGCTGGTAACAGCAAGGTCACCGTCTGCATATCGTAATACAAGCGAGAGCGCTTCCGATCAAAAATCCAGTCTTCTTTTACTTCGAGGATATTAAGCTCTTTGGCAAAATACTCATCACCGGAGAAGGCCGGTGCAGCAGCGATTGTATCTTTTTTCACTTCCTCCACAACCGGAGCCGCTACGGTTTTGCCTTTCTTACCTTTTTTGGTACTGGCTACCTTTTTCTTGGGCGTTCCCCAGCCATCGTCCGCTGGTTGAGCAGCCGCTTTTTTAGGCGTTCCCCAACCATCGTCAGCCGGCTTTTTCTTATCTTTTGGCGTACCTCCCCAGCCGTCGTCAGCACCGGCAGTTTTGCCGTCTTCCGTGAAACCGGCTGCTTTCTCCTCCGCAGACAAACCTCCGCCTGTATTTGGAATCAGCATGTTGTCGTGAAATTTTTCGGCTGATATTTTCGTCGTACACGAATCATTCGCGTAAGCGTCAATCAGACCGGCTTTCACAGCATCAATCAGGTACTTAGAAATCTCGTTGTTCTTCGAGAACATCGACTGATTTTGTTTCTCCTTTAGGTCAATCCGACGCCAAAGGGTCTTCTTCATCATGATGTCATTCTCATTGATGGCACGAACAGAGTTTGCATTTATGCCAGTGTTCGCCTTTTCCTGCGCCAGGGCTTCCCCTCCCGCAAGCGCCAGCGCAGCTATAGCTAGCACACCAGCATACCCTATCGTTCTATTTTGTGTCATAGCTACTACTTGTTGTCAATTCAGTTAGTTAACGGTCAGGAGACCGCTTTAGTGCATCAATAAAGCGAAACCTGCCGCAGTAAATTACCCATCGGCACATCGCTGATTTCACCTCTGAAGTTCTGGCGTTGTACACCTTCAACCTGAACAACAAGCCGATCACCGGGCTGTGCTTCAGCTGCTAACGAAGCGATGGAGCCACCACCCGCGCTAACCGTAACAAACTGAACCCGTTTCGTACCACGTACCAAGGAGATAGTAGCCCCCGTGGTCCGGAATCTAGCGTCATCCGGCGAGTAAGCGGCAAAGCTAGGATCAGCAACTGCCTGAATCCGAATACTACGCGCTGACGAGACAGGAACACCGCGAGGGTCATTCGTGTTGGTACCCCCTACGAACACTTCAATGGTTGGTCGGGGCACTTTATTGACCCGGAAGCGCTCCGTTCCCAATAAGCTACCTGAGTTGCTAATGTTCAGGGCTACAGTTGCCGAACTGGGCACAACAGTAATTTTTCCTTTCTCGCCCGAGGTTACAACCGACGCGCCATCAGCGGAGAAGCTTGGGTTCCACAAAGCGCCCAATTGAGGACTTTGAATGCTTAACTTGTTGGCACAACCCAGGTACAAAGGAGGCATTGTTCCCGTTTCGACCTGGTAAGATGGTTTTGCGACAAAATACTCAGCCGATAAAGGTACCGTCTTCAGGCCCGCTGCCGTCTGGTAAGCGATCGATCCAGTTAATATACGACGAGCCAAGCCGTTTTTGTCGTAAGCCCCGCCCTGGGCCGTAAATTCAATGATACCCTGTCCGTCCTGAACGCGAACGGCGCCACCATTCAGACTCATCCGTGGCTGAATACCTGACGAGGAAGCAGCCAGAAACATCTGGCCTTTGAACTTCGTACCAGCAACAACAACTTTAGAGTCCATGCTCAGCATGGCAATAATCTTGTCGAACTTAACGTCCTGTGCCCCAACCTTACTAGCCAGTACATCCAGCACTTCACCTTCAAGTCGGCGAACATCTGCCTGTTTCTGGCTCAATACGGCCAACGCTGCCGGTACTGGTGTTTGCGCGAAATTCAACTCGGCAAAATCCTTCCGCTTCTGATCTGGAGAAAGACTGGCGATCGGGTCGTCCTTACCATCGAGTGCCATCGGTGCGTACTTGTTACCCGAAAGCCGGGAAAGATTTTCCGTGTAGCTGTTTAATTGATCTTTCAGCTTAAAGGCCGCTCCATTGCGATTCGTTCCGATCATAAGCTGAGCAACAGACTCCTCTTCGCTCAAATTTTTGATGTTGCCAGATTCGTCGCGACCACCGCTCGTTGCTACGATTTGATCTTTGAGCTTATCCAGTTCACCACTCATGTCAGCCGTTATCTTCCGTACTTCGTCAGCCTGCTTGACAATGGCTAAATCGGTAGCCCGGTTACCGGACTTTTCGACAGTAGCCCGGATGTTATCGAACGTAGATTGGTTTACTTTACTAACCGCGCCGATGGATTGCTCTAAACTGTTGTTGATTAAAACGAATTTCTCCAGAATGGCCGACGTGACTTGCAGAGCCAGTAATGCGGTCAAAACCAGATACATCATCCCGATCATCTTCTGACGGGGTGTCTCTTTTGTGCCTGCCATAAACTATGGTAGTGATAATAAAAAGTTGTGGAAAGGCCGCCGTAGCGGTTATGTAGTTTGGGCAGCGTAACGCTGCTGTTGTCAGTTACAGACAGTCTGCTTATAACTGACAACAGTATACGATACAGAACTTACCATGATTAGTTACCACGCATGGCGGTCAGCATACTGCCGTACACGCCATTGAGCGAAGCCAGATTACCGGTCAGTTTTGCCAGCTCATTTTTGAACTGTTGCGTATCCCGACTGGCGTCACTCATGTTCTCCATAGCAGCTGAAAGACTACCGTAGAACGCGTTCATTGCTTTCAGGTGCTTGTTCGTGTCCTGCAATTCCAGTTCGTACACGGCGTTCAATGCACCCATATTCTTGGTTACCTTCTGGAACTGGTCACGGTAATCTTTAGCATCGGTCGTGGCGTCAGCCATTGAATTCATTGCCGTAATGGCCGTACCATATGATTTGTTCATCTCACCGATTGAACTCGAAGCCGATTTAACGTTCCGTGCGTAATCGTTGGTTGCCACGGTAGCATCCGTCAGATCGGTTAGTTTCGACACTGTCTCGTTCAGATTGCGGAATCCTGATCCCAGCTTTTCGAACACGTCCGGCGTCACCTTGGCCTGTGCCAGCATTTGATCCATATTACCTGTCAGGCCATTGGCTTGGGGAGCTGGCTTACGGGCTTCTCCTTTGTAATCGTCGGCCAGTTCAGGATAAACCCGTTCCCATGCATAGCCGTCATCCGCCGTAGCAGCAGGCATGGTGAAACTCTGAATGGCATACAGGATAAAAATAACAACTTCAGTTAGAAGGCCTGCTGTCAACAGCCAGCCGAATTGTTCGTTATGAGTAATCTTTGCCCAAGCTCCGGCAATTACGACGGCCGCTCCGGCACTATAAATGGTTGGTACTAAACGATCCCAAAAAAAACTTGAGGACTTTGCTGCTGCCATGATAAACTATTGTTGGTTGGAATAGGTAATTAACTTAGGTAGATACGGCCTTGTTGTGTACTTAGTAACAATCCGATAGGCGAATATCCCTTAGGCTTTTTTAGCCGATGCTTTCTTGGGTGCTTTACTTCTTCCGCCACCAACTCGTCCAGAAGCGGTACGGCCCTCCAGGTTGTCCATAACACACCGGAAACCAATGTACGAACGTTTCTGGTCTTCAATCTCATAGTAGCGCGTACCCGTTTCGAGATAATATGCTATGTCTTTCCAGGAACCACCGCGAACTACCTTCCGTGGTTCATCAGCATTTTGGTTATCTGGGTTCATATCCCAAACAATCGCATTGGTGTTGTCCGCGTAGGCATCACGACACCATTCCGCAACGTTACCAGCCATGTTGTACAATCCATATTCGTTCGGATTATAAGCCGTTGCCGGAGCAGTATAGGGGTACCCATCGGCATCAAAATTACCGCGCTGTGGTTTGAAGTTAGCCAGGTAGCAACCTTTGCCATTTGCGACGTAAGGGTTGCCCCATGGATACTTGGCTCCATTTTTACCACCCCGTGCGGCCCATTCCCATTCAGCTTCTGATGGGAGACGGAAACCAAACGATTTGTACCCACCATCCTTCGTGCGGAAATCATCGAGCGTATTGGTACGCCATTTGCAAAAATGCTTGGCAGCTATCCAGCTCACACCAACAACAGGATAGGTGTCGAAGGCAGGGTGTCCGTAATAATGTTCCAGCATTGGATCACCATTATGGTAAGTAAAATCATTTTTCCATACGGTTGTATCAGGGTAGTACTTCGACATGATCTCCTCTTCACCCAATGTCGAAACGGAGTCAGCCAGCAAGGCATTTACGTATTGCCGATACTCATGGTTCGATATTTCGGCGTCGTCCATGTAGAACGAGCTGATCGTAACCTGCCGGTTCATGTTGATCTGTGTAGCGGCCACGTCTTCATCGGCCTGACCCATCACAAACGAACCCGAGGGCACGAGTACCATACCATAGGGGGTTGGTTGTTTCCAGCCTTTACGTCCGGTAGCTGTAATTTCACCGTTCGTAACGCCTACCTCTCCGCTCTTACCACCACTGCCGCCAAATTTTGACTTCAGAAAGCCACAACCTTGCATTAGCAGAACTACTGCCGCGCCCATCACTACCCGGGTTGCGTTGACTGTTAACCAGTTATAATTCATCATTGTCGAACTTTTTCCTTCTTCTTGTGCGAGACCAGACTAAAAACGAAAATCTGTTTGGTTATTGTATGTTAAATTCGTGTTCAGCCTATTTTCTCTGCATGATTCTTGTACCAACCAGGCGATTCCAGCGTGAACATCGGCAATTCTGTCAAAAATAAGGCGATCGCCCCAAACTGCCCAACAAGAATACTGCCAAAAAAGGGCTTCCTCTTAAACTTAACTGACAAATTAATTATTCTGTGTGCTGCCTAATAACGGAAACGAGGTGTTCTGATAATAGGCTTTTTGCGCGCATCGGGAGCGGGCAAAGCGTACGACAGCAGGATTTCGTGCGACGTCGGACTTTTTATTTGTGTGCCGCTTGTGACAATATCCAGTGCATACCCTACTCTCAACGCATTGTTTCGCATTAAGTTTATTCCAGCCGTAAGCATCAGAGCATCTTTTAGCCGGTACCCCAGGCCCGCCCATATCCGATTGTCGTACGTTCCTAGCAGATTTAACGCCACTGTTGACCCCGGCAAACCGGAGGCAGTGCTGTACTGTACCAGAACCGACGGCTGTAGATCAATGTTGTAGCCCATCCCAAGCCGGTAGCCTGCTGTCAGGTACGCCTTGCTGTCAGACGGATCTGTAAACCGATCGGCTATATAACTGTATTTGGCTTTGTTCAAGTGTGTCATACTTACACCCAGCCAATAATCTGTCGTGTTGTAGTATACGCCAGCCCCGATGTCCGGCTTAAACTGGTTAATCCGGCCGCTTGGCAGCAAGGGATCACCGGGGTCATTGGGACGAAACTGATTAAAATCGTACCCCCGATTAAACATACCCGCCTGAATACCAAGAGATAAAGTTCCGTTTTTTAGGGCAAGTCGGTAAGCATACGACAGTTGTACTGCCTGGTTGATTGACGGACCATATTTATCATTCAGCGCGTACAAGCCGATTCCACTTTTGATGCTGGCCAGCGGCATATTGAACGACACCATTTGTGTACTTTGCCCAGCGCCTTCGTCACCAGTACCACTTGTCTGATAACCCAGGTATTGCGTTCGCTGCGTAATTTGAATGCGCGACACACCTTCTGACCCAGCCGCGGCCGGATTGTAGTAGAGTGGGTTATACATGTACAGACTAAATTGCGGGTCCTGCTGGGCAAGGGCGGTTGGAGTAACAATCGTAAGCAGGGCAAAAACAAAAACGTAGAGTGTGCGAATCATACGACCTGACCGAAATTCAGAACAACAAGTTACCAAGTAAACCAGCGTTCCAGTAAACAATAATACAGTTTACAACTAAACGCCTGTAAAGCCAAATTATTTGCCTCAAATAAAGGCTAAATGCCGGACGTGAGCTTATTGCTCGGTTCCGGCATTCAGCGGTTCAGACAAAGACTATGGTTTATTGATTGTTAGCCTTTTTCAGATACAGATCCAAAGCACCCGTCATGGATGGTGCATTGGGTAAGGGAGCCTCAATATCAAGCGTTAAGCCCGCTTCTCTGATCGCTTTGGCCGTTGTAGGACCAAAGGCAGCCATGCGCGTGCCATTCTGATTGAAGTCCGGGAAATTACTCATCAACGAACTGACACCCGATGGACTAAAGAAGGCAATGATATCGTAACTCTGAATATCAAGATCCGACAAATCCGTAGGTACCGTATCGTACATAACAGCCTCGGTAAAATGGAGACCGCTGGTATCCATGAACTCGGGGATGTCGTTCCGACGAATATTCGAGCAGGGAAACAGAAACTTTTCGTTTTTGTGTTTCTTGATCAGATCGAACAACTCAGCAGCTGTTTTTGTCCCGTTGAAAATCTTGCGTTTTCGAATGACAATGTATTTCTGAAGGTAGTTGGCCGTTTGTTCCGAAATACAAAAGTATTTCATATCAGCCGGTACCTCAACGCGCCCTTCCTGGCAGATCCGAAAAAAGTGATCAATGGCGTTGCGACTGGTAAAAATGATGGCCGTATGCGCCAGTATGTTAATCTTCTGACGCCGGAAATCCTTGAATGACTCACCCTGAATCTGAATAAAAGGACGAAAATCAATCTGAAGATTGTACTTGCTAACTAAATCGAAATAGGGAGATTTGTCGTCGGCTGGTCGGGATTGGGTCACTAACATCCGGTTTACTTTCGCGAGCCGGTCTTCGGTGGATTGCATGCTGGGTTCGTTCATTGAATCTCTACTGGGTTCAACAGCTAATTTTCTATTTTGAAACGTTTAACGAGCCAAAAACAGACTATAGCTTACTTATCTCTGACCACTTTTCCTCAAAGCGCAAAACGCAAACCGATTATAAGTGGAATCAATTCAACGATGCAAAGGTACGAAAATAAATAAAGATTCTTGATAGGCTCCAAGCTTCGGATCACCAGGTAAAGCAGGAATAAACGAGCTAGATAGAACCCTACCAGGGGCAAAAGCAGCATGTTAGGCATCCAGATCAGCGTGGGTAAGTTGAACCGGATAATGGCTAGCAGAAGCGCCAGCGCCGTGAAAAACAGCAATGACGATTGCAGTATCTTGAAGTAATGAACATGAATAATGTCCTGTAATTTATACAGTCCACCCATTACTTCGAGTAAAGTATATTTCCCGACCAGACTCAGAAAAGCGACGCCACTAATCAGAAAAAATTCGCCAATGAGCCAGCCAAAATGCTGTCCGCCAAGCAGTAAGGTGCGAGAAGCAAACACATCAAGGTTACGGCTTTGCACAAAAATGATCAGGTAGGCAACGATAAAACTGAGGTTGAGCGTAAACAGCATGTTCGTACCGCTCAACGGTCTGTTGATCAGGAATGACTCCTCCTGCGCCCGGAAAGAGACTAGATCCTGCAGGCTGTAAAATCGTAAGAAAGCCCGGTGATAAAGGGCGAACAGGAAGGCGTGGGTTGCCAGCAAAAACAACAGTCCCAGGCTCAGAAAATTATCGTAGATCGTTTGGGGCCTGGGCCGGACGCTCAGATTATCGTCGCCCAGCACAACTTGTTTCTGCGTCGCTGACTTTGGGTACCCGATAAACACCCGCTTGTCGTCGAGACCGGGCGCGCCGTAAATAGTAAGGAAAATTTCCGGCTGACGATATACGCGAAACAAACTGTCAATGCTGAGTACCTGCCACCGATCGGCAACAAGTTTGCGTTTGAGCGCAGCATTGATAAATAAATACCCGTCTCGGCGGGTGGAAATCAGCAGATTGTAATGCCGGTTGCTTTCCAGATCAACATAAGCGCTCAGAGCCGTCTGGCCCGCGTGTTGTTCACCGATGTACGGAATATAGGTTTTGGCCCCTTCATCGTACACTTGAAAATCGTCGCGAAAATCGTGAACGGGATAATACCGTCCGCCGGGTCCAATGCCGGTAGTACGAGGTTGAGCAGTAGCGGACAAAAGAAAGAGCGAAAGAGCGAAAGAATGAAAGAGCGTTGCTACAGCAATCCTGCTCATTACATATTTTTTCACTCTTTCGCTCTTTCGCTCTTTCACTCTTTCGATTTTTTATTTCCCTAATGCCTTGAGCATCGTGTCGCCGATCAGCGCAGGCGAATCCACTACGTGAATGCCACACTCCTGCATGATCGCCATTTTGGCCGCTGCGGTATCGTCAGCTCCGCCAACGATGGCCCCCGCGTGACCCATCCGGCGTCCTTTCGGAGCTGTCTGGCCGGCGATGAACCCCACAACGGGCTTACGGTTACCATCTGCCTTAATCCAGCGGGCCGCTTCGGCTTCCATACCGCCACCAATTTCACCAATCATGACGATGGCTTCCGTGTCAGGATCGTTCATCAGCAGTTCAACCGCTTCTTTGGTCGTTGTTCCGATGATCGGGTCTCCCCCGATACCGATAGCTGTCGATTGGCCCAGACCGGCTTTCGTCAGTTGGTCAACAGCCTCGTACGTCAATGTACCTGATTTGGAAACGATACCGATGGTACCTTTCTTGAAAATAAAGCCGGGCATGATCCCTACTTTACACTCTTCAGCCGTCATTACGCCGGGACAGTTTGGCCCAATCAGCCGAACGTCTTTACCAGACAGGTAATTTTTCACAGCTACCATGTCTTCTGTTGGAATGCCTTCCGTGATGCAGATGATCACTTTAATGCCCGCTTCGGCGGCTTCCATAATGGCATCGGCAGCAAAAGCCGGCGGCACAAAAATAATGGAAACATTGGCGCCTGCCTGCTCAACAGCCTGCAGAACCGTGTTAAACACGGGCCGGTCGAGGTGGGTCTGTCCACCTTTTCCAGGTGTTACACCCCCAACAACGTTGGTGCCGTATTCAATCATCTGCTGGGCATGGAAACTGCCTTCCGAGCCGGTAAAGCCCTGGACGATAACTTTGGAGTCTTTGTTGACTAAAACACTCATGACGGTTTGTAAATCGTTGGCGATACGGTTAAATGTAGAAATGCCTGCCAGACAAAACAGAATTCAGAGGAGACTAGTCACCTTCTTTTCCATTTGGTTAAATAGGCTTATTCCTGATAAAAAGTTGGGCAAAAGTAGCCGAAACTTCGTAAATTACGTGATGATTTTTTCGCACATCCTTTCCGGCTCCATTCTGGCCGGGGCGGGCGTCGGAGTGTTCTGGCACTTTTTTGGACGCATTTCCCTGTTCAACCGGCTCCTCTGGGGATTTTTTCTGCTAACAACCTCCATAGCGGCCCTCATTGGTGTTCTCCAGTTCGCGGGCAATGAAGCCTTGGAACCGCTCCATCGATCTATTATCATATTAGCTGATTCACTGGGTGTTGTGTGCGTCGTCATGGCCGTTTACGCCCTGCTGAACCAACAGACCCTCACCCTGATTTCTTTTGTCACGACGGTTCTTTTTGGCTTGTTTCTCTTTATAAGCCTGCTGATGCCCACCGTGCGCATCTTTACGCCCATTGTACCCTCCCTGGGAATTCTGGTACTTATGCTGCTGGCCGTTTTCTCGCTTCTCCAGCGAAATAAGCGCGGGCTCTGGGTCGTGCTGGCCGCTATGATGATGGGGCTGGCCACAAAAGCGGATTCATTCGCTGGCTTTATTCACCCCACTGATTTCTACCATTACGCGACTACCCTGGCCCTGTGGTTTTTCGGAAAGGCGTCGGATTGGCGGGCAGGAACCCATGGGCGAAAATAAGTGAACCGACCACGTGTAAAGTAGGTAAAAAATGGCTGATTGGTTAACCAATTCCTTCATCAACCAGTTACTCCATCACTTATTTTCTACCTATACTCTCAACGAACGTGGATTTATTGGAACTAGCCCATAACCCAGTCGAAGCGGCTCGCGCAGCCCGGCTGGTTTACATGAGCGATACGATGCCGGGGATTAAACGCCAACCTTCTAAAGACCAGTTTCATTACGTTGATACACAGGGTAGGTCTATCGATAATCCAGACACGCTGGCCCGTATCCGCAGCCTGATGTTGCCCCCCGCCTGGGAAGATGTCTGGATCAGTCCCAAAGAAAATGGTCATTTACAGGCAACCGGTATTGACACCAAGCACCGGAAACAATATCGCTACCACACGAAATGGAACGCGATCCGAAGCCAGACAAAATTCTTTCGGATGGTCGCTTTCGGGGAGGCCCTGCCCCTGCTTCGCGAACGGTTGGCAAAAGATTTAAAGAAACCCGAGCTCTCGCGCGAAAAAGTAATTGCCATTGCCCTGAGCGTAATGGAGCAAACCCTGATTCGGGTGGGAAATGCCGCCTACGAGAAAGAATATGGTTCGTACGGCTTAACGACCCTTAAAGACAGACATGTGACGCTGGAAGGAACAGAGGTACGCTTCAGCTTCAAAGGGAAAAAGGGCATTTACCACGACATTACGCTGCACGATCGGCGACTGTCGCGTCTGGTGAAAGCCTGCCGCGATATTCCGGGCAAGGAGTTGTTTCAGTATTTTGATGAGAACGGCGACCGACGACCAATCGACTCGGGTATGGTAAACGCTTACCTGCACGAAACCATGGGCGACGATTTCTCGGCGAAAGATTTTCGCACCTGGGCCGGCACGGTAAACGCGCTGCGCCTGCTGGCCGAACTGGAACCCTGCGAAACGGAAAAAGAGCTAAAGAAAAATGTCAACACCATTCTGGATGAGGTGTCTCACAAACTGGGTAATACACGTACCGTTTGCCGCAAACACTACGTACACCCCCAGATTCTGGAAGCGTATGAGTGTCAGGATTTGAACCCGTACATCAAACAGAAAGCCCGCTTCAAACAAAGCAGCCCGCATGGCCTCGACGGCATCGAGAAACTCTTACTCAAATTTTTGACGGACCAGCTAAAGAAAACGGTTGGGAAATAGAGTGGACAGGCAGGCCAGCGTGTGACACATGCCTGCTTTCTGGTCTGCCCATCCACTCTATTTCTTTGCCTCCGGGGCATTGTCCTTACGAATTTTAATCCCTCGTTTTTCACCCCATTCTTCCGCTTTGGCCGTAGCAATGGCAATAGCGCGCGGTTCTTCACTACCTTCTGCCACCAGGGCGTTGGCAATATCGATGGCTTTGTTGCGTACCGGCGCCATAAAGTTTTTCAATGACGGCGGGTACTCTTTCTTAGTCCAGGGCATATCAATGGCGCGTTAATGAGTTTATACTAGTCGGGTAATAAACCAGTCTGTTCATGAATTAGCGTGCAAACCAATTGAACGGATTATCTAACGGGCAAGCTCCTGGGTAATCGTACTGCTCAGTCGCAGCAATTCAATCTCCGCCGTTTTGGCATTATACTCCGCATCGATCAACCGAAGTTGAGCGTCCAGCAGGTTACGCTGCACATCGCGAAATCCAACAGCGGTCAGGGTTCCCAGACGGTAGCGATCATAGGCAATATCTACGTTCTGGGTCGTGATCTTATAATTCTGAATTTCGAGCGATAGCAATTGCAGGTTAGTTTTATACTGCTGGTAGGTTTGCGTAAGAGAGAAATCAAGCTGTACACGCTGGTCATTGGCCTGATACTCGGCAGAGCGTGCATTAGCAGCAGCAACCTGATTAAGTCGACGCTGGTTGAACCCGTTGAAAATCGGTACCGACGCCTGAATCCCGTACGTGAAACCGTTGTTTCTGGCCGTTGCTACTGTTGTGTTCCCCCCCTGGTTATTGGTATTAGTGAAGGTATAACCCGATAATAAGTTTACGGTTGGGAGTTGTTGCGCTTTTGCCAGTTTTATGTTCAGATCGGCGACACGCCTGTTCAGTACGGCAGCTGCCAATAGTGGATTATTATTGATCATGGACTCGCGCAGTTGATCGAGGGCCAGATTGGAACGTACCAGGATGGTATCACGCACGGCAAATTCAGTGGACGGATCGCGAACCAGCAGTGTATTCAGCAGAATTTTGGCATTCGATAGCGATAGTTGTTGGGCGATCAGGGCAGCACTGTCAACGTTGTAATCCACCTGAGCCGTTAAATAATCTACTTTCGAAAAACTACCCACCTCAAAGTTCGTTTTGGCCAGATCAAGGCGATACTGTGATATATCCAGCGCTTGCCGTACGGCCATCAGGCGCTGTAACTGACGCACCACATCGTAATAAGCGGACGATACATTCGCCACGGTTCCTTCAATATTGGCCCGGGTATTTACTTCGCTGATTCGCACCAGTTCCTTCAATTGGTCGAACACATAAAACGTCGCAAACCCGTTAAAAATCGTCCAGTTGAAATTGAGACCGACGGTCGTATTCCGGCTAACAACCCCGGGCCGATCGGTAGGAGATGTGGTAGGAACCAGATAGGTTTGCCGCAGATGCTGGTTGGAACTGTTATTGTTCAGATTACCGGTCAGGCTGGGCAACATACCGGCATACCCTAATGTATTGTTGGCTACGGCTACCTGCTGCTGCGCCTGCGTTATCTTGATCTGATAATTTTGGGCCAGTGCCGTTTGAACAGCGACAGCCAGCGAGATCATTTCTCCCTGCTGAACAATGGTAGAATTGCTTAACGCGCGCTGAATCGGGGTTTTAGCAGGTTGAGATGGCTGTTGGGCGAAGGCCGAAAAAGGAAGGAAGGCAAAAAGAAAGTAATGACTGAGTTTCATCGAATATAGGTTAACAACGACACGTATAGCAAAAGTAAGAGAATCTGCGATTGACTCGCTAGCTTATTAACTTTGAGTTAACTTGCATTTTTCATTAAGACTCCGTCATGCATCGTTTACTGCTACTATTGTCTTTTACCGCCACGTTTTTAGGCTGTTCGTCAAAAAAAAAGGCTGATCTGTTCATTAAGAACGCCCGCGTTTATACCGCCGATTCGAGTTTTACCATCGCGGATGCCTTTGTGGTTGAGGACGGTAAATTTATAGCCGTTGGTCAGACCAATGCACTGTCGGATGAATACGAGGCCGATAGTACGGCCGATCTGGGTGGGCAACCCGTTTACCCTGGTTTTTACGATCCCCACTCCCACTTTCTGGGGCTCGGCCAGGTTCTTACTCAGGCCGACCTGGTTGGCACAACCTCCTACGATGAGTTACTTGACCGATTGAAGGCGTTTCGCCAGCAGCATCCGGAGGCCATGTGGCTCACGGGCCGCGGCTGGGACCAGAATGACTGGTCGGAGAAAAGCTTTCCTACCAAGGAGAAACTGGACGCAGCTTTTCCCGATGTGCCCGTGGCTCTGATGCGAGTGGATGGACATGCCCTGTTCGTCAACTCAAAAGCGCTTCGGCTGGCGCAGGTAACGGCTGGCTCAAAACTACCGGGGGGCGAAGTTATTCTTCAGAATGGGCAACCGACGGGCGTTTTGGTAGACAACGCCATGCAGTTTATCAAGCGGGTGATTCCGCAACCCGATCTGGCCGATAAAGCCAATATGCTGCTGGAAGCGCAGAAAGTTTGTGTGTCGCTGGGACTGACAACGGTTTCGGATGCGGGAATCAGCCCCGACGAAATTAATCTGATCGACAGTCTGCAAAAGGCATCCAAACTAAAAATCCGCGATTACGCAATGGTTAGCCTCGGCGAGCCAAACCTGAATTATTTTCTCAAACGGGGACCTTTCCAGACGGACTGGCTCACTGTGAAATCGTTCAAGTTATACGCCGATGGAGCCCTGGGCTCACGCGGTGCCTGCCTGCGACGCCCCTACACGGATCGTCCGCAAACAGGTGGCTTTCTGCTGCTCAGTCCGTCGGAACTGGAGCGTGTGACCAAGTTATTGTATGCGTCGAATTTTCAGGCCAATACTCATTGTATTGGCGATTCGGCCAATCACCTGATGCTCGACCTGTACGGAAAACTGCTGAAAGGGTCAAATAACCGACGCTGGCGCATTGAACACGCTCAGGTCGTATCGGTCGATGATTTCTGGAAGTTCGGTAAATATTCGATTATTCCATCCGTTCAGCCGACACACGCCACCTCAGATATGTACTGGGCCACCGAGCGCCTGGGGCCAATTCGCGTGAAAGGCGCTTATGCGTTCAACGATTTGATGAAACAAAACGGGCTGATTGCCTTCGGTAGTGACTTTCCAGTCGAAGCGGTCAATCCGCTCTTTGGGTTTCATGCCGCCGTCGCCCGTCAGGACGCCAGAAATTTTCCGTCGGGGGGTTATCAAATGGAGAATGCCGTCGATCGTAAATCAGCGTTGCTAGCCATGACCCGCTGGGCCGCCTACGCCTGTTTCGAAGATCATTTGCGGGGTAGTATAGCCGTTGGGAAGCAGGCCGACTTTATCCTACTCGACCGCGACATCATGACTGCCCCCAAGCCGGAATTACGTCAGACAAAAGTAAGACAAACCTGGATTGGCGGAGAGCGCGTGTATTGACGGGAATAAGTCGTGTTGACTTATTCCCGTCAATACACGCGGGAAGAAAATTCGCAGGGAGCCTGTTTGACGATCCCTCCTGCCGCACCAGCGGACCGGTCGGGATGACAAGATCGATTGTCTCCGTTTTAACTAAGTCAGCCACTAACCACAACGTTAACGCACGTCCAGCACCTGATACGTCAGTTTATTGAACGTAACGGTGTCATTGGTCTTGCGGCCAACCAGTGCCGATGCAATGGGCGATGCCGCTGAAACAGCGAAATAGTCTACGCCATCAATGGTTAGTTTACCGGCCCCGATGCTAATGAAAAATACCCCCCGGTTAGTACTGGCAAGGCTTCCGGGCTGAACCGTTTCGTAGGTCTTGTCGATGTTGAGCTGCTTCAATTCGCGCGCTATCTTTTGTGCTTCGGCCAGCAATTGCGCATGACGATCACGTTCGAGTTGTGCCATAGCCCGCCCAGTTTCGTATTTATCGCCCGCGCTGCTTTTCGACTCCGAATTAGCTGCTTCCTGAGCAGCCTCCATGGCTTGCCGGGCCGTGTCGATGCGTTTCTGCACGTATGTCTGACACAAAGCCAGCAAAGCCGCTTTCGTTTGTTGGTGTGTATTCGTCAATCTAGGTTTTGATTTGGGTAAAGTTACCTTACTGTGTACGTGCGTTTCCCCGGTTTGTGTCCTCACGAACTGGGAAAGCCAACATCTGCCTGAAAAGACAATAGTTTCGCTAAACAGGTTCACCCGTTTCAGGTAAGTTCAAGTTTACGAACGTCAATACTCTCCTCTTTTAGTACAATTCTACGACTGTTTATACAGAATTTGCATACTTATCCGGTAAAGCTTCGTTCAGCCCAATCACCTTACTATTTTACAACTAATTCTGTTATTCATACTTTTCGGAAACGATACCGGCAACGTTTGCAGAAAAAAAATGCTTATATTTCTCCTTTATATCTAGTATTATTCGGAAGCTTATAAAGAATTACAGCTATCGAAAGCTGAACAGCGTTTTTCTACTCCTCGAATAGTACATAAAGCACAAAGATATGATTGCTAAATTTACGTCCTTAGGCCATGGCCGTCGTCAACACTATGAAGACCTCGCCGACGTGTGTAGCAACCCCTTCCCTCCGCTCTACAAACTTCAATTTAATCCGAAGGACAAAACGCCTAAGTACAAGCAGATTGTACAGTCGGTCATTACCGATATTGAGCGGGGTGTCTTGAAAAGTAACGAGCAGCTACCGTCCATCAGCGAATTGAGCGTGGAGTATTACCTCGCCCGGGACACCGTGGAGAAGGCCTACCGTGAACTACGTGAGCGGGGCTACATTACGTCGGTGCAGGGCAAGGGTTATTATATACAGACAAATACGGACGCCAAGATTAAAATTCTTCTGGTTTTCAATAAACTCAGTTCCTACAAAAAGATAATCTATTACGCTTTCCTGAAAGCCCTCGGCGACAAAGCAACGGTCGATTTGCAGATTCATCATTACAATGCCTGTCACTTTCAGGAGATTATTGCGAAAAACCTGGGCAAATACAACTACTACGTTGTCATGCCTCATTTTACGCAGGATCTGGATAAAGCGGATTACATGCGGGTACTGGCGTCCATTCCTCCCAGCGAACTCGTACTATTGGATAAAGACGTATCTGAACTGGCCGGGTCGCCCCTGAGTGTTTATCAGAACTTCGATAAGGACATTTGCGGGGCGCTGGAAAATGCGCAGGACCTCCTGAATAAGTATAGCCGGATGGTCCTCATTTTGCCCAGTGATGGCAACTATCCCGTCGAGATTGCGCACGGGTTCCGCTCGTTCTGCATCAACTACAATAAGGAGTTTTCGATCAAGGAGAACGCCATTCACGAGCATTTGCAGGAAGGCACAGCGTATGTGGTCGTTGAAGAAACCGACTTATCGGAAGTCGTTAAAAAGGCAAGGCAAGCTAATTACGAACTGGGTCATGATGTCGGCGTCATTTCGTTTAATGAGACAACGCTGAAGGAGTTATTGAATATCACCGTGATCACAACCGATTTCGAAGCGATGGGCTACACAGCGGCTTCGCTCCTGCTGGACAACAAGCGAATAAAAGTGAAAAACCCGTTTTACATGATTCGACGAGGGTCGTTGTAAGCGTAGTGTGTGTGTTGAGCGCAAAAATGTTTTTACCGCATGTATAGTTGCCTCTGGCAATCAGTTGTTTACAGAAAGAGGACAGGGAGTAGCCCCTGTCCTCTTTCTGTAAACAACTGATGTTCTTTCTATTGCGTTATCCGCTTCGCCTTGGCATCAAACATGTTCATTAGGCTACCTTTAAGGTTGTCGTCATCAACTTTGGCCAGATCTAGGTTAACATCGTAGCCCTGTGCCGTGAAATACAAAGCCAGTTTGTCGGTGCCTTCTTCAATTTTGGTAATCGGAATTGGCTCTTTAGTGGTATCGGCCGGACTCGTTATTTCTCCGGTTAGCTTGCCGTCTTTCCGCACCAGATTGGCGACCAGTTGTGTATCGCCATTGGGTGTTCCGGCTACGACAATATCCCATTTCCCGGCAAAAAAGTCGGCTGGAGCGGGGGCTTGTGCAATACTGTTAACGGCAACGCTCAATAGCATCAGAAAGAAGAGAACGCTTACTTTTTTCATGGCAATAGACAATTAAAGGTGAATTGTTAAGGAATTTTTACTGACTGACGGAAGCCAGTACGGCTTCGACCCCCATCACGACCATCAAGCTACCGAGTGCTTCCTTCGGATTTGTGAAGACCAGATAAATGTCGTGCGGCTTGTTATCTGACGGAACGGGCAGTTTAACCGGAATGGTTAGTTGAGAGGGTTTGAAATCCATCTTGTCGGAAGCCTCCAGGAACGAAGATTCACCAATCAGCTTACCCGTGGGACTATCCAGATGCAGTTCAACCTTACCACCTTTCGCATTAAGCTGGGGTCTGGGCGCAGTAGCCATAACATTGAACGCCGTAACACCTTTCAGATCGACTTGTTTCAGGGCCATGTACGCGCCTGATTTGCTGGGAATAGCCAGGTTATTTCCACCGAAAGACATTTTATTCACGTTATCGTACACGTCGAAGCTATGCACATCAGCCCTGGCGTTGCGCAGCACAAACGTCTGTTCCGACTTCAGCGATGGCAGTCCTTTGGCTCCTTTGTCTTCGTAAGAAGCCCGCACGATATACACGCCTTTGCCCTTGTCTCCCGCTGGCAGATTCGTGGTGTAGCTACCCTTCACCGGCAACGCAGTAGCCGGCGCAGCTTCGCTCGATACATTGAGAATATACTTGACCATTTCGGCGGCATCGGCAGTCGAAAGTTGTGGGTGAGCCGCCATGGCCGTTTCGCCCCAGACGCCACTTCCCCCGGCAATTACTTTCTTTGTCAACCGTTCCAAAGCGGCATTGTCGCCTTTATATTTTTTCGCCACGTCCATGTAGGCAGGCCCAATCGACTTTTTGGTAATGCTGTGGCAGGCCTTACAGTCGCCCGCTTCGATGAGCTTTTTGCCCCCGGCCAGTAGCGCACCGGCGTCGGCAGAACGGTGACCCTGCGCAATGGCAACGCGATCGAAACCCTCGGGCATGTAATCGATATTAACCGCAACGCGCTCCGGATCAATGCCTTTTCCTAACGTGCCGTCTTCTTTATCGTTCACCCTGATATCATAACGAAATGGCTTGTTCGGCGTAAAAAACGACTTGTTGCTCCCCGGCAATTCTACCGTTAGAACCGGCGCTTCGTTACCAACCGTAATATCCATGGACTGCGAACTGATACCGCCTTTTCCATCATTTACGGTTAGCGTTGCTTTGTAAACGCCCGGTTTGGCCAGCGTCAGGGTAGCATCCGGCGTGTTGATCTGGTTACTAAATCCATTCGTCCGGGACGCGATTTTCCAGGAATACGTCAGGGCATCGCCGTCACTATCCGTTGTGCCTTTAGCACTTAGTTTCAGATTCATTGGGGCTGATCCACCCAGCTTGTTGGCCGCGATCTGAACTTGCGGCTTGCGGTTTCCTCCGTTGTATTCAATGCGAATCAGGCGGGCATCGTCGTTGGCTGTAAACCAGCCGGAGCCATATTCGAGCATGTATAAGTCGCCGTTATCGGCAAACTCCATGTCCATTGGATTGGAGAATTTATAGCTTGGCATGAACCGTTCCATCGACTGGTAATTGCCAGCCGAATCCATCGTAACGGCCATGATCCAGCCGCGCATCCAGTCGTAGGCCAGCAGCTTACCATCGTAATATTTCGGGAAAGCCTGGGTCGCTCCTTTGAAGTCGTCGGCGTAAAAAACCGGCCCTGCCATGGCATTACGGCCACCGGCACCCACCAGCGGAAACTCAGGCGAGCCATCATAAGGATACCAGATAAACGCTTTCTGAGCCGGAGGCAGCACGTTCAGACCCGTATTGTTAGGGGATGTATTGCTCGGGGCACTTGCATCCCACTTATCGCCAGATTTACTGGCGGTAAAGTCGTATTTGGTGTAAGCTTTATTGTCGCCTACAAAATGGGGCCAGCCAAAGTTACCCGCCTGGCGCGCCTGGCCTACCTCGTCATGCCCGGCGGGACCCCGGTCTGCATCTGGCTTGGCAGCGTCAGGTCCCACCTCACCCCAGTATACGTAACCGGTTTTAGGATCGACCGAGATGCGGAACGGATTACGGTGACCCATGGTGTAAATTTCCGGGCGCGTTTTGGGCGTCCCTTTGGCAAATAAATTACCCTCTGGAATGGTATACGTACCATCGGGTTGGGGCTTGATGCGGAGTATTTTCCCCCGTAAGTCATTGGTATTGGCCGACGATTTCTGCGCATCCCAGGCGCTACGGCCTTCCCGCTCATCGCTGGGGCTATAACCGTTTGATCCGTGCGGATTTGTATTGTCGCCCGTCGAGAGGTACAGATTACCGGACCGATCCCAGGCAATGGAGCCGCCCGTATGGCAACACTCTTCGCGTTGGGTAGCCACGTCCAGCAATACTTTTTTAGACGCCATGTCCAGTTCGTCGCCCTTCAGCTCGAAGCGGGCCAGGACGTTTTTGGACTCGGCGGGATCTGAATAATAGAGATATATCCAGTGATTCTGAGCAAAGTTCGGGTCTTTGTTGAGGCCCATCAGCCCATCTTCGCCCATCGACTCTTTTCCTTCTTTGCTAACGTATTTCGTGCTAACGGGAATCTTGGTAATGGTTTTGAGCTCTTTTGTTTTGGTGTTGTAAAGCTGAACCTCACCCTTACGCTGGATGAACAGCACACGTCCGTCGCCGAGCACACTTAATTCCATCGGTTCGTCGAGTTTTTCGGCCAAAACGGCTTTGTTGAACCGGTTCTCTTCGGGACGGGCTTTGGCGTAATCGAGTGGTTTGGGCGTATCGCCACCGGCGGTATATTGAATGCCCGCCCACAGATGGTTCAGAAACAGAGGCTCGGCGAATGACTCGTCGGTGTGGCCCATAGCGGTGTAAAACGACCGACCGCCGTCGTAATTTTGGTACCAGCTCATGGGGTGAAAATCAGGATTCTTGCCGCCGGTGTAGCTCTTGTCGTCAATCGTCAGGACGACGTTTATTTTGGGTGAGATGTTCTTGAAGCTGTAAAACTCATCCGTTCGGTCAAATTCATCAGGCATACCTTTCGTCGCCCAGTGATTCTTCATGGCCACGATGAACTTGCCTTTCTGCACGTTATTGGGCATCGGATGATCCAGAAAATAAGCACCCGCCAGCTTACCATACCAGGGCCATTCGTACTCCGTGTCGGTAGCCGCATGAATGCCCACATAACCGCCACCCGCCTGGATATACCGCTCAAAGGATGACTGCTGCTCATCGTTCAGAACATCACCCGTCGTGTTGAGAAAAATAACTGTGTTGTATTTCTTCAGATTCGATTCCGAGAACTGCGTCGCATCTTCGGTAAAACTCACGCCAAATCCCTTCTCCGCCGACATTTTGGCGAGTGCCTTCTTTCCTGCTTCGATGGACTGGTGCCGGAACGCGGCCGTTTTACTGAAAACTAACGCGTTAATTTTGGTTGATTGGGCCTGTGTTGACCAAGTAGCCAGCCATAAGCCCCACACAAGGGTACAGACTAGTAGACGATTAGCGTTCATTCCTGAAACTGTTTACGATCCATTAATAGACAAAGATAGCATCAAATCAATCATTGTCTTTTTTTTAGACAATAAATTTTATACAATTCTATATTTGCACTATTATAATTTCAGGATAATGCTCCACTAAAACAGATATTTCAGTCAACGGAGTGGCTTTTGGCTGGGCCAAGTCGACAAATGACCGAGGGGCCTTACCTGATCTGAACAATATCTTAGCGAATTTCTTTTCAATAGGTAGTACCCCACGAACGATGCATACCTTAAGTAAACAGGACTACATTCAACAGCTTTCCATCGACTGCGTTATCTTTGGCTATAGAGGGAAACAACTCAACGTCTTGATCCCTAAACTTAAATTTCTGTGTGATTGCTGGGCGTTACCGGGTGGATTCATCCATCAGTATGAGAGCATCGACCAGGCCGCTCGCCGAATTCTGGAAGATCGAACCGGCCTAAAGGACATTTATCTGGAGCAGTTTCGGGTATTTGGTGCCGCCGAACGGACCAATAATCGCCTGTTACAACGATTGATTGAACTCAACGCAGAGACGGTGGAAGGCAGGGAGTTTACTCTCAACGAGCTGGAATGGATTTCCCGACGCTTCGTTTCCATCGGCTATTACGCCCTGGTCGACATGAACAAAGTCGTTCCCCAGCTAAGTGATATTGACGAGTCGATTGACTGGTATGACTGCCGGCAGTTACCGACGCTCATCATGGATCATAACGAGATGATCGTCAGCGCGCTTGACACCTTGCGGCTCAACCTCGACCAGAAGCTGATCGGCTTTAACCTGCTCCCCGAAACATTCACAATGAAGGAAGTGCAGGAACTCTATGAAGCTATTTTTGATAAGCCACTGGCCCGTAACAATTTTCAGAAGAAAATTCTGGACCTGAATGTACTGGAACGGCTTGACAAAAAGTTTACGGGTGCCGCCAACAAGGCTCCCTACCTCTACCGCTTTCTGAAGTAAAACACCCGGATCAAAGGAGGAAGCAAAACGGGTTTGCAATCACTCATTAAACGTTTTAAGTTATGGTACGCCGGGTTTACAGCCAGCGTACCACTTCGTTTAAATCTCGGAGTAGGCTGTTGGATGCAACAAGTAAATATCGGCTCGCAGAAAGTTATGGGCATATTCTGGCAGCGAATTTAAGGTTTTCCAGGCCGGATCGGCACTGAACGCTTTCCAATGGGCATCGCGCTCGGTTTTGTTATCAAACGAGGTCATGTACATTATGCTCGGCTGCTTGCCTCCCACTTTCACCTGCCCACAAAATACCGTATTGAAGCCCAACCGCTTAAAGATCTCCAATTCGCCATTGTTAAACTGGCTGATCTTGTTCTCATGCAGTTTCTCGGTAGCGGCTTCGTATCGTCGAAGTTCATAAACGCGCTCGGCCGCTGGTGCCGTTAGTTTCGGCAAGATCATAGACGGCATACCAGCAAACGACTCCATCAGAATAGATTCGAATCCTTTGTAAACAGGCTTGTCAAATGCAGCTTCCAGGTAATCCTGCCCGGCCGACGTGTATTGCTTATCTTTCGCCAGCGTTTCGGGGAGGCCCATAAACTGATCTACCGATTTGAACGGAATCAGCATATACACCAGCGAGTCGGCATCGGCGGGCGTAAAAACGCCGATTTTACCAATACCAGCCCGATGCAGGGCGGGCAGATACGCCTGCTTCAAGTACGTCTCCAGTCGTTCTTTCTGGCTGTTGTCTTTGAGGTGATAGATTTTGACCTGATAAAATTCACGTTTAGGGGCGAAACCAAATCCCTGATTCAGGGTGAAAAGGAACGCCAACAGAAGGCCCACGAAACGCGCATTTGCTGCTTTATAATTACTGAACATACGTAAATAAGTTGTATTTAGTAGTAAAGCAGAAATCCAGGTAAAACTCACAGAAATAAACTAAAATTTTCGGAATTGATTTATCCTTTGTCTTCCAAACAACAGGGAATCTTCGGTAGAATGCGTTTTTCTGTTCAATACCGAAGATCCCGGCTCCGGCTGCCCGGTCCTTTGTCGGGATGACAAATACAAGTCGATCGTGTTCCAGGCAATTTGACCAAATCCTTTTTATCGCGTCAGTCGATAAATAAATAAAGCGGTGCGTTGAATCAACAGGGGGTATTCTTTAGTGTTCATGGTTTCTTCAATGCTGTGCGCTCCCTTACCCGATGCGCCTAATCCATCCAGGCAGGGCATGTACTGCGCCACAAACGACACATCACCCGCTCCGCGCAAACCCGGATCGCCCGCCAGAACGGGACCTATTCCCATATCGCGGCTGAGTTTGTCCAGCTGTTTACGAAGCTCATCGTTGGCCGCCGAAGGCTCCATGCCTGGAATGCCATCGGAGAACGAGATCGTTGCTTTCGTGAGGGGCAGAGATTTATCCACGATTTCGCGCATGCGGGTTCGGGCACTTTCTTTCTGGGCTTCGGTTAGGAACCGAAGGTCTCCTTTCACCAGCGCCGTTCCGGCCACTATGTTCGTTTTGCCAATGGTTTCTGCTTTGGCCGTTTTGTCGTCATAATGCACCTCCGAACCGCCCACAATTAAACCGGGGTTGAATGTCAGGTACTGCTCCTGCCCCAGCGTGCGCCGAAACTCGTTCAGGATGCGAACGGCTTCATAAATAGCACCGTACCCCAGGTCGCTAAAAATTCGGGATGAGTGCCCCGTTCGGGCTTTTACGTTCAGCGTCCAGCTGCTGGAACCCCGACGGCCGGTGGTTACACTGTGCAGGCCCTGCGCCGTTTCGAAGGCTAACGCGATGTCACATTTCTTGGCTCGCTCTATAAAATCAATTCGGCTGGCTGCACCACCACCACTTTCTTCATCGCCGGTAAAGTAGACCGTGATGGAAGTATCATCGAGCAGTTTCTGGGTGTTAAGCGCTTTCAGCGCGGCAATCACCAGCACATCACCCCCTTTAATGTCGTTGACACCCTGCCCCGAAGCCGTCGAATCATTGACAAGAGTAAAGGGTTCCATCGGCAGGCTCTTTTCGAAAACGGTGTCCAGATGACCAATCAGAAACAGTTTTTTCCCTTTTTTCCCCTGCCGGGTGGCTACCAGGTGTCCGGCCCGGTTGAGGGAATCGGGTAACGTAACCCATTCTGTTTTGAACCCCAGCTTGTCGAGTTCATCCGACATCAGTTTACCAACCGTTCGCACACCTTCTTTATTGAGCGAACCACTGTTGATATTAACGACCTTTTCCAGAAAAGCTTCAGTTTCCGGCATTTGCTTCTTCACGGTGGCTATCACACCCGTTTCGGGCTTGGACAGTGACTGGGCAGACACGCCCGAAGCGACCAGTAACAGACTGACTAAAATATATCTCATAAATTAATTTAATTAGGCAATAAATACGAAACACAGAATATTAAGTGGCAAAAATACAATCTAATGCCGTTATAAATTGACATCAGACTTTGATTGACTAATTGAGTCAACGCGCAAACGTTCGCCGTTTTGCCGTTTAGTGTTCACCCAGAATATATACTTCGCTATGCTATTCTTCTTATCTTCGGTCGAAAAAGGCACCTTGCCAGAACCCGTTCAATCATCTCGTTCACGTATTATTCATGAAACAAGCTTTCCTGATTCTGTCCCTCTGTTGCTACACGCTCACCAACACACTTGCCCAAAAGTCTGTCAGCCCCGATAAACAAGCCCCGAAAGAAGACAAGCCCGGTGCGCTCTCCCGCACATTGAACATGGACTCGCAGGTTGTGACCAACGGGCAAGTCACGATCAAAGGCCAGCGGGTTCCTTACAAAGCGACTGCTGGCACCATTCCCGTTTGGGATGAAGAAGGTAAGCCCGTGGCCGGTGTATTTTTCACTTACTTCGAACGGTCCGATGTAGCCGACCGAACAACGCGCCCACTGGTCATCTCATTTAATGGTGGTCCCGGTACCGCTTCCGTCTGGATGATGATTGGCTATACCGGCCCGCGCATCCTGAAAATTGATGACGAAGGTTACCCCACCCAACCGTATGGCATCAAAGACAATCCCAACTCGATTCTGGATGTAGCCGACATTGTGTACGTCGATCCGGTCAATACGGGATTTTCCCGACCCGCCAATAAAGATGTGCCCGCGGCCAAACTGTTTTTCGGCGTAAACGCTGATATTAAGTACTTAGCGGATTGGCTCAATACCTTCGTGAGCCGCTATAATCGCTGGGCATCGCCCAAGTATTTGATTGGCGAAAGTTATGGTACAACCCGCGTATCGGGTCTGGCACTTGAGCTTCAGAACGCACACTGGATGTACCTGAATGGCGTCATACTGGTCTCGCCAACTGATTTAGGTATTGAGCGGGATGGACCGGCCAGAGGAGCTCTCAAGCTGCCCTATTTTGCGGCAACGGCCTGGTATCACAAAGCCTTACCGGCCGACCTGCAAAAGAAGGATTTAACGGATATTTTGCCCGAAGTAGAAGCATTTACGATTTCGGAATACCTGCCCGCGCTGGCCCTGGGCGGTTCGTTAAGCGACCAGAAACGGAAGGAAATTGCAGCCAAAGTGGCCCGGTATTCGGGATTATCCGAAACAGCCGTAATGCAGCAGAATCTGGACGTACCGGCCAACTTTTTCTGGAAAGAATTGCTCCGGAACAAAAGTCAGACGGTGGGTCGGCTGGATTCCCGGTATCTGGGTATGGACAGTAAAGATGCCGGTATCGGTCCCGATTACAACGCCGAATTAACTTCCTGGCTGCACTCGTTTACGCCCGCCATCAACCTTTTCATGCGCGAGGAACTGAACTATAAAACCGACCTGAAATACTACATGTTCGGCCCTACCTTTCCCTGGGATAATACCAATAACCACACGGGCGAAAACCTGCGTCAGGCAATGGCTCAGAACCCTTACCTGCGCGTATTGGTGCAGTCGGGCTATTACGACGGGGCCTGCGATTACTTCAACGCCAAATACAATATGTGGCAGATGGACGCCAGCGGCAAACTGAATGACCGGATGGAATGGGTCGGCTACCGAAGCGGCCATATGATGTACCTTCGTAAGGAGGATCTCGCTACGAGTAATGAGCACCTCCGCAAGTTCATCCAGAAAAGTACGCCCCAAAATAGTGCGCCAGCCCGGTATTCGGGAAGCCGGTAGGTTGGCTATTAGTAAATACTGTATTTATGGTTTTTCTGTCATTCCTCCTTTGTCGGGATGACAGAAAATCAACTATTTTATGACGCCAGACCAGGAAGATAGTTTCGTGACATTCAGGCGGGAGCTTCACCAATTCCCCGAAGTATCGTGTCAGGAATTTCATACGCAGAAGCGAATAAAATCTTTTGTCAGTCAGTTTGCGCCCACTCGCCTGATCGAACTGGCTGATACCGGTTTGCTGCTCCAGTACGGCGAAAGCAGCGAAGGCCCTGTAACATTAATTCGGGCGGATATTGATGCGTTACCGATACAGGAAATTAACGCGTTTGCGCATAGATCGCGGATCGACGGAGTTTCGCACAAATGCGGTCACGATGGTCATGCGGCAATTCTGGCCCGCCTAGCGTCTTTATTGACCTCCAATCCGGTAAAAAAAGGCCGGGTGTATTTGCTGTTTCAGCCCGCTGAAGAAAATGGCAAGGGCGCAGAAGCCGTGTTGAACGACCCCGCCTTTGCAACCATTCGTCCAGACAGAACATTTGCGCTGCATAACCTGCCGGGCTATAAACAGGGTGTTATCGTGTGTAAACCGGGAGCGTTTACATCATCCGTACTCAGTCTGATCATCTCATTCGAAGGTAAAGTATCTCATTCGGCCGAACCCGAAAAGGGCTTAAATCCGGCCTACGTGATGGCTGATTTTATACTCAGAACCAGGCAAATACAGAATCCGGATCCGGGATCGAATGGGTTTGCGCTGGTAACGCCGGTTTATACGGTCATGGGCGAGCAATCGTACGGTATATCGGCCGGTTACGGCGAGGTGCATTTAACCTTGAGAACCCGGAATGCCAAACGAATGGAAGTGCTTAAGTCTGAGTTACTGGCGTTACTCGCCGAGCTAGCCACCACCAGCGGTCTTACCACAAAAACGAGGTATACCGAAGCGTTCGTTGCCAACGAAAACGACACCAAAGCGTTCGAGCAGGTTAAAGCCTGTGCGCTGAAGCTAGGCTATGACTTTGTTGAAAAACAAGAACCCTTCAAATGGGGCGAAGACTTCGGATTGTTCACGCAGCATTTTCCCGGCGCCATGTTTGGCATCGGCAACGGCGAGAACTCCCCAGCCCTGCACAATGACGATTACGATTTTAATGATAATCTGATTGAACCTGCCGCCCGGTTATTTTTTGAGTTGATTGCCATCGCTCATTCCTGAACCGATTGTTCCCTCTGACGTCGTTTTACTTCCTCGGTTTGTGTCTTCACGAACCGCCCTTCCCGAAACACACTTGCCTCTCACGCCAGTCATTACAGCCAGCGGTTCGTGAAGACACAAACCGAGAAATAGAAAAACCAGGGAGACATCACTCATTCGGTTCGATCACTCGTTTAGCCTATACTTGCGTAAGTTGACTATTGTTAACGACCAACCCGTTCGACCAGCGGAATAAGGTTCTATGTTGCATCGAAACCAATCCATCTCACATTCCCTTGAAAACACTTTTCACGCTCCTGTTGCTGATTCCCGTATTGGCTGTCGCCCAGACGACGCCACCCGCCAATCCCTATCCGTTTACGCTCACTCAGGATTCGGCTTATGTACGGGAGAACTATCAGAAATTTGAGTTCATGGTGCCCATGCGCGATGGTACCAAACTCTTCACCCAGGTATACGCGCCGAAAGATCAGACCGTTAAGCATCCAATCATTATGCAGCGGACGCCCTACAGTTGCCAGCCTTATGGGCTCGACCGTATTCGTCGGCGGATTAGTCCGAATGCGTTCATGCTTCGCGATAAGTACATTGTTGTTTACCAGGATGTTCGGGGTCGGTGGGCCTCGGAGGGAACGTTTGTGGAGATGACCCCGCATATCGATACCAAAAAAGGAAATACGGATCATGATGAAGCTTCGGATACCTACGATACCATCGACTGGCTGGTGAAAAACATTCCAGCCAACAACGGCAACGTGGGCCAATGGGGCATTAGCTACCCTGGCTTTTTCACATCGGCAGGATCGGTCTCGGGCCATCCGGCGCTGAAAGCGTCCTCCCCGCAAGCCCCGATGGCTGATCTCTGGCGCGATGACGCGTTCCACAATGGAGCGTTTATGTATGCGGCCAATTTTGGTTTTTACTCCTCTTTTCAGGAACACAAACAACCCACCAAACAAAATCCGCCCGCTCTTTTCGACATTGATGATCCCGACGGCTATCATTTTTACCTGAACATGGGACCAACCGCCAATTCAGAAACGACTTACTACAAGGGACGAAACAAATACTACCACGAGAATTTTGAGCACCCTGCTTACGACGAGCATTGGAAAAAGCGCAATATCCTGCCGCATCTCAAAGGCATCAAACAGGCCGTTATGGTGGTGGGCGGCTGGTACGATGAGCAGGACCTGTTTGGCACATTCAATACGTACAAGGCCATCGAAAAACAGAATCCCGGTATTCAGAATATCTTCGTCGTTGGCCCCTGGATACATGGCGGCTGGGCGGGTCCGTCGGGGCAAACGCTGGCCGATCTGGATTTCGGCTCGAAGGTATCGCCTTACTATCAGGCGAATATCGAAGCCAAATTTTTCAAACATTATCTCTTCAACGAGTCGAACGGTCAAACCGCTACTCCACTGGCCCTTCCCGAAGCCACCTTGTTTGAGACCGGAACAAATCGCTGGCGCTCGTTCGACACCTATCCGCCGACGGGGACGACGCAGAAACAGGTATATCTGGCCGGAAATGGCAAACTCAGCTTTAGTCCTTCAGCAGCAGGTGCCGCCTTCTCCGAGTTTCCGTCTGATCCGGCACACCCGGTTCCATTTTCCAGTAAAATCAACGACGGTTTCTCCGCCGAGTATATGGTCGAAGACCAGCGGTTTGCCTCGGCTCGCCCGGATGTGCTGACATTCCAGACCGATACGCTGACCAACGACTTGACGTTAGCCGGTCCTATTCTGGCCCAGCTTACCGTTTCAACGACCGGTACCGACGCCGACTGGGTTGTTAAAGTCATTGATGTTTATCCGACCGATGCCCCCCAGCCTACCAGAAAACCCGGTGTTGTCTACGGCAATTATCAGCAGCTGGTGCGGAGCGAAATTATGCGGGGACGCTACCGCAACAACATCAGCAAACCTGAACCATTCACCCCAAATCAGCCCACATCAGTGGCGGTCGAATTGCAGGACGTGCTGCACACGTTCAAAAAGGGGCATCGGCTCATGGTGCAGATACAGAGTTCGTGCTTTCCCTGGAGCGACCGGAACCCGCAAACCTTCGTCCCCATCTTCAGCGCCAAAGAGTCTGATTATAAGAAAGCAACTCACCGCGTATACCACGGCAAGGCGGGAGTCAGTTTTCTGAAAGTAGGGGTACTGGCTCAATAAAGTGGTGGCTACCACACCCAACACGTAAATCGTTAAACATCATACATTCTACCCAATGCCCAAACTTCTCCTGATGGATCACGACGGAGCCATCGACGATCTGTTATCGCAATTGCTCGTGCTGACCATGCCCGATGTCGAGCTGGTCGGTATCACGGTTACGCCCGCCGACTGTTACATTGAACCGGCTCTTGATTCGACGTATAAGCTGCTTCAGTTGATGGAGCAGGAACACATTCCCCTGGGGCGAGGTGACTATTACGGCATCAATGCTTTTCCGAGCGAGTGGCGGGCACGACCCGAAATAATCAATGCCCTTCCTCTGCTGATCAACCTGCCCAAGTCTCCCGATCCTTACGCCTATTTGAGTGCGCCCGAGTTGATTGTGGAGACGTTGACAAGAGCGACTGAAAAGGTGAGTGTCCTGCTAACGGGACCATGTTCCAATCTGGTGATGGCGCTGGAGAAAGCGCCCGAGTTAAAGGAGAAAATCTCGGAAGTTATCTGGATGGCCGGGGCCTTTCGTGTTCCTGGAAATGTACAGACCTATCAGCACGATGGCACCGCCGAATGGAATGTATTCTGGGATCCGGTCAGTTCGCAGAAACTGGTATCCTATGAATTACCGCTGACACTCATTCCGCTGGATGTCACGAATCACGTGCCAGTTACCAAACAGTTCCTGTCTACTCTGGCGAACCAGATTGACTATAAATTAGCCAACCTTACAGGCCAACTCTGGGCGCTGACCATCGACACGATTCCGAGCTACCAGTACACCTATTTTATGTGGGATATTCTGGCAACCAGCTACCTGGCGATGCCCGAACACTTCGCCACCGAACGGGTAAGGGCGAACGTCAGCACACGACCCCCTAATGCCGGACAGACCTACCTGGATGAGTCAGGTTATGAACTGACCATCGCAACCGATGTGAATGTGAGTTATTTTTACGAGTACCTGCTGGCGCAGTTTAAACGGTAATTGATCAGAATTGAGAAGAGAAAAAGTGAGTGAGATTGACGATGATCCCACCCGCTTTTTCTCTTCTCTACATTCCTGTTTTCGTGATTCATGCGATCGGTGTCCCTAGGGTGGTGTAGGGGTGGTATCAGCCGGGTCGGCGGTGCGATTCTTAAACCCGACTGGTGAGGTTTCTTAAAACCTCGATTGCCAATCAGCCGTAGGAGATTTTAAAAACCCAACACTCAACCTACTGCTTAGTCTTCATGAGTTTGCGCTTGAAATAGTCGGCGGTGGCGGCACTCATTTTCAAGGCGTTGGTGTGCTTCATCCAATGGTGCGTGTCGTCTACGATCACCAGGGTCTCCAGCGGAACGCCCTGCTTGTCGAGACGCCGGACCAAGTCCGTGCTTTGGTTGAACCGCACATTCCGGTCATCATCGCCATGAATGATAAGCACGGGAGATGTCCAGCTATTGACTGACGAAACCGGCGACGACTCCCAGCTAACGGTAGCCGCTTTATCGGCATCCGGAATTTTTTCGTACCGATCCGTCGGAGCAGATCCATACCGTTGCTGGCTCCAGTCATGAACGCCGTGAATATCTACACCAGCGGCAAAGAGCTTAGAATCACGGGCGAGAGCCAGTGCCGTCAGGTACCCCCCATACGAGCCCCCGTAAATACCAATTTTGGTAGCATCAACCTGCGGCTGCCCGGCAAGCCATACGGCCGCAGCCCGCACATCCTGGTATTCTGACGCGCCGGTTGCTCCTCCACTCGCTGGCTGATGGAAATCATAACCATATCCGATACCTAACCGGTAATTTACTGACAGGACTACAAACCCCTGGTTGGCCAGATACTGGTTGAGGGCGTATGAGTTGGCGTAATAATCTGAATAATTCCAGCCCAACAGCATTTGTCGCGGAGGGCCACCATGCACGTAAATCAGCGCCGGGCTGCGTTCGGCCGGTTTTTTGGCCGATCCACTCGCCGGTTCAAAAAGTTGTCCATGAATGATCATACCATCCGCAGCCTTAAACGTGACCTGCTTAGGTATCACCAATTGATTAGTCGGGAAGTTGGCCGGTATCAGATTCTGGCCTAAAATTTTAGGCGTTCCTTTGGTGAAGGCCATGACGGTCGCTAGTGGCGGACGTTGGGCCGTGGCGCTGATCATGGCAATGGTGGCGCCGTCGCCCGTAACGACCGGTGTCCATTCGAGGCCCGTTCCCGGCGTTAGTACCTCCATTGCCGCCTTATCGACAGGAACACGAATGGCATGCCGACGATCAATATCCAGTTTATCGGGGCCGGTGTTCCCGCTGAACAACAGCCATTTTTTATCGTGGCTCATGGTGATGTGTTCCGCCATGAACGGTGCTGGCGTCAGTAACAAAGGCGTTCCGCCCGATGAAGGAATGGAATACAAATGCGGCCAGCCATCCTGGTACGACAGAAAAACGATGCGCTCATTGGCCGCCCAATTCAGGTTGAAGCCCCCGTGCGTAGTAGGTACTGATCCCGCCAGCGTTTTAGGGGCTTGCCAGATAGGGGATGCGTTACCCGACGCAATATCGGCCGTCCAGATCGACCAAGGCCGGTGCTTACGAGTTAGCAGCGAGTCGGGAGCACCACCCGAGCCGGGTGTCCGAACAAACACAAGTCGCTTTCCGTCGGGTGCCCAGCGGGGCGATCCATCCTGCGAAAACGACGGGGCTATCCACGTGATGGGCGTCGTTTCACTGGTAAAAATGCCCACAAACGCGTGATCTTTCCGGTCGCAGACGAAGGCCAGTTTCGAACCATCGGGAGCCCATTGCAGGGCGCTATTTGTACCACGAACGGTGAACAGGACTTTTGCCGCCGACGAAGCATCGATCGGAACAACCCAGACCTGACCACTTTTGACAAACGCAACCCGGTCGCTTTTGGGCGAAACAGCAGGGGCATCTCCCTCGGCAATGGCTTTGGCTTCCCCCCCCGCGAATGGAATACTCCAGATCTGAACCTTAGGCGGCACAGGCGTCGACAGGGTGTTAACGGGCAATTCGTCATCCCAGTTGGAACCATGATCGCCCCCCCGCACGTAAACGACCCATTTCCCGTCGTCAGAGATGGACAAACTCGTCAGTTCCTGCCCGTCATCTTCGGTATAGTTCGTCAGTTTTCGGGGCGTAAAATCTGGTCCTTCAGCAACGTACACATTCCGTTTACCCTGCTCATTGAATGCCCACGCGATACGCGACCCCTTGGCCGAACTGGTTAGCTCATTGGGGAACGGATAACTCTTCACCGACTCCAGCGAGAAGGTTTGAGCGTGCACGGATTGAGATAACCAGAGCCCGATGGCCAGGCCCAGTGCGGTAAACTTTTTCATGAGTTGATCGATAAAATAAATAGCTTATCTGATGAATGTACGAGACATCCTCAAGTAAGCTTTTTATTTCCTATTCTGATGAATAGAGCAAATTAAATTCTAGCAATCGCCCTAATAATTCTATTTATTGTTGCTCGCAGGCGTTTCTTCTTCAATAGACAGTGAACAACCGGAACAGGGCGAACTCGCTTACGAAGGATCCTCGCTCTTTATTCTGAACACCGCTCCCTCCACGGCCTCATCTACCCGAATCTGGCAGGCCAGTCGGCTATCCGAATCAGCATCTGGCAGGGTATCGAGCATATCCAGTTCGAGGTCCTGTGCCGACGGCAGACTGTCAAATCCGGTCAGTACCTGAACGTGGCAGGTAGCACAGAGCGCCATGCCACCACAGGTCGCCAGAATGGTGTAGTCCGACGCTTTCAGCACTTCCATCAGATTCAGGCTAATCCCTTCCGGTATCTCTACGGGTTGCTGTTCGCCATTACGATCTTCTACAGTGAACGTGATCATATTAAAAGGTTGGGATTCCGTTTACGGTCGTGTATTTGAAACTTAGCTTTTGATTCGGGTGGACATAGTGAAACGCACTCTGGCACATGAGAGCAGCTTCGTGAAAACCACATAAAATCAGCTTCAGCTTGCCCGGGTAGGTGTTAATGTCGCCGATGGCGTAAATCCGCTCGACGTTGGTCGAGTAATCCGTCGTGTTGACGCTAATGGCTGATTTGTCGATACTTAGCCCCCAATCGGCAATAGGGCCCAGCTTAGGCGTTAAGCCAAAAAGAGGAATCAGATTATCCGCCTGTATCGTCGTGACCGACTTGTCTTTCGCTGTAATATTAACCTCCTGCAAGTGACCGTTGCCGTTAATGCTAGTAATGTTCGATTGCAGAACGAGGTTCACGCGCCCCTCTTTGGCCAGCTCAACCACTTTCTCGGCCGAATCGGGTGCCCCCCGAAAACTGTCGCTCCGGTGAACCAGCGTTACCTCTTTGGCCACGTTAGCCAGAAAAATAGTCCAGTCGAGGGCAGAGTCGCCCCCACCGGCCAGTACCACCCGACGGTCGCGCAACTGCTCCGGATTTTTGACCATGTAGGCAACTCCCTTTCCTTCAAACTGCTCCAGGTTAATGATGTCGGGTTTGCGGGGCTCAAAACTGCCCAACCCGCCCGCAATGACCACGACCTGACAATGTACCGCTGTTCCCGAACTGGTGTTAATGATGTACGAGCCATCGTCCTGACGATGGAGCAATTCGACGCGTTCGCCCAGGGTAAAACCAGGATTAAACGGGGCGATCTGCTCCATCAGGTTATCGACCAGCGTCTGCGCGTTGATGGCCGGATAGCCCGGAATATCATAAATTGGTTTTTGCGGATAGATTTCGGAAAGCTGCCCGCCCACCTGCGGTAACGCGTCGATCAGGTGGCAGCGCATTTTCAATAAACCAGCCTCAAAAACGGCAAACAGGCCCACCGGACCCGCGCCAATTATACAAATATCTGTCGTTATCATTTCCGGTAAACGAGTCGACTTTATCTCCCCGTCCATCTTGTTTCTTACCCTGCGTAGCCTAATCTACTCAGCAAAAGTAAGGGCTGATTGAGGTCGACTTTTATCACCACTTGTGATGATGTATTAACAAATGGAATGGAACAAGCCCTTACTACCTCACCCAATGAGCGAGCGTACGGGTCAGGTTGTCGGCAGCTTCTTTTGTTAAACAGGCAGGTAGATTTAGAAATGGAGCCGCTTCGATGGGTAGCACTTTATTGGGGTTCCACTCCTCTTGTTCACCATGAACCTGTTTTACAAAACAGCTCTATTCGCGCTATTGATACTGACCAGCCTGGGCAGTAAAGTCATCGTCAGGGAATCTCCCAGAGTGGCGTCTCCCGGAGTGGAATCTCCCCTCCGCACTTCGTTCCCCGTTACACTCGACTTAAAAGAGGAATTTCAGACGATTCACAGCTTCGGTGCATCCGACTGCTGGTCGGCCAAGTTTATTGGCACCTGGCAAAACGAAGCGAAGAAGAATCAGATAGCCGACCTGCTGTTCAGCCTCGACACTCTGCCTGGCGGCCAGCCGAAAGGGATAGGTCTGTCGCTCTGGCGGATGAACATCGGCGCCGGAAGTTATGAGCAGAAAGACAGCAGTTTGATTACCGACGAGTGGCGCCGGGAAGCTTGCTTTCTTACGCCCGATGGCCGCTACGACTGGAGCAAACAGGCCGGTAGCCAATGGTTTTTACAAGCGGCCCGCCGTCGGGGTGTTCGCTACGCCCTGGGCTTCACCAACTCGCCACCTGTGCAAATGACGCGCAATGGCAAAGCGTTTTCAGCAGGCGGCAAATCGTTTAACCTTAAACCAGCCGCCCTGGCCCCCTTTGCCGATTTTTTAACGACAGTCGCCACCCATTTCCAACTCGACTACTTAAGTCCCATCAATGAACCCCAGTGGGACTGGACGGCGGGAAAAAACGGAAGAGCCAACCAGGAAGGTTCGCCCGCCGAAAACAAAGACATTGCCGACGTAACAAGCGCATTGTCAGCGAAACTGGCAGCCAGCAAAGCCAAAACAATGGTTGTTGCCGGCGAAGCGGGCCAATTGAATTACCTCTACGAAAAAGCGGAAAGTGGCCGGGGCGATCAACTCGACTATTTCTTTTCCAAATCGGAACGGCCTGCCCTGACCAGATTACCCAACGTCGAACCTATCTGGGCGTATCACAGCTACTTCACCACCTGTACCGATTCGACCCTGGTGGCCATGCGCCAGAAGGCCGCTCAACGGGCAAAGGCGGTGGGCAACCCGATGCTCTGGCAAAGCGAGTTTGGGGTGCTGGGCGATATTTGCGGAAAATACAATGGCAGCCCGCGCCATACCGATATACAGTACGGTCTGTACGTGGCCAAGGTCATTCACAACGACCTGACTGTGGCTAACGTGACATCCTGGCAATGGTGGCTGGCAATCAATCCGTACGATTATAGTGATGGACTCGTTTACATCAACGGCCCCGACGGTCAGTATAAGAAGCATGACAACGCCCGGCAGGATGGACAGGTTCTGGACTCCAGGCAACTTTGGGCACTTGGTAATTACGCCCGCTTTGTTCGGCCGGGCATGAAACGAATCGGCGTTCGTCTGGGTACTGCCAGTAACCTGGTAGCCGAAGCCAGCCAATGCATGGTATCAGCCTATAAAGACCCGATTCGCAAACAGCTTGTGCTCGTCTGCATTAACATGACATCCAACCCGGTAACCCTGCCTCTGAATGGCATTCGTGTTAAGAATAACCGCTTTGTCAGCTACACAACAACGGACACTAAGTCGCTGGCGAAATCTACTGTTTCTGCCAACCAGATTCAGCTGGAGCCGACCTCCGTAATGACAGTGGTTGGCCAGTACCAGTAAGCTTCGGATCGGGTAGTCGATGATTTTTTTGATCTAAATCCGGCGCGGGTCTGGGGTTTACCCCAACGGGACGATTCTCATGGTGCTTTTTATCTGCCTGTCCTGCAATTGTTATCATAAATAATGAATAGATTCAACTATTTTTGATCCTTGCCCGCTACTTCTGCGGGGCGGCCAACTCCATTGAGTACCCTTATTCCTGATTACTTGTTTTACCAAACTATGCAACGCAACGTCTGTTGTTCTCTTCTGTGCCTGTTGCTTGGCGCCCTTGGCGTATCAGCGCAACCAAGTCAACTCCCCTATTCAACCAGTAACCTCCAGAACCTGAGCGATTTCAAGCCGACCGGTAGCAATTGGAAAATTGTGGGCGACGTTTTTTATGATCTCAACAAACCAGGTAAAGGCACGACAAAGCCGGGCACGGGCATTTTGGTCAATGATCTATCCGGGAAAAGCAAAGACCATCTGTTTACCAAAATGGAGCACGGCGACCTGGAACTGGATCTCGATTTCATGATGGAGAAAGGATCTAATTCCGGGGTCTTTCTCCAGAGCCGCTACGAAGTTCAATTGTTTGATAGCTGGGGCATCACCGTACCCAAAGCGAACGATTGCGGGGCCATTTACGAACGCTGGGACGACAGTCGCCCCGAAGGCCGGAAAGGATACGAAGGCCATCCACCAGCCCAGAATGTCGGTAAAGCCCCGGGGCTCTGGCAGCATTTGAGCATCGTCTTCAAAGCGCCCCGGTTTAATGCAAAAGGCGAAAAAACGACGAACGCCCGCTTTCTGAAAGTGATGCTGAACGGGGTAACGGTTCAGGAGAACGTTGAAGTGCTGGGACCAACGCGCGCGGCTGCTTTCCAGGATGAAAAACCAACCGGCTCCCTGATGATCCAAGGCGATCATGGTCCGGTAGCGATTCGCAATATCCAGTACAAGGCCTACGGCATTGAGCCAGTGACGCTTACCAACATGAACCTGAGTGCCTACGAAGGAAAGTTCGCGTCGGTAAACGACTTTAGTTCGCTCACCCCCAAACGGGAAATGGCCATTGACATGCTGGCGCACTCGGCCCCCGGTAGCCGGGATAAGTTTGGCGGTAAGATTACGGGGGTTCTCCACATCCCCCGCTCGGGCCAGTACGCGCTGAACCTCAACCTGAACTGGATTCCGGCCGAGACCAATCCTGCGAACCCAAACGGGGCGGGCGAGTTGATGATTGATAACAAACCGGTTCTGAGTATTAGCGGTAAAAATGGCGGCACAGCCTCGGCCCTGATACCACTGGAAGCGGGCGACCATCCGGTTGTGCTGGCCTACTACAAAAACTTCGGGCTGTGGTACGCCCGCCGGAATGATATTGTTCTGGGAATCGAAGGTCCCGGCGTTCAGTACACGACGCTCAATCCGGTAATCCGGGTTGAAGATCCTGTTGGAGAAATTGCGTTGCTGACCAAAAATGAGCCGATTATGCAGCGCGGTTTTGTCAATCACCGGGGCCAGAAACATACCCATACTATCTCCGTTGGCGAGCCGGGTCAGGTGAATTACACCGTCGATCTGCGGAAAGGTGAATTTCTGCAAATCTGGCGGGGCGACTTTCTGGAAACGACACCCATGTGGTACGGACGGGGCGAGACCCAGTTATCCGTTCCGCTGGGTAGCGTTATCGAGCTACCGGGCAAACCTTCGCTCACGTACCTCGCTGACCCAAACACAGCCTGGCCGGACTCCAACGCCACGTATACGAACATGGGCTACGATGTTGACGCGAAGGGTCGGCCTGTTTTCAAATACACATTGGGTGCCTCGCAGGTTCGGGAATCGTTTGCGGCCGAAGATGATGGGCACAAACTTTCTCACTCGTTTTCCGTGATGCCTTCGTCAGGAACATCCGTTCCGGGAACCTCCGTTCCGGGAGAACTTTGGTGTCGGGTGGCGGAAGGGAATGACATTACAGAATTACCGAACGGCCTGTACGCCATTAACGACAAGCAGTATTTTATTGAGCTACCAGCCAAACAGAAACCGGTTATTCGTACGACCGCGCAAAAAACGAAAGAAATGTTGCTGCCCGTAAAACCAGCCAATGCCGCCGGTACGGTAACCTATTCTATTATCTGGTAACGCTCAACTTTCTGATAAAACGCTCTCATGAACACAACGCATCAAACCATACACCGTTTAGCCAGAACCGCCCTGCTGGCGTCTGGCCTTGCCTGCCTGGCGCATGTATCGACGCAGGCGCAAATTCAATCCAAGAACGGACTACCCGTTAGCTCCAGCAGCAAACAACCCGCGCCAGCCCCGAAAGGATTAGCTAAGGTGGAAGCTGACCCCGAACGGGAAGACGATTTTTATAAACTAATTTCGTTGCCCGTACCCGAAGATATTATTCTGGAAGTTGGGGGTATGGTTACCTTGCCGGATGGTAATCTGGCCGTTTGCACCCGCCGGGGTGAAGTCTGGATCGTATCGAACCCCTACGTCAGCGGTTCGATTCGACCAACCTACAAACGGTTTGCCTATGGCCTGCACGAACCGCTGGGGCTGGCGTATAAAGACGGTGACATCTATGTAACCCAGCGCAGCGAACTCACCCGCCTGCACGATGCCGACGGCGATGGAAAAGCCGATTCCTACGATAAAGTGTATTCCTGGCCCTTGTCGGGCAATTACCACGAGTATTCGTACGGCCCAACGTTTCTGCCCAACGGCAACATGCTCGTAACACTGAACGTGGGCTGGAGCAACAGCCTGGGGCACGGCGTCAGTCTGGCCCCCTGGCGAGGCTGGACGCTCGAAATTACGCCCGACGGGAAAATGACGCCCTTTGCCGCTGGCATGCGCTCCCCCGCGGGCTACGGCATGAACACCGCTGGCGACTATTTCTATACCGAAAACCAGGGCGACTGGGTTGGATCGGGTCGTATCTCGCAGGTCGAGAAAGGCGATTTTCTGGGTAATGCCGAAAGTCTGCGCTGGACGGATATGCCGGGCTCTCCATTGAAAATCAAGCCGCAGGATGTACCGAACACGGGCGAACCCCTGTACGATGTTTCTAAGAAATTTACGGCCCTGAAAGCCCCCGCGGTCTGGTTGCCCCACGGTATTCTGGGCATTTCCACATCCGGTTTACTGACGGATAACACAAAGGGGAAATTCGGCCCGTTCGAGAACCAGTTATTCATTGGCGACCAGGGGCAGAGTATCCTCTCGCGGGTCGATTTCGAGAAGGTAAAGGGCGTCTATCAGGGGGTTGTTTTCCCGTTCCGGGAAGGATTTTCTTCGGGAGTGTTACGCCTGGTTTGGGGCCATGATGCCTCCATGTTTGTTGGCATGACCAGCCGGGGTTGGTCATCGACCGGAAAAGAGCTTTTCAGCCTGCAACGGGTTGTCTGGACGGGCAAAATGCCCTTCGAAATGAAGACGATCCACGCCATGCCGGATGGTTTCGAAATAGAGTTTACCGAACCCGTCGATACTGAATTAGCGGCTGATCCGGCTTCCTACAAAGTCACGGGATTTAACTATAAATATCACGCAACCTACGGCAGCCCGGTAATCAATCGGGCTGGCTGCCCCATTCGCGGTATTGTCGTATCCAAAGATGGCCTGAAAGCCCGGCTGGTGGTCGATAGTCTGCGGCTGGGGTATATCCACGAAATTACAACGCCGGGTATCCGGTCGAAAGCAGGCCGTACGTTGCTGCACAACGTTGGCTACTACACGCTTAATAACGTTCCCGATGGCGAAAAACTAACCATTGCGGCAGCGCCCGTCCATGACCACTCGGCCATGATGACGGCCTCTACAGCTACGGTGCCGCCGGTAAGCGCCAAAGGAACGATGAAGAAAGCGACATCAGCCAAGCCCGCAGCAACCAGCAAAACAACGGGTAACGCAATGGCCAAACGGGTAACCGAAATGCCCTCGTCCTGGACCGAGCCTGATTACACGATTAACATGGGTACCAAACCGGGTCTGAAATTCGCACCCGAACAATTTCAGGTAAAAGCGGGCAGTAAAGTACGGGTCGTGTTCAACAACGAAGACGACATGCTGCACAATTTTGTGGTCGTTGCTCCTGGGTCAGCGCTTCAGGTAGGTGAACTGGCCATGAAACTTGGTCTGGAAGGACAGGAAAAGAATTACATTCCGCAGACAGACAAGGTGTTGCATCATACCAACCTGCTTCAACCCAACACCAATGAGTCTATTTATTTTGTCGCGCCCGAAAAACCCGGCGACTATATGTATGAGTGTTCGGTACCCGGACACTTCTACGTCATGCAGGGAACAATGAAAGTCGTGAAGTAGTATTCTCAAGCCTGTGAGGGTTTATGCCACGCTCACAGGCTTCATCAACAACGTTATGAATCATCTTTCTAAAGGGATTGCAGCCTTCTCATTGAGCCTGTTGCTTACGTCCGGCACACTGGTCGCGCAACCCCTCTCAGAAGCCATTCGACTGAACCAGATCGGCTTCTACCCGAACGGGCCCAAGGTTGCCATAGTTGTTGGCGACGCGCCGGGGTCTTTTCAGGTAGTGACCCCGGACCTTAAGCAAGTCGTTTTTACTGGTACGCTGGGCAGCGCCCGAACCAATCCGATTTCAGAAAAAACAATCCGTACGGCCGATTTTTCTGCGTTTACCAAACCCGGTACGTACGTCGTGGTTATTCCTGGCCTGGGCCACTCCTACCCGTTCGACATCCAACCAAACGTTCACCGGGCTGTAGCCATTGGAGCCGTCAAAGGCTTTTACTATCAACGGACCGCCATTGATTTACCGACGAAATTTGCCGGGCAATGGGCGCGTCCGGCGGGCCACCCCGACACGCGGATCCTGATTCATCCCTCCGCTGCCTCTTCAGACCGTCCGGCAGGAACGGTGATCTCGTCGCCCAAAGGCTGGTACGATGCCGGTGATTACAACAAGTATATCGTCAACTCCGGCATTACCATGGGCACGCTGCTTTCGCTCTGCGAGGACTTCCCAAATTATGTCAAGAAACTGGACACAAACATTCCAGAAAGTACGAACAAGATCCCGGACGTACTGGACGAAGTACTCTGGAATCTGCGCTGGATGCTCACGATGCAGGACCCTGCCGACGGTGGCGTTTACCATAAGCTGACCAATGCCAGCTTTGATGGGATGGTAATGCCCGACAAAGCGACCAAAGAACGGTATGTGGTCGCCAAGAGTGTTACCGCCACGCTCGATTTTGCCGCTGTTATGGCGCAGGCAAGCCGGGTCATCAGGCCTTACCGCAACGAATTACCCGGTCTGGCCGATTCCTGCCTGTCGATGGCCGTTAAGGCCTGGGCCTGGGCAAAAGCCAACCCAACCGCGCTGTATAATCAGAAAGCGATAAACGACCAGTACGACCCGGATATTTCGACGGGTACTTACGAAGACCGGAGCGCTGACGATGAGTGGATTTGGGCGGCCGCTGAATTATACACGACAACGAAAGACGACACCTATTATACAACAGTCAACTTGTTTCCGGATGATAAGACCCCGTTACCTTCGTGGCCACAAGTGCGCATGCTGGCTTACTATACACTGGCGCGTAAGGGTGATGAGCTGACAGCGCGCGGCAAGAAAGATCTTCCGAACGTGAAACAGTACCTGACTACGCTGGCCAATTCGCTCATTGATGGGGCCGACCGGCAGGCGTTTCAGACAGTGATGGGAAAATCGGCGAAAGATTTCATCTGGGGTAGCAGTTCAGAAGCCGCCAACCAGGGTATTGCGCTCCTTCAGGCCTACCGGCTCACCAGCTCGCCAAACCGCAACCAGTATCTCCACTACGCGCTGACCAACCTGGATTACCTGCTGGGACGGAATGCTGTTGGCTACTCGTTTCTGACGGGCTTCGGCGACAAATCGACCAGGCACCCTCACCACCGACCATCCGTGGCCGATGGCATCGAAGCGCCCGTGCCAGGGCTGCTCTCGGGAGGTACCAACGCCAATGCGGCCAGGCAGGACAACTGTTCGGGCTATACAACAACGGTTGCAGACGAAGTGTATCTGGATGCCGATTGCTCTTATGCCTCCAATGAAATCGCTATCAACTGGAACGCGCCCCTGGTTTATCTGGCAGCCGCCCTCGAAGCGTTGCAGGGCGACCAGAAAACTCGTATAAATCGGTAACAGGTAAGTAACTTTACCGTATTCCCGAAACAATGCCAAAAGGCTTAACGCAAAGGCTTCTGGTGGAAAATTCTGATGCATCCCGATAAGGTATCAGCGTTTTCTACCAGAAGCCTTTGCGCATAAAATCAGAATCCATCTGCTTACAAATCAGCCAATAACTAAGTCTACCTGATTTATTCCAGAATTAGTTGCACTCTCTATTGTTTTACTGTATATACCGTTTAATAAATAAATTTTTGGTCTTATCTTTCCAGTGTGAAAGAGACAAATAACGGGTCGACTTACACGCAGTAACTTCTGTATCTACCTATACTTACGCCTACATGCTTTACTTTTCTAGCTGGAAACACGGCCAGACAGGCCGACTGTTTGCCCTCTGTGCCTTCTCTTTGGTACTCTTGTGCGCAAACGGGCCGTTTGCCCTAGCTCAAACCACGTATTACGTGGCCAATTCAGGAAACGACGCCAACAATGGCCGATCCGATGGTTCTCCGTTTCAGACCATTGCCAAGATCAACAGCTTATCCCTTCAACCGGGCGACGCTATTCTGTTTCGACGGGGCGACACCTTTCGGGGTACATTGGCCATCCGGCAGTCGGGTACGTCAGGCAGTCCCATTGTCGTTGACGCCTATGGATCAGGAAACAAGCCCATTCTTGCCGGATCGGTTCCGGTAAACGGCTGGAATAATATAGGTAATAACGTTTGGCAGGCCGATTGCCCTTCGTGCGGAAGCCGGGTAACCGGTCTGTATCGCAACAGTTCCGTTCTGCCACTGGGGCGCTACCCCAACCTCAGCGATGCCAACAAAGGGTACCTGACCGTTCAGTCGCACAGCGGCAAAAGCCAGTTAACCAGCCAGCAGAGCCTGTCGCAGAACTGGACAGGCGGGGAAGCGGTGTTGCGGCCTACGCAATGGATTCTGGACAGGGCCACCATTACCCAGCAGAACGGAAACACACTTTCGTTAAATAATTCGAGCAGTTACGACCTGGCCGACGGATGGGGCTTTTTCATCCAGAATCACCCGGCTACGCTGGATCAGGTTGGCGAGTGGTATTATGACCCATCCAGCAAAAAGATTCGTTTGTTCGACAATCAGAACAACCCCAACAACCAGCTCATCACTGCTACGGCGTTCAACGAAGCGATCAATCTGACGAATGTATCGGGCATCACCGTTCGAAATGTCAAAATCACGGAAACGCTAAGTACAGGTCTGGCCATTAACGGCGGCTCTACGTTTGTCATTTCGGGCAACGACATTACCAACTCGGGCGAAGACGGGATTACAATCATTGGTTCGGGTAACAACGTAGTGGCGGAAAATAACCTGTTCGAAGACGCCAATAGCAGCGGATTCTACATTGGTCCCTACCAGAATTTTACGTTTCGGGGAAACACCATCCGTCGCATTGGCCTGATTCCGGGACGGGGAAAAAGTGGCGATGGTACTTATTCGGCGCTACAGGCGCTGTGTACAGCCAATACCCTGATCGAAAATAACGTCGTCGACAACATTGGCTACAACGGGATCGCCGTCGTCACGAACGCAACCGTCCGGTACAACCAGGTATCGAACTTCTGCCTGACCAAAAGCGACGGGGGCGGCATTTATTCCTGGAACGGGGCGCGCAGCAACGTAGGCGATCTGCACATCATCTCGAACATCGTTTACAGCGGTATCGGCGCACCGGAAGGAACACCGGGTGGCGCTTATTCGGGGGCCAACGGAATCTTCCTCGACGACTGCTCGCAGAATGTCGAAGTGGCGAATAACACCTCGTTTGGGTCACGCGGAATGGGGATTTTTCTCCGGGGGGTGTCCAGCATAACCGTCAACGGAAACACCAGTTTCAACAACACGGAGGAACAACTCAAGCTTGCCTACAATGGTGCCTGTGCTGTGCGAAACAATGTGGTTCAGAATAACATACTGTTCAGCAAATTACCCAACCAGATTGTAGCGGCTTATGAATCAAATGCCAACGACCTGGCGAGCTACGGACAATTCGACTACAACTATTACATCCGCCCCTTCGAAGACCTGTTCAAGATCCGCACGGTCTATAATCCGGGCTCGGGCATAACCGGCTCGGACAATACCCTGACGACCTGGCAGGGGATGTACAACAAAGATACCCACTCGTCCAACAGCCCGGTTACCTACAAAAGCCAGGTCGTCAGCCAGACGGGGGCCAGCCTGCTCGACAATTCGTTCAACAGCAATACGCAGGGCTGGAGTGTATGGTCGCCAAACGGCAATGGCCGGGCCGACTGGGACAACGCGAACCGGCTCGACGGCGGGTCACTTCAGCTATCGTTTTCCAACAATCAGGCCAACTCCTATTTACTCGCTACGGTAAGCATTGGTGCCGTTACCCGTGGCAAATCATATCAGTTGCTGTTCGACGGAATCGCCACCGGAAGCAACAAGCGCATCGAACTGTACCCGCGCCAGTTATCGGGTAGTTACAGCGACCTGGCCCCCCGCAGCGTTCAGTTGATGGGGACGTCCCGCCAGCAGTACGAAGCTGTTTTTACCGCTACAGCAGACGAGTCGAACGCTATTCTGGTGTTTCAGGTGACCGGCGATGGCCAAACAGCCTGGGTTGACAACATCCGGCTGAAAGAGGCAACCCTCTCCAGCCTCAACCCCGACGATTATATAAAACTGGTGTATAACGCCACATCCCAGCCACAAACGACATCGCTGAGCGGCTCGTATCGGGATGCTAAAAACACCCAGTACACCAACCAGATAACGTTGCAGGCGTTTACATCGGCGGTGTTGATGAAAGAAATCAACGCAACGCCCCCGCCTACCGTTTCGCTGCGCGACCCCGAAAATCCGGGCAATGCCGTATCGGGTCTTGATTACCAGTATTACGAAGGGTCCTGGAGCAACATTCCTGATTTTGGCTCCCTCAACCCCACGAAAACAGGCACAGTTTCCAACGTCGATTTGTCCGTTCGCAACCGGGATGAACAGTTCGGTATTCGGTACAAAGGCTACGTTAGCGTACCCACCGATGGAACGTATACGTTCTATACGACTTCCGATGACGGGAGTAAGCTGCTCATTGGCGCGACCGAAGTCGTTAACAATGACGGCCTGCATGGAACCATAGAGAAGTCGGGTACCATCGGACTGAAAGCCGGAAAACACGCGCTGACGCTGCCGTTTATTCAGGGCGGTGGTGGTCAAAGCTTCGTGGTTAGTTACGAAGGGCCGGGCATCAGTAAGCAGACCATTCCAACATCAGCCTTTTACCGAATTCCTACCACCACTACCACACCGACGACACCCACTACCCCGACGGCAGGAAGTGGTACCGGCCTTCTGGGCGAGTACTATAACAACGCCAACCTCGCTGCGCCAATCGTACTGACCCGCACCGACGCAACCATCAATTTCGATTGGGGAACGGGTTCGCCGGCATCCGGCATCAATTCCGATAACTTCTCCGTTCGCTGGACCGGGCAAGTGCAGGCACCCGTCACGGGCAGCTACGTCTTCACGACAACCTCAGACGATGGGGTCCGGCTTTGGGTAAATGGTGTCATGCTGATTAATAACTGGACTGGTCACGCACCAACAAACAACGACGGAAACGCCATAAACCTGACGGCGGGGCAACGTTACACGATCCAGATGGAGCACTACGATGGCGGTGCCGGGGCTGTTGCCAAACTGCTGTGGGCTTACACGGGCCAGGGGCAACAGGTAATTCCACAAAGCTACCTGTACCCGGCTACCCCCACCACCACGACACCCTCAACGGGCACGGGCGTATTTCTATCGGACCTGAACTGGACAACATCGTCGAACGGCCACGGCCCTGTTGAGAAAGACCGCAGCAATGGCGAATCAGGTGCCAGCGATGGCCGAACCATTACGCTCAACGGCGTGACGTACGCCAAAGGGCTGGGTGTACACGCCCCCTCCGAAATCACCTATAACCTGAACGGCCAGTATGCTCATTTCCTGACAGATATGGGTATAGACGACGAGATGACCAATGCGGGCTGCGGAACGGTAAACTTCCAGATCTACGTCGATAATGCACTGGTTTATGACAGTGGTACGATGACCCCCTCATCGACAACCAAATCCGTTGACCTGAACGTGTCAGGCAAGCAAACCCTGAAACTGGTCGTCACGAACGGGGGTGATAACGTGAACTGTGACCACGCCGACTGGGCCGGTGCCCGCTTAACGGGCACCAATGGTGCGCGGCTGGCCAGCCAGGAAACAAGCGACTTTTCGCCGGTACACATCTACCCAGTACCCGCCCGCGACGAGGTAAGCATTCGGTACATAGCCGAGATGGCTGGTGAAGTGAGTCTGCAATTGGTATCGCTAGCCGCGCTGCCGGTCATTGAGGCCAGACATCAGGTAGTAGCGGGCGAGAACCTGTTAAAACTACCCGTAGCTTCGCTAAGCCGGGGCTATTACGTACTCACGCTGATTCAGGGTACTCAGCGCATCACCCGGAAAGTGATTTTGTCCGAGTAAACACATCAATCCCTGTTTATCGAGTGGATTATATGGAGTGGCAACCATATGATCCGCTCGATCATTTATAACGGCCTTTGTTCAAGCACTTGGAACGGCTTATTTAGGCGAACGACCATGCTCTCCGGTATGGTTTTTCGCATTATTCAGTATGTTAGCACCCATAACCGGTTTTTAGCTTTCCTCACTCCATGAAACTAATTTTCCCTGCCCTGCTGCTGGTGTCATCGGCGTTGGCTCAGCCGTTAATGCCGGGTCGCTCTACAGCTCATGTAGCTTCCTACCAACCTCCCGTTTTTACTGACGCGGACCGGTTAAAGAAATTAAGCGCAGCGTTTCCAATCGTTGAAAAACTATACCGGGACGTTGCCGAAAAGCGCCATATGCCTGGGTTAGCCTTCGGTATCGTGGTCGACGGGAAACTGGTTTATTCGGGCGGCATCGGCTACACAAACATCGCGACCAAAACGCCCGCTACCGCTAAATCCCTGTTTCGAATTGCGTCGATGACCAAGAGCCTGACAGCGATGGCGATCCTGAAACTCCGCGACGAAGGTAAACTTCGACTCGATGATCCGGCTGAACGGTATATTCCCGAACTCAAATCGCACAAATACCTGACCGCCGATGCCCCCCTCATCACCATCCGGCACCTGATGACGCACTCGGCCGGTTTCCCCGAAGATAACCCCTGGGGTGACCGTCAGTTAGCCGACTCCGACGCTGATTTACTGAACCTCATTAAAGGCGGCATCTCGAATGCCAACGTGCCGGGCGTAGCCTACGAATACAGCAATCTCGGTTTTGCCATGCTCGGGCACATCATTACCATTGTCGCGAAAAAGCCGTACCAGCAATACATTACTGACGCCATTCTGAAACCACTCGGCATGAACAATACACAGTGGGAATACAGCCGCGTTCCGGCCGATAAGCTGGCGTTGGGCTACCGTTGGCAGGAAACCGGTTCGGGTTCCGGGCAATGGCTGGAAGAACCGCTGCTACACGATGGATCGTACGGCGCAATGGGCGGCCTTATTACGTCCATCGACGATTTCAGCCAGTACGTAGCCCTGCATCAGGCCGCCTGGCCACCCAGCAATGCCATTGACAATGGGCCCGTAAAACGGAGTTCGGTCCGCGAAATGCAGCAACCCTGGACGTTCTCGGATTTGTTTGCCCAGGTTAAAAATTCGGCCGGGCAACCCTGTCCCGTCACCAGCGGCTATGGTTACGGGCTCGGTTGGAGCAAGAATTGCGTTGGTCGGGTGGGCGTTGGGCACAGTGGTGGTCTGCCGGGTTTCGGCAGCCAGTGGCGCATTTTGCCCGATTACGGCATTGGCGTCATTGCGTACGGCAATCTGACCTACGCGGGTCTGGGTTCCGTTAATTCGGCGGTACTCGATACGCTACTGGCCATTGGCAAGCTTCAGCCCCGCCAGCTCCCCGTATCCGGCATACTGGCCCAGCGCAAAGCCGACCTGATCAAATTACTGCCCGACTGGGAAAACGCCGAGCAAAGCGGCATTTTTGCGGAGAACTTCTTTCCCGATCAGTCAGTGGTTTTACGCCGAAAAATGGTGCAGGAGTTGTACGCTAAAGCCGGATCTATCAAGCGCATTGGCGAATTGATTCCCGAAAATCAGTTACGCGGCCATTTTCTGCTGGAAGGCGACAAGGCCAGCATTGACGTCTTTTTCACCCTGACGCCCGAAAATCCGGCCCTGATCCAAGAACTTGACTTTCAGGAGATACCCCGGTAGTCATAGTTCACCCACACTTTTCGCAAAACCATAAACCGTGACAAACACGAATCACAACTCCATATCGACCGCCACCGAACAAGATATACCGGCTTTGGTCAGTTTAGTCAACAGCGCCTACCGGGGCGACAGCTCACGCAAAGGATGGACTACCGAAGCGGATTTACTGGGTGGTAACCGGATCGACGAAACGTCGTTACGGGAGCTGTTTCAGAAGCCAAATACCCTGATCCTGACATACCAGGATGCGGGTCATCTGCTGGGCTGTGTTCACCTGGAAACAAAAGGGGATGATCTTTACCTGGGCATGTTAACCGTTTCGCCCGATGCGCAGACCAATGGCATTGGTAAACAGTTGCTTTCGGCGGCCGAACAACTTGCGGTTGACAGAAGATGCCGGGCGGTTACCATGACCGTCATTACGGTGCGGCATGAGTTGATTGCCTGGTACGAACGACGCGGCTACCAGCCAACCGGCCACACGCAACCCTTCCCCGACGATCCGCGGTTTGGCCTCAAAAAACAGCCACTGGCGTTTATGGTCATGGAAAAAATTCTATAATTCGGGCAAATAACAACGCGTGGTTTGTTACCTCACTGGCAGTCAAGGCACATAGGGCACGCCGATTTAATAAAAAGACGATTTTGGTGCGAGTGGAAGCCAAACCCTTTTTGCGTTTGCCGATTTAACTCTATAATTTCACCACAGTATAATGAATCACGATCTCTTAAGCCCTATGTCAGCTTCCAAACGCGTCCTGATTGCCGAAGATAGCTCCGTTATCCAGAATCTGGCCCGCAAAATTCTTGAGTTTCAGAATTACGACATCACCGCCGTAAAAAACGGAGAACAAGTGCTGCAAATTCTGGAAAAAGAAGATTTCAGTATTCTCCTCCTGGATATCAATATGCCGCTCATGGACGGAATGGAATGCGTTCGGCGGGTTAGGGCACTCCCCGAAAAAGAAAAAGCCAGTGTCCCCATCGTGGCGATCACCGGTAATGCCAAAAATTACACGGAAGAAGAATTCAAAACCGCCGGTTTCAACGACGTATTGGTAAAACCTCTCAACTTCGACCGCCTGGTGGAAGTCGTTAATCAACTGACGGATAAATAAAAAGAGCGAAAGAATGAAAGAGTGAAATCGGACCGCCGAAGCGGAGTGGCTGGCGCATTTACTCTCACTCTTTCGTTCTTTCACTCTTTCGCTCTTTATGCTCATCACACTGCTCGGTACAGGAACTTCGTCGGGAGTGCCGCTTATTGGCTGTACCTGCGAGGTATGCCGTTCGGTCGACTTTCGGGATAAGCGACTTCGCACGTCCGTTCACCTGGCAATAGACGGGCGAAGTTTTGTTATCGATACCGGCCCTGATTTTCGTCAGCAGGTTCTTCGCCTTAATCTACAACAGCTCGACGCGGTACTGTTCACGCACGAACACAAAGACCACACGGCCGGTCTGGATGAAATCAGAGCCTATAATTTTCGGTCCGGCAAAGACATTCCGGTCTATGGCCGGCCTTCCGTTCTGGCGCAGTTGCAGCGCGAATTCGCCTATGTCTTCGCCGAGAAGAAGTACCCCGGCACGCCCAGCGTTCAGCTGAACGACATATTCAATGAGCCATTCGATGTGCTGGGTATCCCATTCACGCCCATCGAAGTGATGCACCACAGGCTCCCCGTTTATGGTTTCCGCGTTGGCGATTTCACCTACCTCACAGATTTAAATTACATTTCTGATGAGGAATTGAAAAAAGTATACGGCACAAAAGTTCTGGTACTTGATGCGCTCCAGCGCGAGCCTCACATTTCGCATTTCACACTGGATCAGGCCGTTGCACTCGCCAACCGCGTTGATGCCGACCGTGTTTACTTTGTTCATATCAGCCACAAACTGGGCCTGCATCGGGAAGTAGAGCACGAATTGCCCCCTCATATGCGACTGGGGTATGATGGGCTGCAGATTACCCTCTAGGCTGGGCTGGCTTCCTCAAACCAATTCCGTCCACGCATCGTTACCCGTCTGAATTACCAGTTATACGATGCCGACGCTCATAAAGCCTTCCCGCTCTTTTACCGATACATTATTGGATCACTACCGACAGCAGGGCGACCCGGCTGCCGATGCCGTTATTGCCGCCGTTGTTGATACCGAAGCGGCCCCTGGTTTGCGATCGCTGATGCAGTGGCTGGCCGACACCAATGACTTCTCGCTGGTAACGCAACATCCGGCAATCCAGGCTTTTTTTGCGGATCATGCCCAGATGCCCGATTGGGCGGACGCTGATCGGATGAAGCGGGGGATGGCGTTTTTCAGGAAACACGCGCAACCAATCGGGCTGACCCTGGGCTTCTTTTCACTGCCGTTTTCTTACCTCGGAGCTAACGGAGCGCAGGTTCTTTGGCTGACCGAACGGATCAAGAACGATACCACGCGCCGATTGCAGGAAACCGGCGAATGGGTATTTGGGGTCAATAACCCTAAAGAATGGGCGTCGCAGAAAGCCATTAGCCGGACCCAGAAAATTCGGCTGATTCACGCCGGTGCCCGGTGGTTTTCCCTGCACTCGAAACGTTGGGATATGGCCTGGGGATACCCGGTCAATCAGGAGGATATGGCCGGAACCAACCTGGCGTTTTCGTACATCGTGCTGTTGGGACTGCGTAAATTAAACATCACCATGACCGAGCAGGAAGAAGAAGATTACCTGCACCACATCAACGTGGTCGGTTATTTCAATGGTGTGGCGGAGGAACTCATGCCCCAGAACCTGCGCGAAGCCTATAACCTGGGCAACGCAATTGCCCGTCGGCAGTTTGCGCCTTCCGAAGCGGGAGTTGGCCTGACACGCTCCCTATTGAACGCTGTAGCGGCAGGCATTGGGGCAGCCCAGTCCTCATCGGCAGCTACCGGGCTATCAAGTACCGGCAAGGCAAACTCAGCCGGTTCCGAGACCATCCGGAACCTGGCAGCCGGTGAAATGCGTTTCTTCCTGGGCGACCAGTACGCCGATTGGCTTGGTATTCCCAACGCACCCGTCGAAAAACGGTTAGCTGGCCTACTAAGCCGATTACCCATTTTTCCGACCAAGTTATAGTTTTGCGCATTCGGTTTATGGCATTCAGTACCCGGTATGCCAAACCAAAACCGGCAAACAATAAACCGAAATACCTACAGATTTGTATCAATTAGAACCCATCGCTGCGCTCGCTACTGCGCCAGGCATCGGTGCCATTGCCGTTTTGCGCGTATCGGGCGAAGGCGCCATTGCGTTAACCAATCGCCTGTTTAAGGGAAAAGACCTGACAAAACAGGCCAGTCATACCGCCCATTTTGGCACTCTTCGCACCGAAACCGGCGGCCTTATTGATGAAGTGCTGGTCACAGTTTTCAGGGCCCCCAAGTCGTTTACGAAAGAAGACGTTGTGGAAATTTCCTGCCACGGATCGGAGTTCATTATTCAGCAAATCCTGCGTCGACTCATGCAGGAAGGCGTTCGACTGGCGCGGCCGGGCGAGTTTACCCAGCGGGCATTTCTGAACGGCCAGTTCGACCTGGTTCAGGCGGAAGCTGTAGCTGATCTGATTGCTTCTGACTCGGACGCCAGCCATCGGGCAGCCCTGAACCAACTGCGCGGTGGTTTTTCCCGGCAACTAAAAAATCTTCGGCAGCAGCTCATTGACTTTGTCGCTCTGGTGGAACTGGAACTGGACTTCGGCGAGGAGGATGTTGAATTCGCTCACCGCGACAAACTTCGCCAGTTGATGCTCGACATACGCCGTGTACTCCATCCCCTGATCGACTCCTTTTCAACGGGTAACGCGATCAAGAACGGTGTCCCGACGGTCATCGTCGGCAAACCCAACGCCGGAAAATCCACCTTGCTCAACGCTTTATTGAATGAAGAGAAAGCAATCGTTTCCGATATTCCCGGTACCACCCGCGATGTCATTGAAGACGAGTTATTTTTGGACGGCATCCGCTTTCGGTTGATCGACACTGCCGGGTTGCGCCAGGCCACCGACCAGATCGAAGCCATTGGCATTGAACGCACGCAGCAAAAAATGCGGGATGCCTCCCTTGTCATTTATCTGTTCGATGGCCCTGCCATTAGTACCGATGATCTGGACGAGGTTATTCATGAATTACATCAATCGGGAAAACCGTATTTACTGGTCGGTAATAAGGCCGATTTGATGACAGACGCCAACCATGAATCCCTGGCCCATATCCTCAACAGGGAACAGGTCATCTGGATTTCGGCAGCAAAACAAACGAATCTGGACGACTTGAAAGCCGCGCTCTCGGCTCGTGTTCGCACGGATGCCGCGGTACAAACGGGCAGTGCCGTTGTCACAAACGCGCGTCATTACAACCACCTCATTGGTACGGACAATGCTCTTGCCCACGCCATTATCGGACTAGACTCCGGGGTCACGCCGGACTGGCTGGCTATGGATTTGCGTGTTGCCTTACAACATTTAGGAGAACTTACCGGTGAGATAACAACAGATGATTTACTGGAGTCAATTTTCAGCAAGTTCTGTATCGGAAAGTAACCGCCCTGACTACTATTTTCCTGTTACACTGCCGAGTAGCATCTAAAGCCCTGAAAATGGGCTTTTTGTGTTTTACTACTGCATTTGTGCGTAGTAGACGGGTATATATTTAGGCATTCGGGTAAAGCGAATCTGCGCGTCTGACAGGACTACAGGATCAGGCCCACGCCCAATTCATTCAACCATCAGCAGCCACGCCCCTACCGGTTCATGGTCGACAAACTGAACGGCGAAAGCGTGTGCCCGCTATTGATCGACGGCTGTTCAAAAAGGTAAGCCTTATTTTTTATCAATTACCTAGTTCCTGACTCACCTTTACTCCTCATTTCCTATTAAGTGAATACAGGGAACCGGCTCGCCATGCCAAGTGGTCGACACGCTGCTTATCCAACCAAAAGCAGCAAATCGACTTGTCGTTGCCAAGCCCATTATTACTGACAAAACAGTTGTAGATGCTCACTAACCTTAGTCCTATTATGAAACACATCTTTACGCTAGTTGCCTGTCTGGCGACGGGGGGAGCGCTCCAGGCGCAGACTCCCACAAATTATACCGCTACTACGGCCAACGCCGACTCACCAGGTTCCTTCAATACCCTCGTCGGACCCCAGGCAGGTACTTATAGTACAACGGGTTCTCAGAACAGTTTTTTCGGCAACTATGCTGGATTTAACACCATGACCGGATCCGGCAATGTGGCCGTGGGATCAGCTGCTAGTAAAGTCAATGTGAAGGGCAGCTTTAATGTGGCGCTGGGCGATTCGGCGGGCTACAACAATAGCGTATCGGAGAATGTCTTTGTGGGTAGTAAAGCCGGTTATCAGAACACGAGTGGGTCACTTAATTCATTCGTGGGCACTTACGCAGGCCATGCCAACACCATCGGTAGCAATAACACCTTTATAGGCAATTACGCAGGCTACCAGAACACCTATGGTACGGGTAATAGCTTTATAGGCAGTCAGGCCGGATTGAATACCACGACTGGCGGTGGTAACAGCTTCGTTGGTCAGCAATCAGGCTACCAGAACACGACGGGTAATCAGAATAGCTTTATCGGTACGCAAACCGGCTACTTCAACACAACGGGTCAGCAAAATAGTTTTATGGGTTACCAGGCGGGCTACACCAACACCACGGGCTCGTCGAATAGTTTCATGGGCCATCAGGCAGGATACTCCAATACCACGAGTCGTGAAAACAGCTTCATGGGTGCCTCGGCAGGTTATTATAACACCACAGGCTCGTCGAACACCTTTATGGGCTATGGAGCGGGTTTCTCGAACACGATCGGCTCGTCAAATACCTTTATGGGCGATTATGCGGGCGAGAACAATACGACGGGCAGCAGCAACAGTTTTGTCGGTTATCGGGCGGGTTTCCTGAACACGACAGGAGGGAGTAACACGTTTTTAGGTTATCAAGCGGGTTATAACGTAACCACCGGTAGTCACAACATCATCATTGGGCCCGCGTCAGGGACGGCCATCACCACCAGTGACGACAACGTACTAATGGGGTATAACAGCCAGGCTGATGAAGGCATCTTCAATGGGATCGCCATTGGCTCCCATAGCCGGGTGGCCAGCAGTAACTCCATGATTCTGGGAAACGGGGTAAACGTGGGCATTGGCACCTCGGCGCCAACCGCCCGGCTGCATGTACGGAGTGAACAGGCTGATGCCTCGGGCGTACGCCTGGAACAATTGACCAGCCAAAGTCCAACTACGCTGGCCACGGACCAGTTCCTGACTGTCAATGGGGTTGGCGATGTCGTCAAAGCCCGGTATCGGTTACGGATCAACAACATTTCGGAGTGGAGTGACAAGGTGTTTAGCCCAGGCTACAGGCTGCGCTCGTTAGACTCGGTGGCGCGTTTTATTAAGCAAAACAGTCATTTGCCGGGTATTCCCTCCGCAGATCAGGTCGCCAAAGACGGCGTTGAGCTGGTGAAACTGAATGCGCTGCTGCTGGAGAAAGTGGAAGAACTGACCTTGTATAGCATTGAGTTGGAAAAAAAGGCCAGCGAACAGGCCACAATCAACCAACAGCAGGAGGCAAAAATTGAGCAGCTGGCGCGCTTAGTCAAGCAGTTTCTGGAAAGAAAGTAATAAGTGAATATCAGGACATTGATGGTCAGCGAGTCCATCTTATCGGTGCATATGTCAGCGACCAAGCCGGGTGTCTCGACCACCAACAGTTTTCGGACGAGGGCCTGACTTATCGCAAATCGTTTCCTACCGATAGCCAGCGCAACGCGTCGGGTATAGCGGCAACGTACATACCCGACGCGTTGCCCGCCGTTAAGGTTGCCAGTGGGTGGCTAACCGTATCCGAAAGAGAGTACCTTCGCCTGGCTTGCTTTCGACCTCCAGCTGCGCTCGTAGCAGTTCACACAAACCCTTAACGATGGATAAACCAATACCCTCCCCTTTGTGGGCAAAAGCCGAGCGGGATGCTTGTGTTATCTCCGCCTGCTGTGCATCGGCCTGGGCATTCGCTAGTCCAAAGGCCGCCGTTGATTCAGGAGAGGGCATTAATTGTTGAACTAATGAACCGACCTTCGTAGCCGTGGGTAAGCCCGGCCCGGAATCCTGTACACTGACGATCCATCGATAATCGGTCTCCCGGCTCCAGGAGACCGATACAAATCCGGTCGGGGTATGCTTGATGGCGTTGAGTATCAGGTTTTGAATGATCCGCTGAAGCTGAACCGGATCACACTCAACCGGCAAGCTGGCCGGACCATCCGCTTTAAGTAAAAGCCCTCGCTCGTTGGCCAGAGGCTGGTAACTTTCCACCAGGTTCATCAGTAACTGGCTCGCATCAAGGGGCTGAATATTGAGCGCTTCCTGCCCCGCTTCCAGCCGGGATAAATCCATTAACTGAGTGATCAGCGATCGACAACTGGTCAGGTTACGCAATAGCATGTCCAGCATCTGTTTACGTTCCTGTTCAGAGTCCATCACCAGTTCCAGTAAGGAAGCCGCACCCTGGATAGCCCCAAAACTACCCCGCAGGTCGTGCGAGGAATGGCGCAGCAACTCCGCGCGTTGCTGACCAACCGCACTTAGTTCAGCCAATGCCTTCTCTAAAGCTTCGACCCGGTTAAATGCATTGGTGCGCAGCAGGTCGGCATACTGCTCAACACTACCGGTATTGATTTGATTGGTAAACCGAAAAAGGTGCTCATAAGCCAGTGGCATGACCGTGCTGTCGGTGGTGGGGTAGGCTTGCCAAAACGAGCGCAGCTCAGCCAGTAGAAGTTGGCTTAAGTGCAGCATTTCCATCGACAATTCGGCCAGCGCATAGCCCTTTTGCCAACGATGGAGACCATGCTCGGCGGCTAAAAGAGCTACGTTGACTTCTTCGTTCTGGCCCCGCAATCGCTGCTGGAGCATATTAAGCATGAAAGGAACTTTGTTATTAAATTCTTCGCGGCTTAAGTTGACAACGATCTTCAGGGCGGGCTCTGCGTCGCAAGCTGTCCGCCAGTTGTTAAGCAGGGCATCGCGTCGAGCGGCTAGAAAAGTGGCTAATTGACTCAAAGAAGCCGAGGCTTCATCGGAGATGAATGTCATGGGAACCTGGATAAACTCACTCTCTACGTCCGGCAGGCGCGGTCCGTCCGGAGGAGTTGTCCTAATTAGGCAACCAGGCGAAAAGGTACTGATAAGCGCGAGGACTGTCAGTACCTCAAAGGTAGTACCGTTTTTCGATATATGATTACATGAATATAGTTTTGTTTTAGTCGTATACAATGGCCTGACAAATCGACAAATCGAAAGCGCCCCCCGTCTCAGAGGCAGAGGCATACCTTCGACGTGTTGGCCAAACGGATCAACAAATTAGTAAAATCCGAGTGCTATGATAATAATAATCCTGGGCCTTGCTTTCTCAATCACCCATGCCTTCACAACAGACATCTTTTACCATACCGTATTGGCGTGTTACGCGGAGTAACCGAAGTAAATGGATTCAGCACCGGGCGGTAAGCATAAACACCATTCATCATGGGGTCAAATAGCGCCACCACTGGCTTTATTCGGCTCAATGAGAAATGATTGCTAGACCACATCGGCGGTTCGACGGTATTCATTGGGGGACTGCCCAACGCGCTGTTTGAATAAGCGGTTGAAATGCTGGGGGTACTTGAAGCCCAGGTCGTAGGCTATCTGACTCACGGTTTTGTTCTGATCGACTATTTGTTCTTTGGCCAGTTCGATTACTTTCGCCTGGATGTATTCCTGCGCGGTTTTGCCCGTTTCTTTTTTGATCAGATCCCCGAAATAATTGGCTGATAAATTCAATTCACCCGCGCAGTAGGTAACGGTCGGCAGCCCCAACGTCTGCGGTTTATCGGCCTGAAAATAGGTGTTCAACAACGTCTCGAACCGCTCCAGGATGCCTTTGTGGGCCGTTTCCCGAGTAATGAATTGCCGATCGTAAAACCGGGTGCAATACCCCAGAAATAACTCGATCGTGGATACGATCAGTCGTTTGCTGTGCTTATCGATGGCGTGTTCCAGTTCATACTCGATCTTGGAAAAACAGTCCAGCACGATCTGCCGTTCCCGGCCCGATAAATGCAGCGCTTCGTAGAACTGGTAACCAAAAAAACTATACTCCTGAATATGTCGTCCCAGCGCCGTTCCGTGAATCAGATCGGGATGGAAGACCAGCGCGTACCCTTTTGGCTGGTACGTTTCCCCGTTGCTGTTCACCCCGGCAACCTGACCCGGTGCCATAAACACCAGTGTGCCCTCCTGGTAATCATACGTATGCCGCCCATACACCAAATCCCCGCATCTGACCTCTTTCAAAAAAATGGTGTAGAACCCAAAATACATCCGGGAGCCCTGTCGGGGATCGGCCTTTGACAGATCGACGACGCTGACCAGCGGATGCCGGGTTTCGTTGTTATTGAAGGCGTTGTACTCACTGATTGTCTCGAATCGTCGCAGGGTATCCATAGCACGCTTGGTTATTGTCTCAAAATTATCGTTTTCTGACTACCCTACCAGATGCCTAAGCGCGAATCAGTAATAATGGTAGTAATACCCGTAATCTGTATACCACGCAGGCCAGAAAATGAGCAGACCTTTGTATCATCAACGTAAACAGCTATGCAACACGTAGTTTTGAACAATGGGGTGGCCATGCCCATCCTGGGATTTGGGGTTTTCCAGGTCCCCGATCCAGCCGAATGCGAACGCAGTGTACTGGATGCCATCGCCACTGGCTACCGGCTGATCGATACGGCGGCTTCGTACGGTAACGAAGAAGCGGTGGGGCAGGCTATCAAAAAAAGTGGTGTAGCTAGAGACGAATTATTCATCACAACCAAGCTTTGGATTCAGTCGGATGGATATGAAGGAACCAGGAAAGCGTTCGACGCTTCGTTGAAAAAGCTGCAACTCGATTACCTGGACTTGTACCTGATCCACCAACCTTTCGGCGATGTACATGGCGAATGGCGGGCCATGCAGGACCTTTACAAAGAAGGCCGGGTACGGGCCATCGGCGTGAGCAACTTCCAGCCCGACCGGCTGATTGACCTGATCATCCACAACGAAATTGCTCCGGCGGTTAACCAGGTCGAAACGCATCCGTTTCATCAACAGATCGACACGCAGCAATTCATGGTCGACAACAACGTGCAAATCGAATCGTGGGGACCATTTGCGGAAGGGAAAAATGATCTCTTTCACAATGACGTATTGCGTTCGATCGGCGCGAAGTACAATAAATCTGTTGCGCAGGTGGTGCTGCGCTGGCTGACCCAACGGGGCGTCGTGGCCATTCCCAAGTCTGTCCGGAAGGAGCGCATGGAAGAGAATGTCAATAGCCTTGATTTTGAGTTGAGTGCTGACGACATGGAAGCCATAAAAGGCCTGGACACGAAGGCAAGTCTGTTCTTCGATCACCGCGATCCGGCTATGGTCAAATGGCTGGGCGAGCGCAAGCTTGCTTCGTGAACATTTCGCGACGGCTACAGGCGGGCCTGATCAAAAACACGTCATGCCTATGGCCGCAACGGCCCTGTCGGCGCAGCGAATGACGTAAGATCTAATTAGTCAATTTTCTAATCCTTTATCTTGAACTCCATTAAACTATCGCTTATCACCTTGTGCTTGCTGATGGCTGGTATACAGGTGGCTTTCGCTCAAACACAAAACGCAGGCGCAGCTACGACCGGTAGCGCCAACGCGGAACAGGAAGTCATCAACCTCTCAAAAGACAAATGGCAGTGGATGGCCGACAAAAACGTGGACAAGCTGACTACCTTATTCGATGAAAAATCGATGTTTGTTCACATGGGGGGTAGCTGGGGCAAGAGCCGGGAACTGGAGGTCATCAAAAGCGGGAATATCTGGTACAAACAAGCGAAAGTCTACGCCACAACCTTTAACATGATTGGTCATACGGCCATCCTGCTCAGTGACATCGACCTGGTAGCCGTCGTGGGCGGAAACGAGGTGACCAATCCATTTATGGTGACGGAAGTATATATCAAGGAAAACGGTAACTGGAAAATGGGACAGCTCTCGTTTTCCCGATTGATGAGACCCGTTGAAAACTAGTTGCGTCACTACGCCAGAAATCGTCGTGAACACGACAAACTAGGCTTAATAAACAGACATTCACTCGTTAAAATCAATTGTTACATGAAAGCATCAATTCTCGGTTTGTGTTTCTTCCTGATAGGCATACAGGCATCGCTTGCGCAGACGAATCAGGCCAATGCTTCGACACCAGCCCCCACCAAAGCCCAGCAGGAAATTATTGATCTCTCCAAACAAAAGTGGCAGTGGATGGCCGATAAGAATGTGGACAAACTGGCCCAGCTTTTCGACGATAAGGCAAAATTCGTCCACATGAGTGGCACCTGGAAAAAAGACGAAGAACTCGATATCATTAAAACCGGAAGCATCTGGTACAAGAACGCGGATGTGCACGATACGGCGGTGGAACTGTTTGGCAACAATACGGCTATCATCTGGAGTCGGATTACGCTGGTAGCCATGGTTCGGGGCAGTGAGGCCAAGACGGAATTTACCGTTACGGAAGTCTACCAAAAACAAGCGAATGCCTGGAAAATGCTGGCCCTGACATTTAGCAGCGTTCGGGACACGCACGTCATCAAGCATTAATCAGGTATCCCCTTTTCGGCATCCCTGAAGTCTGGCGTCCGTCAAGTGATTCGATGCCGAATAAGCTAGTTTCGAGGGTAAGGGTACGCACCTTTGATAACGTAAATGAAACGGATCACTATGATACTGCACAGCCTGTTGGCATTCCTACTGTTGATCGGGGCCTGTTCTTCCCAAACGGAGCGTGTTCCGGCTGTTGGTGAACCAGTCGTAAAGCCGGCCAATGCCTTATCGGGCAAGGTGTTGATCGTGTATTTGTCGCGGACGAAAAACACGAAAGCAATCGCGGAAATCATTCACAAGCACATAGGCGGGAAGTTAGTCGCTCTTGACTTAGCGAAACCCTACCCCGAAAACTACCGGGCTACCGTAGATCAGGTGGCGAAGGAAAATGAAACCGGTTTTCTGCCTCCGTTGACGACAAAAATCGATACCATTCAGCAATATGACATTGTATTCGTTGGCTTCCCGACCTGGGGCATGCAATTACCCCCACCCATGAAAAGCTTTCTGCGTCAGTACGATCTCCGGGGTAAAACCGTCATTCCGTTTAATACGAACGGCGGCTATGGAATCGGAAGCACGTTCCAGACGGTAAAGGAATTGTGCCCCAACAGCACCGTACTGGACGGGTTTACCATGCGGGGCGGCTCGGAACGGGATGGTCAATTGCTGGTTATTGAAGGAGATAAAGCCAAAACCGCCGAAACAAACGTGCAGCAATGGTTGCGTACGATTAACGTATTGAAATAAGATCGAACTGACGGCCAAACAACTAAATCAACGTCAATGGAAACAAGAACACTAGGAAACAGCGGTCTGACCGTGTCCGCCCTTGGTTTGGGCTGCATGGGTTTGAGCTATGGCTATGGCCCGGCAACCGACAGGCAGAAGGCCATTAACTTGCTGCGTGCCGCATTCGACAAAGGCGTTACGTTCTTTGATACAGCGGAGGCTTATGGTCCGTTTGCCAACGAAGAATTGTTGGGTGAAGCGCTGCAACCGTTTCGCGATCAGGTAGTGATTGCCACCAAGTTTGGCTTTCAGGCGGGTGACTCCACAAAAGGATTGGATAGCCGTCCCGAACGCATCCGTCAGGTAGCCGAAGAAGCCCTGAAGCGGCTACGAACCGACCGGATTGATCTATTCTACCAGCACCGGGTTGATCCGGCTGTGCCCATCGAAGACGTTGCCGGAACGGTCAGGGAACTTATCCAGGAAGGTAAGGTAACGTATTTCGGAATGAGCGAGGCAGGTGTACAATCGATTCGGAAAGCGCACGCCGTTCAGCCAGTGGCTGCCTTGCAAAGCGAATACTCGTTATGGTGGCGCGAACCCGAAAACGAAATTCTGCCCACGTTAGCGGAGCTGGGCATTGGTTTCGTTCCGTTCAGCCCGCTGGGTAAAGGATTTCTGACGGGAAAAATTGACGAAACCACGCAATTCGACAAGACTGATTTCCGCAATGTGGTTCCCCGCTTTTCGGAAGAGAACCGGAAAGCCAACCAGAAATTGGTAGACCTGCTCGGTGACATGGCCACGCAAAAAGAAGCAACACCGGCGCAGGTGGCACTGGCGTGGTTGCTGGCGCAGAAGCCTTGGATTGTTCCAATTCCCGGCACGACCAAGCTGCACCGTCTGGAAGAAAACATCGGAGCCGTAGCTATCGAACTGTCCGCCGATGACATTGACCAGATTGATACGGCCTTTGCCCAGATTCCGGTACAGGGCGACCGCTACCCGGCACACCTGCAAAAACGGGTAGGCGGCTAAGGGTTTCTTCACGACTGGTGTAAGGCTACCCTGCGGTGGTAAAAAGCGCAACTCAACCACTACCCAATTGTCTTACTATCAGTAACTTTATCGAGCGAAATAGATAAACAGGCAGTGCGCATACGTTGTTATCGTATGAACAGCGATGACCCGATGGCTTTATAACTCATGACTACTATGGCAAACATTAAGCTGACAATCAATGGCACCGAGCAATCGATTGATGTCGATCCGCAAATGCCCCTGCTGTGGGCCATCCGGGACGTGGTGGGCCTGAAAGGAACGAAGTACGGTTGTGGCGTTGCCCAGTGCGGGGCCTGCACGGTTCACCTGAACGGCGAAGCGGTGCGGTCGTGCGTCACCAAAGTAAGCCGCGCTGCCGGCCAGAAAGTGGTCACCATCGAAGGGCTCTCTCAATACAACGACCACCCCCTGCAACAGGCCTGGCAACAAATCGACGTGCCCCAGTGTGGCTATTGTCATTCCGGGCAGATCATGTCGGCTGCGGTGCTGCTGCGGGAGAATCCGAATCCGACCGATGCGGATATTGACGCAGCTATGGCCGGCAATATCTGCCGGTGTGGTACGTATCCCCGCATTCGGAAAGCCATTCATCTAGCGGCCGGAGCCGAACAGAAGGTTGGTAAAAATGAGTAGACCAACGCACGTTGCTGAGCGCAACATCGACAAACACATGCTGAAACGAAAGCCAGTCAGTCTATGCCCTTACGAACAATCTATATCCTAGCCATTCTGCTGTCGGTGACAGGCATTATGGCCTCAACATTCATCCCGGATACCGATCGCGCCAGTTCAATACGGACGAGTACGGCCCTACGAGTTGCATCCATCAAAAAAGATCCGGTCCGGAGGGATAGCGTAACCTCGGTCAAGGCGTTCGCCAACGTCTACAACGTGTTGATGAGTCCGCGCTGCATGAACTGCCATCCGTCGGGTGATATTCCTTTGCAGGGCGACGACAATCACCTGCACACGATGGGTCCCCAACGGGGTACGGACGGAAAGGGTATCTATGCCATGAAATGCGCTAACTGCCACCAGCCGACCAACACGCCGGGTCTGCACACCCCACCGGGCAACCCGGACTGGCATTTACCGCCTGCCACCATGCGCATGGTTTTTCAGGGGCGGACGGCCCATCAACTGGCTAAACAACTGGTTGATCCCCGGCAAAACGGGAATAAGAACATGGAAAAACTGCTGGAACACGCCGACGATGGGTTGGTTCTGGCGGGCTGGAATCCCGGCGAAGGGCGCACACTGCCCCCGATGAGTCACGCTGAATTTAAAAAAGCCTGGACGACCTGGCTCAAAACAGGCGCCTACGCCCCTAAACCTTAATCGCCTTCGGCAAACAACACGATGGACACACAACCCGTATCCAGACGCAATTTCCTGAAAGCTTCGGGCCTGACCGGTCTGGCGCTGTCACTGGGTTTTTATATCCCCGCCAGTGCGGAAGAAGCCGAAATCATCAAAGCCGCCGAAGCCGATCGTTTCGGGGTTGAGATGAATGCCTGGGTTCATATCGAACCGTCCGGCCAGGTCACTATCTTCTCTCACCGGGCCGAAATGGGGCAGGGTGTTTATCAGGCCATTCCCCAAATGATTGCGGAAGAGCTTGAAGTTGACCTGGATAAAGTGAATATCGTTTTTGCCAAAGGCGACAACAAAAAATACGGTAGCCAGGTCACCGGGGGCAGTTCGACGGTACGGGGCTCGTATAAAAACTTACTGACGCTGGGAGCCACGGCCCGCCAGATGCTGATTGGGGCAGCTGCGGCCAGATGGAACGTGCCTACCGCCGACTGTTATGCCGCATCGGGACAGGTTATTCACCGGCCAACGGCGAAGCGACTTCACTACGGGGAGCTGGTGGCAGACGCCATGAAGCTGGAAACGCCCAAAAACGTCGTCCTGAAAAAGCGATCCGACTACAAGCTCGTTGGCAAGCCGCTCCGTCGACTGGATACCAAATTAAAAACCAATGGTACGGCCACGTTTGGGCTGGACAAAACGCTTCCGGGTATGTTGTATGCTGCCGTGGAGCGGAACCCCCGCCTTCGTGGTAAAGTCAAGAGTTTCGACGACACAACCACCCGCAAAATTCCCGGTGTCAAACACGTGTTCAAGACCAAAATGCTGGTTTTTAACACCTACCGTGAGGGCGTTGCGGTGGTGGCTACCTCAACCTGGGCAGCTTTGGAAGGAAAGAAAGCCTTGAAGGTAACCTGGGACGATAGCGGATTCGAACACCTGAGCACCGACGAGATTTTTACCCGCCAGAAGCAGGCGCTACAAACGCAGGAAGGGCTTTCGTTCAAGCAGCAGGGCGACGCGTCAGCCATCATCGCTCAGGCTCCGAAGAAACTGGATGTGGTGTACGAAACGCCCTATCAGTACCACGCCTGCATGGAACCTCTGAACTGTACGGCTCATTATCAGGACGATAAGCTCGAAATCTGGGGACCTATTCAGGCTCCGGAATGGGTGCAGGATGCGGTCAGTAAAGAGATGGGATTGGATCGCGAAAAAGTGATCGTCCACATGACGTTTCTGGGCGGTGGGTTCGGCCGGAAAGCGTTCATGGATTATCCGCACGAAGCTGCGGTGATTTCCAAAGAGATAAAAGCGCCCGTACAGGTGGTCTGGACCCGCGAGGATGACGCCACCCAGGGCCCCTACCGGCCCGGTATTTCGTACCGCTGCGAGGGCGTTGTCGACAACGGAAAGATCAGCGCGTTCAAGCTGCGCATGGCCGGTCAGAACAACGATCACTGGCGCGGTGGTCCGAAAGACAAAGCCAACCGCAGCACTTCGGAAGGTTTTTTGAAACCCTACGCCGACAGCATCAAAAACCTGAGCATTGCGGACGTTCCCTTCGAAACGCCCATTCCGACGATGTGGTGGCGATCCGTGTATGCCTCCACCAACGGCTTTGCCTACGAAAGTTTTATCGACGAACTGGCCCATGAATCGGGGAAAGATCCGATGGCGTTCCGCCGGGACCACCTGCCCGACGAGCGGTTGCACCGACAACTTGACAAGCTGGCCGAGGTGTCGGGCTGGAAGACCCGCAAACCGGGAGAGGGCTACGGCATGGCCATCACCGAATGCTTTGCCAGTACCGTTGGGCACGTCGTAAAAGTATCGAAAGGGCAGAATGGTCAGGTGAAGATCGACCATGTCTGGGCCGTTATGGATTGCGGCTGGTACGTCAACCCCGATACCGTCAAGGCGCAGGTGGAAGGGTCTATCGTTATGGCGCTGGGAGCGGCTACCCAGCATCAGGTAACGTTCAAGGATGGTGTGCCGGTGGACAAGAATTTTTACTCGTATCAACTACCCCGCATTCCCGACATTCCGCCCATTGACGTGTATGTCATGGACAACGACGAACCGGCGGGTGGTGTCGGCGAACCCGGTTTACCCGCCTTTGCGCCAGCCCTGACCAATGCCATCTTCGATCTGACCGGCAAGCGCATCCGTAAGCTGCCTTTTAGTCTGGCCGCGGTATAGGCGACGATAAATGAGCGAAAGACGACTGATTCGCTGAGTAAATTAACGGCATGAAACAACAGAAATTCAGCGTGTTGCTGCTTACCGGCCTAACCCTGCTCGTATCGGCTTGTGCCATGAATCGCACAAGCCGGCAAACGGGTTTGTTGACCCTACAACAACAGGGTAGTTTCCTGGTTGGCGGAACCAGCCTAACCGAGCCCGGTAAATTTGAGCTGACGAATGCCCTGAAACCCCAGGGGCAAACCTTGCACGGCGATCACGCCTATGTGTTTTATCAGATTCCGCCCAATCCCCGTAAATACCCGCTGGTCTTTCTGCACGGGGCCGCCGAATCCAAAAAAACGTGGGAATCGGCCCCCGATGGACGGGAAGGCTTTCAGACGATCTTTCTCCGCCGGGGTTTTGGGGTTTATTTACTGGATCAGCCCAGGCGGGGCGAAGCCGGAAAGAGTCTGGTTTCGACAACGATTACGCCTACGCCGGATGAACAGTTCTGGTTTACGCAGTTCCGGATTGGCAACTATCCCGATTATTTTGCTGGTAGTCAGTTTCCGAAAGATACCGCTTCGCTGGAGCAGTTTTTTCGGCAGATGACGCCCAATACGGGGGCTTTCGACGCGACTGTTGTCTCCAAGGCGTGTTCGAAACTAGTCGATCGAATTGGCGGAGGTATCCTCATTACCCATTCGCAGGGAGGAGGGGTTGGCTGGTTTACGGCGATAAAAAACGAAAACGTGAAGGCCGTTGTCGCCTACGAACCCTTCAGCAGTTTTGTTTTTCCGGCGGGCGAGTTACCCAAACCCATCCAGTCGACCAGCCTGTTTGGCGAATTGAAAGGCGTTGAGATACCCCTGTCGGATTTTACGAAGCTCACCAAAATTCCGATCATCATCTATTACGGCGACAACATTGCTGACCAGCCAACGACCGTGTGGAACAAAGACCATTGGCGGGCCGGACTGGAGATGGCAAGGCTTTGGGCCGCGACCGTCAACAAGCACGGGGGCCATGCGCAGGTCGTGCACCTGCCTGAAATCGGCATCAAGGGCAATACCCGTTTTCCGATCTCAACAACATCCAGATCGCGGATCTGATGGCTAAATTTTTGAAGGAGAATAAGCTGGATTAACGAGCTTTCATTCCGATTGTAACTACCCTATTCTCCACCAAACGTATGCGTATTGCTTTCTTCGGTATGATCGTCAGCTGGTTCATCTCTACTCAGCTTAACGCTCAAAATCAGATGAATCAACAAACTACCTTGTCACCAAACCAGCAACGCATTGTTGTCATCTCCGCCCTCACCGCCAAAGGGGATCTGCAAAAACTACAACCCGCCCTGCATACGGGCCTGGATGCAGGGCTGACGATCAATGAAATCAAGGAAGTGCTGGTGCATCTGTACGCCTATTGCGGATTTCCCCGGAGCATTCGAGGGTTGCAAACGCTGATGACCGTGCTGGACGAGCGGAAGAAAAAAGGCATTACTGACAAAATGGGTAGGACAGCGTCACCGATCACCAGCCGGGAGTCGAAGTACGAGCGAGGCAAAAAAACGCTCGAACAACTCACTGGTCAGCCGGAAACCGGCCCTAAAAAAGGATACGCGGCCTTCAGTCCCGAAATCGAGGTATTTCTCAAAGAACACCTGTTTGCCGATCTGTTTGAGCGCGATGTGCTTAGTTATAGCGACCGGGAGCTAACGACCATTTCGGTACTTGCCAGCATCGGTGGTGTCGAACCCATGCTGCAAAGCCACCTGGGTATTTGTTTGCACGTGGGTCTGACCGAACCGCAACTAAAAGAGGCATTTGACCTGATCGGGACGAGTATCGGTACCGCGGAAGCCGAGGCCGGGCGGGCGGTTCTGACGCAGGTAATCGCATCAACGCATTAAGCCGCACAGGAATACGCAAAAAGTAGCGTTTTAACACAACGGAATGAAGAACAACGCAAGCGCATTACGATTTACCATTTTGCTGGTGATTTTAGCCCGTTTAGGCGCAAACGCCCAAACGGAAACCAGGTCCGATACCGACGCTATTTTTCCGAAGGGACAGCGAGCACCGGCCAGTAACTTCACCGGAACCGTTTGGGTGCAGCAGTTGATTGAGCCTGACAGTGCCTTCAACATTCCGGTAGGCTACGTAACCTTCGAGCCGGGTGCCCGTTCGCACTGGCATAGCCACGCGGGTGGACAGGTGCTGCTGGCAATGGGCGGCATTGGCTACTATCAGGAGCAGGGAAAGTCCATCCAAATCCTGAGGAAAGGCGACGCGGTGAAATGTCCTCCAAACGTTCCCCATTGGCATGGCGCTTCCCCCACCGTCGGATTTATGCAAGTGGCCGTTACGCCGAACACAACTATAGGTCGAGTAACCTGGATGAAGCCCGTCACGGATGAGGAGTATACCAACATCAGGAAGTAATTGTTGAAACCTACTCAGCTATTTTCCTGTGTGTTCCTGCACAGCCCCTCACCTATTGATCACTATGGGTGCCTCGCACCTTTGCCTATACCTTGACAATCCCCTGTAAGCCTGTTGACCAGACGGATTCTGGTTGCGTGGAAGAAGACAGGCCAGTATCGTCGGAAAAAATGTTGACATACCGTATGCTTCATTCGGTTGTCGTACCTTTGCGCTGCATAAAGGTAACGGTGTCTGTCCATCGCGCATGAACAGACCGTTTTAAAAGGGAATGCGGTGAAACTCCGCGACAGTCTCCGCTGCTGTAACTCCGGATAAACTTTCGGCCGTGTACGCCACTGTTCCTGTCGGAATGGGAAGGTCGTCGAAAATGGGAGAAGTCAGAAGACCTGCCTTTAGCTATAGACTCATAGCTTTCGGAAGAAAAGCGTAAAGTAACCAACATGCAAAAAAACAACGTCAGACAAGGTGTCCTGAATCGCCTTGCCTTGTTTACTCTTTTCCCGGTTCTTCTCTCTTCAAGTTGCAGTACCTCGTCAACCCTTACTGAGCAAACAGCATCGACTACGGCGCAAAAATCGTATTTTGTCGATCAGGTAACCATTCACCACGCCCGGGGATTCTCCATCCGCTACGTGAACAATTACAAAATCCTGTCCATTATAAGCCCGTTTGAGCAGACATCCGATACCGTTCAGTATGCCCTGGTGCAGCGGGGAACTCCTCATCCGAAGGGCTATACACCCGGTCAGATTATCGAAATCCCCTTACGAAGTCTGGTTGCTATGTCTTCCATGCACGTGGGTCTGATTGATTTTCTGGAAGCCGATGAGTTGCTGGTAGGCCTGGGAAACCTGAAGTACGTTTCTGCGCCAAAAGTCATTGAGCGAATAAAGGCTGGTAAAATCAAGGAAGTGGGCCAGGGACAAACCATCAATGAAGAGCAGCTCATCACCATGCACCCGGACTTGCTGATGGCCATGGGTAGCCCTGTGGCCCGCATGGATCGGTATCGAACCCTCCGGGATGCGGGCGTTCCCGTTTTGATCAACTCGGAATGGGTCGAAACGACACCCCTGGGTCGGGCTGAGTGGGTGAAACTGATGGCGGCATTAACCAACAAAGAAACCCTTGTCAATAAGAAGTTTGCCGAGGTTGAAAAAGAATACAACCGCTTGTCGGCACTGACCCGTACGGTGGCGATAAAACCAAGTATTCTTAGCGGGATGAATTCAAAGGATGCCTGGTTCGTGCCCGATGGGGATAGTTACATGACGCGCTTTTTTCTGGACGCGGGTGGCCGTTACCACTGGTCGGACAGAAAAGCAACAGGAAGTTTACCGCTCAATTTCGAAACGGTTTACCCGGTAGCGCTGGATGCCGATATCTGGCTAAACGTTGGGATCAGCGATGTGAATTCGAAGCAGGATATTCTGGCGAAAGATGCCCGCTATGCAGACTTCAAGGCCTTCAAGCTGGGGCAGGTGTTCAATTATGGCAAGCGGATAAACAGCCGGGGATCTAACGATTTCTGGGAATCGGGGGCTGTCAATCCGCATCTTGTCCTGGCGGATCTGATAAAAATTGTGCACCCTGACTTACTGCCGAAGCATGAACTGGTCTACTACAAGCAACTGAAGTAATGGAGATACCCGTTACGCCACCGTATAACCAGCTCGCGAAACCGGGGCCGCTCCGGCGTCGATTGCTGCTTGTGGGATTGATCGGGTTGGCAATCGTTTTCTTTCTGCTGGACATTGCCCTGGGGTCAGTATCAATTCCGATCTCCGAGGTAGCCCGCATCGTGTCGGGTCAGGGTTCCGATCATACCGATTGGCTTTACATCGTTCAGAAAATACGGTTACCAAAAGCGATAACGGCCGTTATTGTGGGCTGCGGCCTATCCGTAAGTGGTCTGCAAATGCAGACCTTATTCAAAAACCCATTGGCAGGCCCCTCCGAACTGGGCATTACGGCCGGAGCGGGGTTGGGCGTCGCGGTTGTTATGCTATCGGGCGGTGGTAGTGCCAGTCTGTACGCCATCCGGCAGCTCGGCCTTTCGGGGAGTTGGCTACTGGTGTTTATGGCTTCTCTGGGTTCCGCACTGGTTTTATTGGTTGTATTATCGATTGCGGGTCGGCTGCGCGACAACATTATTTTGCTGATCGTCGGGGTAATGATTGGCACCATTACGCTTTCGGTCGTGAGCATCTGGCAGTATTTCAGCCAGCCCGAACAGCTTCAGGAGTACCTGATGTGGACGTTTGGCTCGTTGGGGGGCGTCATTCAAACGCATCTGTCGGTGTTAGCCAGCGTCGTTACGCTGGGGTTGCTGCTGGCCTTTGCTTCGTCAAAAGCGCTCAATGTTCTGCTGCTGGGTGAAAACTATGCGCGCACGATGGGGCTGACAGTAGGACGCAGCCGATTACTTATTCTGGTGAGCACGAGTTTATTAACGGGTAGCATTACCGCTTTTTGTGGCCCCATCGGGTTTGTCGGCATTGCCGTGCCTCACATCACCCGCTCCCTGCTGGATACCTCCGACCATCGAATTCTGATTCCGGCCACCTGCCTGGTTGGTTCTACCCTCCTGTTGATGTGCGACGGCCTGGCCCAACTACCAGGAACGCAGGCCATCCTCCCCATCAACGTTGTTACGTCGCTGCTGGGCGCACCCGTAGTGATCTGGATCATTGTTCGTCGTAACAACCTTCGGTCGTCCTTCTCATGAGCGAACCACTACCCTTCCTGACAGCCCGTGACTTAACCATTGGTTATCAGAACCGAAACCAGCCGAAACGTATCGTGGCAGAGTCGCTGGCGGTGGATTTGTTCCCCGGCCAGTTGGTCTGTTTGTTGGGGCCTAACGGAGCGGGAAAATCGACGCTTATGCGTACCCTGGCAGGATTACAGCCTATATTGAGCGGAACAATTTCCGTTCAGGGGCAGGATTTACAGGCCGTTGGGCCCGTTGCGCTGGCCCAGAAACTGAGCCTCGTTCTGGCCGAACGAGTCGACGCCGGTAACCTGCTGGTACGGGAGCTGGTGGCCCTGGGCCGAACGCCTTACACGGGTTGGCTTGGCAGCCTGACCAAAGACGATCAGGATAAAATTCAGGAGGCACTGGAGGCAACCGATACGTTGATTTACCAGCATCGTCGGTTGTACCAGTTAAGCGATGGTGAACGGCAAAAAGTTATGCTGGCCCGCGCCCTGGCCCAGAATACCGACCTGATTTTACTCGACGAACCCACGGCTCACCTCGACTTGCCCAACCGGGTTGAGATGATGCGCCTGCTCCATCGGTTGACCCGGCAACTGAATAAAGCCATTTTGCTGTCGACCCACGAACTTGACCTGGCCCTACAGGCTGCCGACCGGTTGTGGTTACTTGATCCAGCCGGTCAACTGGCAACCGGCACCCCGGAAGATCTGGTACTCACGGGTGCCTTTGCCTCTACCTTCGACAAAGGTGGGTTTTACTTTGATAAATCGACGGGAACATTTACCATTCATCAGGAAGAAGCAGGACCCGTCATTGAGCTGCGTGGTGATGATGAGCTTGTTTTCTGGACCCGGCGGGCGTTGCAGCGGGAAGGCTTCTCCATTAGACCCGACACCAGGGCAAGCTGTTTACTCCAGGTTTCAACCCAGAACGGGATCGCCCGCTGGACAAGCCGAATCAACGGCATCCAGCACGATCATCGCTCTATTGAAGAACTGTTGAATGCACTTCAATCATTAACACCCAAGTCAACGATAAGCACGAATTAATCAGACAATGAAAATTTACACAAAAAAAGGAGACAAAGGTACGACGGGCCTGTTTGGGGGTAGCCGGGTTGATAAAGACGATGTGCGGGTTGAGTGCATCGGCACCTTGGACGAAGCCAACTCGACCATTGGGTTGCTTCGGGTGAAACTGGGACCCGACCATAGCTGGCAGGCAAATCTGCAAAAAATCCAGAAGGATATGATGGATATGATGTCGCACCTGGCCCGACCTTCCGACGCCAAAAAAGAGAATAAAAACCCAATGCCTGAGGACGGAGCCGAGTTTTGCGAAACCTGGATTGACAACCTGGAAAGCGCAATGACCTCCCCATCCGACTATTTTCTACTACCGGGGGGCAACGAAATCTCGGCGCTCTGCCATGTGGCCCGCACTCAGATTCGCCGGGGTGAACGTCGCCTGGTTACGCTTCGTAAGACCGATGACGTACACGAGGCCATTCCTGCTTACATCAACCGCCTGTCGGACTTGTTTTTTACGCTGGCCAGGGCTGAAATGGACAAAGCGGGTGTCGCGGAGGAGAAATGGCAACTGTTTTTGTACAAGCGCTTTAAAGCAGAAGCCTAACCGTTTTTCAGCATGATTCACTATGTAACGGGGGGTGTTCGAAGTGGCAAGAGTCGGTTTGCGCAGGCCTATGCCCTGACGCTCAGCGCGTCGCCCACTTACGTGGCAACTGCCAAAATCTGGGACGATGAGTTTAGCCAACGCGTACAACGCCACCGCGATGAACGTGGCCCTGAGTGGAAAACCATCGAAGCGGAACGGGACATTCATACGCTTCCGCTCGCCAACCAGGTGGTAGTCATTGACTGCGTAACGCTCTGGCTAACGAACCTATTCATGGCATTTGACAACAACATCGACCAGGCCTTAACCGCCTTCAAACTGGAAATAGATGGGCTGAACCAGCTTCCGGGCACTTTCATCATCATCTCCAATGAAATTGGCATGGGCGTTCATGCGCAAACGGAGGTGGGGCGGAAGTTTGCCGATTTGCAGGGGTGGGCCAACCAGTACGTGGCCGCTCAGGCGAACGAAGCGATCCTGCTGGTTTCGGGCATACCACTCTATCTCAAAAAATAAACGTAGCCATACGCAATTACTCCCTATGTCCCCCTTCGATCAGCCGTCGCTTCATCAACAAATCCAGGAAAAAATCAACGCGAAGACGAAACCATTGGGTGCGCTGGGCCAGTTGGAAAAACTGGCCCTCCAGCTAGCCCTGAATCAACAGACACTGACGCCCCGGTTTGTTCAGCCCCATATTGTCGTGTTTGCGGCCAGCCATGGCATTGCCAGCGAAGGCGTAAGTGCTTACCCGTCAGAAGTAACCTACCAGATGGTGCTCAATTTTCTGAATGGCGGGGCCGCGATCAACGTCTTTACCCGGCAACACAACATCAATCTTTGTCTGGTCGATGCGGGTGTCGATCATAATTTTAGCCCAGACCCGAAACTGATTAACGCCAAAATAGCGTACGGTACCCAAAGTTTTTTACGGGGGCCGGCCATGACTTCCGGGGAGTGTGAGGAATGCCTGAGCAAAGGCACTGAGATTGTCCGGACCATCCGGAAAACCGGCTGCAATGTCATCGGTTTTGGCGAGATGGGCATTGGCAATACCTCGTCAGCTTCCGTACTGATGAGTAAGCTGCTGGGCATTCCCATTGCCGATTGCGTCGGCAGGGGCACCGGGCTGGACGAGGATCAATATCAGCGTAAACTGGACTTGCTTCAACAGGCCCTGTCATTTCATGAATCGGTCAGCTCGACACCAATGGCGGCATTACAGGCCGTAGGCGGCTTTGAGATTGCCATGATGTGCGGAGCTTTTCTGGAAGCGGCCCGGCAGCGAATCACAATACTGGTCGATGGGTTTATTGCGTCAGTGGCTTTTCTGTGTGCCGCCCAACTTGAGCCATCCGTCAACGAACTGGCTATTTTTTGCCATCAGTCAGACGAGAAAGGGCATGCTCGTTTGTTAAGCGAACTGGGTGCCGAACCGCTACTGAATCTGGGCATGCGACTGGGCGAAGGAACCGGGTGCGCGGTGGCCTTTCCCCTTCTGCAAAGTGCACTCGCGTTTCTGAATGACATGGCTTCGTTCGAAAGTGCCAACGTCAGTCGTCAACCCGTATGAAGCACGAACTCCGGCTCTTTTTTACGGCGCTTCAGTTTTATACCCGACTGCCGGTGCCTGCCTGGGTTGGCTACCACGAACCGGCCCTGAATCAGGCAACGCGGTATTTTCCCCTGGTCGGCTGGATCGTTGGGGCAATCAGTGCGTTGGTCTGGTTAATCGGGGCTTACGTGCTGGGCCCTGCCACCGGTTTGTTGCTGTCCCTGACGGCGTCGGTACTCACAACGGGTGCTTTCCACGAAGATGGGTTTGCCGATGTCTGCGACGGCTTTGGTGGTGGCTGGACGAAGGACAAGATTCTGACAATCATGAAAGATAGCCGGGTCGGCACGTATGGTGTCGTTGGTCTTGTGCTGCTGCTGGGCCTAAAGTTGAGTGTTTTGCTTTCCCTCAGCCCAAGCCTGCTGGCCCACCCGGAACGCCTGGTCTGTCTGCTCATCAGTGCGCATGCCCTGAGCCGATTCATGGCGATCACGTTCCTGTTTACGCACACGTACGTTCGGGAAGACATGGACAGCAAAGCTAAACCCGTGGCCCGGCCGGATTCTCCCTATACGCTGGTGGTTGCCGGCCTGCTGGCTTTGTTACCCCTTTCACTGGTCATCTACCTGGCTCATCAGCCGCTTTTGCTTCTGGTTGTTCCCGGACTGTATGGCTTAAAAATCGGGCTGGGCCGTTATTTTACGAAATGGATAGGCGGGTACACCGGCGATTGTCTGGGCGCAACCCAGCAGGTTTGTGAAGTGGGGTTCTATCTGATTACAGCGGTCGTATGGAAATTTACCTGATCCGACACACAACACCAGACGTGACGCCCGGCTTTATTTATGGCCGAACAGACGTCGCCCTCGCAGGCAGTTTCCTGACCGAAATGGTAGCCATCCGGCAGAAGCTTCCCGTGCCATTCGATGCGGTTTACTCCAGTCCCGCCCAACGTTGCACTCAGTTGGCGGAACAACTCACCCCCACTTTTTTGGTCGACGATCGCCTTTGGGAACTGGATTTCGGCGATTGGGAGGGCAAAACCTGGGACAGCATCAACCCGGACGAGTCGGAGGCCTGGATGGCTGATTTCGTCAATGTCCGTACGCCCAACGGGGAAAGTATGGTTCAGATGAACGAACGGGTTACCGCTTTCTGGACTGAACTAATCCAAAAAAGAAACAAATCGGTCGCCGTCGTTACCCACGGGGGCGTTATCCGCCTGCTTACAGCCGAAGACCGACAACTCCCTCTAGCCAAAGCCTTTACAATCAAAGTCGACTACGGGGATGTCCTTTTACTACACCCCCGTTAGTGGCTTTTTGTCTCTGTTATTCCACCCAGGTCAGTTTTTCGTCAATGGGTTTACGAACGGCGGGTTTTTCCTTTGCCTGATGGTAGCCCATGAAGAAAAGGCCAACGCATTTTTGATTGGGTTCCAGGTGGAGAAAGTGCTCCAGGGCAGTCAGGTTTCCCGGTGTACTCCAGTAAGCGCCTACGTCCAGCGCCGTGGCGGTGAGCCACATGTTCTGAACGGCGCTGGCAACCGCGGCTAACTCTTCCCACTCGGGTACTTTCTCCGGATGTAAGGCCATGTTGATGGCAATCACGCAGGAGGACTTCAGTACTTTATTGCGCGTGCCCTCGTATTTAGCCTCCGAAAACGATTCCGGCGTGGTCTGGGAACGATAGGTTTCACCCAAGAAGTCAGCTAATTTTTTCAGGCCTTCACCCCGAAATATGGTAAATCGCCAAGGCTGCGTCAGGCGGTGAGTCGGAGCGAAATTGGCATTTTCGAGAATAGCCTCGATAACGTCGCGGGGTATTTCTTTGTCGATGTATTCGGGCGGAAAAATACTCCGACGCGTGCGGATAATCTGATTTACTGTTTCGATTGCATTCATTTTGAAAACGTGTTTAAAGGCAAAACCTGGTTAAGGTAACGCTACGGGCAGGGGCACCCCTGCCGCAAGATCTGATTGAATAACGCGCTGAACAAACGTCAGCCGCTCATTGACCGAAACGGTAGGAAGGTCAATAATCGTAAAGCCCAGCAACTGATAGATCTCGACCAGTACCTGGTGAAGAATTGTGGCTTCGGCAAATGTCTGCCACCGCTCCGCATCATTGACATAGATGGCCTGCCAGGGTGGTGCCATAAAGACAAGTGGCGCGTAATTACACTGCTCCACGGCCCGGTAATACCTTTCCTCGATGGGTAAACCCCCGACCTGTAAATACGCAATGATGTCGGGAACACCCCGATCAAAAAAAGCGGGCTGACCGTTAGTCGCTTCTGTTACCTGCTCACAATCGGCCACCATCCGTTCCAGGGCCAGCCGGGCAAAACAGGCTAAGTCGATCCAAGGCAAACACGGGCTTCCCTCCGCTACCTGCTGTTGAATCAGTTGACGTGACGCTTCATCAACGCAATAAAAGCCGGTTTTTCGCAACGCATTCAGTAAGGTACTTTTTCCGGCCCCCGGCCCCCCTGAAATAATGAATTTACGCATAAGCTGATACAATCAGGTAGATACAAAGCAGGCCAATGACCATTAACAAACAAGTCAGGTGGTTGATTCGGCTGACCCGGGCAATGTCGCCGGATTCAATAATCCGTTCGCGCTGACCGATAAAGGGCTTATCGACCAGCACGCCGTGGTACACATTGGGACCACCGAACCGGCAGTCAAGAATACCGGCCAGGGCTGCTTCCGGATACCCGGCGTTGGGGCTTTTGTGCTGATGACCATACCGAAGCATAAACTGCCCCCCCCGGACACTCCCCGAAACGATGACCATGAGCAGGGCCGTCAGTCGGGCGGGAATGAAATTTGCCACATCGTCCAGCCGGGCCGCAAACTTGCCAAACTGCTCATAACGATCACTCCGGTAACCGATCATCGAATCCAGAGTATTGATCATTTTGTAGGTCATCAGACCCGGAACACCCGCCAGCGCATAAAAAAACAGGGGGGCAATGACGCCATCGCTGAGGTTTTCGGACATCGTTTCGAGCACGGCAATCCGGATTTGCTGGACACTTAGGCGGGAGGTATCACGACCGACAATGCGGGAGAGCTGTTTCCGGCCCGCTTCCAGCCCGTTCGCGTCCAGTACGGCGAAAACGTTCTGACCCTCCACAATCAGGTTTCGGTTTGCCAGTCCGTACCATACCCACAGGCTATTCGTGAACATAAGCAGCCAGGGATGAAGGCTGATGAGGAGCCTGTTCAAGCCGGCAAAAAACAGATATGTACCTGCACACAACCCAACCGTTAAGGCCAGCCCTTTCAGAAACCGGGCTGATCTACGATTCAATCCCCGTTCTCCGTTGGCAATGAGGGTACCAAAAAACCGAATCGGGTGGGGCCACTGCTCAGGATCACCGACAACCAGGTCGAGCAAGTAGCCAAGCAGCAGGGGCACCGTAACCAGCGCTAGTTTTTCCATGTGGCCAGCGCATTAATCAATACCTTGTTTTTTTCGGGCAACAGGGTTGCCAGCCGAAAATGGCCCGCGCCCAGGCCCCGAAAATTACTGGCATCCCGGATCAGGAAACCGAAGTTGGTCATCAAAAACTGTTTCAACTCAGCCGCTGTTCCCCGTTGTGTTTCTACCAGAAAGAAATGCGTTTGGCTGTCATGGACGCGAAGCCCCTCCAGGTGGTGCAGGTCATGTCGAAACACCGCAGCATCCTCGAGCAGCGTCTTCATAGGTGGCTGGCTATGGGCGTACTGTTCAAAAATAAACCGGCCCGCTTCCAGCGCCAGTGCATTAACCGTCCAGGGTTGCTTCCAGGTTTTTAAGCGGGCAATCATTGTGGGAGAACTGACAACGTAGCCTAAGCGAAGCCCCGGAATCGCGTACGTTTTCGTCAGCGAACGCATAATGATCAGATTGGCATGGTAATCCAGCGAAGGAATCAACGAGGGCGAACACCGGGTAAACTCAATGAACGCTTCATCAACAACAAAAATCGTTTGCGGATTCCGGGCGATCCAGCTGGCTACCTGCGCGAACAGGGCTCCCGTTGGGTTGTTGGGATTACAGATAAAAACCAGATCGGTGGTCAGGGCTGGCAAGTCCGCCAACTGACCCCAGTCGAGGAATAGAAGCTGGTGGTTGTGCATCCGGCAGGCGTCTTCATATTCCGCAAAGGCTGGCACAACGATGGTCGTTTTCCGGCCCGCAAAAGCCTGGGCAATCAGGTAAATGCTTTCCGTTGTCCCGCTGTTTATCATGACTTGCTCGGCCCTAAGCTGGTGGTGATCAGCCGCCTGTTGGGCCAGACTCCCGGCTATTACTTCCGGGTACCGGTTGATCGATGCCCATTGGTGGAAAAGGTGTTCTTTCAGTCCGGCGGGCTCGCCACCATACCAGACATTTGTACTAAAATCGGCGGTTACCGGTTGGGTAAACTGGTAGCCATCATCACCGTGTCCATGCAGCATAAAAATTGTTGTCTGTCTTGCTCACTACCGCTTCAGGCTGGCGTAAATCTGTTCCATGTCCACGTGCGCCCGAATCACGTCTGCCAGCTTATTGAATTGTTCCTCTTTGAACTGCCGAAAATCGCCGGTCGATTCGGCGGTTTCGGTGGTATACGCCGTCAGCAACTCGTCGATAACGACGTTGTTATCCAGAATACCGTGCAGGTACGTACCCCAGCATTTGTTGTTCAGAAAATAGCCATCCGGCTCACCCGTTGACAGATACGCCAGCGGCTTAAGCTCCCCGGATACGGTCGTTTGCCCCATGTGGATTTCGTAGCCAGCGCACACATCCGGTTTGTCGAGAAAGGTGAACTGGCGCTGGTGAGTCGTTTTAACGGGTTGCAGCACCGTTCGGACGGGTAGTAAACCGAGACCGGGCATCGAATCCAGCCTGCTTTCCAGGTGATCAGGATCTTCAATGGTTTCGCCCAGCATCTGATAGCCGCCACAGATTCCGATCACCGTTTTTCCTTTTTTATGGGCGGCATAGATAGCCTGCTCCACCCCATTATTTTTGATAGCCAGTAAATCCTCCAGCGTATTTTTGCTACCGGGCAGAATGAGTATGTCCGCTTTGGCCAGCTCGGTGGGCTGATCCGTAAAAAACAGATTTACGCGCGGATCATGCTCCAGCCGGTCGAAGTCAGTAAAATTAGCCAGTCGATTCAGCAAGATCACCGCCACATTAACCTTGTCCTTCACCGCCGAACGGTACTTGGCCTCCAGCGATACGGAGTCTTCCTGTTCGATGAAAATATCCCTGAAATAAGGTAAAATACCCACTACAGGCAAGCCGGTCAGTTCCTCCAGTATTCGCTTACCATCGGCAAAAAGACGGGCGTCTCCCCGGAATTTATTCACGATAATGCCGTTGATACACTGCCGTTCGTCGGGCGTCAGAAGGGCGATGGTTCCGTACACACTGCCAAATAAGCCGCCCCGATCAATGTCGCCAATCAGGTACGTAGCCGCTCCGGCGTGCCGGGCCATGCGCAGGTTGGTAATATCCCGATGTTTAAGATTCATCTCCGAGATACTCCCCGCCCCTTCCATCACAATCGGCGAAAACCGATCCGCCAACCGATCAAACGCCTGCTTAGCCGCCGTGAACAGCTCGGTCCGGTCGTTGGCCATAAAATACTCGTAGGCGGTTTGCGTACCGATCGGTTTGCCATTGAGTATCACCTGTGAGCTTTTATCCGTTGTCGGCTTGAGCAGCACCGGATTCATGTCCGTGTGGCACGGAATCCCGGCGGCTTCAGCCTGTACCGCCTGCGCCCGACCAATCTCCAGTCCTTCGGGTGTCGCGTAACTATTAAGCGACATATTCTGGGCCTTAAAGGGGGCAGGTTTGTAACCGTCCTGCCTGAAGATCCGGCAAAACCCGGCCGTAATGACACTTTTACCAACGTCGGAAGCCGTTCCGACAAACATGATGGGGCGCAGATTAGGCATGGGTCGTTGCGTTATTGATTCGGCCCAGCACCGCCTGGGTAAGGAAATCGGCCGACAACTCATCCAGCGAAAGGCAATCGGCCCCCAACGCGTTGGCCAGTTCGGTAGCCCGGCCCAGACGGATGTAGTCCGTTTCGGTATCCAGAACCAGGGAAGGAATTTGTTGGTCGCGAAGTTGCGCGGCCAGGCGAAGCGTTTGCTGCCAGGCATCGCCCCCACCGGGGAGCGGCACATTGGCTTTTCCATCGCTGAGAATAACCAGCAACGGTTGCAGACTGTCGGGCCGTACCACCTGCTGCATTAGCTGACTGGTTACCTGCAACGCGCGGGGCAACGGAGTACGCCCGCCGGTCGGCAACTGCGACATGGCCTGTTCAGCCAGTTCTACACTGCGCGTCGGCTCCAGGATGATCTGGGCCTCGACGCCCCGAAACGCAATAACGCCCACACTATCCCGACGCTGGTACGCATCGGTCAGCAAACTCAGTACACTGCCTTTCACGGCTTCCATCCGCCGACTGGCAGCCATCGACCCCGAGGCATCGACCACAAATACGATCAGGTTCCCCGTTTTGCCTGTTCGAATGTTTTGGTGCAGATCCTCCCGACTAACTCCCCCACTGTCAGCATCCCGCAGGAGGGCATGCTGTATGGTCGCCGAAATCGCTAAATCCGTCGGTGCTTTGGTTGCCATAACCTGTGTAACGGTACCCCGTGGGGCGTTTATCGCCTGACTCCGGCGACCAACCTGTAGGGATTGAAAGGCCGTCGGTGCCGTGGCAATCGAGGGAGCCTGTTTATTCGTGGCTACGCCAAAAATCTGTTCGCTTTGCGGTGCGTCGTTGTCCGGATTCTCGCCTTGATCGGGCGAGCCTTCGGTAGGTGATTGACGACTATCGTCGGGGGGCGTTGGCTCATTCGGGGGCGAAGGCAGATTATCGGGTGGTGCCTGTTGCATCAAGTCGTTCAGCTTATTATCCGGCAATCGGCTGTCGTCAAATGGCTTCTTTCGCTGCCGGTGGGTCAGGGCCAGTTCAGCCGCCTGCCTGACATCGTCGGCCGTTACACCAGTACGGCCAGCCAGGGCCGCCAGGGTTATCGCTGTTTTGTACATAACAATGTCAGCCCGCAGACTCGCTACATTTAACTCCGTGCAAAGCTGGCTGATCAGCGTCAACAAGCCATCCGACAAGGTGACCGAGGGGAGTAACTGGCGAGCTTTCTGAATCTGATTCCGGATGACTTGTTGTTCATTCGTCCAGCGAGTAACGAAGGAATCGGGGTTTTCATCGAACGCAATGCGTCGCCGGACAACTTCGGTGCGTTCCGCTACGTCGCGGGGAGCAACTACGTCCACCATCAACCCAAATCGATCCAGAAACTGAGGTCGCAAATTACCCTCTTCGGGGTTCATGGTGCCAACCAGGGTGAAGCGGGCGGGGTGACTAACCGACAACCCTTCCCGCTGAACGGTATTGACGCCCATAGCCGCTACATCCAGCAACACGTCGACCAGATGATCGGGAAGCAGGTTTACTTCGTCAATGTAAAGAATACCCTGGTGCGCCGTCGCCAGCAAACCAGGCTGTAGTTTCTTCCGTCGGTCCACTAAAATACCTTCCAGATCCAGGCTCCCCAGCAAACGGTCTTCAGTTGCACCCAGGGGTAAGTTAACGAAGGGCACGGGTATCTCTTCCGTTTGCCAGTTCACTTGCTGGCAGGCCTCGCAGACATCCAGTGGTTCGTTGGGCAGGCAATTGAAAGACGAACCCGCTACCCGACGAACGGGCGGCATCAGTACCGACAATCCACGCGCTGCCGTACTCTTTGCCGTTCCTTTATCACCCCGAATCAGCACCCCGCCAATGGCCGGGTTAACGGCACAGGCGAGAAGGGCCTGCCTAAGCTTATTCTGGCCAACCAGCGCGGAAAAAGGGTATATCATACTATACTATTTTGACACTCGTATTCGACATTTAGTCTTTGCATGGATAGTTCATAGCGCCGTCAACAGGCGGCACGACAACCTGTTTCTCTATTCACTTCGCACTTCCAGCATGGCTTCACTTTGCACATAAACAGCCTGCAAGGCCTGGAGCATGTCGGGCGATGGCTCGGCCCACATGCCCCGCCGGGCCGCTTCCAGAAGCCGCTCGGCAATGGCGTTCAGGGCCCACGGATTGCTGTCGGCAAAGAACTGCTGCATGGCCGGATCAAGGGCGTACGTCTCCCCTACTTTCTCGTACATCCAGTCATCAACAACCTGCGCCGTCGCATCGTAGCCAAACAGGTAGTCGACCGTAGCGGTCAGTTCGAGCCCCCCTTTGTAGCCATGCCGTTTGATACTCTCCAGCCATTTGGGATTGACAACCCGGGAACGAAATACCCGTAGCGTTTCTTCTTTCAAATCACGCACAACGGGCTGAGCCGGGTTCTGCGAGTCACCAAAATAATGCCTGGGCTGCTGCCCCGTCAGACTGCGGATCGTGGCAATCATGCCTCCGTGAAACTGGAGATAATCGTCACTATCGAAAATATCGTGCTCCCGGTTGTCCTGGTTATGCAGGGCCACCTCCACACCCGACAGGCGCTGTTTGAACTCGGTACGGGCATCGGTACCCTGTGCCGTTTTGGAATAAGCATAACCGCCCCAGTTAACGTAGGCCTGAGCGAAGTCGGCGTCACTATGCCAGTTTTTTTCATTGATCAGCGGCAGAATTCCCGCCCCGTAGGTACCCGGAGCAGCGCCGAATATCCGGTAGGATGCCCGTTCTTCGGCTTCGTCGATGGGCATATCCTGCGCCTGAAGCTGGGCCAGATCGGCCAGGTAATGTTTGCGAACAAAGTTCTGCTCCAGGGGTTCGTCCAGAGCAATGACTCGCTGAACGGCCTCATCCAGCAGATCAATCAGATGAGGGAACGCATCCCGAAAAAAGCCGCTGATGCGCGTCGTTACGTCAATTCGGGGTCGGCCGAGTTCGGTAAGCGGAATGACGTCGACGTCAACGACACGCCTGCTTTCGGCCTGCCAGATGGGGCGTACCCCAAGCAGGGCCATCACTTCAGCGGCATCGTCGCCACTGGTGCGCATGGCACTGGTGCCCCAGATGCTGATGCCTACACTCTCGGGGTAGCGACCCGTTTCTTTCCAGTGTCGGTCAAGGACTTCGCGAGCCAGTTGCTGGCCCACTTCCCAGGCGGCCTGCGACGGAAGCGCCCGCGGATCGACGGCGTAAAAATTACGTCCGGTGGGTAAAATATGCGCCATACCCCGGGTCGGTGCGCCACTAGGACCAGCCGGTACGTAACCTCCCGAGAGCCCATGTAACAAGTTGACGATCTCATCGTCCGTACGGGACAGATTCGGCATTAAATGCTGACAAACGTAGGCTAACACCTGCCGAACACCCGCAAACTTTTGTTGAGACGGCGACTCGTTAAACGTTTCGAACAGGATCTGATCGATCTGATTGGCCTTAAATCGGTACTGCTGCGCAACCCGGAGGATATGATTGCTCAATTCGTCGATAGCTTCCAGCGCGTCGGAGCCCGTAACGATCACACGACCGGCCAGTTCGGCAAATCGCTCGGAAAGCCCGGTCAGCCGCTCGCCTTTGGCTGTCTGAAGGGTCGGCCAGTCCAGATCAACCAACCGGGCTATTTCGGCCGGCAAACCGGGCGTGGTTGCATTGGGCAGGCGAGTAAGCGATTGCAGCATATCGATCAGGGCATCGCCCATTGGCATCTCGCCCAGTGTATGCAGACCATTGCGAATCTGGGCCGCACCCAGCTCACAGAGGTACCCATCGATGTCTTCGATCAGGTGGGCCACATCCTTTCCATCCATTTCGGTCAGGCTGACCGGCACGCCTTCGGGTGTCATGTCCTCATCCCAGTCATGTTTATGATCGCCGTGGTCGCGACTGAGCATCGCCGATAGGTCAACGTCGAGGTTAGTCTGTTTGATGAGCGCCCAGATCTGGCGCTGCAACAGCGGTAGCTTCGCCGGGTCCATAGTTTCGACCTGGTAATATTCATCGACCAATTGCGTGAGCTGAGCCAGTTCACCGTAACTATCGGCCGAGGTCATGGGGGGCGTCAGGTGATCGACCACAACGGCATGGGCGCGCCGTTTAGCCTGCGACCCTTCTCCCGGATCGTTGATGATAAAGGGATAAAAAAGCGGCAGATCACCCAGAAAGGCGTCGGGGAAGCAGTTGGCCGATAAGCCAATTCCTTTTCCCGGTAACCACTCCAAGGTTCCGTGTTTGCCTACGTGAACGATGGCATCGGCCTGCCAGTCGTCGCGCAGCCAGCGGTAGAGTGCGTAATAGTGATGCGTGGGCGGCAGGTCAGGCTGGTGGTAAATGGCGTCGGGGTCCATGCCATACCCCCGGGGTGGCTGCAACGCCACAAACGCATGGCCTAAATCGAGCCCCGCCAGGGCAATATGGCTCTCATGGACGTAGGTTTCGCCGGGGGGTGGCCCCCACTGTTTTTCCATCTTCTGTTGAAGCGCGTCGGGCAGTTCGGCAAACCAGCGCCCGTAACGCTCCGTCGGCACCTGACCAGCCGAACGGGTTAGTTGACTGGCCGTGAGGTACGTCTGGTCGTAGGCGCAGCGGTCAATGAGCTCATGAATCAACTCGGTTCCGGTAGCGGGCACGTTTGTCAGGTGATACCCTTCGGCCTGCATGGCCTGCAGCATATTCATCAGCGAGGCTGGCGAATCCAGCCCAACGGCATTGCCAATCTGGGAGGCTTTGGCGTTGGAATTTGTGAAAATGAACGCGACCCGTTTCTGGGCGTTGGGCAACTGACGCAACCGGGAAAACCGGAGCGCCAGCCCCGTTACCCGTTCGATCCGGTCGTCCAGCGGCACGTAGCCTTTGATGGTTCGGGCCTTCTCTTTAAACGAAATCGGTACGGTGATGATCCGGCCATCGAATTCGGGAATGGCTACGTTCATGGCCGTATCCAGCGGATTGAGTCCCCGGCTGGATGATTCCCAGGGACCCCGCGCCATGCCCGGCGTAATGGCCTGAAAAATAGGAACGTTAAGCTGGGATAAGGCCCGTTGTGATCCAGTATCGTCGCCCGCTGGCCGAACGTCCGTCATGGCATACGAAATGGTGTTGATCAGGTTATCGATGGCAATTCCCCCGTGTTCTGCCTGAAAATAGCCAAAAGCGTAAGGCATCTTCGTTGCGGGATCGACGGCTTTGAGCGACGACGTAAAGACGGGTAACGCGTTCAGCCCTTTGTCTTCCAGCGAACGAACCAGTGCATCCACGAAGGCCGTATTCCCACTGATCCAGTGCGAGCGGTAGAACGTAAGGCCAATGGTCGGTAATTCAGGATTGTGCCGCTGTACCCAGTCTGACAGATCGGCCTGTTCGGGCAGATCGGGGTGGTAAATGCCGTGGTCGGGCAACTGAATGGGTGCGTCGGCCCCGAATCCGGTCATCAGCAGGTGATCGGCCAAAAAGCAGAACAACGCCGTCAGATTCTGATAGCCACCCGCCTGCACGTACCCCAGGGTTTCGTGCAGAATGACGGGCGATACGGTTGAAACGGCAGCAAATTCGGGGTTGAGTTCTCCTGTGCCACTGATGACGATCAGATGCTGGCCTTTTTCTTTGGCCCGGCGGACCAGCTCGCTGAAGCCCGGTACACTGCTGGGCCGACCATGAATACGCAGGATAATGATGTGGGCGGCTCCTATTTCCCGGTCGAGTAACTGGGCCATCTGGGCTTCGCTTTTGATGGCCAGTAAGCTGATGCCCGTCGTTTTCGGAAAGTTGTCGGGCAACCCTTCCAGAACGCGGTTCAGGGTGAGCAGATCCGTGTCGGCGTGCGTCAGAAAAACGATGCCTCCCGTGGGTAATGCCGTTTGCCCCAGTTGGGTCGCGGTTTCCGAGCCTTTCCAGGTATAAAACTGAAAGACATATTCCGACAGCTCCGTGGGTGGAGGCAGGTAGCCATCGGCCGCAATCATGCTGTCGATGTAATCGAAGATGGCGATAATCTGCCAGTCGCTGTTGATGGAATGAAACCAGATGGAGTGCCCATCGAACAGCAGCGTAGCGACGTTGGCCAGCGTGCAGGGACCCAGGCAACCGCCCTTGGTCATGTGCACGACATTTCTGATTTTCCGGCGTAACCACTCACTCTTGTACAGCTCTACCGGAACCGCGGCATACCCCCGGTCGGTGCGTCCGCAGCAACAGGCATTGTAGCAATAGGACAGATGCCCCCGTCGCTGAACGAGGTTAATGGCTTTTCCATCAGCCCGGTTAACTCGCTGGCGTTTGATGTCAGTCATGTTGATGCGTCGTTTCGAAATACCGGCCAACCGCGTTAACCCGATTGAGCAATTCATGAATAAACTCCGGCTGATTCCCCCAATAGAGGTGTACATACGAAGCAAACGTATTGTCTACCCGATACACCTTCGTGTCGACGGGTAGGCCTCTGGCATTCGTGATCGTTGCGATGGATTGGGGCGTACTGTGCTCATTCAGCGTTGAGTAATGAAACTCGTGCCCTTTGAGCGTCATACCGTCCCAGTCGATCCGGCGGTACCCCAGCGTCAGGGTCGGCGAAAGCATGGAGGTACTTGTGTCCAGTACACCAGCCATGGGAAACGACGTACCCGTATTTGTCTGGATCGCCTGACCCAGGTACATCAGCCCCCCACATTCAGCGTACGTCAGTCCGCCAGCCTGACAATACGCCCGAATGCTGTCGAGCATGGATGTATTCTGGCTGAGGGTTTCGGCATAAAGCTCTGGATACCCACCCGGTAGGTACAGAAAATCAGTATCGGGAATTGTTCGGTCCTGTAATGGGCTGAAAAACGTAACGGCCCCTAAACGAGCCAGTACATCGATGTTCTGCTGATACGTAAACGCAAACGCGTCATCACGGGCAACGGCTATGCGAAGCGTTGAGGCTGTAGACCCGGAAACAGATTCAGAACCAGACGCCAGCAATGGCGTTTCGATGCGGGTGATGTCCAGCAGCCGGTCAACATCGATCGTCTGTGGAATGGCCGTCGCGATGGCGTCGATAATGGCTTCGTAATCCGTTTCTGCCGAAATATGAAGGCCCAGGTGTCGCGACGGAATGGCAAATGCCGGATTCGGGGGTAAATAGCCCAGTGCTTCAACACCAACATCGGCACAGGCATCGGCCAGGAACCGGTAATGCGATGGCGTACTGACGAAGTTAAATATGGCCCCGACCAGCCTGATCCCTTTGTAGAAATGCTTGAAGCCGTACAGCAATGGCGCAACCGAATAGGCCATTGCTTTGGCGTTGATGATCAGCACGACCGGAATGCCCAGCACGTCGGCAATAGCGGCACTGCTCCCCTGCATTTTGTCGGCCCCATCGAAGAGCCCCATGACCCCCTCCGTCACCGCCACATCGGCCTGACCAGCGTAGCGCCGGTACGATTCCAGCGCGTGTTGTTCGGACGCCATGAATAAATCCAGGTTGATGCTGGGTTTACCGGCGGCCTGGCGGTGGTGCAGCGTATCGATGTAGTCTGGCCCACACTTGAACGGCTGCACGTTCAGCGCCCGGTTTTTCAGGGCTCGCAGAAGCCCAAGGGTCAGCGTGGTTTTGCCGGACCCGCTGGACGGGGCCGCCAGCAGGAAATGAGCGGCATGGGTAGCGATGGCCATTGGCGTTCGGCTTAATGAAGTCAGCTTATTTTTTTGGTCTGGTAGTTTGTCTCCTCGGGTGACTCCAGTGGATTGAGCGTTCCTGGCCGTACTTCACAGGCAAACGAGTAGAGAAGAAGATACAAGTTGTGGCGGGTGCTCTGGCAACCAGAAACACAGACCCATTCCGGCCTTGTATGACTCGGACGGATATACTACGCCAAACTTGACCATGCTTCAACCCGCGAAAGCATTGTCAGCAAAAAAAGGCAGGTCTCCTGACTTGTAACATTGCTGCCGTCCTTCCCAGGTCGTCGTCGTGGTAAACCCGACAACGAATCCAGTGGACATGCGGATCGATTCCTCCGCGTTGGCGGATCGACCGGGCAGCAACTTTGGGCGTTACTCACAGTTGCGCGACAGTTCGTGATTTATACACACGATTCCCTATTAATCACGCCGGGGCGTGAGCCTTTTTCTGTTGGAGAAATAAACGGTAAAAACGTACCAACACACAAACATACGATAAAACCCAGTACTTTTGCGGCCGTCAATTGGTGCACATCGGTCATCGATGTGCTTAAAAGGGAATCCGGTGCAAATCCGGAGCAGTACCCGCTGCTGTAAGTTCATAGAAGGGTTTTGACATCCGTGCCACTGTTTCACTGAAATGGGAAGGCGTCAGAACAGAACGAGCCAGAAGACCTGCCTATTGATCACTTATTCGGTTTGCTTTCGGGAATAAAAGCAACGGGAAGTTCTGCAGTCGCAACCCAGGCGACTCCGCTTTTCGTGTGCATTTCCGTCAGCGAACCTATCAACAGGTTCAATCCGACTGCGAAAACGGCATGATCAATCCACTTCTACTGGACTCTTTACTACTGGGTGTTCAACACTCGTTCGAACCTGACCACATGGCGGCCGTTTCGGTGCTGGCGTCGGAGAAAAACAAAACCTACCGGCAGCAGCTAGGGCACGTCATCTGGCGATCATCACACTGGGCATTAGGGCATTCCTTTACCTTGATCCTGTTCGCCTGTTTCATTCTGCTCCTGAAATCAGCCTTGTCGCTCAACATTGCCGAACAGGTCGAATTCGCCGTTGGCCCGCTGATGATCTGGCTGGGTGTGGTAGCCATTCGTCGCAATTTCACGAAACCCGCCAGTCATTCCCACGCTGGCCAGCCGGCAACGGTGAGTCGTTCGTTTTGGGTTGGTATGGTTCACGGACTGGCGGGAACCGGTGGTGCCTGCACCGTTGCCCTTACGCTGGCGGCCCGCGATGCGCAGACGGCCGTTGGCATCATCATCCTGCAAAGTCTGGGCATCATTGTCGCCATGACGATTTACGGCTGTTTTCTTGCTTTTTCGCTGAATAAGGTAGTTGCCCGGTGGCAGGCTACCCTAAAGCTAATCAATTACCTGGTGGGCGCTTTTTCCATCGCCATCGGTCTGTATACGCTCGTCGAAAGTTTTCAATTTTACTTATAACCCCCGTTCTGTGAACACATTTTTTTACCCAGCTCCCCGGCTGCGCAACCTGTTATCGGTTACCCTTTGCACAAGTTTATTCAGTTACGCGACAGGGGCCTACGCGCAGGTAACAACGGCCGATTCGATTCGGGAGCACTCCCTCGACCCCGTTGTCGTCACGGCGACCCGGTCCGAAGTACAACGCGACAAAATTCCTCAACAAATCAACATCATCACCCGACGGGATATTGAGCAAACTCAAGCCTTCGATGTGACCGATATTGTCAAAAAACTAGCGGCAGTCAATGTCATTCAATACCCCAGCCTGTCATCGGGCGTGGGCATCCGGGGGTTCCGACCCCAGTTTTCAGGGCTTAATCAGCGTACGCTGCTGCTCATCGATGGCCGTCCGGCGGGGGCAACAAATCTCTCGACCATAGGGCTCAACAACGCAGAGCGGGTCGAGGTGCTGAAAGGTCCTGCTTCGGCACTCTATGGTTCGCAGGCAATGGGCGGGGTAATCAACATCATTACCCGCCGGTCGAAAGGAAAAATACGGGGCAATGCTTTTGCCGAATATGGCTCGTTTCAAACGTATCAGGGTGGCGGAAATGTAGGTGGCAATCTGACCAAGCGCCTGGATTTCGATGCCTCCCTGAGCTATTTCAGGCGCGCTGCCGATTACAAACTGGGGAATGGAAATTTCTTCCGGGATAAACTGGCCGGTGATCAGGCCGTCAAGAACTACAGCAACAAGCCCGCGGAGACAGTAGACGACCAAAAAGACGATGGACTGACCCGGCCAAACACGAAACTGACGTATTATTCGGGCTCTTTGCGCGTGGGTTATCAACTCAGTAGTAACTGGCGGATTGATGTTCGGGGAGAGAAATTCATTGCCAACGACGTTGAATCGCCTGGTGATATTACGTACGGGACCACGCAGGCGGGCTTGAAAGATGCCGACCGGCAGGCGGGTGAAGCCGCGCTGAGTGGTCAGTTGGGTCAGCATAAAGCCATGGTACGGCTGTTTACGTCCGAGGAAAACAGCTTCGTAAAAACCATCAATGCCGCCGGGTTACCGATCACGCCCTTTCAGTCATCAAGCACCGGCAACCGCTGGCAGGGTGTTCAGCTCAACGACAGCTGGCAACTGGGGCGTCACCGACTGATACTTGGCTACGACTACCTGAACGCCAGTACCCGATCGCGGAGCTGGAGCGACGCCGTTACTGAGAGAGCCCCTACTCAACCCAACTACGCCCTTCGTTCGTCGGCGTTCTATGCCCAGGGCCTGCTGACTGTAGCCGGGGAACGACTGACGCTGCAACCCGGTATCCGCTACGACAATATTACGTTCGACGTGCAGGAAACGCCCCTGCTGACAACCTTTAAAGCGGGAAAAAAGACTAACCCCTTTGTTAGTCCCAGCCTGGGTGCCATTGTCCGGCTTGCGCCTGGCTTGCGCCTGAACGGAACGGTGGGACGCGCCTTCGTTACGCCGGATGCCTACAACGTAGCCGGTTACTCGCAGACCCGCACATCGGCGGGGAGAATCACCGTAACAACCGGCAACCCCAACCTAATGAATGAAAACAGCCTTAGCTACGATATGGGCGTTGCTTTTAGCCGACCCAAAGCTGGGTTTAGTGCAAGCATTACGTACTTCAACACGAACGTGAAAGACCGTATTGCCCGGCTGGTTACGCAGGTGAATGAAAAGCAGGACAACGGCGACGTGATTGTGGCGCGGGGAACGTACGTCAACGCAGCGAACTCAGCAATGGACGGAATCGAGACGGAGGTTGCCTATGATTTGGGAGCCCTGGCAGCGTATCGCCATTCGTTGCGTCTGTTTGCCAATGCTACGTCGATGATTCGGTATACGGAAACCCTGGTCGGCACGGACGGCGCAACCACCGAACGGGATATTATGAATGTAGCGAACATGAATCTGAACGCGGGCGTTGATTACGATTCGTTCAGGGGCTTCCGGATGCGTTTGCTCGGGCGGTATGTGGGGCACCGGAAAGACACGGACTTTACCGATGCCGCCAACCCGGAGATTGTGTATCCCGAATACCTGGTGTTGGACTTCAGTACGTCGGTAACGTTAGCCAGACAACACACGCTTGGCCTTCAGATTACCAACCTTACCGACGAAAATTATTATGAGAAACGCGGCTATAACCTGCCCGGTCGGTCGGCTTTTCTGAAATATAGTTTTTCCTTCTAAAGTAAATCCGTCAAACAGTCAGGTAGTACGGTAACCGGTGAGACCAGCCGAAAATAGGGGTATCCCCGGCTGATGAAAGCTTTGTTTTCATTAGCCGGGGATACTTGTTATTGACGCTTTTCGGTGTTACCCCGCGAATCAGATCAGAACAAAAAGGTGATATGCGTTGTCAGCTGCGCATTCGCCTGTAGTTCGCCGTCTGATAAATACTGGGATACCGGACGCCGGTAACTTACCCCAACCGATAATTTGCTCAGATACAGTTCCGTACCCACGTTCAGATAAGCGGCATAGCCACCCGTTTGCCTGTTAGTGACACCCGCTCGCACATCATGACCTGCCTGTTCGAGAAAAACACCGGCATTGGGCATAACAGACCAGCTTCCCAAAGCGCCTGAATAGAAAAAGGAAGCCGACGTGTTGAGTCGATTCCCAAACCGATACCCGTTGGCGTTGGTGTTTGTCATCCGGTAGGATACATCGGCGTTCAGACCCCAGTTTTTATACCGGGCGGTGTAGATTACGTTGGCAATCCAGTCGGTACTACCCGTACCCAGTTGAAAATTCGGGTTAGCGACGTCCAGCAGGCTGTTTTCATCGTAGTGATAGCGCCCCGTTGGCAGTTTAACCCCACCACCAACGAGCAGATTATGGTTGACCATGTGCACCGTCGTATCGTCCATAAATGTGTTGATGACGTTATAATGAGCCAGGGCCGTTATGTCGCTCAGGCCACGTAATGGCGTTACACTACCCGATTTGAGCATGGTCTGCTGACTGAACTGGTAAGGAATAAAGCCCATCACCTGCACCCGTTTGGCCGGATAAAACCGCCCCCACACTTCAGCCGTCCGGAACTCTTCCCGGCTGCTCAGATTCAGGCTGTTCAGATGCGAGTTGAACGTGTTGTAGCGGTAGCGCACTCCCAGAAAACCACGATGTCCCTGGGGTAGAATACCAAAAAATGACCCTCCGTTACTGCACCCGCACAGATCGCAGGCTTGCCCGGACAGGGTTGATAGCGCCATCAGGCCAACCAGAATAAGGTTCTTCATATAACTTGCTGTTAAGGTTCGACAAAGCGTGGGTCACGCAGAAACTGATCGTCGGTCAGTGTTTTGAGGAAAGCGATGATTTGTCGTTTTTCGTCCGTCGTCAGCGCAATACCCAACCGCCCTTTTTGCCGGAGCAGCGGGTCAAGATTTTCCGTCGGCTGTACGTTCTCGGTGTAATGCGTCAATACGGCGTCGAGCGAATAGAAGCGACCATCGTGCATATAAGGCAACGTCTTCTCGACGTTTCGCAAACTGGGCACCTTGAACCGGTACCGATCGTCGGCCAGTTCGGTTACATGAGCCCGGCCGATGTCGTTACTGCCCTGAATAAAGAGGCCATTGTTTCGAAAACTGTTATCGGTAAATAGTTCGCCAGCATGACAACCGCTGCATTTAGCCCGGAACACCGTCAAACCCGCCTGTTCTTCATTCGTCAGGGTGCCCCCCGGTTCTTTGCGAACCCATTTATCGTAGCGCGAATTGGCCGACACCAGGGTCAGCATAAATTGCGACAACGCCTGCAGAAAGCGGGGGCCATTGATTTCGTCCGTACCGAAGGCGGCTTTGAACAGGGGCGGGTATCGGGCACTTTTTCTGAGCTTGGCAATCACATTGGTGGATCGTTCATCCATCTCCAGCGGATTTTCAATCGGGGCAATGGGGGCCAGATCCAGACTATGCACCCCACCATCCCAAAAGAAATCAGACGCCCAGGCCAGGTTTTGAATCGGTAGCGAGTTTCGTGTACCTACCCGGTTGTCGATTCCATGACTTACGTCGTGCTGATGATGAGTGAAGGCGTACGCCTGGCTATGACACTCCGCGCAGGCAATTGATCCATCGCGGGAAAGCTGCCCATCGTAGAACAAGGCACGCCCCAACCTGAACCCTGCCGGGGTGATCTGATTCTGATCCAGTGCATAAACGGGTTGCGGAAAATTGGCCGGCTGCTCAAAAAGCACCTCCGGCTCCGCTTCTGGCTCAGTGGTCTGGCAAGCCAGGAGTCCCAGCACAAGACCGGTGCTGGCCACTATCGTTTTCAGGTTCGAAAATACACTCATAAGCGAAACAGCGCCCCGGCCAAACCAGCCGGGGCCATCTGATTTTACTGTTTGTCGTTATGGACGTGATCGACCTGAAACATGGCCTTGTAATTGTCGGCAATGGGCGCTGCTACGGCCGGGCTGTGGACACTGTTGGTCGTTGCCAGGCTGATTTTATTGGTACCGTTGAAAATGGTCAGTGCGTCCACAAACAAATGAATTTCCGGCGCAATATTCCCCCGAACGGTGGCTTTGGTAGTCATGGGCACAGTAACGGTGCGTAGATTGTTAACGGTTTTTGCCGCCCCGTTCCAGCCCCCTCCGTAGCCGCCAACGTGTATGCCAAAACTCTGCGTGGCACTGGCCGTTTTAGGAACAGCCGTTGAGGTACCCTCTATCTTAAGAAAGATGTACCCCGAATTCCAGGACCAGTACATGCCATCGTCGCCATAGCTGGTCACATCGAGCACCCCGACTCGTTCGGCTACCGGCGACACACTCTTGGCACTATCGACTCCGATGGTGAAGCTCATTTCACTGTAATTACCCGAGGGGACGTTGTTGAGCGTGATTACCTGTGATGCCGCGTCCGACTGGCGAATCAGAAAATACTGATCTGGAAATTTCTGGATGGTACCGTTTTCGTTTTTGAGCGAAATAGTACTGACAAAATAGTTCAGTTTGGTCAGGGCGAATGGTTCGCCGGCAGACGTCTTGTAAGCAGGCGTTCCTAACACCAGCTTCTGGTCGCCAACCCGGTTTTCAAACTCGATAGAAACCGAATTGGTCGTATTTGGATCGACGACATCATCGGCTGTTTTCTTACAGGAGATCAAGACAGAACTGGCAACAAAAAGCAGAACAATAAATCGAAAGAAAGACAGAGAAATCATAAAGAGAAATGAGAAAGACTACGAAGATGGAGTAAGCATGGAAGCACCGTGCATTCCAGTAGTTAATGACCCGAAAGGCAGCGAAACTATCCGTAAAAATGTGGCTGGGTGCTTACACCAGCGGAGCGGGCGGCTGAAAAACAGACGATAGAAAGGCTGAATAAGGTACCAGCAGATGGTTTACCAATGGCCGTTGGTGAGCAGGATCACCGGCTGAACCCGCAAATACAAAATGAATAGCCAATTCGCAGAATAGCTGAATAACGGGCGTATGATGCACGCGCTCGGCGGTTTCTTTATCCTGCCTATCCTGCTGGGCTCTCAGGCGTCTGGCCAGGTAGCATTTGCCATCGCAGTGCAGGTCAGGCCGGTCTTTATTTTCGCACAAAACGCGGGTAATGTATTCTTTATTAAGCTGATAATGCGCGATGACTCCCCAGGAACTAACCGTGGGCAGCAGCGTAGCAAACAGCAGGAGATAAAGAATAAACAGCCGCATTCGACTTAAATTTTACGAAAAAAGGGACGAAGGTTACCGGAAACTCGGCTACCCGGTGCCCGCGATTTCCCGCTTGTATGGGTTATCTGACAACTGATTTTATGGAACCGGAAACCCGGTTAACGTGTCGAGTCGGCTTCCACTGGCGTCGCCACCAGAGCAGAAAGCCGGTAATGGATAATAAGCCAGGAGTCAGGCCGATGAACACGTAAAGGATTTTGATGGGCAGGCCACCGAAATTACCAACGTGTAGTGGAAAAAAGGTCGCTTCGATCTTCTCCCAGATACCCTGCTGCGATAGCCGACTAACTTTCTTCACCCTACCCGTTTGTCCGTCTATACTGACCGAGTTCCCCCGCCCGAATACTGCCCACTCGTCGCTCACGGACCCTGTAACCCGAAACGCTCGTTCAGGCTGGGTCGGCAAATACACGTAAGCAGGCAGGAGGTCCGGCATCTGGACCAGCGCATCACGATACAGGGTATCGATCGACATAGTAGTCAGTGTATTGGGCTTGGTAGGTATCCGTTCAGTACGCCAGGCAGTTGGCTTGAAGGCAAAAAGGTTCATCCAGAATCCCGTGAAGAAGATAACCATATTCAGCAGCAAAGACCAGACACCGACAATTCGGTGAATATCCGAACTGATCGTACGCCAGTTTTTCCGATTCAATCGGGCCCGAAACATGAGCACTTTCCAGACTGATTTCCGGTATACGACCAGGCCCGTGAGCAGAGACACCAGCATGGCAATTCCGAGCACAGCGGTCAGTGCCGCACCGGGCACACCCAGCTGAAAACTGAAATGGAACTGAAGCAGCCACTCGACCAAACTCGGCGTAAAGTCGCTGGACTTCCCCTCCCGGAGAATGTCACCGGTATACGGATCAAAGGAAATAATTCCCAGATCATACGTCAATAAGCGGGTATCATTCAGGTAAAGTCTGAAGTTATAGGCTTCATCGGCAGCCGCTTCGGGATTGAGCCAGGCCACGCCATCCAGATTGGGATAGCGGTTGGTAATCGACCGGTAAAAGACCGACAACGGAAGCGGCCTTTCTGCCCGGTCTGTCGGCTGAACGGTCAGTAATTGATGATTGGCCAGCCGGTCAATTTCTTCCCGAAAAACCAGCAGCGAGCCACTCAAACCCAGCAGCAGCAAGAAAATGCCGGTGACAAGACCGAACCAACTATGAAGGCTGAATACACGACGGGTCAGGTTCATGAGCGTTGCGGTTGAAGCGATGAGTCGCCTGTCATTTCAGATAGGCTTTCGCGCTACGCATACTCTCTACCATAAGCGCACGCATGACATTTACTTTTTGCTGCTGGTCTTTCAGGTAACGCATGGCCTGTTCCTGATCCAGCTTACCCAGTGTGTCGCCGTTGTACCCATGCATCCAGCCCATCATGGCCTCATCGGCTTTGGCGAGTGCACTCGTAACGGCCAACCCCTGCGCTTGTTGTCTGGTTACCTCCGCAGCGGGTAGTTGACTGGCTGTCGCATTCAGCTTCTGCTTCACCGCTTTCTGGAGCTGAATCAATGTACTCATATCAGCCATGGCACTGTCATGGACGGCCAGTACTGTTTTTTCCAGATCCGACACAGCGTCGGCGGTCGTAGCCTGGGTTTTGTGTTCAACCGGCGTATGGTTATGCTCGTCGGTTGTTGATCGGCAACTGCCCAGCAAAAGGGCAAGACCCAACAAGGTGCCCGTCAGTTTATTCATCATAAGTTTTGTTTGATTCATTGGTTTCCCAGTTATGCACAGCGCTCCCGGTAGCCGTCAATAGCAGGAGAGACCGGAAATGGCTCCCCTCTGGCAATTCCGTTCGTACATGAGCAGCTATCTACAGCAGAAATCTTGACACAGGATTTTAACTCAGCCGTTAGACGGCAGGGGCAAAAAATGGAGTTTGGTTCAGGCAGGCATACACCGGCATAGGCCAGCAATTGGTATGAACACTGCCGGTCTGGCAAGGACGTAATGGCCGACCATTGGCAGACAATGAACAACCAGCTATCTCCTGGAGAAATAGCCGAACAAAGCCAGAAAAACCGTCAGAATCGGGGTGGGCGGAGGAGCCTCGTGAAGGAAGAATCGTAAACGGGCAGCAGGTATACGAAATCGGGTAGCGTCGTCAGGTCCGGTTTAGCCCGGAAGGAAAACTGAAATCCCTCCTGGCAAAAGAGCTGCATAATGGGCATTTTCTGCACCCGTTCGGTTGTTTCCTTGTCTTGCCGGTCCTGCTGGGCTTTCAGACGTTTAGCCAGGTAGCACTTCCCATCGCAATGCAATTCGGGCTTATCCCGATTTTCGCACAAAACGCGGGCAATGTACTCTTTGTTGAGTTGATAGTGCGCGAGGATACCCCACGAGCTAACTGTAGGTAGCATCGTGGCCATCAGCAAACTATAAAGCACAACGATTCGCATGGAAACTAATTTGGCCAAAATTACGAATCAAACCAGTCAGTACAAGCATTTAGCCGCACCTATTCGAAACGTAGGCTGAGGACGATACGCTATTCGTCTGTTCTGACGATAGCGTTCCGGTCTGAATCCGTCAGAAACACAAGGTCTTCCATTCGCTCAGGCGTTATGGTCTTTCTCCTACTCACTATTACCGACGTAATGGGTCAGTCCTACTAAGTTTTATGAATATTTTCATAATGGCCCGATTTCGATAGTAATCCTCCCAATTACGATACCTAGTCTGCTCATTGAAGCATCACTTTTGCAGTAAAATAGAATTGATCTAAATAAAATGAAGCAACTCTCCTATACGTTATCGTTGTCTTTTAGTATAGTCCTGCTATTTTGTGGGCAAATCGTGGCTCAGACGCATGGGTCAATCAGTGGCAGCGTAAAAACAAGCGATGGTAACCCAGCCTCCTTCGTTAATGTGAGCCTGAAGGAAGTTCGTAAGGGAACGACGACAGCCGAAGACGGCACCTTCCAGCTGAAAGGAATTAACCCTGGCACCTACACCATGCAGGTGACCTTTGTGGGCCTTCAGACTCAGGAAAAATCCGTTACGGTAAACGCTGGTCAGCAAACAAATACCGATTTTGCTCTGGCCGAAAGTGCAGCTCAATTGAGCGAAGTAGAAGTAACGGGCAATAACCAAACGGTAACGCTCGGCAAAGCGGCCATTGCGCCATTGGACCTTCCCCAAATGTCGGGTGTGGTAAGCAGTGTGGTTATTGCCAATCAGCAGGCGTCGCGCCTGGGCGATGTGCTGAAAAACGTGAGTGGTGTATCTCTTACGCAGCAGCGGGGCGGGGTGGCCGAAACATTTTCGGCCCGTGGCTACAGTATCGGGATTGCCGGAGCAGGTGGCAGCATCTTTAAAAACGGAGTGATTTCCAACACGATGGGCTTTCCGGAAGCCAGTACGCTAGAATCAGTAGAAGTCCTGAAAGGAAGTTCGGCGCTGCTCTATGGCAACGTGTCGGGCGGTCTGATTATTAACATGGTCACCAAAAAGCCAAAATTTGAGCGGGGTGGTGAGGTGTCGATGCGGGTGGGTAGCTTCGGTCTTCTCAAACCCATCGTTGACGTATACGGACCGCTGGCCAAGAATCTGGCATTCCGGGTAGTGGGCACCTACGAAACGGCCAATAGCTACCGGGAGGTTGTCAAGACAAATCGACTGTATGTCAACCCATCGCTGCTCTACAAACTGGGCCAGAAAACGACGGTCCTGCTCCAGGGCGATTACCTGAAATCGGATCTGACACCCGACAACGGTATCGGCTCGCTAAACCTGAACCAGGATGCCATTATTCCCGACGTTCCCCGATCGCGGTTCATCAACACGCCCTGGGCCTACAACAACGTCAACCAGATCTCCGGCTCGCTCAACATCGACCATGCCTTTAACAATAACTGGAAACTGACCGCCATTGCCTCAGCCCAGGAAACTAAGGTTACCGCTTATGGTGCCGGGGTACCCAACAACAACGTATCGGCCACGGGCGACTGGACGCGCACGCTTAGCCGAACCATGACCAGCGAGAACAATGCTACGGGGCAGGTGAACCTCAATGGACGTTTCAACACGGGCGCTATTGGCCATCAGTTACTGGTGGGTGGCGATGTAGTTGGGATCGTTACCAAAAGTACAGCGTACACCGTTAATTACGGGACGGGGAAAACAGCCTACGACAAAATCAATACCCTGAATCCAAGTCTTTACGAAGCACGCACGGACATTCCCGATGCCACCGCAACAACCCGGACAACCTCCCCATCGACACGGTTGGGTTTCTACGTACAGGACCTGATTAGCCTGACCGATAAGTTTAAACTGCTGGCGGGTATCCGGTGGTCGCAGCAACGGACGGTGCAGACAACCATCCTCAACCAGCTGACGCAGATCGAAACGCGGGGCACCGCCGAAACCAAAACGGATGCGGCTTTTTCGCCCAAAGTGGCGCTGATGTACCAGCCGACCCGAAACACCTCGTTTTTCGGCAGTTATTCGAACAACTTCACCATCAATACGGGCGTCGATATTTACGGACAAATCCTGAAACCGTCCATTGTTGACCAGTTCGAAGCGGGTGTCAAAAATGAATTGTTCAACGGTCGGATCACAGCGAATGTTGGTGTTTACCACATCGTCAACAGCAATTTTGCGCAGATGGCACCGCTCAAAGCAGATGGTACAGCCAACGCCGATGCGAATGTGAAAGAGTTTACCGGTCAGACAACCAGCGATGGACTGGAAATTGACCTGACGGGTAATCTGTCAAGAAACGTCTACTTTATCACGGGTTACGGGTACAACAACATGCGGTACACCAGAACATCACTTGTAAAGGGCTCCCCCATTGAAGGCGAACGCCTGACCAACAACCCGGCCCACACAGCGAATGCCACCGTTTTCTACACGTTTGACCTGCCCCAGCTGAAAGGCTTAAAACTGGGGGCTTCCGCCTTCTACACAGGCAATCGGTTCGGTGGTAACAACAACACGTATGGGCAGACACCGGAATTTAGCCGTCTGATTCCGCTCACGGGCTTCACAACATTTGATCTGTCGGCAGGTTACTCGTTCCGCAAGATTTCGTTGCTGGCCAAAGTATCGAACATAACAAATACCTTAAACTACCTAATTCACGACCGCTACAGTATCATGCCGATTCCACCCCGGCAGTTTACAACGACCTTATCATACCGATTTTAGTAAAGCGAATGTTTTTGTCTGCGTCAAGCTCCGGTTTGACCCAGACGAAAACGCTAAGTCAAATTTAAGAACAGCATTGCTCCTTATTTAGACTGAATCTTATTAATTTGCAAGCCGATTGGGTATTGAGCCAATACCTAACTCAGCACATCAGCTTGTTAACTCCAGTACATACAAATGAAAAAATTAGCCATTGCCATTCTGGTAGGCATTGCCTTCTCCGCCCAGGCCCAGAAAAATGTGTTGCTGGACCAATCGTTCTGGCAGGGCAAGCCAGACGTAGGCCAGGTTAAAGCAGAGGTCGAAAAAGGCAATAGCCCGTCGCAGTTAAACGCAGCCAGTTTTGATCCCGTTGTCATGGCGATCAACGCGCAGGCGCCCAATGAAACCATTATCTATCTGTTGTCGCAACCGGGAAACGCTGTGAGCAAGCCCACCCACGATGGGCGCATTTACCTGCACTGGGCGGCCTACCGGGGCAATGCGGAGATTATGGAACACCTGATTGCCAAAGGATCAAAAGCCAATGTGGAGGACAGTCACGGTATGACACCGCTGAATTTTGCCGCGAGCACTGGTCAGCCAAATACGCAGGTATATGAGTTGTGCATCCGGAACGGAGCCGATCTGAAAAAAGACCTCAATCATGACGGCGCGAATGCCCTGCTGATGGCCATTGCCAACGATAAAGACCTCAAACTAACGGATTACTTTATCGCAAAAGGGCTGGATCTGAAGAGCACGGATGCTGCGGGTAATAACGCGTTCAGTTATGCCGCCCGAAGCGGTAACCTAAACACCCTGAAAGCACTGCAGCAACGGGGAGTTCCCGTCAATAATACGGCTCTGCTGATGGCCAGTCAGGGAAGCCGCCAGGGTCCTGCGCCCATCGAAACATTCCAGTATTTGGAAAGCCTGGGTATCAAGCCAACGGTAACAAACAAGGCGGGCGAAAATGTGCTGCACGCCCTGGTCCGCCGACCCAAACAAAACGAGCTGATCCAGCATTTTCTGGACAAGGGGGTTGATGTTAATCAGGCCGACGAAGAAGGTAACACACCCTTCATGAATGCTGCCGCAGCAAACCGGGACATTACGGTGCTGGAGATGCTGACGCCTACCGTAAAGAACATCAATCAGGCCAACCAGAAAGGAATAACCGCACTGGCTATGGCGGTTCGGGGCAACTCGCCCGACGTAGTCGGTTATCTGTTGAACAAAGGTGCCGATGTCAACGTGACCGACAAAAACGGGGATAATCTAGCGGCCTACCTGGTCCTGTCCTATAATCCAAACGCCAACAACGGCCCACAGGGCGGCCCGCGTCCGGAAGGGGGCCCCCGACCAGAGAGTTCTCGTCCGGAGGGTGGACCAAAAACCGATGCCTTTACCGAAAAACTAAACCTGCTTCAGGCAAAAGGTCTTGACATTAAGGCTCCGCAGAAAAACGGAAATACGTTGTATCATTTAGCCGTTGTCAAGAATGACCTGTCGCTGGTGAAACGGCTGGAACCTCTTCAGATCGACGTGAATGCTCGGAATAAAGACGGGGTAACCGCGCTGCACAAAGCGGCTATGGTATCGAAAGATGATGTCATGATGAAGTACCTGCTGTCAATTGGAGCGAAGAAAGACATCTCCACCAATTTTAAAGAGACCGCTTTCGATCTGGCCAGTGAAAACGAATCGCTGTCCAAAAACAACATATCCGTTAACTTCCTGAAATAAGACTATGTCTTCTCTGCCTAAAATTGGCTTCCTGGTACTGGCACTCGTTATGGCTGGCTCATCGGTTTCGTTTGCTCAACAAACGGGTACATCGCAGTACAAATGTATGATTCAGATGACCAACTACATGGGTGAAAAAGCCTACGTAGCCGTTTCGCTCATGAACGGAAAAGGTGCCTACGAAAAAACCATGTACGTGCTTGGCTCCGACAAAAAATGGTATCCCGACGTAAAGGCCTGGTATAAAGCGCTGGGCAAAAAAACGCCTACTATCAGCGCAATCAGTGGCGCGTCGGTGGCCGGTGGAGACCGCAGTGTTATCGTGCTGGAAATCGACAATGCCAAGCTCAACAAGGATTACAAACTACGGTTCGAAAGCGCGGTAGAAGACAAGGAGGATCACGTAAAAGACCTCGAAATTCCGCTCACAGCCGAAGCGCTTTCTACAAAAAGTGAGGGTACCGGCTTCATTCGTTACGTACGTTTCAGCCCTAATGCCAGCAACTGAGTTGTGGTAATGCGGTTGCGTCAGACACGTTGTCTTACTCAATAGGGACTCTCATTTATGACCATTTCTGTCTGGAGATACAGCCATTTAGCGTTGGCTGTATCTTCTTTTCTTTTACTGACGCTGGCTTCGCTGACAGGGATCCTTCTGGCGTTCGAGCCCGTATCGCAGAAACTCCTGCCCTATCGTGCCGACACTATTAACCAGCTCACGCTGGCCCAGACGCTGCCCGTTCTGAAAAAAAACTACCCTGAAATCAGTGAGCTGAGCCTTGATGCCAACCAGTTTGTCCAGATTAAAGCAAGTGATGATAACGGAAAAAATCTGGTTGCTTACGTTGATCCCCAGACAGGTAAAATCCTGGGTATTCCCAGTCCGCAATCTGAGTTCTTCCAGTGGGTTACCGCCTTGCACCGCTCGCTTTTCCTGCACGAAGCTGGTCGGTTTTTTATTGGCCTGACCGCGTTTTTACTACTGCTGATTACCGTATCCGGCACCATGCTGATCATTCAGCGTCAGCGGGGTGTGAAGCGATTTTTTACCCGGATTGTCCGCGACAATTTTGCCCAGTATTATCACGTCGTACTGGGGCGGCTGTCGCTGATTCCGATCTTCGTCATTGCCCTGTCCGGAACCTACCTTTCGCTGGCCCGCTTCGGTCTGGTGGGTAACGAAACGGTTTCGGCCAAAATCGACCTCAATGCCATTCAGTCGAAGCCTGAACGGACGCTGGCCGATTTTACGGTGTTCAAGAACACGCGACTGGCGGAAGTACAGAGTATCGAATTTCCTTTTTCGGAAGATGTCGAAGACTATTACACCGTGAAACTCAAAGACCGCGAACTGACGGTCAATCAGATCACGGGCGATATTCTCAGCGAGAACCGATACCCGACCGCGGTCTTGCTGACCAACCTGAGTCTGGATTTGCACACAGGCCGGGCAAGCGCCCTATGGGCACTCATTCTGGCCGTAGCGTCTGGAAATATTCTTTTTTTCATTTATTCCGGTTTTGCCATTACCTGGAAACGCCGAGCCAATCGGGCTAAAAACAAGTACACCGCCGACGAAAGCCAGTTCATTATTTTAGTTGGGTCGGAGAACGGGAGCACGTTTCGATTTGCCCAGCTCATTCATCAGCAGTTACTTAAGCAGGGGGATAAATCGTTTCTGACCGAGTGTAACAACTACACTGTTTTTCCCAAAGCCGAGCACCTGATTGTCTTAACGGCCACCTACGGGCTCGGGGAAGCGCCAACCAACGCGACCAAACTGGCGACCCTGATCGATAACTATCCGCAGTCGCAGTCGGTTCGTTACTCGGTGCTTGGGTTCGGGTCACGGTCCTATCCCGACTTCTGTCAGTATGCATTTGAGGTCAACCAGTTACTAGCCCGGCAGTCCTGGGCGCTTGCGCTGGTCGATGTCCATACAGTCAACGATCGATCGCCGGAAGATTTTGGTTTATGGGCCGAAGCCTGGTCGCAGCAAGCCAACCGCCCGATGCCGGTTTCGTCTGATGTATTGGCACCGGTACCCCGTTTTGATACACTGACCGTAACCAGCAATACCCAGGCCGCACAACCAGACGGCACTTTCCTGATTCGCATGCGGTCCCGTCGTCGGCGTAGGGTTACGTCCGGCGATTTGCTGGCTATTTACCCGGCCAATGACCACCGCGAACGACTGTATTCGATTGGGGTGCTGGAAAAAGAAATTCAGTTGAGCGTCAGACTACACGAACAGGGGCTGGGGTCCGGCTTCTTACACGGGTTAACGCCCGGCGAAACGATCCACGCCCGGATTGTCAACAATGATCATTTTCACTTCCCAAAGAGCGCACCGGCTGTGATCATGATCGCCAATGGCACGGGTATTGCTCCCTTTCTGGGCATGATCAGCCAGAATAAGCAACAGGTCCCCTGTCATTTGTATTGTGGTTTCCGACAAACGTCTTCCTTCGATGTTTACTGGGATTTCCTGGAAGAAAGCCGATCGGCCAAAAAACTCACGACTCTCCACGTTGCCTATTCGCGGGAAAACGGAAAACAATACGTTAGCAACCTGCTCGCCCGTGATGCCGAGTTTATCGCCAACACGTTGATGATGAATGGTGTATTGATGATCTGCGGCTCGTTGGCCATGCAAAAGGACGTCCTTGCCCTGCTCGAAACAATCTGCCAGACGAAACTGGGCAAATCCGTTAGCGTGTATCAGTCGCACGGCCAGATCCTGATGGATTGTTATTAAGCTAATGACCAACAGCACCGGCAGTACTTCCTACAAACGGCGCTGTTTAAATCCCAGGCCCGGAGAGGAGAAAATCCGTCCCTCATCGGTGATTAAGATGTAGTTGTACCGGGGGTATTTCCTGATCAGCTTCAACCCGGCGTTTTTGCCCAGCACCATGAGCGAGGTACTAAACCCGTTGGCCGTTTCGGCACTGGGCCCAAAGACCGTCACGCTGCTTACGCCCGTGGCCGGATAGCCCGTGCGGGGGTTGATGATGTGCGCGTATCGCTTGCCGTTGAACATGACAAATTTTTCGTAACTCCCGGAAGTCACAACGGCGCTCTGTCGCAACGGTACTACGGCGAAAATGGTATCGTTACGCAACGGGTTGGTGATGCCGATTGTCCAGTTGCTTCCATCCGGTTGTTTTCCCCAGGTACTCATATCACCCGATCCATTGACGATTCCGGCTTTAATCCCTTTGGCCAGCATCATGTCGCGGCAACGGTCAGTGGCATACCCCTCGCCCAGCGCGCCAAAGCCAATCTTCATGCCTTTCCGGTCCAGAAAAATGGTGGATTTTTCTTTGTCCAGCAGGATATGCTGGTAGCCTACCTTCTCCACCGATTTTCGAATAGCTTCAGGACTAGGCATGGCAGTCATGGAGCCATCGAATTTCCAAATTCGGTCCATAGCGGCAAAACTGATGTCGAATGCCCCGTTGGTGATATGAGAAAAATGAAGTGCCCGCTCCGTTAGGGCAAATACTTCGGGGTCTACCCGAACCGGGGCGATACCCGCATTTTTGTTGACCTGGGAAATTTGCGTATCAGGTCGCCAGTCAGAGATCAAATTTTCAATCCGCGTTACTTCGGCAATCACCGCGTCAATGTTTTGTTCGGCAGTGAGCGAGTCTGTAGCAATGATGGTAATATCAAATCGACTGCCCATCAATTTGACCGCTCGCTTTCTCGACACCTGGGCGGCAGCACTGAATCCCGATACAATCAGTACCAGCAGGACAAACATCTTCATGCGGCAAAAATCGGAAGTATTCGCGTTGCTGATACACCCATTCACAAGAATCATTTCGTTGAACAGCAAATGGAGGCTGATATAACGACGACATTCCTGATTCCGAGGGCATACGCTACCCTATTATTTTCGGGCCCTGACCTGAACGTCAATACAGCCTACAAGGTGTTCTCGGGTGGTGATGTATTAAATTCAACGGCGTCCATACAAGCGGTACATATACGCTGGGCACCCAATCGACAACCTTCACGCAACGCAGTATGGTAACCAGGGCGGGGGGAATTGCCGGACGCGGCTAGGTACGTACTGAATAAAAATAGTAACTACCCCTACCGTACGTATGAACCCCGCCTGTTTCGACACGGGCGGGGTTTCTTTTGTGAGGGTCAGGCGGTGCCGGGCGGATCATTACGGTCTATTGTTGAAATTACTCGTTTCTTCATATATAACCGGATGGCTCTGGTTTAAGTGAGCACGATACTCGCTAACTTGGCCCTCAATCCTTCTTCTCTCTTCGTTATTTATGCGCTATCTTCTACAAATCGGTTATCTCGGCTCACTTCTTTTCGTCCTCATCTCGGGCAGAAGCCTACAGGCTCAGGGGCAGGCAACGCCCGATTCAATAAAAGCAACCTTTAATTTTAAAAAAGCGCCCTGGTACGCCCGCTCCGTTCCCTTTTCCATTTACACGGGAGCCGGGAAAACCAGTGATCGGGTGGCACAAAACATTGAGATCGGCAAAACATTCGATGTGATTGACCTGGGAATTGCCTTCGGTCGAAATTCTTTGAGGCCCGATACGACCCTGTTTCTGGAGGGCAGGGTAACTATGGACGTGGCCAATTACGGCATCTTCGCCAACGAAATGGCGATTGGCGCAGGCCGGGTTTTCGACTCAAAAGGCAGTTTAATGCTGGAACTAAGCTACAACATTTTCGCCCAGATTGCGCCGAAACTCGGTTTTGGCATCACCACGGGTTACTACGATTTCAGCAATGACTCGTTCGATAGCTCCAAAACATTCTACGGATTTATTCTGCGTTACGGACTCCAGCGAACAGACTCCGGGGGTATTGTCGGGATGGCCCGGGGCGGCCGACGTATCCGGGCCCGACATGTGCATCGGTAGTCTTTTATCCAAGCACATGCTTTTACAGAACTTGACCGATTGGTAGCGGAACTGGCGGGTTGGACTGGTAAGTTTGCAGAACGAGTTGAAACCAGGCAACACTATGCCAAGCTCCCCTTTTGTAGCCAATGTTGGTAAAGGTTCCGATGTGTTCAAAACCCATGACGCGATGAAACGCTTCGCTCTTGGGGTTAGGTGCTGTAATTCCGGCAAACGCATTGATGTACCCCTGCCGACGCAGATACGCCAACAGAGTCGTGTAAAGCTGACGGGCAATACCCTGCCTGTGACCATCGGGGTGCACGTACACCGACGTTTCAACCGACCATTGATAAGCCGTTCGATCCCGGTGCTTTGACGCATACGCGTAGCCCAGCACCCGACCATCCCGTTCAGCAACTACGTATGGAAATTGGGTCTGAATGGCGCGGACGCGCTCTGAAAACTCGGCCAGCGTTGGCACTTCGTACTCAAACGAAACAACAGAGTTGGTGATGTATGACGCATAGATAGCCAGAATCGCGGGTACATCAGCAGGGGTAGCAAAGCGAATCGACATAACCTCAACGGGGGATTAAACTTCAGTCAGCAGCCATTGGGCAATCAGGAAATAAACGCCGATGCCAATCAGATCATTGGCCGTTGTAATAAACGGGCCTGAAGCGACCGCCGGATTGATGCCGACCTTATGAAGCAACAGTGGCGTTACGGTACCCATAAAGGAAGCCAGCAACACAACGGCCAGTAGCGACGAGGCAACGACAAAAAACAGACGCGGTTCGCCAATGATGAACGTGTAGATTCCCGCAATCAGACCCACTACCAGCCCATTGATTACCGCAACCATCAACGTTCGCAACAACCGCCGGCCCAGGCTCGTGCTCAGACCCGATGTATCGGCCAGGCTTTGTAAGATCAGTGAGGAGGTCTGAATACCGACGTTACCGCCCGTTGACCCGATAATGGGAATGAAAGCGGCCAGAGCTGCAATCTTGCCCAGTTCGCTCTGAAAGCCATTGATAACGGTTGCCGCCATCAGACTGCCCACCGCCCCCACCACGAGCCACGGCAATTGTACTTTCGACCGTCGCCAGATGTTGTCATCTTCCTCCACTTCGCCCGACAGACCGGAAATCACCTGGATATCCTCTTCAGCCTGATCGGTAATAACGTCTACCACGTCATCGATGGTGATCCGGCCCAATAACCGTTGCTGTACGTTCACAACCGGAAGGGCGTCCAGATCATACTTCCGCATAACTTCAGCCACTTCATCGACCGGCCGGTAAGTTTCCACAAAAACAATGTCGTCGTCGTAGATATCCGCGATTTTGGCGTTTTTCCGGGCCAGTACGATCTTCTTCAGCGATACCAGTCCGAGCAACTTGCCGACATCATCGACAACATAAATCGCATACACATTTTCAACGTCTTCGGCTTGCTGGCGAATCTCTTCGATACAGGCATTCACGGTCAGATTGACATTGATCCGAATGAGCTCCTTCTGCATCAGACTACCCGCCACGCCATCTTCGTAATGCAGCAAATCCAGGATAAACCGCGCCTGTTCCCGGTCTTCAAGTAGGCCAATCACTTCTTCCCGCACCTGAATGGGCTGCTGGTTCAGCACGTCTACCGCATCATCGGAGTCCATCTGGTTAATGAACGGGGCAATCTCAGCAGACGTAAACAGCTTGAGTAACGTGGTTCGCTCCGTCTGATCCAGATTCGCCAGAATTTCGGCCCCAACCGTTTTGTCGAGCAGGCTGAGCAAATAATGCGCCGATTCGGGTTCCAGTTCATCCAGAACTCCCGAAATATCCGCCGGGTACAATTCCTCCATCTCGACCCGAAGCAAGGCATCATCGCCCGCGTCAATGGCGGCCTGAATGGTATCGAGATAATCTTTAGTGAGTTCGAACGTCACGGTTTAAAGGAGCGAAAGAGTGAATGAGCGAAAGCGCGAAAAGCTGTGTTCCAGGTGGCGTGCATTCGCTCTCTCACTCTTTCACGCTTTCGCTCATTAACAGGGTTAATTCCACAAACTGGGCCACGCTCAACTGCTCGGCCCGTTTGTCCATCAGCGGACTGGCGAGGGCCGCTTCCGATGGCACCAGAGGTTTGAGCGCGTTACGGAGCGTTTTACGGCGCTGACTGAAACCGTGTTTAACAACGTTCGTAAACTTCTTCACGTCGCAGCCCAGATCGGTCGTTTTATTACGGCGCAGTGAAATCACCCCCGAAAAAACCTTTGGTGGCGGGTTAAAAACGTCCGGATCGACGGTAAATTCGTACTTGATGTCGTACCAGGCCTGTAACAACACGCTCAAAATTCCGTAATCTTTATTGCCCGGTCCAGACGCTACACGCTGGGCTACTTCACGCTGAAACATGCCCACCACTTCAGGTACCCGGTCGCGCATGTCCAGCACCTTGAACAGAATCTGGGTCGAAATATTGTAAGGAAAGTTGCCAATAACGGCGAAAGGCTCGGTATTGTTTGCTTGTTTGGTTGGCAACAGGTCGGGGCGAATATTCAGAAAATCAGCACCCAGAATTCGCCCTTCCAGGGCGGGAACGTGTTGCTTCAGGTAATCGACCGACTCCCGGTCGATCTCGATAACGTAAGTCTCGATAGCTGTATTCTGAAGCAGGAATTGGGTCAAAACACCCATCCCCGGACCAATTTCAAGAACTTTTGTGTAGGGAACGCCGTCGGCGCCCGCATGCATCGTCAGCAATTCAGCAATGCGTTGGGCAATGCTCAGGTCTTTCAGAAAATGCTGACCGAGTTCTTTCTTTGGTTTAACGTACATAATACCGGCGGCTTTGGGCTGATTTTGTTACCCGGCGCAAAGGTAGGGGGCAAGACCTGAATAATCAGCGGCTATCTGGTGCTGTGCTGTCAGTTTCTTAAAACTGACTCGGTAGGTTTCTCAAAACCTACTTGATTACCGGTCGAGGGCTGTCCTCCCAGTCCCTCAAAAATCAAGATCCGTCAGCTCAAAATCCTGCTTGACCCGGATGCTTCCGTTCTCTTCGGTGCCGGGGTTGTAAATGATCCGCTCTGGCTGAATGCCTTTCTGCACGTTCCCAATGTCGCGCTTGCGGTTGTTGTTAGCATCAATGATCAGTCGAAGTCGGTAAAAACCGGGTTTGAGTCGGCCAAAACTATAAGTCGGTGTGCTGTAGGCCGTTCGAACAACATTAAGTTTATCATCCAGCAGTTCAATAATGAAGTTGGTTCCGGCGGGCCCGACGGTAGCCGGGTTAACACGCCCGCCAATAAGCCCGTAACTATCATCCTTGGCAATCAGGTACCTGGTTGAGTATCGGGGCAACGTATCGCCCTGAACACTGACGAAAGCACCTTTCTGAAGGCGAAAGAGCAGTGTATCGCGTAGAGTAGTCTTTTGCCTAATGACCAGTCGGGAATAGTTATTGCTCCAGGTCAGGTTAGCGGGCGTTAGTTTCAGCGGCTTTGTACTATCCGGACCAATAACCATAAGCTCGGTACTAAAGCGCAGAACAGGCTTATTGAAAACCAGCGTGAACTCCAGGTTATTATCGATCGATTCGCCCGCCGGAGGACTCACCTGCACGGCCAGTGCGGTTCGGTTTTTGGCCCTCGTTTTTAGGGGCGAAAAATAGACCCGTTCTCTCAACTCTGTCACGTTGCCCACCGAATCTTCGGCCATAATGGTCAGGTGAAGGGTATCATCGGCCGCCCGGTTCGCTGGCCTATACAGCCGAATCATCTTCGGGTTCTCCAGAAATGAAATCAATGTATCGGCCGATGTGTTTCGCGCTGATGCTGTTGTGGCACCGGGCGTTGTGGAGACGGCCGTCGTGGATACAGCCGTCGTAGACGTCGTTGTTGCAGATACGGCCGAGGTAGAAACGGGTTTGCCAAAGCGGATCTTGTAGCTGGCTATGCCGCTGCTGAGTTCAAGGCCCAATGTTTCGTCAGTGCGTTCCCGTCGGCTGATGCGTGGTTTGCCATAACCGCGAAACGCGACCATGTTTATGTCCGAATAATTGCGGTTCAGGTTCAGTATGCTATCCCGAAAAGCGACGCGCTCGCCCGGTGTGTTGTTTACCAGATTCAAATCTTTATCATCAAAACCGTATACTTTGTAGAGGCCGGCCTTCACATTTTCGATGCGGTAATTGCCGCTGCTATCGGTTCGGGCAAAGTATTGAGGGCGTTTTCGATTAATAGGTAACGTATCCGTCGAGGCAAACAAACCGACCACAAACCCCAGCAACGGCTGGCGGGTTTCATCATCCACCACGTTACCGGTCAGAAAAAGCGAGTCAATCGTAGCACCTGTGCTGAAAACTATTTTGGTATTTCGGGCAATGTTTCGCTCGGTAATATCCTTGATCCCATCAGCGAAATCGATAGTATAAGTCGTATTGGGCAAGAACGGTTTGGCAAACGTCAGCCGGATGCCCAGGGGTAATGATTTCACCACAAACGTGTTACTATCCTGGGGGGTAATCGTTATTTTTTGCTGAAGATTTTCACTGTTCACGTATTCACTAAACTCCAGTTCAACTGTTTTGCCGTTGTAGTTGAGCTGGCGGGCGGTGGGCATGCTACTCACCAGTTTAGGGGCCAGCGTGTCTTTCTTGCCGCCAGGTGGTTGGGCTACCTGTGCACAGTTTTGGAGAAGAATGGGAAGGACCAGTAAAAAACTCAGTACTAGATGGCGGAGCGTCATGTTAGGCTTAATCAGAACGACAAAGGTAAACGTCCGTTCATCGTTAATCTGTACCGATTGACATAAAATGGCCCGATGGTTCGTTACGTTCTATAGTAATTTAAGAAAATTTAAGGTCACTTGGGTTCCTGGCGGGTTATGGTATAGCCAGATTCCTACTTTTGCGACGTGTCCGGCCATCGGTAGCGAATCAATAACAAAAACCACCACTCATACAAAAAGCAGAACACGTTCATGATCCACCCCCGTTTTTGTTTGTTGCCCCTTCTTGTGCTGTCGGTAAGTTGGCTATCCGGCTGCTCCAGTTCAGGCGATAAATTAGATGACCAGATTAGCGATGCCCTGAGTAACGACAATACCCTGGATGTTGCGGAGGCCGATGCTCTCCGGGTCTTTATTGGTCAGGAAAGCAAGGAGCTTAGCACCGACAAAAAGACAAAGGCGCTCTTAACGCCCGATGGCAAAATAAACGAATCGGCACTGGCAGCCTACATCAAACGAAACCGCACGTACCGCAAACTGGCCAAGGAAGGCAAAGAACCCACTTTGTCAATGGCAGGTGCGGCAACATCCGGTAAACCGCTGCGGCTGAAAGTTTACCTTGAAGCCAGTGCCAGCATGTTTCCGTACGATGCTCCTGCCGGAAACGGTGCCTTTAAACGGACAATCAACGATGTACTGACGGAGTTCGACGCGGTTAATCCTGGCCAGGGTAAACTGTTCGTCGTTAATACGGAGGTCAATGATCTGGGCCTGACACTGCCTCAGTTTTTCAAGCAGAAAGACATTTTCACCGTCGCCAAGACGAAAGGCAAAACCACCAGTACTGACTTCGAAGGTATTTTCAGCGAAATACTACGAAACACCACCGGCGACGATCTGAGCGTACTGGTATCCGATCTGATTTACTCCGACCCCAGCCTGACCGGCATGAGCGCACAGAAAACGCTCGATGCAGCCAGTTCACTGCTCACAACGGTCTTCAACCCATACGCCAGCACGCACTCCATGCTGGTGATTAAGCTTACCTCCGACTTCGACGGAACGTATTATAGCTGGAACAACGCCAAGAAAAATTACAAAGGGGAGCGTCCTTACTACCTCTGTCTCGTTGGCCGCAACGAAGCCATGCAGCGGCTTTACCAGGATCAGACGTATAAAACGATCCGCCGGTTCGATCAGTTACCCGGTTACGCCGATTCCTGGTTCTTCGGGCGGGACACGAAAAACACTACCCCCTTTTACAGCATCCTGGTTACGGACCCGGCTCGAAAAGGCCGCTTCAAACGATCCGACGAAGAAGTTCGCAGTCACGCAAAAGCCGTTCATGCCCTCGAAGGGGTGCAACCTGATGTGGCCGATAAAAACCTAACCATTCCTATAGCGGTCGATTTATCGGCCCTGCGCGTACCGGCATCGCTACTAACCGATGCCAGCCAGTATGTTGTAGACGGAAAAGATAACTTTAAGGTATCAGCGGTTCAGGCGTATTCAGGGGCAAATGGCACGACCCATAAGCTATTGCTGACCACCGACAAACCCGCCCGTGGCGAGCGCACGGCAACAATCCGACTTCGTCGGCAGTTTCCACCTCGCTGGATTGCGAACACCAATACCACCAACGATGCCTCGCCGGATGCCAACTCGACCTTTGGTATTCAGAACCTGCTGCAAGGCGTCGAACGAGCGTACAACCCAACCAATCAAACCGAATACTTCACGCTAACCATCAATTTAGAATGAGGGAACGAGTTATAAAGAGCGAAAGAATAAACGAGCGAAAGAGCGCAAAGCTGACGCGAGTTTCCTTCCACTCACTCACTCATTCGCTCATTCACTCATTGAACCATGGAAGAATCACTTTATAACTTTTACAACCTGTTCGTTAACGGCAGCCTGCTGGAAGATTTGTACCAGGAAGAACTCCTGTCACCACTTACCTGGACGGCCGTGGGGCTGGCTTTCGTTGTGGCGTTTGCCTTTTACATCTGGCCCTTTAACAAAGTGAGCTTCAGCGGCTTTGGCAGCTGGTTGCTGATGACGGGCGTGAGCGCCCTGTTCCTGTTCGTTATTACGCTCATTACCTGTTATCAGAAAGCAAATCAGGAAATCGCCCGCGACGACGCTGACCCGAACCAGGGAACACTCTTCGATCAAGGCATCAGTGTGTTTCTGAGTTATGCCTTCGAAATGGCGCTACTCACGGCTATCATTTTCTTTATTATATCCATGGTGCTGAAAAACTTCAGCAAAAACGCCAAACACCGGCCAATGCTCTGGCCGTCAAAGTAAAGACGCAATCACTTGCGTCTACTGACCGGATGGTTTGAGCTGGCGCAGGGGATTGCTGACGCACAGGAGACGCAAGGGATTGCGTCTCTACAAAAAAACATAACATGGCTAAATTATTTGTATTCGCCATTGGCGGGACTGGCTCGCGGGTGTTGAAAGCACTCACGTTTTTGCTGGCGTCGGGCGTTAAAATGAACAACACCGACGAGGTGATCCCGATTATACTGGACCCCCACGCCACCAACGATGACCTGTTGCGGACCAAAGATCTGCTGCGTGAATACGGCAACATTCGGGCGGGGCTGCAAACCAAACCAACGTCGGGTTTTTTTAGTACCGAAATCAAAACACTCAACCGGGCTATTGGTGGCAATGCGACCATTGCCGATACGTACGTCTTTGAATTACAGGGCGTTCAGCAGGAGAAATTTCGGGATTACATCAATTACGAAGGACTGGACGCTCCTAGCAAAGCCTTTGCCAGCCTGCTGTTTTCGGAAGAAAATCTGGAAACCAAGATGGATATCGGTTTCGTCGGTAATCCGAATATTGGCAGCACAGTACTGAATCAGTTTCGCTACTCGGATGTGTTTCAGGCGTTTGCCGAGAACTTCGGCGCCAATGACCGTATTTTTATTGTCAGTTCTATTTTCGGGGGAACGGGGGCCGCTGGTTTCCCGATTTTGCTCAAGAACATCCGGGGTGCGCAGGCCCTCGGCCAGATTCCGAATCCGGCCTTTTTAACGAATGCCAAGATTGGTGCCGTCACGGTGATGCCGTACTTTAGCCTGACTACCAACGAGAACAAACTGATTGACCCGGCTTCGTTTATTGCCAAAACCAAGGCCGCGCTGAACTACTACCAGAAAGGGGTCAATCCCTCGGTCAATGCGCTGTATTACATTGGCGACGACCAAACGAAAGCCTACACCTACGATCCCGGCGCCGGTGGGCAGAAAAATGAAGCTCACTTCGTCGAAATGGCGTCGGCGCTGGCTATTGTCGATTTTATGAACACCGACGACAGCAGCCTGGCCGTATCGAATGGCAAGCCCGTTAGTCCGGTTTACAAAGAGTTTGGCATTGAACAGGATGGCCTAAGCATCCAGCTTGGCAACCTGGCCGGCGCCACCAAGCAGATTATCAGCTTACCACTCTCGAAGATGGCCTTGTTCAGTACCTACCTCAGTCAGCGGATCAAACAGGCAGCTGGTACGGTGCAATGGTCCAAGGCAAACCCGACCATTTCGACGGCCTTTCTAAACTCAGGCTTCTTTACCAGCGTTAAAAATTTCGACGCGTCGTTCCGGCAATGGCTTAATGAAATGCGGGGCAACAAGCGCTCCTTTGAGCCTTTCCTGCTCGACGCAGCCAACCTCGGCCATACCGTGCGGGGTTTCGAACCGAAAAAGAGAGGCATTTTTGGGGGTGAGTCGGATGTGAAGCTGGACATCGTCGATGATCTGGACCAGACGCTCAACAAAACCGCGGAAGGCAAAGCCTACGGGAGCGAAGCCGACAAGTTCATACAGTTATTTTCAGAAGGCACCGAACAATTCGTCCGCGATCGGTTGCCGAAAGTACTCGACTACTAAATGTTTACGGTTTGAGGTTTATGGTGGCTGGCGCAAGCCTACTGATGCGCCAGCCACCATAAACCTCAAACCGTAAACCTCAACAACATGCCAACAACATTCAGCCTACATAACCCTACCCCCGGTCTTCATTGGTACGTCAGCAAACCGCTTGGCACCGATCAGATTGCGGCTATTCGCGACCCACAGGGTGGTCAGACGGTAAAGCAGCCAACCTCTATCCCAAGCCCGTTTGCCCGAATGGATCTGGTTCGGTCGGCTTTCCTGAATCTGGCCATCAAGCCGGATCTCAGCGGCACCATAAACGACCAGCGCATTGTCTCGGATTGCCTGGACGTGGGCGAGTTGTTCTTTAACTACGACAAGCTCAAAACATTCGTTACTATTACGCCATTCGACATTCGCACCGACCTCGAACGGCTGCGGCAGTCGAGCAGCCAGGGGCATAAGCGACTCGGCGATGCCCTGAAGCTGTTTCTGGATCAGGACGCGGCCGAATACAATTTCAACGCCATTAACCGACTGTTCGTCCTCAGCTACCGAGGACGGGTAGTAGGCGGTACATCGCCCAAAACGTTGTTTTTCAGCTCGGGCAATGATTTGAGCTGGGTCGATGTGTCGATGGGGAACGACCGGCTATTCGATGCTTCGGTTTGCCCGTTGCACCAGCGCGATATCGAGTACCAGAAATTCTGGTATGCCATCAAGCTGTTCATGCCCAATTTCCGGGATCGGTTCCGGGAGGTCGATGATTACCTGAACCGGAGTCGCGCCCTGTTGCAGCAGCAGAATCCGGCCATGTTTTACGAGCACATCGAATCGCACAACGGCCAGCCTTTGTTAACCCGTGAAAAATTCGATCAGGATTTTGACGAATTAACGACCGGCCCCGGTGATGTTGTTGAAGTACTGGGCTTCCCGCTGCGCAAGAAGAAATCCGATGTCCGTGCCATTGACACGGTCAGCGATTTTATCATCAAATCGGACAAATACGCGCGGTTGAACCCCAATCAGCCACGCCCAATGGCGTTACAAAATCGATTTTTCCGGCAATTCACCTATGTGCCGCAGGCCCAGTGGAATTCGAATACGCCGGTTCCCTACTACGCCCGCGAATCGTGGCGCGACAACCAGCGACCCCTACCGGGCCAGCCGGGCAACTACCCCTGGCTTACGGTCAGCGATTTACTGGAACCCTACCTGATCCGGTTACCATTTCCCACTGATCGGGGCCGGTTCTTTGACGGTAATTTACAGACGCCCGCCACGGATAAAGGCTTTCTGCTACCGCTCAAAAAGGATTTCTTCGATTTCTTCGACATCGATGATTTGTTACAAGGGCGCGTTCGGCTGAAAATGACCCCGCAGGGCAGCGGCATCAACGTTACACTCGATATTCCCGTTACGGCCCCCAATCAGCCGGGGAATCAGTTTGTGACTTTCGAGCGGCTGTATAACCCAACCGTCGGCACATCGAATGCCCCAAACGAGGTAACCAATGAGGGAATCATTGTCGAGAATTCGTTTACGGTCAATATTTATCCGTTTGTACGTTCGGGTGCGGTCTCGGTGCCTGCCGACTATCGGATTCAGCTGATTGAATCTGGGTTTGACAGCCAGAACCAATACGAACTGACGTATTTCCGGCAGCAGGCCAATGCCGAAGTCAAGCCAGAGTCGAAACACCAGCGTACGGTTCGGCAGCAAAATACCGACGGATCAAGCGTCTACTATGTTCTTCGCGAGGAATTCGACTACCTGCAAACGCACATTCGGGCCGACGGTCGGGATATGAACGGCATTATTCTGCCCCGTTGGCAGCAGTACGATGGCGGCAGCAAGCAGTTTGAGTTTTCGGTGGATTTCGGCACGACGAACACCCACGTCGAATACAAGGTTGACGGCGGCTCACCCCGCCCGTTCGATGTGGCCGAATTGACACCACAGGTAGCCACGCTCGTTGCTCCGGCGCAGTACAATCCAGCTTTGTTTGAGTTGTTTCTACTCTATGACCTGGAATTTGTGCCGCCAACCATCGGCCCCGGTCGGCCGGATAGCTTCCCCACGCGAACGGCCATTGCCGAGCCAATGAACCTTAGCTTCAATCAGCAAACGCAGGCCCTCGCCGACTTCAACATCCCGTTCTACGTGGAGCGGCAACCGGCGGGTTCTAACCGGATCACGACAAACCTGAAATGGGCCAAAAACAACGACCAGACCGAACGGCGGGTGGAGGCTTTTCTGGAGGAGTTGCTGATGCTGATCAAGAACAAAGTACTGACCGAAGGGGGTAATTTGACCCAGACGACCGTCTATTGGTTTTTCCCGGCCAGCATGACCCCCGGTCGGGTAAGCCAACTCCGCGCCGATTGGCAGGAACTGTACGACCGCTACATTGGCGGGGCACCGGGTCGCCTGCGCGAAGTATCGGAGTCGGTGGCTCCATTCTATTATTACAAACAAAACCCCACGCTGAGTGCCTCAGCCCGCCCCGTCGTTAACGTCGATATTGGTGGCGGAACGTCGGACGTCGTGGTTTATGAACGAAATGAACCCAAGTTGCTGACCTCGTTCCGGTTTGCGGGCAATGCCATTTACGGCGATGCCTTCAGTGAATACGGGGCGGCCAGCCACAACGGATTCATCCGCAAATACGCCGACCGAATTCAGACATTACTGGAAAGTCAAAGCCTTGGTAATCTGAGCGATAATAACCGACGAATGCTGGATACGAACCGGTCGGAGGACATTATGGCGTTCTGGTTCTCCATCGAGAAAAGCAATGACGTGAAGGCCAAAAGTATGTTATCCTTCAACGGCATGCTGGCAAAGGATGAAGACATGAAAATCGTTTTTGTCCTGTTTTATACGGCCTTACTTTACCATATTGCCCGCCTGATGAAGCATCGGGGCATTGGTCTACCCGGAGCGATTACGTTCAGTGGAACCGGCTCGAAACTGCTGACAATCATCAGCACTGACGACCAGATGCTGGGTAAGCTGGCGCGGGCCATCTTCGAAAAAGTGTATGAGCAGCCATACGACACCAGTGGTCTTACGCTCTTCTACGAACGAAAAGGGCCGAAGGAAGTAACCTGTAAGGGAGCCTTGATGCAGCCAGCCAACAGCCGCCCCGTCGATACAGAAGCGATCAGTTATGTGTATCCGGCTACGTTTAACGACGAATTCCCGACGTTAACCTACGCCGACCTGCGGAAGCCAGAAGTCGTTGACTCGCTGCTGAAAGAAACCACTGAATTTATTGATTTCTTCTTCGCGCTCAATCAGCAGTTTAGCTTCGCCAGAAACCTGAACGTATCGGCCCGCTCGTTGGTCGTGGCGCAGCAGGAATTACGCACCCACCTGGACACCTCGCTTATGGATGGTATTCAGCGGAAAGAAAGCGAAGTGGCCGCCGAGTACAGCGGCATGATTGATACACTCAGCTCGCCAATCGAAGAAACGCTGTTTTTCTACCCACTCATTGGCGCGATCAATAAACTGGCAAATGCCCTGGCGTAGTGAATGAGTTTCTCCACGACTAAACGTTGTATTATGCCCAAAGTAGCCTATATAAGCCTTGTCTCTTTGTGCTTGTCGGCGTCAGCGTCGCTGGCGCAAAATGCCAATCAGGCAGCCGTTGATACCCTGACGAAGGATGTATCTATCGCTGTTTTCGCGGGAATCAGCCAGCCAAAAGCGCAGGAAATTTATGCGCAGCTGCTGGATTGTGGAGATGGCTGCGATCCCCAACAGATCATTCGGGGGGTGGGCAGCTGGGATCAGGTTGGCGCCAAAATGCAGGAGCTGGCCATGCTGAAGAATACCGCAGCCTTTGTGGCCATGTCGCCCGGTGATGCCAATACGGCTATCCGCCGACAGCTGGCTCAATTTTATGCGAAATACAAGAGCGATAAAAATTACGGTAAACCCTTGAGTCCGGCTATTCAGAGCCAGATACTTGCCAAGTTAGACGGTATACTACCGCCCGCTGCTGCCACCGAACCCACGCCCCAGGCCGACGACAAACCGGCCGAATCGGAAACGACAACGGACGATGAAACAAACATAACGCCGGCAGCTCTTCAGCTTAGCCAACTGGAACGTCAGAAAAAAGAAGCGGAAGAAAAACAACTCTGGATGATGATACTAGGTGCACTCGCAGGACTGGTTGTTGGGGCCGGGGCCGTTTATTTGCTGGGCTACCGCACCGTTAAGCGTGAAGTGGACCGCCTGACCGATGAGAATGCGAAACTGAGCAAGCAAAACGACAGCTTACGGCCCAAGCCAGCTAACGAAGTCAGGCCGACGAACGAAACGCGGCAACCCCAGGGTGATTTACGGCAAAAAGCCAGTGCCTACGATGCCATCCTGAATGAACTGGGCACCAGCAACCCCTTAGTGGCGATTCGTCAGCTTAAGCAGCAGGCCAGTCAACCAGCACCACCAGCCGCACCGATTGTCCGCTCGGGCGAACCGATTATCGAGAAGACCTCCGTGATCGAACCCGTTCCTGTTCAGACCCAACCACTGGCACCCATTCAGGTGCCACCGACACCGGTAGAGACGCCTGCTCCGGCCCGGTCGGAGGTGTTTTACTTCCCCCCCCCCGACCCGACGGGGCAGTTCGATAGTCAGCAAAAAAGCGGTGTTCTTTCCCCCGAATCAGCGTACCGATTCAGCATCAACGCCAGCAACACAGCGGTTGCGTCGTTCCGGTTTGAGGCCGAACCGGGTCGGGTGGCACGTTTTCTGACCTACCGCAACTACATGATCGAGCCTGCCTGCGACAGCGAGAACAGCTACACGACGACGCATACCCGCATCGTTATGCGCCGGGATGGGGAGGCCGTTCTGGAAAACGGCACTTGGCGCGTGAAAGCGAAAGCACTGATCCGGTATGAATAAAGTCCTCATCAGTCTGCTGCTTGTCGGTCATCTGCTTTACCTGTCCGGTTGCTCAGGTTGTTCGCGATCGGGTAGTCATCAGCCGCGCCGAAGTAAGCGCAGCACCGCCAATAAAACGGAACAGCCCGCTGCGGAAACACCCGCCCCCACGCCCAAACCGACGTTGACGAAAATGGGAAGCGGTCCAACGGAAGTGGCGATGGAAAAATCAAACGGGGTTTACAAGGTACCCGTCACGATCAACGGAACCCCCATGAAGTTCATTCTGGACACGGGTGCCAGCCTGATTTCGATAACCGCTACCGAAGCCGACTTTATGGAAAAGAACGGCACCATTACGGATGCCGATATTGTTGGGCAGTCGCGGTTTCAGGATGCCAGCGGAGCCATTTCGCCCGGTGCCGTTATTCGGCTTAAGTCGGTGCAGATCGGGGACCGCGTTCTGGAAAACGTAAACGCCAATGTGGTTGCCAATGCCAAAGCACCCTTGTTACTCGGCCAGTCGGCCCTATCCCAGTTTGGTAAAATTTCCGTCGATTATCGACGTAATGTTGTGACGTTCGACTGAAATTCGGTGTTTTGTACGTTGTAAGACCACTTGCAGGAGTGATGAAGAGTCGTGCTACGGTTCCAGTACAACATAAACAAACCGTCGCACGACTCTTCATCTAAGTCCTTACAACCGCTACTATGACCGAAACCGAACTGACTGACCGACTTCGTGAAGCCATCGTACTTGAGGGCCCTGACGTCTGGCGTACAAACGGGTATCTCGACGATGCCCGGCAGGTCGGCATATCAGAACCCGATGCACAGAAACGGGCCGCGCTCATCAACCAGGAAGTTGCCAACAATAATCTGCTCTTTCAGAATATACAGGCCCGCATTGCGCGATTGGCACAGCCATCCCGAGTCCATCTGTACGATCAGGACCTGAACCAGATTGTCAATGCCGCCAGTTCACTAAAACTTTCCCCCGATTTTGTCCGGCATCGGTGGGTTCCAACGGTTCTGAAACGATTGGGGGGTGAATCGAATGCGCAGCAGCCTCAATCTGTGCCCGATGCCACCGTACCTGCTCCTTCCATTGCGGTACGTACCGAACCCGTTGCTCAGTCAACCGTTAACAACGTTGTTGAAAGCAAACCTGAAACGCCAAACCCCATCGTCATTCCGGCCGAACCTGCCCGGCCAGCTAATCCGGTAATCGAGCCGCCAATCTATGTGTCGCCACCACCGGTAGCGCCGGTTGAACGACCGGTAAAATCTCCTTCGCCACCCGAGCCCGTGCCGGTTGTCCGGTCATTTACGGCTACGCCCGCCCGCGTCAGCAAAGGGCAACCCGTTACATTGGCCTGGGAAGTGGATAATCTGCTGGCCGTAACGATTGATGACCTGGGAGAAGGGTTGTCACCTACCAATCGAGGGTGGGTAAAACCGACGAAAACAACGGATTATACGCTGTTCGACGCCAATAATAACCCATTGAGTACGGTCCATGTGGAGGTTATCAAGCCAGATCGAAGTGGCTTGTATGGCGTTTTGTTTGCGCTGGCGTTATTGGCGGCCATCTACTGGTTTATCCGAAGTACCAACAAAAACGATAACACCATAAGAGTTGACCGCAAACCGGAGCAGACAACCCGCACGGCTGGCGAAGAACGTTCTTCGAGCCGAAAAAAAAAAGTAAGCCGGGCAGACCGTCAATCCAAAGTTGAAACGAGTAGACCCGCTGAAACGGCTACCGAACCGCTAGCCAGGCGCCCCGACGAGCCGTCCAGAAAAGAAGAAATATCTGTGAACAAACCGGTTGCGGAAGAAAAGACGGCCGCCGTTAAACCAACGCCGAAACCGGGTACCCCCGCGGAGGCACGTCAGGGCAAATACGAAGAAGCTTTTGGCGATAAACCCTACGATAAGGTCGAGTTGGGCGCCGATGAGCGCGGCTGGCGTCGGGCACGAACCAACGGACGTTGGGGATACATCAATGAAAATGACGAGTGGGTTATTCAACCAGAGTTTGAGGCTGTCACGCCTTTTCGGGGCAACACAGCCGCCGTTTTCCTGAACGGGCAGCTCATGACGATAAACCGGTCAGGCGAACAGGTAAAAAAGTAACCCATTGCTACGGTAGCAATGGGTTACTGACCGAGTCCTAGGCTTTTTTCGCTTTCTTTTCCCGTTTTTCTTCTTTCTTCTCCTTCGGGGTTTTCAGCGGTTCTTTTTTGGCCGTTTTCTTAGCATCCTGACTCTTTGCCATGGGTTTATCTGGTTTAGTGGTTAGTTGTTTCGTTTAGCTTGCCTCTCCATTGATTTCACGTTTCTAAGGTCCCAGGGTCACCGTAAGCTTCTGGAATGATGTCCAGTAACCCGAAGCCATAAACCCGATTCCGTTTCCGGCGAACAGCCTGACTGAATACGGACTGCTGCGAATTTCCTGCGCATTAACATAAAAATGCAGCTCCTCACCTTTGCGCTGTATGCTGAGCCGATTACGGTTCCGTTCGACCGACACACCCGGCGAGAAGTAGTCGGCTGTCATGTAATTACTATCCGTTTTCCCATTCGATACCCGCGTAACGGCTACTTCCCCCCGCTCGTTTAGGGTAAACGCGTTGTAGTTGAGTGAGTCGACAACCCCGAACACCAGCCCCCCCGTTGGCACACGCCCCGAATCGGCCAGTATATCTACTTTTATCGTGAAGAAACTGGCATTGTTCAGATTGATATCCTTCGGTAAGTCAACGCTGCTGAACGCTATTTGTTGGGTATTCGTGTTTCGCTTTCGAATACTGTACCGGCCGAGGCCAATCTGGTAATAATAATCGCCTTTGTTGCCGGCCTTCCAGCCATTTCGGTTGGTAGCAAAATCGCCCGCAAACGCTGGCCGATAATCCGATGTGCTGTTGGCCAACGTCGATGGACGGGCGGGTACTATGGGCGTCGATACCGTGCCCGTTTCCGTCCGCCCGGTGGGTGCAGCCGTAGCCGGACCTGTTGGCGCTGGTACGGTTACGGGCAGACTGGCCTGCGAACGAGTGATTGGCTCCAGCGTCACCTTCTGCCACTCACTGGAAGCAGAATAAACACCTGGCTTTTCCCGACGCCCGGCCGACTGGGCAAAGCTGTTTCCACAGAGAACTATCAGGGCAATGGTTAGGTATAGACGCATACGTATCGAAATCTCTCAGAATCAATTAAAATGAATAGCGTATTAGCGCAGTGGGTTGTCCGGCCTGGAGACCTGGCCGAATCGTAACCGATTGATACCGACGGTCGTCTCTTTGCATCTTGTTATTACGAACTCCTCTAATGAAGGTTAGAATAACATCGGCCACAGCAACCACAAGTGCCCCCCGTGTAGCCATAAAGTACGTATGATGGTGGTCGTTTGCCATCTGGTAATAAGGCTCGCCAGCCGTACTGTTTTTCTGTTGTTCATAGATAGCGTATGCATCGTTTGCCTTCTGCCGTTCCATCAATCCATAAACCAGCAGACCGTAACACCCTACTGTTAGTAACGGTCGTATGCCCACTTTCGGCCTGGGCGTTTGCACGAAAATATTGCCGATACCTGGTGCTACTGCCGACACCAGTGCCCAGGCAGGCCCGGCATAACGCTTTCTGGCAGAATAAATTTCGGTAGACCGGGGCTCATTGGCGGGTGACGAAGCCCGGTTGGGTAGTGTGGTCTGAACAGATGGTTCAGGGCGCGGAGCCACCGGCGGAGCAGGCGTCGAAACGATCACGGGTGCATCGGGTGTGGCTTGCCGGGGTATCGAGTCCGCCAGCACAACGGTAGGTCTGCCCCGCTTGGTTTTTTTGTATTGTGGGGCCGGTGTGCCGGGTGCGGTTACGGGTTCGCTCTGAACGGGTGTGGGCGTTGTGGCAGCGGATTTCTGGACCACAACCGGTTCGGGTTCTATTTGCTGGCCCGGAGGAGGGGTAAGACCCGTTTTCACAAAAACCTTCGCCTGGATTTCCTCATTGAGCGAATAGCCATTTGCCAGTGCATTCCAGATGATGCGACGATCCGAACCCGCTATAACGCGGAAACCAACGTCACCACGAACAAACTCCGGCGAAATGCGCAACGCACCCCGCACCCGGCTGCGTACCTCAACATAAACGGAATCGCCGTATCGGGTATTAACCAGATCGTAGCGTATTTCGAGTTGCGATGAATCGGCCACCCGAACCCGGACATTTCGGACGCGCTCCTGCGCCCGGCCCGATACGGCCATAGCCAAACAAAAGAAAAGCGTAAAGATTAAGCGCATGGTAGATCAGTTACTAACGGTGATTTGTCTGGTGGTCGTAAACGTGTCATCGCACGCATTGGCCAGCGTCAGTGTGATGGTATAGGTGCCCGCTTTCTCGTACGTGTAGGTCACACGCGTTCCAACGCGGCTTTTACCCTTACCATCGCCGGGGTCCCAGCCCGCAGCACCAATGTCGCCCTGTGGGTTTTCGAGAAAAAACGTAACATCCAGAAGTCCGGTGGTATAACCGACACCCGCCGAGGGTTTTGCGCAGGTAGGGAACGTTTTTTTTGTTAAGTCAAACGGTTCACAGGCCATCAGGGCCAGCAACACCAACAGATAAACAGACCATTTTCGCATAGGCATTACGAGGGTTCAGGGCTTTGATCCGTTAAGCTACGGTAACAGCGAAACGCGGTTATTGATTACTGAAACGAACCAGACGGAAAGACGAAGGTACCAGGATTGTTAACAAAGTAAACAATCCTTTGGAAACCATCGAATGTGTTAAAAACTAAATCCGTTTCTTGCATTCGTTTCGGCGGTAGCCAACATTTTCGTAAATTTAAAGAGTCCGACGACATATTAACTCACTGACTTACTCATGCGCTGGTCTGCTAAAACCAAGGATGAATTAGTAGCCGAAATTCAACGGCTACAACACGAACGTACGGATGTGGCCGTAGCGGATGCATTACCGGCTTTCGACGTTCGGCATACGGTGGACCAGCTGAACCTGGTCGGCCTCACTATAGAACGTGATGGAACGCTTAGTTACGCCAATCCGTACACGTATCGGGTAACGGCCTGGCAACCTGAACACATTATCGGTAAAAACTTCTTCGACGTTTTTATTCTTCCCGCCGACCGCGCCAAGCTCGAAAACGAGTTCGATGAGGCTCTGACAAGAGGGGGATTTCCTGAACAGAAAGAAATAACGATTCTGGCCCGAAGTGGCGCTCTGCGCAGTGTGCAGGTCAATTCGTTTATCATAAATAGTACCGACAAGCACGTTTCGTCATTCACGATCATTGGCGAAGACGTAACCAACAAACGTCGGGTAGCCTCCGCCCTCTCGAATACCAATGCCCAGTTACAGGATCTGGTCGATAACACCTCCGACCTGATTCAGCTGCTAACCCTCGACGGTAAATTTATATTCGTGAACCGGGCTTGGCGCGAGGCACTTGGCTATAGTTCCGACGAAATTTCGGCACTTAATCTGCGCGACGTACTCCACCCCGACTATGCCGACAGTACGCTGGGCCTGCTCAAACGTATTCAGGAGGGCGACAAGCTTCCTTACGTAGAAACGGTCTTTCGGGCTAAGTCCGGCAAAACACTGTTTCTGTCGGGTAGCGTCAACTGCCGCTTCGACAATGGCCGACCGACGGCGTTTCGCTGCATTTTGCATGATACAACGGGCAAGATCAGGGCCGAAAAATCGCAGAAGCTCTACTACAGCATTGCCAACTGGACCATCAATACGCCTAACCTGGGTGAGTTGTACCATAAAATTCACGAAGAACTGGGCCACATCATGGATGCCCGCAACTTCTTTATCGCGCTGTACGACGCCAGTAAATCCTACCTCTCGTTTCCGTATTACGTCGATGAATACTTTGGCGGCAACATGCGGTTCACGAAACGGAAGCTGGGCAATGGATTGATCGAGTACACGATTCTGGCGAACAAACCTTTATTCCTGTACGAAAAAGACATTCGTCAGCTTGCCGACCGCGAACACATTGATTTGTATGGCCAGCTCCAACCGCAGGTGATGTTAACGGCTCCGCTTCGCATTGGTGATGAAATTACGGGGATTATCGGAGTAAAGTCATACAACGATGCCCAGACGTACGGCCCCCGCGACCTCGAACTGCTGGAATTTATTTCGGGGCAGGTGGCCCTGGCAATTGCCCGAAAGCAGTCGGAAGCCCGGCTGGACAAACAGAACGCCCGCCTGAACGCCATTTTCGACAGCAGCACGTATCTGATCTGGTCGGTCAACAAAGCGCTGAAACTGACCTCCTTCAACAAAAACTACGCCCGGCTGATTGAGTTCCAGCTGGACGAAGCACCCTCCATCCAAGCCAGTGCGCCCGATCTGGGCTGGCGAATGATTGGCGTCGACAATCGTAAGCTTCTGGAAGAACGCTACCGGCAGGCATTCCGCGGATTTGCCCAAAATTTCGAGTTGTTTTTCGAAACACCCAAAGGGGAAACGTATCTCGAATTTCACCTGAACCCGATTTTGCTGGCGGGGGGGGTCATCGAAGAAGTATCGGGCATTGCCCGCGACATAACCAACCGGAAACGGGCCGAAATTACGACGCGCCAGAGTGAAGAGAAATTCCGGGGTATCTTCGAGAACCTGCAGGATATCTACGCCCGCGTGGATCGCAAAGGACGCATCACCATGATCAGTCCGTCGGTCTTCAAGCGAATGGGCTACACCCCTGACGAAGTAATGGGTCAGGACATAACGCAGTACTTTATCGACGCCAATGAAATTCGTCATGCCATGTTCAAGCTGGGCCGCAACCATAGCCTTCGGAATTTTGAAGCCAGCATGCGCCGTAAAGATGGCAGCGAACGCCAGTTTATGTTCAACATGCTGATGCTCAACGATGGGTCAGGCAGCGATTCGGTCGTTGCCGTGCTGGCCCGCGATATTACGGAGTTGAAACGACAATCGGCGGAACTGGTGAAAGCGAAGAACGAGGCTGAGCGGTCGCTGAAGGTAAAAGAGCAGTTTCTGGCCAACATGAGCCACGAGATCAGAACACCGATGAACGGCGTTATCGGTATGATCGACCTGCTGAATGATACGCAGTTGGACGAAGAACAACGCAGTTATGTTAAAACCGTCAAGCGCTCGTCGGAAACACTGCTCAATATCCTGAACGACATTCTGGACTTGTCCAAAATCGAAGCGGGCAAAATGGTATTGCACGAGTCGCCAGTAGCGTTCAAGGAAATTTTCGAGAAACTTATTGCGCTGTTTGGGCAGCAGGCCAACTCGAAAAACAACGATCTGACGTACCACCTCGGGGCTGATTTACCCACTTTCGTTATAGCCGATCAGACCCGGCTTTTGCAGGTCCTGTCCAACCTGACGTCGAACGCCATTAAGTTCACCGAAAACGGCACCATTCGCGTTGAAGCGTCGCTGTTGAGTAAACACGGAAAGTTCAACCGAATCCGGGTAGAGGTTAAGGACTCAGGCATTGGGATTTCTCAGCAAAACATCAATCTGCTCTTTAACTCATTCAGTCAGGTCGATACATCGTCCCGCAAATCGTTTGGGGGCACCGGGCTTGGCCTGGCTATCTCGAAAGAACTGGCCATGCTGATGAAAGGCGAAATCGGCGTAGACTCCATTGTGGGGATGGGCAGTTCCTTCTGGTTCACTATCGAACTTAAGGAAACCAGCATCAGTCCTACGCAACAGACGACCGAAGTAGCTGAAATCGCTCTGGCTAACTTCTTCAGCGCCTACCATCCCAAGGTGTTGCTGGTCGACGACAATGCCGTTAACCGCAAAGTTGCCAGCGAGATTCTACGCAAGTCAGGCTGCATCGTGACCACCGCCGACAGTGGACCGGCCGCCATTAGCGAAGTGCAGAAAACACACGAAAACAAGGATGAAGCGGGCTTCGACGTTATTTTCATGGACATTCAGATGCCCGATATGGACGGCGTAGAAACGACCAGAAATCTGCGCAAACAATTTGGTAATCAATTACCAACCATCGTTGCCATGACGGCCTATTCGATGCGCGAAGACCGCGAACGGTTCATCAGCCAGGGCCTCGACGACTACATTGCCAAGCCAATTCGCGCCCAGAGCCTGATCGCCAAAGTAAAGGAACTTACGGATTCCAACCGAGCCAAACAGAATACGGCGGTTGCTCTACCTGCAAAACCCGCACCCGCCGTTGCCGACCCCAACATACCCGTTATCGACGAAGCTATTGTTGGTCAGCTGCGCGACATTGGTGGTCAGGAACTGGTTGACAGCATTATGGAGGAATTCGTAACGGAAGCCACCGATCTGGTAAACGGCGCGCTGGCCGCGTATGATTTCGGCGATATTCCTACCGTAAAAAGCCATCTGCACACATTAAAAGGAAGCGCCGGAACCATTGGCGTCGCGCGCGTCGCCGACATTGCCCGGACGGCCGAAGGGAAACTAAAAGTCAACGATACCAGCGGCTTGCTGGATGCCCTCCACGCGCTGGAAGCGTCGTTTAAGGAGTTCCTGACGATCTGGAAAGGCTGAGCGATTACCCGGTCCATCTTTTCTACCGAGTGGCTTACCCCGTAATCAATCCGAAGGCGGTCCTGCCTGTGATTAATTAACTAATCACAGGCAGGACCGCCTTATTTTGCCTTAAGGCAGCTGTCCACAAACGTACTTTTCTTGTCCGATTCTGGACAATCAGCTTATTCTAAAAAAGGCGAAATAACTTACTGCTGGCTCGAATGGGCCTTTTTCTTCTTTGGCAGGGCATTTGTTTAGCAAATAAGAAGGAAATCCAACCAGAACAGAGCAGACCGCATGAACAGAGCATATTTGGGCGAATTCGAGGAACTGGTGCTGCTGGCCGTTGCGGTGCTGCAAGGGCAGGCATATGGCGTAACGGTTGCGGCTGAACTGAAGCAACGGACTATCCGTACCATCAGCTTGAGCGGTGTCCACATTGCCCTGTATCGACTGGAAGAGAAAGGCTTTCTGCTTTCTGAACTGGGTGGCGCAACCAACGAACGGGGCGGACGTCGTAAGCGGTTCTTTACCGTTACTGCAGTGGGCAGGCAAACCCTGGGCGAAATGAGAGACGTGCGCAATCAACTCTGGGATTCCATTCCAACTACGTCGCTGATCTAGACTATGGCAAACCACACGCCTACTCCCCCCGCCTGGGCTGATCGGCTCTTAACCTGGCTTTGCCCACCTGCTCTACTGGAAGAACTTTTGGGCGATCTCCACGAGCAGTTTGCCGATCAGGTAGATCAGTTTGGCGACCGCAGGGCTCGCCAATTATACGGCCTGGAGATCCTACGGTTTGTACGCCCCTATTTTATTAGCCGCCGAATTGCCGGTTTGACAACTTCATCGACCCAGGCCAACTCAGCGATTCGTCTTCACCACTCATACAGCGAGTATCCCCAACCCTCATTTCTCCATCCTGCTATGCTAAGCAATTACATCAAGATCGCCTTCCGCAATATCTGGAAAAGCAAAGGTTACGCAGCGATCAACGTAGTCGGCCTGTCCGTCGCTTTCGTTATCAGCATCTTTCTTTTTCTAACGGCCTATTTTCACCTCAGCTACGATTCGTTTCACAAAGACGGTGACCGTATTTACCAGGCCAACCTGTTCTTCAATGAGCCAGAAAAGGCCGTTTATTCTGGCACATTGCCCTTGCCCTTCACGCCAACCCTGAAAGCAGAGTACCCTGAAATAGAAGCAGCTGCCCGGTTTATGAATGGAAGCACGGTGGTGGGATACAAAGGGAAGTTTTTCGACAAAAATATCAAGTTCACCGATCCTGATTTTCTAAAGATATTCTCATTCCCGCTGATCAAAGGAAGCCGGGCAACCGCTCTCAGTGACCAGAACAGTATCGTTATCAGCCAGAATATGGCAAAAGCCGTATTTGGCAACGAAGACCCAATGGGCAAACGAGTGCTACTGGGCCGGGATAGCAACGCCAAGGAGTTCACCGTCAGTGGCATATTGGACGATTTTCCGACGAACTCATCCATTCAGTACGATGCCTTTATCCAGATAACCAACGCCCCTTCTTATCAGAAAGATAAAGACAAATGGGATGCCATGTCGCACTCGGTCTTCGTGAAGTTATCCCCCCAGGCAAGTCGGGCAACGCTTGAAAACCGGTTGAAATCCTTTTCCGAAAAATACTTTTCCGGCGACATCCGGAAGCTTAAGAACATGGGGGCTAAACCCGATGAGCGGGGTGATCTGTTTGCCATCAGATTACAAAAGCTGTCGGATATTCACTTTGGTACAGAAACAGGTGGCGGGTCAGGGGTGTCAATTGCGTTGGTCTATGCACTAGCCGGTATTGGTCTTTTTATTCTCCTGATCGCATGCATCAATTTCATTAACCTGAGCATTGCCCGGTCGTTTATCCGGGCCAAAGAAGTGGGCGTTCGGAAGTCGCTGGGGGCACTCAAAAGTCAGTTGTTTGTGCAGATATGGGGCGAAGCGGCCGTTATCTGCTTCATTGGGTTTGTCATCGGCATGCTTCTCACGTACCTGCTGCTGCCCGTCTTCAATACAACGTTTCAGGGTAAAATTACCCTCGATTACATGCTACAACCCGACAAACTAACGATCATACTGGGTCTGTTTTGCCTGGTAACGCTGATAGCGGGTGGCTACCCGGCCAGACAGATGTCGAAGTTCAACGCCGTTGAGGTATTGAAAGGAAAAGTAACCGTAAAACGGTCTGGCTTCCTGCGTAATTCGCTTATCGTTACGCAGTTTACTTTATCGACCCTGCTGATTTGCTGCACCATTATCGCCGTGCAACAGGTTCGTCACATGCGCGAACAACCACTGGGTTTTCAGAAAGAACAGGTCATCAGCATTCCGGTTGGCAACAAAGACGACGGACGGCTGGTGCTCAGGCGCATGCGAAACAGCCTGGCCAACGACCCTGGCGTTATTGCCATAACCGGCAGCGGGGTAAACCTGGGCCTTGGCAAAGACCATAGCACGTCGAGATCGGTCATGGGCTTTACCTATAGAGGAAAAGAAGTGTCGACCGATTGGTTACAGGTCGACTACGATTACCTCAAAACGCTCAAGATCAACTTACTGTCGGGTCGTGAGTTTAGTCCGGCTTACCCATCGGATTCGCTGGATCGGGTCATCATTACAGAAAGTATGGCAAAAGTGATCGGGGAGAAAGATCCGGTAGGTAAATACTTCCAGACGGATACTGCGGGCGTAAAATACCAGATTATTGGTCTGGTTCCGGACTTCTATCTGTATTCGTCGAAGAGTGAGAAGAAGCCCGTTACTATGTATCTGGCGCACTCGCAACCCGTTAGCTACATTTTTGTTCGGGTGGCTCCGCAAAGCCTGGCCGGTGCGATGAACAAACTGGAGACTGTCTGGAAAGAAGTAGCGCCTAACTCAGAGTTTATCGGGTCGTTTATCGACGAGAATACCAATGCCTGGTACAAGGGTGAAGAGCAGCTGTCAAAGATCTTCAGTCTTGCCTCGAGCATCGCGATTTTACTTTCCTGCCTTGGCCTGTTTGCCGTTGCCCTGATGGTGATTGAACAACGGACCAAAGAGATCGGGGTTCGTAAAGTATTGGGAGCCAGCATTCCCAATATCGTTTTCATTCTCTCGCAGGACTTCGTAAAGCTTGTTATTCTGTCCATTGTCATTGCAACACCCCTAGCCTGGTTCTTCATGCAAAAATGGCTCGACGGGTACGCCTACCGTGTCGAAATCAGTGTCTGGGTATTTATTCTGGTAGGAATGTCCGCCATTTTCATCGCGCTAGCGACGGTAAGCTTCCACAGCATCAAAGCAGCCCTGATGAATCCGGTCAAGAGTTTGCGGAGTGAGTGATCGGCTCACGGGTGTAAAGTGAGGTCCCTGTTATATGGAGTCAGGTTTAAGAATCTGACTCCACATAACAGGGACCTGCTTCGCGTTGCAACGTATAGATTATTGTAAATTAGCGTCTTCCTGGCTATTGAACGTATCGCCCTGGTTAATATCACCGGTTTTGAATCCTTTCGAAAACCAGTATACCCGCTGGGCCGATGTACCGTGGGTGAAGGCATCGGGCACCACCGTACCACGCGTTTCCTTCTGAATACGGTCGTCCCCAATGGCATTGGCCGCCGTAAGCGCGCTTTCAATATCATTTTTATCAAGCTCGATCGTTTTCCCCTGCGCTTTGTTAGCCCACACACCGGCAAAAAAATCGGCCTGTAATTCCAGACGAACCGATAATTTATTCTGGTCCCGCTGACTGATTTGGCCTCTCAGTCGGTCTACTTTGTCCATAATACCCAGTTGCTTCTGCACATGGTGCCCTATTTCATGGGCAATCACGTAAGACATGGCAAAGTCGCCGGGAACGTTGAAGCGATCACGGAGTTCGTTATAAAACGACAGATCAATGTACACCTTCTGATCGGCGGGGCAGTAAAAAGGACCCGATGCTTCGGACGCCGTGCCGCATCCCGATGTTGTTGCCTGATCGAACATGACCAGCGTTGGTTTGCGGTATTGCGAGCCCTGATCGGCAAAAATCTGCGTCCAGACATCTTCCGTACTGGCCAGTGTTTTCCGGGTAAAGCTAGCCGCTTCACCTTCGGCCTGCTGATCGGCAGGTGACGTTTGCTGCGTAGGCGACGACCGATTCAGGACCTCCGTTGGGTCGCCACCCAGCAGCATCACGATCACAGCAATGACTACCGAGCCAATGCCACCGCCAACCAATAAGCCACCCCCACCACCGCTTCCCCGGCGGTCTTCGACATTATCACTTTCACGTCCTCCTAACCAACGCATAGTTTTCTTTAGTTAAATGGTGATTGTATAAACCAACTTACGCTGGCAAGATTACTGTTACCAGCGTGAAAATGTTTGATTCAGCGTTTAATTCCTTACCGGGGCTTGGCTCGTTCGTACTGCACGGGCCATACTATATCGTCGCCCAAATCAGTGGCGGCATGCAATGGAAAATACGGATCCCGTAAAAACTCGCGCGCCAACAGAATCAGATCAGCCTGTCTGGCCGTCAGAATATCGTTTGCCTGTTCGGCCGTTGTGATCATCCCCACAGCCGCCGTCATTATACCCGTTTCCTGTTTGATGCGTTCGGCGAACGGGACCTGATAACCTGGACCAACGGGAATTTTCGCTTTCGCGACATTGCCACCCGTTGAGGCATCAATCACATCGACACCTTTGTCTTTGAGAACAGCAGACAATCTTACGGAGTCCTCAATCGTCCAGCCGCCTTCGGTCCAGTCGGTCGCCGATATACGAACAAACAGCGGCAGGGTTGATGGCCACACGGTTTGCACACGCTCGATGATTTCCAGTAAAAAACGGATACGATTGTCGAACGAGCCACCGTAAGCGTCGATACGCTGATTGCTCAAAGGCGACAGAAACTGGTGGAGCAGGTAGCCGTGTGCCGCATGCAGTTCAACAACCTGAAACCCGGCCTCTACTGATCGTTGCGTTGCCGCCATAAAATCCGCCCGCACTTTTTCAAGATCGATTTCGGTAAGGGCCAGCGGCACGGGCGCATCGGCCACGAAAGGAATGGCGCTGGGCGCTACCGTTTGCCATCCGTTTTCTTCATTCGGAAAAATCGCCTTGTTTCCATCCCAGGGCCGTTCGGTGCTGGCCTTGCGACCCGCGTGTGCCAGCTGAATACCGGCAACGGAACCATTCTGCTGAATAAACTGAGTAATTCGTTTCAGTCCGGCAATGTGTTCATCTTTCCAGACACCCAGATCGTTCGGCGAAATCCGCCCCTCCGGCGAGACGGCCGCGGCCTCCGTTATGATCAACCCGGCTCCCCCCACCGCACGACTGCCTAAATGCACCAGATGCCAGTCGGAAGAAAAGCCATCTTCGCTGGAATACTGACACATGGGCGATACGACAATGCGGTTTTTGAGTTGAATACTACGGATAGAAAGCGGGGAAAAAAGCAAAGACATAAATAGGCTGATAGAGGTTATTACGTATAAACGTTCATTTGTGATTATCGTTAGAAATACCCTGACAAAACTTGATATTTAGGGCCAACGGTTCAGAAAATGACGGTGCTGCTTAAAACGCAAAAACGCCCAGCTTTAAAAAGCCGGGCGTTTTTTCTTTGTGGCAACAAGCTTCTACTACAGCTTTTCTTTAACCACTTTAACGTCTTTCTTAGCGCGGTCTTTAATCAGTTCGCCCTCTTTTTTCACCCGATCCTTCCGGGCTTCTTTCAGAGCTTCCTTATCGCCGGTCATTTTAGCGGCTTCGCGTTCGGCTTTATTTGCTTTCAAAGCGGCTTTATCACCCGCTACTTCAGCTTTTGCTTCAACAACTTCAGCTTTCTTTTTTGCTTTACTGTCCTGTGCCTGAGCAACGTTAAGTGTTAATGCCAGCGCAGCAATTGCAATGAGTACTTTTTTCATAATAATTGTGGCCTGAGGCCCTCAAGTGAGTGATTGTTCTATTTAATCCAGTAATTCTAACTAGAAACATACAGATAACTAAAACCAGGTAGCCTTGTTCAAAGCAACTGATTCTTTAATCCAAGCTTAATCTGGCAGTTCATTGTTCCGTTCGGCAGCCTGGTCGGTCAGCGTGGTCAGGACCGACTCAGAGAGTGCCGACTCGCTATCTTTTCCCAAAGCCTTCTTTTCGCCAATTCCACCGGGATCGGGTAACATTGTATTGGCAATGGCCATTGTTTCAGCAACCAGATTAGGCGCCAGCCCCTGAAGCGCCACGCCCACTTTTGCGGGTAACGTAATAACGCGTTCGGCCTCACCATACCGGCAGGCTTCAATAACTTCGCGGGCTGCCTCCGCCGACCCGATCGTCAGAAACGGAATTGAATCACTGACCTTAAAAGCCGCGTATTCTTTTTCGTTCTGACCCTTAAATATGGCATTTCGCGGACTACCGGTTCGCATCAGGCCGGGCGAGACCGTTGTTACATAAATTCCTTTTTTCTGCAATTCAGCCCGTAACCCTTCCGAGTAACCGACCAAAGCAAACTTGCTGGTTGAGTACGGCATCAGATGAGGTACCGACACCTTGCCCCCAATCGACGCAATGTTCACAATACGGCCGATGCCCTGTCTGGATTTATCTGGCGTATCTACACGAGCCAGCATTTGAGGAAGTACCGCGTTTGTCATGTAGAAAGCCGCCCAAAAGTGAGTATCCATCGCATACCGGAAATCATCTTCGGTCGCGTGTTCGTAAGGGGTTACGATAATTGTACCGGCATTGTTGATGAGCACATCAACGGGCCCAATCGCCTGCCGAACGTTTTCAACAAAATGTTCGACCTGAATTTTGTTTGTCACATCACAAACCTCGGTATACACATCAACACCCAGTTGGACCAACTCATCCTCGGCCCGGTCGAGTTCATCGGCGTCACGGGAACAGATCGCCAGGTTTGCGCCTTCTTTCGCCAGAAGTCTGGCCAGTTCGAGACCCAGCCCCCGCGACCCTCCGGTAATCAGGACGGTCTTGTTACGAAAATCGATCTTCCTTTTTTGGGCCAGGACAGCTTTAATGGCCGTCCACGCGCCTACACCGGCAAGGCCCCACAGCAGGGCTTTTGTTTGAATGGATGCATTCATGGTTACTTCATATCGTTGAACTACCATAACAGCCATTCGGCGAGAAGGTTATTGGTAATCGCATCTATACGAATCTACCCATCACTATTCACTTAGTTACTGGCTCCAACAAAGCGTAGTAATTCCTGGTAAATAATGTTGTGCTGCCAAAACAGTTGGGTAACCATCGCTATGTGCTTTTTGCCCGGCAACACGTTATAATCGTGCCTCACCTGATGGTCAAGTAAGCGCTGGTGGAACCGTTGCGAACTACTGGTGATGCTCGGGTAGGTGCGTCCGCCCGAGTAGATCAGCATAGGTGGCGTATGATCACTGACATAATACATAGGCGATACAGCCCGCCAAACGGCCGGGTCTTTGCCGTACGGAATCAGGTACTGCCGATCGTTTGGGTACTCCATTTTGGTTAGATAATCGAACATATCCAGCCCGGCCGCATCGTCCAGAATGGCCCCTTTTACCGGATTTTCAGTCAGGCCAAGCTGGCTGAACAGGCGGTCATCAGTAGCCAGCAAGGCCGCCAGCCCGCCACCCGCGGAGTGCCCCATGACAAAAATACGATTCGGGTCTCCACCGAATTCGGCAATGTGCTGGGTAGCCCAGCGAACAGCCTGAGCGCAGTCATTGGCCATGGCAGGGACCTGTACGGCGGGCGCAAGCTGGTAATTGATGATGACTGCCACCACACCCTGCTTTGCCAACCGACGCCCAACAAAGGAGTAAAGATTTTTATTTCCGCTATTCCAGTTACCCCCATGGATAAATACGACCACCGGGAGTTTACCCGATCTGGCTTTCTTCGGCGCGTAAACATCCAGCAAATGACGCTCGTCACCCGACGTACCGACGCCCGGCACATTCGTTGTTACATAAACGATGTCTTTTGTGCGTCGGCTAGGGCGGGCTGTAGCATATTCATTAATAAACAGAAGTGCGACAAGCATTAAACATAAACCGGCAGGAATCTGCCAAAGCAGTCGAAGAAAGAGCATATTGAAACCTCACTCGTGAGGTAGTCAGCAAAACAGGTATAAACAGGGAGAATGGGGCATACTGTAGCATCCACGAAGGCAACAGAAATAGAAAAGCCTGCGCAAACGCAGGCTTTTCTATCAATAAAATCAGCGGTACGCTGACCTTATTTAATTTTTCACTTGTACCGGTAAATCTTCCAGCTGGGCGTAACTCAGTTTCCAGGTACCATCGTCGCCTTTTTTCCAGAGGAGAATAAAATTCCCCTCCCCAAAACCACGAGGCTGATTGGGAACATTTGTCGTAACATCAACAGCAAATGTTCCTGCTTCATAAGCCGTACGTGTGTCGGTTGCTGAACTGACCACATTGGTTTTCAGGTTGGCTAGCGTTGGTAACGTAGCCTGTACCCATTGCTTAGCTACATCCGACTTGCCTTTATAGTGAACGTTTCCCTGCAAAAAGTCAACATCCTCGGCAAGAAGTGACGTTATTTTATCGGCGTTTTTGTTATTCCAGGCATCAATAAATTGCCGGTTAAGATCCTGAACATTAACGGTTTCACCAGATGGTGAGCAGGCGCCGAAGAGCACGAGAACAAGTGCTATTCCGATGAACGATTTCATACGTATACTTAGTGACGTTGGTGAGAGAAAAAGAACTATCCGCCGGACACGTATCGAAGAGACGTGCCCGGCAACAGGTAGAAAAACAACTTGTTTATTAACTGACTACCAGCTTTTGCGTCTGTATTCAGACGTACCGTACGGAGCAGATGGGTCGCCGTAGGTTTCATTTTCCAAATAGCCCGCACTGATCATAGCGGCTGATGTATTTGGGTGAGCGGCCAGCATGGCAACGGGCTGGACAACACTCGGTTCTTTAATGGGCGTTGCCCCAGCGGAGGCTGCCCCAGCGGATGTTGCGGCCACCGCTGGCTTGCTATCGGGATCCCTTGTCTGCCCGGCGGCTCTGGCAGCTGCGTTACGTTCGGCTTCGGCTCTGTTAGCTGCGGCAATCCGAGCGGCCTCTTTATTCTTGTTATCTTTGATCTTACCAATGGCATACCCGGCAGCACCACCCGCTACGCCCCCAATAACCCCACCGACAACCCGGTTACGTTTGTTAATGATGGCACCGGCGGCACCACCGACACCCGCTCCGATAGCGGTGCCTTTTGCCTGAGGGCTCCAGCGCTTCTTACCCTGCTTTCCGATGGCATAGCCACCGGCTCCTCCTATTACACCACCAATAACCCCACCGACAGCCCGGTTACGCTTATTAATAATAGCACCCACGGCGGCACCGGTACCCGCACCGATTACGGTTCCTTTTGCCTGTGGAGTCCATGATTGTGCTTGTACGGATTGGCCCAGTATACTAGTCAATAAAATAAGTAAGGCCAGATTACGACTCGTTTTCATAGCATCATTTTTTGGTGAGAAATGCACACGTTAACATTCTGCAATCAACTGAGCTTTTGAGCTATTGTTTGTTCTCAGACCAATCTGCGTATGTTTAGTTTAATCTACCAGTTGATTTTGTTCCGTATTTTGTCTCCATCTGCACCTTGAAATGCCTTTCTACAAAGCAACAATGCACTTTTTTACGGCGACAAGAACAGCGAAAAATTATAGACTGGTATTGACATACGGCTATCAGCTACGAATTTACTTGTAGCCTCAGCCAAAGTCGACAGCATGAACTTCCAATGGACTTGATTTCGCTATGAACCCTTATTCGCCCAGAAGCATTACTATTACAGCCGAAGGGGCCGGGCGAACTGGCTCTTCGTCAAACTACTGATAACGGATTGAAACCGATGCGGAGACTTAACAGCAGCGATGAGCTTTACAGGGACCGACAACTAGTAAGACCACTCTTTAGATAAGATTTCCTTTCATCTGAAGAGTGGTCTTACTGTCGTACTGACTAAAATTGGCGGGCAACATTCTAGTCGATCAGCACTTTCAGTTTTTTCGCCTTTAGTCCATTGGGGTCTTTCACATCCAGAAAATAGATACCGGGCGGCAGAAAAGTTTTTGCCCAAATGTCAAGTTTCTGCTGGCCCTCTGTTTCGGATGTACTAATGGGGATTTCAGCACCTGATGGCGCGTAAAGACGAATGGTATTATGGTCCAGATCTGGCCCGGAGAGGGTAAAAGTGCCTTTGTTCGGGTTGGGGTATATGGCTGTTTTGTCCTCCTGTTCATCGGCAAAGGCATGAACTCCTATTATCTGGGACGAACTCGTCCCACCACGTATATCTTTCTGTTTCAGACGGTAATAATAAATCCGGCCCGGTAACACATCCTGATCCGTGAATTCATAAATAGCTTCTGTTTTCGAACTGCTTTTGCCATCAACAAAGCCAGCCCCTTCGAAGGTGTTGGCGTTCGTACTTTTTTGCACCTCAAACCCCTGATTCTCTTCTTCCCAGGCGGTAACCCAGTTCAGCACAACGCCGTTTTTACTGGATTTGCCGGTGAACGAAATAAGGTTAACGGGTAAGGGCGAGGTACCATTCAACGTCACATTATCGACGCTGAAGGTTCCCGATGTGCTCGAAGCAGCCCCTGTTCCCAGGTCAGCACGCTGTGTGCCATATGGATAAAATCGAAAGGTTAACGTTGTACCCGGTGGAACGGAGAAGTCGGTAAAATCCCACGTTACCGAGGCTCCCGTTGTCGGCGTTCTGGGAGCAGCTCCCCAACTGGTCGATGTGGCAAAGCCGTCGGTACTGTAACGGACTTCCAGTTGATTTGGCGCGCTGTTGCTGGCGTCACGCACAAAACTCAGCGAAGCCACATTCAATTGAGAACCCGCACTGGCCGTTACGGAGAACTCAATGTATGAGGAGTTGTTGACGCTGGCCGTATTATTGAGCGATGCGGAGTCAAATACACCGGTAAATGCTACGCAGGTTACCGTACTTCGGGTAAAGGGGGTACCCGTTGCATTAGCCGATACGGTGGGCGTGTTGCCTTGCGTTGGGCAGGCGCTGGCTCCCGTGAACGTATTGCTGTAAATTGCCTGACAAACGCTATCAACTGGCCTGGTCAAAAACAGCCCCAATAGCACCCAAATTTTATAGAATAATCCCTTCGGCAGTCTCATATTTACCATGAAAACCAGTAACACTACTTGTTAACTGGCGTAATGATAAAGAACGTGAATTAGCAATCAAAATACGCTTTATGTATACAAAGTTCGTTTATATCAATTTGCCTTTTTTATACATTAACGAGGTACATCCAGCCTAATATCCCATCAAATCCAGTTCTTCGGTGTCAACTAGATCAACCCGTTTCCCCATCTTTTTCTGAATGATTTTAAAATGGTGTTCATCTTCCGGACAAATCAGCGAAATGGCTTCCCCTTCGGCTTCTGCCCGACCCGTTCGGCCAATCCGGTGAATGTAATCTTTGGGGGAGCGGGGTAATTCAAAATTAATAACGTGTGGTAACAGCTGAATATCAATACCTCTGGAAATCAAATCTGTAGCAACGAGAACGGTCAGTTTGCCCGCTTTGAATTTAGTCAGGGCATCTGTTCGGGCACCCTGCGTTTTACCACTATGAATAGCGGCCGCCTGAATACCGTTTTTGCTCAACTTCACGACTACATTATCCGCTGTTCGGGTCGATGAGACAAATACCAGGACCTGCTTCATCTGTCCCGACTTGATCAGGTAGCGCAGAAACGGCCCTTTCCGTTCCGGGGAAACCCGGTAAGCGAGCTGCTTGATCAGATCAAGATTTTGTTCTTCTTCAACAACCTCAATCTTTACCGGATTCCGCAGTAAAGCCGCGTTAATGTCCTGAATCGCGTCACCCAGCGTGGCTGAGAAGAGAATCGTCTGCCGACGGCGGGGTAAGCGGTCGAAAATACGCTCCATTTCCTCCTCAAAACCCAGGTCCAGCATTTTATCGGCTTCGTCCAGCACCAGCATGTCGACCTCTGTCAATTGCAGAGCATTGGATGCCATCAGGTCCAGTAGGCGGCCGGGCGTGGCAACCACGACTTCGGCATCCCGTAAAGCAATCATTTGTGGATTGATGGACACTCCTCCATAAACCGCCACCGTCTTTACTGGCCGGGGTAACCGCTCGCCAAAGACCTGAAAAACATCGGCAACCTGAACGGCCAGTTCACGGGTGGGTACAAGTACCAGTGCTTTAACGAATCGATTCCGGGCAACACTTTTCTGTTGAAACAACTCCAGAATTGGCAATACGAAACTCGCTGTTTTACCTGAGCCTGTTTTGGCAATACCCAGAATGTCCTTACCCTGCAAAATAGCCGGTATGGCCTCTGTCTGAATAGGATACGGGGTTGTATAACTCTGGGCAGAAACTGCCTTCAGGAGCGGTTTGGACAGACCAAGCGATGAAAACGACATGCAAGTAATGAGTTTATGAACAGGGAGGAAACGGTATCCTCTATTTCTTGGCCTGTGTCCTCACACACCGGTATAGGCTGACTATTGTGTGTGAGGTCTGCGAGGACACAGACCCTGGGATAAACAGATTAATCCCGCTTCTTTTTACCGCTTCGTTTGATGGGTCGACCGTATTTCAGCATCTTTTCGGCAGCGATATCGCGCCGGACATTGACTTTTTTATTCTTGTCGATCTTCTCGTGAAACGCCGGGCCCACGTCTTCGCGCCGGGGCGGCTTAACCTCAATGCTTTTCATATGCACTTTTGGTTTTTCATCGGCCGTCAGCTCCTCAGAAATGACCAGATTTTCAGGCAGGGGAAGCAGAGAAATCGGTTGATTCATCAATTGTTCGATGGCCGCCTGTTGTTCCTGGGCACTTTCGGTGATAAATGAAATAGCGATACCCGTTCGGTCAGCACGGCCTGTTCGGCCAATCCGGTGAATGTAGTTTTCGGGTACTTCGGGTAGGTCGAAGTTGATAACATGCGAAACGTCGGCCACATCGATACCCCTGGCAATGATATCCGTAGCGACCAGCACACGATACGCCCCGGCCTTAAACTTGTTGACCGTTTCGAAGCGATAATTCTGCGCTTTGTTCGAGTGAATAACGCCCACCTGGTCAGGAAAACCCGACTCCAATTGCTCGTACAGCTGATCAGCCAGTTGCTTGGTAGCCACAAAGACCAGCACCTTCGTCATCACGGCATTCCGGTTCAGGAGGTTGGTCAGCAGGTTGATCTTGGTATAAAAATTAGGAACCAGGTAAGCCGACTGATCGATATTATCCAGCGGAGTGCCCGTCGGCGCGGCTTCTACCCGAACTGGTCTGTTGAAGTAGGCATTCACCAGTTGATCGACATCATCCGTTAGCGTAGCCGAAAACAGCAGGTTCTGCCGCTTAGGCGGTAACAAGTCCAAGATGACTTTCAACTGGGTTCGGAATCCCAGATTCAGCATTTCATCGAACTCATCAATGACCAGCTTTTTGATCGCTTTGGTCTTCAGAATCCCGTTCAGCATCAAATCAGCCAGTCGGCCGGGCGTGGCGACCAATATGTCCAGTCCCTGTTGAACCTCCACCGTCTGCGCTTTCATATTCACCCCGCCGTATACGCCCACCACGGTCAAATTCATGTAAGTCGTCAGCTTCTTAACCGCTTCGACCACCTGAACGACCAGCTCACGGGTGGGTACAATGATCAGTAGTTGAGGAAGCCGATCTTTGGAAAACTGGTGCTGGCGGAGGGCGGGAAGCAGGTAGGCAAAGGTTTTTCCGGTTCCGGTTTGCGCAATACCGCACACATCCTGACCGGACATGACGACCGAGAATACTTTCTGCTGAATAGTCGTTGGGGTTGTATAACCCAGGTCGTTCAACGCATTCAGCAGGGGTTTATTTAAATTCAGTTCGTCAAATGTCATAGCCTTTCCAATCAAATAGACTACGAAGGTAAGCCTAAGTTTAGTAGCCCCCGCATTTTGAGCTACTTTTGCCGGATGATAAGCCCTCAGCAACAAGCCCAGATTCTGACAAGCCTTGGCATTCCGGCATTGAACCCCATGCAGGAAGCCGCTCAAAAAGCGATTCGGCAAGACAATGATACCTTCCTGATTGCACCTACAGGTTCGGGGAAAACGGTGGGCTTTCTGTTACCGCTCCTCGATCTGCTCAAGCCTGACCAGACAAACGTGCAGTGCCTGATTCTGGCCCCATCGCGTGAACTGGCGATTCAGATTGAGCAGGTATGGAAAAAAATGTCGACCGGCTATAAAGTAAACGTATGTTATGGCGGACACCCGGTCGAAACCGAAATTAAAAATCTGAGCAATCCACCCGCTGTTCTGATTGGCACACCCGGCCGCATCGCCGATCACATTACCCGTCGGAGCTTTTCGCTGGATGGTATTCATACGCTGGTGCTGGATGAGTTTGATAAATCGCTGGCGCTGGGTTTCCACGATGAGATGGATTTCATCGTTCACGGGTTACGAAAACTTCGCAAACGCGTACTGGTTTCAGCCACCTCAGGCATCAGTATCCCTGATTTCATCCGGCTCAACGCCCCGACCAAACTGACGTTTGCGGCTGAAACCGACGAACAGGCCGGGTTAACGACCAAACTGGTTTATTCGGAATCGAAGGATAAGATCGACACGCTGTTTGCGCTGCTTTGTTCCCTAAACTCGGAATCGGCGCTGATTTTTTGCAATCACCGGGACGCGTCGGAGCGCACGAGCGAAATACTGGCCGAACGGGGTATTCATTCGCTCGTGTATCATGGCGGGATGGAGCAGGCCGACCGGGAACGGGCATTGATTCAATTTCGGAATGGCAGCACCCGGTATCTGGTCACGACAGACCTGGCCGCCCGTGGGCTGGACATTCCTGAAATGAAGCATGTCATTCACTACCATTTACCGTTGCAGGAACACGAGTTTACGCACCGCAACGGCCGAACAGCCCGCATGCACGCCACCGGAACGGCCTATGTCATTCTATCGCTCGGGGAAACGCCACCGGCCTATCTGGACGCTGACGCCCTTGAAGAACTTCATTTGCCAGTCAGAACCCAACTCCCTGCCCCCCCCGATTTCGTAACGCTGTACGTTAGTGGCGGCAAGAAAAACAAGCTCAACAAAGTCGACATTGTTGGCTTCTTCGCCCAAAAGGGTGGCCTGGAGAAAGGCGATCTGGGGCGTATCGATGTACAGGATTTTATCTCGTTTGCCGCCGTAAAACAGGAGAAAGTACAATCATTGCTGGCGAAGATCAGCCAGGAAAAGATGAAAGGAAAGAAGTACAAGATTGAAGTGGCTCGTTAGTCTCTGTGGTGTCCAGTGGTGTCGGTTATAAGTAACCGACACGGGGAGGTTTTGAGTAACCTCCTTAATCAATAGCACGCGGTTTCAAGAATCGCAACCGGTTCGCCGGGGCGGGCGAACTGTCCCCTTATGTCAGTTAAAAAACTAACACCGCAGGAATTCCGAAGTTTCTTCTTCTGTCAGAATGACAAAAAAACCGATCACGAATCGTTTTTAGAAAGTTTAAACAGCCTCCGACTTTCATAAGAAAGCCTCATTCTGTATTATTACCCTCTTGTCAATTCCTGGCTTCGATACGCCTGTTCGTAAGCCACTAACCAAGCGGTTCTAATGGATTTTTCAGCTTACAAAAAAAGTACAGTCTCGGTATGGGCGGGTGAAAATGATCACTACAACGACGGTGCCGTGACAACACCCATTGTGAAGAGCGTTGCCTTTGCCTACGATGACCTGGACGAGTGGCATAAAGTGGCAACGGGTAAAGCAGAAGGGTACATTTATAGCCGCAATACCAACCCCACCGTTCACGTACTCGAAGAGAAAATCCGTATTCTGGAAGGTGCCGAAGCCGCTACGTCATTCGCTACGGGAATGGGGGCCATCAGCAATACGCTGTTTGCGCTGTTGGGGCCGGGCAAACGGGTCGTGTCGCTCAACGATACGTACGGCGGTACCAGCCGACTCTTCCTCGACTTTCTTCCCCGCTACCAGGTAAATGTTACCCTTTGCCACACAACCGACTTCGACAACCTCGAAGCCGAAATCGCGAAGGGGTGCGATGTTCTCTACCTGGAAACACCGACCAACCCGACCCTGAAAATTGTCGACATTGCCCGGCTGGCAGCTGCCGCCAAAAAAGTAGGCGCTGTAACCGTTGTTGATAATACGTTCGCTACGCCCATCAACCAGAATCCGCTGGCCTTGGGAGCCGATCTGGTGGTACACAGCGCGACCAAGTTTCTCGGCGGCCATTCCGATGCCATGGGCGGTGTCCTGTGCGGCACAAACGCACTGGTCGAGAAAGTGTTTCAGTTCCGGGAAATCAACGGCGCCAGTCTACAGGCAGATGCCGCGTATATGATTGCCCGAGGCATGAAAACGCTGGAGCTGCGCATTGAGCGGCAGAATGCATCCGCCCTCACCATCGCCAAACACCTGAAAGCGCACCCAAAAGTAAGCGACGTTTTTTACCCTGGCCTGGAGACTCACCCAGGGCATGACATCGCTAAAGCGCAGATGTCGGGGTTTGGCGGCATCATGAGCTTTTCGCTGCATGGCAGCTACGATAACGTAAAGAAATTCCTGCCCAAACTCCAGTTTGTCCATCTGGCCGCTAGTCTGGGCTCCGTCAGCACATTGGCCGGACCACCCAGAACCACCAGCCATGTCGAACTGACCGAAGAACAGCGCAGCCTACTCGGCATTCCTGAAAGTTTAATTCGCTACTCGGTTGGTATCGAGAACGTCAGCGATCTGCTCACTGATTTGGATAGTGCCTTGTCTACACTATAAACCTGATTCGATTAGCATGAACCAACGGATGAAATCAATGCTGGCCCTCCTTTTCACAGGTCTGCTTTTACTCGCGAACGGCCCCGCCAACGCCCAAACCAGTACCGCATCAAAACCGGATGTCGCTGCGCAACGACTGCAACAGGAACTGGAGCGTATTGCCGGGCTGGCCAAAGGTAAAGTCGGTATTTGTGCCCTGCATCTCGAATCGGGCAAGCAGGTGAGCCTGAACCGGCAGGAGCGTTTTCCGATGGCGAGTACCATCAAAGTAGCTATTGCAGTACAGCTTTTTACGATGATCGAAAAGGGTCAGCTCTCGCTAATGACCATGGTCGATCTGCAACCTTCGGATCTGCATCCGGGTAGTGGTACACTGGACGTGCTGTTCGCCAAACCCGGTGTTCAACTATCCGTTCAGAATCTGCTGGAATTGATGATGGTCATTAGCGACAACTCCGCTACGGACATGTTGCTGCGGCTGGTAGGCGGCACACAAGCCGTTCAGAATCGACTGAAAACGCTGGGGATTCAGGGCATGTCGGCAGATCGTACCATTATCCAGCTACTGGCCGATCTCGACGGAATTACCTTGCCGCCGTCTGACCAATGGACGCTTGGTTTTTACGCCAGGTTAGACAGTGCCACCACCCCGGAAATGAAACGGGCTGCCGCCCTCAAACTAAAAACCGACCCCCGCGATACATCAACTCCCGAGGCCATGGTCAACCTATTGACACAAATTTACCGCGGCACGGCGCTCAAGCCAGAGAGTAGGGCGTTGCTACTGGGTGTTATGGAGCGTTGCCGGGGTGGAGCCGCCCGCCTGAAAGGATACTTGCCGCCTGCCACCGTTGTTGCCCATAAAACAGGTTCATTAGATGGCAGTGCTACCGACGATGTAGGCATTATTACGCTACCCGACAACGCCGGGCACCTCGCGATTGCCGTTTTTGTGGGTGATTCGCCTATGCCCCTGGCCGAACGGGAGCAAACCATAGCCCACGCAGCCCGGAGCATTTATGATTATTTTCTTTACCAGTCACCCACTGTTATGAACGCCGTTCGATAGCGTACTGCCCAGGGCACTACCAGAAAATTATAGCCTATGAAACAAGTTCAATGGTTTATGGGCATGATGTACATCATCATGACGCTGGCCATTATCATTCATACGGGTGGCGTGACGGACAGCAGTGGGTCAAGTGCTTCGCTTGTGCTGTTATTCATTTGCGGTGTTATGGTACTGCCGCCCGTCACAACCCGTTTCCCTTTTTTAAAGTGGCTGATCTGGTTTGCCTTCATCGGTGGCTTTTTCTTCATGCTGGGAGCCTACCCCAACGGCAGTAAACCACCACCACTGAAACCAACAACGCGCGGCTTCTAGCCACCATCCTCTACCCTAGCCTATTTCAGCCATTTCAACGATTGCCCTTTCAACTGTATTTCGGCTTTGGGCGAAAGTTGACTTTTGAACACATCTACTTGACTATCAACGATCTTAATCCCACTTGAATCGTTTACAACAGCCGCTAAGGTCCGGTAATGATCGGCCCCCAGTACCGCAAAACTATTCTGACCTGCGGTTAATGAAAAGGCGTTTGATACCGCCAATTTGTTCGTAAATAAACGACTGTTCTGTAATGAAATAACCAGTTGTTCAGTCGTGAAATCATTGACGGTCAGCCGTCCGTTCGTTATGCGTAGGCTTCGTAAATCAGGCAGACGAAGTATCATCCCAGCGGGTAATGTACGGTCAATATCATAATGCGGATCGCGGCTCTGTCCGTCATAATTCATGGTATACGACACAAAAAGCGTATCACCACTTTTTCGGCATTTGTAGGAATTAGCCATGGATGGTAACAGCAACGTCTGCGCCCTTTTCGTGCTTTTTTCAACAATTATTTCGGCAACAGGTGCCCCCTCAATAATGACGTGTTTGGCAACGGGCAGCGTCCGCTGTTCAAATGACTGATACGGATTGCTCCAGTCCAGTTTATCGTATTGCTGCTTCAACAACACATCGGTAGCGACCATACCTGTCAGTGTGATGAAGGCAATGACCGCTAAAAGAATATAGCTTGTTTTCATTGTGCGTTTGTTAGCGTGTTTACATATTGATCATAGCGGGCTTCTATTTCACGCAGGTCGATGCCCAGCAGAGTCAGGTTTTTGAAAAATTGCGGCAGATCGCTCTGCAGGAACTGCTCGCGCCTGAACGTGCGAATCCTGTCGATGGCATCGTCAGCCGCAAAGTAGCCGATGCCTCGTTTGTTGGCAATGACGCCCTGCTGGCTTAAAAACTCGTAGGTTCGCATGACGGTGTTGGGGTTTACTTCCAGTTCAGCCGCCAGCTCTCGTACCGACGGAATCTTCTCGCCTACCGCCCAGCGCCCCACCAGCACCTGCTCGCTGACGTACTCAGCAATTTGCAGGTATATAGCTTGTCTGTCCTTAAAATCCATTCTTATACCTCCCGTTCTTTAATGCTGAAGTAAGCTGTGATGTATAGCAGCACAACCACTATAATTGCCACTGTATAGCGAATTTGATTGCCCAATGGCTGAGGCAGTTCAATCTGACGATAATTATTGTTCCGAAGCACGGTAGAGTCAGAGAATGGTAACCCTTGAACGTCTACCCCACCAAATAGCCCATTCACAAAATAGTCATTCCCAACCGTACCAATAACCGCTAGAGCGATAACAACGACAGCGACCAGCGGCAACGTAAATCGTCGGATCAGCAGCGTAAACGCCAGCGTTATCGGGTGTAAGAGTAGTGAAAATGCCCACACGGCTTTCGGTGTACGCCCAAGCATGTCAGATACGTAGAAGGGTTCTACATGCAGTCGGCCGCCCATAAGCCGAATTTGCTGCAACTGATCGGGTGTCCAGTTGCGATGGTTTACGTACGAGATGCCTGAGGCATCGACCAGGGTAAACAGGAGCAGATAGACAACCAGAAAACCAATTCCTGAAATCAGGAAGATGAGCAGGTATTTCTCCAGCAAGGAGGCTGGACGAAGCAGGTACATTATGGCTTGCTCTTTCTCATTTAGTGCCGCTACCTGTTGCCCTGTAAAGACAAACCAGGCCGCCCAGCCAATCAGAAAATACACTAAATATCTGGTTCGGTCAACGTCGTCCGGGTAACTCCTGTAAAAGATCAGCGAAAAGACAACTAGTATGCCTGAAAGAAGGAGAAAGTTAACAAGCAATGCTCCTCTATTATCGGACAGATACGTTCGCAACAATCGGCTAAAGCGGCTCCATGAAAAGGTCTGGTTCATATAGTCGAGAAGGTTGATGTGGATGAAAACAATTGACTAATACGCGCTGGCTCGGCCTGTACGGTGTTGAATAACCGCTCCAGATCCAGGCGACTCGACTCACCCAGCGGATTTTCGGCTACGACGGCATAGCCACCGACAGCTCGTTCGGAGTACAGAATTGATCGGCTTTTATCCAGTTCGGGCACCATACCAAACCACAGCCGCGCCGTAATTTCCTCGACACTGGCTTTGAGCGCAACGGTCATGTGTGAGCGGGACCGCTCGGCCAGAATAACGATGGGATCAATCAGCGTTTCGAGGTCCCTAACCTGGTGCGTCGAAATGACGACGGTACGGTCTTCATTAACGGCACCCGCCACCATGCGTCTGAACTGGCTTTTCGAGGGAATATCCAGGCCATTGGTGGGTTCATCCATCAGGAGCACGGCGGTATTAGTCGCCAGTCCGAATCCAATCAGGATTTTCTTTTTCTGGCCATACGACAGTTCGTTAAGCTTCTGATCGTGGGTCAGGCCAAACTCATGAATATAACCGGCCATCTGTGTCCGATCGAATCGCGGATAAAATGGCGCATTAGACTCCACAAACTGCCGAATGCGTACCGGAGGCATGTAGAACTCCTCCGGCACCAGAAATAAATCTTCCAGAAAATCAGGTTGTCGACTCTCTGGGCTGTATTGCCCAACCCGAATGGAGCCTGATTTAGGAAATAACAGGCCAGACAACAACCTCAGTAGCGTTGACTTACCAGCCCCGTTCGGACCCAGCAAGCCATAAATAGAACCCGGCGTTAGGGTCAGATTCAACCCTTCATACAGCGGCTTACCTCGGTGGTAGCCGAATGATACATCGCGAAACTCAATCATAAAGGCATGGCGTTGTAGTGTATTATATAAATAGTACACTACAATAGTAGATAAATTTATAGATGAAAGTCAAGCGTTTTCCTGTTTTAATTTTGGTGCAACAAAAAAACCTCTCACAAGGAGAGGTTTTCGGTCATACTAGAACGAACCCAGAAACGACTAACTGTCTTTTTTCTTCATCGCCTTCGCTTCTTTCTTCATATCTTTTGCGGCATCAGCTTTCGCGTCGTCACCGGCGCTTTTGGCTTCCTTTTTCATCATCTTAGCCTCTTTCTTCATGTGCTTATGCTCTGCTTTTGCATCTTTCTTCATATCATCTTGAGCAAAGGCGGCTCCTGACGTTAACAGAGCGGCAACGGCAACAATCATTAGCTTTTTCATTGGTCTATCGAGTTTGTATGTTTTTATAACCTTACTAACCACTGATTGCCTTAAAGGTTATTAAACATGCATTAATTCAATAAATAATAGCCTTGATCAACTATTGGTTGGTTGCTTTAGGCGTTTTTTTACGCGCTTTTACCGACGATGGTCCCGTTCTTACACTACTGTTGGCATCTACTTTAGTGGTACCCTGGTTGGAGCCGCTGCCATTGGCCTGGAGTTGGTCATTAGTCAGGCCGGTTCCGGTAGAAGCCCCGTTTGTTCCATCGTGTGTATTGGCCGCTGATGGATTTGAGCGGGCAGCATCGGCCGATGAGATTGTACCACCGGACGATTTGCCCGTTGCCGTACGACTGGGTTGTTTCTGTTGTGCAATAGCGGTTCCGGCAAGTATCAGAACCAGTGCCAGGGTTGCGAGTGAGTTTGTCATTCGTTGTTTCGTTAACGTGAGTTTATATGAACAACAACTCGCTTGCTTCCTATGAGTTTTCGATACAATAAAGAATCTTCATAAACGGTACGCCAAACGTTCTAAACGGCTACCTTAAATTCAGAAGTGAGGTGGAAGGTAACGTCGGGATTATTCTGTTCATTCATGCGTAGCATCCAATCCGACTCGGCCAGAAATACCGGGTTCTGGTCCTTGTCGTACGCAATCTGGTTACCTTTTAGCCGGATAAACTCAGCTAATTTAACGGGATTTTCGGCCGTGATCCAGCAGGCTTTCGTGTAGTTCAACGGCACCCACCGGCATTTGGCCCCGTATTCATTTTCCAGTCGGTACTGAATAACTTCGAACTGCAGTTCACCTACGGTACCAACGATCTTCCGGTTACCCAGTTCAAGCGTAAAAAGCTGAGCTACCCCCTCGTCGGTTAATTGCTGGATACCTTTATCCAGTTGCTTCGACTTCATGGGATCGAGGTTGACCAATTCTTTGAAAATTTCCGGCGAAAAACTCGGGATTCCCTGAAACTGTAACGCTTCCCCCTCGGTCAGGGTATCTCCAATCTTAAACGTGCCCGTATCGTAAAGACCCACGACATCGCCGGGGAAGCCCTCCTCCACAACGCTCTTGCTATCGGCCATGAAGCTGAACGGACTGGCAAATCGCACGTTTTTGTCCAGGCGGGTGTGGCGATAAAATTTGTTACGCTCGAACACGCCGGAACAAATCCGCAGGAACGCAATCCGGTCGCGGTGGCGAGGATCGAGGTTGGCGTGAATTTTAAAGATAAACCCGCTGAAGTTTTTCTCACCGGGCTCCACCTCCCGCTTATCAGTTGGGCGGGCAATGGGTTCCGGCGATATATGGCAGAAGCCTTCGAGCAGTTCTTTCACCCCGAAGTTGTTCACCGCCGATCCGAAAAATACGGGGGCCAGTTTCCCATCCAGGTACGCCTGCCGGTCGAAGCCATCATAAACGCCATCAATCAACTCGACATCTTCCCGAAGCTGAGCCGCATCGCGCGCACCAACTTTGGTATCGAGTAAATCATCGGCCAGGTCAATGGGCAGCACATCGGCTTCGACTTTCGTCTTGTTGGCTTTGAAGAAATATAATTTTTTCTCGATCAGGCTGTAAACGCCCTTAAAATCGGAGCCCATGTTCACGGGCCAGGTCATCGGCCGAACGCGAATGTTCAGTTTTTCCTCCAGTTCATCCAGCAGATCAAACGGATTCTGGCCCTCGCGGTCGAGCTTGTTAATGAAAATAATAACCGGCGTATCGCGCATCCGGCAGACTTCCATCAATCGCTCGGTTTGCTCCTCTACCCCTTTCACGCAGTCAATAACCAGAATAACACTATCGACCGCGGTGAGCGTCCGGTAGGTATCTTCCGCAAAGTCTTTGTGACCAGGCGTGTCCAGAATGTTAATCTTCAGGTTATCGTACTCAAAGGTCATTACGGAGGTAGCCACCGAGATACCCCGCTGCTTCTCAATCTCCATGAAATCGGACGTGGCCGTCTTCTTGATTTTATTGGATTTGACAGCGCCAGCCGTTTGAATGGCTCCCCCAAAAAGCAGCAATTTTTCGGTCAGCGTTGTTTTACCAGCATCGGGGTGACTAATGATGGCGAACGTCCGCCGACGGGCCGTTTCGGCCTGTATATTCGTTTGCATTATTCTCAGAATCAAAGCACAAAGATACGAATAGAATGATGAATTAGGAAGGCTGAACGGAGCCGGAGCCAGCCTAGTACCGATTCTCTGGCCTTCGCGCGCTGTCAGGCTACAGAAACGCCCACAGCAGCAGTGCCCAGCCCGCAATCATACCTAGTCCGCCGAGTGGTGTAATGGCCCCCAGCCAGGTAACGCCCGTAAAGCATAATAAATAGAGTGAGCCCGAAAAGATAAGTACTCCGCCCAGAAACGAGTAACCCGACCAGCTCAGTAGCTTCACGATAGTCGGATTACTCCCGAACAGGTGCAGCAACATACCGACCAGGACCAGCGCGATGGCGTGATAGAACTGGTACTTAACGGCGGTTTCGAATGTGGCCGCCCGCCCCGACGTTTCGAGCATAGCCCGCAAGGCATGTGCCCCAAAAGCGCCGATGGCGACCCCCAGTAATCCCAAAACGGCTCCGGCCTGGATAAAGAATTTCATAGTAATTGACTCAAGAGTTAGTTGATCGTACCGATTAATTTAAGCACGGCTTCCGAAAATGGCGCTGCCAACCCGGACCATCGTGCTACCTTCTTCGACTGCCATGCGGTAATCGCCACTCATTCCCATCGATAGTTCCTGAAACTGAAGCATAGGGCGCTGAATGGTCGACAATCGGTCATACAGAGATTTAAGCCCCTGAAATTCCCGTCGTACCTGCAACTCATCTTCCGTATTGGTTGCCAGGCCCATCAGGCCAGCAAGGCGAATATTGGGCAGGTCGTCCAGTTCAGGTGCGTTGAGCAGTGCTTCAGCCTCTTCCGCCGATAAGCCGAATTTGGTTTCTTCATCGGCGATGTGAATCTGAAGCAGACAATCAATAACCCGATCGTGTTTAGCGGCCTGTTTATTGATCTCCTGCAGCAGTTTCAGACTATCGACCGAATGAATCATCGCCACGAAAGGAGCCATATATTTAACTTTATTACTCTGCAAATGCCCAATTAAATGCCACTCGACATCGGCCGGTAATTGCGGGTATTTATCGACCATTTCCTGCACTTTATTTTCGCCAAACCGGCGACAACCAGCGTCATACGCTTCGCGTAACAACTCAACGGGTTTCGTTTTGGTCACAGCAATCAGCTTTGCTTTATCCTGTAATTCACTCTCAATCAGGCGGATTGAATCAGCAATCATAATCTCTTACGTAGTTGTCTTATACTAACGGTTTACTAATATTGTGCAAATATAGGTTTGATAACTCCGCGGGAACGCGTAGTTTTTAGCCACAAACCCGCCAATTGAGGCAATAAATAACTCGTTGGTTTAGTTTTGGTAAAGATTTTAACCGCTACTCTTCAGCCCAGCACATGACCCCAATGGAACCCAGACAACAACCTCAGAATAACAGTCGTAGCTATTTACTGGCGGCATTACTGATCCTGGCCGCCTTGAATGTACTACTCCTATACTTCTATTACCAGGAACGGCAAGACAACAAAACCAAAGATGCTACCATTGCGGCCAAAACAGAAGAGGTCCTCATTGCTAAAACAAAACTCGACTCCATTTCAGCCCAGCTTGATACTAAAATTGCCGAAATTCAGCGGCTGGGGGGTAGTGTCGATTCGTTGATGAAGGTGAAAGCCCAGTTGGAAGTCGATAAACGGGAGTTGAAAAACGTTAGCTCCTTTGATGGAAAAAAATACGATCAGAAAATTAGGAACTACCAGGCGATCCTGGCTCAAAAAGACCAGGAAATTGCCCGATTAAAAGAAGAAAACGGTGTACTGTCCCAGCAGAACGAATCACTTGCCCAGGAAAACAGTGGTCTCAAAGCCGAGAAACAGTCATTAAGTGATTCAGTCGTATCCGTTACGATCAAAAACCAGGAGCTGGCCGAGAAAGTAACCATCGCTGCGGCCCTGCACGCCGAAACGGTGACGATCAATGCCATCAACGCGAGAGGCAAAGAAAGCGACGGCGGCAGTTACAAAGCTAAAAAGACCGACAAGATCCACATATCGATTCAATTATCGCCGAATGGCCTGGCCAAAAAAGACGAGAAATTAATCTATGTTCGGGTTATCGATCCTTCCGGTGCCGTGGTGTCTGATCTGGCAACGGGCTCTGGTGAGTTCATTTACAACAACCAGGGCATGATTTACACCGCCATGCAGAAGTTCACCTTCGACAATAGCCGCCAACGGCTTGACTTCTTCTACGGACGCGGTGGCCAGCCATTCAAGGAGGGCACGCATACCGTCGAAGTCTATTGTGAGGGCTTCCGGATTGGCGAAGGTGAATTCACGATACGGTAAATTCGCCGGCCTGCCTTTGCAAGTATCACATTATTTCTTACCTTTGCGCCCTCATTTCAAACAAATTACAAAAAAATGTTTCCTAATAACTACGAAACGGTGTTCATTTTAACTCCCGTTTTATCTGATGCTCAGATGAAGGACGCCGTTGACAAGTTTCGCAAAGTGCTGACCGATAACGGTGCGGAACTGGTCCATGAAGACCACATGGGTTTGCGCAAGCTGGCCTATCCAATTCAGCATAAGAACACGGGTTACTACCAACTCTTCGAGTTTAAGGCCCCCGGCACGATCATCGAGAAACTCAACACCGAGTATCTCCGTGACGAGCGGATCATCCGTCACCTGACGATTTCGCTCGACAAGCACGCTATTGCTTACAACGATCGTAAACGCAATGGCTTAGTGGGTAAGAAAAAACAAACCGAAAACGCCGGAGAGGCTAAGTAATCATGAGTTTGCAAAACGAATCTGTCTCGAAAACCGAGAATCGCAAAAAATACGACCGCTTCAAGAAAGCCGGTATCAAATATATCGATTACAAGGACGGTAACTTCCTGCTGAAACTGCTGAACGAGCAAGGTAAAATCCTGCCACGGCGGTTAACCGGAACAACCCTGAAAAACCAGCGCAAAGTGGCCCAGGCTGTCAAACGCGCTCGTCATCTGGCCATCCTGCCTTACGTAGGCGATTCTTTAAAATAGTTTATGGTTTATGGTTTATGGTAGGGCTGACGCTAGTGTAGTATACTGATGCGCCGACCCGCCGTAAACCAAATACTGTGAACCGAAAACCTTTTTCAAAAAATGGATATCATTTTAAAAACCGATATTGCCGGCCTGGGCTATAAGAACGACACCGTTGTGGTGAAGCCCGGTTACGGTCGCAATTACCTGATACCTCAGGGATTTGCAATGATGGCAACTGATTCGAATAAAAAGATCGTTGCTGAAAATATTCGTCAGGCTGCTCACAAAGCCGAAAAAATCAAAACCGAAGCCCAAACGATTGCGGATGGCATTGGCGATATGACGCTGACCATTCCGGCAAAAGCAGGTGACAGCGGCAAGATTTTTGGCCGGGTAACCAACACACAAGTAGCGGAAGCGCTGCGTGAGAAAGGCTTTGATATCGACCGGAAGAAAATTACGGTGGAAGACGTTAAAGTTCTTGGCACCTACGAAGCCTCGCTCGACCTGCACAAGGATGTGAAGCACAAAGTAAAATTTGAAGTAGTTTCGGCTGAATAGTCTCTTCTATTTTAATTAAAATCGACCGGCGCGTTGCATGACGAGACCGGTCGATTTTTTGTTTTGTCTCCCTGAACAAAGGGTACTCATTCAACAGGAAGCTAGCCTCGAAACTCATGGGGCTTCCGTATTCCGAGGAAAACAATGAGCTATAAAACGCTCACCAGTGGATCATTAATTTTGCCAATTAACTACTGATAATCAGCGGGTAAACTAATAGAATTTAGGCACAGGAAGGACCTAATCAAGCCGTTTTTTTGTTAGTAAAGTATGCAGTTTCATACCGAATTTTCGCCCGAATCGCTACCCCATCGTATGGGTCTTACCAGCCGGATTGTGACCATCGGATCGTGCTTTGCCGATGTTATGGGACGCCGGTTAACTGATTACAAACGGCCGGTTCTGATCAATCCACTCGGGACGATCTTTAATCCGGTCTCTATCGCTAAACTGCTGACGATGGCGCTGCGGGACGTGGCTCCCGATGAAGACGGTTATCTTGAGCGCAATGGCGTGTGGTTTCACTACGACTTTCATTCGTCGCTCTGGGCTAACAGCCAGCATGAACTACGCGATAAGCTGACTACCTGCCTGTCGCTCACCGCCGATGCCATTCGCCAGGCAAACTTTCTAGTTATTACGCTCGGTTCTGCCGTTGTTTACCGGCATATCGAAACGGGTAGGGTTGTTGCCAACTGCCACAAGATGCCCGGCCAGCTGTTTGAAAAATACCTGTACCAGATTGATCATTTACGCGACGAATTAGCGCTTTTGTTAAAAACGCTGCGCAGAGCCAGCCCCGACCTGAAGGTAGTCTTTACCGTTAGTCCGGTGCGCCATACGCGGGATACCTTGCCCGTCAACAGCATCAGTAAGTCCATGTTGCGGGTGCTCACCCACGAACTAACCACCTGGCATGACTGGGTTGCCTATTTCCCGGCCTACGAATTGATGATGGATGATCTGCGTGACTATCGTTTTTACGAAGCCGATATGATTCATCCGAATGCACAGGCTCACGACTATATTTTTGCCAAATTCGCCGAGTGCGCCTTTACCCTTGAACTTCGTAACTTTGTGGTAGACTGGTCGCAAATCATGAAGTCGCTGGCGCACCGACCGCTTCATGGGACCGATAGCCGGGCACATTGTCAGTTTCTGACTAAATTAATGGCTCAGCTGGAAAGTATCTCAAAACATGCAGACGTGTCAGCGGAACTGGCAGCGGTGCGAAGTCGTTTAAAACAGGGAGAAACGGTTGAACGGCAGGAGGGCGAAAAAGAAATCGCCTGACTACATCCTTCCTTCTACCCTTCTCTTTTTTCCCATTTATATGTCTGATTACCGATTATCGAAGGAAGCCGTTCTACGGGCATTGAGCACCGTTGAAGAACCCGATTTGAAACGTGACATCGTTTCGCTGAACATGGTAAAAGATGTGGTGCTGGGCATTGGCTCCGTACGCTTCACCGTTGTGCTAACCACACCCGCCTGCCCGCTTAAAGAAGTTATCCGCAAGCGGTGCGAAGACGCCATTCATTCGCATATAGGCGCTGATATCCAGATTACGATCGACATGACGTCAGACGTAACTTCGACACGGGTTAATGCACCTACACTTCCAGGAGTAAAAAATATCATTGCGGTGTCGTCGGGGAAGGGGGGCGTTGGCAAATCTACGGTAACGGCCAATCTGGCCATTGCCCTGCACAAATCCGGTGCGAAAGTCGGAATTATCGACGCTGACATTTATGGTCCTTCGATGCCTACAATGTTCGGGGCGGAAAACATTCAGCCACGGATTTTTCAGGTAGATGGCCAGACGCGTATGGAGCCGATTCAACAGTTTGGCATCAAGATGCTGTCGATGGGTTTACTGGTCGCTCCGGGCCAGGCTGTTATCTGGCGGGGTACAATGGCTGGCCGGGCCCTGCAACAGTTTTTCTCTGATGCCGACTGGGGCGAACTGGACTATCTGCTTATTGACCTTCCGCCGGGTACGGGTGATATTCACCTAACGCTGGTACAAACGGTTCCGGTTACCGGGGCCATCATTGTAACAACGCCCCAAAAGGTGGCACTGGCCGATGCTACGAAAGGGTTGTCGATGTTTCGCCAGCCGCAGATCAACGTACCTGTATTGGGCGTGATCGAAAACATGTCGTATTTTACCCCGGCCGAACTGCCCAACCATAAGTATTACATATTTGGCAAAGGGGGCGGTCAGCTTCTGGCCGATCAGTTTGATGTACCGATGCTGGGGCAGATTCCGCTGGTACAGAGTATTCGAGAGGCCGGTGATGAAGGTCGACCTGCTATCAGCGCCGGCGAACCGGTAGCTACGGAAGCCTTTCAGGCAGCTGCCGAAGCGCTGGCCCAGCAAGTAGCCATCCGTAATGCCAGTCTTGATCGTACCGAACGGGTTCAGGTTGCATAAACAACATAGAAAGTATAAATTTACCGTAAATCAATCAATCAATGGAGACGGTAGTCAATAACGACCAACTGATAAGTAAAATAGAGCGGGCGCTCGACAGCATGCGACCGTATCTGGTAGCCGATGGTGGCAATGTGAAGATTCTGGAAGTTACGGACGACAAAACGGTTCGGCTCGAATTGATGGGCTCCTGCGGCTCCTGCCCGATGTCGGCTATGACCTTCAAAGGTGGTCTGGAAGAAGCCATTCTGAAAGCGGTCCCGGAAATCACCAAAGTTGAAGCGGTGAATATAACGCCTGCCTTTTAGCGAATTTGACTTTATAGCGGAGTATATTCCGTATCTTGTTCGGGAAACACACGCGTTACTCGTGGCTTTCTCACTCATCAAAACGCCGAATCAGGCGTTTTTTTGTTTCTTTGTACTTCGTATTATCCCTTCATTCAGTGAAAATAGGCATTTTCTTTGGTGGACCAGCGCGGGAGCGGGAGGTCTCATTTGCCGGTGGGCGTACTGCCCTGGCTAATTTAGATAAGGGGTTGTTTGAGCCAGTTCTGGTGTTTGTCGACGGACGCGGGCGGTTTCGGCTCGTATCCCCTCCGTTCCTGCAATCACCATCATTACGCGATGCCTTGCCACAGGATGCGTCTGGTTTTTCGGTTTACGACGAATCGTTAGCTATCGACGCGCTTGACGCCACCTTACCCGAGCTACGGCCCGAACAATTCCGTGACCATTTCGACCTGGCCTTTTTGGCTATGCACGGTCCCGACTGCGAAGACGGTGCTATTCAGGGCCTGCTGGAGTGGCACAAAATGCCCTACACAGGACCAGGGCTGGTTGGCTCGGCTGTCGGTATCAATAAGATTTTACAAAATGAGTTGATTGCGCTGGCCAATGGTCAGCAGAAAAAAACGGCTACGATTTGCCGGGACGCTTACGAGCAGGCCGATAAAGCGCAGTTCTTTCAATCGCTGGTCGATCATCTGGGACTACCGATTGTTGTAAAAGCTCCCCACCAGGGCTCATCCATTGGCGTAGCCATCGTTCGCGAAGCTGATCTGGCTTTGTTCTGCCGTTCGGTGGAGCAGTGTTTCTTCACCATGACCGTACAACCGGATGGCTGGAGTCAGCTGAGTGCATGGTCCAGCCTGTCAACGGACGAGAAGAGCGAGCTGGCTCAGAAAATGGTCAGTCTGGACTCAGGTATCAGTTTTCCCGTCGTTGTTGAGCAAACCGGCGAAGTAATCAAACACCCGGCTGATTTCGTCACCAAACTAGATAGTATCGCTCAACAGGGCCAGCCGGTATCGTTAGCATCGTTGAACGCGGAAGATGAAGTTCTATTCGAAGAATTCATTACGGGTCAGGAGTTTTCCTGCGGGGTTATTCAGGATGATGACCAGATTGCGATTGCTCTGCCACCCACAGAAATCTACAACGTTACCAGCTTCGATTTTGAATCAAAGTACAAACTGAACACGACCAAAAAGCGGATACCGGTTGATACAAGCTTGGAAAACAACCGCAAGATTCAGCTGGCCGTGGCACAGGTATTCAGCCGATTGGGTATTAATGTCTATTCCCGGATTGACGGGTTTCTGACGCCCGCGGGCGATGTGCTGCTGCACGATCCGAATACCATTCCGGGTATGTCGCCTTCGTCATTGATCTTTAAGCAGATGGCGGAGATTGGCCTGAACTTGTCGAATTCGCTTACCTATCTTATTCGTCAGTCCTTACGGGAGCGCATTCGTACCGGAAAGGACACCTTCCATCTCAAACGCCTGCTGGCATCGCTAGATGCACAACTGGCCGCCCGGAAAGCCAATCCCTTACCGGAGCGAGTCGTTTCGTTCGGCTCTACCGATGAAGCGTTTATTGCCGCTAAACAGCAGTACAATGAGCTGGCTGCTTCGGGTACCGTACGACCATCGTTAATGTACATCAAGAGCAAACTGGAATCGCATGAGATTCCGGTTAACCTCCTTTTTAAAGATACGATTGCTGAACTGGAGACAGCCTTGAGGGAGCCCCGGCATCCTCTGCTGATTGAAACAGCTGAACACGCCCGACACATCACCGAACGATACGTATAAGTTTAAAATGCAAAAGCGTGCTATGAGTTAGAACCGTGGCACGCTTTTGTTATTATAAAGAAGTACTTAAAGCATAACCGGTTGCCCCGTCCGAACGGATTCATCGCAGGCGAAGGCAATTTCCAGGCTGCTCACCGCATCCTGCATGTGATCGGTCAGGTCACGATCCTGCCGGATAGATTCCAAAAAATACCGTTGCTCACGATTACAAAGCTCCTGGTGGTCTGGTTCGTCCTGCATATCAATCCAGGTATCGGCCTCGACAAATTGATCATTTGCGTCGAGCGCGGCCCGGTGTACGCGCAACGATTCGGTTTTCGTGTGCGAATCTACATTATCCGACTTACCGGCCGCTCCGGCGTTTTTAGCGACGATAGATACGCAGCCATCTGGTCCGATAACGTCTTTCACAAAGAAAGCCGTTTCACTCATCATGGGCCCCCAACCCGCTTCGTACCAACCTACGGAACCATCTTCAAAGCGAATCTGCAACTGGCCATAGTTGTAGTTCCCAACAGGAATATCATTGGTTAAACGAGCCCCGATTGCGTTTACTTGCAGGGGTTTGGAGCGGGTCATCTGGCACATAACATCAATGTAATGCACCCCACAATCAACAATCGGGCTTAAGCTTTTCATCAGATTCCGGTGAACCGTCCACATGGTCCCGTGGCTTTGCTGATTAAGGTTCATGCGCATAACGAGCGGTTTTCCCAGGCTCTGGGCTACCTCAACGAATTTAGCCCACGATGGGTGGTGCCGTAAAATATAGCCGATGACCAGTTTTTTGTTTGCTTTCTGAGCGGCTACCATCACGCGCTTTGCGCCCTCCACCGTGTCGGCAATCGGTTTTTCCATAAATACATGGCACCCCTGCTCAAAGGCCATTAGCGCAAACGCTTCATGGGTATCCGGATAGGTAGAGATACAAACAGCATCCGGTTTCGTTTCTGTTAACGCCGTTGCATAATCACTGAACAAGGTATAACCACCGCCCAGTCGTTCATTCAATACGACTTTACTGTTTCCGGTCGAGACAATACCACAAATTTCGAATCCGTCTGTTTCCTGATAGGCTATCGCGTGCGATGCGCCCATGTTGCCACATCCGACAACAAGTACCCGTATGGGTTGAATAATGCTTGACATACTTAATTTAATACAGCTATAACAGTAACCTGGATTCAGCCAGGTGATGCATTCAGACGACAAACTTAACACATACTCTCAGGACTGTGAGCCTGTAATACGCTAAAAGAACGGGGGCAGTCGAAAACCGAAACTCTGTTTTTTTACGCTACCTGAACACTCACTTCGTAATAATCAACGCTTGGTGAGCCATTGAAATAACTCCCCATCTGCTTGAGAATACCCGTTAGAAAACCGCTCGATTCGGCAGCTTGCCGTTGGGCTTCTGACTCCCATATCGTTATCATCTGTCCCTGATTCGTCGTTGCGTTGGTCAGCATACGCGCACTACTGAACCCATCAAGTTCTTTAAGCGCTGGTCCGACAGTATCCTGAAAGTAGTGTACGGCCTCCGCAATATGCTCGGCCTTCAAAGAGAATTGGATTACGCGAGCGTACATAGTGTATGGGTGTTATACATGCGTGAACTTATTGTTCGTCTCCTTATGTGATCGGTATTCTGCTGGGAATCACGGATAGCCTCAAATCGCATCTAGGAGATTCCCTTGAACTCTTCCTGTTCCATGAATGGCTGGCTCCTCAAGCGTTTGCCTGTCGCTTTGAAAATAGCGTTGGCGACGGCTCCTCCTGCTGGCGGAAGCGAGGGCTCTCCCAGGCCAGTAGGATCCAGTTCATTCTGAACAAAATAGACATCAATTTCGGGTATTTCATTAAGTCGGATCAGTCGATATTCGTTGAAGTTTTTCTGTTCAGGCACACCATCTTTAAAAGTGATATTTCCATACATGGCATGCCCAATACCATCGACAATGCAGCCTCTTACCTGCTGCTGCGATCCGCTTTGATTGATCACTACGCCACAATCGGCGGCTGAATACACTTTCTGCAGGACAGGCTTGCCCTTTACTACAGCGACTTCGCCTACTTGGGCTACGTATGAGCGGTGGGAAAAGTAAACGCTGAATCCCTGTGCCACAAGCTTCCCATTAGCATCTTTCTTGTTACCCCAGCCAGACTTCTCCACGGCCAGATCAATAACGCCTTTCATTCGATCTATGTCGTATTTGATTGCGCCAACCGGCTTTTGCTTCGCTTTATCTAATAGTTCCAATCTAAACTGAACGGGATCTTTGCCCGCAGCCTGGGCAACTTCGTCAAGGAAGGATTGCTCAGCAAAGGCAAGAAAATTCGTAATGGGTGCCCGCCATGGACCCGTTGTGATGGGAGATTTATGATCTACACTATCGATCAATACATTCTCGACAGCACCTGCCGGAAAATTATCTTCTCTTGTGGAGTTACCAGCATTGATACTAGCTCCCCGAAGTTTGTAGCCAATCATTGCACCCTGCGCATCCAGGGCAGCTTCGAATCGATACCGAACGGCCGGCCGATAGCTGCCCCCCGTCATATCGTCTTCACGGGTCCAGATTACTTTGACAGGCGCATTGACCAACTTCGACACCTGTACGGCTTCAATCACATAATCGGCTTTTAACCGACGCCCGAACCCACCACCCATGCGAGTTAACTGGACAGACACCTTATCAGGCGTGATACCCAGTAGTTTGGCGGTCTCGTTCCGAGCCAGTTCAGGAGTCTGAGTAGGCCCCACCAATTCGACTCCGTCAGGCCTGACGTGAGCGAAAAAATTCATTGGTTCCAGTGGATTATGAGGCAGAAACGGACACTGATAGTCGGCCTTGACCACTTTTGCCGCGTTCTTGAACGCGATGTCAACGTCACCGTCTTTCCGACGTACCGTTGCGGTGGATCCATCCAATAGCTCCTTGAATAACCGATTATGGTCGGCCGTACTTTCTAAAGCATCGGCTTTCTCCCAGTCTATTTTCAGCGCATCTTTTGCTTTCTTCACCTGCCAAGTCGACCTACCAACTACCGCTACGCTATTGTCAAATGTTACTACATTAACAATACCAGGCATAGCTTTTGCTGCTTCGGCATTCAACGACTTTACTTTATAGCCGAATGCCGGTCGCTGGATCATAGCAAATAACATTCCTTCGCGGTAGAAGTCGAGCCCGAACAATGGCTTCCCGGTTATAATTTTCGGATTATCAACGTTCTTTATCGAACTACCAATGAGCTTGAAATCTTTTACAGCCTTCAGCTTTACATTACTCGGTACTGGTAAATGAGCAGCTTCATTGGCTAACTCACCGTAGCCTAGCTTTCGGCCAGTCGTTGAATGAAGTACAAACCCATTATGAGTCGTGCAATCAGACGCGGGTACATTCCAACGCTTTGCTCCCGCTTCCACCAACATCTGACGGGCGGTAGCCCCTGCGTTGCGCAAGCGCTGCCAGGAATGGGGAATCGAGCCACTTCCGCCAGCTACCTGACGTTCGAACTTTTTTGTATCGAGCGGTGCCTGTTCAACGACAACCTTCGTCCAGTCGGCATCCAACTCCTCCGCAATAATTATCGGGAAGGCCGTTTTTATACCTTGACCAACTTCTGGATTTGGGGATAAGATGGTAATGATTCCCTGTGGATTGATAGACAAATAACTATTGAAGTCAACCGTTGTTGGGGCTATAACCGTTCCTGTTGCCGCTTCTGAATCAGCCCAGTTGAATCCCAGTACAAGGCCGCCACCAGCTGTTGCGACTATCTTCAGAAAATTTCTACGGTTCGAATGCGTTGATGCCTGCATCGCTATTTCGCTTTAGAAGATTTGACGGATTCAGCAGGTGCAGTTGATAAAGATGCCAGTTTGACGGCTTCCCGAATGCGGTGGTAGGTACCACAACGGCAAAGATTACCCGTCATGGTATCATCAATCTCCGCTTGCGATGGCTTGGGATTACGCTTCAACAAGGCAGCCGCCGTCATAATCTGGCCGGCCTGGCAGTATCCACATTGGGGCACATCCATCTTATCCCATGCTTTCTGGACAGGATGATTTCCGGTAGCCGATAAGCCCTCTATTGTTGTTACCTTCGATTTCCCTACTGACGAAACCGGCAATACACAGGCACGAGCAGCCTCTCCATTCAGATGCACGGTACAAGCACCGCACTGAGCGATGCCACAACCGTACTTTGTACCGACCAAGCCAAAGTTGTCGCGTAGCACCCACAGCAAGGGTGTATCAGGATCGACATCGGCCTGGTAATTACGACCATTGATTTGAAGTTTATAATGGGCCATCTTTAAAGCATGAAGAGATGAAGAATCTATCGTACTAAAAGCTAGCTTGCCGGCTGATCTACCGGCCCAGTCTTGTTAAACGCAAAAAAGCCTGTCCTTGCGGGACAGGCTTTCGCTGTTTCAATAGGTGGCATCTTCCTACTCTCCCGCTTATGACAGCAGTACCATCGGCAGTGCGGGGCTTAACGACTCTGTTCGAAATGGTAGAGGTGAACACCCGCCTTAACTACACCAACCTAATTGAC
>NZ_BAAHBO010000003.1:0-750042 GCF_054776635.1 Spirosoma lituiforme
GGATTGATGAGCGCTTTCATGATCTATGTGTTTAGTGATGTACTGGGCTGTTTTGATAGATCAAAGGTCGGCACCCGGACCCGCAGGCCCTGTCACAAATGAGTCAATCGCTGATACTTTTGAGATTCGGTACCGCAATCACTACGTCGGTGCTGGTAAATTTGAGATAACCAGGCAAAACCAGTAGCGAACAGGTCTGCCGTCCGGCAAGCGCCAGGTACTCGTTATCGATCGACTTGAGTAGTCGTATAAGGCGTGCCGAAGTTTTGTACCAACTGGCCAAACGGGGGGCGACGCTGCCTGAACGGATTAGCCGACAGGCGTACAGCACAGCCAACGTGGGTGTACACAGGATTTAGCAAGTTGGCCCGGTGATGGGGCGAGTTGAGCCATTGCACAACCGCATAACGCGCGTAGCCCGCGTAGGTATACGGACTGTAGAGTTGCCTGTTCTCCAGACTCAGGTAATCATATTGCTGAAGTCGGGCATTGTAGCGCACGCCAAACCGGTCAGGTGTATCAATGGTTTGGTATTTGCCAATATTTTCGGCTAATCGACCAAACCGTTTTGTCTGCTTCTGAACCCGATTGAGTACCGTGAGGTCAGACAGCTGATAGAGATTTTCGTGACTCGTGTAGTCGTACCGGATCATTGACTCAGCATGGCTTTGAGCGGCCTGGTATAACGCCCAGTCGAACCGGAGTATGGGTAAGCCTGCTATACGGCGGGCTTCGTTGGTAGCCTGAAACAAAGCCACGTCCAGTAGGGCGCTGTCGGGCTTGTCCAGCACCATTATTTGCTGGCTGATGGGTTGCGCGAAAAAGGCCTCGTCGCTCAAAAGATAGGCTTCAGGTAGGCCACTTATGCTGGTCAGCCAACGACCTACCTGAAACACAATCCACCAGTTCATGGCCAAACGATTTAACTTGGATTCATCAAGTTAAATCGTTTCATCTTCTGCTCCAACAAAATTCTGATTCTTTTGTCTGCGCGAAGTACTGTGATGCAGCCCTGAGAAAAAGCGCCCTATTCGTTCAGTAATCCTCAGCGAAAAAGCCGCTAATAGTCAAGCCGAGCCAGGTAATCATAGTCATATTTGGCGCTCTCCAGCGCTGTTTTTGGGTACTCTTCCTGCTCGACAAAAAAGTATTTCACCCCCGACTTATCCATGTTCTGCAACATCTGCTTCACATTGATCTGCCCCTTCCCAAATTCCGTACTTTCTTTTTTCGCTTTGTCCATGTCCTTGAGGTGCCACAACGGGAAACGGCCGGGGTATTTCTTAAAATAAGCGAGTGGGTCGTTGCCGGTTACGATAACCCAACCCAAATCCATCTCCATTTTAACGAGATCGGCATCGGTGCGATCCAACAAAATGTCGTACAGAACCTTACCATCAACCTTGTCGAATTCATACTCGTGATTATGGTAGCCAAACACCAGATTTGCTTTTTTGCAGGCTTCAGCCGCTTTCGAGAAAGTATCGGCGCAGCGCTGGTAATTGGCTACGGTCTGACCTTCCGACGGCAGCGATGAGCACACCAGGTAAGTCTGGCCCGCTTCGGCGGCCATGTCGATGGATCGCTGCCAATCGGTATCGATGTGCACGTGACCACTGCGAACGGTCATGCCCAGATCATTGGCAATCTTTTTGATTTCTTTGGGTTGCAGGCCATAAAAATTCCCTTTGGCACTACGGGCCGACTCCAGTTCTTTGTAGCCGATTTTGGCCAGTTGCTTGAGAGTCCCGGCGGCATCGTCCAGCATCTCTTTCCGGACGGTGTACAACTGAATACCCACATTTTTCACCTTAGCGGCTTCCGCCAGATTGGGAGCAAAGAGGGCACTGGCGGCTAAACAGCCCGATGTTTTCAAAAACGCACGTCTTGTCTGCATAAAAATATAGGATTGAATCAGCCGCCCGCACAGGATGTTTGAGCCGAGGCTGAAAAGTACGAAAATACCACTTACGAAATGTTCTGCCCTCCGTATACGGATACGCATTCATTTGAAGTTATCTGGATACCTTATTCTACCCTTCTTCCTGCTCTTCTTATGAAAACGATACTGACCCTCTGCCTGACTCTACTATGTGTTCAGATTTCATGGGCTACGCATTTGCTCGGCGGATATATTCAGGCCAGGCCCGCTGCGGGTTCGGCACTCCAGCAAACGATTACGGCGGTCCTGTATCTGGACGAAATCAACGGGAAGCCAGCCGCCGATCAGGCCTCGTCGATTCAGGTTTGTTTTGGCGATGGCAGCACAGGAATAGCGTATCGGGCAAGTCGGTTATTTATAAACGATAAAAGTACGAGTATCAACAGCTACACCATCGTTCACACGTACGCCGGAGCAAGTACGTACACGCTGACCGTTTTGCTATCGAGCAGAACCGGCGTTAAAAACATAACCAACGCAGACAGGCAGTTACTAGCTCTCGAAACCACCATCTCGACCAATACGCCAGCGGTTAACCAAACACCAACACCCGGCTTTCCTCAGAATGGGTTTCGCGTGAGCGCCGGAAGAAAGGCAACCCTGTTACTAACGGCCACCGATGCCAACGGCGATAGCCTCGTTTATGGGCTGGCCAGACCGCTTACGGGAAAAAGTCAGGACGAATGCAATCGTCAGTCGATTCCTTCGTACCGATTTCCGAATGATTTGACGCAGAAAGGCACCTTTAAAATCAATTACCGCACTGGAGAACTGGTTTGGGATGCTCCCGTTGATCCAGGCTATTATAGTCTGGCCATGACCATTGGCGAATACCGGGCTGGCGTCCTGATTAGTCAAACGCTTCAGGAACTTACCTTACTTGTAGAAGATGCGACGGGTACACCCGGTACAATTCCCCCTTACGAAGCCGCTATCGAGAGCCCTTCTACGGGTCTGGTCACAGCCAGCGAGGAAAAGGAAGACGTAAATTTTCATCTTATAACGTTTCCGAATCCGGTAGATGACCGCTTACAGATCGTTCTTCAAACCAGTAATCCAACAACTGCTACCTTGCAGTTGAGTGATGGAAACGGCCATAAACTTCACGAACTATCCTTTCCGCGGATGGCTCGTCAGCATGAACAAGTCATCAGCATGAGTAGCCTGGCACCGGGAATTTACTTCATCCGGGCTGTGGCCGGCGAACGGACTCTGGTGAGAAAGATCGTAAAAAGGTAGGTTTGGCGATCTACCAACAAGACAACGTTACAGCAGTTGCTTCCAGGTGCCTTTTACCCAGTTGTATTTCAGCGTGCTAGGGAGTGCCCGCCAGAAGTATTTGGTCACCTCAACGGCAAAGGAAGGTTGCATGTAGCAGTTGATGGCACAGCCTTCGCAGGCGGGCAAACGTCCCTCCAAGGCAACCAGCTTCTGTACGTCTTCGGAGCGATACAGGGCGTACAAGTTATCATCGACGGCAAAGTCTTTCAACCCCAAATGGTAGCAGGGCAGAACGAGTTTGTTTTCCGGAGAAAGCACGATCGTTGTACTGGCCGCGCGGCAAATGGGATCGTCGATGTGATTACCTCCGTCGCGACGTAACTGAATAAACGCGTCGTTCAGATACACGTTTTTCTGCTTACCCCACCACGACATTTGCGCCAGCGCGTCTTCCGAGAAGCGATCGCCGGTCTCAACGGCATTGTACTCAAATACCGGATTGAGGATCAAAACCAGATCATTGGGAAGGCAGATTTCCTCGTGCATTTGCCTGATTTTATCTACGTTGTGTTCGAAAACCGTAAACAGAATATCAGGTCGTTCGCCAAGGCTACGCGCCAGGGCAATGGACTCCATCACCTTATCAAAACAGGTTACACCCCGGGAGGCATCATGTTCTTCGGCAATGGGCGAATCGAGCGAGAAGTGAAGCATATCGACCAGACCACGCAGCCGTTCTGCCTGTTTGGGATACAGGAGTCCATTGGTCGTAACGGTGGTGATCAGTCCCAGGCGTTTGGCTTCCTGAAGCAGTTCGGGCAATTGGCGGTGAAGCAGGGGTTCGCCCCCTGTGAAATCGACCACCCGCACCCCCAGCTTTTTAAGGTCCCGCAGGTTCTGGCGGGCATTGTCGAGGGTTACGTAGGGGGAAGGCCGCTCCCATATATCGCAAAAACTACAGCTCGCGTTGCAGCGATACGTGAGGTAGTAATTGCACAGAACCGGATGGGAGACAAGGCGCATGAACAATGAATGTGTAGGAACGCAACCCTTTGCGTCTCATATCCGAATGGTTTTGTTGGCCATCGTACACTTGCCGGTAAAAAAAGACGCAAAGGGCTGCGTCTCTACAATAGCATTCTGAACAGGCTTACTAATTTGTCTTTCAGGTCTTTCCGATCAACGATAAAGTCGAGGAAGCCATGATCGAGGACAAATTCGGCACTTTGAAATCCTTTTGGCAGATCTTTACCGATGGTTTCGCGAATAACACGGGGACCGGCAAAACCAATAAGTGACTCGGGTTCGGCAATGTTGAAATCGCCCAGCATGGCGTAGGAAGCCGTAACACCACCCGTGGTTGGATCCGTCAGTAGCGACACATAAGGCAGTTTTGCTTTTTCCAGTAGCGCCAGTTTTGCCGATGTTTTTGCCATTTGCATCAGCGAGAAGCCAGCTTCCATCATGCGAGCCCCACCCGATTTTGATACCATCAGAAAGGGCGTCTTGTTCGCAATGGCGTGATCGATGGCCCGCGCAATCTTTTCACCCACAACAGAGCCCATGGACCCCCCAATGAAATTAAAATCCATAACGGCCATGGTAACCGTGAGGCCATTCATTGGGCCGTAGGCTGTCCGAACGGCATCTTTCAATCCTGTTTTGGCGATGGTTGCCTTTACACGATCCGGATAGGCTTTGGTATCGACAAAGTTGAGTGGGTCGGCCGACCGCATGTCTGCATCGAGTTCCGTGAATTCATTGTCGTCGAACAGAATCGAGAAGTACGCTTCTGACCCTATTTTTTCGTGGTAATTACAATGAACACAGGTATACGCGTTGAGTTTGTGCTCCCGCGTATTCATTACTTTTTTGCAGTTCGGACACTGATACCACAACCCGTCGGGAGCCTCCCGTTTCATTTCGGTTGGGGTCTGAATACCCTTATCTTTTCGGACGAACCAAGACATTTTCAGTAAATAATTATCAGGAAAGGAGCGACAAATGTACAAAGAAAAGCACGATGAACGCTACCCTTTGTCGTTTCAGTAAGAAGTCCTGCCCGGCGGGTGATCGCGCGCACGGATTAGCCAGACAGTCGGTTTACAGAATACTCCGTTTTTTTGTAACGATAAAGTCGTTGTTTTGCGGCTATGAAACACGTATTGACGGCTTTACTTTTCGCTGTAACCCTATCGGCCTTCGGGCAGGCATCGGTAGCGTATTACCCATTCAATAATCTTATTTCGGTTAGCACCAACGCAGATCGTGCCTTTTGGGCCGATGCCCGGGTACAGACCAACACTGTATTTGGCTCCTTGAGCACCACAATCTGCCCCATGATCAACGTGGCCCGGAAGGCTCAGGTCAACTATTACACGGGGCTGGGTGTACGATTTAATGCGCTCAACGGAATCGATAATCGGGATATACTGGAAGGGTATTCCCTGCATGTGGGGGTGCGCATCAAACCCCTGGTTATGATTCCGAATCTACGTGTCGCCTTCGAAATTGCCCCCTACTCCCGTAAAGATTTCAAAACGGGAAATCTCCAGTCATCGCTGGGCCTGGTCTACCAGTTCAGCAAAAAACAATAAGGTCTAGGGTTGGCGGACGCATGTGTACTGGACGTGTCAGTCAGCCCTAAACCATAAATTCAGTTACCCGTGGTTCGTGTCTTCATGAACCATCTTCCCGAAAGGGAAATCTTGCTGACGCACGAGCGATTCGTGAAGATACGACTACTCATGCGTCAGCAAACCGAAAACCGAATTTACTTCTGGTTGTACGTCATCGCTCCGTGCTCCAGTTTATTGGCCCGGTCGAAAAGTTTGAGTGATTTCTGAAACGTGTCATCGGTTTGGCTGATAACACGGAAGAACTCATTATTCTGGCCGCCCTTATTATTCTTCTGGTAGATAGACCGGGCGACCAGCGCCTTGATCTGATTTTTCAGGTAGTTTTTCGAGCGGTTGTATTCTTTCTCGTTGAACTTGATTCCCTCAGCCGTTGCGTCTTTTACCAGACGACTCATCTGCTCATCGTCGATCACAACCGTACGGTCAAACTCCTCGAACGGCAGTTTCTCCAGTCTCTTCCGGTTATCGTTGGCATATTCCATGGCGAACTCACGGATGATGTTCTTACCATATAGCTGTACCAGATAAGCGGTCTGCCAGGTCGAATCCCTCGGAATAAAATAATCGGGAGTAATGCCCCCACCACCGTACACAACCCGTCCGCCGTCGGTTTTGAACTTGAGCTTAGGGTCGTTCTTGATGGAATCGGCAATGTAATACTCGCCCCGTTTCGAGCGCTGGTCAAGGTCTTTTTCGTAATCGCCCTCGTGACCGGGTACATAAGGTTTCTGAATACTCCGGCCGCTGGGCGTATAGTAGCGGGAAATCGTCAGGCGTAGTTCCGAGCCGTCAGATAGCTGTACCGGCATTTGCACTAGCCCTTTCCCGAACGACCGACGGCCTGCGATTAGCGCCCGGTCGTGGTCCTGCAACGCACCCGACACAATTTCCGACGCTGAAGCGCTTCCTTCGTCGATCAGCACCACGAGCGGGCCTTCTTCAAACTGCCCCGCGATGTGAGCCATCGTTTTACGGTCGTACCGATTATCTTTCCCATCGGTATACACCAGCAGTTTGTTCCCCGAAATGAATTCATCGGCAATGTTCGTGGCCCGGTCCATGTAGCCGCCGGGATTGTTCCGCAGGTCCATCATCAGTTGCGTCATGCCCTTCGCTTTGAGCGACGCTAAGGCCGTCTTGAACTCATCATAGGTTGTTTCCGAGAAACGGTTGATTTTGATGTAGCCAGTCTTGGCATCGATCATATAAGCAGCGTCGACCGAATACGTCGGAATCCGATCACGCGTTACCGTAAACTCTTTAGCCTGCTTATCCCCTTTCCGAAGAATGGTTAATTTAACATCCGTACCCCGCTTGCCACGCAGGGCTTTGAAGACAGCACTGTTTTCAATTTTACCACCCGTTGCCAGCGCCTTGTCGTCTACCTTGATGATCTTATCGCCACTCTGGATACCGGCCGACTCCGACGGGCCACCAGCCAGGGGCGTCACGACATAAACTGTGTCTTTATAAATATTGAACTCCACCCCGATGCCATCAAAACCACCTTCCAGCTGCGAGCGGGCCGCAATAGCATCCTGAGGGTTCATGTAGGCGGTATGCGGATCAAGCTTTTCGAGCATTTTCGTGATCGAGAAGTCGACCAGTTCGTCCGTATTGACCGTGTCGACGTAGTTATTCTCAATCAACTGCAGAATTTCCCGGTATTTGGCATAGCCTTTCCCGATGTTGTTCATGCTCTTTGTTCCACCAAAAAACGTTGCCCCAATCAGCATGCCGCCCGCCAGCGTAATGCCCAGTAGCATCGGTATCCGAACCGTTGCTTTATCGTTCTTAATTCGATTTTCGCGCCCATTAACGTCGTGACCGCCAGATGTATTCGTGGCGTTATTATCTCCCTCCATTCGTTCGTCTCGTAAGTGGTGTCTCGTATAGTCCCATAACGTTTTGAAGGTAGCGAAATGTTTGCCACGAATGGGATAAGATGTTAAAAAAATAGAAACCGCTCCTACCCCAGAAACTATGCTTACTTTTACGGAGCAGCCAATACCTTAGCCTGCCCTCAACTCTTATGTTTGTACATACCGTTTTCTTCTGGCTACGTCACCCCGAAAGTCAGAACGACCACCAGGCCCTGCGCGCTGGTCTGGAAGCACTCAAGTCGATTTCCGATATCACCACTGTTTACGTGGGCACACCCGCCGAAACCCGACGGCCGGTCATCGACCATAGCTATGATTTCGCGCTTACGCTTGTCTTTGCTGACAAAGCGGCTCACGATGCCTATCAGGTACACCCGGGTCATCTGGCCTTCGTTGACACGTGTTCGCACCTCTGGGAACGCGTTCAGATTTACGACGCCGTGAGTTAGTACGAAGGGTTAAGTAACAGGAGCGAGGAGTTCGTAGTGAGGAGTGGCTGACGCATACTATGCCGCCGGAGGCTCCTCTCTCCCAACTCCTCACTCCTAGTAGCCAACTCCTTACACCAGTACCTCAATTTTCATATCCATATTTCCCTTCACCGCTTTGGAATACGGGCAAACAGCATGAGCCGTCTCGGCCAGTTGCTGAAGCTGATCGTGGTCCATATGGGGTGCCTTAACGGTGATCTTGCCCGACAGAAACATGTTGTTGCCATCTTTATTGAGCGAAATGCTGACTTCTACCGCGTGTTCGGCAAGAATAACTTTCCGACGCTCGGCCACCGCCATCAGTGCCCCGTTGTAACAGGCACTGTACGCAGCGGCAAACAACATTTCGGGATTGGGCGCCCCGCCCTCGCCGTGCATTTCTACCGGCCGTTTAACGTCTAGTTCCAGAACACCATCGAGCGATTTAACATCGCCTTCCCGCCCGCCGACATTGCTGACGGTGGCCGTATACAAAGTTTCCATTATATTGAGTTTTAGTCCTGATCGACCGTCACCAGCGCGGCCAATTAGTCTTCTATACACTCAAATGATACCACTTGTTCACAAACTTACCCGTAAGGCAATCTATTTGCCAGCCTTCGGCAAGACGGTTGCCCGATAAAAAGGTTAGTTGTTCAGGCTGGTTTGGGCATTCGCCAACATTCCATCATTTTAAACTACCTTTGTCTTAGCGGTTTATTTAAAACAGAGCTGCAATAGACCGGGTTGAGCCGCGTTTTTCGTCTATACGCATCACGACACGCAGACCAACATGACGCCAACATATAGATCATATCCAACCCGTCATCTGCTTCTGGGAATAGCGGGTAGCCTGGGGCTTCTGCTTGGGCTGTCGACCGGGCCGGTTCTGGCCCAGCGCAGAAAGGCCGATGCAGCCCTGGCGAAACCCAGCTCGGCTTCGACCACGACCGTGCGGATGGAAGAGGAAACGCTGTTTACGGAGGGCGTTCGGTATTTAATGACCGATGAACCCACCAAAGCCATTGCCCAGTTCGCCAAAGTCCTGCAAAAAGACCCGAACAACGCAGCCGCCCAGTTTTCAACAGCCAGTGCTTTTCTGAAAAGCGGTAAAACCACCGAGGCCATTCCCTACGCCACTAAAGCGCACGCGCTGGATGTAGAGAACAAGTTTTACTCGCTGCTTCTGGCGGAGCTATACGTTAAACAGAAACGCTACGGTGAAGCCGAAGACTTATACGAAGCGCTTCTGAAAAAAGGACCGGAGAACGCCGAATATGGCGTCGAATTAGCCGCTATTTATCTGTTCAACGATAAGCCCGACAAGGCGCTCGATACGTACAACAAGGTAGAGCGCGAGCTAGGGTTGAATGAAGAGATTACCCGGCAAAAACAGCGTATTTATCTCAAACAGAACAAAATAGACAAAGCCATTGAAGAGGCCGAGAAATTAGTTGCGTCAGAACCGTCCGATCCCGACTACCTTCTCGAAGGGGCAGAACTATTGATCGCCAACGACCGGACAGACCAGGCCATTAGCTGGATCGACCGCGCGCTCAAATTAAGTGCTGATTTACCCCAGGCCCACGTACTGCTGGCGGATATTTACCGCAAAAAGGGCGACATGGACCGCGTGAGCAAGGAACTGAATAAAGTATTGGCCAGCCCCAACCTGGAAGCGGGTTTGAAAGCCCGTATTCTGTCGAGCTATATGGGCATGACGGGGTCCAACCCGACAGCCCAGCAGGACGCGCTTGGTATGGCGCAGAACCTGGCCAAAACCTCCCCCAACGATCCTAAAACGCAGGTGATGCTGGCTGATTTACTGCACCAGCAGGGCAAGAAAGCCGAAGCGCGCGATGCATACGCCAAAGCGGCCCGGCTGGACGGTTCCACGTATGAAGTTTGGGAAGCGCTGCTGCAACTGGATGGCGAACTGAATCAGGTTGACAGCCTGCTGGTTCACTCCGAGAAAGCGCTGGAAGTATTTCCTACGCAAGGCTATTTCTGGTACTCCAACGGGTCGGCCAATCTGTACAAGCGCAAGTACCAGCAGGCCGTTGACGCACTCGAAGAAAGCCAGAAGCTACTGGCGGCCAGTCCAAATGCGGAACTGAAGAAAGGTATTTACGCCCAGTTAGGTGACGCGTACAACGGTTTGGGCGATCATACCAAATCTGACGAAGCGTACGAAGCCGTTCTGAAGGTGGATCCACTGAACGATCACGTACTGAACAACTACAGCTATTTTCTGTCCTTACGGAAAGAAAACCTGCCCAGAGCGGTCCAGCTGGCCCAAAAACTGGTTGAACGTAACCCAACAAATGCTACGTATCTGGATACTTATGCCTGGGTCCTCTTCGTATCGAAAGAGTACGCTAAAGCTAAACAGTATCTGGAAAAAGCCCTGGCTGATCCGGCAAATGTAAGTGGCACCATCATCGAGCATTATGGCGATGTGCTTTATCAACTGGGCGATCGCGACAAAGCACTTGAGCAATGGAAGCAAGCCAAAGTTAAAGGCAGCGCCAGCCCCGACTTAGAGAAGAAAATAGCGTCTGGCAAACTATAGACCAGAAACCGCACGAAATCATATACATGACTAAATACCTCCTGATTGCTCTTTTGGTAAGCGTACTGTTACAGTTGGGAGGTTGCCGACGGCACAATATGCCGCAGGGCAACCGTTCGGCTCCGGGTGCGTCTGCTCCCGCCCAAACCGACTCCGTCATGGTCAGTAACCCGGCCCAAAACGCACCCGCTGATTCAGCCACGGCCGCACGCTCTGGCCCCCCGGCAGACATAGCCGAAGCCCGCGCCAATGTGGCCGACATTGACTTTCGCTTTTTAAGGGCAAAAGCAAAAATTTCCTTTAAGAGTCAGCAACAGGATATCGACAATGCGAGCGTGAACATCCGGGTTCGGCAAGACAGCCTCATCTGGCTGTCCGTCTCGAAACTAGGTATCGAAGCCGTTCGGGCCCTCATCTCCCGCGATTCAATCACCATTATTGACAAGATACACCGGGAATACTCGGTTTACAACTTCCCGACGTTGAGCAAACAGTTCAATTTTACTATGAATTTCGACTTGTTGCAAGCGTTGATTGTCGGCAATCTGCCACTGCCCAAACGACCGGCGCAAAAAAGCAAAACTGAGCCGGATTACCTGCTTCTTCGCCAGAGCGAAGGCAACGTGCTGGTCGAAAATTACATTGGCGAACAGAACAGGAAGCTGAAAAAACTGGTGGTTACGGAGCAACCAACAAAAAACACGTTGCGCCTTGACTACGACGACTTTACGTCGTTGAACAACGTCCTGTTTCCTTACACCAGCGTGGTAACAGTAGACTATAAGTCGAAAACCGACGGACAGTTTTACCAGACCTTACTTCGTATCAAGCATAATAAGGTTGAACTGGTCAATGAAAACCCCGGGTTTCCTTTCTCGATACCCGCTTCTTACACTCGTCGACCCTAAGTTTAGTCGTTGGTTTTATTCATTATGTACGTCAAGTTTCGTCCTTTTTCCACTATTGTCCACTGGTCAGTCATTGGTTTGCTTGTCATCGGCTGTGTGTGCCTGACCGAGCCGGTTCAAGCGCAGCAGACGGTACATAACCGGCAGGTGCTGGAAAAAGAAAAAAAACAGAATCTGGAGAAAATGAACCAGATCCGGACTATTCTGAAGCAGACCGCGTCGGAAAAGCAGGCGGGCCTGGGGCAATTGAAAGCGCTGGATCAGCAGATTCAAACGCAGTCAAAGCAGATTGGTCTGTTGAACAAAGACCTGCAACTAACGGAGTCAGAAATCGCTGAACTTCGACAGGCGAGCGCCACACTGACCAAAAACCTCAACAAATTGCGGGCAGAGTATGGCTCTATGATTTACGCAGCTGACAAACGGCGACAACAGGTTAATCCACTGGGCTTTCTGTTCGCTGCCGATAATTTCAACCAGCTCGTTGCCCGTTACCGTTACCTGCGCCAGTATTCCGACGCCCGTCTGAGCCAGGTTCGGCAGATGAACAATGTCAAGACGATGTTGAAGGGGAAACAACAGGCAACTATTCGGAAACGGCAGGAGCAGAAAAACACCATCGGGGCTAAAGTAAATGAGACAAAAAGCCTGGAAACCCTGAAAGTTGTCAAAAATCAGGTTGTCAAAGAATTAAGCCAGAAAGAGACTGAACTTAAAACCGAGCTGGACGAAAGTCGTCGGTCCGTGGCTCAGCTTGAGTCGCTGATCAAACGATTGATTCTGCGCGAAGCCAAAGAACGCGCTGAACGGGAAGCCCGCGAACGCGCCGACCGCGAACGCATTGCCCGGCTTGAGGCTGAGCGCAAAGCGGCCGAACGAAAACGCGCCGAAGCCGCCATTGCCGCAGCCGCCAAAGCGGGCGAAAAGCCAGCCCCTGCCGACATAGCGAAAGTGGAGCGCCCGGTTGAACCGGAGCCAGCCGCTAAAAAGCCCGACGAACGGCGTAATAACAACCTTAACGACGAAGAAACAGCCCTGGCGTCGTCATTCACGGGTGCTCGGGCGCGTTTGCCCTGGCCTGTCACAAAAGGCTTTATTTCGGATCATTTTGGTCGTAAGCCCCACCCTGTGCTCAGAGGTATCTATGTGGAGAACCAGGGTGTTGATATTCAAACGAACGCGGGCGAAGGCGTGCGGTCGGTCTACGACGGCATTGTCCAGGACGTTACCAGCATGCCGGGCATGAACAACGTTGTGGCCATTCAGCACGGCGACTACTTTACAGTCTACGCCAAGCTCCGAAGCGTATCCGTCCGAATCGGGCAACGGGTAAAAGCCCGTGAGTCAATTGGTACAGTAGCCACCGACAAGAACGGCGTCTCCGAAATTCAATTTCAGATCTGGAAGGAGTTTACCAAACTCAACCCCGAATCGTGGCTCACACCCAGGTAATTTATAGTTTGTAGTGCATAGTTTGTAGTTTTGACTGCTGGTTAACTGAGTACGACCACGAATGACAAACCACAAACTTGAATTATGTCTGTACATAATCCCGATATCAAGCGAATTACAACGCATACTATTCAGGAGTTAAAAAATAAAGGGGAGAAGATTTCGGCCTTAACGGCTTACGATCACGCCATGGCCCAGGTCGTTGATGCAGCTGGCGTCGAACTGATTCTGGTGGGAGATTCGGCCTCGAATGTGATGGCTGGCCACGAAACGACCCTGCCCATTACCCTCGATCAGATGATCTACCACGCCAGTTCGGTGGTGCGGGGCGTTAAGCGGGCGCTGGTTGTGGTCGATTTGCCGTTTGGCTCGTACCAGGGCAACTCTACGGAAGCCTTACGGTCGGCTATCCGAATTATGAAAGAATCCGGTGCTCATGCCGTAAAGATGGAAGGCGGCCTGGAAATCAAGGAATCTATTGTACGTATTCTGAGCGCTGGTGTACCCGTTATGGGCCACCTCGGCCTTACACCGCAGTCTATTTATAAATTTGGCACGTACGCCGTACGGGCCAAAGAAGACGCCGAAGCCCAGAAGCTGATTGACGATGCACACATGCTTCAGGATATTGGCTGTTTTGGGGTGGTGCTCGAAAAAATACCCGCTGCCCTGACAAAAAAAGTATCCAGCAGCCTGAGTATTCCGACCATAGGCATTGGTGCCGGACCGGATGCCGACGGGCAGATTCTGGTTATTCATGATCTACTGGGCATTACGAATGAGTTCAAACCTCGCTTCCTGCGTCGGTACGCTGACCTGCATAAAGTTATGACTGAGGCTATTGCTCATTATGTAGACGATGTGAAAACCAACGACTTCCCGAACGAGAAAGAAGCGTATTGAGTTAAGAAAGCTATGAAGCATAAACCATTCCAGGTCATTTACGAAGACAATCACCTGCTCATTGTTAATAAAGAGCCGGGCGTTTTAGTACAAGGTGACCGCACCGGCGACGTTACGCTGCTGGATTTACTGAAGGACTACGTTAAGGAGAAATACAATAAACCAGGCGAGGTGTTTCTGGGGCTGGTTCACCGACTCGACCGCCCGGTTAGTGGCCTGGTCGTCTTTGCCCGTACCTCGAAGGCGCTGGAACGCATGAACGAGATTTTTCGGAAACGACAGGTACAGAAAACGTACTGGGCCATTGTTCGGCGGAAGCCACCCAAGGATTCTGACAAACTGGTCGGCTGGATTACAAAAGACGAACAGAAGAACCAGGTAACGGTTCATGATGTGGAAGTACCCAAGTCACAGAAGGCTGAATTATCGTATCGGGTGCTTGGCAAAATTAACGAGCACTACCTGTTAGAGGTAAACCCGATCACGGGCCGCCCGCACCAGATCAGATCGCAGCTAGCCCACATGGGGTGCCCGATTCGGGGTGACATTAAATATGGATACGATCGGGCCGTTGCCGATAAGAAAATCTACCTGCACGCCCGTCGGTTGTACTTTGTTCATCCGATCAAGCAACCGGGAGCACCAGACCGGCCACTGATTTGTAAGGCGGGCTTACCGAACGATGCTTTCTGGGAGGAGTTCCTGACCCTGGATGATGAGATATACAACGACAAGAATCTGGATTTTACATTTGAGTAGGATCAATTTTTGACTGCCCTGCAATGAGGAAGGGGCGCCTTTCCTGCCAGGAAAAGCGCCCCTTCGTATGTGAACAAAGCGTAGCTTATCAGTCGGTCATGGCTTGAGTCGTATTCTGTTCAGAAGGCGCTATATCCAGAACAATTTGTTCCATAACGCGCTCGATCATCTGAACGATCCCCCTTAACGCCCCAAATACGATACACAGCGGCAGTATAATAGGCAGGAAGAAAACCCACTGAAAAATCATATATACACGAAAGTTTCTCATCAGCTTGGGGAACAATTAAAGATTAAGTTTACGGTCAATACAAAACGGTTCTTTTATAAATTATTTGCTCAATGCTCTTTCTAACGATATTCAAATTTAACCTTGTCTTAGTACAAAAACTAGAAATAAGTTAAAAAAGTTTGTCCGCGCATTTGCCTATTTTGTAGAATAATGGGTAAAGTTGTTGTCACTTTCAGATAACCTGTTATGTATCAACTACTATGCCAAGACGTAGAAAAGGCTGAATTTCACTGATTAAATTGACCATGTGGGATATATGGCTAATATACCACTTAAATTTGGCCCTTTAGGTAAATATACCACTTAAATTTTACTAATAGTCACTTTCATACAATATAACCTTTGTTCGAACAATCATTGAATGAGACGAGTCCCTTCCCGCTTGTCAGCCCGAATTTGGCCTTTGATGCATACGCTGCTGTGTACTTTCTAAATGCCGGCCACATTATAGAAAGTACACAGCGTATACAAATACGAAAAGGGTTACGAAATCGGGCTGTACGTACAGCCTGATTTCGTAACCCTTCATACTATCAGTAATGCGTTCTCTACTTCAGGGTGGCTACAGCATCTTTAATTCGCTGTACGGCTTCTACGAGCGACTCATCCGATGCAGCGGTTGAAATGCGTAAACAATCAGGAGCCCCAAAACCAGACCCGGCCACAGTGGCCACGTAAGCGGTGTTGAGCAACCAGGAGGCAAAATCATCGGAGGTACTGATGGTTGTGGTTCCATCTGATTTACCGTAATAGTAACTGATGTCCGGAAAGGCGTAAAAAGCCCCCTCCGGTACATTGGTCCGGAAATGAGGCACCTCCTTGAGCAGTTTCACAACCAGATCGCGCCGACGGTGATACGCTTTAGCCATTTCCTGTGATGGTTCCATAGGACCGTTCAGCGCAGCCACGGTTGCTTTCTGAGCAATTGAGTTGGTACCCGACGTAACCTGGCCCTGCAGCTTTTCAACGCCGTCAGCAATCCATTTTGCCGCGCCAATGTAACCAATGCGCCAACCAGTCATGGCGTATCCTTTGGCTACACCGTTTACTGTAATGACCCGCTCCGCAATTTCAGGAATCGACCCCATGCTGAAGTGACCCTCGGGCGTAAAGTTGATGTATTCGTAGATCTCATCGGCCAGTACATGGACGTTTTCGTGCCGGGCCACCACGTCGGCAATCGCGCGAAGTTCAGCCTCCGAATAGATCGACCCCGTTGGGTTGTTGGGTGACGCATACATGACAATTTTCGTCCGGTCGGTTATGGCGGCTTCGAACTGCTCGGGCGTTACCTTGAAGTTATTATCAAAGCTACCGTCAACGACAACCGCTTTTCCTTCGGCCAGCTTTACCATTTCGGAGTAGCTCACCCAGTAAGGCGAGAAAATGATCACTTCATCGCCTGGATTTACCAGTACCTGAATAACATTGGCCAGCGAGTGTTTCGCCCCGGTCGACACAACGATGTTTTCGGGTTTCCAATCAATATTATTATCGCGCTTAAACTTATCGGCAATGGCTTTGCGGAGATCAGGGTAGCCAGCCACGGGCGAATAGCCATGGAAACCATCATCGATAGCTTTTTTGGCTGCTTCGCAAATGTGGGCGGGTGTTTTAAAATCGGGCTCTCCAACGCTCAGGCTGATTACTTTGTGGCCCAGAGCGGCCAATTCACGGGCTTTTTTGGTCATCGCCAGCGTGGACGACTCCTCCAGCGCATTGATGCGGTCGGCTAACAAACTCACGGTGTCAAGCGTGGCAGACATAATCGGTGATGTTTTAGGAAAATGATAATAAACTGACCACAAAGGTAGTAGGTTTCCAGCGGAGGGCCGCCGTTTTTGGGAAATTAAAAAAATGGCTTTACCTCTCCCTCATCATCACATTCGGCCAATAGCTGGCGGTTGGTTTTCCCAATAACCGGATGAATAAAGCCCGGCGCAATCTCTGCCAGCGGTACAAGCGTAAACCGACGCTGGTGCAAAAACGGGTGTGGAATCGTCAGCGTATCGCTTTGCTGAATCAGGTCGCCGTAGTACAGAATATCAATGTCAATGACCCGTGCGCCCCACTTCTCAAACCGGACGCGCCCTAACTCCTGCTCGATAACCTGCGCCTGCACCAGTACGTCTTCGGCCGGTAATGTTGTCTCAATAGCCAGCACCTGATTCAGGTAAGTCGGTTGATCCGATACCCCCCAGGGCGCGGTCTCATACAAAGCCGACTGCGACAGGATCGGGCCAACGTGCTGTCCGATCAGTTGAGCGGCCCGTTGCAGGGTTTTAACACGGTTGCCGAGGTTAGCACCCAGGAGCAGGTAGATCATAGGGAGAATTTTCCGGCAAAGAAAAGGGCATCGTCAGCAGGAATGCTACTGATGGAGAAAATAAATGGTACAGCCCTTTCGTCAGGAGCCGTACCACGGTGTAATTCAGCGTATATAAGAACCCTGGCACGGCTCCTGACGAAAGGCTAACGGCTTAATGAACGAGTTGGCGCGATTTCTTGTCAGAAGCCAGATACAAATGATGGTCGACGTTGATGATTTTCGAACTGTACGTTGCTTTCCACTGCCCATTGACTTCATTCAACAAACCGACCTGATAAGACGCTTCAGGTAATATATCTTCGCTAAGAGTAACCAAATTACCATTCGGCACCGGCTTACCATCCATTAAAAAGCGAGCTAATTTCCGGATACTCTGGTCTACCGGCCAGACAAAGACATGTTCTTTCGACCGTAATACGACGAAAGCACTGTTTTCTGCGGGGCTCACTGGTGGCAAGGCCTTTTTTGTCAGGATTATGTCGGCAAGTTTATGCTCAGCGTATCTGAACACGTTGTCTCTTTCCACCAGCTTCAGGTTCGCATCAAGCCGTGTCGATGGATGAGCGACCTGACGTTCAAATTCCGGCATTGGCAACCGGTAAATTTTTTGCTCGATAGCCTGTCCCAGTATCATACTATAATAGTTGCCGTAGCTCTGTTCACCGGGCGGTATCGAGATGAGTAATCCGTTCTGTCGCCAGTTATGACAATCGCTTATCAGTGATTTACGAACCGTCATTACCTCGCCAATTGTAAACCAGTAGGATGCGCCACTGAAACACAAGCTTAACCCTAAAACGATCTGACTCACCCGCCCCCGGTAAACGGGGTGTAACCAAATCATAATCAGCAGATAACCAATCCCGATCAGTACGGTTGTGAACCAGATAAACCGCGGCAGCAACAAGGCATAATGCCAGCCGATACTTCGGGCGTAGGCAATACCCAGGATCGTGATTGTCAGATAAACATAGCAAGCGATAAGGGGGAGTACAGCAACCCTACTGGGTGGCACCGACCATGTTGTTAAAACCATCTGCCAGGACGCCGGTAAGCGTTTCAGGTAGCATGAGAAACCCGTCAGATAGGCTACTAGCGTACCCGCTACCACGGCCAGTAGCCCGGTAATGACTGCACCGAGAAAGCTAAGTCCGGCAACAGACTGCGTGAAAAGACTAAATAATGAGCCACTTATCAGAAAAAAACCACCCAATACCCGCAGTGGATGAGTCAGGTTTGTAGGAGCGCTGGCTATTGACGGCTGCCCATGCGTGCACTGATAGTACAAAAGGAATGATACCAGGGAGAACACGACCCAAGTGGTCAGCCGGGCGTATTTCCGCGACACAAGCAGTAACAGAAAGCCCGAAATAAGCACAGCCAGGCCATTTCCGTTCGAAAACGTAGCCAGCATAGCCACCGGAAAGCTAAGGATATACAGAGCGGTTGAGGGCTGAGCCAGTAGCCAGAACGCCAGAAAAGCGAAGAAAAGTGCCGGTACGTGTTGAAGGGCACAAATAGCCCAGGTCATAGTAACTTCGTAATACTGGGGCTGGAACAACAGAAAGGCAATTGGCAGAATCTGTATGCCCGACAATCCTGCCCGACGGGCGATGTGAAACAGTAGCAAAACCGTAGCAATCAGCGCACCATTACCCACAAAATAGAGCGTCCTGAAATTCAACTCTCCTTCGATCAGGTAGTCGAGTATGGCGGTAAGCCGCGCGAAGACAAGCATATGCTCCTTGTGCGGTCCATGCGGAACCAGCAGTATGTCCGCTACTTCACGAGCGGTGAAGGAACTCGCTTTCAGGTGGATAATGTCGACCAGAAACGTGTAATCATCCATGTAAGGCATATTAACCGAAAGGCGGTAAACCGTCCAGATATGAATGAAAATAAGGGTACCTAAGAAAATCGGCCAGACATAGTGGCCCTTACCCGACGCTTTTTTCAACGTCGGCAGTGAAGCAGAAATCATGATGTGGAAAGAAGTAAGGTGTATTAGTCGCGCTTTAACGCATAGCCGATGCCTTTTTATTTAGCGCTGAGTAGCCAAGCCGTTGATAGAACGATGAGCGGCCGAAGTCTCAAATGGATCAGGTTTCGCGATTCCGTTGCCAATCGCTTAATTCTCCTGATTCTGACGAAGGAAGGGTACGAAGAAGCGAATGACGATCGCTGGAGGTAAGACGTCGTAAATGGCTGGAGGATGTACTGGTCATCATAATGATCCGCTTATTTACTGTCTATAGCAGGAGAGGCAAAAAGGTGAGTGGTATTAACGAAAAAACAATAAAAAAGCCCTATCGTCAGGCTGACAATAGGGCAAGAGAAGATGTATGATATAGTAGATCTATGATGCGGATGTAATGTATATGTCATATAACACATACCCTACATCATACATCTCCATCAATAGTCTTTGATCGGTTTGATTCCGTAGTAGGCTTTGATCTCTTCTTCACTGGGCGTCTTAACGGGGCGGACTAATCGGAAACCGACAAACGAGGCCGATGTTAACCACCAGTCGGACTTAGGGCTTTGTGGATCAAGCACTTTCCAGGCTGGGGCCGAGGGCGTCCGGGCCGCCGACCGCAGTATAGTGGCTTCATCATCCCAGGAACCCCCGCGTACCGAATTAGGATAAAGAGTAGTTGTTGGGGCAAAAGGTTCTTTCACTTTCCCGCTGGCTACCTGTTCGTAATACGTATCGATGTACTGGTCTTTTGTCCACTCCATCACGTTGCCGTGCATGTCGTACAGACCAAATGGATTGGGCTTTTTTGTCCCCACTTTCTTATAGCCACCATCACTGTTACCTGTAAACACTGCATACTCGCCCAGCTTCTTAACGTCTGCTCCAAAGGAATAGGGCGTTGTCGTATTGGCGCGGCAGGCATACTCCCACTCCGCTTCCGTTGGTAACCGGTAAAACACACCCGTTTTGGCATAGAGCCAGGCACAGAATTTAATGGCCGAATATTGCGTCATGTTGATGGCCGGATAACCCGCCCGGCCCATGCCGAACGACATATCTACGTAGGGCGGGCTGGGCCGTGTAGTCGCGTCGGTTTTGGCTAGGTTGGCATCCGCTTCAGTGTACTTGGCGGCCATTTCTTTCTCCATGTTCGTGAAGGCAAACAGGTCGTAGAGATCCCAGGTTACCTCGTACTTACCCATGTAAAAAGGCTCGATTTGTACTTTGTGCTGTGGCCCTTCGTCGGCATTACGCCCTTTCTCGGTGGCGGGACTACCCATCAGGTACGTTCCGCCCGGAATGGCCACCATGGCGTAGGTTTGATTGCTGCCCGGAACGGACTGCGTGTAGGATTTAACGGAACTGGTGGTTTGAGCGTTCGTGCCAACCACTACGCCACTCAGAAAAGCGATGGTTGAAAAGAAATAGTTTAGGCGCATTATTGATTTTCTGGGAAAAGGAAGTTGTATTGATTTACAGGTAAAAGTACGAACGATTTCCTTTGTTGTACCTTTGTAAAAATAAATGAAAACGTGGACGGGCCAACCTTTCTGTTTGGCCGACTGGACTGACTTTCTGAGCAGCCTTTTCTTTTCCGTCCGCTACCCGATTAACGAATGAATTATCTCTCAGCCGAAAATTTAGCGAAGTCCTACGGCGACCGTACATTGTTTAAAAACCTGACGTTCGGTATCAACCGGGGCGATAAAGTAGCCATCGTTGGTGCCAATGGTTCAGGCAAAACCACATTGCTCTCCATTCTGGCCGGGTCTACCCCACCCGACGCCGGTATTGTCAGCCATCGCAAAGACATCAGCATTGGTTACCTCGATCAGCAGCCCGACCTCAACGATGCCCTCACGATCATGGAGGTGGTGCTGGCGGGCGAAAGCGCTCAGCTCGATGCCGTGCGCGCCTACGAACACGCCTTAGCTACCGAAGACCACGACGCCCTTGACCAAGCCATGTCAAACATGGAAAAGCTCGAAGCCTGGGATTACGAAGCCCAGATTCGGCAAATATTGGGTGAATTGGGTATTCAGGATGTCAATCAGATTGCCGGTTCCCTGTCGGGTGGCCAGCGCAAACGCGTTGCACTGGCGCGGGTACTCATCCAGAATCCGGACTTACTAATTCTGGATGAGCCGACCAACCACCTTGATCTGGAAGCAATCGAATACCTCGAAAGCTACCTAAATACCAACAACGGTACGCTGTTGATGGTCTCCCACGACCGGTACTTTCTGGATCGCGTTTGCAACCAGATTGCCGAGATGGACAACGGGCAGCTCTACACCTACAAAGGTAATTACGCCTATTTCCTGGAAAAGAAAGAGGAACGCGAAGCAGCCGCAGCCTCTGAATTGACCAAAGATCGCAACACGTTCCGGCGAGAACTAGAATGGATGCGTCGGCAACCCAAAGCACGGGGCACAAAAGCACAATACCGCATCGATGCCTTCGAGGACTTGAAAGAAAAGACCAGCGGCAAACGGAACGATGGTGAACTGGATCTGAACCTGCGCATGGCGCGGCTGGGCAGTAAAATTCTTGAGGTCGAAAATCTGAGCAAACGCTTCGGCGAAAAAGTCTTGCTCGACCATTTTACCTATACCTTTAAGCGGCCCGACCGCGTAGGGTTAATTGGCAAAAACGGCATGGGTAAAACCACGCTGATGAACATGCTGACCGGCCAGCTACGGCCCGATTCGGGAAAAATTACGACGGGCGGCACCGTTAAGTTTGGCTACTACACCCAAACGGAGCTGGACTTGCCCGAAAATCAACGGGTAATTGATGTGGTACAGGATGTTGCCGAGGTAATGAAGTTAGCCAATGGCGATACCATCACGGCAACGCAGCTGCTTAGCCGGTTCCTGTTCGACCGATCCAAGCAATATGATTTTGTTGCCAAGCTGAGCGGGGGTGAGAAGCGACGCCTGCAGCTGTTGCTGGTGCTGGTGCAGAACCCCAACTTCCTGATTCTGGATGAGCCGACCAACGATCTGGACATTATGACCCTGAACGTGCTGGAAGACTTTTTACTTAACTTTCCGGGCTGCGTTCTCATTGTTACCCACGACCGGTACTTCATGGATCGGCTGGTTGAACACGTTTTTGTGATGGAAGGCGAAGGGAAAGTCCGCGATTATCCTGGTAACTACACCGATTACCGTGACTGGCGGGATGCGCAACCCAAAGCTACCCGTACTGCCAAAGCCGTTCCGGCGGAAACCAAACCTTCTGCCCCAGTATCGACTGCTGCAAAGGCTGTTCCTGGTGAAGCCAAACGGAAACTTTCGTTCAAGGAAATGAAGGAATACGAGACCATCGAAAAGGAAATTGAATCACTGGAGGAGCACAAAACCAACATTGTGGCCTTGCTGAATTCAGGAGGACCGCACGAACAACTAATGGCCTGGGCGCGAGAAATTGAAATGCTCGATCAAACCATCGCCCAAAAATCAGACCGCTGGCTGGAGTTAGCGGAATACATTTAAAGAGCGAATGAGTGAATGAGCGAAAGAGTGCTGCCCGGCCAGACACTTATTCGCTCTTTCATTCCTTCACTCTTTCACTCTTTACTTATGGATCAGATCATTACCTTTTTCCAGACGCTGCTAAACTCCGAGGAAATTATCCGGACGGGTGGGCTGGTATTGATTACTGCCATTGTTTTCGTTGAAAATGGCTTTTTCTTCGGCTTCTTCTTACCGGGCGATTATCTCCTGTTCCTGTCGGGTGTGTTTGCGGGTACCAAATTGTTAAATGTACCCTTGTGGCTACTCTTAAGTTGCATCTTCGGGGCAGCGGTAATTGGGTCACTGATTGGCTACCTGACAGGCTATTATTTTGGTGGTAAGATTAAAGATCGACCTGATTCGCTGTTTTTCAAGCAGAAATACATCGAAAACACCCGGGAAGCTTTTATCAAATACGGGAACAGTGCCCTGATCATTTCCCGGTTTCTGCCTATTGTCAGAACATTCGCCCCACTGCTGGCTGGTCTGATTCATATGCCCGCCCGTTTCTTTATGCTTTACAACGTTATTGGCGGTGTTATTTGGGTAGTAACGCTGGTGGGCGGAGGGTTTTTCTTCGGTGAGCGATTTCCCTGGATCGTCGATTACGTTCAGTACATTATTCTTTTCTTTCTAGCCGTCACGACCTTTACCGTTGTGAAGGGTTACCTCAACGCCCGGAAGGAAAAGCAGAACAAAACGGGGGAAGCCTAGCATCAGGGTTTCTCGACCCAGATCGTTTTTGTATTCACGAACTCTTTGATGCCCGCTTCTGACAACTCACGACCGAAACCGGACTGTTTGATTCCGCCAAACGGGATACGGGCATCGGAGCGCATCAGCCCATTCACAAAAACGGACCCGGCCTGAATCTGACGAGCCAGCCGGTCGGCCCGATCCAGGTCCTGCGTCCAGATGGCCGAGCCGAGGCCAAAATCAGACTGGTTGGCCAGCTGAACAGCTTCCGTTGCGTCTTTAGCGTCGATAAGTACCGCCAGGGGACCAAAGGTTTCTTCGTCAAAAGCCGCCATACCGGGTTTCACCTTGTCCAGCAACAGGGGCTGCACATTGCATTGATCGCGCTCACCACCCGCCAGCCGCTTAGCTCCTTTGGCCAGCGTAGCCTGATACTGCCGTTCGATGGCATCGGCCAGATCCAGTCGGGCCATCGGGCCCATCGTTGTGGCATCATCCATCGGGTCACCCTGTTTGATCTGGTTGATATGATGCAGAAGTCGTTCAGTAAAAGGCTTTTTGACCGATTTTTCAACGATAAATCGTTTGGCAGCGATGCAGCTTTGCCCGGCGTTCTGCATCCTCGACTTAACCGCCACTTCCGCAGCTTTGTTGAGATCAGCATCGGCCAGCACAATCAACGCGTCGGAGCCACCCAGTTCCAATACGGATTTCTTGATTTCCCGACCAGCAATGCTGGCCACCGATGCACCGGCCCGTCCGCTACCGGTAAGCGTCACCGCCTTTACCCGTTTATCGCTCAATATAGCGTCAACAGCGGGTACCTCAACCAGTAGTGATTGAAACACCCCAGCGGGCAAACCACACTCGCGAAACGCTTCTTCAAGGGCCAACGAACAGCCAGACACGTTGGGTGCATGCTTGAGCAAACCGACATTACCGGCAATCAGGCCTGGAATGGCAAAGCGCATGACCTGCCAGAACGGAAAATTCCAGGGCATTATAGCCAGCACCGACCCCAGGGGCTGATAGGTTACAAAACTCGTCTGCGCGTCGGACTCGATGCGTTGGTCAGCCAGAAAAGCCTCGGCATGATCGGCGTAAAACGTACAGGTTGCCGCGCATTTATCGACTTCACTAATCGCTTCCTTAAGCGTCTTACCCATTTCGGCCGTTATCAATTCGCCGTAGCGCTGGTTCTGGTCAGTCAGGTACTGACCGACCTTCCGTACGTAATCGGCACGCTCCCGAATTGACAAAGCCGACCAGTCGGCAAATGCCCGGTCGGCTTGTTTGAGCTTTCGCTCAACCATACTGGCGCTATCGGCCCGATAGGTCCTGAGCGTTTTCTGCGTATAAGGATTTATGGAAGTAAACATAGGAAGAGAGAGGTACTATATATGATGTATGATGTAGTATGCAGGGTATATCCATGTAATTTCTATCATGCATTATACAACCTACATCATATACAATACATCATACATGGCTTACTGTTCTTCACTTTCTAATTTATTAACCAGCTCAACCATGGTATCGACCACCTGCTCCATGCGCTCATGACCCACGATGAGGTCGAACTTATCGCGGGCTTCCTGCATACAGACCTTGAGGCTCACGAAAAGCGCTTTGCCCCGCTCGTTGAGAAAAATAATGCTGGACCGTGAGTCGTTCGGGTTTTTCTCCGTGTATATATAGCCCTCGGTTTCCAGCAACCCAACGATTTTACTCATCATCTGCTTGGTTACAGCAGCTCGTTTGGCCAGTTCGTTGTTGGTAATACCACTTTCCTCGATGTTGGACAGAAACATCAGGTAACTCATCTTAAAATCAGTGTACCCCAATGCGTGAAGACGTGGCTCAATGAAGTTACTCGTATACCGTTTGAGACGCCAGAAAAGACGCCCAATAGCCCGTTCACGAACTGCACGTAACTGGTTAAAATCAAAGGAATCTTTATCTATTTCCACGAACATATTGGCAATGTAGAAAACACTGAAACGATTTTTGACGAAAGATTGTACAAATATAGTCAACTTCCTTGACCTTATAGTCAACTTGGTTTACTTTTGTGCAACAATAGTCCGATAGCCGGGGCGCCGGAGCGATGACTATTCTTTCAGTTCTCTACCTCAACGCAGCTATGACCCAAACAGTACTGATTCTATGGCAACTCTAACAACAGAAATGGAAACCTCAGCAGAGAAAGACGGCATAAAAACGTATTTACCTCGCATCATTATTGCTCTTGTCGTGTTGGTCGGCGGCTACTTTGGCTACAAGGCCTTCGTCCACAGTCAACAATACGAAACAACCGATAACGCTCAGATTGAAGGCAATTCGGCCCCCGTACTGGCCCGCGTAGCCGGCTATGTAACGTCCGTCAACGTCGACGACTACGCAAACGTCAAACGGGGTCAGCCGCTGGTCACGATTGATCCCCAGGAATACGATGTGGCCCTGGCGCAGGCCGAAGCCGATTACCAACAGTCACTGGCCGACCTCGAAAACGCCCGTGCCGATGTACAGAACGCCCTGGCCAATGCGCGTAACGTCGCCCAAAACGCCCGCGTCGCCCAATCGAATGCCCAGGTGCAGGCCGCCCGGCGCGACAAATCGCGGCAGGACTTGCAGCGTGATCAAAACCTGTACAAAGAGCAGTCACTGACGAAGAAGCAATTGGAAGACACGCAGAACAGCGTTGAGGTTCAGTCACGCCAGTACGATGCCAACGTCGAGCAGATCAATCTTGCCAAAACGTCGCAGGGCGTCGCGCAGGCCGGAATTGCCAAAGCGCAGGCGAATATTCAGAAAATTCAGGCAGTCCTCAAAGTGAAGCAGGCCGCTATCGACAACGCGAAGTTACGCCTTGGCTACGCCCGGCTTGCCGCCCCAATTGCTGGTAAGATTGGCCGTAAAAACGTCGTGGTGGGTCAGTACGTACAACCCGGCCAGAACCTGTTCACGATTGTGGCCGACTCAACCTTCTGGGTAGTGGCTAACTTTAAAGAGACTCAGCTGGAGAAAATGCAGCTTGGCCAGGCGGTTGACATCAAACTCGACGCTTATCCTGATCTAGACATTAAAGGGCGCGTTGCTTCGCTTTCGGACGCCACGGGTGCTAAGTTCGCGCTGCTGCCTGCCGACAATGCATCGGGAAACTTCGTTAAAATCACCCAGCGTGTGCCGGTAAAAATTGAAATTCTGAATCCGGAAAAATACAAGAACCAGCTGCGGGCGGGCTTGAGTGTCGATGCTGAAGTACGGGTAGCCAATTAAGCCACGCACCAGGAACGGGAAGCATTATGTCTCAACCAACAGGATTTCGCCGGTGGATCGTGGTCATCACGGCTATTTCAGCGGCTATCATTGAACTGATCGACACATCCATCGTGAACGTCGGCCTGACCGACATTGCCGGGAACCTCGGCGTCACGATTGAAGATGTCTCGTGGGTGGTAACAGCCTACGCGATTGCCAACGTTATCGTTATTCCGATGACGGGCTTTCTACAACGGTATTTCGGGCGGAAGAACTACTACATCGGCTCCATCATTCTGTTCACCGTCGCGTCGTATGGGTGCGGTTTCGCAGATAGTTTATGGACGCTGGTTGCCTTCCGTTTCCTGCAGGGAATTGGTGGCGGAGCCCTCCTGTCTACATCACAGGGGCTGATGTTCGATGCGTTTCCTCCCGCGCAGCGGCCGGTTGCTTCGGCACTGTTCGGTATGGGTATCGTACTGGGTCCGACGCTGGGCCCGACCCTCGGTGGGTACATCATCGACAACTACCACTGGAGCTGGATGTTCTACATCAACGTGCCGATCGGTATTGTTGCTGTCTTACTAAGTTCTGCGTTTATCGACAAGAAAGAAGATGAGCTGAATATTGACCGCAAAAGTATTCCCATTGATCAGATGGGAATACTTTTGCTGGCCGTTGGTATCGGTAGTTTGCAGTATGTGCTGGAACGGGGCGAAGCCGACGACTGGTTCGACAGCAAGGTAATCATGTGGCTAACCGTGGCGGCTGTCATTGCCATTCCGGCCTTTATCTGGTGGGAACTGCGCGCCACCAAAGACCCGGTAGTGGATCTGCGAACGTTCAGTAACCGCAACCTATCAATTGGCTCTATTCTGATGGTCGTTATCGGGTATGGCCTGTTCACGTCTGTGCTGCTATATCCGCTGTTCGCCCAGCGGATTGTTGGCCTGACGGCTACCCAAACGGGTAAACTGCTGATTCCGGGGGGGCTGATCACATTGCCAATGTTCGCACTGGCGGGCCGCATGCTGGCCAAAGGCGTATCGCCCAAGATTCTTGTCATTATCGGTTACGTTGCCTTTGCGAGCTTTTGCTTTATCATGTCAACGTATAACATGAATGCCTCAAACGGCGACTTTATTACCGCGCTTATCATTCGGGGAATTGGGCTTGCCTTTGTGAACGTACCGCTCATCAACCAATCCGTTTCTACGCTGGAACCGCGCCAGTTGCCAACTGGTATTGCAATCGTTAACATGATGCGGCAGGTTGGCGGAGCCTTCGGCGTAGCCATTACAAACACGTACGTTACGCAGCGGACAGCCGTGCACCGGGGCGATCTGGTATCGAACCTGCAACCGGGCGATATGCTGACCATGGAGCGGCTTAATGCCATTACGCAGGGACTGATCGCCAAAGGTGTCAATGCGTTCGATGCAGCAACGGGAGCGTATAAAAATATGGATCTGATCATTTCGCGGCAGGCACTTATGGTTTCCTACCTGGACACATTCAAGTTGGCAGGTTTGTTTTTTGTGGTCACGTTTCCACTCCTATTCTTACTCAAAAACAAAAAGATGGATGCCGCAACTGCCAAAGCAGTTGCTGATGCAGCCCACTAATACAGGATGTTAACCGGTGGGTTGATCTTGCTCGTCAAGCCAGCTGATACCACCGACTAAACCTCTTAAACTTTATTTGCTATGACTCCAAGACTTCTTACTATAGCCTTGCTGCTAACGCTGGGTGCGGCTCAGGCGCAGAACCAGCCGGTGCAAGTATCCGACGATCTGCGCGCGCTGGTCCAGCAGGCCAATGCGAATTTTCCAAACCTGAAACAACAGCAGCAACAGATTCAGGCGAGCGAATTACGCATCGACATTGCCCGGACGGCCATGCGACCTAATGTAAATGGAAACGCATCGTATCAGTACGTAACCCCCGTTGCCAAGGCTACGCTGCCCATTGACGGGGTAAACCGGACGCTGCAATTTCAGCCTAATCATAACCTGAACGCAAATATTGGCGTCGGACAAACAATCTACGACTGGGGGCGCACGAATGCCTCGGTAAAACAAGCGGCCGACAATGCACAGGTGCTGCGTCGCGGATTTGAGATTACGCAGCAGGCACTGGCCTACCAGGTAGCTGCGGCTTACTATGGCGTAGGCTTTCTGCAACGGAGCCTGTCGGTACAGGATTCGGTTATCCAAACTGCCGGTGCCAACGTTCGGCTCCTGACGACTCGCCTACAGAATGGCGATGCCTTGCAGTATGACGTACTCACCCAGCAGGTTCGGGTAAAAACGGCGCAGAACCGGAAGATTGAAATTCAGAATCAACTGGAGCGCCAGCTTGCCGTGTTAACCTACCTGACGGGCAACGCTAACCCGGATATCAGCCGGGCCATGAGTCAGTTCAATGCAGAAACATCCAGCGGTACGGTTACGACTCAGCCCTACCTGATCACGGACGGGCAGTCGGCTTTGGCCAGCAACAAGGATGTGCAATTAGCGCAGGATCGCGTTCGGCAGGCCGAAACCGACGTTCTGATCTATGACCTAGCCAGCCGCCCAAATATCAGCTTCTCGGGCTCGGCCGGTTACCGCAACGGCTATTTACCCGACATCAACACTCCTCGTTTTAACGTTGCCGCGGGTGTAGCACTGACCGTACCCATTTATGCCGGCAAACGGTATCAGTTGCAAAACCAAGCCGCTCAACTGAATCTGAACGCCAGCCGCTACGCCGTCGACAACGTGAATGCGCAGCTAAAACAGAGTATCGCCCAACTTAACGCCGACATTCGCAGCAACCAGACCCGGCTGGCAAACCTCGAAACGCAGGTACAACAGGCACAGCAAGCCCTTCAGATTGCCAATGCCCGCCTGCGAAACGGCGTTATCACAAACGTTGAATTACAAAGTGCCGAAGTAGGTGTAGAAGAAGCCAAGTTAGGTCAGCTGAATTTTCAGTACCAACTGATGCTTAATCAACTGGAATTAAAGCGTTTACTAGGAGAGAGTCTGTTTTAGACTAGCTTTCTGTTTAGCCATACCGACATCAGGCACAAAACCGACGGGTATTAAAGTATGTTAAAAATGCAGTCGTGTATATACTAAACGGCAAGGCGGAAGGATTCTATACAAAAGACACTGGTTGATAAACAGACAACGCATTATGAAAAAGCGAGTGATAGGAATTCTGAAAGAATTTGGTGTACAAGAGTCGGCGATAACGGATCAAACTCATTTCTCCCGCGATCTGGGTCTGGATAGTCTGGATTCCGTTGACTTGATCATGCAACTCGAAAAGGAATTTGGCATTCGCATTCCTGATGAAGACTACGAAAAACTAACGACCATGCAGGGCGTATTGACCTATCTGGAATCGGAACAGGCAACAGCCTGATTTCATGATGGCCCTAACCAGAAACGGGAGACGAATTCGTCTCCCGTTTCTGGTTAGGGCTACATCTGCATGCTCACCAGCGCATTGCCCCGAAGTACGGGAACAACGTCGTAAAGGTCGTGTTGCAGGCAATAGGTTATGTCTTTCTGAATACCCAGCCGCTGCAGTCGTCGAATGTGCGACGAGTTGGAGAGATAACTGGGTAAATTATCTTTCCCCTGGCAATAGAGCCGCCACGCCATAACCGCGCTATCTTCAGCCATCGCGTAGCTGTCTTTCAACCGTTCCACGAGAGCGCCCGCAAAAAGCGTATCTTCCATGTTGACGCGCCCTTTCCATCCGGCACACAACACCATGACGTCATATCGTTCCGATTTCAGAAATTGAACAATTGCCTCCAGATTCAGGAACGAACCAACCAGTACCTTCACCGCAGACCGTGATTTAGTAATAGCCAGGGTACCGTTGGTGGTGGTCATGGCTACGTTAGCTCCCCGGATACGTTCATCCATATAGGTAAACGGCGAATTGTCCAGCTCAAACCCGTCTACCTTTCGGGCATTTCGTTCAGCAGCCGCCAGGTACCCGCGCTCCCGATAAAGCTGGCACTCTTCAATGGTAGCCACCGGAATGATGCTGTTTACGCCATAGGCAAAGGCTGTTACCATGCACGAAGTAGCCCGGAACACGTCCGCAACGACAACAATTGTGTTTTCGACCTTGTGCAGATGCAGTAGATCGGGCGTTAAGCAAACGTCAATTTGTTTCATAAGTTTTCTTGTCATGCTGACGAAGGAAGCATCTCAGAATAGCCAAGGGAATCTGGCAGGAAAATTCAAGATGCTTCTTTCGTCAGCATGACAAAAGAGTAAGTTATTTTTTCACGAAAGGAGGCTTAATGACCTGTGCTTTTAGCAATCGGTCACGAACTTTAACAAAAATCTCAGAACCCGGCTTGCTGAACGCAGTCTGAACGTAGCCCAGCCCAACGCCTTTGCCCAACGTGGGCGACTGCGTACCCGACGTTACCTCACCAATGACCGCACCGGCCGCGTCCGTAAGTTCATAGTGACCGCGAGGAATACCCCGTTCCAGTAACTCGAAACCAACAAGTTTACGTGGCACACCCTGTTGCTTTTGTTCTTTCAGTACATCCGCATCAATAAAGTCATGGGTAAATTTTGTAACCCAGCTCAGTCCCGCTTCAATGGGCGATGTTTCGTCGGTGATGTCATTTCCGTAGAGGTTGTAGCCCATTTCCAGACGGAGCGTATCGCGGGCGCCCAGTCCGATAGGCTTGATACCAAATGGAGCGCCAGCCTCCATAATGGCCTTCCAGACGCCTTCAGCCTGGTGATTTGATACGTAGATTTCGAAACCACCGGCTCCGGTATAGCCCGTTGCCGAGACAATGACGTTGGCATAACCGGCAAAATCGGTTTTCTCGAACGTGTAATAGTCCATCGAGTCCAGATCAGCGTTTGTGAGCGGCTGAAGCGCTTTGGCAGCCAGCGGACCCTGCACGGCAAACAAACACATTTCGTCGGATACGTTCACCATGGTGAGTGGTGCACCTTCCTGATCAAAGTCGGCTACGTATTGATTAATCCAGTTCCAGTCCTTGTCGATGTTGGATGCATTGACCACCAACATGTATTCCAGCTCACTGATTCGGTACACCAGCAGATCGTCGACAATACCGCCCCGCCCGTTTGGCAGGTAGCTATACTGCACTTTACCATCGAACAAGATGCTGGCATCGTTGGCCGAAACACGCTGAATCAGACCCAGCGCACCCTCGCCTTTGAGGATGAACTCGCCCATGTGCGAGACATCGAATATGCCAACGCCATTGCGAACGGTATTGTGCTCATCGAGGTCGGAGGAGTAACGGACGGGCATCTCAAAACCCGCAAATGGCACAATTTTCGCGCCTGACTGTTGGTGAATGTGATGAAGAGGAACTTGCTTAAGCGACATGAACAGAGGGGTTATCCGGCAAATTTACCGAAAAACGTGGGTTTCCGTGGCACCCCGTTTAGTGTAAGCTGAAATTAATGGGCAGGTTATATTTAACGCGAACTTTCTTACCCCGCTGGACTCCGGGAATCCATTTGCCGCTCATGCTCTTCACAACCCGTACGGCTTCTTCGTCCAGGTCCGGATGAACACCTTTTAGCACGTCATAATCACACAATATCCCGTCGGTACACACGACGAAAGTCAGGAACACTCTTCCCGATATATTGGCTTTTTGCGCTGTGACAGGATACTGGAGATTACTGGATAGAAACTGGCCTAACCCTTGTATGCCCCCGGGGAACTCTGGCTGCTTTCCCAGATCCGTGTAGCGAACGGTATCTGCACCCGCCGTTATGGCTTTTCCACCCTGGCAAATTCCATTATCGTAGGTTTCTTCATAAAAATAAGAGCCGTCCCCATAGCGCCCTGTCCAGACGCCCTGCTTAAACCCATTCTGATAGGCCCCTTCTTCAAGAAACGTTGTGTACCGGCTTGTGTCACGGTACGACTCCCGGCGTGTCAGGTAAGTAGCCCGTCCGTTGCCTTCCTTTATCATTTGACGGCCCGCACTATCCCAAAGCGCAACTACCTGCTCCGGGTCGAGGGGCGTCAACGCTTTGAGGGGGCTGACGGTCTTTAGTTGTTTAATCTGGCCATTCGCATACCACGACGTAATCACCGACTTTTCGGGCAGCACCTCTCTTTTTTCACCCACTATGCCATTGTTGTGGTAGCAAATTTGCGTACCCACTTGCTTTCCTTCTTCGTAGTTACTCTCTGCCAGTAACTTACCTATTTTATCGACGGTGTAAACAGGGCCATTCAAATCACGAACAGCGCTTTGGCTACCAATCAAATAACGGGAGGCACCCGTTGAATTAACCTGGCTATTGCTTTTCCGCACAAATGGATTCCGATAATCTTCAGCCCATCGTTTGCCTGATTTCTTGAATACGACGACATCACCGCTTGGTAACCCAGTGGTATCGACAGGCGTTACCTGCTTGTAGGCAGCTCCACTACTATCTGGAACAGGACGTCGATTCGCATCGAAAAAAGCAACGACAGCGCCGTCCCGGAAGCTAAATGGTGCGTTGGCCTTGAAAAATACGGGAATATTTACCTCCTGACGGACGGGCTTTCCGTCTTTATAAGCGGGTTTCCAGGCATTGAAAAGGTTGAATACACGGCGGGCTTCGCGATCACAATCCGGACGGAAGGAGTTCAGATTTTTTACGTCCGTTACGCGGCCATCTGGCTCAACAACTGCGCTTATACTTATCCGCCCGCCATCGCCTTTTGCCTGAGCAGCGATAGGTTTGCGCAGATTCGCCTGAATAAACGTAGTCAGGTACTCCATGCCACCGCGGGGCACGGCAGCGCTATCCACTTCAAATCCTTTGTAAACGACCTGTTGCGCCAGGGCGGAATGAGCGACGAAAAGGATAACCAGACTTGCAAGATTACGCATGAGCCAGCATTTCATAGCGAGACGATACTTAGATCGTTCGAAATATATGAAAATGGCTACGTGTAGTCAAAGGGTAGTTAGTTACAGGAATAGATGCCTCATAGACAGGCGCTCTACCCCTACTGCAACCAGGGCTTCCAGCTGAGACTCCGTCGCGTTATCAGCAACGATCTTAACCCCAACGGATTTCGGAACGAGCCGACGAAAGTGCTGGGCATTCTCGAGCGAGAAATCAGTGGTCAACGCCCCGGTGGCGTTTTTAATAAAATCAGCGCCGGCGTCGGCCGCCAGCTTGATTGTCTTCTGAATCTGCTCCTGATCGAGCAGCGAGGTTTCCAGAATAACCGTAAAAAACGTTTCCTGCGCGTGGACCAGCGCGACTAATTTGGCCAGCTCGATCTTCAGCCAGACGGACGTTGACGAAAACAGGGCCGACGTATTTAATACTACTTCAATTTCACTGGCCCCGTCGCGCAGCGCCCACTCGATTTCGGTTTGCTTGGCTTCCGTACGCTGGTACCCAAACGGAAATCCAATGACGGTTGACAAGACGGCCGGATGCGTTTCGCCCAGCTCGCGCCTGAATTTTTTCACCCAGAAGGGAGCAACCGTCAGGCCAGCCATACCCAACTGCGTGACCTCATCGAGCGCGCTGTACTGCTCGCCAATGGTCACCCCAGGATGCAGCAATATCCGTTCGATGTAGGGGAAGAGGTGGTTCATAAAATGAAAGAGCGAAAGAACGAATGAGTAAAAGAGCGACTAACTAACTCAGTGTTCAGCGCTCTTTCACTCATTCGTTTTTTCGCTCTTTAAAGCTACGCGTTAAGATACTTCAGCTTTACAACCTCTTTTGGATCGAGGAAGCGCCATTTGCCGCGGGGTAGTTCTTTCTTGGTCAGGCCGGCATACGTAGTACGATCGAGTTTGGTCACTTCATAACCAAGACTTTCGAATATACGACGAACAATGCGGTTACGCCCCGAGTGAATTTCAATACCAACCACGTAACCATCGGGCGTCACGATACTGACTGCATCGGGCTTAATGGGGCCATCTTCCAGTTCGATGCCTTGCTTGATGGTGTTCAGATGCTCTTCCGTGATGGGTTTATCTAACTCAACCTGGTAGATTTTGCGGATGTTGTTCGATGGGTGCGTCAGCTTGTCAGCCAATTCACCATCGTTTGTTACCAGCAGTAAACCCGTCGTGTTACGGTCCAGACGACCGACCGGGTACATCCGGAAATTGCCCGCATCGGCCACCAACTCCATCACGGTTTTGCGGTCTTCGGGATCTTCGGTAGTCGTGATATAGTCTTTGGGCTTGTTAAGCAGGACGTATACGAACCGCTCGGGATTCAGCACTTTCGTGCCATATTTAACCGTATCACCTTCTTTAACTTTATAGCCCATCTCGGTTACGGCGTTGCCATTGACCGAAATATCACCTCTGGCAATAAGCTCGTCGGCTTCCCGGCGCGAACAAACACCCGAATTGGCGATGTAGCGATTCAGGCGCGTCGTTCCGGGTGCATCATTGTGATCCGACTGGCGTTTTTCATCCGGCCGATTTCGTTTAGCCGTATCGGCTGCGCGGGTTTGCTCCAGGTTGTAATCGGGCGCTTTCGTATAATTACCCGTCCGCCGATCACCGGATTCTTTCCGCTGCTTACCCGTAAAGCGGTTCTCGCTATCCTGGTCGGTGCGTGGCCTAGCCTGATCATCGTTGCCAAACCGATTCCGTTCATCGGCTTCACGGCTAAAGCCACCAACCCGTTTGAAGGCCGGTTTGTCGGATCGGCTGGATCCGCCATCGCGCGAGAAACGGGCTGAGCCCGTGCTGCGGCTGTCACTTCTCCGATCAGTCGAACGAGAGGAATCATCCCGGTTTATGCGGGGGCGACTACCATCCTGAGGGTCTTCCCGTTTCGGACGGTCACTACCGAACCGATCAGTGCTGCGGCCGCGGTCGTTCGAAGAACGGGGCGAATCGGTATCCCGGTTACGCTGGTCCGGACGGTCTTCCCGGTTGAAACGGGGTGTACTAACTGGTTTATCGCTACGAGGTCCGGCACCGGCTGGTCGGTAAGTACGATCATCGCGGTTGAACCGAGGACGATCGCCATCAGCAGGCCGATTAAATTTTGGGCGATCATTATCCCGGGCACCACCGCTGGAACGGTCATTATCGGTTGGCCGGTTGAATTTTGGGCGGTCGTTGTCCCGACTGAACCGAGGGCGGTCCCCATCGGCAGGGCGGTCAAATTTTGGGCGATCACTCTGACCACGCTCGAAACGGGGTTTATCACTACGTGGTCCGTCAGTACGTGGTCCGTCACTACGGTTGTTGTCACGAGATCCGGCGGGCCGGAAAGGTCGGCTCGATGATCCGGCGCCACGGGAATCTGAATTACGCGATCCACTGGTCCGATCATCCCGATTGAACCGGGGCCGGTCGCCATCAGCGGGCCGATTAACTTTCGGGCGGTCGTTGTCCCGACTGAACCGGGGGCGATCATCGCTCCGGTTTGTATTGGCGCGTGATCCCGTTGGACCACTCGTGCGGGCGTCATCCCGACGTCCGAATGAACGACCGTCCCGCCGTTGCGGATCACCATCACGGTTTGGTCTACCTCCCCGATCGTTCTGTTCTGAATCTTGACTCATGGAATAATACAGTAAATCAGATTTTATTTTTATCAATCTGACTGATTGTCAGCATAGCTGTTACTAAAAAATACAAAATGGGCTGCAAAGGTAGGTCTTTTGGAGATAACCCGCCTATGGCTGCTTTGTTGAAACGCTTTTTATCGTAAAAACAATCCACAGAAGCCCTCAGTCGTTAGTCAATACCGAGCGATCGGTACTGTTTTTTTGACCGTCACCGTGCAAGCTCCTAACATTCCTCATTCTATCGAAAACTACCTCTATGTCCCGACCAGCTTTAACGCCCCTCTATACACCCAGTAAAACCGCTATCGGACAGTCGCTTTTAAAACGTTACATGGACTGGCTCTTTGTCAAGAAGGGCCTATACTTTCGGGATTACGACGATTTATGGGATTGGTCGGTAACGGATTTAGAGCATTTCTGGGAAAGCATCTGGCAGTTCTTCGATGTTCAGAGTCATACGCCCTACCATCAGGTAATTTTCAGACCGAACAAAGCAGACATGATTGGCGTAAGCTGGTTTTCGGAGGCAACCCTGAATTACGCCGAACATATTTTTCGTCATCGAAGCACCCAGCGCCCGGCCATCCTGTTTGCTTCCGAACGGCAACCCGCGGTGGCAAGCCTATCCTGGGAAACGCTGGAACGGCAGGTAGCCGCGATGGCGGCTTTTTTACGTCAGCAACGGGTGGGGGTTGGTGATCGCGTGGTGGCGGTACTGCCCAATGGGCCCGAAGCCGTGGTTGCGTTTCTGGCCACAAACGCCGTTGGTGCCGTCTGGTCAAGCTGTTCGCCCGATTTTGGTCTGTCCGGAATCGTTGACCGGTTTCAGCAGATTGAGCCAAAACTTCTGCTGGCAGCCGACGGCTACAGCTACAACGGTAACGTATTCGACAAAACGGAATCCACGCGGGAACTGCGTGACCAGTTGCCTACTTTGCAGCACGTGATTTGGATACCCTGCATTGATCCGAAAAGTGAGTTAACCGGTGCAACGAACTGGCAGGATGTGCTGGATACACCAGCGCCCGACGGGCTGACGTTCGAACCTGTCCCCTTCGCCCATCCAATCTGGATTCTTTACTCGTCGGGTACCACCGGCAAACCCAAAGCCATTACGCACAGCGTTGGCGGTTGCCTGCTCGAACACCTTAAAGCCCTGGGACTGCATCAGGACGTGCGCGTTGGCGATCGTTATTTCTGGTATTCGACTACCGGCTGGATGATGTGGAATTACGCCATTGGCTCCATGCTCGCCGGAGCCACTCTTGTCCTCTACGACGGAGCGCCGGGCTACCCAAATTTGAGCGTACTCTGGAAACTGGCCGATACTGCCCGAATCAACCATTTCGGCAGTGGAGCGGCTTATTATCTGGCTTGTTTGCGGGCAGGACTACGGCCCGTTGATACCGTAAACCTGAGTCATTTACGAACCATCGGCTCAACGGGATCACCCCTGCCACCCGAAGGCTTTCGCTGGATTTATGAGTCCGTGAAGCCAACCGTCTGGTTAATTTCGCTGAGTGGCGGCACCGATGTATGCAGCGGTTTTGTGGGTGGTAACCCGCTACTACCCGTTTACGAAGGTGAGATTCAGTCGCGGTTGTTGGGTTGCAAGGTAGACGCTTTTGATGAAAATGCCCGGCCTGTTCGGGGCGAGTTAGGCGAAATGGTCATCCTGGAGCCAATGCCCTCCATGCCTGTTTATTTTTGGAATGATCGCAACAACGAACGATACCGAAAAAGCTATTTTGATGACTACCCGGGCATCTGGCGGCACGGTGACTATATCCGCATTACGGAACGGAACAGCATTATTATTTATGGTCGCTCCGATGCTACCCTCAACCGGGATGGCATTCGAATTGGCACCAGCGAAATTTACAACACGGTCGAGAGCCTGCCCGAAATAGCCGACAGTTTGATTGTGGGGCTGGAGCAGCCCGGCGGACAGTACTTTATGCCCTTGTTCGTGGTACTGCACAACGGCTTTTCCCTAACCGACGAGCTGATTGCGCACATAAAGCAATCGTTACGGCATCGGCTCAGTCCACGGCATGTGCCCGATGCAATCTACGCGATCACCGAAATTCCTTACACAATCAGCGGTAAGAAGCTTGAAACGCCAATCAAGAAAATTTTATCCGGTGTAAATGCCTCACTGGCCACCAGCAAAGATACCCTTCGCAATCCGGCCTCACTGGATCAGTTCACGAATTTTGTACGGTAATCATTTCTTCCGCCAATCCCTTTTTTGCCGGATTTAAACCAGCATCGCCAGCAAGTCAACTTGCTGGCGATGCTGGTTTTTTCTGATTTGTTTATGAAGCGACTGATCATTTATACCGTATACATTTTCTCATATAAATGATTGATTTTATCACGGCTTCGTTTGAGCCGCATTTTCACGGTACTCTCTTTGAGATGGCATAATTCGCTGATAGCGGCAATGCTCATGCCATCTTCGTATTTGAGTTTCAATAAATTCTGCTCATCTATGGAAAGCGTCTCCATGGCCCGATTTACCAGATAGAGCGTTTCTTCGTGCATCTGCTCTTCCTTTGATTCGGCAACATCATGCTTAAAGTCGTCGTCCATACCCGTCACCTGAAGCCGCCTGGCCAACCGAATCTGATCAGAACAATAGTTGAAAGCGATCGAGTAAAGCCAGGTTGAAAAGCTTGATCGCTCCTGAAAGGCATCAAGTTTATTAAATACCTTCAAAAAAATATCGTGGGTAAAATCTTCGGCTTTCAACGGATCTTTCGTCATTGATAGACAACGTCTATAGACTTTGTTCACATAACGATTGTAAAGAGCTTCGAAGCAATGCGAGGGCTGACTGGTGAGGTACTGACGAATCATTTCTTCGTCACTAAGTGGTACATTCATTTCGCTTTATGGGTTAGTTTATTTACAGAATAGGGTAATTTCTGTTAACAAATAAAGCAAAGCATTATATATTCAGTTTCAATTTTTTATTGTAAATATATTAAGTGGCGTAAATTTTAAGTTGTTGCCCTTTTTTTTCATTTAGAATAGTCAAATAGTACAATTTATAATATACTTATAGTATTCTAACAATATAAATATCACTGATATTTTGCAATCAAGCGATAATAATTAACTATCTATTAACTTTAATTACCTTATTATATATACCTATTTCAAGCCGTATAAAGTCTTTTAAATCTATATCTTTGACTATTAAAACACTTATAATCAGTAATATATAGTTAAAAAGCTTATACTATAAGCTGATCACTATCGCTTCTACCCACGTATCAATAACATTTTTTTTGTAAACAAAAAGTGTCTTATATTCCGAATTAATGTATGCATTCGGAATATAAGACACTTTTTGTTTACTACTAATGATTGTATCAACTCATCTAATTACGCAATGGCTTGCCACCCGTCAACAAGCTTTGAATTCGCTCCAGCGTCTTTTTTTCGCCAGTAAGTGAGAGAAACGCTTCACGCTCCAAGTCAAGCAAATACTGCTCCGAAACAACTTGCGGTGCACTCAAATCACCTCCGCAAATAACGTAAGCCAATTTGTCGGCAATCTTCATATCGTGATCTGAAATATACCGACCCATGCGCATGGCGGCTATACCCGCCTTGAACAAGGCAATACCCGTTTTGCCCTGTACCTTAATGTCAGCGCGTGGCTTGGGCTGGGTATAGCCATTATCAGCCAGTTCAATAGCCGCCTGCTTGGCCTCAGCCAGTAACCGACTGCGGTTAAGCACAATTTGATCAGTTGGCCGTAGGTAATTCATTTCATGGGCCTCCTGCGCCGACGTAGATACCTTGGCGGTGGCAATGTTCATGAACGCACTCTGCAGGATATTTAGCTCAGGGTCACCGGTTTGGTAAAGGTCCGATGCCCGGGCCGCCATTTCTTTTGTGCCCCCACCGGCTGGAATCAAGCCGACGCCAACCTCTACCAGACCAATGTAACTTTCGGCATGAGCCACTACCCGGTCGGCGTGCAGCACCGCTTCGCAGCCGCCCCCCAGCGTCAGTGTATGAGGGGCCACAATGACGGGCACGGATGAGTAGCGCAACCGGGCAATGAGTTTCTGGAACTGGGCAATCATCAGATTGACTTCGTCGAACTCCTGCTCAACGGCAAACATGAATAGTGTAGCCAGGTTAGCCCCCGCCGAGAACGCTTCGGTAGAGTCGTTGCCCACTACCAGGCCCCGAAAGTCTTTTTCGGCCATCGCCACGCCTTTCAATAACGCTTCGGATACACCCTGCCCAAAGGTGTTCATTTTGCTCCGGAATTCGACGTTCAAAATCCCATCGCCAAGATCATAGATTGAGGCATCGGCGTTTTTCCAGATAACCTTATTGCCGGGACCGTCCCCCCGGAGATTCTCCAGAATCGTGAATTGCTCCACCCCTGGAATTGCCTGGTAGCTTTTCGTCGGAATATCGTAATACATCCGCTTACCGCCCTCAACCTTATAGAAGGAATCGAAGCCCGCGCCGAGCATATCATATACCCATTGGGCGGGTTTCTTGCCCTGTGCTTCGATCATGTCGAGACCAGCTTTTAGCCCAATGGCGTCCCAAGTTTCGAACAAACCCAGTTGCCAGCCAAAACCAGCCGTTATAGCTGCATCAATCCGGTAAAGCTCGTCCGAGATTTCAGGAATGCGGTGTGTGGCATACGCGAAACCATCCGCAAATGTTTTGCGATAAAATTCCCCTGCTTTGTCTTTTCCGGCAACCAGTACCGGGAAGCGCTTTTTAAGGTTGTCAATCGCTTTTGTCCCATCGAGCGTGACAAAACGAATACCTTTCTGCGACGGTTTATACTCGAACGTATTCAGGTCCAGAGCCAGAATCTGCGTCTGTCCCGCCGAGTCTTTCGTTTTCTTATAGTACCCCTGGCCGGTCTTGTCACCAAGCCATTTGTTTTCCATTAATTTCTGCACGGAGGTCGGCAACTCAAAACTAGCCCGCGACTCATCGTGCTCCATGCTAACCAGATTGCCCGCCACATTGACGGTTGTATCCAGCCCCACAACATCCGACAACCGGAACGTACCCGATTTGGGCCGCCCCACCACCGGACCCGTCAGTTTATCCACTTCCTCAACGGTTAAACCAAGCTCCTCGGCCACGCGAATCGTCTGAATCAGGGATTGAATACCAAGCCGGTTGGCAATAAAACCAGGGGTATCTTTGCACAATACGGTCGTTTTACCGAGGTACAAATCCCCATAATTCATCAGAAAATCAACAACGGCCGGATCGGTATCTGGCCCCGGAATGATTTCGAGCAACCGCAAATACCGGGGAGGGTTAAAGAAGTGTGTACCGCAGAAATTACGGCGAAAATCATCGCTTCGGCCTTCCGCCAGCAGATGCATCGGAATCCCGGATGTATTAGACGTAATAAGCGTTCCGGGTTTGCGAAACTGCTCAACGCGCTCATAAACAGTTCGTTTTACGTCCAGTCGCTCCACAACAACCTCAATCACCCAATCGTACGCAGCAATCTCCTTGAGGTTATCATCAAAATTACCCAGCTTGACCCGCTCCGCAAATTTAGCACTGTACAACGACGCCGGACTAGCCTTCAGCATCGTCTGAAAAGCGTCGGTAACAATCCGGTTCCGCACGGCCGGGCTGGCGGTTGTCAGCCCTTTTGCCTGTTCGGCGGGGCTGGGTTCTTTCGGAACGATATCCAGTAGTAAAACATCAGCGCCAATGTTGGCGAAATGAGCAGCAATGCGCGAGCCCATAATGCCCGACCCCAAGACGGCTACGCGCCGGATCGTACGGTTTTTTGGTTGGGTCCTGGGTTTTTCTAAGGTAGCTTCCATGCGTTTTCGTTTACTCGATCAGAAATGCAGACAGACGGATTGGGGTGGAATGGTCTAACCAGAAAGCCGATACTCATTCGCCTTATCCGTGTTCTATCGTTTGGGTTTAATTAGGGGCTTACTCGATCAATCCAAGGGCAATTCTTCCGGCTCGCCCGCTTTAATCTTACTATTTTCTTCTTCAACCAGCTTGTTGATGTCTTTCATCACCTCAAAAAAGATGACTAGTTTGTCGAGGGGAATTTTCTCCCGGATCATGTTATTAAACAGAATGACTCCATCGCGGGCCATCTCCCGTTTTGCTTTTCCCTCCTCGGTCAGGTAGATACGAACAAACCGTTTATCATTTCCGTCTACTTCCCGCCGAATCAGACCGCGCTCTTCCAGGCTTTTCAGCATCCTGACCAGCGACCGGGGCTCCATGCCCAACAGTGGTCCTATTTTGGTAGCGGGGGTACCTTCGTCGAGGTCAATGTTCAGCAGTACGTAGCCAATCGCCATCGTAATACCGAAGCGGGAGGCATTGGCATTGTACATGCGCGAAATGGCATGCCAGCCCCACTTTATGTGAAAGTCAACGGTCTTTTCCTTTTTCATGGTTGATGTCATCCTGTTCCCTTCTGGACGTAAATCTACCATTTTTTTTGAAATTAGTATGCGTGCATACTAATAAGTAAAGACCGGGGTTTGTTCGATTCATCTGATTCTTGTGATTAGCCTTATCGGCGCAGAAAATCAAGAAAATCAGGTGAATCGGACAAACCCCGGCGCTCCCTTACTCAGCCAGCAATTTATCGACCAGCCGGTTAAATTCTTCGACGTACTGATCGTAATACTTACCCGTACCAGGCCCCGAGAAGCCCGTATGAATATGCCGTACCTGCCCTTTTTTGTCGATAAAAATGGTTGTTGGGAAAGCAACAACGGCGTTCAGCTCCGGTAACGCTTTGGAAGCCTGCGCTTTATCGTTTGTACCGGCCAAAACAACCGGGTAGTCTATGTTGAACCGTTGTTTCATGCGTTCAATTTTCGGTCCCGACTCGGCCATATTCGGCGACCGCTCAAACGAAAGACCCACCAATTCGACACCGCGTTGCTTGTTCCGCTTGTACCAGGGGCTCATGAAGTTGGTCTCGTCCATGCAGTTGGGGCACCACGACCCCATGATCTGCACGATGGTCACTTTGTTTTTGAACCGGGGATCCGTATTCGAAACTATTTTGCCGCCCGGTTCAGGAAACGAGAAAGTGAGTGTTTTGGCACCCGGCTTCAGGTACGTTAGCTTGGCCGGATCGGGCAGGTCGGCCTTTGGATCAAGGCGAGCCACCCAGGATTCGTAGCCTGATACACCAGCCCATTGCCCGCCGGTCAGCGTTCTAGTAGCCGCATCGTAACCGGCCTTAAACAGATAGAGATGCGACCCGTCGAAGCAGGAAAGAAACAGACTATCGCCCACGACGTTGCCGTCCAGATAGCGGTAATCGCCCGTAGGGGTGAGAAACGTACCGCTCAGTTTGTTTCCTTTTTGAGCAAACACACCAACGGCATTGACGGTATCTACTTTACCCGTTTTGCTGCCGAAATTAGTTGCCCACGTACCGGTAAGGTTAGCTTTTGGGGCCGGTTTGCCTTCTGTTTTGAACCGATACGTCAGCCCCTGCTGCGCGTCGAAGGGTAAGGTTTGCACCTGTTGGGCTGTCCGGCGCCGACGCCATTCGCCCCGCAACCGATTACCGTCTATCTTTGCCACTAATTCCGACTCAAATAAAGACATTGGTATTCGAATTGAGTCGCCCTGTACCGTAGCGGGGTCCATAGGCAAGCGTTCATTCCCGTTGATGGCGAAAACGGAATAAGTCCGGGCGTCGCCCTTCATTGGCTGAATATCGAGTCCGAACGGTAACTCACCGCCTTTGGTTTTCAGAACAGCCCGGTACAGGCCAGGCTTTACCGTTGCCGGGGTAGATTGACCAGAGCAGGCAGCGGGCAATACCAGCAGCGACATGGCGGCCAGAGAGAGAAGGTGTTTCATAGTTTTCACTAAATGCAGGATGCAGGTTGTAGTTGGTAAGCAAGTATACGTTTAAATGCGGACATACACCGTTTACTGACTGAGCGTCAACGTCCAAAATAACGACCAATAAATACGGTTAGTTTCTGAATGAGTAATTACCACGAACCAGTTCTATTACAAGCCTGCATCGACGGGCTGAATCTGCAACCCGGCGGCACCTACGTCGATATTACCTTTGGCGGGGGTGGGCACAGCCGAGAAATCCTCAACCAATTGGAGGGAGGGCGACTTTTTGGTTTCGATCAGGACGCCGATGCCCGCGCCAATGCCCAGGCCATCGGCGATTCGAGACTAACTTTTGTGGCGTCCAACTTCCGCAACATCAAACGCTACCTCCGACTGTATAAAGCCGAACAGGTAGACGGCATCCTGGCCGACCTGGGTATCTCATCGCACCAGATTGACACGCCCGAGCGCGGCTTTTCGACCCGCTTCGATGCCGACCTCGACATGCGCATGAACCAACAGGCCGACCGAACGGCCCGGGAGGTAATCAACGAGTATTCAGAAGCGGATCTGCACCGGATTCTGGGTATGTACGGCGAAATCACGAATGCCCGAACAGCCGCCAGCGCCCTCGTGTCGGCCCGGTCAAATCGCCCGATCAATACGGTCAATGACCTCAAAGCGGCCTTACAACGGTACGCGCCCCGTGGCAAAGAGAACAAATTTTTTGCCCAAGTATTTCAGGCACTACGCATTGAAGTGAACGAAGAGTTGCAGGCCCTGGAGGAATTTCTGGAGCAAGTGCCGGAGATTCTTAAGCCGGGCGGCCGATTGGTTGTCATGTCCTATCATTCGCTGGAAGATCGACTGGTGAAGAACTTCATCAACAAGGGAAAATTTCAGGGGGATGTCGAGAAAGATCTGTTTGGCAACGACCTGAAACCGTTGCAGTCGGTAACGCGAAAACCCATTGAAGCCTCCCCTGAGGAGACCGCCCGCAACCCCCGCGCCCGAAGCGCCAAGCTGCGTATTGCGGAAATGATTTAGTTTTTCCGGTTGTATTTGGCAGAGTCTAAAACAGACATCGACTGGTTGAGTTAAAGGCGGAACAAAAACGATTCAAACAGCTGGAGTTTGTACGAGTCTTCGTATCCGTGGTTCGTGTCCTCACGGATCACCTTTCCGGCAGGCAGATCTGGCTGGCGCACAAGTGGTCCGTGAGGACACGAACCACGGATATAGCGGCCCAGTCGCTCAGAACACTGGCTGCATTACCAACAAAAAGGGGCGCTGTGTATGCAGCGCCCCTTTTTGTTTGAACAACCTTATTTACTGAACCGAAACCAGTTCTATATCGAAACGCATGGGGGCATAAGGCGGAATAACGGATCGCCCGGTGCTTCCATACCCTAATTTGGACGGCATGATGATGATGGCCTTCTCGCCAACTTTCAGCTTCGCTAACCCCTCGTCAAAACCGGGTACCGAGAGGCCCAGTGTAAATCCGTAGGTACCAGTTCCTGTACTGTCGAACGCGGATTGCGACCGCAGTAATGTTCCCCGATAACGAACATTCAACGTTTGACCAGCTCCGGGTACAATGCCGGATGAATTCGATGCTGTTTTTATAAACCGAAGCCCACTCTGCGTCACCTCCGTTGGCGTCAGTTTATTAATCGTCATGTAGTCGTTGATCTGCTCGTCTTCGGTGCGGATCTTTTTGAGGATCATGTTCAGAAGAACGGGCGCATTGGGCGGCACTTTTCCATCGCCACTCCCGGACGAACCAAACGCGTAAGCAGACGGTATAATTACCGTGGCCTGGTCGTTCTCATGCATCCTGAGCAACCCTTCCGTCAACCCTGCGTTGGCTGCCACCAGGTAAGCATAATTGGATTTGCTGGCATAGGTGGAATCGACAAAACTATCAACGACCACATTACTGCTGTTGCGAACCAGCGTGTAGAGGGAATAGCTATACTCTACCTCCTGACCATTCCCGGGTGTTACCGTAGACGTACCCGCCTTGGTTATAGCAACATAAACACCGGTGTTGGTGCTGCTTCCGGTTAGCCCTTTACTGGCCGCGTAAGCCTGAATATCCGCTTTATTTGACTGTAAGATCGAGTCGTCGGAGGCCGTGACATCGTCTTTTTTACAAGCTGTCAACCCACTTATTACCGAAAAAATGAGGACAGACACTATACATTTACGCATGAATATAAATTAAGTCAAGTTGCACGACTCAATAGCCGTATATAGTTAGTTGTTTCTTTTCAAGCCCGTTACTTCGCCGAAAGCACCTCAATATCAAAACTCAGCGGTGAATAAGGGGGAATAGTATACACGCTACTACCGTTCTGGGCGGCACCCGTTGCCCCATACCCCATCGACGAGGGAAAGATAACGGTTGCTTTTTCACCGACTTTCAATTCGGATAGTCCAGCCTCAAAACCGGCTACAAATTTTGTTGTTGTTCCAACGGTTTTGGTATCGGTTCCTGTGCCACCTGAAAAGCCCGTCGTAGCCCGCAAGAGCTTACCCGCATAACTCAGGGTTATTGTTTGGCCAGCCGAAGGTGTAGCCCCCGAAGAATTTGTTTTCGTTTTGATAATGCGCACACCATTGGCCAGTGTCTTTGTAACAGTCAGGTTATTAGCAGCGATGTAGTCCGTAATCTGCTGGTCTTCCGTTCGCGTTCGCTTCAGGGTTACGTCAAACCGAACCGGCGAGTTGGCAGGAACACTATCCGTCGCAACACTACCAAACGCCAGAATAGACGGCATAATCAAAATAGCCGACTCCCCTTCGTGCATTTTTAAAATACCTTCCTCCAGACCCGATTTCAGCGAACCGGCAAAGAATGGAAAAAATGTAGAGGTCGTAGCATATGCCGAGTCTACTACCCTACTCGTTACAGTTGTCAGACTGCTTACATTGCTGGGACCATACAGCACAGACAGCTTGTAGGTGAACTCGATCTCCTGGCCATAGGCCGGTACGATCGTTGTTGAACCAGGTTTAGTCGACTGAAAAAAGAGGCCTGACGAAGAAGTTGTCCCCGACATCATCTGGCTAATCGTATAACTGTTGATGTCGGCCACATTAGCTGCGTACGTAGCAGCCGCATTGCTACCCGCATCAATGTTTTGTTGCTTGCAGGAAGCCAGTGCACCGATCAAGAGGGCGCCTAAAATGGCAAGTTGACTTATTCGCATGAAAAAAAGAATAACTAATGATCATCAAATACTACGCTTAATGACCCTCAAACGTGGCAAGACGTTGTAAACGGTTTAATTTTTATTGATTAGGGTAACAACACCTGATCAATAACATGGATAATTCCATTCGTTGTGGGCTGGTCACCTTGCTTGATGGTAGCAGCCGTCGAATTTCTATTTCCTTTTATAGTAAGCTGATTCGCGGTAGCTGTGACCGTTAATCGGTTACCGTTGAGGAACGTGTTAAGACTGCCCGACTGAAGCTGGTTGGCAAACAGCGCACCCGATACTACATGATACAGCAACGTATTGGTTAGGGTTTGCACATTGGCCGAGTTGATAGCGGCCAGGTCCCGGTAACCCGCTGACTTAAAGGCGGCATCATTGGGCGCAAACACGGTAACCGCATTGGCCGTCGACTCACTATTCAACGTCGTCAACAGCGTCGGATTACTGGTGCCGATGCGTTGAATGGCCGCCACCAGAAAGGTCAGATTCGGATTAGTCTGAATGGTAGTCAACAGATTGCCCGACGGGGGTGTCAGCACCCGATCGATGCTGTGAATGTACCCATTGGCGACAGCAATATCCGCCTGAATGATCTGGGCATTATTCACAAAAATCTTCCCATCCGACGTACTGTTGAGGTAAGCAATGCTTTTGCCAACCGTTGCAATTGGGCTCTGGCCCGACGGAATCGTAGCGGCTGAAACGGGACCACCCAGCACATGGTAAAGCAAAATAGCTCTCATCTGCTCTTTCGAATAGGCCGTAATAGCACCCGGCGTTGCAAAACCCGATGCCTGAAAAGCCGCATCGTTGGGCGCGAACAGGGTCAGATTGCCCCCTTTCAATACATCGCCAACTTCGGCGTAAATCATAGCAGCCCGCAGAAAGCTGAATTGACTGTCTTCGATAAGACGATCAGTAATCGTTTGGGGAGTGGCAACGGTATCATCACCCTTTTTGCAGCCTGACAAAACTGTAAACAGCAAGGCGATCATAGCGATCTGGCGGGTGCGGATCAAAAAAGCAGCGTTCATCACAACAGACGGGGTTAACGAGAATCTGTACGTAAGAACGCCAGCTCCCGGCTTATTAGTCTTCACGGGCAAAGATACAGCGGGCGCGCGTAAGTTGATAAACGGTCATTGACTAAGTCATGTCTTAGCCAGGGCACCTGTTGAACGACCCTGGTCTCCTGGCGACATACCGAATGGACAGCCTACTATTTATCGGCCTGCCAGTTGTTTAACAAACTTATTAACTGACTAAATTTCCGTATCTTCGCGGTCTTGTTAACATTTGTTAAAACTCCCCCATTGGGATGAAGGAACACATTGACCCGAGCAATCTGCCCCAGCATATAGCCGTTATCATGGACGGAAACGGACGCTGGGCGAAACAACAGGGCGCTGCCAGGGTGTTTGGCCACCGCAACGCGATCAAGGCTGTACGTGAAACAACGGAAGGTTGCGCGGAACTGGGTATAAAATACTTGACGCTCTACGCGTTTTCGACCGAGAACTGGAATCGCCCGAAGTATGAAGTTGATGCCTTGATGACGCTCCTGGTTCACACAATTCGGGGAGAGATTAAAACCCTAATGGACAACAACGTAAAGTTGGCGACCATTGGTCATACCAGCAGTTTGCCCAACGATTGTCAGCGCGAACTGGCTGAAGCGATCCGCGAAACAAGCCAGAACACTGGATTGACGCTGATTCTGGCCTTAAGCTACAGTGGTCGTTGGGAAATTCTGGAGGCAGCCCGGCAACTGGCTGTCGATGTACGCGATGGCAAACTCAGCCCGGATCAGATCGACGAAACCGTTTTTGCGCAGCGTCTCAGCACGGGGGGCATTCCCGATCCCGAGCTTATGATCCGCACCAGTGGTGAAATGCGTATCAGTAACTTCATGCTCTGGCAGCTGGCGTATTCGGAGTTGTACATGCCCGATGTACTCTGGCCCGATTTCCGGAAAGATCATTTATACAAGGCGATTGTCAGCTATCAGCAGCGCGAACGTCGATTTGGCAAAACCAGTGAACAGTTAATTAAGTAAGACAGCGGGTGAACCGGGCGCTGAGGCAGCAGAAATAGACTGCACTCCTTGCAACCCTTTTCGCCACAGCTGACTCCTCGTAATCAACAACATAATAGGTATTATACAACTTGGAACACCGTATAAAAGTACTAGTAGGAGCCCTTTGTCTGCTCACCAGTCTGTTGCCTGCTCATGTCCGGGCGCAGGTACGTGTTGGGGCTGGACGTGGCGCAATCGCCCCTACCGAAACGAATGATCTGCTCAATTATGCCAGCCCTAAAGAATATGAAGTTGCTGGTTTGAGCGTAACCGGAACCCGCTATCTGGACCCTAATTCGCTGGTTTCGTTAGCCGGTCTGAAAATGGGGGACAAAATCCGTATTCCGGGTGAGGCTGTTGGTTCGGCGGTTCGTAAACTAATGGAATCGGGTCTGCTGGACAACGTGGAAATGTTTGCGACCAACGTAGCGGACAACAAAGTATCGCTGATGTTCAAGGTGCAGGAGCGTCCCCGGCTTTACCGGGTTAGTTTTCTGGGCGTGAAGAAAGGCGAGCAGGATAACCTGAAAGACAAGATAAAACTCAATCTGGGTAAGATCGTAACCAATACGATTACCAAAAACACCCAGATGGCAACCCGGAAGTACTTCGTTGACAAGGGTTATCTGAATACGAAAGTTAAAATCACGACAATTCCCGACAGTACCCGCAACAACGCCACGATGCGCGTACTGGTCGATAAGGGGCAGAAGGTAAAGATTGCTAAAATCAATTTTGAGGGGCTGAACGAAGTTGACGAGTCTGCCGTGCGGATGAAGATGAAAAGCACGAAGCAACAGCGCTTCGGGCGGTTGTTTACGCCCTCGAAATTCGTTCCCAAGAAATACGAGGAAGACAAGCAAAAGCTCATCGAGTACTACAACAAACTCGGTTACCGCGATGCCACCATTGAAGACGATACGATCGTTAACAACGGTACCAATGCCATTACCATCAACATGAAGTTGAATGAGGGGCATCAATATTTCTACCGGAAGATTGATTTCTCGGGCAACTACCTGTACACCGCCGACCAGCTTCGCTCGGTGTTGGGCATTACAAAAGGCGATGTGTATAACCCGGATGACCTCGACAAGCGCCTAAACGGTAACCCCGGCCAGGACTTGAGTTCGCAATACATGGATTTGGGTTATCTGTATTACAACGCCCAGCCCATTGAACGAGCCATCGAAGGGGACTCCATCGACCTCGAAATTCGCATCTTCGAAGGGAAGCAGGCCACCATCAACAAAGTCATCCTGAACGGCAACACCAAAACCAGTGACCACGTGGTTATGCGGACCATACGGACGTTGCCAGGACAGAAATTCTCCAAAACGAACCTGATTCGTACACAACGCGAATTATCAACGCTCGGCTATTTCGACCCGGAGAAAATCGGTATTAACCCGGTTCCACAAAGCGATGGCACCGTTGATATTGAATACACGGTTGAAGAAAAGCCCTCAGATCAGATCGAATTATCAGGTGGTTGGGGCGGTTATGTTGGCTTTGTTGGTACACTTGGTTTAACGTTCAATAACTTCTCGGCCCGGAACATTCCCAATCTGAAAGCCTGGCGGCCGTTGCCCGCTGGCGATGGCCAGAGAGTGCAGGTTCGTTTTCAGGCCAACGGCTCGCAGTATCAGGTGTATTCGCTGTCGTTCACGGAGCCCTGGTTAGGGGGTCGAAAACCCAATGCGTTGTCGGTAAGCGCCAGCCATACGGTTTATAAAACGTTCTATGATCCGCTGAATCCTGCCAGTATTTACCAGGGGCTGCAAGGCCGCAAACCAACCGGATCCTATACGAATACGGCCATTACTGTTGGTTTAGGACGCCAGTTAAAAATTCCTGATGATTATTTCAGCCTGAGTAATTCGATCTCATTTCAGCGCTACGACCTGAACAATCTTGATTTGTTCTACATCGGTTATAAAGACGGTATCTCGAACAACATCACGTTCAATACCACCTTGTCGCGCAACAGCATCGACAACCCCCAATTCCCGCGAAACGGGTCGTCCTTTACGCTGAGTGGTTCGTTCACGCCCCCCTATTCGGCTTGGCGCACAACAACGGCAACGGAAGCACCGAAAGACAAATACAAGTTTGTTGAATACCACAAATGGATGTTCGATGCCAGCTGGTTCCAGACCGTTTTTGGGAAGTTGGTCTTAAACACACGGGCTCACTTGGGCTTTTTGGGAAGCTACAACAACCGCACGGCAATTGGCCCATTTGAACGGTTCGTGTTGGGTGGATCAGGACTAGCGGGGCAGGGCCAGTTTGCACTGGCTCAGGACATTATTGGTTTGCGCGGGTACGATGACCGGAGTGTCTACACGGCTGATTACGACCGCGCGGTTGATGCCAACTCACGCAGCCAGGGTGGTGTGGTCTACAACAAGTTTGTGGCTGAACTCCGTTACCCGGTCTCATTGAATCCATCGGCCACTATTTTCGTCCTGACTTTCCTGGAGGCCGGTAACAACTGGGGGAGCTACAAACAATACAATCCATTTGACCTGAAGCGGTCGGCGGGATTTGGTGCCCGTATCTTTATGCCCGCCTTTGGCCTGATCGGTATCGACTACGGGTATGGCTTTGATAAGATTCCAGGCGTTAAGGATAAGGCGTCCGGTCAGTTCCACTTCACGATTGGACAACAGTTCAGATAAGATTCGGGGCTATTAAACGTTTTTAATAAAGATGTTATCAAACTGATAAAGCTTGGCAGAAGACATTATCAGTTTGATAACATTAGCCTTGAAAATCAATTACTTCCCGTAAATATTGGCGCGCACTCAATGAAAAAGTCTCTATTTATCGTACTTTTGTGCGCTGTTTGGCTGGCTACGCCGGCGCAGGCACAAAAATTTGGGTACGTGGACAGCGAGTTCATTTTCAGTAAAATGCCCGAATACCAGAAAGCCCTTGCCGAAATCGATAAGTTTGCCGACAAGTGGTCGAAAGACATTCAGGATAAATACGTTGAAATTGACAAGTTGCAGAAAGCGTATCAGGCAGAGGAAATTCTGCTGACCGAAGACATGAAACGGGATCGGCAACGGGCCATCAGCGACAGAGAACGGGAAGCGCGGGAGTACAACAACAAAGTGTTTGGCTATCAGGGATTGCTTTTCGAGAAGAAAAAGGAACTCATGAAAGCCCCCATGGAGTTAATTAATCGGGCCGTAGAAAAAGTGTGTATTCAGAAGAAATTAGACTTTATCTTCGACAAGGCGTCTGACTTTGTTATGCTATACACGAACCCGAGGCACGATTATTCGGATTATGTAATGGAAGAATTAGGTTTAGAGACTAAACCAACGGCGACAAATACAAGTCCAAGTAGTAAAACAATCACAAAACCTAAGTAATACAAACAACTAATTCGAGATGAAGAAAAACCTCGTCATGGCGTTTGCAGCAGCCCTTTTGCTGGGCGGTTTGAGCGCACAGGCACAAGCCCAAACAACAACACCAGCTACGACCGCTGCAGCTGGTCCATTGAAGTTAGGCTATACGAACATTGATTACGTTCTGTCGCAAACACCCGAAGCAAAAGATATTCAAAACCAGTTAACCATTCAGCGTACGCAATCAGAAAACGAACTGAAGCGGATGCAGAAAGAACTGGAAGACAAATACGGTGCTTATGAGAAAGGAGCCGCACAGATGTCAGACGTAATCAAGAAGGACCGGGAAACGGAACTCCAGGGCTTACAGGCTCGCATTCAGGAGTTCGGTCGTACGGCTGAGCAGTCGCTGCAAACGAAATACCAGCAACTGGTAAATCCGGTTGTCCAGAAAATTCAGAAAGCAATTGATGCCGTTGCCAAAGAGAGTGGCTATCAGTATGTGTTCAATCTGGATGCTGGTGCTAATACCATCCCAATTCTGTTGGTCGCTCCAGAGGAGAACAACATCACAGAACTGGTTCTGAAGAAAATGGGCATCGATCCCGCTAAAGCAGCCGCTGCTGCGAAACCAGCCGCTACAGGCGGTAGCAACACGGGAACCAGAACGGCTCCTGCAACCGGTTCGGCTCCTGCACCGAAGAAAAACTAAGGTGTAGCCAACGCATAAAAAAGGCTGCCTCTTCTCAGAAGAGGCAGCCTTTTTTGCATACTACCTGTCTTGATTTGTTGTCTAAATTCGGCCTGATTTCTTTCTGGAAACCTATCATTATGACCAGCCAATCATTGACGTTAGCTAAGAAAAACCTCAAAACCGGTTTATAATCCAGCCGAGACGAAATCTAAAGCTTATTTTTACGTTTTTCAAAACAGACCACCATTGAATGTCGCTATGAACCGAACTGCCGGTATATTGGCGTGGTTGCTACTGATCAGTACAGCGGGTAGCCTCCATGCGCAGGATTCCAAATCACTTCAACTATTCCTACCTACGCAAACCAACTGGAATGTTGTGCCCGAGGGCAGCACTGTTCGGTTTGATTTAAAGGCGACAGGCTCTCCCCACGATACGCTGAGGTTTGCTTTCGGGAATGATAAACAGGATGGGATGCAACTTGACTCCCTGGGCCATTTCAGTTGGACTCCCGGATTTGATCTGGCCGACCGTATCCAGACAACGAAAAGTTACCCGGTTAGCTTTGAGGTCCGCAATAATCGCGGCCAGGTAGCTACACAAAACGCCGAATTCAAGATCGTCCACGTAAATCGCCCGCCCGTGGTTGGCGAACTGCGCCCGTTTTACGTGAGTTACCGAACCCAGAATATTTACAAAATGGATGCGCAGACAGTGCGCGATGACGATGGTGACCCCATTGTCTTTATTCCCATTGCCGATCAAATGCCCGAAGGTAGCAAGCTATCGTCGCAGGGTGAACTGAGCTGGACACTATCGCTGAACCAGTTCAATCGACTGAAACAAGCCCCGCAGTACATTGAGTTCTGGGTCGAAGACCAGCCCGCGAAAACGCGTACGAAAGGCAGACTAAAGGTGGAAGTTACGCAAATGGACCTACCGCCGGACATCGCCGTAATTCCAAAAGATACGCACTACAAGTTAAAGGAGAATGCCACGGTAAACCTCAAATTCTACCTGTCCGACCCAAACGGCGAAGATGATGTGGCCACGTTCGGCTTCTTATCCGACAATCAACAGATCCCGAAGAGTGCCTTGGTCAAAAATACGGACAACCAATACGAGTTCATCTGGCAGCCAGGCTACGATTTTGTTCGGGACCCCTATGATTCATTGAATACGCAAATAACGTTCTACGTACTCGATAAAGCACAGAATCGGGAGGAACGGCGCATTACGTTCACGGTGTTAAATACCGTAAATGAAGCCGAGAAAGACCGGTATTACTACAACCAGTATCGGCAGTTATTGGTACAGGCCTGGGGTTTAATCGAACAATTGGGAGACAAAGAGGAGCAGCTCAAGCATGATTACAAAAAAGCCAAAGGAGGCAAACGAAACCGATCGGTAGCGAATGCCTCACTGGGTGCCGTAACGGGCGTAACGCCAGCTGTAACGGGGTCGAGCACCAGCTCACAGACCCAGAGTAACGGCCGCATTATCTCGGCTGTAGGGGGCACGGCTGTTTTAACCATGGGAACCCTGGAAGCGACAGAGGTAATTGGTAAATCGATGAAAGACTTGCTTGACCGTTATAATTACGTTCTGGGAAAACGGAGTGAGCTACAAAATAAAGGCGATGTGTTTGCCCGCGAGTTTGCGTTAAAAGCAACCCGCCGGAATGGGGAGTTCATCAGAAAACTGGATGATTTCCGTACATCAATGAGCCTGAGCGGTCTGGTTGCCCTGGAACTGGATGCCAATTGGCAAAGCAAAAAGGAGGCTACCGATAAGGCCCTCAAACGCACGTTCAAAGACTTTACCCCACTAGATGAGACGCAGTAAAACAGGTTTATAGTTTATGGTATACGGTTGGCTGACGCGAACGTGTTATGCATCAACCAACCCATACCCGTGATGCGTGGTTCGCGTCTCCATAAACCACAGATGCAACCCTAGCTAAACAACTGTAATGGAGACTCAAGCTATAAATCGAGGAGCTGGTTTGTGGCTTGCTCTAACCGTACACCAAAAATCGTAAACCGAATACCGTCAGCTTACCTCAATGGTAAAAGCAGCCTCAAATACCCCGTTGATATCGACGTGCTGAATAGCTTCTTTTTGTTGAATTGGCTTCGGCTCCCCTTCGCTATCGGCACAACCAAGCCAGGGCTCAATACAGACAAAAGACGCACCGGGCTTGGCCCATAAGCCTAAATAAGGAAACGCCGGATACGATACCGAGACCGTATGTTCGTGCCTGTTACTGCGAATAGCGACCTTCCGGGATGTCAGATTTTTGAAGACCAGCGCATCAGCATCAAACAAATGCTTTGTCAGAGGTAGTTGTTTGCCCGCTGTGGAAACTGGCTTTGTTTCGCCGGTAAAATACCCCGCCGATGAGAGCATGTGCGTTTCCAGTGGCTCTTCCTGCTCAAATTCAAGAAAATAATCCTCGTAGGCTTCCTCTGGCGTGAAGGGCACCGCAAAAGCCGGGTGAGCGCCAACCGAGAAATAAATGGGTCGCTCGTCTTCGTTTACAAGTCGATACGTGACCGTCAGGGCGGAACCGTCCAACTCATAAATTACTTGAAAATCAAACTCGTAAGGAAAATGCGATCGTGTGTTTTCACTTGATCGCAACGAGAAAATGGCGTGTGTTTTTGTTGATTCGGTAATCTCAAAAACGGATTGCCGGGCAAACCCGTGGCGCTCTATCGGATATGCTTTTCCATCGATTAGCAGTTGATTGTTCAGACAGCCACCCACCACAGGAAACAGGTTAGGCGCGTACCACGCCCAAATGGAAGGGTCGGCCTGCCAGAGGTGCTCAATCCCACTTGGTTTATGAAAAATGGAGGTCATTTCCGCGCCTTTGGGCTGGATTGCGACGCGTAAGTAATCGTTTTCTAAAGTTGCCATATAGCCAAAAACAACAAAAGCTACCCATTGTTGGGTAGCTTTTGCAAAGTTAACGGCCATCGGGATTTTGGCCAGTATGGTTGGTCTAGAACCGGAAGTGCGAGAACGCCTTGTTGGCTTCAGCCATGCGGTGCGTATCATCCTTCTTTTTAACAGCTGCGCCTTCACCTTTAGCGGCTGCGACGATTTCGGCTGCTAACCGGTCTACCATTGTTTTCTCACCACGTGAACGAGCATACTTAATAAGCCATTTCATGCCTACCGCGACTTTTCGGTCTGCCCGTACTTCGGTTGGCACCTGGAAGGTAGCTCCACCGACACGACGGCTTTTTACTTCAACTGATGGCATGACGTTGTTCAATGCCTTTTTCCACGTATCTAAGCCACTTTCGCTGGTGCGCTTGGCAACCACATCGAGGGCGTCGTAGAAGATGGAGTACGCCAGGCTCTTTTTGCCTTCGTACATCAGGTTGTTTACAAATTTCGTTACCAGGACCTCTTTATACTTCGGATCGGGTAGAACGTAACGCTTGGGCGGTTTCGCCTTTCTCATGATTTCTTCAGATTTTTGATCTTACTCTGGACGCAGTCTTTCCAACGTCCAGTCAGTTTTGATGTATGATGTTCTATATATGATATATGTAATTACTCATACATCATACTTCTCATACCATACATCTCACTTACTTACTTTTTCTTTTTTGCTGGTGGTGCACCTTTGCCACCTTTAACGGGAGCCTGACCTGGTTTTGGCCGTTTAGCACCGTATTTCGACCGGCTTTGCAGACGACCGCTCACGCCAGCTGTATCCAGAGCACCGCGAACAATGTGGTAACGTACACCTGGAAGATCTTTTACCCGGCCACCACGAATCAAGACGATTGAGTGCTCCTGCAGATTGTGGCCTTCACCTGGAATGTAAGCGTTGACTTCTTTTTGGTTCGTCAGACGAACCCGGGCAACTTTCCGAAGCGCCGAGTTTGGCTTCTTCGGCGTCGTTGTGTACACACGCGTACACACGCCCCGACGTTGTGGGCAAGAGTCCAAAGCAGGCGACTTTGACTTGTCGATCAGCTTTTCGCGGCCCTTACGCACGAGTTGTTGTATAGTAGGCATTCTAAAATTAGTTTACGAAAAAACAGTCTTCCCGAATTTTGAGGTGCAAAGATACGCAAAACCGTTTGAATGCCAAAGAGTTTTCTATTTGTGGTTTGTAGTTTACGACGGACCGATGCACAGTTGTTAGTAACCGTACGACGCACCACCATAAACTATAGGCCGGCCACTCCTACGCCTGCCCCACCGGCCCACTAAAGCCACCACCTGGAAAGCGAAACTCATTGGGCTCATTGATACCACCGTATGCTTCTTCGAAACGGCTTATGTTTTCGCGCAGGGCTTCCAGCAGACGCTTGGCGTGTTCGGGCGTCAGGATAATACGGGCTTTTACCTTGGCTTTAGGCACGCCGGGCATCAGACGGATGAAATCAAGAATAAACTCGCTGTTCGAGTGAGCAATCATTGCCAGATTGGCGTAAACGCCCTCAGCAATCTCTTCGCTTAATTCAACGTCAATAGCACCTTCAGGATTTTGTTGGGGAGGAGTCATACGAAAACTAGTTATCAGTAGCGGCTATTCGCCAGAACGAGCATCGATTTGCCCGTTACATTGGGATATTAAGCAATACCGACAGCAATCGCCGTCAATAAAGTTTACCACCGCAATAATAGTGAAAACGCGCCATACCACACCGCCTATGAAGAGCCGGAATGCACCAATAGCAAAGATCCTGGCCGGAAACGATGGAGCCGTAGCTGACAGATATCCGACATGCCCAAGAGTATAGACGTATGTGCCATAATATAATAAACAGAAAGGGGATCGATGTCTGGTGCATCGATCCCCTTTCTGTTTATTATTACCCGTTAGGCCAGTTCAATCACACAGTCGTCCTGCTCAACGGTCGTTGCTTCTTTTAGCACAACTTTTGCAACCTTTCCTTCTTTGGAAGCGGCTACAATACTTTCCATTTTCATGGCTTCGATTACGAAAAGCGGTTGGTTTTTCTTCACAACGTCGCCTTCCTTCACCAGAATCCGCGTTAGCCGACCCTGCAACGGCGCACCTACATCACCGGCTTTGCTCACTTTGGCGTTCATGGCTTTTTCGACCTTCGAGGCCCGGTCGCGAACCTGTACCTGCCGACTCTGGCCATTCAGTTCGAACGTGATCGTGCGCATGCCAAACTCATCCGGCTCCGATTTGAACAGCAATCGAACAAGGATATTTTTTCCCTCTTCGATGTTGATTAAAATCTCCTCGTTTTCCTTCAGGCCATAGAAGAAAGCAGGCGTTGGAATGATGCTGACGTTACCGTACTGCACATTAGCTTTGTAGTAATCGTCATATACTTTGGGATACATCTGGTAAGACAGATAATCGACGAACCCATCGCACTGGGGATATTTTTCCTGGAAGGCTTTGAAATCAGCATCGAAGTCAATCGGTTTCAGGTGCTCGTTCGGCCGACCCGTAATGGGCTGTTCGCCTTTTAGCACCACCTGCTGAATATTCTCCGGAAAACCCCCAACGGGCTGACCCAGAATACCTTTCATCAGTTCTTTCACCGATTCGGGGAAGGATAATGACTCACCACGCGTCAGTACATCGTTGGCCGTGAGGTTGTTAGCCGTCATAAAGATGGCCATATCGCCCACTACTTTCGAGGAAGGCGTTACTTTTACGATATCACCAAAGAGCTGATTAGCAACCGAGTAGTTCTTTTTAAGAACTTCGAACTTATCGCCCAACCCCGTAGCAATGGCCTGTGGTTTCAGGTTCGAATACTGCCCACCCGGAATTTCGTTCTCGTACACTTCGGCACTACCCGCCTTCATGCCCGATTCAAACGGGTAATAGTACTCGCGAACATCTTCCCAGTAGTTCGAATACGCATTTAGCGACGGCAGACTTGTTTTACACTCCCGTTCGTGCCCCTGCATCATGGCAACGACCGAATTGAAATTCGGTTGTGAGGTCAGACCAGACAAGGCCCCGAGGGCACAATCAATAATATCAACCCCGGCGTCGATGGCTTTTAAATACGTAGCCGCCTGAATACCCGGTGTATCGTGCGTGTGCAGGTGGATGGGAATGCTCACCGCCTGCTTCAGTTCCCGAACCAGCACTTCGGCCGACAAGGGTTTCAACAGACCAGCCATATCCTTAATCGCCAGCAGGTGAGCCCCTTCGTCTTCTAACTGACGCGCCATATCCAGATAGTACTGGAGGGTGTATTTTTTCTGATTCGGGTCCAGCACATCGCCCGTGTAACAGATGGCCGCTTCGCACAGGGCATCCGTCCGTTCGCGAACAGCCCGCATGCTCACCTTCATGGCCTCAACCCAGTTGAGCGAGTCGAAAATCCGAAATACGTCAATGCCCGTTTCCCACGACTTCTCGACGAATTTCTCGATTAGATTATCAGGGTAAGCCGAGTAACCGACCGCATTGGATCCCCGAAACAGCATTTGCAACAGCATATTCGGCATGGCTTCGCGCAAGGCTTCCAGGCGTTTCCAGGGACTTTCGTACAGGAATCGCATGGCTACATCGAAGGTTGCTCCGCCCCAAACTTCCATCGAGAACAGTTCGGGATGGTTCTTGGCGAATCCTTCGGCTACCTTCTGTAAATCCTGCGTCCGAACGCGGGTCGCCAGCAGCGACTGATGCCCATCCCGGAACGTCGTATCCGTGTATAAGATACTCTTCTGATCAACTACCCATTTCGTGAAGTTTTCCCGGCCTAATTCCTTCAACCGGTCACGATTGCCCGGTGGATACTGGCTGTAGACGTCGAACGAGGGCACAATGGGTGTTCTGAACACCTTGCTGTCGTCTTTCTTTTTAACTTCCGGGTTGCCGTTTACAATCACGTCGGCCAGGTAGTTCAGTACCCGTGTCGAGCGATCCTGCGGCTTGCGGAAATCGAACAGTTCGGGGTGGGTTTCGATAAACGATACCCGCGCTTCGCCCCGTTGGAATACCGGGTTACTGATTACGTTCAGCAGGAAGCCGATGTTGGTTTTAACCCCCCGAATCCGGAACTCCAGCAACGCCCGTGTCAGTCGTTGGGTAGCTCCTTTCAGCGTACGGCCCCGCGCCGACACTTTCACGATCATCGAATCAAAGTAGGGCGAGATTTTCATGCCCGCGTAGCTGCTACCTTCGTCGAGCCGGATACCAAATCCGGCCGCATTCCGGTAGGCAGTTATCGTGCCAAAATCGGGTTTAAAGCCATTGGCCGGATCTTCCGTTGTGATGCGGCACTGAATAGCGTAGCCGTTGAGGGGTACATCGTCCTGGTGATTAATATAAATTCCATTATCGGAAAGCTGGTACCCCATCGCAATCAGAATCTGCGTTCTGACGATGTCGATACCGGTAACTTCTTCCGTAATGGTGTGCTCAACCTGAATCCGGGGATTTACTTCAATAAAGTAAATATTCTCGGCTTTATCGACCAGAAACTCCACCGTTCCGGCATTGGAATAGTTAACGGCCCGACCCAGTTGCAGGGCGTACGCGTAGAGTTTGTCTTTGGTATCCTGCCGTAGACCAAACGACGGCGCTACTTCAACAACCTTCTGAAACCGCCGTTGCACCGAGCAATCACGCTCGTACAGGTGAACAATATTTCCGTGCTGATCGCCCAGCAACTGTACTTCAATATGCTTGGGCTCTTCGATGAATTTCTCCAGGAAAATCGTGTCGTCGCCAAAGGCATTCCGGGCTTCGTTTTTGGCTTCGGCGAAGGCCTTTTCAAACTCCTCGGCCTGCCGTACCACCCGCATACCACGACCACCACCACCGGCGGCCGCTTTCACCATAATCGGAAAACCAATCCGCTGGGCTTCCGTCAGGGCAAACTCCGGCGACATATTTTCTTCCCGCGAATCCGGAATGAGGGGTACCCCTGCTTTAGTTGCCAGATTTTTGGCCCGAACTTTATCGCCCAGCGCGTCCATGGCTTCCGGCGATGGGCCAATGAATATTATTCCTTCTTCACGGCACCGCGTAGCCAGTTTTACGTTCTCAGATAAAAAACCATAACCGGGGTGAATGGCATCGATTTTATGCCGCTTGGCCAACAGAATGATGCCTTCAACATCCAGATACGGTTTCAGCGGGTCCTCATCGCGCCCAATTTGGTAAGCTTCATCAGCCTTATAACGGTGAAGCGAATACCGATCTTCGTAGGTGTAAACGGCAACGGTAGTGATGCCCAGCTCAGTGGCGGCCCGCATAATGCGGATGGCAATTTCGCCCCGGTTAGCGACAAGCAGACGGTTAATGGGTCGGATATAATCTTTCATGATTCTCAACAAAAGCGGCTTCAGGCTACAAGACTGCTAAATAGCTTGGCAAGATTGTTGAAAATTTTGAAAAAATCGTTCTGCCCTGCATAATCATTGGATAAGACAGCCTTTTCAACGAATATTACAGAAATCAATATACCTCTGTTGGCACGATAACCCGGTACTAATCACTACTCATTCGACGGTTTCCCGGCTTACCGGTAACTTTTTAGCCACTGCCTCAGAATGCTTGTGTTGGCAAGCGCCTTTACATCCTGTTTCAATTGTTTGATGTCCCGCTTTAGTTGGGCAATATCGCTGTTGAGGCTAAACTCGAACCCAACCAAGGAACCAGCACTAAAGGTCGATTTCCCGGTCATAGCCGCCAGTTCTTTCTGAAGCGATGCAAACTCGGCTTCCAGTTCCTGCGCCTGCTGCCGCAGAATCTTGTTGTAATAGGTGAGTTGCTCTTCGGCCAGGGCTTCCAGATGCGCCTGATCGATACGCTCGAATTCCAGCTGTAACCGGAACAGAGCCAGCAAATCGCTTTTCTCGTAGGCGGCTATGACGCGGTGCATAATGTCGGTCTTCCGCAGCTTTTCGGCTTCATCAGGTTCGCGGTCGGGGTGAAACGCTTTGACCAGGTCCATGTACAAGGTGCGAACCGCTTTGGTCGTTTTCTGCGCGTCAGCCATTTTTTTAGCCTCCCGCTCCAATTGTTTGGCCGACTTCGGTTTATTCGCCCGTTGGCGCTGGCGCTCGGCTTCGGCGGCTTCCTGTTCAGCTATGTAATCATCAGCGCCTTCATCTGAATTTGCTTCGTTTCGACTAGCCAACGGCTGGTCTTCGTTGCGGTCATCGTCGAATTCGGCCGTGTTATACGTGTCGTAAATGGGCCTGAGCGCATCGATTCCGTGTACCGAGATCAGATCGGATGCCATCCTTCGGATCAGGTCGGCAAGCTTCTTTTTCTCGTTGTTCGTGATGTCTTCGTGCCCATAAGCCCGATCGAAAAGGCGTACCAGATCGGCCTGTAACCGACAATACTGATCGAGCAAAGGGTGATAGTCGGCCTTGACCCGTTGCTGAATATGCCCGGAAACATCGCGCAGGTCGTGCAGATCAACCGTAAGCTGCTCAATTTTTTGGGTTAACCGGTTAAACTCTTTCTGCGATTTAGACAGCGGTTCGCTTCCGGTCCCTATGCGAACAATATGATACTGCGTCGGTAAAAACGACATGGTTATCTAAGCTTGTTAATGAATAGAAGATTCTGGTAGAAACAATCCGTAAGCGAAAATTTGGGGAGTACGCCATTCAGAACGTACTTCGTCGTCTGCTACGTCTTTTTCTGACCATGAGTGCACATACAACAAATCCGGTTGCTCACCTCGACTCCCAGCATCGCTTACTGATTGGCCTAGCCGTGGCGGTACTTAGTTATTTCGTTGTTCCGGGACGATTTTCCGTAGCGGCCCAATTTGCGCTTGTCTGGGTGTCTTTTGCCGTAACCATTCTCGTGCTGATGTGGATCAGCATCAGCGTGGCTCACCCGCGTGATTTGCCAGCGCTTTCACGCCTTGAAGATTCGAGTCGAACCCTCATCTCAACGTTCGTGCTTGTGGCTGCTGTTGCCAGTCTCTATGCTGTAATCGTGCTGCTCGATTCTGCCGACAAGACCAGCCCGGAGTGGCCCCGAAATCGACTGCTGGCTATTTCAGCCATTGCCAGTGCCTGGCTTCTGGTGCATACAGTTTTTACGCTCCGATACGCCCATTTGTATTACGGCAATGACACGAAGCAAAAAAAGCAACCCGGCGGTCTGGACTTTCCAAGCGAGCCGGAACCCGACTATCTGGACTTTGCCTATTTCTCGTTCGTAATTGGCATGACCAGCCAGGTTTCCGACGTTGCCGTTAGCTCCAGACCCATGCGCCGTACCGCTTTGGTTCATGGGTTGCTTTCGTTTGGGTTCAACGCAATCATTATTGCCTTGACCGTAGGCGGCCTCTCCTAGCCGATAACCCGGTTACCGTTGCCCCGCCCGCCCCTGCTTTTTGGCTTTTTCCTGTTGTTCTTTTTCGTAGGCTTCGCGCTGTTGTTTATCGGATAATAAGTTGCGGTATAAGCCATTCAGCACATAGATGTCGTCAACATCATCAATTAGTAAATGAAGTTTCTCACGTACCTGATTAATATTCATTCGGTTAGTCCGCTGAAGCGGTGCGTTTGTTGAATTAGCGATCTAAGCCACTAACACGTTTCTGCTGTGTTTTGCTCAGTGGAAGAAGAAATATCCGAGGGCTATACCGGCAATAACGCCCACCAGATCGGCAAATAAGCCGTAGGGTATCGCATGGCGGGAATTTTTGATGCCCACCGATCCAAAATACAGCGCTACGATGTAAAACGTGGTATCGGCCGATCCCTGGAAAATGCAGACGAGTCGCCCGACGAACGAATCGGGGCCAAATTGCTTCATCGCGTCGATCATGAGTGCCCGCGCACCGGAAGCACTTAACGGTTTCATAAGCGCCACGGGCAGCGCATCCGTAAAGTCCGTATTCATACCCGTCAGGGAAAATACATACCTGAACCCACCGACCAGGTAGTCCAGCGCACCGGCATTGCGAAAGGCCCCAATGGCAACCAGCATCCCGACCAGGTAGGGAATGATTTTGACCGATGTTTCAAATCCGCCTTTCGCCCCTTCAATGAATGTCTCGAAGATTGGGACTTTTTTTCGGATGGCCCCCAGCAGAAACGAGACTACGATGGTCATCAGAATGACATTGCCGAACACTTTCGAAAACGTTTCGACTTCTTCTTTAGGGCGGCCTGCCAGTAGCCAAAGTGCCAGGCCGATCAGGGCCGTAATGCCGCCCAGCCAGCCGAGCACGGTGGTGTTCAGCAAATTAATACGCTGCTTGATCGATACCGCTACCAGCGCGACAACCGTGGTTACGTAGGTGCCAATGACGCAGGGAATAAACACATCCGACGGATTGGCAGCGCCCAGAATAGACCGTTGCGCCATGATGCTCAACGGAATAATTTGCAAGCCTGACGTGTGCAGAACCAGGAACATGATCTGTGCATTGGATGCCGATTCTTTATTCGGATTCAGCTCCTGTAAACTCGCCATGGCCCGTAGTCCGAACGGGGTAGCGGCATTATCCAGGCCAATCAGATTGGCCGAGAAGTTCATAATCATCTGACCATTGGCGGGGTGGTCTTTAGGCACTTCGGGGAAGAGTTTATGGAAAAACGGACCAATGATGCGGGCCAGAAAATTGATCGCTCCGGCTTTTTCACCCACATTTAACAACCCCAGAAAGAACGTCATCACACCCGCCAGTGGCAGGGCGATGTCCATGACCGCGACTTTGGATGAATCGAACAGCCCCTCGACAATAAGTTTAAAAATTTCGGTATCGCCCAGAAAAATCAGTTTGGCGAGCGCTACCAGAAAAGCAATGACAAAAAAAGCAACCCAGATGTAATTTAAGGCCATCGGTTATGAAGAGCGAAAGAATAAGCGGGCTACAGGCTGTGGTGAAGCGTACTAAAAATACCGCACGGCTGTTCGCACCGATCCGTTTATAAATCCTGTAAGTTTACGTGAACATTTGGCTCAAACCAATTTTGCCTTTCTAAAGTAATGCGGCTTATTTGTATTCTACTCGCTATTTTTTCGTTCGCGCCCCTGCTTGCCCGGTCGCAGTCCTTCGAGGCCATAATGGCCAAACAGGGCCTTGTGGATGTGCAGAAAGTTGATCCGACCATTCTGGTTGAACTCAAGTATTCGACGACCGACAACTTCGTTGGCAAAGACGTATACGGCGACCTTACACGCGCCTACATGCAACCCATGGCGGCCAAAAAACTCGCCGAAGCCAGCAAGTATTTACAGGCCCATCACCCTACCCTCCGGCTGCTAGTGTATGATGCGGCCCGCCCCCGTACAGCCCAGTGGAAACTCTGGAACGCCCTTCCCGATTTACCCGAAAACGAACGCCAGAAGTACGTAGCCGACCCCCGAAAAGGGTCTATTCACAACTACGGCTGCGCGGTCGACCTGACAGTAGCCAATCAGGATGGCAAACCCCTCGACATGGGTACCAAGTATGATTTTTTCGGTGAACTGGCTTACCCATCCCGCGAGACCGAGCTGCTCAAATCGGGCAAACTAACCCAACAGCAGATTGACAATCGGCAGATTCTCCGCACGGCGATGCGCCAGGGTGGATTCAGCCCCATTGAGTTTGAGTGGTGGCACTTCAACGCCCTTTCCCGCGAGAAGGCTAAGATGGTGTTTCGGATTGTCGATTAGCGAACCCAACCAGTGAAAGGCTAGAGAAGACATCTCTGTTAGGAAATTACGTATGCGATTAATTGTGTTACGAGTAGCGTTTTGTGCCCTTTTCAGTATTTGTCAAAGCGTTGCGCAGCCTGGTATGTCTCAAGTATCCGTTCCGATACAGCTGCTCAAGAAGCACGTCTATCTATTAGCATCCGACAGTTTACAGGGCCGCGCCACTGGAACGAAAGGACAGCGGCAAGCTGCTTTATATTGCGCAAGTTCGTTTAGACAAAGTCATCTACTGAGTTCTTTTCGCCTTGATTCTGTTCGAGGTTCCTTTCGACAGACCTTTCCCTTCACACTCGTTGAAGCTACCCCCTTTGGCTATTCAGGCAGCTACAGGAGCAGCTCGTCATCCTACAAACGTTTTGAACTGATCGAGCAGACTCTCTCTACCAAGGACAGCAATAAAGTATTCTTTGGCGACAATGTAGGTGGCCTGATGATCGGAACCGATCTGAAAAAGGAAGTGGTGATCATTTCGGCTCACTACGACCATTTGGGGCGTAATGGAAAATACATTTTTCACGGTGCCGATGATAATGCATCGGGTACTGCTACTGTCCTTAGTATAGCTTCGGTGTTTGATAGCCTGGCTCAACAAGGATTCAGACCGCGCCGTAGCATCCTGTTCTTGCTTTTTTCGGGGGAAGAAGGCGGATTACTGGGCTCCAAGTATTTTGTTAATCATAGTCCCCTCAATCTCAGCCAATTCGTGTGCGATTTAAACGTGGATATGGTGGGTCGGGTCGATGACGATCATCGAAAGAACCCCAATTACTGTTATCTGATTACTAACGCTCAGGGGAGTGAGGTCAAGACAATTACTAAAAATAGCAATCAGCAATCGGTGAATCTGGTCTTAAATCAGGGTGGCTACGATGCCGAAAATGATCCCAATAACCACTTTTCCCGATCGGACCAGTACAATTTTGCCCAAGCAGGTATTCCGGCACTGTTCTTTACAAGTGGGTTACATCAAGACTATCACCAGCCTTCCGACACCGCCGACAAGATCGACTATATACTCTTGCAAAAACGGGCAACACTGGTTTTCCAGACAGCCTGGACGATGGCAAATCTCAACCCATAAGCAGCCAGCAGTCTACATGGTTACTATGATCAGGTTACGGAGCTGCATATCTCAAAACACCAGGTTATCAATCAGCCTGACTTTCCCGAGATGGGCGGCCAGACAGATGGCCGTTTGGCCGGGAGCCAGTACCTCTGTGGCCAGTTGAAGCGTGTCGGCATTGACAATTTCGACGTACTCTAACCGAAAATGGGGATTACCCGCAAAAAAGCCCGTTACAGCCTCTTTCGCCTGCGTAGGGGTATGACCTTCCACCAGTAAGTCGTGGGCCAGTGTGAGGGCCTTAAACAGGGCCGTAGCCTGCTCCCGCTCCGTGTCGGTAAGATTCCGGTTGCGCGACGACATGGCCAGCCCATCAGGCTCGCGGACGGTCGGGCACCGGACCAGCTCCACCCCGAAACTCAAATCGCGCACGAGCCGCCGGATAACGGCTACTTGCTGCAGGTCTTTCTGCCCGAAATACGCCTTGTTGGCCTGCACGATGTTGAACAGCTTGGCCACAACCGTACCCACCCCATTAAAATGCCCTGGCCGGAAAGTGCCTTCCATCACGGTTTCCAGATCGCCAAAGTTGAGCCGTAACGTTGTTGGTTCCGGGTACATTTCGGCTACCGAGGGCGCAAAAACAATATCGCAACCAGCGGCTGCCAGTTTCTGACAATCTTCTTCCAGCGTACGCGGGTACAAAGCCAGATCGTCGGGGTTGTTAAACTGGGTCGGGTTAACGAAGATACTGCTCACGACCACGTCATTCTCTACACGAGCCGTCTCGATAAGCGTAACGTGTCCTTCGTGCAAAGCGCCCATCGTTGGCACGAAGCCAATTGTGTTTTCGGGACGCAGGGAATTCAGGTGATGACGAAGGGCAGATACCGTATCGAAACGAAGCATAACCGACAAGTTTTTTTTGGGGTTGCAATGATACGAGAACTGTATCTTTTTTGCACAAAATGTATTGAAATACGGGAAAAATTTGTATAATTTTGCAAGTTTTTTGGTTCTCTCAGACAATACACACGCTTCCCTATTTATGAGCAAACTTCGCATCCTTTATGTCGCCAGCGAAATCAATCCTTTCCTGAAAACGTCTGACGTCGCTGATTTCGTCCGCAAATTGCCGCAGGCCATGCAGGAGCGCGGGATGGAAATTAGAATCCTGGTGCCGCGCTTCGGTCTTATCAACGAGCGCAAAAACCGGTTGCACGAAGTGGTACGGTTGTCGGGGATCAACATTGCCGTAGGAGACGATGAAAAACCGCTGATCATTAAAGTTGCCTCAATCCCGACAGCCAAACTACAAGTCTATTTTATTGACAATGAAGACTATTTCCAGCGGAAATATGTTTTCCACGACAAAGAAAACAAGTTTTACGACGACAACGACGAGCGGGCCATTTTCTTCTGCAAAGGTGTTCTGGAAACCGTTAAGAAACTAGGATGGGCTCCCGATATCGTTCACTGCAATGACTGGATGACCGCCCTGATTCCGCTGTACCTCAAAACAACCTACAAAAACGACCCAATGTTCAAGGACACGAAGTCTGTTTTTACTGTCTATAACAATTCGTTCGAGCACCGTTTTGAGGGCGACATCATCGAGAAAGCCCGCATGATGGACATTGACGATGAGATGCTGGCCGAATTAAAAACGGCTGATTTTGAAGGATTTATACGCATCGGATCGACCTACGCCGACGCGGTTGTTCGGGCGGAAGAAGAAACAAGCGAAAGCCTCAACGCCATCCTGACGAACTTCTCCGAACACAAATTTGACACCGTTGATGAAGGTGACGTGACCGACCGATACTACAATCTGTACACGCAGTTGGCGGGTTAGTCGGCTCCGAACGTTATCGACTGTCGATAACGAGCTTACTTGATGTAAACGAGTTCAGCAAATGACTCAATAAAAAGCCGGAGATTTCCGGCTTTTTACGTTTACTTTACTTTCGAAGAAAGGCAGCTGATGGCGTCTTTCACTTTCTTTACCATCTCAACCGATAAACGCACCGACGGTCCGGTAGCAATAAAATTATGTGTGGTATTGTCGCTTATGTAGGATACCGGGAAGCGTGTCCATTGGTGTTAAAAGGGCTGAAACGGCTCGAATATCGGGGCTACGACAGCGCGGGCGTGGCTTTGATGAATGACCAGGGCCTGACTGTATTCAAGAAAAAAGGAAAGGTAGCTGCTTTGGAGCAGGAACTGGCCGGTAAAGACGTCCAGTCCACCATCGGCATGGGGCACACCCGCTGGGCTACTCACGGCGAACCCAACGATGCAAACGCTCACCCGCATTATTCCTTTCATCGGAAGCTGGCCATTATTCACAACGGCATTATCGAGAACTATGCCGCCATCAAGCAGGCGCTACTCAAAAAGGGCCACACCTTCAGCAGCGATACCGATACGGAAGTTCTCGGGCAATTTATCGAAGATATCTGGGAGAATACAGCCGGGGCGTCGCTCGAAGAAGCGGTACGACTGGCCCTGCAGGAAGTTGTAGGTGCCTATGCAATCGTAGTTATGAATCAAACTGACCCAACTCAGCTGATTGCGGCCCGGAAAGGCTCACCACTGGTCATTGGCGTTGGCGAAAACGAGTTTTTTCTGGCATCGGACGCTACGCCCATTGTTGAGTACACCAAAGATGTTATTTACCTCAACGACTATGAGATAGCCGTTATAAAAAATGGTGAACTGACCGTTGTTACGCTCGACAATACAACCACAACGCCTTACGTACACAAAGTAGAACTGGAACTGGAAGCCATCGAAAAAGGCGGCTTCGACCATTTTATGCTCAAGGAAATCTTTGAGCAACCCCGCTCCATTGCCGATTCCATGCGTGGGCGCGTTAAAGCCGATGATGGCCTGCTCCAACTGGGCGGCTTGCGGGATTACCTGGACAAGCTGGCCAAATCCAAACGAATCGTTATTATCGGCTGCGGCACCTCCTGGCATGCGGGCCTGGTAGCCGAATACATTTTTGAGGAACTGGCCCGGATTCCGGTTGAAGTGGAATACGCATCGGAGTTTCGGTACCGCAACCCGATCATCAAGGAAGGCGACATTGTGATTGCCATTTCGCAATCAGGTGAAACCGCCGATACACTGGCCGCTATTGAACTGGCCAAGTCGAAAGGGGCCACTATTTTTGGCGTTTGTAATGTCGTGGGGTCGTCGATTGCCCGGGCAACCCACGCGGGTGCCTTCACCCACGCCGGACCCGAGATCGGCGTAGCCAGCACCAAGGCATTTACCGCCCAGGTAACCGTTCTTACATTGATGGCTCTGGCAGCCGCAAAGCGCAAAGGGACCATCTCCGACTCCCTGTTCCGGCAGCTGCTGGCGGAGCTGGAAAGCATTCCGGCGAAGGTTGAGCGGGTGTTGCAGGCCGCCGACAAGATTAAGGAGATCGCGTACATTTTCACCTACGCCCGTAACTTCATTTACCTGGGTCGGGGTCTGAATTTTCCCGTTGCCCTGGAAGGCGCGCTGAAGCTGAAGGAGATCAGTTATATCCACGCCGAGGGCTACCCGGCGGCCGAGATGAAACATGGCCCGATTGCTCTCATCGACGAAGATATGCCGGTGGTGGTCATTGCCACGAAAGACAGCTCCTACGAAAAAGTGGTCTCAAACATTCAGGAAGTAAAAGCCCGCAAAGGCCGCGTCATTGCCATTACAACCGAGGGTGATACGCATTTACCCGGCATGGTCGACTTTACCATCGAAATCCCGAAAGTTCACGAGATTCTGGTGCCGCTGATCTCGGTTGTGCCACTGCAATTATTAGCCTACGATATTGCCGTGATGCGCGGCCGTAATGTTGACCAGCCCCGAAACCTGGCCAAATCCGTAACAGTCGAGTAAATACCACAAACCCACGAGTCATTTTCACAGACAATGAAGAAAGCTACCCTCTTTTTCGGATTACTTTGCCTGACAATTGGTACAACAAACGCCCAAACATTCAGAGGTCTCGACAAAACGCCGATGGATATGGCTTATTACCCGGATGACTATGCGCACGACCGGAAATTTGCCCCCGCCAAGATTGGTACCGACAAGGCGATGGTTCGTATCACCTACAACCGACCAGCAAAAAATGGCCGTGAGATTTTCGGGAAGCTGGTACCCTTTGACAAGGTATGGCGGGCGGGCGCCAATGAAGCGCCCGAAATCAAATTCTACCAGGATGTTACGGTTGGTGGTAAAAAAATACCCGCGGGGAACTACGCCCTGCTGACGATCCCGACCGAAAAAGAATGGACAGTCATTCTTAGTTCCGATGTTGACCAGTGGGGTGCGTATAGCTACAATCCGGCCCTGGATGTGGCGCGGGTAACGGTGCCAGTGCAGAAGGCTGAAACGCCACTTGAGAACTTTTCGATCCAGTTCGCAAAGAAAGATGCTAAAACGACGACCATGTACATGGGTTGGGACACAACCGTAGTGGCCGTTCCTATTTCATTGCAGTAGATCTATAGGCCAATTCACAAAATAAATTTCTTTCTGTGGAGTCGATTATAAGTAATCGACTCCACAGAAAGAAACAGCATTCCGGGTACTATTTTCCCCCACTTGCCTGTTACTGACTAAAGCTACTCGGTAACCCGTTTGTATTTTTCAATAATCACCCGATCAATACCAAGCTTTTCGAGCTTCTCCACGCCTTTCTGGGTCAGCGTGTCATTCGCAATTTTCACGACAAATTTGAACGTGTTGCCCTCCCATTGCTTGTCGGTAAAATAATCCAGGTATTCCGTATAGACGCTATCGGCCAGGGTGTATTTCCCGCCCCCCCCGGTAAACTCATGGGACGAAGAATCACTACCCGTGCTGCGTTTGTGATTCAAAAACGAAAAGTGGTCAGCATTAATGATCTTAATCATTTTATGCGTCGGATCGAAGGTCGAAAAGGACGTATCTTTCTCTGTGGTCGTGGCCGAAACCAACTCCCAGGTTCCAACAATTGGCTTTGCCGTTTCTTTCGACTGGCAGCTACCCAACGCAGCCAGTATTGTTATCAGAACCGGTAACTGTTTGTAATTCATAGTGTATAGCTAACCTATTTAACTCCGGTAGAGCATCCGTTTAGTTTTTCCCCTGACGACAAAGCTGAACGGACTCCTCCAGTTTCTGCTTGATCTGCTTAATCAACGATTCGTCCTTCGTGTTGAACGTCAGCGAAGTTGTATTGTCCTTGTTGTCTTTGTCTTTACCGTCAGTATTGAACGAACCACCAAAGCCACCCAGATTCATCGCCATTTTCACTTTATCCGCCGGAACGTCTAACAGCAGCGTATACTGCCCATCTTTGTTCTTCTTGTAGGACACTTTCCGTACGTCTTTCAATTGCCAGGCCATATTCACGCCTACTGAAACGTCTTTATCCTTGCTATCGACATCCATATTTATCTGGCACCCCCTGAACCTAAACGTAGCGTTTTCGTCCTTGTCTTTGTCATCATCTATCGTCAGTTGATTGAACTGCTTTTCGAGCCAGGCTCCATTCTTGGCCAGGGTCTGAGCATGAGCGGGTTGTACCAGAGAAAAACCAAACGATACGATGCCTGTAACCGCCAGAAGCTTGGTAGCCGTTTTCATATTATCTATGTTAAGGTGAGCCTGAATCAAGCCGATTATTGTTGATTTCACAACCAAAACCGGCTGAAAGGTGCACAGCCATTATGAAAGGATGACCCACCAACGACTCTGGAGATTGATTGTGAGCCCGTAAATTGAACACAAGCTACTTGCGCGTTTGTGTCTTTTGAGTGGTAGGCTATCACCTCTTTTTCGGAACGTGCCGCTTCTCATCCGTAACCCACCTACGCCGATCAAGGCCAGAAGCACCAGGGTACACCTCAAATTATGTTTTGTCTGGCGTTGAGTTCTTTCTTGATTGCTTTTAAACTGTTCCAGTTCAAGAATAGAATTGGTAGCAATGCAAACGGTATCACGCCCAGACTTATGCTCGTTGCACCAAGTCCTTTTTTACTGGCTAAAATCACTACCATAACGAGCAGTACTGAAAGCGCGCCAGCCAACAGACCCGTTGCAAGCGCTGTTGTCTTTTTTTGTTTAAGTAAGGCCTCCTAGGTAATCATTTCTTCGATTTTCTCGCTTTTCATATGACTCAGTTCGTGTTAAGAAAAAGTTACTGTATCAGGGGTGTTCATCTTATCAACCGAAGCCCAAAAATGGAAACCCAGATGCTCTCTTCCAGGACCAGGAGGTTTGTTGCCTACAAGCTGGAAGTGCACGCTCCTGCTTGTTCTCCCTCCAACACACTGTTGTATGCTATATCCACTGACTGCCAAGGCATTGATAATTTTGAAAGCCGCCCCTGTGTGATAATGCAGTTCCATTGTTCAGGAATAGTTACTCCCCTGGATGGTACGTTTTTTCCACATGTTGCTTCACGTCTTCGGGGTAGAACAGCACGTCTTTGAATTTGCCCACCGTGTAGAGTGGAGCCTGATCGGTGAAGTGCTTCAGGCCGGGTTTACTGCTCTGGCCGCCCGTGACGACGGAGCGGGCTTTTACGCGCTTGCCGAACTCAACGACAGCCACAAAGCTATTGCCTACACTCCCGTATCGCTTCTTGGTGCCCGGATACGTCCTCGCAGCGAAAGCCGCCAGTGAACCCCAGGCAGAGGACGTGAACGCCACCGGGAGGCTGGGCTTCTGATCGTCGTAGGTTTCCTGAATCCTGCCGGTCAGGCGCTGGTACCGGTTGATGTCGCCCCAGGGTGTTTTCCAGGTACCGAAGTCGCGGGTAAGTTCGGTCAGTACCTCCGCCAGCGCCGTTACTTTTTCTTGCGCTGTGGTTTGGCTGATCGTAAACGCTGTCAGACTTAGGTTGTCGAAACGCTGATCGCCAGCGGCACGGCTACGCGCCAGGCGCTGTATTTTTTCGCCCCAGTAAATAGCCAGTGTCTGACCAATCGATGTAGCGCCGTAGGCTCTATCCCAGGCTTGGAGCACCTGAATGGCTTCAGTCAGGTCTTTGGTCTGATTGACGGCCTCCCCCGAAACTGTTTGATAGGCGGTCAGCAGTGCCGGAAGCAACGCATCGAAAGCCGATAAATGGGGGTCGTTGGCAGCGGCAATCAATGTGTCGAGCGTAAACATCGACTTATGGCTCAATACCCGAACGGCGTTGATGCCCCGATAATTTTCGGCATCGGGAGCCATATACGCCGGAAATTTGCCTTTATCGGGACTGCTGCTCCCCGACACGGTGAATGGCGTTGCATTGCAGTTCTGAATCCAGCCAGTAGCCGGGTTACGTACCTGCACGATCTCATCGACCGAATGCAAACCCTGCCAATCAGTTTTGGGGTCGCTGCCGTCGACAGGTTTCTCCCAGTCGAATGCAGGATTGCGTTTCGGCATAAAGTTGCCGTGCCAGTAGGCGATGGTACCGTTGCGGTCGGCAAAAACTGTGTTGTTGGACGCATTGCCGTTCAGTTTCATCACGGCTTTGAAACTGGCGTAGTCCGTTGCCTTGGTTCGTAGATACGACTGCGACAGCGCATTCAGGGGCGTGTTCATCATGGCAATGGCAATCCATTTTCCATCTTGTTCGCCCGCAATGGGACCGTGCTGCGTGAAATACATCGTAAACTCCTTGTACTGTATGCCCGATGCAGTCTTGTACGGAAGCCTGACTTTCTGTGTGCGAACGGGCTTCAACTCGCTGCCGTGTTTGTAGTACAGGGCATTTCCTTTTTTCTCGATCGTTTCTAGGTATTCGTCCATCGAATCGGCATAGCTGGTGGTATGCATCCAGCCACAATTCTCGTTAAAGCCCTGATAGATGAAAAACTGCCCCCACGTAACGGCCCCGTAGGCATTCAGTCCCGCCTGGCTAACCATGTGCACCTCCGACCGGAAATAGAACGATGTGTGCGGATTAATCAGTAACAAGGCATTCTTGGTAGCGCTTTTGGCGGGGGCAATGGCAAACCCATTTGAGCCAACCGACTCGCGCTCGTAGTGGTCGACGTTGTTGATCCAGGAGGTTGATTTTCGCTGTTCGTAAAATGCTTTCAGCCGCTCCGTCGAGACAACGCTAATGTTGCCACCAATACTGCCTTCGCTGAACATGAGCGGCATCCAGGGTTGAAAGCGTTTGAGTAATTTCGGTTTTACATCAGGGTGCGTGTAGAGGTAATAATTGCTGCCATCGGCAAACGCATCCAGCAGTTGCTTCATCCAGAGCGGACTTTTGCTGTAGATGGCAATGGCCTGAGTCGAATCCAGAAACAAACGTGCCCGCAAATCCTGGTACAACGCCGATTCCCCTTCAACCTCCGCCAACCGGCCGATTGACGTAATGTAGTTTTCCTCTACGCGCTCAAAGTCGTCTTCGCATTGGGTAAACAGAAGGCCGAAAATAACGTCAGCGTCGGTTTTGCCATAAATATGCGGCACGCCCCAGGTGTCCCGCGTAATCGTTACCCGTTTGGCCTGTTGCTGCCAGCGGGCAATGTCGGCTTTCGTGACTGGCTGAGCCTGGAGTGCGTGACCGGCAAGACCGATAAACACACACAGACACGAGCTAATTGATTGTCGTATAGAACGATGCATAGGTTGATGATGTAAGGCTCAAACAGGCTCCGGTTGTTTGAATTCGTGTAGAATACAGCAAACAGCCGGAGCCTGTTTGGGCCTGACCAGTTATTTCCCCAGGTCTACAAACCGTTTGGGTGGTGCCCGGTGGTGGGTTGCCTGCTCGTAGCCATACGCTACTCGAATTAACGTTGGTTCGTCAAAGATTCGACCCAGAAACTGAATGCCAGCGGGCAGATCGCCGGTCGTATACCCCATGGGTACGGTAAAGGCAGGCTGGCCCGTGCTGGGAGCAATCAACTGGCTGTTGTCTCCTTTGTAGCCCTTCGCATCGCCAACGAGTGCGGGCGGGTAGTTCCAGCTTGGGTAAACCAGCGCATCGACCTTGCGTTTATTCATTTCGGCTTCTATGGCATTCCGGTAAGCAGTCCGAAGCGGGTCCGTAAACGCATCACCACAGGAAATTTCGGGATGAGCAGCCCGGCCGGAATGGGTGTTCTGGCTAACCAGCCGATCCCGGACAAGGTCAGAGTAACCACCAACGCGAATGATATCGTCCAGCGTTTTTAACGTATCCCGCTTCACAAACGTCCGAAGGTACGTTTCAACGTCGGCTTTAAATTCCGAACACCACTGGTTGGCACGCAGGGAGTCAAAATCGGGAATGGTCACGTCAACGATTTGAGCACCGGCACGAGTCATATCGGCCAGCGCCTTGTCGAAGAGTTGTTTTACTTCGGGGTGGATGTTCTTGTCGACAAGCTGACGCATTACGCCAATTCTTGTACCCTTCAGGCCGTCCTTTCGTAAAAACTGGGTGTAACTTTTGGGCATTTTACCCAGGCTATTCTTCGTAATTGGGTCGTTGGGATCGTAACCCGCCGTAACGTCCAGCAACCGAACGGCGTCGGCCACCGTCCGGCACATCGGCCCACCCACGTCGTTCCGGGTGTACAGCGGAATAATGCCGTACCGACTTACCAGCCCCAGCGACGTCCGAAAACCAACCAGCGCATTATGCGACGACGGCCCCCGGATGGAGTTTCCCGTATCCGAACCCAGACCAACCGCGCCCAAATTGGCAGCCACCGCAGCGGCCGTCCCCCCACTCGATCCGGCGGGCACATACGCCAGGTTGTATGGATTCAGCGTTTCGCCCGCCATCGAACTTTGCGAATGCATGGGTGTGAAAGCCCATTCAGCCATGTTCGACTTAGCCAGCACGATAGCCCCTGCTTCCCGCAACTTCTGAACCTGGTAGGCATCTTTGGTGGGCACAAACCCCTTCAGGGCAATCGAGCCGCCTGTTGTTTGCAGCCCTTTCGTATTGAAATTATCTTTTACGATAACCGGGATACCGTGCAATGGACGCAACTTACCAGTTTTCTTAAACTCCGCATCCAGGGCACGAGCGGTAACCAGTGCTTCGGGATTTACGACAATAATCGAATTAAGTTTGGTCGGCTGGTCGTACGTTTGGATACGATCCAGGTACGCCTTCACTAGCTGTTCGCTCGTTAGCGAGCCATTTCGAAACGCCCGGTGGATGTCGCTGATTGTCGTTTCAACTATGTCGAATGAACTGGCGGAGGTTTTTCCGGGCTGAGCATGAGCCCGTGGTAGCCAGAGGAGACTCAATAGCGCTAAAAAAGAATAAACTCGCAGTTGACGAAGAGGAATATGTCGCGGCATACAGTGTTTATGTAAACGCCTAATTATATGGCAAAAATAGCTTTTCTTATTATGAATTAGCGAACATCAGGATAAATTAGCCCTGTTCATGTAGATAGCAAGAGGATTTACCGAAGAAAATTCTCCTACCCTTACTTCAGACCGATAGCTTCTTATTTTGTTAACGTTAGCCCTTTGTTGTCAGCGGGTTATTATGTATATTTACTATCCCAATCTACAACAAACAACTATACTAATGAGCCGGGTTTTGCCCTAAAAAGCATCGTCTGGCAAGTCAATCCGCATGAAAAAAGGACGCTCACAACCGAATCAACTCCAAATTGATTTTCTGGCGGCTTTCCGCCAAATGCTGATCAGTCTTGGTAGCTCCGACAACCTACCTGTCAACGAAAGTCTGTTTATGCAGATGACGGACCAGTGGGAAAACACGCGCGCCATGCCCGCTGATCTGTTGTTCACCAAAAGCCCCATTGAAGCCATCGTTTTCCGGTTACAGAAAGCCGAGTTGGAGGGCGAAGTGGGCCGTCTGCGCTTTCCGGCAGAACTGATTGCAGGCGAAATTCGCGGAGAGAAAGGCCTGACTGGTTTCTCCGCCAAGTTTCGGGAACAGGGCTGGATTATCTTACCGGCTGAGTTATCGGCGATGTATAAAAACCTGTTCCTGAATATTCTGGCCGCTTCCATCGGACTCGAATACCTCTATCCTGTTCGGAAGGAGTTACTGGCCGAGGCCGAACGCGTAGCCCTGGCCGCTATGTTACCCGAAGCTGAAGTACGTAAGTTTTTTGGTCTGCGTCTGTCGCGTTTTCCCGACAGCTTCCGTAGTGAAGTGTCCAACTACTTCAATCTTCCTTTCGATTACGTCCTGAAACGGGCTAATCATCTTGGTATGGTAACGGAACAGGTTATCGAAGAATCACGCACGGTAACACAACCGCTGCGTGCCTCGGTACTACGCCGTCCGCAAAGCAGTAGGGCGGCTTAAGGCATATTTCATTATTCTGTATTTGAGCCGGTTGGATACGTACGTATCCAACCGGCTTTTTTATGCACTTCGGTTTTCAGATTAAGTCCTGAAACCCATCCGCCCCTCCGCTTGGGATAGGACTGGTCTATTTCGTTTTCCGCATGGCCAACCTCTCCACTGGCTCAAACAGCCTATTTCCAGATGCTCATTTATCTTATTACACCAAAAAATAGAACCCAAATAAGAATATTAGCCGAAAAAACACTACTTCGATAGATACTATTTGGAAGTACCATCAATAACATAGTGCTTTGCATAACCTATTAATCCAATAGACTATAACTACTAATAGTCTACCTACAACCGGGAGTATAGGGAGTATTCGTGAGCAACAGCGAATAGGCCAACAACAGGTAGTGTCAACCATCAGTAAGAATGAAACAAATTTTAACAGTAGCTTTATTCGTAGGGGCTTTTCTTATACCCTTATTTCTATCCGCACAAAATGCTCCCGTTATCAACTCGACAGTAACCGGACGCGTTATTGATGCCCGCACCAGCGAAAACCTGATCGGTGCTACGGTAGTCATTAAAGGCACAACCAATGGAGGCCCAACCGATCAGAATGGGGAATTCAAACTGCTTACGGGTCAAAAACTCCCCTTCGTTGTTCTTGTCTCGTTCGTGGGTTATGTAACAAAAGAGGTAGTCATCAGTGATAACAACGTAGATATTAAACTCGAAGAGAGCTCGAATCAATTATCCGACGTTGTGATTACCTCCCGGCGTCGTCAGGAATCAGCGCAGGACGTTCCTATCCCGATTTCCGTTGTCAGTGGTAACCGGGCTGAAGATGCCGGCGCGTTCAACGTAAACCGATTGAAGGAATTGGTGCCAACCGTCCAGTTGTATGCCTCCAATGCCCGGAATACTACGCTGAACATTCGTGGCTTAGGGTCTACCTTCGGCTTAACGAATGATGGTATTGATCCAGGGGTTGGATTTTACGTGGACGGTGTTTACTACGCCCGTCCGGCAGCTACCGCCCTCGACTTCATCGACATTGAACAGGTCGAAGTATTGAGAGGACCTCAGGGAACCCTGTTTGGTAAGAATACAACGGCTGGGGCATTTAACATTACGACACGTCCCGCCGGATTCACGCCCAGCGGAAGTTTTGAACTGAGTTATGGTAACTACGGCTACATTCAGGCCAAGGGGTCACTAACCGGGCCAATCAGCAAAAAGCTTGCCGCGCGGGTATCGTTTACGGGCACGCAACGAAACGGCACGTTTTACAACGTCCATACTCAGCTTCCCATCAACGACATTAACAACATTGGCGTGCGGGCGCAACTCCTGTATACACCCAATGACAACGTAAGAATCACCATAATCGGGGATGTTTCCGAGCAGAAACCGAATGGCTACGGCTGGCCGGTAGCTGGTGTTGTTCCTACCAAACGGGCTGCTTATCGTCAATTCAATGCCATCATTGCCGATCTGAATTACAAGCTCCCCTATTCAAGCGCTTTCGACCGGATCGTTGATCTTGATACGCCCTCCAAAGCCGATAATAACCTCGGTGGGGTGTCGGTCAATGCGGATATTAAAATCGGGAACGGTACGCTGACCTCTACCACCGCCTGGCGGCACTGGCAATGGACGCCCCTGAACGACCGTGACTACATTGGTTTACCCGTTTTCACGATTTCGTCGGGCAACTCAGTGCATGACCAATGGTCGCAGGAGATCCGCTATGCGGGTAAAATTTCATCCCGGCTGAGTGGGGTCGTTGGCTTATTCGGCCTTTGGCAGGATTTGAAATCTGATCCTGTACAGACTGAAGAAGCGGGTTCGGCTCAATGGCGTTTTGCCCAAAGTTCTACCAGCGCCCTCTGGAAAACGCCGGGGCTTTTTGATAACTTCGGCATCCGGACAACCAACCGGATTCAGAGTACGGGGTTAGCTGCTTTTGGGCAACTTGACTGGGCCATAACCGACAAATTCCACATTTTACCCGGTGTCCGGTATAACTATGACAAGAAGGTAGCCAACTACAAACGCGAAACATACGGCGGTTTGCAAACAACCGATCCGGCTTTACTGGCCCTGAAAAACGCGGTTTATACGAACCAGGCGTTTGATACGGATGTATCGGAGGGTAATTTTTCCGGACAGGCTACTCTGCAATACAGAGCGGGCAGAGCGATCAATGCGTTTGCCACCTACGCCATCAGCTACAAACCCGTCGGGATTAACATTGGCGGACTGCCAACGGCCAACGGGCAGGTCTTACTTGACCTGGCCAGAGTAAAACCCGAACACGTAAACCACATTGAGTTCGGCTTAAAAACCAAACCATCGCCCAACTCCATCCTGAATCTGGTCTTCTATAATACAGAAATCAGGGATTTTCAGACGCAGGTACAAACGCCTGAACCCGGTGTGAACCGAGGTTATCTGGCCAACGCAGAGAAAGTACGCGTGATGGGCGTTGAGGTAGATGGAAACATACGGGTTGCCAATCGCTTAACCCTGAACGCGGCTGTTGCTTACACGGATGGTAAATATGTAACCTTCACGAATGCGCCGGTGCCGCTCGAAGAAACCGGTGGCGAGCAAGCCTTCAAAGACATTTCGGGGGGGGCGTTACCCGGTATCTCCAAATGGTCCGGTTCGGTAGGTGGTGAGGTAACCGCTGGTGGTCAGTTTATCGGCTTGAAAGGAAATTACTTCTTCGGGGTAGATGGTTTTTATCGTTCGTCATTTTCTTCAAGCCCATCGCCGTCTCGGTACCTTAACATTGATGGTTATTCTCTGGTAAACAGTCGGCTTGGGTTCAGAGCGTCTACGGGCATCTCGCTGTTCATCTGGGCCAGAAATCTGTTCAACACAAACTACTACGAGCAGTTGCTGGCGGCTCCCGGCAGCGCCGGGCATTATGCTGGCATTGTCGGTGATCCCAGAACCTATGGCATCACCCTGCGGTACACATTCTAACCGTATCTGAAACGGTTAACGCGCCCAACGCGACGGCAGTGGGCACTATATGCGGGAGTCCGTACCCACTTGTTTATTATTGATCTAGTAAAAGCTGTTCACGTTAATTTCATTTAACGTGAACAGCTTTTACTACTTTTAGCCTGTTTATATCCAACTTCCAAGCACAACGAATTAATGAAACATTTCTTTTTACTGTTACTTTTCCTGCTGGCGAGCCTCAGTCAAACCTGGGCGCAGATCAATATAGCGGGAATTGTTACCGACGACAGTAATCAACCCATGGCGGGAGTAACCGTTGTCATCCGGGGTACTAACACAGGGACTATTACCCAGACTAACGGGCAGTTTTCTTTTCAAACCAACGAGTCATTACCCCTGACCCTCAGCGTATCATTTATCGGCTACAAGCGGGAATATGTGGCCGTTCGGGGCAGTAATTTTCGCAGTATTAGCGTTAAACTGAGCGAGGAATCGACCTTGACCGATGAACTTGTGGGGTCGGTGAGTCGTGGGCCGGAAGATAGTCAGAAAGCAGCTGTAACGGTCGAGAAGCTTAGCACACGCCAGTTTCAGCAGTCACCGGCGGCTAGTCCGTTCGATGCCCTTCAGAACGTAAAAGGGGTCGATCTGTTAACCCAGAGCCTGACCTTCAAATCCGTGAATCTGCGCGGTTTTGGTGCCAACAATAACAACCGTTTTCTGCAGCTTACCGATGGCATGGATAATCGCTCTCCCGGCCTGGGTTTTGGTTTCGGCAATGTGGCGGGTGTCTCCGATCTGGACGTCGAGAGCATTGAGCTGATTCCGGGGGCTTCATCAGCCCTCTATGGTCCGGATGCGTTACAGGGCCTGATGCTGACAGCCAGCAAAAGCCCGTTTACCTACCAGGGTTTGAGTGCCCAACTGAAAGTGGGTGCCAATAATTTCGGGAAAGGTGATTTTGGGCCAAAAGGATACAGCGACATCGCCATTCGGTATGCCAAACAGCTGGGCACACGGTTCGCCCTTAAAGTAAACGTCCAGCGTCTTAGCGGTACCGATTTCATTGCGGATGACTATAGTGACCGATCGACGCGGGCGCGAGCGAATTTCTTTACCACGGATCCGAGCAAAGGCGGAGTAGCTACCGGCATTGGTTACATTCCCAACAACGACCCAAACACAAATTTTGCGTACGATGGCGTTAACAGTTACGGTGATGATATCAATGCGGGTGGAGCCTACACCTTCCCAAACGATTACGCAAACGTACTTTTACGGGGTAAGCTGGTAACCCGCACGGGGTATACTGAACTGGATGTATTGGGCAACAACGGAAACGTATTTAACAACCGGGCCAATGTGTCCCTGCATTACAAATTACCGGGTAACGTGGAGGCCTCACTTGGCTGGTATTACGGCAACGGTAACTTCATCCGGACCGCGGGCTTCCGCGAATATTTTCCCGACTATAAACGCCACCAGGTCAAAGCCGAGCTACGCGGTGATAACTTCTTTCTTCGGGCCTATACTACCCAACAGCAGGCTGAAGGCTGGAATATTGGCCAGACGGCTACTGCGATCAATAATAGCTGGAAATCGTTGAATCAATGGGCAACCGAGTTCGGCCAGGTGTATATTGATAACAAGTTTACCGTCGGCGATTCCCGCGCCACCGCTGACCGGGGTCGCTATCTGCCCGGCTCGGCTCAGTTCAATGCTGTTCGGGACGCCTACGCAAACACCTACAACACCGATTTTATCCCCGGCTCGACCACCGCGAAAGGAACGCGTTTCCGGGATAACTCTACCCTGTGGCATTACGAAGGCATGTACAACTTCACCAGGCTGTTGGACAATATGGTTGAGGTACTTGCCGGGGGCAGCCTCCGCCATTATGGCATCAATACAGGCGGCACGGCGATCGCCCTCAAAGCTGACGGCTCTGAATACACCATTAACGAATACGGAGCCTACGTGCAGGCGGCCAAAGAAATGAAAATAGGTACGCTGCTGACGGTGAAACCAACCATAGCCGTCCGCTACGATAAGAACCAGTATTTTAAGGGTGGAGTAACCCCTCGCGCATCGGCCGTTATCAGTGTTGGGCAGCATAATTTTCGGGGATCGTGGCAATCAGCTTTCCGAAACCCCTCACCGGGTCAGTTATTTGCGATTCCAGCGGCTGGCAAAGGGGGCGATGTAGGGGGCTCGTCACTCGCAGCTCAATCGGCCGGGCTATCCACCAATCCAGCCTATGTAGATAGTGACGTAAAGGATTTTACGGCCGGCCGGATTACGGAAGCACAACTCCGCAGCCGCGCGTATAAACCGGCTGATTTCACGACAGAGACGATAAAAACCTGGGAGGTAGGGTATAAAACACTGATTCAGAATAAGCTTTACATCGATGCTTTTTACTTCCACAGCCAATACACCAATTTTATTGCCGCCCAGAGTTTTTACCAGCCTACTAATGGCCGGATCGCTGACTTCGCGACAAACGCCTATCGCACGCTGCAAATTAATTTCAATAATTACAACGAGATATTCGTCGATGGCTGGGGCATTGGCTCGGAGTATGGTATAGGACGCGGGTTTACAATTAGCGGCAATTTTGCCCATCAGGTAGGTACCGTAACCTTACGGGATGCCCAGGGAAATGTTGTCAATGATAATGCGGGTGTACCCATCATAAAACGGAAGATGAGTAATCCTGAAGTATCGCAAAAAGGGCGCAACTTCTTTATTTCACCCGAAAACCGGTATAACCTGACACTTGGCAACGCACGTCTGACGAACCAACTCGGAGCCACGGTAACCTACCGCTGGACAGATAGAATGTGGGTGGAGCAGGGCACGACAGCGGGCGATATCTGGCTACCGTCCTGGACAAGCCTTGATGCACAGGTATCGTATAGAGTACCCACGTTCAAATCTATCGTTAAGCTGGGCGGCACAAACGTAATCAATCAGTACTATGCCCAGGGGTATGGCCTGGCCCGAATCGGTGGACTGTATTATTTGAGCATCACGGTTGATGAGTTGATGCGGTAGCTGTTTTCATAAATACGCTGCATGAAGAATACCACCGCAATTTTATTTTCTTCTACTTTGTTATACTTTTGTTATAACAAAAAAACAGCCATGCACGTTAACATTCGCCGTATCGGGAATTCGCAAGGTATCATCCTCCCCCGCACCTTGCTTCAGCAAACAGGTATTGAGAACGAAGCTGATTTACAGGTCAGGGATGGCGCCATTGTTCTTCGTCCGATCGAATCAAATCCACGGGCCGGCTGGGACGACCTATTTCGGAAAGCTTCAGAAGCTGGCCACACGCCCGGTAACGATTTGTTTGAGGATATGTCGAATGATTTTGATCAAGACGAATGGCAGTGGTAGTAAATCGGTTTGATGTATGGTTGGTTTCTCTGGATCCAACAAAAGGCAGCGAAATTGCAAAAACTCGCCCTTGTGTCATCATATCACCTGATCCGGTCAATAGATACTTGAACACAGTTATCATTGCACCATTGACCAGCACCCAAAAACCATATCCTACACGAGTTGATTGTCAATTCGATGGGCGAGATGGGCAAGTGGCCTTGGATCAGGTCAGAACGATAGACAAGTCACGCTTATTGAAAAAGATCGGTCAGTTAGGTGATGCAGTTAGTCAGCAACTTTGTACCACCTTAGTCGCCATGTTTACTTATTAAGAAGATGATAACACAAAAAATGCCCCAGCCATTTCTAGCTGGGGCATTTTTATACCGCTTATTGCTGAACGGTTAGACCGTAGCTTTTTTCTTGCTGCGAGCGTACTGTTCGCGCGATTCGGTAATCGTTTCTAGTTCCTCTTTCGAGCCAACAATCGCCGTTTGATAACGACGGAGACCCGTACCGGCCGGAATTAGGTGACCAACGATTACATTTTCTTTCAACCCATCCAGCACATCGCGTTTGCCACGAATCGAGGCTTCACTCAGTACTTTCGTCGTTTCCTGGAAGGAAGCGGCCGAGATGAAACTATCCGTACCCAGCGACGATTGCGTGATACCCATCAGCGTTGGTTGAGAAACAGCAGCCATCGCATCCCGAACGGTCACCAGGGCCATATCGCGACGTTTCAGACCGGAGTTTTCATCGCGCAGCTGGCGACTCGTGATGATTTGCCCTGGTTTGACGTTTGGCGAATCGCCAGCGTCCATAACCACTTTAGCGTCCAGAACTTTATCGTTCTCTTCGCGGAAAGACCACTTGTCAACAACCTGACCTTCGAGGAAGTTGGTATCGCCTGAGTCGATGATTTCCACTTTCTGCATCATCTGCCGAACAATGGCTTCGATGTGCTTATCGTTGATTTTCACCCCTTGCAGACGGTAAACTTCCTGAATTTCATTAACCAGGTACTCCTGAACAGCCGTTGGTCCTTTGATGGCCAGGATGTCACTTGGTGTAATGGCACCATCCGACAGAGGAGCACCAGCCCGGACAAAGTCATTGTCCTGTACCAGGATGAACTTCGACAGAGGGACCAGATATTTCTTCTTGGTTCCGTCTCTCGACTCAATGAAGATTTCACGGTTACCCCGTTTGATTGCTCCGTAGGTAACAACGCCATCGATTTCGCTGACGACAGCTGGGTTTGATGGGTTACGTGCTTCGAACAATTCCGTTACCCGTGGCAGACCACCTGTGATGTCACGTGTTTTACCGACGTTACGCGGAATCTTCGCCAGCGGCTGACCAGCTTTAATTTTCTGGCCTTCCTTCACCACCAGACGAGATCCAACCGGAAGGTTATAGCTCTTCTGTAATGGACCACCGTCGTTATCGGGCAAGTGCAACGTTAAGGTCGTTGTGCCTTGTACAACAATGGCTGGGTTCTTGGCTTTATCGCGGCTTTCGATGATAACTTTCTCCTGGAAACCAGTCTGCTCATCAAATTCTTCACGATACGTGATACCATCTTCAATGGCATCAAAGTTCAGCGTACCCGTCAGTTCGGACAGGATAACGGCGTTGTATGGATCCCAGGCGCAAATATCGTCGCCCTTTTTCACCATGTCGCCATCTTTAACCCGCAGGAATGCACCATATGGTACGTTGTTGCTGATGAGCACAACGCTACGATCATTTGGATTCACAATCCGAACTTCACCCGAGCGACCCATTACGATCGTTTGTGGGTTCCCTTCGTTGTCTTCCGACTGAACCGTCCGCATTTCTTCGAACTCAATCAACCCATCGAATTTCGCTTTGATCGATGCATCAACGGCAATGTTCGAAGCCGTACCCCCTACGTGGAATGTACGAAGCGTTAACTGCGTACCTGGCTCACCAATCGACTGCGAGGCAATTACGCCCACCGCTTCACCAATGTCTACCATGCGGCCCGAAGCCAGGTTACGGCCATAACACTTGGCACACACACCCTGACGGGATTCGCAGGTTAATACCGAACGTATTTCGACCGTTTCGATGCTCGTTTCATCGATATGGGCGGCAACTTCTTCTGTTACCAGCTCACCCGAAGCAACGATCAGTTCTTTCGAGAGCGGATCATAAATATCGTGAACCGTGGTACGGCCCAAAATACGTTCTGACAGCGGCTCAACGATATCTTCATTGTCTTTCAGTGCCGACACTTGCAGGCCACGAAGGGTACCACAATCGTCTTCACTGATGATTACATCCTGGGCTACGTCATGCAGACGACGGGTCAGGTAACCGGCATCAGCTGTTTTCAACGCTGTATCGGCCAGACCTTTCCGCGCACCGTGTGTGGAGATAAAGTACTCCAGTACGTCAAGACCTTCTTTGAAGTTCGACAGAATTGGGTTTTCAATGATCTCACCAACAGAACCCTGCAGATTTTTCTGAGGCTTGGCCATCAGACCACGCATACCACCCAACTGACGAATCTGCTCACGGGAACCGCGGGCTCCCGAGTGCATCATCATGTAAATGGAGTTGAAACCACCCTGATCTGCTTCGAGCTGCTTCATCAGCGTCTCTGTCAGACGGGAGTTCACCCGTGTCCAGATGTCAATAACCTGGTTGTAGCGTTCGTTCTCCGTAATCAGACCCATCAGGTAGTTATCCCAAACGGACTGTACTTCGGTTTTCGCTTCTTCAACCAGACCCTGTTTTGCTTCAGGAATCATGATGTCGCTCAAACCGATGGAAAGACCGCCTTTAAACGCCATCTGGAAGCCTAGTTCTTTGATTTCGTCCAGGAACTGAGCCGTACGGGCACCACCCGAAATCTTGAAGATGAGGGCAATGATCTGCTGAAGTTTCTTCTTCGTCAGCAACTCATTAATGTATCCAACTTCTTCAGGAACAGCTTGGTTAAATAATAACCGACCGGCAACGGTGTCGATGATTTTGTAAACCAGATCGCCATTCTCGTCCCGGACTTTCACCCGGCACTTGATGTTGGCGTGCTTGGATACACGACCCTCGTTGATACCAATAATTACTTCTTCGGTACCATAGAATGTCATGCCTTCACCAACAATCGGATATTCAGGAATGCTCTTACGTCCTTTCGTTACATAATACAAACCCAATACCATGTCCTGCGATGGTACCGTAATAGGGGCACCGTTGGCAGGGTTCAGGATGTTGTGCGACGCCAGCATCAGCAGCGACGCTTCGAGCACGGCTTCCTGGCCCAGCGGCACGTGAACGGCCATCTGGTCACCATCAAAGTCAGCGTTGAAGGCGGTACAGACGAGTGGGTGCAGCTGAATGGCTTTACCCTCAATCAGTTTTGGCTGGAACGCCTGAATACCAAGACGGTGAAGCGTTGGAGCCCGGTTCAGCAGAACGGGATGACCTTTCAGTACATTCTCCAGAATATCCCAGATAACAGGGTCTTTCCGGTCAACGATTTTCTTAGCCGACTTCACCGTTTTCACGATACCCCGCTCAATCAGTTTGCGAATAACAAACGGTTTGAACAATTCGGCTGCCATGTCCTTCGGCAAGCCACATTCGTGGAGCTTCAATTCAGGACCAACGACGATAACCGAACGACCCGAGTAATCCACACGCTTACCAAGTAAGTTCTGCCGGAAACGGCCTTGCTTACCTTTTAACATGTCCGACAACGACTTCAGCGCACGGTTACCCTCCGAACGAACGGCATTCACCTTACGTGAGTTGTCGAACAGCGAATCAACAGCCTCCTGCAACATCCGCTTTTCGTTACGGAGAATTACTTCGGGGGCCTTGATTTCGATAAGTCGCTTTAACCGGTTGTTCCGGATAATAACCCGACGATACAGATCGTTCAGATCGGACGTAGCAAAACGACCGCCATCCAAGGGGACGAGTGGGCGTAGTTCGGGTGGAATGACCGGTACCATCTTAATCACCATCCATTCAGGACGGTTCTCAATACGGCCGTTTGCCTCCCGGAACGCTTCAACGACCTTCAGCCGTTTCAGTGCCTCCGCTTTCCGTTGTTGCGACGTGTCAGTAGCCGCTGCATGACGCAATGAATACGACAGTTCGTCTAACTCTACCCGCGATAACAACATCTCCAGCGCTTCTGCCCCCATCTTTGCGATGAATTTGTTAGGGTCTTTGTCGTCCAGATGTTGGTTGTTACCCGGCAGTTTGTCAATAATATCCAGATACTCGTCTTCGGTCAGGAAGTCGAGTTGGTTGATACCATCCTCGGCTTTTACGCCAGGCTGAACGACTACGTAACGTTCGTAGTAGATAACCTGATCGAGTTTTTTAGTCGAAAGGCCCAACAGATAACCAATTTTGTTCGGCAAGCTGCGGAAGTACCAGATGTGCGCAACAGGCACCACCAGTTCGATGTGGCCCATACGCTCCCGGCGTACTTTCTTTTCGGTTACTTCAACGCCACAACGGTCACAAATAATGCCTTTGTAGCGAATCCGCTTGTATTTGCCGCAATGGCATTCCCAGTCCTTTACAGGTCCGAAAATACGCTCGCAAAACAAGCCGCCCATTTCGGGTTTGTAGGTCCGGTAGTTGATCGTCTCCGGCTGTGTTACCTCGCCGTAGGAACTCTCCAAAATAGACTCCGGCGATGCCAGACTGATCGTCACACTGGCAAAGTCGCTGTTGAGTTTCTTGTTCTTTTTGAACGACATTGGTTGGAGATTATAGGTTTTAAACGAATAGCCTGTAGTTCGCAGTTCCTGGTTTGTCATTGGCTGACGCCAAACAAACAAGAACTGCGAACCTCAAACCACTTACTCTAGTGTAATTTCAAGTGCCAGACCACGCAGCTCGTGTACGAGTACGTTGAACGACTCAGGAATATTTGGCTTCGGTAGATTTTCACCTTTCACGATTGCCTCGTATGCTTTCGCACGACCGACTACGTCATCGGATTTTACCGTCAGAATTTCCTGCAGGATATGCGATGCACCGAAAGCTTCCAGCGCCCATACTTCCATCTCACCGAAACGCTGACCACCGAACTGCGCTTTACCACCCAGCGGCTGCTGCGTAATGAGCGAGTAGGGTCCGATTGACCGGGCGTGCATTTTATCGTCTACTAAGTGACCGAGTTTAAGCATGTAAATGATACCGACCGTTACAGCCTGATCAAAACGCTCTCCCGTCAGACCATTGTAGAGGTATGTGCGGCCAAACGATGGCAAACCAGCTTCGTTCAGCTCATCAGCAACCTGCTGTTCGGTAGCGCCATCGAAAATTGGCGTTGCGTACTTCCGATCCAGTTTCTGACCAGCCCAGGCCAGTACAGTTTCGTAGATCTGTCCGATGTTCATCCGAGACGGTACGCCAAGCGGATTCAGGACAATGTCAACTTTCGTACCATCTTCGAGGAACGGCATATCTTCATCACGTACAATCCGGGCAACAACCCCTTTGTTACCGTGACGACCAGCCATTTTATCCCCTACTTTCAGCTTACGTTTCTTGGCAATGTAAACTTTAGCCAGTTTCACGATGCCAGCCGGTAGTTCGTCACCAACCTCAAGTGTGAAGCGTTCCCGCTTGAACCGACCGGTGATTTCACTGCGACGATTGTTGTAACTCTTGATGAGCGTAACAAGCATCTGGTTCAGTTTTTCATCTTCCGTCCAGCCCTCAAGGTTCATGTCGGCCAACAGGTTGGCTTCTTCAGGTACAGCATAGCTGCTTTCATCGCGGTAAGCATTGCGATCCGGGAATAAGTTATCCGTAATGTTCTTCCGGTTATACTTTACTCCTTTGCTCACAATTTCATCACCAAACTTGTGTTTGGCACCCGCGCTGGTTTTGCCATCCAACAACAGCACTAATTTGTCGATCATACGGGCGCGGAAGTCATTCAACTCACGGCCATATTTCTTCATCAGCGCTTTTACTTCGTCTTTGTGCTTACCCCGGTCTTCCTTAGCCGGACGGGCAAACAGCTTGGTATCGATAACAACACCTTTCAGGGATGGTGGTGCTTTCTTAGAAGCATCCTTCACATCACCGGCTTTGTCACCAAAGATGGCGCGGAGAAGTTTCTCTTCCGGTGTCGGATCGCTTTCCCCTTTCGGTGTAATCTTACCAATCAGGATATCACCTTCTTTCACTTCTGTACCGACGCGCACGATACCGTTCTCATCGAGGTTACGAACCGTTTCTTCGCTTACGTTTGGAATTTCAGAGGTTAATTCCTCTTCGCCCCGTTTCGTATCACGAACTTCCAATTCGAACTCTTCAATGTGGATCGACGTGAAGATGTCTTCGCGCACAACACGCTCCGAAATCACGATAGCATCCTCGAAGTTGTAACCCTGCCAGGGCATAAAGGCGACCTTCATATTCCGGCCCAGCGCCAGTTCACCAGCCTGCGTCGCATAACCTTCGCAAAGCACATCACCTTTTTTCACCTTCTGTCCTTTCAGAACAGTTGGGCGAATGTTGATGCAGGTATCCTGGTTGGTACGGCGGAACTTGATCAGGTTGTATGTTTTCCGGTCTTCGTCGAACGTAACAGCCAGTTGATCTTCATCAAGGTTGTACCGGACAACAATTTTGGTGGCATCGACCAATTCAATCACGCCATCAGCTTCAGCAATAACCAGTGTCCGAGAATCGACAGCCACACGACCTTCCAAACCTGTGCCCACGATGGGAGCTTCAGGACGCAGAAGTGGTACTGCCTGACGCTGCATGTTCGAGCCCATCAGGGCACGGTTAGCATCATCGTGTTCGAGGAAGGGAATCATGGAGGCCGCTACCGATACAATCTGGTTCGGAGCAATATCCATAAAGGTTACGTTCTGCGGCTCAGCAATCGGGAAATCACCTTCAAAACGAGCTTTCAATCGATCAACCAGGAAATTCCCTTTCTTATCGATGTCGGCATTTGCCTGCGCGATGTAGTGCGTATCTTCTTCTTCAGCCGTCAGATACATCACGGGTTTCTCCATCGATACTTTACCGTTTTCGATAATCCGGTAAGGCGTTTCGATAAAGCCCATGCTGTTGATCTTCGCGTAAACGCAAAGCGACGAAATCAGACCAATGTTCGGACCTTCCGGAGTTTCGATGGTACACAGACGACCGTAGTGCGTGTAGTGTACGTCACGAACCTCGAAGCCAGCCCGTTCACGCGATAGACCGCCGGGCCCCAGTGCTGACATCCGACGCTTATGCGTTACTTCAGCCAATGGGTTGGTTTGGTCCATAAACTGCGACAACTGGTTTGTACCAAAGAACGAGTTGATAACTGACGACAGCGTCCGGGCATTAATCAGGTCAACAGGCTTGAAGTCCTCATTATCCCGCACGTTCATCCGTTCTTTGATTGTCCGGGCCATACGAGCCAGACCAACACCAAACTGTGCATATAACTGCTCACCTACTGTCCGAACACGTCGGTTGCTCAGGTGGTCAATGTCATCGACAACGGCTTTCGAGTTAATCAGACCAATCAGGTACTTCACGATCGATACAATATCTTCCGTAGTCAACACCTTCATGTCCGACGAAATGTCAAGACCGAGTTTTTTATTGATCCGGTAACGGCCCACATCGCCAAGGTCATACCGTTTATCCGAGAAGAACAAGCTTTGGATGATCTCACGAGCAGTCTGCTCATCAGGAGCATCCGCGTTCCGGAGCTGCCGATAAATTTGCTCAACGGCCTCTTTTTCAGAGTTGGAGCTATCTTTCTGCAGCGTGTTATAAATAATATTGTAATCAGCCATGTTCATGTCCTCCTTGTGCAGGATGACAGACTTCTGACCCGATTCCGTGATTACATCAATGTCATCTGCCGAAATAGCTGAGTCACGCTCTAAGAGCACCTCATTCCGACTGATCGACACCACCTCGCCCGTATCCTCATCTACGAAATCTTCCGTCCACGTGCGTAGTACCCGAGCCGCTAATCGACGACCGATGGCCTTCTTCAAATTTGCTGGCGTTGCCGGTACCTCTTCCGACAAACCGAACAAGTCCAGAATGTCTTTATCTGACCCGAAACCAATAGCCCGCAACAGCGTTGTAACCGGAAATTTCTTCTTCCGGTCGATATACGCGTACATGACATTGTTAACGTCAGTCGAAAACTCAATCCAGGAACCTTTAAACGGGATGATCCGGGCTGAGTAAAGTTTTGTGCCGTTTGTGTGCTTGCTCATGGAGAAGAACACACCCGGTGAACGGTGTAATTGAGAAACAATCACCCGTTCGGCTCCGTTTATAACGAACGACCCTTTTTCGGTCATGTACGGAATGTTTCCTAAGAAAACTTCCTGCTCGATCGTTTCAAAGTCCTCGTTATCAGGGTCATTGTTCGTAAGGCGCAGTTTCGCTTTCAAAGGCACCGAATACGTCAAACCCCGGTCAATAGACTCGTCTACCGAGTATTTAGGAGGATCAACCAGATAATCGATGAACTCCAGCTTGAAATTCTCGCGGGAGTCAGAAATGGGAAAGTTTTCCTGAAAAACTTTGAACAACCCTTCTTCCGACCGTTGGTTAGAGGGCGTATCAAGCTGGAAAAAATCTTTGAAGGATTTTACTTGAATATCCAAGAAATCTGGATACCCAATCACTGGCTGAATCGTCGCAAAATTTTTGCGCGTACTGATTTTCGCGTTTGTCGCCAAGATTGTGCTTCGTTTAGTTGCGTAACCGATTCTCAATGAGTGCGTTGCGAAGATTTGCGACGGCACTCGAACTAAGCGGCTATTCAGGCTCCGGGTGTCACCCGACCCAAGGAGCGTAAATAGACAACATAAGGCAATATAAATTAGTTTGTCTTTTGCAATAGCTTAGACAAAAAGTCTCCAAACAGGAAAAGACCAGACGTTGGTCTGGCCTCCCCTGCCTGGAGCGATATGCGAAAGAGCTATCTGCTTACTTAACTTCTACTTCAGCACCAGCTTCTTCAAGTTGCTTACGAAGAGCTTCTGCTTCGTCTTTGCTTACACCTTCTTTAACTGGCTTAGGCGCTGTATCAACTAATTCCTTAGCTTCTTTCAGACCCAGACCTGTCAGGTCTTTCACCAATTTCACGACAGCTAGTTTAGCAGCACCAGCCGACTTCAGAACAACGTCGAACGAAGTTTTCTCAGCAGCAGCTGGAGCAGCATCGCCACCGCCGGCTCCACCGGCTACCATTACTGGAGCAGCAGCAGCTGGTTCGATACCGTACTCATCCTTCAGGATAGTAGCTAACTCGTTAACTTCTTTAACTGTCAGGCTTACAAGCTGCTCCGCGAACGCTTTCAAATCTGCCATTGTAGTATTTTTTTTATTTGGTTGTGATACGATTTTGTAACGCAGACATCTTGTCCACGATTTAAATAGTTATCGGATTAACGAACAGAATGTTCGTCCTACAGCTAAGCTGCTTCCTCACGCTCCGACAGCGTTTTGAGGATACCGGCCAGTTTGTTGCCACCACTTTGCAACGCCGAGATGACGTTTTTCGCAGGCGACTGCAACAGACCGATGATTTCGCCGATCAACTCTTCTTTGCTCTTCAGTGCGATGAGCGTGTCAAGTTGTTCAGCACCAATGAACAAGCTATAATCAATAGATGCAGCTTTCAGTTGCAGCTTGTCGTTCGTTTTACGGAACTCCTTGATGAGCTTAGCGGGTGCTTTGCCATTTTCAGCGTGAAACATTACAGCTGACTGGCCATGCAATACCGTATCGTTGAACGGGGTATAATCCGTATCCAGAGTCTCGAGCGCTTTTTTGATGAATGTGTTTTTCACCACTTTGTACTCGATCCCCTGCTCAAAACACATCCGACGGAGGTTGTTTGTTTCAGCAACCGTCATGCCATTGGCTTCCGTGATGTAGAAGAAGGGAATTGTCTGGAACTTTCCAGCTAATTCCTCAATAATTGCTCCTTTGTCCTCGCGCTTCATGGCTTAAATTCCGGCTACTGTGCCTTTATCGATCGTTACTCCCGGACTCATCGTACTCGACAGGTTAATTGTTTTCACATACGTTCCCTTAGCCGACGAAGGCTTCAGACGCAACAGTGTAGCAATGATTTCCTGCGCGTTTTCAGCCAGTTTTTCTGGCGTAAACGACACTTTACCAATACTGGTATGGATAGCGCCCTGCTTGTCAACTTTAAAGTCGATTTTACCGGCCTTTACCTCGCGAACCGCTTTAGCAACATCGGGCGTTACCGTACCCGATTTCGGGTTTGGCATCAATCCACGTGGGCCAAGCACTTTACCCAGACGACCAACTTTAGCCATAACACTAGGCATCGTGATGATTACATCGATGTCTGTCCAGCCTTGCTCGATCTTCTGAATATACTCATCCAGACCAACATAGTCTGCACCAGCTTCTTTCGCTTCGTTCTCCTTGTCCGGGGTGCAAAGCACCAGAACGCGAACCGTTTTACCTGTACCATGTGGTAATGTGGCAACGCCACGAACCATCTGGTCAGCTTTACGCGGGTCGACGCCCAGCCGAACGTCAATATCCACAGAAGCATCAAATTTCGTATACGAGATGTCTTTCAGAATCTCGGCCGCCTGGTGGAGGGAGTATTCTTTAGCAGCATCGTATTTCGATTGAGCTTCCTTTTGTTTTTTCGTTAACTTAGCCATGTCTGTGTTTGCTTCGGCAAGTCTTTTAGTTATCGAAGGGCGCTGTGCCCGTCACCGTGATTCCCATGCTGCGGGCCGTACCGGCCACCTGCTTCATTGCTGACTCCACCGTAAAGGCGTTCAAATCGGGCATCTTTGTTTCCGCGATGGTCCGAATTTGCTCCCAAGATACAGAGCCTACTTTGTTGCGGTTTGGTTGAGCAGAGCCGCCTTTCAGCTTCGCTGCTTCCAACAGCAGAATCGGTGCGGGCGGAGTTTTGATTACGAAATCGAAGGATTTATCCTTGTAATACGTAATCAGAACAGGAAGCACCGTACCCATTTTATCCTGTGTCCGGCCGTTAAATTGCTTACAGAATTCCATGATATTTAAACCCTTGGAACCCAGAGCCGGACCGATCGGAGGAGAGGGGTTGGCTTGCCCGCCTTTGACTTGCAGCTTTACGTAGCCACCTACTTCTTTTGCCATTGTGATAATTGAGTTACGATTTGCCCTTACGTCTCCTGGGAGTTAGTCACATAACCGGTCCAGTTTTCTTCATGGCAAACCAACTTGTTCTGACCGTTTATCCTCTGAGGGAAGCATAGGACGTCCGGTCACGGAACCTGATTTCAATCAGATTTCCTTTTCTACTTGCGCGTAACTGAGTTCTACCGGTGTATTCCGGCCAAATATTTTTACAACGACGTTCACTTTCTTCCGGTCGTCAAATACTTCTTCTACTGTACCAATGAAACCACCAAAGGGGCCATCGACAACTTTTACGGATTCACCCTTGATGTAAGCAATGGTCGGCACAGCCACTTCCTGCGCTTCTTCATGTACTTTACCCAGGATACGGTTTACTTCAGCTTGCCGAAGAGGTACGGGTACTTTTGACGTCGTTCCTACCTGCGCGTTGCCTAAGAAACCCAGTACGCCAGGCATGTTCAAAATCATATCCAGCGCCCGGTTATTACCCAGATCAGCCGAAATCAAAATGTAGCCAGGGAAAAATGATTTTTCCCGAACGCGCTTTTTGCCGTTACGCATTTCGTACACTTTTTCCGCCGGAATAAGTACCTGCGGAATTACTTCGTCCAATTTTTGTCGGATAATTTCGTTATCGAGGTAAGATTTAATTTTCTTCTCCTGCCCCGACACGGCCCGTATGACGTACCATTGTATGCCGTTTACGCTCATGTTGTGATTTAGAACCGCGTGGGCGGCCTCGTTACGATCTACGAACGTCGGTTTGTCTGATCAATAAAAGATCGTACAAACGCCTTTTCGTGAATCAATTTAGAATGACTGATAAAACGCGTTCAGCCCGTTCTCAAATACTAAATCTATCAGACCGACCAATAGCGCAAAAATCAGCGATGCTACCAGTACCAGCGTTGAACTGGATTGCAGATCGCTGAATTTGGGCCAAGTCACGTTGTGCTGAACTTCCTCCCAAGAGGCTTTCAGAAACGATATAAACTTGTCCATCGTAAAGTAAAGGATTTGCACGGGTGGAGAGATTCGAACTCCCATCAACGGTTTTGGAGACCGCTATTCTACCCTTGAACTACACCCGTTTATGATTTTTTGCTAAAATGACCGAGACAGCGTGCTCTGAAACGGACTGCAAAAGTACGAACTATTATTAAAAAAACAAGTGCATTTCTGTTAAGAAATGCACTTGTTCTGAGATATTTACCTTAGTCGAGGATTTCCGTTACCTGACCAGCACCTACGGTACGGCCACCTTCACGAATAGCGAAGCGAAGACCTTTTTCCATAGCGATTTTGTTGATCAGACTTACTTCAATCGTGATGTTATCACCAGGCATTACCATTTCAACGTTGGCTGGCAGTGTAATTTCGCCGGTTACGTCTGTGGTACGGAAGTAAAACTGTGGGCGGTACTTGTTGAAGAAAGGTGTGTGACGACCACCTTCTTCTTTCGACAGTACATACACTTCAGCTTTGAACTTCAAGTGAGGAGTTACTGAACCTGGCTTACAAATAACCATACCACGACGGATATCGGTTTTTTCAATACCACGGAGCAGAAGACCCACGTTGTCACCAGCTTCTCCACGGTCCAGAATTTTCCGGAACATTTCAACACCTGTTACAACTGATTTCAGGTTTTCAGCACCCATACCCAGGATTTCAACTTGCTCACCCGAGTTGATGATACCCCGTTCGATACGACCCGTAGCTACTGTACCACGACCCGTGATCGAGAATACGTCCTCTACAGGCATAAGGAATGGAAGCTCCGTCATACGAGGAGGCAGGGGGATAAAATCATCCACGCTCTGCATTAACTCTTCGATTGTGCTAACCCATTTCGCATCGCCGTTCAGACCACCAAGAGCAGAACCTTGAATAACTGGAATATTGTCGCCGTCGAAGTTGTAGAAACTCAACAACTCGCGGATTTCCATTTCAACGAGTTCGAGAAGTTCTGGATCATCAACCATGTCCACTTTATTCATGAACACGACTAATTGAGGAACACCTACCTGACGGGCAAGCAGAATGTGCTCACGTGTTTGTGGCATTGGTCCGTCTGTAGCAGCTACCACTAGGATAGCACCGTCCATTTGGGCAGCACCAGTTACCATGTTTTTCACATAGTCGGCGTGACCTGGGCAGTCAACGTGTGCATAGTGACGGTTCGTCGTTGAGTATTCAACGTGCGATGTATTGATGGTGATACCACGCTCTTTTTCTTCTGGAGCGTTATCGATCGATGAAAAGTCCCGTACCGCTGCTAGACCCTTTTCGGCCAGCACTTTCGTAATGGCAGCCGTCAGCGTCGTTTTACCGTGGTCAACGTGACCAATCGTACCGATGTTTACGTGCGGTTTCGAGCGGTCAAAATTCTCTTTTGCCATGTTTTTAAAACGCTATTGTGAACTGTTTTTGTTATTGGATGAACTCGCTGAACGTAAATTAAGCCGCACAATATCTCCCTGATAAGGTTGACATTGCTTTGGCTTGAAACCGCACGGGCGGCCCCGTCAAAAAGACTCCACAGAAGAAGTCTCGAGCCGTTACGGGGATTTGAACCCCGGACCTCTTCCTTACCAAGGAAGTGCTCTACCACTGAGCTATAACGGCTTGTTTTCAACAGTGTGTAATCAACTGAGCGGAAGACGGGTCTCGAACCCGCAACCTATAGCTTGGAAGGCTATCGCTCTACCAATTGAGCTACTTCCGCGAACTTAGCATCGAATACCAAGCAAAATGTATAATTAGCTGGGTGTTTTGTTGCTAAATAGTGGGGAGTGGAGGATTCGAACCTCCGAAGGCGTACGCCAGCAGATTTACAGTCTGATCCATTTGGCCACTCTGGAAACTCCCCAAGACACTGTTAAAGAACAATTTCCGCCCCGTTTCCGGTTTGGAGTTGCAAAATTACACGTTTTTATGGTGTTGTCAACACATGCCACAAAAATAATTTAGTTGGTTTGCCTATTCACTTACCAATTGGGTCAATAACTTGCCGTCTGGGTACTGAATTTCGGTGATTCGCCACCGCCCGGCTATTTGTTGCATATCCACTCTAATCTCTTCTGGCTTAGCCTGATTTTCAAACGTTACATAAACAATGGCCTTTGATCCACCGACAACTGCGGGCAACACCCACGTCTTTTTTACGGCCGCATCCGGTTTGTTGTAGAGTAAATTTATTTTTGTCCGGTTTAGTTTACCCGGCTTTTTTTTTGCGTCATTCCAGATAAGATCGGCTGTTGATTTGGCAAAAAACTGATCAATCAGCACCCGATCTTTTGTCTCCCGCATCGGGTTCTCGGTCTTGTTATGCTCAAAATACAGAGCTCGTACCAAGCGATCTGCCGCCGATCGGGGTGTATCCGGGCCGGGGCGTTTTGCCAGACTTGCTGCACTATCCTCTGTCGCATTGGCTGAAACAGTCTGGGTCTCCTGTTTTGGCTTTGTCTGGCAGGCTGAACCTACAGTGAGTAAGGAAACAAGCAGTAGGGATGTTTTCATGATCGGGAGGTTTAGGATAGTTGATGGCTTGGATAACCTCCGGCTGTCCAACGACGGAACATCGTGCTTTTGAGCAGAGCTATTGTCTAAAAACTCATTTACAACGTTTCGTCGGCAGACAGCCGGAGCCGTTTGGACCAGCTTGTTTACCAGACCTTAATGCGGTCTTCCGGCTTTTTGTACATTTTATCGCCAGGTTGAACATTGAACGCCTGATACCAGGCATTGATGTTGGACAGTGGCCCATTGCAACGATACAGACCCGGTGCGTGAGGATCGGTCATGATGAGCTGCGCTTCGGTTTCGGGTAGAACGTTAATGCGCCATACCTGAGCCCACGAAAGAAAGAACCGCTGATCGGGGGAAAAGCCGTCAATCTGACTTTTCTTCCCGCTCGATTTGCCTTGAGCTGTTTTCTTGAATGCATCATAGGCAATGGCTAGTCCACCCAGATCGGCGAGGTTTTCACCAAGCGTCAGTTGGCCATTCACTTTAATTGAGTCGAGAACTTTGAACCCGAAAAACTGCTCCTTTACCTGATCAGCACGTTTTTTGAAATTTTCCGCATCTGTTTTCGTCCACCAATCGCGAAGGGTTCCATCGGCATCATACTGCCGACCGGAGTCATCAAAGCCATGCGTCATTTCGTGGCCAATTACGGCACCGATACCGCCATAGTTGATGGCATCGTCAGCATCGAAATCAAAGAACGGAAATTGCAGAATAGCTGCCGGAAAAGCGATTTCGTTATTGACCGGATTGTAATACGCATTAACCGTTGGGGGAGTCATGCCCCACTCTGTTTTGTCAACGGGTTTGCCCAGCCGGTTAATCATGTAGTTATACGACCATTTACCCGCCGATTTTACGTTGCCATAATAGTCATCGCGGTTAATGACTACACCCTCATAACTTTTCCACTTATCAGGGTAGCCAATCTTGCGTCTGAACGACAGAAGCTTCGTCATGGCTTTTTTCTTGGTATCCTCGCTCATCCAGTCGAGGTTTTTGATATGCTCTTTGTAAGAAGCCTCCAGGTTGTCGACCAGGGTCAGCATGCGCTGTTTGGCTTCAGGCTTGAAGTATTTCTGAACGTAAAGCTGACCTAACAAATCACCCAGGGAGCCATCAATCAGACTGCTGACACGCTGCCAGCGGGGCGTTTGCTCTTTCTGGCCGGTTAGTACGCGTGAGAAGGCAAAGTTTTGCTTTACGAATGCGTCGCTCAGATAAGGGGCCGATCCTTTCAGAATATTCCAGCGCATATACGTACGCAGTTCTTCGATAGGCGTTGCGGCAATCAGACTATCGAGCGAGCGAAAAAATGCCGGGCTCTGCACCAGAACCGTATCCTGGCCCTTGGCGCCGTATTTCGTTAACTGATCCGCCCAATTTATGCCCGGTGTCAATTTAGAAAAACCGCTAACGGGCAACTTGTTGTATGTTTTGTAAGGATCGCGCAGATCAACCCGGGGCATTTGCGCCTTCGCCAGAGCGGTTTCAACGCGCATGATTACGTCGGCATCCTGCACAGCCTGCGTCGGTTCTTCGCCAATCAGGGCAAACATCTTGGTGAGGTTGTCATGATAGGCATCGCGAATTTTTGTGCTGCGGGCGTCATTTTTCAAATAGTAGTCGCGGTCGGGCAGCGTAGTGCCTCCCTGACTAAACTGAGGCAGGTATTTGGTGACGTTCTTGCGATCCTGGCCCACAAAAAAGCCGAATAACATGCCATTGCTTTGGGTCCGCTGATAAGCCAGTTCGTCCAGAAAAGCGGCCTTGTTGTTCACTTTATCGATACGGGCAAGATCGGGCTTGATGGGATCGAAACCCCGCTGTTCGATGGTAGCGCTATCCATACCACTGACGTAATAATCCCCCACCATCTGGTACAACCGGCCTTTCGTTGACGTTTTGGAGGCTTCCTCGAGCAACGACTTCATGGCGTCGAGGCTCTTTTCGCGTAACTCATTAAAGCTCCCCCACGATGTTTTAGAAGCAGGAATGGTATTTTTTTTCAGCCAGTTGCCGTTCGCGTATTGGTAAAAATTATCACCCGGCTTCACGGATAAGTCCATGTTTTGAGGATCGATAAACTTTTGAGGAACTGCCGCGATAATGCCGACCGCAATAGCTGTTGTGAGAAGAAAAGTTACTCGTTTTGTCATGATGACAGTTGGGTTAATAAAAGGCTACAAAAATAAGCAAAAATAAGAACGCAGATTGAGCGGCTTGTCAAAGCAAAAACAGATTAATCCGTTTTAAACCCGACTGATCCGCTCATTCTGCGTTCCTGGTTTCTGGATGCTTATTTACTCGCCGTCAGAGCCGATTGGAACTCTCTGTAAGTTCCGGCTTTGTACTGATCAAACGGCTCTTTCTGGTGGTAATTTTTGCCAAAGTACGTTATGATCTGATGAAACGTACGAGGCTCGAGATAACCGGGAATCGGCTGAATCAGATTGAATTTCTCGTCCAGAAACACCGTCGTTGGGTAACTCATCTGGTTTTTCAGCAACGCTGCGGCCAGTTCATGCACCCCCCGACTACCGCCATGTATGTATTTGAACGTCTGGTTGCCCAGGGTCACATCGCCCGTTTGTTCAGCGTTGAATCGGACAGCGTAGTAATTCTGGTTTACGTAATCGACAATAGCGGGCTTCGAGAACGTTTCCCGGTCCATTACTTTACACCAGCCGCACCAGTCCGTATACACATCGACAACGAATTTCTTCGGCTTCTTTTGGGTCAGGGCATACGCTTCCTGAATCGTCAGCCATTTGATGCGTTTGGGTTCGTCCCTGACCTTGCTCGTTGCTGGTTCAAGGGGAAGTGGGATTCGGAAGGCGGTGATCGTTATCAGAACGAAAGCCGCACCGATGAGAAGCAGACGATTCATACGTATGTTGTTTACCAGATAACGCTCGGTACCTAATAAAATTAGCCCCTGGAATCGGGACAGGTAAAAAACGCACACCGTAATCATTCAATAGGCTGATCCAGCGGTTTGATAGCCCGCAGTATGTCTCGTTTGTGCAGTGGGCCATCGTGCTTTTCTACGATTAGTCCGGCCGCCCGCATGTTGCGTTGCACGTAACTTTTCGAGCAGTAGGTAGTCAACATACCCCCTGGCAACAGAAGCGCTGCCAGTTGACTGAATATTTCCGGCTCCCAGAGTTCAGGCTGAGCCGAGGGGGCAAACGCATCAAAGTAGATCAAATGGAAACGCTCCGCCGTTTGCAAATCCTGTAATTTTCCTTCGTTCTTCGTCAGCGTAAAGTAGGTATTCAGGGTAATTGGCTCATTCCAGGCCGACTCGTGTAGGGCCGATAGATAAGCTGTTCCAAAAAACTCGTCGTAATTAAGCTGGCGAGCCTGATCAATTGGCATAGGGTAAGCCTCAATAGCGGTGTATACCACACCGTGTTGGCGAGCCTGCGCTTCTTGGGCGGTCAGCAGGGCATTCAGCCCGGTCCCAAAGCCCATTTCGAAGATATGCAGGTCAGTATCAGGGAATTTTTCGAACGCGGGTAGTAGCCCCACATCAATATACACCCGTTGCGATTCCTGATAGGCACCATGAATGGAGTGATAAGGTTTATCAAATGCTTCATTTACGGCGGTATGCGAACCATCAGCGGTCATCATCAGGTGAATATCTGCTTTCATTATCTATCGTTTTTGGCCTATTTTTGCCCGTTCATGTATGTATTTCAGGCCATACCTGATACGGTATTTATTACTCACTATCTGTTAACTCCAATGATTCAACGCGTTCAGACGATATTTTTGTTTCTCATTACCGTTGCCATGGGCATTGCGCTAACCAACCCTCTTTGGGAAAAAGTCGGCAAAACGTCGTCGGAAATGGCGCACCTTACGGCCTTACAATATTCAGCCCAACAATCTGTAGCCACGCAGCCGGGTCTACCCGCTCAAGCATTGCCCACCACCTACATCGACTCTGTCTGGTACCTGGCCCTGCTCATCGCACTGGTCGGATTGACGGCCTTCTACGCTATTTTCCAGTTTAGAAACAGGTTAACCCAAACCGCGCTGTGCGCCGTAAACTCACTCATGCTGACCGCCATTATGGGGATCATCCTTTACCGCACGCTTTACGCGGGCAAAGAATACGGAAACCCATCCGATCAGGGTTCTTTTCTAACTGGTTTTTACGCCATTATCGCAGCGCTGGTGTTTAACGCCCTCGCCAATCGTTTCATTCGCCGGGACGAGAAATTAGTGAAAGGCTCGGATCGGCTGCGGTAGCCAACCATATTTAGAAAAATTTACGAAATAGCCCGGTCGTACTATAAAGTTTGGCCGGGCTATCCTTTTATGATCATATAGACCCGTCTATAACTGCTTTTGCCGTATCTTGAGCGTCAATTACAACCTCAATTGACAATGCGAAAACAGGTACTCTTTTTTTTCTGTGTAATACTCGCCGTTCCTCATCTACTTCCTGCCCAGCCCACCAGCGCAACCGGAACAACAGGCAGCATCGCCACCTTCACCACGGGTATGGAACGCAATCCCGGTTTTATGACCTACTACTGGGATGCAAAAAAAGGAAAAGTATGGCTTGAAATAGCGGCTTTCGACGCCGAATTTCTGTATTACCCGACCCTGGCACAAGGCGTCGGCTCCAACGACATTGGATTGGATCGGGGCCGCTTAGGCCAGGAGCACATCGTAAAATTTCAGCGGAGCGGCCCAAAGGTGTTGCTGATTGAACCAAACTATGCCTACCGCGCCATTACCAACGACCCACTCGAACGGAGGGCCGTTGAGGAATCCTTTGCGAAATCGGTTCACGCTGGCTTCGACATTGCAGCCGAAGAGAACGGCAGGGTGCTCATTGATCTAACCCCGTTTCTGATGCAGGATGCCGTCGGTGCCGTGCAGGCCATCAGCCGTACCAAACAGGGTACATTCAAGTTCGATCCAGCCCGGAGCGCAATGTATCTGGCCCGCACCAAAGCATTCCCGCAGAATACGGAATTCGAAACGGTCATTACCCTGACAGGCGATAATCCGGGGGCTTACTTACGGGAAGTGGTGCCAACGCCTTCGGCTGTTACCATGCACCAGCACCACTCGTTTGTGCAACTGCCGGATAAAAACTACAAGCCCCGGGTATTCGATCCGCGCATTGGCTACGGTGGCATCGAGTATTTTGATTACGCCACGCCCGTTAGTCAGCCGATTATGAAGCGGTATATTTCCCGGCATCGGCTCGAGAAAAAAGACCCGTCGGCAGCGGTCAGCGAAGCCGTTAAACCCATTATCTATTACATCGATCCCGGCACACCCGAACCTATTCGTTCGGCTCTGATGGAAGGGACGGCCTGGTGGAATCAGGCGTTTGAAGCGGCTGGTTATAAGGATGCGTTTCAGGTGAAACTGCTCCCCGCCGACGCCGACCCGATGGACGTTCGCTACAACCTCGTTCAATGGGTGCATCGCTCCACGCGGGGCTGGTCGTACGGAGGCAGCATTAGCGATCCGCGTACAGGTGAAATTATCAAAGGGAAGGTTACGCTCGGGTCATTACGGGTTCGGCAGGATTACCTGATTGCGCAGGGTCTGGTTGGCAACTTTGCCGCAACCGGACAGGACTCTTCCCAATCAGACCCCATGATGACCATGTCGCTCGATCGTTTACGGCAATTAGCGGCTCATGAAGTGGGACACACCCTGGGTTTACCCCACAATTACATAGCCAGCACGGAAGGCAACGCGCCCGGTGCTACGGAGCGGTTCGGGCGGGCATCAGTAATGGACTACCCTACCATGGTCGCGAAAATAAAAGGGGCCAGTATTGACCTGTCCGACGCCTACGCCAAAGGCATTGGCGCTTACGATAAGTGGAGCATTCGCTACGGCTACGAGCAGTTTCCCAGCGGCACTAATGAGAAGCAGGCGCTGAACAAACTGGTGAACGACATGCACAAGGCTGGCCTTACCTTCCTGACCGATCAGGATGCCCGCCCCGAAGGCTCATCACACCCCGGAACGCACTTGTGGGATAATGGCTCCAATGCCGTTGACGAATTGAAGCGGGTGATGGACGTGCGCAAAATAGCGCTGGCAAATTTTACGGAAAAGAAGATTGCCGTTGGCGCGCCCATGGCAACTCTTGAAGAAGTGTTTGTGCCAATGTACATGTTCCATCGATACCAGGTTGAAGCAGCCGCTAAAGTACTGGGCGGTCAAACGTACACGAATGCTTTACGGGGAGACGGTCAGGCCGTACTGGCAGCGGTTCCGGCAGAAGAGCAGAACCGGGCTCTGAGCGTATTGTTGTCTACGCTGAATCCTGGCTTCCTGGCCGTACCGCAAGCCGTACTTGCCCTGATTCCACCCCGCCCGTTTCGGTATGATCCAAATCCGCGCGAAGTCTTCAAACGACATACCGGTATCACGTTCGACCCACTGGGCCCGCCCGAAGCCGCGGCCGGTATGACGCTCAGACTGATGTTAAACCCCGAACGCTGCGCCCGGCTGGCGAGTCAGCGATGGATCGTTAACGGTCAATTACCAAGCCTGGATCAGGTTATTGATCAGTTGATTACGTCGACCTACGGCGCTCCGCAGGGCTATCGTCAAAACAAAAAAGATGTCACCTACGACGGAGCGATTCGGCGTATGGTACACCGCAAAGTACTGGAGAGCCTGATGCAATTAGCCGTCGATAAAGAGCTGGATGGTGCCGTTCGGGCAGCCGCTCATGAAGGCATTATGCGAATTAAGAGCCAGTACGCCGTCGAACCAACGGTTGTTTTGCCAGCGAGCAGGACGCCTATCACTGAAACATCTTCAGGCAAAACTCCCGATTACCTGTACTGGCTGATCGGACAATACGAAACAAATCCTGGTTCAATACCGGTAGCCGCTGCCCTTGCCCCACCCGATGGTGCCCCCATCGACCCCGGTCAGGAATGGCTTTCGCCCGATTGCGACTGGAAGTAATTTTAAGCTAAAAAAAGCCATCTGTCAGCAGGCAGGTGGCTTTTTTTAGTGGTTACGTTACTATTTTTTGCCTGCTGATAGGCAGGATCGGGCAAAAAAGAGGCTCATCTATGGGAAGCCTCTTTTTTTAAAGAAACAGCGTATGATTACACGCCAATGTTCAGCGTACTCAATACACCATTCATGTTCCGAACGGCATCCGCTGATTTGTTGAATGCCGCCTGTTCTTCGTCGGTTAGTTTGTAGTCAATAATCTCTTCCCAACCATTGCGGCCCAGCACAACGGGTACACCCAGGCAAATGTCTGACTGACCATATTCACCTTCCAGCAAGACACAGGATGGAATGATGCGTTTCTGATCGCGCAGGATGGCTTCCACCATGTAGGCCCCGGCTGCACCGGGAGCGTACCAGGCCGATGTTCCGATAAGACCCGTTAACGTGGCACCACCGACCATCGTATCAGCCGCTACTTTCTTCAGCGTTTCCTCATCCAGAAACTGACTGACGGGCACGCCAGCTTTGGTGGCCAGACGCGTTAACGGAATCATTGTTGTATCGCCGTGACCACCGATTACAGAAGCCTGCAAATCATTGGGTGAACACTCCAGCGCCAGCGATAAATATGTTTTGAAACGAGCCGAATCCAGTGCGCCACCCAGACCGATAACCCGATTTTTGGGCAACCCCGACGATTTGAGCGCCAGGTAGGTCATGGTGTCCATTGGGTTGGAGATAATGATAAAGATCGCGTCGGGCGAGTGCTTCAGAATATTTTCCGTTACCCCTTTTACAATACCAGCATTGATACCGATCAGATCTTCGCGGGTCATACCGGGTTTACGCGGCAAGCCCGAGGTAATCACCACCACATCCGAACCGGCTGTTTTTTCGTAATCGTTGGTCGAACCAGTCAGTTTTATGTCGCAGTCGAGCAGTGTCGACGCCTGCAACATATCGAGCGATTTGCCTTCGCTGATGCCTTCTTTAATATCTAAAAGCACAACCTCGTGGGCAAGCTCCCGACGGACGATATTGTCGGCACAAGTGGCACCAACGGCCCCGGCACCTACTACGGTAACTTTCATACTGTATTCGAAATTAAAAGGTTAACTAGTCAGCGCAAAAGTACGTTTACCTACCAAGACAAACCAAAGTGTATGGATTAAAACTTATGGTGGGTTACAACGTTTATAGATTATTCAGTGTTTTTTTTGTCAAACATTCACCCGTAATTGCTTTTCCGATCAGCGACCAGCAACCGTACATACAATGGCAAACAGTAGTCTTATTTCGCGTATTTTAACGTCTATTTTTTTTAAACGAGCCAACATAGGTGCTGTACGCTATGCCCGTAATTCCAGAAGTCTCTTTCAGTTGGTGAAAGAGGCACTGGACAAAAGTGGTGGCTTGTCAGGCAGTAATATTGCGGCCTTCCGAGACCAGTTGGGCGTAGTTACCCGTTTGCTCAAAGCCTATGCGTCGGGTGAGTATCGCCAGCTGCCCTGGAAAACCCTGATCAGCATTGTAGCCGTATTACTATACTTTGTCAACCCGTTGGACATTATTCCTGACCTCCTGCCAATCGTGGGCTTTGCCGATGATATTGCGCTGGTAGGCTGGCTGTTCAGTTCGCTGGGTAGTGATATTGAAAAATTCCGTCAATGGGAGCAAACGGTGGCCAATTCCGGCGAAGCAAACGCGGGTACGCCTAAAACGATCAAGATTGGATGAGTATAAACACCCCGGTTTGTTGTTTCAACTTAAACATCTCGTCAGAAATACGATCAGTTGAACGAGCGACCAACCGGCGGGCCAAATAAAACTTGCTTTATTCGGTATCCGTGTTGAAACCAAATAGCACGTTGGCACGTAAGTTTCACCGACTTTTAATAGATTGTACGAGAGAGTTTTGTTAATTTTGCATACATTCAAATCCCAGGAAATATGATTTCGGCAAGCATTTTGGCATTTATGGGTTTGGGCGGTCAGGAAATGATTTTTATTTTCCTGGCATTGCTCCTATTGTTCGGCGCTAAAAAGATTCCCGAACTAGCACGGGGACTTGGTAAAGGCATCAAAGAATTCAAAGACGCAACCAAAGACGTTCGCGAAAACATCGAAGAAGGTCTGAAAGAGTCAGAGAAATAGTTTAGTCTTTTTATAGGCAGACAATTAGGTAGCCCCGAACCGGAGCCGCTTGATTGTCTGCTTCTGCTTTATAGGGTTTTCATGTTACGTCCTTTGTTTTGACACTATACCGTAGCTTTTCCTCCGTTCAGGCCGACATCAAATCCGGCTCCGTTACCTGTCGTCAATTGGTTGAGCAATACCTTGCCCGCATTGACGAGTACCGTCACCTCAACGTGTTCACTGAGGTCTACGATGTTGACGCCCTGCAACAGGCCGACACCATCGATCAGAAAATAGCCGCGGGTACCGCTGGACGACTGGCCGGTATGGTTATTGGCATTAAAGATGTGCTTAGTTATGCCGGGCACGGGGTCCGCGCCGGAAGCCGCATGTTAGGTGACTTTACCGCTCAATTTACGGCAACCGCTGTTCAACGCTTGCTCGACGAAGATGTCATTATCATTGGCCGGCAAAACTGCGATGAGTTCGCCATGGGCTCATCGAACGAGAATTCAGCTTTCGGCCCTGTCCTCAATGCGGCCGATACCAGTCGAGTACCTGGTGGGTCAAGTGGTGGCTCGGCTGTAGCGGTACAGGCAGGGCTTTGTCTGGCCAGCATAGGCTCAGATACGGGTGGCTCTGTTCGTCAGCCCGCTGCTTTCTGTGGCGTTGTGGGCCTCAAGCCTACCTACGGGCGCATCAGCCGCTGGGGTCTGATTGCCTATGCATCGTCTTTCGATTGCATTGGCCCCATTGCCAATACGGTTGACGATGCCGCTTTGCTTCTTGAAGTTATGGCCGGTGCCGATGCGTTCGACAGCACCGTATCCAGCCAGCCCGTTTCGGCCTACGCCCAGGCTACCCTCCCCGACCGGCCGCTTCGCATTGCCTACCTGCGCGACGGGGTAGAGAGCTCAGGCGTTGATCCGTCCATCCGGGAAGCGACGCTGGCCAAAATAGATGTTCTGCGAAAAGCGGGACATCTAGTAGAGCCGGTTAATGTATCATTGCTTAAATACCTGCTCCCTACCTATTACATCCTGACAACGGCCGAAGCCTCATCCAACCTCTCGCGTTTCGACGGTGTACGATACGGCTACAGAACTGTATCGACGAATGCATCACCTTTAGACATATCCATGCCGGCCCTTTTGTCGTTGTACAAAAAAAGCCGGACGGAAGGATTCGGAGCTGAAGTTCGTAAACGGATTTTGCTGGGTACATTTGTTCTGAGCGCCAGCTATTACGACGCCTATTACACCAAGGCACAGCAAGTTCGGCGGTTGATTCGTCAGGAAACGGAACAGTTGTTTGAGCAGTACGACTTTTTATTGTCTCCCACAACGCCAACACCCGCGTTTCTATTGGGGGAGAAAACAGGCCAGCGCCCGGACGATGATCCGTTACAAATGTACCTCGCCGATATTTTCACGGTGCAGGCCAACGTAGTCGGTTACCCGTCGATATCTATTCCCAACGGCACCGACAACCGTTTGGGTGATGGGCAGGGCTTACCAATTGGCTTACAACTGATGGCTCCCCCCTTTGCCGAGGGCGCGCTGGTAGCGCTGGCCAGAGAGCTAAGCTAACATTTACTATATGATATAGGACGCACGATATACATTCTATATTATATACCCCGCAGCATACATTATAGACTATACGTAGTAAAGCCTAACTGACGAAATTGATATGAACTACCTATGCCGTAGCCTGTTAAGATTGGGGCTGTTAAGTGCGGTGATGGGGCTGCTGACCGTAGCCCACGCTAGTCCGGAAAGACCCAATACTACGATTCAATCAGATACTACGGTCGTCAAAAAAGACACGATTGCCGTTGTACCAACGGTACCCGACAGCCTGTTACGGGAACGATTGACGAAACTACAAAAGAGCATTCCGTTAAACTATCACAAGTCGGTTCAGGCTTACGTAGACTATTTTACCTTCCGCAAAGCCAGCACGACCAAAACGATGCTGGAACGAATGCCGCTTTTCTTCCCGCTTTACGAGCGGATGCTGGCCCAGTACGGCTTGCCGGATGAGCTCAAATACCTGTCCATTGTTGAGTCAGCGCTGAACCCACGAGCCATTTCCCGCGCAGGGGCTGGCGGGCTCTGGCAGATTATGCCGGGTACCGGCCGGGACCTTCGCTTGTATCAGGACGATTACGTAGATGAGCGGATGGACCCCGTCAAGGCAACCGAAGCCGCCTGCAAATACCTTCGCGATCTGTACAACATCTTCGGTGACTGGGAATTGGCGATGGCCGCTTACAACTGCGGGCCCGGAGCTGTTAAACGAGCCATGCGACGGTCGGGGGGAGATTCCTTTTACACGATCTTCGATGCCCTGCCGAAAGAAACCCGCGGATATGTTCCCCAGTTCGTTGCGTTCGCTTACCTGATGAACCATGCGAACGATCATGGTATTACGGCGGAAACCTACGAGTACCCCATTCCACACGACACCATTCAGGTAAGCGGCTATTTCAACCTCGAAACGTTTGCCAAACAGAGTACCATGCCCCTGGCCGATTTACAAAAGATGAATCCGGCCATTACAACAACCATTTTACCCGAATACACGAACCGATACCCGTTGCGGATTCCCCGTCAGCAGTATGGCTATTTTGTCAGCCGCCGGCGGGCCATTCTGGATTCGGCCAGGCAGCGGCCAGGTGTTATGGAGCACATCCTGCTGGCGAATGCCGAGGAGATTCGCTACGGCAATGACTCGATGGGTGCCTGGAATGCGCTGGGGCGCAATGCGCTTGCAGGCATCAGCAACGAAGAAACATTGACGGAAGAAGGCGTCGCTTCGGCAAAAAACGGGAGCAAATCAGCGAAATTAGCCGCACAACTGGCGGTAGCGGAGTCGGCCGATGAACCGGAAGAGGACATTGAAACCGTGGTACTCCGCAAGCCGAAAAAACAGACGTACGTTGTTAAAAAAGGCGATAACCTGGGCGATATTGCCGACCGGTACAACGTTGACCTTTACGACATAAAACGCTGGAACCACCTGCGTTCTACGAAGATTCAGCGTGGTCAGACACTAGTCATTCTGAAAGAAGTTGCCGAAACCAGAGCCGAGCGACTTGCCGACCAGGGCACCACGAAAGGCCGTAAGAAAGCCGAGGAAATTGCCAAAACCAAGCGCTATAAACCACGCTACCACCGCGTTCAGGACGGTGATACGCTCTGGAACATCGCTCAGCGTTATGATGGCCTGACGATTGACCGACTCAAGAAATTGAATCATATCCGAACCAATTCGCTTCGCCCCGGTCAGAAATTAATTGTCGGGTAAAGGTGGTTAAACTGCCTTCCCAAACCCATGACTTTGTAGAAAAGTCATGGGTTTTTCGTATCTTTAGCTATACATAACACGCTAGAAAACAAGCTTTTCAATTCAAGAATGATTGCTTATTTAGACGGAACACTAACCTACAAAGAACCGACTCTGGTCATTATTGATGTACACGGAGTGGGTTACTCGGTTCATATATCGCTTCAAACGTATGCTGTTCTGCCCGGTGGTGGCGACCGGCTCAAACTATTTATTCATCACCTATTCCGCGAAGATTCCCAGGCGCTTTATGGTTTCGCGAATGCCGATGAAAAGAGTTTATTTCTGGATCTGGTTGGCGTATCCGGCGTTGGTCCCAATACGGCGTTGGGCATGTTATCGGCCATGCAGCCCGGCGATTTGCGGCTGGCTATTCTGGGCGAAAACGTACGGGCAGTACAGGCAATCAAAGGAATTGGAGCCAAAACAGCACAGCGGATTATTCTGGAACTGCGCGATAAAATGAAAAAATCGGGTGTTGTGCCCGATGGTCCTACTTACCGACAGCAACCAGCCGCCAACCCGGTTCGGGAAGAGTCGCTGGCCGCATTAATGGCATTAGGATTACCCAAACCTACCGCGGAGAAAAGCGTAGACGACGCCCTAAGGGCAGATCCGGACATGAGTGTTGAAGACGTTATCCGGCGGGCATTGCGGTAACCTTTACCATACATAAAGAAGCGTCGTTCGGGCTATACAACACCTGAACGACGCTTCTTTATTTTGTTATTTAGTTTACACCAGCGGCTTGTTTTGTTTTGTCTTTGGCCGCTGCCTTTAATTCTTTCGACTCGCTTTTTAACAGTTTCTTTTCTGCTTTTTCCATTTTCCGGTCGGCCTTTGCCATTCTCGTTTTTGGATCAGAAATACCTTTAACTTCTAGTCCTTTGTGTGTTTTGGCCTCCATTCTGTATTCCTGGGCTTTAGCCACTTTCTATTCGGCTTTCATTTCTTTTTTGGCCGCCTTTCCTTCCTGAACAGCCTGCGAGAAACCAGGTTGTGCTACTGCCAGCAAAGCACATGCAGAGGCAGCAATGATCAAATTTTTCATAGTGAATACTGTTTAGTGTAATGTGCTCAAAATGTCTAGAGCATTTTAGTGGTTTTTAACAGACATAAAATAGTTTTGTTTTATGCGATCATACTTACCTTTTTAATCCTACTATATCTATAGAAATTTACGATAGAGTCATAACTTATTTTAAATCATAGAATTACATCACCATTGATGCAAGAGCAATTTTTCAAAAGAATGAATCATTTTGAGTAATTTAGGATGAATCTAAAATATGTATTGCTGAGTATATAGCGAACTCTTACTATAAATTGTGTCAAAAAATACGCTTACCGCTATCAAATTTACCTCACCGACTAGTTGGCTATCTATAGATAAATTAGTAGATCCGACTATACACCTTATTTACCAGGCTGGCTACGTGCATCAATAAACGATGCCCAACTGGCGGGGGCTGGTTGGGCATCGATAAGTTAGTTTTCCGGACTATTTTTCAAATATGTTTCCAGATACGTTGTGTATTGTTGAAACAGCAGAAGCTGCGTGCCAGCGCTGTAGGCAACGCCATGAGCGCCGGGTGGGTATATTCTTAGATCGGCATCTTTGCCTGCGTCCTCGAGCGCATTTACCAGCTGGAACGTGTTCCGAACGTGCACGTTTTCATCCATCGTTGAATGAGCAATGAACATTTTTCCGGCCAGGTTCTTGGCATAGGTCGATACCGCACTGACCTTGTATTTTTCCTCATTTTCGGGAAGCAGGCCCATGTAACGTTCCGTGTAAATCGAATCATACAGCCGCCAGTCGGTTACGGGTGCACCCACAAGCGCAACTTTGAATACGCTCGGATGGGTCAGCATGGTATAGCTGCTCATATAGCCACCATAACTGTGACCGCGAATGGCCATTCGGTTGGCATCGACCCAAGGCTGTTTAGCCAGATAAGCGGCCGTTTCAGCAAAATCCAGACTTTCGTATTTGCCTAGTTTCTCGTAGACTACTTTTTCGAACTCACGACCGTACCCTCCGCTACCCCGGTTGTTTACGCCAACAACAATGTAACCCGTTTGTGCCAGCCACTGATGCCAGCCCGTTGTGGCAAACTCATTATAGACCGACTGCGCCCCCGGTCCGCCATAAATGTCCAGTACAACCGGGTATTTTTTCGTAGGATCAAAGTCCAGCGGTTTGATAATTGAAATCTCGATCTGCTGGCCGTCAGTTGTTTTGAAGCTGCTCAGCTCTTTAGGCGAGTAGTTGTGGCTGGCGGTATAATCCATCACACGCTTGTTCGTTTCCAGCGCTTTGATCAGTTGCCCTTTGGTATCGCGCAGTTCTACCTGCGTTGGGGTGGACACGTTCGAATATCGATCGATAAAATACTGCCCGTTGGGTGAAAAATTGACCGTGTGCTTACCCGGAATGGTTGTAAGCCGCCGTTTGTTTTTGCCATCGATATCCGCCACAAACAACTGTCGTTCCAGCGGGGATGCCTCCGTAGAGGTGAAGTAAACCTTCCTGGCTTTCGGGTCAATGTGGTGTACATAACTGACTTCCCATTGGCCACTCGTTACGGCGTTGAGCAATTTCCCCGTATAATCATAGCGATACAGGTGGGCAAACCCATCCCGATCCGACACCCAGTAAAATTCCTGAACACCCGCCGGAAAATAGATCAGGTGATTGATCCCGGCAAAAAAGTCAAACACATCAACCCAGGTGGTCGATTTTTCTTCCATAATCTGTCGGGCATCGCCCGTGCGGGCGTTGGCCATAAACAGCCGCAACTGGTTTTGTTTACGGTTCAGGTGCATCAGAGCCAGCTGCCCTTCCTGCGAAGTCCAGTAGATACGTGGGATATAGCCATCACCCAATTCTACCTTCATCCACTGCTTTGTGGTGTTGGCAAGCTCAACAACCCCGATACGCACTGTTGGATTATGGTCGCCAACGCGCGGGTAGGGCAGCGAGTCAAACGTCTCGTCGAAACCTTTGTAATCCGTTAGTTTATAGATGGGCACCTGCCGCTCGTCGGACTGCCAGAAGGCAATGAACTTGCTATCGGGCGACCACTCCCAGGCCTGCGCCAAACCGAATTCTTCTTCATACGCCCAGCCAAACCGCCCGTTATAAAACGCAGCTTTGGCATCGTTGGTGAGTTGGGTTTCTTTCTGCGTAGCAAAGTCAAACACGAACAAATTACCGCCCCGCTCGTACCCCACTTTGCTGCCATCGGGGGCCAGTTCTGCCGTTTGAGCATCGTTGGCCACGAGCTTCAGGCTCTTATCCGCTACTGAATAAACATAATAATCCGACACGCCCGACCGCCGATACACGGGACGAAAGTTGGCCTGAAACAGGATATTTTTTGAGTCTTTCGACCATTGAAAAGACCCGTACGCAAACGGCTTATCAGTACCCGGAAACGTCAGTTGGCTTCCGTCAAAAATAACGGCCTCTTTCTGGTCTTTCGGGGACAGCGTTTTGATGGTATTCTGTCCGTCAATGAACGAAAACTTTGTACCGCCTTCAATCCAGTTTACGCTGCGTGGACCGGGTGAGCCAGCCAGCTGCCCGCCGGAAAACAAGGCTTGTTGAAGGTTTGTGAAGCGCTGTTTGGCCTGTTGGGCGGTTGCCAGGTGAACAAACAGGAAAGCGAGGCCAGATAGCCAGACAACTCGGTTTAGATTGATCATGAAGTATGTAGAACGTATCGAATAGTCAAAACTACTAAAAAAAGGAGTTCGTTTTTTAAGCTGGAAGACGGATGCTCACAGGCGATGATTTCTCTTTTTGAGTATATTTCCAATTAAAACGTAGTCCTTTTTATTCATTCCCCAAACATTTTACCTATGACAAACAGGTACTCAATTGTTGGCCAGCGTATTCCATACTTATGGATACTCGGGCTAACCCTGCTGCTCTGCACCAGCGCACTGGCACAGAACGCTCGCGTTACAATTAAAGGCCGCGTTACCGACGCGGATAAACTCCCCCTTCCCGGCACTACCGTAGTGATTGTTGGTACAACGCTGGGTACCACGACCGATGCCGACGGTAATTACACGTTCCCCGTAACTGGTAAGCCCGGCCCGGTAACGCTGGCTTTCACCGCCATCGGGTACGAAACACTTCGGCAAAGCACGACCCTCGGCAGTGCCGAGCAGATTACGGTCAATGCTGAACTGGTGGCTGCCACAACCAACCTCGATGAGGTTGTCGTTACGGGGTCTACCCTTTCGGCGCCCAAGCGCGAGTTAGGCAACGCAATCAGTACAATCAAAGGCTCGGATTTACAGCAGAGTGGCTCGGCGAATCTGATTAACTCGTTGCAGAGCAAAGTACCAGGTGCGCAGATTACCCAGAACTCCGGCGACCCGGCGGGTGGTATCAGCATTCGTTTGCGGGGTATCAAATCGCTGGTTGGCTCCTCCGATCCGTTGTATGTTATCGACGGGGTCATTGTGAGCAATGCCAGTACCAATGTTTCGCAATTGGCACTCTCCAACGATGTAGGTAATGCTAATGTAGGACAGAACCGCCTTTCGGACATTAACCCCGATGATATTGCCACGCTGAATGTAATTAATGGCGCAGCAGCCGCAGCTCAGTATGGTTCGCGGGCGGCCAATGGCGTCGTAATTATTACCACCAAGCGGGGCCGGACAGGAAAAGCCCAGGTTTCTTTCTCAACCTCCTTCAACGTTAACGAGCTTCGCAAAAGCGTACCGGTCAACACGTATGGCAAGCAGTTTGGCTTTTCAACGTTGCGACTGTACACCATCGGTGGTATTTCGGCCGCTCAGATCGCGGCCAACCCCGGCGTAACGACGGCCAGCGTGTACCGCGACGGGGCCTATACACCACTCGCCACAAACCTGGTCGATGTACAGCGGTACAACTACTTCGACCAGATTTTCCGGACGGCCTATGGAACGGACAACAACCTCTCCGTTTCGGGCGGACGGGATAACACGCAGTACTACGTATCATTTGGCTACCTGAAGAATCAAGGCATCATCAAAGGCACCGACTTCACGCGCTACAACCTTCGCGCCCGCGTCGACCAGCGATTGGCTAGTTGGGCCAACCTGTCGGTGGGTCTGAGCTACATCAACAGCCTGTCTAACGAAAAAGCCAACGGCAACGTGTTTTATAGCCCGATCAATTCGGTCAACATCACGAACAACATTTATGATATCACCAAACGGGATGCTGCCGGTAATTTGCAGGCGGTTGAGCCGACACGCGTGAATCCCTTATCGACGATCGAGGACATGAAGTTTTCGCAATCGGTGAGCCGAACCATCAATAGCCTTCAACTGAACCTAACGCCGTTGAAAGGCTTGAGCGTCGACTACATCGTGGGGGTTGATGCTTATTCGCAGTTCGGCAAGAACTACATTCGGCCGTACCCCTACCAGGCGGTTGCCGGTTTGCCCGCAGCCCGCTATCCGGGTGGCTTTGCAGCCACAGCAACCAATCAGTCGCTACAGTTCAACAATGACCTGAACGCCACCTACGAGCGGCAATTCAGCGAGAAAGTCAAACTAAATGCGGCCATAGGGTATAGCTACCAGTTTTTCCAGGCAGACTACTCGATTAACAGCGGTCAGAACCTCACCCCGTTTATCGAAACAGTCAGTGGTGCCAGCAACACAACCTATCAGGTACGGTATGATCTGGACCGCTTTAGTTTAAGCGGCTTATTTGCGCAGGCTACACTTGGCTACAAAAATCTGGCGTTCATTACGGGAGCGGTCCGTCGCGATCAATCGTCGAAATTCTCACCTACGCAAACCAACCAGTATTACCCGAAGGTAAGTGGCTCGTTCATTGTGTCGGACCTTGATTTCTGGAAAAATATCTCCTCCAGCAATGTGTTCAACAGCCTAAAACTACGGGCTAGTTATGGCGAAGCAGGTAACCTGTCGGGCATTAGCTCCTACGCTCGTTTCTATCAGTTCAACCCGGTCGGTTTTCTGGGGAAGAACACCGTTGCACCGGGTACGCAATTGGCGAACCCCGACGTACAGCCCGAACGGATGGGCGAACTTGAAGGGGGTATCGATGTGTCGTTCCTGAATGGTCGAATCAGCCTGGGGGCAACCGCGTATCATCAGAAAATCACAAACCTGGTGGTTAATCGAACCCTGGCACCCACAACCGGCGGCACCAGCATCGTTAATAACGTCGGAGAGATGGAAAATAAAGGGTTCGAACTTGTTCTGGACGCATCGCCCATCAAGACCAAAGACCTGAACTGGGATGTTACGTTCATCTACAACCAAAACCGGAACAAAGTCCTGAGCCTGGGCGGCTTGCCGATTATCAGTCCCGATGCCTCATCGGCATCAGGAACACCGGTCAATTTGATTGTTGGACAACCGGTAGGCGTTTTTTACGGCAGCGCCTACGCGCGTAATCCTGATGGCTCGCTCCTGCTTTCTCCCTCGGGCTTTCCGCAATCGGAACGGGCCAACGCACAGGCCAATGGTGCCATTGACTACACTCCAGCCCGCAACGCCGACGGTTCTCTGGACGTTACCAAGCCAACAGCCAACGTCATTATCGGTAATCCGAACCCCAAATGGACGGGCTCGTTCAGTACCAACCTGTCTTATAAAAAACTGAACCTGCACGTTCTATTGGACATGGTTCAGGGTTCCAATGTCTTTAATGCCGATAAACGTACCCGTCAGGGTGTGGGTTTGGGCGATTATGCCGAACAGGAACTACGCGGCACGCTACCCCGCGGCTACATCTTCGGCGTTTACAATACGCAGGAATTTCGGGTCGATCCGGGTTCATATACTAAGCTGCGGGAGGTATCGCTCAGCTACACGTTGCCTACGTTTATCCGGAGCATCAACCGACTCAACATTGCGTTCGTTGGTCGCAATCTGTATTCATGGGATAAATACACGGGTTTCGATCCTGAAACCAACGCAGGTGGTAACAACGACCTGCTACGGGGCATCGACTTCGGCAATGTACCCATTCCACGCACCTACCAACTTAAACTGTCGGCGACATTCTAATTATGAAAAAGATACTCATACCCATTCTCCTGGCGGGTCTTCTATTGGCGCAGAGCGCCTGCAACAAGGAATACCTGAACCCCAGCTCGATCAATCAGTCGCAGGCCGTTAGTTCGCCGGAAGGGTTGATGACCCTCTGCAACGGTCTGCAGTACCGGTACACAACGGGTGGTGCCTTGAGCGTACTATACGCCAGCACAGCCGGTGCTGGCCTGACGACTCGGGAAGATTTTGTACTAAACGCGGGTAACGCCGACGAAGCGAATCTGGCGCTGGGTGCCAGTAACGTCAGCAATATCAACAGCGTAGTGCGCAACCTCTGGACACAGAGCCACCTGGTGCGCGCAAACGCCGAACTGATTCTGGCCAATACGGGCATCGTGTCGGATGCCGGAACAAAAAGCGGAATCGTGGGCTATGCATCTATTTTCCGAGCCTTATCGCTGGGTACACTGGGTTTATTCTTTGAACAGTCTCCCGTAACAACCGGCTATAATGTTCCGTTTGTACCCAGGGCTCAAGTATTCAAAGAAGCAATCAACACCCTTGAAACAGCAGCCACTCAGGTAGCAAGCGCGCCCGTTTCGGCTGACTTTACGAGTAAGATCGTGACGGGTGTTGATATGACCAATACCATCCAAGCTCTGATTGCCCGCTATGCCTTGTTTTCGGGTGATTACGACAAAGCACTGACGGCCGCGGCTAACGTTGATTTGAGCAAAAAATCAGTTTTCAACTTTGATGATAATACCCGCAACCCGTTGTTCGAATACACCTTCGGCAATCTGAACGTATTCCAGCCCACCAATGCCAATCTGGGTCTGCCGGGCTCTCTGGCACCCGATGCGGCTGATAAACGGATTAGTTTCCTGACCAAGACTAGCGCGAATCCGGCCGTTGCCCCCGTAGTTGCAACCGCATTTTACACAGCCAACAATGCAGCCGTTCCGGTTTACCTGCCCGGCGAGATTCTGCTGATTCAGGCCGAAGCCTACGCACGTAAAGGTGACCTGACCAATGCTGTAGCTTCGCTGAATAAAGTGCTGACGAAAACCGCGGCTCAGGATGCATTTGGGTTGGGGGCCGCGTTGCCTGCCTACTCGGGTGCCCAAACGGCCGACGCTATCCTGACAGAAATCTACCGAAATCGGCAGATTGAACTGGCCTATCAGGGTTTTCGTCTGGAAGATAGCCGTCGGTTCAACCGTCCGGGACCAGGTACAACCGGTGCCGAGCGCAACCGCAACTTCTTCCCATACCCATTAACGGAACGCAACAACAATACGAATACACCCGCAGATCCGGCAAACTAAAGAAGCTGAATTAGGAGGTTTTTTTTGACAGGATTAAACAGGATTTCACTAGCTAAGAATTTTCATTTGCTAAAAATCTTGATTAGTCCTATAATCTTGATTAATCCTGTCAAAAATCTCTTCTCCTCTTAACGAAGGCAAAAATCGTTTCCTGCTTCTAAAATTTTACGGGTAATCCCGTGCGGGTCGATTCGTAAATGGCCTGAAAAAGAGCAACCACTTTACGACCGTCTTCGCCTGTTACCGAAGGTGCCCGACCAGCCCGGATAGCCTCGCAGAACTCAGCGATTTGTAAACCGAAATAATACACGGTTGCGTCGATTGTATTGAAGAACGCCGTATCGTCGGCGATAAATTGCGCCAGTAAATTCTCCTCGCCCGGTACTGTCCAGAGGTCGTTAACGGGAGGGTCGGTAATACTCGACATACCGGCAATGAACAACGCTCCTCCGTCCGTCTGCACGCCCACCGAGGCACCGTTTTGGCCATGCACGTGAACTTTACCGAAGATACCCGGCTTCTGCGAGTTACTGACAATGATGTTACCCAGGCCACCGTTTTTAAATTTCACGATAGCGAGCGCAGTATCATCTACCTCAATATAGGGGTGGTTCAGGTTGCGCCAAACCCCAAATACTTCGTCGATTTCGCCCATATACCAGAGCAGTAAATCCAGTTGGTGGGGCGATTGATTGACCAGAACGCCCCCGCCCTCTGCGTCCCAGGTGCCACGCCAGGCGTCACTTTGGTAGTAGGCTTCATTGCGCCAGCCCAGCATCTGAATTGTACCGAGCACGGGCGTCCCAATTTTACCAGCATCGATAGCCTCCCGAATGCGCTGACTGGGTTCATAAAACCGGCGCTGGCTAATGACGCCCAACTGGCGGTTGTTGCGTTTGGCCGCGTCGATCATGGCATCGCAGTCTTCGAGTGTTGAGGCCAGTGGTTTCTCGACCAGCACGTGTGATCCGGCATTGAGAGCGGCCACAGTAGGCTCACGGTGGGCCGGGTGCGTGGTGCAAACAAGGCAGAGGTCAACGTTTTCCCGATCAACCATATCATATACATCGCTGTAAGCGCGAATACCATATTGATTGGCGAAGTCTTCCGCCTTCTGATACGTCCGGCCATAAACGGCAACTAGTTCAGCATCGGGTGTTTCCAGAACAGCTTTCGCGTGGAGGTGGGCCACTTTACCGGGGCCAATGATGGCAATGCGTAAGGGATCAGGCATAAGTTAAAACGTATGTCAACGAAATGCGTTTCATTAGGGTCTTCTACTCAACTGGACGCAAAAGTATATGAAACGGGGCCTGTTTGTTTTATTGTTAATGACTGTCGTTTTGGGGGCTTGTCAGAAAGATACAACCATAGGGCCGTCGGTTCTGCTCTTTAATCGATGGCAGGTTTATCAAACCCGTGATGTGAGCAGTACTGTCTGGACAGTGCAAAAGCCAGGCACTTATTACGACCTGGAATATCGTCAGGATGGAACCGTGGCTTATTACAAAGACAACCTGGTGACGACAACTCCCTGCTGTGCCGGAAGCCGATTCGAACGAAAAGGCGCGTTCATTCAATACACCGAATTTCCTGTCTGCCCAACTGTTTATTGTGGAGCTAACACAAATGTGCTGATCCGGGTATTGACGGATGATTTGCTGGAACTGCAAACTGGAGACCAGACTACGCAGTATAAACCCGTCAACTAAGCTTCCGCTTCTTACGGCTTCAGAACCACTTTAATCAAGCCTTTTTCTTTATTGTATAGCCGTCTAAACCAGTCAGCTCCTTCTTCGAGTGGGACTTCGGCGCTCAGAATGGCTTCGACATTGATACGGCCGGATGAAATCAAAGCCAGTGCTGCTTCGTACTCCCCGTTGATGGCGCAGGAGCCCTGCAACCGCAGCTGGCGAGTTACAACGGCCTGTAACGGAATCTCGACCGTTGGGGCCAGGTTACCGACCAGCGTTACGGTAGCTCCTTTTCGAACACAATCAATAGCCGTCTTAACCGTTGGTCCGGCACCCACGACTTCGAACGAGCTATCGGCTCCACGTCCGTGCGTAAGGCGCTGAACCTGGGCCATTACATCATCCGGCTGATCGTCGGTCCTGCTGGCGTTGATGGTGTGCGTGGCTCCCAGTTTCTGAGCCAGTGCGAGCCGATCGTTGTCCAAGTCGATTGCAATGATCGTACTACAGCCCGCCAGTTTAAGGGCCTGAATAACGAAAAGACCAATCATTCCTGACCCAACCACAACGGCCGAGTCATTGATCTGAACAGGCGTCAGGCTAACGGCATGAAGCGCGACCGCCACCGGCTCAACCAATGCCGCCTGCGTGAAACTAACGTTCTCGGGAATAGCGTACAGAATATGCTGTGGCACCGAGACGTATTCGGCAAAGGCCCCGTTTCGTTTAAAATCCGGTGTCGATACGCCGACTACTTCGCGACCATCGCTGAGGTTGTATTGCCCCCGTCGGCTATACCAATCGTCGAGCGCATACACTGTTGAATCGAAGGTAACCCGATCGCCGGTGGCCCAGTCGCGTACAGCACTACCCACTTCGGCAATGATTCCGCTGGCCTCATGCCCCATAACAATAGGCGGAATTCGCCGACCGCTGCTACCGTCCATGCCATGCACATCGGAGCCGCAAATACCAACAGCCTTCACTCGTACCAATACCTCGTTAGGCCGAATCGTTGGCTGGGGCAAATCCTGTAAATCGAACTGATTATATTGAGTAAGAACGAGGGCTTTCATAAGTAATGCAGACGTCCTGTCCGCCGGGCTAATGACTTCTTTTCTATTCTAAAGCGGGCGGATGGTATCGTGCCACCGTATTACGGCTTCTGATAAATCGCAACGAACGCGTCGGCGGGTACGTGTTCGTAGTCGCTATTCTGTAGACTCGGATTAATTTCGTAGGTAACAACCTCATCAACCGAATCCGGCGTTTCTCCGAATAACTTACTGGCCATTAGCGTTGTATACTTCTTCTTGACCCGAATCAGGCGCAGGTCAGGGTCTTTCCCCCAGGCCGGATTGTCACCTAGTATCAACTGAATTTTGGGCCAATCGTTAAAAAAATACTCCTGTAGTAAGGGAATGATCCGGTCGCGGAACACGTCGCAGAGATCAGCGTGGGTTTCGACAGGAGTCAGGTAAGCGTGGCCAATCTGATGATCACGATCAAGCAGGTACTCAATTCGTTCGTTGATTGTGCGCAGTAACTGACCCAAATCGACCTCATCGACAACGCCCAGCATGGTTGGGTCAGGCAACATCTCGCGAAACGAAAACCGGCGCCGTAAGGCGATGTCCAACAGCGCGATCGACCGGTCAGTTGTGTTCATAGTCGCCACCACAAACAGGTTCGACGGAACCCCGAACTGCTCCTGCGAGTAGGGCAACGTCAGCGAAAGTTCGTTCTCCGCCCCGAGCCGTTTATCGGTTTCGAGAAGTGTAATCAAATCGCCGAATACGCTGGCCACATTGGCCCGGTTTACTTCGTCAATCAACAAATAATACGGGGGTGCTTTGGCTAACCTTCGGCTTCGATTCTCAGGCGAATCGAGCAGGCAATCGGCCAGGGTACCGTAGCCCGCCTGCTGAACAGCGGTGATACAAGCCTTATGAAAAATACCTTTGCGAATCCGATAGCTGATCTGCCCATTGAACGCTTCGGGCCGAATACCTTCCACAAACTCCTCGTAACTGTACGATGGATGGAAGGTGATAAACGAGTTAGTTTCCCGCAGATACGGTTGTAAGGCGAACGTTTTCCCGGTACCGGGCGGGCCAAACAGAATCAGGTTTTGCGGTTGAGCTGGTCGACCGGATTCGGCCCCATAGTCGGCTTCCGGCTCCTCAACGGTAAAGTCGTTTACCGAACGGTCGTTCAGCGTGGGGTCGTCGGCCAGCCGCATTAATTCCGTCAGAAACGCTTCGTCTTCAGCCGCCCGATACACATCGGCATTGTGCCGGGCGGAATGCGGGCCCCGCTTGCTGCTTTCGGCCAGTTCGAGCAAACAATCTTCCCAGCACGTTCGCAAAAGGGGCTGATACAGCAGGTGAACGTTCGACTGCCCAATGATGACGGCCAGGTAATTCGACTTCTCGGTCAGGGGTTCAAAAACCAGCTCTTCAATGCTGCTCAGCCGATCCTGACAGGATTTTTTGACGGTCAGATGATACTCAACTTCCGCTCCGCGCGGGCTCACACGACGTGGTCGCTGGATACGAAGCGCCTGAAAATAATTGATACTGGCCACGATGGCCGTTTTTTCCGGTCGTACCGTAAACGTCAGCCGGGCATCTCCATTCGGCAGATTAACAATATCGATCAACTCCTTCAACAACCCAAAAAACCGCCGGACAGCTTCAGGATGGCTAATGTCACGAATGCGGTCAATGAGCGTTTGTTGCGGAGTGTCCGTTGGCACAGGAAAGAGGAGTTGTTGTTTACGAAGTTACGAGTTTTTCGGCGGTTTTGGGTTTCACTATTCCCGATAGTCGAAATGGTTATTGATGTAATCGACTGTAAGTTTCCCCTTCCTGAACGGTGCGTTACTCAAAATACCATCTCGCCTTATATTCAATGTGAGCCAGTCGTTCAGCGGTGACAGATAGGCTCGTTCACAGGTCAATGGTATCTGATTCACCTTAAACGTAACGTTCTTCACGTAGTGAAACAAGCCTATTTTCGTTTTACCAATTCCAGTAATCGCCTTTAATCGACGAATTGTTTTGTGGTCACCGAGTTTGGTAACACCGTTTGCCATCAGGTCAACACTATTAGAGCCAGAATCGAAAAACATGTTGAGTTGGTTGCCCGACTCAGTTTGAACAGCCATCAACGGGAACCCTATGCCGAACAGGTTTTTTTCGGCGGCTGAGTCGGTAACTGGTTTGCGAATCGTCAGCGTTTGCGCGTTAAAATCAGTGGTGTAGGAAAATTTGCGGAGAATATCCCAGCCCAAAAGCCCATCGACTCGTTGCTGTTTCAAAAATCTGCTTTTCTCCGTATAAATAACAGGAACATTATTCACGTGAATGTTACCCATCGATAGCGAGTCAAGAACGCCAACATGCGCCGGGATCGTTGTGCCGACAGCATTCAGTATAGTCATGTCCGCCATGTATTTTACGCTTAGCTCATCACTCAGTTTCTGAGGAATAACTGAAAAGCTAGCCCCCGAATCGAGAATTAGGCGGACGGGCTTTCCATTCAATAAAACGTCTGCAATAACGTAACCACCCTTCCGAACAGTAACCGGCAATAGTACGCTATCGGCAGTAAATCTGGTTTTCACTTCCGGATAAGAGGCCAGTAATTTTGCCAGCTTGTACTCGCCGTTTTTTTCATTTATCGAATCCGAAAACGCCACATAGTCGGCATATTTTTTACGCCAGAAATAGAGTTCATTCAATAAATAATGACGGGCCGCTTTGCTTAACGGGGAGCCTGTCTGTAAAGCAACTTTCTTCAATAGGCTCTCCGCTAAGCCAAACCGATGATACAGACTATGCTCGATAGCGTTGATGTAATCACGCGAAGTGGAATCCAAGGACGTGTAGTCTATAGCCTTGAAATCAAAATTTTCTAGATAGTATGTGGGATCTTTTGCTGGCGTATTTTGCTGTCCGGAAACGGCAAATGAGATGAATAGAAGGCAGATCAGACAAAAATAAAATCGCATGATACTATATCAGTAGTTGCTCCCTTTCTATTCATCAGAATACAATGGTACCTTGACAAGTTCTCATTTAAACTACGCCAAATAACTACCAATGCTCACCACGTCGGCGAAGACTCCGGAAGCTGTTACTTCGGCACCGGCACCGGGCCCTTTTATCACTAGTGGCCGGTCTTTGTAGCGTTCGGTGGTGAAGGAAACGATATTGTCGGCACCGGTCAGCTGATAGAACGGGTGTTCGGCATTGACTGGCCGCAGACCGATTGTGGCTTTATTGTTCTCGAAACTGGCCACAAAGCGCAGCTTTTCACCCCGCTCGTGTGCGGCACGAAGCAAGTCTTCAAAATAGTCATTGTTGCGCTCCAGTTCGGTGAAGAAGGCGGGCACCGTGGGCGCATCCAGGCAGGACTGCGGTAACAGAGTATTGATGGTTACGTCCTCCGGCTCCAGCGGAAAACCAGCCTCACGCGCCAGAATCAGGATTTTTCGGGCTACATCTAGGCCGCTCAGATCATCGCGGGGATCAGGTTCGGTATAGCCTTTTTCTTTTGCTTCACGCACCACATCGGCAAACGAGAGACCGGGCTGAAAGGTGTTGAAAATGAATGACAGTGTACCCGACAGGATTGCTTCGATTTTTAGAAACCGGTCGCCGGAAGTCATTAGCCCCTGCACCGTGTTGATAATGGGCAGACCAGCTCCTACATTGGTTTCGTAGAGAAACTTAACGCCCCGGTTCAAGGCCGTACGCTGCAACCGCCGGTACTCACTGTAAGGACCGGAATTGGCTACTTTATTGGGCGTAACAACCGAGATGTTGGCATCCAGCAATGACTCATAGAACTGCACAATGTCTTTGTCCGATGTGCAGTCGATGAACACCGAGTTCGGCAGGTTGTAATCTTTGATTTTTTCGACAAACGCCGGCAGCGACGTGGTTACGCCATCCATCAGCAGACGTTCCTGCCAGCCGTCCAGCGCAATGCCTTTGGTATCGAGTACCATCTTTTTGGTATTGGTCATACCCACCACGCAAACCTTGAGCAGTTTCTCCGTGCGCAGGTATTTCGACTGATCGTGGATCTGCTTCAGTAACGTTTTCCCGATCAGGCCCGTTCCGACGAGGTATAGATTCAGTACCCGCGCTTCTGACTGGAAGAAGATATTATGCAGCGAATTAAGCGCTTTGGACAGGTTATTTTTGTTAATGACTACCGAGATATTGATTTCCGATGAGCCCTGCGCGACGGCCACAATATTGACCCCGTTTTTACCCAGCACCGAAAACAGCTTTCCGGCGATACCTGAGCTTTTTTTCATTCCCTCACCCACCGTGGCAATGACGGACAAATCGCGCTCGATAGCGATGTTATCAATGTGCCCGTGCGCGATTTCGGCGGCAAATTCAGCATCCAGAACAGCCTTTACATTTTCGGCTCCGCGCGGGTCGATGGCAAAGCAAATCGAGTGCTCCGACGATGCCTGCGAGATCAGAATGACACTGATCTTGTGCGCAGCCAGTACGCCGAACAATTTGGCCGATACCCCCGCCACGCCAATCATACCGGACCCCTGCACGTTTACCAGGGCAATATCGTCGATGCTCGAAATACCCGTTATGGTGTACTGGCGACGTTCGGCTGTACGGCTGACGATGGTACCTTCGTGCGCCGGGTTAAATGTGTTTAATACCCGAACTGGAATATTGCGGGCAAAGGCCGGTTGCAGACTCGGCGGATAAATCACCTTCGCCCCAAAATGCGAAAGCTCCATAGCTTCGGCATAGGTTATGGTCGGAATGTTGAATGCATTGGGCACTTTTCGTGGGTCGGCCGTCATCATGCCATCCACGTCGGTCCAGATGTCGATCACGGTAGCATTTAGGGCTGCCCCCAAAATGGAAGCCGTATAATCGGAGCCACCACGCCCCAGGGTCGTTGTTTCGTTTTTTTCGGTCGAGCCAATGAAGCCCGTTATCATTTGCAGGTCCGTTGCTTTGGCAAAGTGGTCCTGGATGAGCTGGTTGGTAAGCGTATAATTTACTTCAGCCTGCCCGAACTGGGCGTCGGTTTTAATGAGTTTACGGGCATCACAAAACTGGGCCGGAATACCCCGGCTCTTCACACATTCGGTAATGACCGTTGTCGACAGGCGTTCGCCAAAACTGGTGATCAGGTCGTGAGTGCGCGGAGACAACTCCCGAATTAGCGAAACACCCCGCAGCAGATCTTCCAGTTCGTTGATGATGCCCCGAACGTGGGCGAACACTTTGCTTTGCTCTTTTACCGGAATCAGCGCCTTAACGATGTTGAAGTGACGGTCTTCGATCCGCCGAACCAGTTCCATGTAATCCGTTTCCCCGGTAGTGGCCATGCGGCCTATTTCGATAAGCTGGTTGGTAATACCGCCCATCGCCGAAAAAACAACAGCGATCTGATCGCCCTGCTGCCGATGGTTTTCAATGATCTGAATGACCTGCTTTATACTGTCTACGGACCCTACCGAGGTACCGCCAAATTTAAGAACCTGCATTACGACAAAAACGAAAAGGTGAGGGCTAACGAACAGGCCGTCGACTGGGCAACGGCTCGATTAGCCAAGTTAATGATGAGGATGTTGATGAGGGTAGTTTCTGGCAGGCAAAGATACTAGGGCCGTCAGATTTTCGGGCGTTTATCGGGCATGAAAGTCAGACGGAGCGGCTCCGGCTTTGTTTTATCCCTCCCCCAGCAAGCCAAATGGCGAAAATAATCCGCCCGAAGACGGTAGTAGACCGCTCTGTTTTTTGCTTAAACTGCTGACACAGGCCATGTTGACGACACGCTTTTAGCCGGTTTCTCCCTGAAAATAAATCCAAATTAGTCACGACGGCGTAAGTGTGTCAAACTGTCTGGCAAAATAGCAGTTGTATTGACACACTTACATTAAACTACGTTATGAGCAAGCAACAGAACGAATCGGGCCTGACCATGCTTCCGGGCCAATTAGAGCCGGTGATGGTCGGTCGTCGGCTATTTCTGCGTTACGCAGGCGCTTTTGCGGCAGGAGGTGTCATCCTGGCATCCTGCAAAGAAGGAGAAGAAAATCCAACAACCGTTATGGCATCCGTCGACCTGGGAACGGGCGATGTAGGCATCTTAAACTACGCGTTTGCGCTGGAACAACTGGAAGCGGCTTTCTATACGCAGGTTCTTCTGACACCCTATAGCGGTATGACCGATACTGAAAGAGCCGTTCTGACCGATATTCGGGACCACGAGATCGTTCACCGCGAGTTTTTTAAGGCCGCCATTCCAGCCGCGAATCGCATTGCTGATCTGACCCCGAACTTTACAAGCATTAATTTTGGTGACCGGACCAGCGTATTGGGAACGGCTAAGGCATTCGAAGATCTGGGCGTTTCGGCATACAACGGGGCGGGGCCATTGATTACAGACGTGAATTACCTGGCGCTGGCGGGTAAGATTGTATCAGTAGAAGCGCGTCACGCAGCCGCTATCCGCGATTTGCTGAACCCAAAATCAGCTGACTTCGCCGGTGACGATGTGGTAACGCCAAGCACCGGACTTGATGTGTCCAATTCACCATCCGTTGTGCTGCCCGTTGCGCAGAAGTATGTGAGAACACAAGTCACGGCCACCAATCTTCCCAAGTAAACCTGATACAACGTCATGAATCTATTCAACATAATCTCTGACCTCGAAAAGGCTGATCCCGACATCAGCGATCGTTACAGCTTTTACTCTCGCCGGAATCTTCTCAAATTTGGCTCTAAACTGGCCGCGGCTGGTATTCCAACGTTGGTCGCTGCCAGCTTGAACAAAGCACTCGCCCAATCGTCAGCTCCTACGCAGGCAGCCATCAACGCCCTCAATTTTGCGCTTACGCTCGAGTACCTGGAAGATGAATTCTACCGTACCGCACTATCGACAACGGGACTGATTCCGTCGTCTGATCAGACCGTTATCAACCAGATCAGCAAACACGAAACGGCACACGTTGCTTTGTTGAAGAGCGCGTTGGGTACAGCAGCCATTGCCAAACCAACGTTCAAATATCCAACAAACCCGTTTGTCAATTACGCAACATTCCTGGCCGTTGCCCGTTCATTGGAAGATATTGGCGTTCAGGCGTACAAAGGCCAGGCGGGTAACCTCATCAATGACAAAGCTATTTTGAAGACGGCTCTTCAGATTCACTCGGTGGAGGCCCGGCATGCGTCGGAAATTCGTCGGATAGCAGGTATGAAAGCCTGGGTCTCTGATACCACGCAAACAACATTCACACAGGGTGGTGTTAACCTAAAGACATTGCCAAATGTATCGGGCATTAGTGACGATAATTTCCGCGGGGCATTCGACGAACCATTGACTCAGGCGCAGGTCCTGGCCATTGCGGGACAGTTCTTGGGGTAAAACTCATATATAGGGAGACCGGGAAACCGGCAGGGTGACGGAAGGCATCGGGGATTTTCTCCGGTGTCTTTTTTTGTGCCTACCTTCAGCCCGAGCCTGCTTCTCTAGTGGTAAACGGCCTGAAAGAATTCATCTACCTTATGCTGATCTTCAGGAAAGTTATATACCTCCGTAATTTTGCCCTCCTTAATCCTCCACAACAGGCACGACATTCCTTTGAAATTAGCCGTTCCGGCGAGAGTACTCCAGTTCTCATGGCAGTCGATCACGTACTGATCATTGACACCCATTACGATAGGGCGGGCTTGAAAGGCAGCCTTGCCTAATTGAGAAAAATAACTCAGCACCTCGTCAATACCCGTTTTTACCCCACTCAAAGGATGTTTACCCGGAATGACCCACCGAATGTCGGGGGCAAGAATTTCCTGGATCAATGCCTGATCATTGGTGGCGTAGGCTTGAAAAAAGCGATTGACAAGGTCGAGGTTGGGGTGAGACTGTATCATCATAATTTATGTAGCGGCTTGAACTCGGCCACAAAATTATAAGGGCCATCTTTGACGAAATGGTGATAAAAAGACAAACTTTTGTTCATACCGGCCAATGTCCAGACAATTTGTAAGTTGCGCGTCTATTACCGATCAGCAGACGGATTCATTCATTAGCTACCATCAACAGCTGGGCTGCTTTTATTCAGATTGGCACCAGCACCCGTGGGGCCAGCTCGTATACGCCGAGAATGGCTGCATTCACGTAAACAGCGAAGGGAGAAAGATACTTGTGCCTGGCTGGCACGGCGCCTGGATTCCGCCGAATACACACCACGAGATCTGGTCTGATAGTCCACACGTACACATGCGGGCTCTGTGCTTTCGGGTAACACACGCCGAGGTTTCGCTGAATCGTCAGCTTGCGGTATTTCCCGTTTCGTCGTTGCTCAGAGAAATGATTCGGTACACAGAACGATGGGCACAGAACAGACAGGCTTCTCCCCAAGCCACTCCCTTTCTACAGGCGCTGCAAAATCTGTTACCGGACGAAATCACGAAGGCCATTCCCATTTGTCTACCATCGACAAGCCACGAAAAACTGGCGCAGGCCCTGGATTACATCCAGCAGCATTTACACGAAAAAGTAAGTATTCAGGAGGTAGCCAGCCACATTGCGTTTTCGGTCCGTTCATTAACCCGCCTGTTCACGCAACAGACAGGCATCTCGTTTTCAAGCTATTGCAAGATAGCCCGAATGATGAAGGCGTTGGAATTCATCGAGACAGGGATTGATACTGTTTCGGAACTGGCCGAACGGGTTGGTTACGACAGCCTGTCTACCTTCAGCAATAATTTCCTGGCTGTGTGCGGAAACCGTCCGTTACACTTTATTCAACAAAAGAGACAATAAAAAACATAACTTTCTGGTCTGACTGACACGAACCGTATACACACCCTACATTTGTGTTATTACTGACCACGAAAGGGCCAGGTTCAGTAAACGGCAAACCCGTTCGCGTTGGCCACAAGCTTTATGAAATTCTTCCGTATTCTCCTGAAAGTCCTGCTGGGACTCGTTGTGTGTATTCTGCTCTTTCTGGCGGTTAGTCTGGCTCCGGTCGATGAGACGCCTTACCAGCAGATGCCTTACTATACCCAAACAAAAGAGCGGCTGGCCCAATTACCGGCGTCGCCAACGGCCAAAGCCCCCCTCCGGGCGGGCTGGGCAAAAGCCAATATTACGCCCCCCTATCCAACGCCAACGGGCGGGTACGGTGCCCGGCGCGGCAAGCTTTGGCACGTGGTTGCCGACTCTATTTTTGCCCGGGCCATCGTTCTCGACAACGGCGGTACCAAAGTCGCCGTGGTGGGGCTCGACCTACTCATTACGCCCCCGACGGTGGTCGAATTGCTCAAAAAACGACTTCCCGAGCTGGGTCTACGCTGGGAGAATGTGTACATGGGTGCCATTCACTCACACAACAGCGTGGGTGGCTGGGCGCCGGGCGTTGTGGGCCAGTTAATTGCCGGTGGCTACGACGAAAAAATCGTGACGCGCGTAACCGATGGTATCCTGATGGCCATTCGTAACGCGCAACGTAACCTGGCTCCGGTAGAAGTAGGATTCGGCCAAACCGACGCCAGCGACCACATTTATAACCGCATCAGTTTCTCGGGACCAACCCAGCCGCTCGATGGTATGATCCGGCTGCTGAAGCTGAAAAAAGCAACCGGCGAATCGGCTTTGCTGTGCACGTTTGCCGGCCACGCTACACTGTATGAAGACAGTATGTGGAACTACCTCAGCCGCGATTATCCGGGATCACTGGTGGATCGGCTGGAAAAGAAGTCGGCTGATTTTGCGGTGTTTATGGCCGGGGCTGTTGGCAGCACAGGACCGGAAGCCCGCGGCAAAACCGATTTTCAGGAAATTCGCAACTACGCCGGTGATCTGGCGCTTCGCATCGAACGAACCGTGCCCCAAATCCAGACCCAATCCGATAGTGCACTGGCTATGCTTACCCTTCCGCTTGGTCTGCGCGAACCCCATCCACGCGTTATTGGCAACTGGCGGGTGCGTCCCTGGCTTTTCTACGCAGTTTATGGCGACTACCCCTCCGACCTGAAAGCACTGCGTATTGGTAAAACCGTATTACTCGGCACCCCCTGTGATTATTCGGGCGAGTTTGTGGCCGACTTCAACCCACTGGCTGCGCAGAAAGGTGTTAACTTGATGATTACCAGCTTCGATGGTGGTTACATTGGCTACGTAACACCCGACCGCTATTATAACCGCACAACGTACGAAACCCGCGACATGAACTGGTTCGGTCCCTACAACGGCGCCTATTTCGAGGAAATGATGATGGGGTTGTTGAAAAAGATATAACCCTCACCAGCGGGGTGGTTATCTTGAAACTTTACGCCTGAAAGTCAGTTGATAGCATACCAGATTGTCAACGATTTAGTTGGTAGCTGTTTACTCAACAACTGATCTTTTCTCATGCGTACACTCGTATTTTTACTGGCCGCTGGCCTTTCCAGTTCAGTCTGTCTCGCCCAAAGTGATACAGCCAAAGTAGTAAGACAAACACAACAGGAACCTGTTGACAGACAGGTTGCTATTCCGGGTGTCGATACGCCCATATCGGGTGGCGGCATGACGGCCCAGACGCCCGTTAATCCGATGCCCCCTGTACAAAACAACAAAAAACGAAAAACCTTACCCCCCAGCGATCCACGTGCGTTTGGCGTGTCGGTGCCGGTTGGTAAGGCCAAAAAAGATACGTTATAGTTTACTTGTATCCCAATCAGTACATAACGGGTTGGGATACAATTAGCTGGTTGGCTTTTCCGGTAAAGGAGCCGATGCGTGGAACTCCTCATAAATCCGGTGCATATAGTCGTCCAGCAACGCGCGAATCCGGGACCGATCTTCGGACTGAACAATCAAACCGACATGGTATTCGCGGTTCATACGCCAAAAAATTTCCGGCTCCGTAAAGACAGACAGATCAGGCCATTGGTGACGAGCCAATGAGACAATGAGACCGGCATGACCACCCGTATCGGTGGGTGGCAGATAATGTTCTTTACGCGCCATAGCGGTTTCGAGTTTAGCCCATTCGCGCCATAGATTCACGCCCGAAGCGGCCTCGACCATTTCGGCAATGTGCGCGCCACCAACGCGGGAAGCCGTTTCCAGAAAATACAGTTCCCCATCATGATCACCCCGAATGTATTCGGAGTGGGATGCACTATAACGCATGCCGAATGCCGACATCACTTGGTCGTTGATCTGCTTCAGCGCATCGGTTTCGGGCGTATCGACCTGGAGCGTTCCGGTGCGAAATACGCCCCCGCCGTGGGCCACTTCCATCGGTGTGGCCAGGTACTGACTAACCCGCGTAAAAACGGCTTTGCCATCGACGGATAAGGAATCGACGTGGTAAACTTTTCCCGGCTTAAATTCTTCAATAAGATAGGTATGCCGGTTGTCGCCCAGCAGATGAATGGCCGACCAGGCTTCATCCAGCGAATGAACTTTGCGGATGCCCGTCGCCGAGGCCTCCGACCGCGGTTTGATTAGCCAGGGAGACTCCGTTGTTTGTAAAAAAGCCGTTACCGTCTCATCGTGGAAGAGCGCACAGAAAGCTGGTACCCGAACACCAGCCGCAAAAGCCCGTGTACGCATGGCCAGTTTATCCCGAAAATAACGCGAGGTCGTCTGGCCCATCCCATCAATACGAAACGTCTCCCGAATCAGCGCGCCCTTCTCCACATCGAAGTCATCCAGTGCCACAACGCGATCAATTCGGCGCGAGCGCATGGCGTGGGCCAGCCCGACAATCATTTGCTCCAGCTCTTCGGGAGCGTTGCTGGGAGAGTTCAGAAAGAACATCTCTTCGATGCACTCGCGGGGCCACGCTTCATTGGCAAGCTTCTGGTCGGTCAGTAAATACACGGTGTTACCCAGCTCCTTACAGGTTCGCATAAACTCCTGCCCCTTCAGAAAGGTAGCGATACACAGAAAAGACAATTGGCTCATACTTTGGGGGTTCAAGGTTAGTTTTGGCCCGCTGGACGTGACTGAATCGTACAAATTCCGACAATCACTTCAGGGGCGTTACGCAGCCGCAATTGAATCAATGAACTGCATTTGGCCAAAAAAGATACGGCCAAATGCCTAAACAACGAACGTTTCTTATCTTTTTTCTACGATAAGTCGTTGCAAATAGTCGATTAACAGGCGAATACCAAAGCCGGTTGCGTTCTTCTGCGAACCGAATTCCGAGTCGGCAAAGGCCATCCCCGCAATATCCAGGTGCGCCCAGGCCGGGTGCTTCTCGCTGAAAAACTCCAGAAATTTAGCCGCGCTGATGGACCCCGCCAGCGGTTTTCCACTGTAATTTTTCAGGTCGGCCACATCCGATTTTATATCCTCCAGATAGGCGTCCCAAACGGGTAAGCGCCAGAGTTGTTCGCCCGTCTGATTAGCCGATTCGATGAGTTGGGCTGCCAGCAAATCGTTTGGTGTAAACAGGCCAGCCGCCTGGTAACCCAGAGCCGCAATAACGCTTCCGGTCAGGGTGGCCAGATCGATGAGCACATCGGGCTGGAAATTACGCACCATGTACCCCAATCCATCGGCGAGGATAACGCGCCCTTCGGCATCGGTATCGATGATTTCAATTGTTTTGCCGGAATAAGCCGTAATCACATCGCCGGGTTTGGTCGAACGCCCATCCGTCGAATTTTCGGTCGATGGAACAATGCCGATGACGTGAATGGGCAGTTTTAGTTTAGCCGCTACTTCCACCGTGCCCAGCACGGCCGCAGCCCCCCCCATGTCGCTCTTCATCAAGTGCATATTGCCGGATGTTTTGATCGACACACCACCCGTATCGAACGTAACTCCTTTACCCACCAGCCCTACTTTACGGGGATTGTCGACTCCTTCCGGTTTGTATTCGGCAATGATCAGCACGGGCGGCACCTCGCTTCCCTGGCTCACACTCAGTAGCGCCCCTAACTTTTGCCGTTCCAATTCGGCCTTGTCGAGAATCGTTACGGCATAATTGTACTGACTACCCGACGCAAGGGTCCAGTCGGCCAGCGTCTGGGGATTTTTGTAGTTGGCGGGCGCATTCATCAGGTCCAGCATCTGAAGCTGGGTTTGGGCAATGGCTTCTCCCCGAATCAGCGCTTCCTGCGCGGCAGCCCGTTCATCATCCTTGACATAAAGGGTCAGTCCGCCTGTTGCGGAAAAGAAAACCGGTGCCTCGGTCTTATCGGTCTGGTAGAGTTTAAGGGTATAGCCCCCTCCCCGAACACCCAGTACAACCCCTTCAACAACGGTACTATCAACGGCCGTCAGATCAATGGTCAACTGCGCGGGTAACTTACTTTTCTGATCGAAGAAGAACTTTCTAAAGGTCTTCAGCCAATCCATTTGCCTAGGATCGCTGCCCAACCCCAACAGCGTTGTTTTCTGGCCCAACGGACTGTAAACCGCCAGAACCTCTTTGGCTCCGGCCGTAAAATCGCGCTGTAGTACGTCGATGGGCAAACCCAGTTGAGGGGCCAGGGCGGTCAACTGATCAGCCAGCGCATCGGTTTGAACAAAAGGAATGATAAGATCGCCGGTGGTGGGCGATTGAGTCGTTAAGGTAATAGTCATATATAAGGCTTAATAAAACAACCACTCTACTGCTTTAGGAAATTCGAACCCCCAATGGGCTTCCTGGTGGGTGCCGGTTGGATCAACCGACACGCGAATATCGATAGCATTTCCACCATAATTCTGACGAACCAACGATTCGTTGAATCGCTGGATATTAGGCACCATATATTCGGATTCTTTCTCCCCGCCATACGCGTATATTTTCATAGGCACGGGTGCCTTGAAGCGAATGGCATCGAAATAAATTTTGGGGGAAATCCAGAGCGACGGTGAGAAGACCAGTAGTCGCCCAAACACGCCAGGGTGGAGCAGACCAGCGTAGATGCTAATCAACCCACCCAGTGAACTACCGCCCACTCCCGTGTGAGCCGCACCGGGCAGGGTACGAAACCGGGCATCGACGAGGGGCTTTACGGTGCGAAGAAGAAAATCCAGGTAATACTGCCCCCGACCTTTACCGGCCCGTGTCTGGTGAAAGGTAAATTCCCGGATACGCTCGTCGTTGGCGTGATCAATGGATACCAGAATAACTTCGTGACGATGGCGGGCCGCGAGTATGGCCATTTTCTGATCGACTTCCCAGCTCCCGTAGCCCGACCCGCCCCCAAACAGATTCTGGCCATCGTGCAGATACAGAACGGGATAGGCTTTGTTCGACTCCTGGTAATCATGGGGTAGTAACACATGCACCCGGCGGGTGGCCCCTCGTTGCGGAGCCTCCAGCGAATCGCCGAGTAATTCTATTTTAGGCAGTAATTTCGGATTGAACGGCATACCGAACCACCGCCAATGGGGCACGTAATCCTGTATTATCGGTTCGGCAGAAGACATCACCCGATCTGATACACCCTCGCCCGACGCATCCAGTTCGACGTGATCCCAGCCACCCCGCGTGTATTTATAGACCAGCGTTTCGGGCAGTTCCAGGTCTGCGGGAAACTCATAAACAAACTGACCTTCTCCAGTGGCCTGCATTTGAAACAAATCCAGATCGGGAAGCCAGTCACAAAAATTACCCGACACAAACACCGGCCGATCGTCGGTGCAGTGTGTGCGCAATTCCAAACGTATTGATGAAGACATACGTACAGAATCGGATACGGGCCCCAGTTGGTTCAGACTCCGCCCGGAAAGTTAGGGTGTCGGCAACGTATGTTGCTCTCCATCAGGCCAGTGCCCATTGCTCCATGAGTCCCTGCGCCAGCACAACCAGCTGATTGTAGTTGGCGGGTTTCGTCATGAACTGATTGGCCCCCAATGCTAAACTACGCTGAAGATCCTGGTTATCCGACGAAGTAGTCAGCATAACAACGGGAAGATGGGCAAACGTAGGCGTACTGCGCACTTGTGTCAGGGTATCAAATCCATTCTGACGACCCATATTGATATCCAGCAGAATTAACCGGGGTAATTTCTGACAGGAGGCCAGTTTTGGCAAAAGCTGATCGCCATCCGCCAGCGTCAGTACGCTGATCGGGCAGGGTGTATCCTCGAAGGCTGAGCTAATAAACAAACGATCGTCTTCGTCATCATCAACGACCCAAACAGTTGGTTCACCTGGGTAACCAAAGCCCGTAGGCAAGTGAAAAGCCATAGCAGATAGGGTAAATATGAAGTACGCAAACAAAAAAAATCACCGATTGACTACGCTACAGTAATTTAGTGCAAAACGGCTACCCAGACTGTGGGAGCGCATGAACTGCATTCGGCGGTTTATACCTGTACGCTGGCCGTATGCGAAAGTGTTGCACACTGATTATGGGTAAATCAGTCGATGAATCAACTCTATGAGCCTACTGTGCAGATTGCCAGCCATTGACTAGTTAATTAATTGTAATTTAACGAATTAGCTACCCTTGTATCTGCATATCCCTTACGCTGTCATTACCCAGGTAAACGCCTGTCCGTTTCGAAGAAATTGTCAGCAGTGCATGTCGTTTGCCCTGATCGAATTAAGTAAAATTGCGACTATGTACTTTTTATTCCCAGACCGGAAATGGGTCTTTAAAACGACCGCCTGCTTCCATGTGCTTCAGTTCCAGTTCGGTACAAAGACAATCCTGCAACTCCAGCGTGATCTGCTCTATCGATAAATCCTGACCAATAATGACCAGCTCATTCTGCCGGTCGCCGAAGCGCTTGTGCCAGCGAGCCTCTATAGCTTCCTGATTTTCCAGGAATGAGCCATACTGCGATCGCTGGCTGAATGGCATTGAGGCCCACCACACACCCGCCGATTCGGCCCGTAAGCTACCCCCGGCCTGACTGAAGTTCAGCGCATCGCTGGGTCGGGAAACGAGCCAGAAAAGACCTTTGCTCCGAATAATGCCGGCCGGAAAATTTTCGCTCAGGTAGTGCCAGAAACGCACCGGGTGAAAGGGGCGACGATCCCGAAAAACAAACGACGAGATGCCGTATTCCTCAGTTTCGGGTGTATGGGGCTTTCCGTTCTTATGGTTCTGCAACTCCTGAATCCAGCCAGCGGATTGCGACACTTCGTCGAAATCGAACCGACCGGTGTTGAGTACATCAGCCAGATCGACCTTACTGAACTCACTTTCGATCAGTTTGGCTTTGGGGTTCAGTTTGTGCAGAATAGCCTTTAACTCACCTACCTGCTGGCGACTTAGTAAATCCGTTTTGTTCAGGATAAGCACATCGGCAAACTCAATCTGGTCGGTTAACAGGTTAACAATCGTTCGGGTGTCGCTGGCGTCCTGGTTCATTTCCCGATCATGCACTGTATCAATGCTGCCGAAATCGCGGGAAAAGTTAAAGGCATCAACCACCGTAACGAGCGTATCCAGCCGGGCAAACCGTGACAAATCGACCCGACTTTCGCCCGCAACCGATTCGTCGGACTGAAAGGTGAAGGTTTGGGCTACCGGCAACGGCTCCGAGATGCCCGACGATTCGATGATCATGTAATCGAACCGCCCCTCGCTGGCCAGTTTTTCGACCTCAATAATCAGGTCTTCCCGCAAGGTGCAGCAGATACAGCCGTTCGACATTTCCACCAGTTTCTCCTCGGTACGGGAAAGGGTTCCCTCCTGCCGCACCAGTTCAGCGTCGATATTGACCTCGCTCATATCATTCACAATGACGGCCACTTTCAGGTCCTGCTTATTGTGTAATATATGATTCAGAAGCGTCGTTTTGCCAGCACCCAGAAACCCACTCAGCACGGTTACGGGCAAGCGTCCATCAGCCGACAGACGCGTATTCGAGCGTATAGTTTGATTCGTCATGGAGCAAAAGTAAGGTGATTTTTCCTTTATGCAACATTGTTGCATAAAGGAAAAATCACCTTACTTTTGCTCCATGATAGCAATTAATACATTACACGATGCGAATTGGCTTTTTATCTTCATCGAGTGCTACGAACGTAAAGGTGCCGTGAATAGCCTGGTGGCGCTCCATTGAGTACATTTCTTCAACGAAAATCTCAACGGCGATTCGGATGCTAGTATTTCCAACATGCTCGACACGACCAACCAGTTCGATGATGGTACCGGCCGGAATCGATTTGGTGAAGTTGATTTTATCGGATGAAACTGTTACCATCCGTTTACGGGAAAATCGGGTGGCGGCAATGAACGCCACTTCGTCCATCAGCTGCAGGGCCGTACCGCCAAATAACGTGTCGTAGTGATTAGTTGTACTCGGAAAAACTGCTTTGAAAATTCTGGTTTCAGCGTGTGCAATTCGGTCTTCAATTGATTGGGGCTCCTCAATGGCCATGTAGTAAGTTGATTACGGGACTTTTGCAAATAGTCCTAAATTGGTTTCTCCCAGTGGAATTGTTGGTAATATTCTGTTCGTAGGGCCAGCAGGCAGTCGGCGCATAGGCAACCTTCATACAAAGAACGGATGTAGCTGTGCTGCTCATCGGTTAAAGTAAGAGACTGGCACTGGCAGAGGTTGATACTGCCAACGCGGCACTCGAAATGCCGTTGGCAGCGCGGACAGCCAACGTGTTCGTGCTTAGCGGTCAAGGTAGGTTTCATCGAATGGAACCTCCTCTTCGAAGGCAATGAAATTGACGACCTCTTTCTGCTGATTCATGATCGGCCGAATAACGAGGTGACACCAGTAGGTTGACTGGTCTTTGCGATGATTGAGGACGACTTCGCTAACGGATTTCTGCTGACGAATAGCCTCCCGTATTCGCTGACGAACCTGCGGAGAAGTAGCCTCGCCCTGCAAAAAAGTCGGCTTACGACCAATAGCTTCGTAATTGGCGTACCCCGTCATTTTTTCGAAACCCGAGTTTACGTACTGAATTACCTGATCGGCGTCTGTAATCACAATCGTCCATCTATCGCTCAACAGATCATGCCGAACGGGGGCTGTCAGAGCCCAGTCCTGCGCTTTTGCCAGAGCTCGCCAGCCGGCCTCTCCCGCAAACAAAACCGGCCGTTGTCTGAACTCCCAACCCGCCAGCAGGGGCGTACACAGGGATGGCCGGTGCTGGGCAGCGAGTTGTTTATCGTATGGTCCGCAAAAGTTCATAATGGCGAAAGTAGAAGCTTCTGCTGACTAATGACAGAAGTATGTTATTTATTGTACAGACTCAATAACTAATTCGCGGACGTTTCGGGTAGCCTGTAGCCTGCTTTTCTATTAGTATCAGGAAACCAGCCAGTGCCACTACGCCAACTAGCTGGCCGTTATAGCGCCAGTCCGGTTGACCGGACCTGGTTATTGCTACAAATATCTTTCCAGTTTTTGACTACCTGTTGCATTGGTTCCCATTTTACCTTTGCCAGCATGAATGGGTTGCTGTATCTTTTCTCGGTCTGGCTGTTGCTTCTGACGGGTCTTCCCTGTCCGGATGCCGAGTGCCACGCGCACACCGATAAGCTGACCCAATCGTCGGGCACCCATTCCGACGACGAGCAGGCGCACAAAGCACCCTGTAGTCCCTTCTGCCACTGTGCCACCTGCCCCGGCTTTGCTACGCCCCGGGCATTCAGCTATGCTCGCCCGGCCGATCCAGTGACCACCGATTCATCCAGGCGGGTATTCGCGTATCATGCTCCCAGCCAGCGTACGGTCGTTCTTTCTGTCTGGCAACCGCCCAAATACTAACCGTTTTTCGTGGATTTCTTTTCGGTCGATTATCTATCGACTGGACTGTTCTTGTCTTTCCCACAGGATTTCACCCTGAGCCATACCCATAATCGTTTTGCCCAGGCAAAAGACTTGGTACGGCCGGGCCTGAACGACTTATCCCGTACAAATGAAAAACGTTTTTATAATCTCGTTTCTGTGCATCATAAATCTTGGCGGAGCAGCCTATTCGCAGGATACACTCCGCGTTCTGGTTCGCCATGCGGCTACCCAACAGCCAATTCCCGGCGCTACTGTTATTTTGATCGGCACCACAAAAGGTACGACGACCCAGGCAGATGGCCGGGCTGAACTTTACGTACCCGCTGCGCCCGCACACCAGATTCGGGTTTCGGCGGTGAGTTTTCAATCCGTTACCCAAACCATACAGACGTCCGTTCGTGACACGATCCAGATTGCGCTCGAAACCGCCGAAGAGGCCCTGGAAGAAGTGACAGTATCATCGACCCGCGGTGGCCGGAGCGTTGCCGATGAGCCGACCCGCGTCGAGGTAATCGACAGTGAGGAATTGGATGAAAAGGCCAATATGCAGCCCGCCAATATTGCCGTGATTCTGCGCGAAAGTCCGGGTATCCAGGTTCAGCAAACCTCTGTCATGTCGGCCAATGCTACCTTTCGGATTCAAGGCTTGGATGGCCGGTACACCCAGCTTTTGCAGGATGGGCTTCCACTCTATAGCGGCTTTTCGAGCGGACTGAGCCTGATGCAGGTACCACCCCTGAATCTGAAACAGGTAGAAGTGGTGAAAGGCTGCCAGTCGACGCTGTACGGCAGCGGGGCTATTGCCGGGCTGGTAAACCTGGTTACCAAAGAGCCTACCCGCGAACGGGATCTGTCCTTTCTAATCAACGGTACCTCGGCGCTGGGGCTCGACCTGAACGGGTATTACGCGCAACGGAATGAGAAAGTAGGGCTGACGCTCTATGCAACCCGCAATCTGCAACGCGCCTACGACGCCAATGCCGATCGGTTTTCTGACTTGCCCCAAACGGCCCGAACCACGCTGCAACCGAAGTTATTCTGGTACCCAAACCCAACAACAACCGTATCGGCGGGTTTGATCTGGTCTGATGAGCAACGTACGGGTGGCTATCTGCCAACCATCCAAAACGAAACGACTTCGGGATACACCGAAGCCAACAACTCGCAACGGCTGGCTACTCAGTTCCGGCTGGAAAAACGATTTTCCAGTGGGCTGCTAACCGTAAAGAATAGCATCAGCCGCTTCAGGCGGGCCATTGTCCTGCCCGCATACCGATTCGACGGCCTACAGCAGTCGTCGTTTTCGGAAATCAGCTATTTTCACCACCAGGCCAAATCGGACTGGATTGGCGGCCTGAACCTCTGGACCGATGCATTTCGTGATACCAGCCCAGCCAGCACCGTGGCGCCAGCGACCGTCTATCGCCAGACCATTGCCGGCTTTTTCGTACAGAATACGCTGACCTTATCGGAGCGGCTAAGTCTGGAAACGGGTATTCGGGTCGATGTGGTCCATACAAACACCAGCAACCAGACGGATGCAGAACGCCCGAACGTATTTCTTCTGCCGAGGTTTTCGCTCCTGTACCGGGTATCGGATCACTGGACAAGCCGACTGGGAGGTGGACTGGGCTACAAAGCACCGACTATTTTTACGGAAGATGCCGAACGGCTATCGTTTCAGGGCGTTGATTTGCGTTCCATCCGCAGCGATCAAACGGAGTCATCTATCGGGGCGAACTGGGATATTAATTACCGGACACAACTCGGCGACGAAACCACGCTGTCCATCAATCAGTTGTTCTTTTACACAACCCTGAACCGGCTCACCGTGCTGACCGCTCAACCAACGGGCTATGGTTTTCGGACGGCAAACGGCAGTTTATCAACGCGGGGCTTTGAAACGAATATCCGGCTGGTATACCATGACGTCCACACGTTTCTGGGTTACTCGTTTATTGATACGCAGCGCCGATACGATAACCTGACCGGGCCAACGCCTTTAACCGCCAAACACCGACTGTACTTTACGACACTCTACGAAACGGATCGAATCAAGACGGGTTTTGAAGCGTTTTACACAGGTCAGCAGCAACGTACGAATGGGACAACTACCCAGAACTACTGGACCATTGGCTACATGCTTGAACGAAAATGGAGTTTTGGCGGAAAAGCCAGTTCAGGCCGGGCCACCAAAGGAAGTGTTTTCATTAATTTCGAGAACATTCTGGATGTGCGCCAGTCCCGTTTTGAGTCGTTAGTGGACGGCTCCATTAATCAACCGAATTTTGTTACGGATATTTACGCGCCAACCGACGGGCGAATCATCAATGGCGGTATTAAACTGAATTTATAAGCATGGCGCACGATCATAACCACGACCACGCAGGCCACCACCACGGCCCCACCGTCTTAACATCCATCAACCGGGCTCTGATCATCGGGGCCGCGCTGAACGCGGTCTACGTCGTTGTGGAGTTTGTCCTTGGATTTTATTACAATTCGCTGGCCCTCGTTGCCGACGCCGGTCACAACCTGAGCGATGTAGCCAGCCTGTTATTATCGCTGCTCGCCTTTCGGCTGGCACGGGTTCGCCAAACACCGAGCTTTACGTATGGTTTCCGAAAAAGTACGGTATTGGCGTCACTCACGAATGCCGTCATTCTCCTGATCACTATCGGTGCCATTCTGTGGGAAAGCATTGGCCGATTCCGCCATCCGGAGCCAGTGGCCGGTGGGGCGGTCGCGTGGGTTGCGGGGGCAGGTATGCTGGTCAATGCGGCATCGGCCATGCTGTTTTTCCGGGACAAAGAGCATGACCTAAACGTAAAAGGGGCTTACTTACACCTGGCAACCGATGCGCTGGTCTCGCTGGGTGTGGTTGTATCGGGCATTGTGATCAGCTATACTGGCTGGACCTGGCTCGATCCGGTTATTGGTATTCTGGTTGCCGTCGTGATTATGGGATCGACCTGGCGGTTGCTGACGGATAGTCTGCGGCTCTCGATGGATGGCGTACCAACGGGTATCGACCTGCCAGCCGTTCTGGCCGATCTACGGTCGATATCGGGCGTGCAGGATGTACACCATGTGCATGTATGGGCGATGAGCACCAGCGAAAACGCCCTGACGGCTCATCTTGTGCTGCAACCGGGTCTCTCCGACTCGCAGATTGCTTCCCTTAAACACGATGCCCGCCACAAACTTGACCATCAGAAAATCAGCCATGCTACGCTCGAAACGGAAACCGTGGCAAATGACGACTGTGAAACGGAAACCTGTTAAGGTTACAGATGAATTTAGTGTCTCTTATCGGGTCTGCTTTTTACTTGAAATCTTATAGTTCGAAGCCATAATCGCGCTCCACTTTGCATACGCGCACTTTGTAACTTTCGTACCAGCGTTCGCGGCCTATCTGCTGGGCGATCCGGTGCTCGAAAACCTGTTTCCACGCCCGGATCGACTCCAGACTTTCCCAGTAAGATACCGTAATACCAAGTTCTGTTCGGGCTGACTCGACGCCGAGAAAGCCTGGTTGTTCATGCGCCATCTCGACCATTCGCGTGGCCATGTCCGCGTAGCCGTCTTCAAAATCCGTACGAATGGACGTAAAAATGACGGCGTAATAAGGTGTATCGGGTGTAGTCGCTATCATCGAACGAAGATAAATCATTGCAGGCACCGATCTACAAACGCAACAATGTTGCATTTGTAGATCGGTGCCTTATCTTTGTCTGAAGATTAGTAGGCAACTATGGACAGGAACTTTCTTTTTGATGTAATCATCGTAGGTGGGAGCTATGCCGGCTTGAGTGCTGCGCTGGTACTGGGTCGTTCGTTACGCAAGGTACTCGTTATTGACAATGGTAAACCCTGCAATCGGCAGACGCCCCACTCGCACAATTTTTTAACCCGTGACGGGGAGACACCGGCCAACATCGCTGCGATTGCCCGCGAGCAGGTTCTCCACTACCCTACGGTTTCGTTTCTTTCCGGTTTGGTCATCAAGGCCCAGGCAGATACGGATGGCTTCAAGGTCGAAACCGCCGATGAGCAACAATTTTCAACTCGAAAGCTGATTCTGGCAACCGGCGTTGCGGACATAATGCCGCCAATCAGCGGATTTGCCGAATGCTGGGGCCGCTCGGTACTGCACTGCCCCTACTGCCACGGATATGAAGTAGCCGGTCAGCGACTTGGTATTCTGGCAAACGGTGATACGGCCTACGAACTGGTTCGCCTTATTCAGCACTGGAGCGCCAATCTAACTCTATTCACCAACGGAGTCTCAACCCTCACAGCAGACCAGCGTCAGGTTATTGAGCAGCTCAATGTACCCATTATCGAGTTATCGCTTACCGCCATTGCTCACGAGCAGGGACAGCTTACGGCGCTGCAGTTTACCGATGAATCTACCTATGCCCTGGATGCGTTGTACAGCCGGGTTTTATACCAACAACACACTGATTTAGCCGAACAGCTAGGGTGTACTATGGCCGAGTCGGGGTTGATCGCTACAGCTGAGTTCGGCAAAACTAACGTGCCTGGGGTACATACGGCGGGGGATAACAGCTCACCAATGCGCCAGGTATCTATGGCCGTCACCAATGGCAATCTGGCGGGCGTCTGGATTAATCGGGAACTGATGGACGAGGATTTATCGGCCCGCCGTTCACAGGTAATAGGCTAAGTCTTCGAAACTAACTAGTCGCCTTCTACGACTTACGAGCCGTTACCGGCGCTTCATCAGCCTATAGACTCCGGCCGTCACCAGGCCGCCAAACAGATACCAGCCAACGGTCATGGCTGCCGTGGCCGTCGTACGACTGCTCGGTGCGGTTCCCAGTCCCATAGGGCCGGGCAGCGCCACGGCGCCCACGCCCGCAGCCAGGCCCAAAGCCGCTCCGGTCAGCAACGCATCCTTTGGTTTAACTAAACCAATTAAGCTGTAATAGATCGCATTGGAAACAATATCGCCACCCAACGCCCACTCGTGCAGTTCATCGTCCGCAGGGGGCTCTTCGTCCACCTTGTTCATCACTTTCTTAATGGCGCGCATCCCCAGAATATCGGCGCGGGGTGCTTCGGGAATGAACTGACGGGCCGTTTCGTGAAGAGCCGTCAGCGCACAGGCTCCCGCCAAACCACTGCCCAATGATTGCAGGATCGTTTTGTTTATATCGGTCATAGGTGCTTAACTTGTAAGCCTGTGCAAATGTTAATAGCGCCCCTAAACCTGACAATGCCGTGCGATCGCTACGCCTGCTTCTCCCGCTGATTGGTTCCTTTCTTTTCAGCTCTCAGCCTACGGTTGCACAGCAAAGGCCTGACGTGGCCCGACCGAACGCGGCCCGACCAAGCGTGGCCCGTACCTATTGCAACCCGATGGATATTAGCTATCGGTACAACTTTGAACAGCTGAACGAAAAAATTTCCTACCGTTCCGGGGCTGATCCGGTCATTATCAACCACAAAAACGAGTACTATCTTTTTGTGACCATACAGGGCGGCTGGTGGCACTCGACCGATCTGGTGAACTGGCGCTATGTTGTTCCCGACAAATGGCCCATGGAGGATATGTGCGCGCCAGCGGCTCTTTCGGTTCGTGACACGATGTACCTGTTTCAGTCGACGTTTGAGCAGCGTCCCATTTTTTACTCGACGGAGCCGGAGAAGGGAAAGCTGAAATTCCTGAATCGCTGGATGCCGCGATTACCCAAAGATATTGGTCCCTGGGACCCGGCTCTGTTCCACGACGATGACACGGACAAGTGGTACATGTACTGGGGCTCATCGAACGTGTACCCCCTTTTCGGGGCAGAACTGGATAAAAAACGCAACCTGACTTATGCGGGCAACAATCCGGCAGAATCGTACAAGGCCATGCTCTGGCTCGATCCGTACAAGCACGGCTGGGAACGCTTCGGCCCCAATCATTCCGACCCATTCAAGCCTTTTATGGAAGGTGCCTGGATGACCAAGTACAAGGGCACGTATTACCTGCAATACAGCGCTCCCGGCACAGAATACAACGTTTACGGTAATGGAACCTACGTGAGCAAAGACCCGCTGGGGCCATTCGAGTACGCACCCTACAACCCCATTGCCTACAAACCGGGCGGGTTCGCTACGGGCTGTGGGCACGGCAATACGTTTCAGGACAATTTTGGCCGTTACTGGAACACTGGCACGACCTGGATCGGCCATAACTGGGGTATGGAACGACGCATTGTGATGAACCCCGCCGGTTTCGACCAAGACGGTCAACTGTTTGTTAATACACGGTTCGGTGATTTTCCGCACTACCTGGCAACCAAAGCCGGACAGCCCAGCGACGAGCTATTTACGGGTTGGATGCTCCTCTCCTACCGCAAACCGGCAGTCGCTTCATCTACGTTCAGCGCGTCGTCCGTTGACACCCTGTCGGCAGACAAAACGACGGACGAAAATCCCCGGACGTTCTGGGTAGCAGCCCACAATAAACCCGGCGAAACCCTAACCCTCGATCTGGGTGCCGAACGCGACGTTCGGGCGGTACAGGTAGATTACATCGACTACCGCCAGACCATTTACGACTCCGATTCGACGGTGTACACGCAGTTCAAGATCCTGACCTCTACCGACAACAAGAAATGGACCGTTGTCGCAGATCTGACCGATACGTCGAACCGCAAAGAACCCAAACGCGACCGGGCCTGCGCTTATGTCGAGCTGGAGAAACCGGCGCGGGCACGCTACATACGCTATGAACACGGATACGTGGCGGGGTCGCACCTGGCCATTAATGCCTTTCGGGTATTTGGGAACGGACTGGGTAAAGTACCCGCTACCCCCGCCATCCTAACAGCAAAGCGACAGAACGACCAGCGCAACGCCGACCTCTCGTGGAGCAAAGTGCCGGGTGCCGTGGGCTACAACATACGCTGGGGCATTGCGCCGGATAAACTCTATCAGACGTACCAGTTCTGGAACGACCAGCCAAACACCTTCGAATTACGCGCTCTGAACGTTGGTGTACCCTATTACTTTGCCATCGAAGCCTTTGACGAAACCGGTGTGTCGGCCCTGAGCAAGGTGATTGACGATGGTTCTAGATTAGGGCCTAAGTGATGGCGCGAAGCTCCTGCTTCGTGTCTATTATTATCCGGCCTCCGGCCGGTTCCCGCCATCAGTGTTTGTTTACAACCGGCCGGAGGCCGGGCAATAGTAGGCACGAAGCAGGAGCTTCGCGCCATCAGCAGCACATCAACATTCAATAAGGAATACAAAACCTTATTGACTGAACATGGTGTTAGCCATAACAACCCTTTTTTATATGCCAATCCGTCGGCCTGCCCGCGACTATCGTCTGATTCACATTTACGCCATCATTTTCATTGATGTTATTGTGGGCTCGGCGGTGGGGCCAATTTTGCCGGAATTTGTGAAAGGACTGCAACGGCCACAACTCTGGCTGGCGGTGGGTACGGCGCTCTTTCTGGGAATGCAACTGTTCTCGGCTCCGTTACTCGGGAAGCTGTCCGATGGCTACGGTCGACGGCCCATTTTCATCATTTCGGCCATTGGAACGTTCCTCGCCGACTGCCTGCTACTGCCGGTGCGGGTCGGGTATTACTTTGCCAACCGGCTAAGCGACGGCACCACAAACGGCATGTACGCCACTGTCCGGTCGGCCATTACCGACATTTCACCCAAGGAAAGCCTCTTCAAGAACCTGGGTCTCGAAGGCGCGATCATCTCACTTGGCTTTGTAATCGGGCCCGCAGCATCCGGTCTGTTACTCACCACCTTCGACATTGTGCAGGGGAGTCAGGCCAGGATAGTAGCCATCATGGCGGTTACTCTATCGGGCCTGAATATGGTTTTGAGCTGGCTTCTCCGCGAAACTCACCCGAATCCACAGGGCTGGTCCAATACGTCGGCCGAAACAGCCGCGTTGAAAACCGAACTGGTTCAATCGCTGAATGTCCATAAACTCTGGACACGCCTGCTGGCTAAAAATCGACAGTACAACGGGTTGAGGAAACTGGTCATGATGCAACTGGCGCTGACGCTCAGCACGGGCTATTATTTTTACGTCGTTACCTACGTTAGTTTCGGGGCCTTGCAAATGGATGCCAGAGGCATCTCCTACTTTTTCATGTATTTTGGCGCATTAAGTGTCGTCATCAGCTATGTGTTTTACACCTACATCGCCGACCGCATCAACCAGCGACGGGGCATTTTCTGGCTCGCGCTGCTGGGTGTGCCCATTCTGGGCGGCTACGGCCTGGTTGGCACGTCCGTTCTGTGGCTCTATATCCTGGTCACCGTCGACTGTCTGACGTTTTCACTCATCCAGGGGTTGATTGAGGGGTTGATGGCGCAGTTAACCACGGATGAAGACCGGGGCGAAATTTTCGGTATCAATCAGGCGTTACAGGGCGTAGCCAGCTTTGTTACAACCGTGGTATTCGGGAGCTTGTCGCTGCTCGATTTGCGGTTGCCTTTCGGGTGGTTTGCAGCCTGTTTGTCGGTGGTGGCGTGGCTGGCCTGGGAACGAAACCACGTTCCTGGCACGCAGATGCGGCACTAAGCAGCGGACTGCTCAGATCGCATCCACTCATACTTTACGTTATTCTTTAACAGACGTTTGACATGGCTACTACCTTTTTGCGTGCCGAATGGCGAAACCTGATCTTTGCCAACTATGCCATAGACCGCCGGGTACTGGAACCGCTGGTGCCCTACGGCACCGAACTGGATGAGTTCAATGGTCTATGTTTCGGCAGCCTGGTCGGGTTTTATTTCCAGCGGGTAAAGTTGCTAGGTGTCATTCCTGTACCGTTCCACACCGAGTTTGAGGAATTTAATCTCCGCTTTTACGTTCGGCGCAAAACCGAAACCGGCTGGAAACGGGGTGTTGTTTTCGTTAAGGAGATTGTTCCGAAACTAGCCATTTCGCTGGTAGCCAACACGCTCTACGGCGAACCGTACGCCACCCATTCGATGCGCCACCAGTGGGAATTTACGGAGCAAACACAGCATATTCGGTACGAATGGAAAGTCGGCTCAGCCTGGAATTACATTGACGTAAACGCCGATCGGTTTGGGCACCCCTTAGTGGCCAACAGCGAAGAAGCCTTCATCACGGAGCATTACTGGGGGTACACAGGCCGGGGCGACCGTCGTACATCGGAATATGAAGTCGTACATCCAAGCTGGTCCATTTTTCCCGTTCATACGTACGACGTCCACTGCGACATAGTAAAACTGTACGGGAGCCAGTTCGCGCCGTTTTTTGATCAGCCGCCCAGTTCGGTTTTCCTCGCCGATGGGTCAGCCGTTACCATCAAGTCAGGGGCCGCGGTCGATTAAATAGTCAGTCATGTACACGGGTTTCTTCTTCATTACGATTATTCCCATGCGCCCAGCTTCGCTCTTACTCCTACTCCTGCTGGCTGGCCTGACAGGCTGCCAGTCTGGTTCCCAGCCCGAACCAGTCCAGTACAGCGTGCCAACGGAGGTAGAGCCGTTTGTTAAATCGTTCCGGGATGAAGCGAAAAAAAGGAATAACTCTGTCTCGACGGATAACCTGATCATCACATTTGGGACTGCCGTGAGCGAAGATATTTGTGGAGAGTGTCAGGTAGCCAGTGGGAAAACGCCCCGTATTGTTCTCAACGGCGATGCTTTCTGCTGGCAGCAGGCCAGCCAATATGAGCGTGAATGTCTGGTTTTTCATGAGCTTGGACACTGCCTGCTCGCGAGGACGCACAGAACGGACAAGTTCGCCAACGGAGCCTTCGTGAGTTTAATGAATCCTGCCGACGTAACGTTATACGCTACCTGCCGCTACCCGATCGGCCAGGACGAGTGCGACAAACGCCCGCGCCGGGACTATTACATAGACGAGCTTTTCGATTCCAGCACGCCAGCCCCCGCCTGGGGTAAGTGATCCGATATTATCCGCAGACTTGGCTTTACTCTCACTCTTGAGTACTTACCGACTCCAGCTTTTCGGCGGAGAAAGCTACTGCCCGCTCGGCAAAAAGCACCTTTGTGGCGGCCCAGGTTGTTCGGAACAACTCGCTCTGGCGATAGGCTTCCAGCGCATCCACCGAATCCCACAAACTGTACGTTATTCGGACGTTGGCTTGCCGGGGATCGCACAGAAGATCAAGCTGGTGGTTGCCGGGAAACGCGCGGATCTGCTGCTTCGAGCGATCAAAAATAGCGTGAAAGTCAGCCAGTTTATTTTCCTGAAACGTCATGCGAACAATACGAATGATCATAATTTATTAAAACTTAGTTTGCTGTTTGTGGTTCGTTGTTTGATGTTTGCAGGGCCGTTTGTCTTCTCAAACGACAAGCTACAAACCGGAAACGATAAACCCTCCTATGAATTACCGCACATTTGGCCGCACTGGCTGGAAAATCTCTGAAGTTGGCTACGGCATGTGGGGCCTGGCCGGCTGGACTGGCTCCGACAAAGAGGAAGTACTACGAGCGCTGCAACGCTCTGTTGACCTGGGTTGCAATTTTTTCGATACGGCCTGGGCCTACGCCGACGGGGTTAGTGAAGAAATTCTGAATCAATTGCTGAAAAACAATCCGGATAAGCGTTTGTACGCAGCAACCAAGATTCCACCGAAAAACCGCCAGTGGCCGTCGAAACCGGAGTCTGCCTTGGCGGATGTCTTCCCAGCCGATTACATTGTTGAGTACACCGAAAAAAGCCTGAAAAACCTCGGCGTCGAAACAATTGACTTACAACAGTTTCATGTTTGGGAAGATGCCTGGTCCGAGCAGGACGAATGGAAAGAAGCCATCACGAAGCTATCCCAGCAGGGTAAAGTTCGGGCCTGGGGACTATCGGTCAATCGCTGGGAGCCCGACAACAGCCTGAACACAATCCGGACAGGACTCATCGACGCCGTTCAGGTCATTTATAATATCTTCGACCAGAATCCCGAAGACAACCTGTTTCCACTCTGCCGGGAATTAAATGTCGGCGTCATTGCCCGCGTTCCGTTCGACGAAGGCACCCTGACCGGGACCTTTACAAAAGAAACGACATTTCCGGCAAACGACTGGCGGTCAACGTATTTCGTACCGGAAAACCTCAACAGCAGCGTTGATCACGCCGACGCCCTGCGGCCCCTCATTCCCAACGGCATGACCATGCCCGAAATGGCACTTCGGTTTATTCTGAGCAATCCGGATGTCCACACGACCATTCCGGGTATGCGCCAGATTCGTAACGTGGAGGCCAACTTGGCAACCAGCGATGGCCATCAGCTAGCGCCGGCATTGGTGCAGGAATTAAAAGGACACCGCTGGAACCGAACCCCAACCGAGTGGAGTCAGTAACAGGGCATACGGTTTCGGTACAGAGTTTACAGGTAACGGCCTTGTGTGACCCGAAAACCCGGTACCGAAACCTGCATAACGCATGAAGATACTCCTGATTGAAGACGAGCCCGCGTTACAAATCGCCATTCAGCACTATCTGGAAGGTGAAGGCTATACCGTTACCGTAGCGAATACGTACCGGCAGGGTGCCGAAAAAGCCCATGATTACGATTATGACTGCCTGATCGTAGACTTAATGCTTCCCGACGGAAACGGTCTTGATCTGGTACGTGCCCTGAAAAGCCGCCAGTCAACGGCCGGGATCATTGTCGTAACCGCCAAGGACGCGCTTAGCGATAAGCTGACTGGCCTCGACGCCGGGGCCGACGATTACCTGACCAAGCCGTTTCATCTGCCCGAACTCAACGCCCGGCTTCGGTCAGTACTGCGCCGTCGATTGTTTGGCGGTCAGGCACAACTAAGCGCGGGCGATCTTAAACTCTGGCCCGACCAACAGCGCGTCAGCGTTCATGATACCGATGTTAAGCTGACAGGAAAAGAGTACGACCTGCTCCTGTTTCTGGTGACGAATGCCGACCGGCTTCTGTCAAAATCAGCCATTGCCGAGCACGTTTGGGGCGATGCTATGGACGCAGCCGACTCGCACGAATTTCTATATACGCACGTCAAAAATCTGCGCCGTAAGCTTATCGTAGCCGGTTGTCCGGACTACATTCAGACCCGTTACGGAGCGGGTTACCTCTTTTCGACTCGGTTGCCATGAGCCTGCTCGGTCAGACCGCCCGCTATTTGCTGATCACCGCACTCGCCATCGCGCTGGTCGGTGCCGTTGGCTTTTACACCATTATTCACCGGAAGATTCGGTACGAAGTCGATGAGATTCTGACGGCCCAGGTTAAGCAAACGGCCTTACGGCTCAAGAAAAACCCCTCTGCCCCACTCACCGACTGGGACAACAACCCCCGTATTGAACGGGCAACACACCCCCTGAAGCCAACGTTTACGGATTTGACCACGCTGGATTCTCTGGATACCAACGAACCCATTCCCATCCGGCAATTGCAGGAAACCATTTCCGTTAATGAACACCTGTATCTGGTTACGATTCAACAACCTTACTACGAATTCAATGAACTGACGCGCGAGCTGGCGGTTGGCGTTATTATCAGCTTTTTGATCCTGGTAGCCCTGTCTGTGGTGGTTGGCTTGAGCTTATCCCGTCGCTTGTGGGAACCCTTTTACGCGACCATCAACCAGCTTGGCAGCGTCCGGCTCGATTCGGGGGAGGAACTGGTCTTTCCCGAAAATTCGATTCAGGAGTTTGGTTTGCTGAACCGGTCATTGAGCGAGTTGACGCAAAAGCTCCGACGCCAGTTTTTACTGCAGAAACAGTTTACCGAAAATGCGTCGCACGAGTTGCAAACGCCCCTGGCGGTGGCTTCCGCCGAGCTGGATTTTCTGTTGCAATCGGATCACCTGACCGAAAATGACCATGCCCATCTGCAACGGGCTACGGACGCGCTCAGCCGACTCAGTCATCTGAACCGATCCTTGTTGTTGCTCGCGCAGGTAGAGAATAACCAGTTTGCTACGGATGAGACCGTTAACGCGAGTGAACTCGTCAATCAATATACTGATGAGTACACACCGTTTTTTGAGCACAAAAACATGGCGATTATTCGGAAAATTTCGCCTGATGTTATGTTGACAATGAATCGACAGCTGGCAGTTGTTCTTCTCACAAATCTCCTGAAAAACGCGGCCCGGCATGGAAGTGCCCGGCATGGAGGTGCCCGCCATAATGCGTTGAAACACGGGGAAGCGAACGGCTATATGGCTATTGAGCTAACAACCAAAGAATTAACTATTCAAAACACAGGCGAACCTCTGCCCTTTACCGACACCCAGTTATTCAATCGGTTCGTCAAGAACCCGGCACGGCCCGACTCGACAGGCCTGGGCTTAGCCCTGGTCAAACAAATCTGTGACCGCTACCGCTTACCGCTGGCGTACCAGTACGATACCGATACGAGTACGCATGAATTCAGGATAGGGCTACTGAAGCAGGGGGCGTAATTCTTCAGGAAGAATTTTTCGCAAATCAAGAAAGACGTTTTGCAAATGGTCAAAATCACCGTCGGTTGTTACAAGCGTCAGGTTAAGCAATGACGCCGTTGCGGCTATCCACAAATCGTGTTTACCCATGTTGCGGGGCGTTGTAAAAGGATACCTCAAAAACTCAGGATGATTTCGTTGACTATAAGCATCAAGGTCTACGTATGTTGATAAAAACGTATCGTTAAGCTCAATGATCTGCGCTTCATCAAGGGCAAACTCTAAACGCTGACGTTTCGCCTTCGACCAATCTTGTTGAAAGGCAATAGATTCTATTTCAGCAATGCTGGCGAAAGAAACGTGTATATTTCGATCATCAGGATTAATCGCTCGAAGCACCTTATCATTAGATTTATCTCGAGCAATGTATATTAGGATATTGGTATCAAACAGAATATTCATTTACGAGCCAAGTCCTTCAATGCTGCTTCAAATTCCTCCTCTGAAATAGGCTCCCCACCCAGATCATACATTTTCTTGGGATCGTGACCTGTTAATTTGGCAAACTCAGTAGCACCACCGGCAGCAATGATTTCGGCTGCGGAATAAGTCTTGAACTTCTTAAACAAAGGTGGACGGTAGTTTATCTCTTTCGGTCTCATTGGGGGCATCGTTTACGTTCTTGTTACGAAACAACAAAAAAGGAGGCAAGATTCATACCATTCATTCGTCAGATAACTTCTTCTTCAAATTCTCTCCATAATTCCTTCCGAAACTTGCAGGCAAATCGTTCACTTATGAAAAACCTATTTTTTGTCGGCTTGCTCCTGCTCGGGACTGGTGCTGCATTCGGCCAGGCCAACCGCATCATTCGGGTGGAGGACAGCCTGACCCACGAGCCCGTTATAGCGGCCACCGTACGCACATCGGTCAAACCAGTTGTCGGGGCCGTTACCGACGCGACGGGTATAGCCCGGATTGCCAATTTGCCAGCCACAATCAACTCCCTTACGGTTAGCGCCGTTGGTTACGAGACGCAATCATTTCCCATAACCACGCCTGCCGATACGCTCGTTTTTCGGCTCCGTAGCCAGGATGCCTCTCTTGAGGAAGTGACCGTTACCGCCACCCGGACCAACTCCCGAATCGAAGATTTACCCATCAAGGTAGAGGTGCTGGGACAGGAAGATATGGACGAAGAAAGTGCGGTTGTGCCGGGTAACGTGAGCAGTATTCTGGGCGATATTTCGATTATTCACATCCAGCGAACGTCAGCTGTCAATGGTAATCAGGCCATCCGCATGCAGGGTCTTGATCCCAAATACACCCAAATTCTGCGCGACGGACTGCCTCTGTACGAGGGATTTTCAGGAAACCTGGGTGTGCTGCAGATCCCACCGCTGGATTTGAAGCAGGTAGAAATCGTGAAAGGCTCGGTATCCACACTGTATGGCGGGGGAGCCATTGGTGGTATGATTAACATCGTGTCAAAATCGCCCACCTCCGATAAACCAACTTTTACGGCTCTGATCAACCACTCCGGGCTTAAAGAAAATAACCTGAACGCCTATTATTCGCAACGCTACGGCAAAACAGGCCTTACCCTGTTCACGGGGTACACGAACCAGGCCGCCGTAGACGTAACCAACGATGGATACACCGATAGTCCGCAGATCAAGCAGGTCAATTTTCACCCCAAATTTTTCTATACGCCATCCGAGCAAACGCGGCTGAACATCGGCTATTCGTTCACCAGCGAACATCGGGAAGGCGGCTATCTGGCGGCCCTGGAAGGCACATTGCCCAACGCTTACCGCAACATCACCGACCTACAGCGGCATACCGTTGATTTCGACGCTACGCACAATACGTCGCAACAGAACGCACTAACCCTGAAAGGTGCCGTCAGTACGTTTCACCGGAAAAACACCGATTACCAGAAACTTTCCGACGGGCGGCAGTCGTCCATTTATCTGGAAGGCAACGACCTGTTCCGCTCTGGTAAACACCAGCTCATTACCGGCGCTAACCTGACCGTGGAAGCGTTCCGCAAAAACCCCGACAGCACCCGGCTGGTCGACTATACGTACCAGACCATCGGCGGATTTGTGCAGGACGACTGGCAGGTGGGCGACAACGTAGCCGTACAGGCGGGCCTTCGTTTCGATCACCACAATACGTTTGGTAACTTTTGGCTGCCCCGCCTATCCGTCAAACTGAAACCATCGGATCCGTGGACAGTACGGCTGAGTGTGGGAACGGGTTACAAAACCCCGAATCTGTTCGTAAACCAGACACCCGGCGCGTTGAACGTTAGTCTGATTTTCCCTCGTTTGCTACCAATCGACGTAGCCACGGTAAAAGCCGAGAAATCGGTGGGGGCCAACATGGATATTGCTTATTCGAAGACCTTCGAGAATGGAGTGTCACTCCAGATCGATCAGGCATTTTACTACACGTATGTCAACGCACCGGTGGTATCGGCGTTTGCCAGCACATCGAGTAACCTGGGTGCCTATACGCAATTGATCAATGCGCCCTACAACCTCTTCAGCGTTGGCACAGACACGTATGTCCGGCTTGACTACAAAGCGTACGAACTATATCTGGGCTACAACCATACCCTGGCCCGGCGCGATGGCGAATCTGACACCAGCTATCTGCCACTAGCACCACAAGACAAGTTTTCGACCACACTAGCCTGGGAGAATGATCATTTCCGATTCGGCGTAGAAACCGCCTACGTTGGCTCGCAATACCTGTACAACAATCAGAGAGTGGCAAACTACTGGTTTTTTGCCGGAGCTGCCGAGTATCACTACAACGACCACTGGCGGCTGGTGCTCAATGGAGAAAACCTGTTCAATATTAAACAGGCCAACTTCGAAACGGTTGTTACCGGCCCCATCAACCAGCCCACGTTCCGCCCGGTCTGGGCACCGCTGGAGGGAAGAATTGTTAATCTGGCCCTGAAATACACGTTGTAATGAAATGATGTAGGCTGTTTGATATATGGTCTGAGTGTGATCACTCCGAGGGCTGTGAGGACACGGCCCTGGGAACAGGCTACTTTTAGTATATCCTATCCCATACATCCTACATAATCTCCCTCTTTCTTTATTCAACCATCAACGCCGAATGCACAGCCAACTGTGGTACGACCACCGTAGCGATACCATTGGCGTAGCGGACGGGTAACGATTTGTTTTCGGGTTGCTGAACAACACGGGCGGGCTTTTTGTCCGTACGAAGCCGAACAGTCAGGTTTGTTAGGGGCGGCACGTCATCGTAGGTGAATACCTGTGGGTCGGCGTGGCGACCGCCGGTATTGATTAAATGTACGGCTAGCCGGTTGCCTTGCCGATTCAGAACGACATGAACCAAATGCGAACCACTTACTTCGACCACGGGCTTCGGCAGCAATGGGCGGACCAACGACGCCATGAAATCCCGAAGCCTGGCCGATTGGTGTATTTTGTAATCTTGGCTCAGGTCCGCGTACACCGCTGTCAGTGTACCCCGGCCAACCATGGTTTCCGTTGCGATAATACCTGGTGCCGGGTCACCGGGTTCTGACGTCAGAAACTGACCGACCGATTTTGTCGCAGCCCCTGCCATACGCACGGGTTGAAATGGCCCCGTCAGCACAACTGATTGACCATTGAGAAACGCCCATTTTGGCCCTGCAGCCGGTTCACTGATAACCTCAACGCCCAGCTCATTGGCGAACGAACGAGTTGTCTGGGCACCGATCAGGACCAGGTGTCCACCCTGCCGGGCATAGTCAAGCAATTCACGCCGGAACATCGGCGTGAGCGAGTCCTGCTGGGATACAACAATGACCGGATACTGACTCATTCGCCCCTGTAAGTGTTGCTCAGCCAATACGTCGACGGGCAGTTGGGCATCCAGAAGAGCCGTTAGTACCCCACTGATCCGTTGCGTCTGGCCATTGCCGAACAGCGCTTGATTGAAGGCATTCACCGTCTCGTTGGCATACAGTAAGGCGATTTGCGGCACGGAAATACGCCCGGCACAAAATGGCTGCCGGGCCCTAACGAAGCGACTCAAGGCAGCCATAGCGGGCAACTCACGCAACGACACGGAGGCATCCCGGCGTTGCTGGTAATAGATCTGAAATCCGCCCCCCAGCGATAGTATTTCGGCCGCTTCCTGCATGAGGTGTACCGCCGATTTCTGATCGCCCGGCCGCTGCGGCGGATTGAATGTATACCAGAAACTCCACGACATCAAATCCCAGGGCTTTTTATACAGCTGGCCTTGCGCGGCCATAATCCGCCCTTCCAGAGCAGCCGAAAGCACCCCGTTACCCGGCGTTAAGTCACCCGACATAAAATCGACATTTGTGTGAATGGGCTGGGGCATCATGGACGAATACGCCCAGTTCGACGCCATTCGGAACGTTGGCCGATGGCGGTGTACCGCATCGACATAATGGCCTATGTACTGCGTAAACGACCGACGGGCGAAATCTTTAAATAAACCATAATGGGCATCTTGGTCTGAACGGGGCACCGTCTGAATACCGGTCTCCGTCCGAAATTTTGCCAGAGCGACGGGTGAATAATCGAGTACCGTTGCCCAGCACTCCCCGTCAACCCATACCCCATCGGCTCCGTAATCAGCCAGTTCCCGGAGTTGCGGAATCAACAGCGAATCGACGTATGGGCCATGCACGGAAGTTTTTAATGTGTTGATGGTACCATCGGATTTTTGGGCGGCCCAGCCTGGGTGTTTAGCCAGTACCGCTTCATCGTACACCCCCGAATAATGCAGGTACAGACCGACACCATGTTTGCGCGTCACAGCCCGGTAAAACGCCAGTGGATCCTTGACGATACGCGGGGCCACGGTTGCCGTCGCTACTTTCGAGGGGTAGCTCGACACGCCCGGATGCCCCTTGCAATCGACCTGTATAAAATCGGGTTTGACGATTGCCAGCAATGAATCGAGCACCCGTTCCGATAGATTCCGGCCAATCAATGAATCCGTAGCAACCGCATGAAAATCGAAATGGAGCCCGAAATATCGTTTAGCATCAGGCGACGGCGCACTTGGCTGAGCAAGCAGTGAAAAGCTGTTGATGACGAAAAGTGATGCAAGCAGGATCTTCATTTCCGGTGGACTGGGTGTACTCGCAGGAGTGACAACCGTTACTAAAATATACGTTCAATTATGTAGGATGTATGCTAGACTCGTCTAGCATACATCCTACATAAAACCTAGTACTCCTGTGCCAGCGGGTGCACCATGAATTCATCAATCACCACGTGGGCGGGGCGGCTGACAATGAAGAGCATCGACTCGGCCATGTCTTCGCTTTGGAGCCAGTTCTGGGAAGTTTCGTGGCCGTGACCTTTGGCGTGGAAATGGGAATCGACCAAGCCGGAGTACACGCCTGTCACTTTAATGCCAAACGAGCGAACCTCTTTGCGCAGCGCACCCATAAACGCTTCCTGAGCATACTTGCTGGCGGTATATAACGATCCGCCGGCAAACGTCCGCTTGGCTACGTCCGAGGCTACCACAACGACGTGGCCCGAACCCTGTGCTTTCATGGTTGGTAAAGCGGCTTTAGTCAGGACAAATGTACCTTTCACGTTGGTGGCCATCAGCGCATCCCATTCGTCGACCGTGATGTCGTCGACATTTTTGAAAACGCCGTAGCCCGCGTTGTTGATCACCACGTCGATGCGGCCAAACTGATCAAGCGCCAGCTGGACAACCGCAGCCATGTCTGACTCGCTGGCAACGTCGCCCGCCTGAGCAATAACTTTTCCCCGGACGTGTCCTTCCGTTGCTTCTTTGGCGAGTTGGTTCAGGTCGTCGGCGTTGCGGGCGGTAACAACTACGTTCGCGCCGTGTTGCGCCAGCAGTAAGGCGGTTGCCCGGCCAATTCCCCGCGACGCGCCCGAAATGATAATGGTTTTGCTTTCTACGTTCATAGGAATAATGGTCTGATGGCAAAGGTCGCGAAGGATGGCAGAAAGTTCGTAAAGAAGTTTGCGTAGAGCAGATTGCATTTTGTTTTACTCGCTCTACTAGCTTGATTATCAAGACCAGTCAATCAAAGTAAAGAATTTTTAGACTCGCCTAAACCCATTTGTATTGTCAACTCGTATCTTTGACAGTATAACGGTTGCCACCCTATCAACTAAGCTTGTATTGAATGATTGATTGGCTCCATATGAATCGGTTGCGCGTAGCCCGCTTGTTACTTGGCCTGTTTCTGGCGATGTGGCTCAATGGGGTGGTGTTTCGCCACGCGCACCGGTTATCTGATGGCCGATTAATTGTTCACGCACACCCCTACTGGCCTTTCGGGAAGAGCCCGATTTTACCCAATACCCACACCGCGCAGGAAATTCTGTTGCTCGATCTGGCCGCGCATTTACCGGTCGTTGTCAGTAGTTTCTTCGCCTTTTTATTTCTTCTCAGGACACATCTACGGCCGGTTTTTTTGTTTACCAACCGTCCCTTTCAGTCCTATTCGCCGTTTCATTGCTTCTCCCATCGGGGTCCGCCCATCGTTTGTTGATTTCCTGGTAGTGCACACGCTGGCTTCTGAACCAGTGATTTTCGCTGCATGCTGCTGAACTAATCAATCAAACGACACATCCTGAATGAAATTATTTTTCCTGTTGATTGGTCTCGGACTGATCGAGGGTTCTGCGTATGCACAACCCACCCCCAATCGAACCATTCGCGGATCGGTCACCGATGCCGATACGCGCAAACCAATCCCGTTTGGCAACGTGAGCCTTATGGGACAGAACAAAGGAGCGCTCACCGATGCCCGTGGCCAATTTTCGCTGTCCATAAAAGCTGATTCGCTGCCTCACGCACTGGTCATTTCCTGCATCGGCTATAAAGCAGATACCCTGGCAATCGGGCCGGGCAACAACGTATATACGGCAACGCTACTGCCCGTTGTCAATGCATTGAACGAGGTAGTCGTCACGGGGGTTACGCGGGGCACGTTGCTTCGGCAAAACCCGGTGGCCATCCTGGCGATCTCGCACAAGTCCATCGAAACAACGGCCAGCAGCAACATCATCGATGTGCTGGTCAAGAATGCGCCCGGCCTGAACGCCGTAAAAACCGGGCCCAACATCTCAAAACCGTTTATTCGCGGACTGGGCTATAATCGGGTGCTCACCCTCTACGACGGGGTTCGGCAGGAGGGCCAGCAGTGGGGCGATGAGCACGGTATCGAAGTCGACAACTACAACATCGACCGGGCCGAAGTAATCAAAGGCCCCGCCAGTTTGATGTATGGCTCCGACGCGCTGGCGGGGGTTGTCAGTATGCTGCCGATGTACCCGAAAGATACGGAAGGCAAAATCAAAGTATGGCTGGTTACGGAATACCAGTCGAATAACCGGCTGCTGGGGGAGTCGATCAGTCTGGCCTCGGGCGGGTCGCGCTGGGCCTGGAACCTGCGCGGCTCCATTCGGGCGGCTACCAACTACCAGAACAGCGTAGACGGGCGCGTCTACAATACGGGCTTTTCGGAGCGAACGCTAACGACCATGCTCGGGTACTCGGGGTCTAAGGGCTACTCCCGATTCGGCGCGTCGCTATACGACAACTTACAGGGCATTCCCGACGGTAGCCGGGATTCGCTCACGCGGCAGTTTACGCGGCAGGTAGCCGAGTCCGATCTGGATGATATAAAGAACCGCCCCATCGTTCCGGCCAGCGAATTAACGTCGTACCAACTAAGCCCCCTGCACCAGCGGATTCAGCATTACCGGTTGCACACCAACAACCATTATCAGGTTGGCAACGGCGAAATCGATATCCTGCTGGCTTTCCAGCAGAACGTTCGCCGGGAGTATAACCACCCCACACAGCCCGAACAGGCTGGTTTATACGTACGGCTCAATACGTTCAATTACGGCCTGCGGTACAATTTGCCTAACCTGGGTCGGCTGGCTTCCACCATTGGCGTTAATGGCATGCTCCAGTCAAATAAAAATAAAAACGGAACGGACTTTCCCATTCCCGACTACCGGCTATTCGATGTTGGCAGCTTCGTTTTCCTGAAATACCAGGCCGATAAATTGACCCTGAGTGGCGGATTACGCTACGACAAGCGTCAGTTGACGGGCAATGATTTTTATGTTCGGAACGACCCCAGAACTGGCTTCGATAAACACGTCACTCTACCCGATACAGCCGGGGCCACCCTGCAATTTCCCCGGCTCGACCAATCGTTTACGGGTATATCAGCCAGCGTTGGTCTGACGTACGAATTCTCCGAAAAACTGGCACTCAAGGCCAACATCGCCCGGGGTTATCGGGCACCCAGCATTACCGAAATCGCGTCGAACGGTCTTGATCCCGGCGCGCACATTGTGTACATCGGCAACCGGAATTTCAAGCCTGAATTCAGTTTGCAGGAAGACATTGGCCTGACCGCTACTTTCCCCGACGTTAATCTGGGGGTGAGCGTTTTCAACAACTTCATTGAGAATTACATTTCGTTGTCCCAGCTGGTCGACGATCAGGGCGAACCGGTGGTCATTGTACCGGGTAACAAAACCTACCAGTACCAGCAATCGTCGGCGCAGCTGTATGGCTTCGAAACCCAGTTTAGTCTGCATCCCACCAGTTGGCGCGGGTTCAGTTTCGACAACAGCGTTGTGGTCGTTTATGGCTACAACCGGGGCCTACGTTACACGGATGCGGGCATCAATGGCGAGTATCTGCCGTTTATTCCGCCCCTGCGCGTGGCGACGGGCGTGAGTCAGACGTTATCGATGAAACGGCAGTGGCTGTCGGACGTGACCATCAAAGCGGATGTCGATTACAATGCCCGGCAGGATCGGTACCTGGGCCTGAACGATACGGAAACAGCTACGGCCGCTTACACGCTTGTGAATGCGGGCATCGACGGGCTTATTCACGTTGGCAAGGACAAGCCCGGCCTTCGGTTGTTGTTCCAGGTCAACAACATTTTTGACGTAGCCTACCAGTCGAACCTGAGCCGGTTGAAGTATTTCGAATATTTCACACAGTCACCCAACGGACGTCTGGGCATGTTCGGTATGGGCCGAAATATCTGCCTTAAACTGACCATTCCGTTTAATTAACAAAGATTCGAACCGGTTGGTCCGCCCAGCCGGTTCGAGCCTTCATGCCTGCTTTTTAAAGTACCGGATCATTTGACCAAAATCCATACCCATGGCTAGACCCATAACAGCCTGTGTCAATCGTTTGGTTTTGGTATCAGCAGTTTTGGCCTCGTCGATCCACTTGCTGAAATAGGTCTGATGGCCTCGACTTAACGTCTGAAAATGGGCCTGTGCAGCCGGGTCATCGTCCAGGCAGGCGAGCAGATCAGCTGAGATCGGCAGGGGCGAATCATCAAACTCCAGGTCAACCCGAACGGTGGCCCCGGCTTCTTTTCGAATGCCCCGGCGCATGGTTGCATTGACGGGCATGATAAACCCGCCCTCCCCGTCGCCAGACTTACCCATAGGTAGTAAAGCGGCCAGGCTGATGGGAACATTATCCAGCATTCCTTTCACCCGGAACGATGTTTTCTGGCCGGGTCTGATGGCGTCTGTTACAGCGAGCGGAACGTCAATGTACGTCCAGCCGGTTTTCTCGCCTTTCTCGTCGAACTTTTGAAGAATCGTGGTAAACGTGGGCATGATCTTACGCGTTTACCTGATACCGGGCGATCGTTGCCTCCAGCGATGTTTTTATTTCCTGCACCAGGCTGGCGGGTTCCAGAACCGTCAGATGCTCTCCGTAGCTCCGCAGGTGCATGAGCAAATCCCGGTTGGGAGCCAGTCGCAGGCGCACAATGCATTCGGTATCGGTATCGCTCAGCACCTCCTGGGTCTGGTGAATCGGCTTGGCTTTTACATAACGACCGAAGAGCGGACTGAACGAGAGAATAATGTTTTCGACGGGTCCGTGGCTGTCAGTAATGCCGTAAATATGCTCGAACAGGTCGCTTACGTTGGCCAGTATGGCGGGCGGAACATCGCAGGGATCATCCAGCAGTTCGAGTTCACTCATCCGATCGAGGGCGAAGGTTTTCTCCCCTCCGCTTACCGCATCATACCCGATTACGTACCAGCTATCGGCTACTTCGCGCAACAGAATTGGGTGCAGAATACGCAGCTTGGGCCGATCGGCCTGCGTAAGCACGGGGTTAGCCTGCTTGCCTTTTCGCGAAACTTTCCCTGTTGCAACGGGGGTAACCTCTTCGTATTTCAGATAGCGAAACGCCACCTGCCGACTCTGGTTGATCGCCCGAATGAGCATCGGCACAAACTGACGGTTACCGCCCAGAATTTTCTCTTCCACATACACAATCCGGCGCGATGTAGATGGTGCGCCCCGGTCATCGCTTTTCACCTCACGAATAATATCCAGACTCTGCCGCACTTTCTGCAGGGCATTCGTCAACTCATCGGCCACGGTGGCCCCCTGGGTAGCAGCCAGCACCTCGCGGGCGTAATCGAGCGCTTCCATGTCTTCGGGTGCGAGCATCAGATTCAGCAAGCGGAACTGCGGATTGCTGTAATAATAGCCATTGGCCCGCTTGTCGTACTCGATGGGCGCGTCATGATCTTCGCGCATCCGCTGAATATCCTTTTCCAGCGACGATACAGACCGAATCCCGCATTTGTCTTGGCATAGCTCAAATAGTTGCTGTTTGGAATAACGGCGTGGGTACCGACTGATAATCTCATCGATGAGCCGGTAGCGCTGGAAGGCAGAGCGGGTTATAGGCATGTTTAATGTGTGGAGACGCAATCCCTTGCGTTCTGACCACTACAAACATGGAAAATTTTTTCTTAAATAAAAAAAGAAGACCGTAAATAGATTACGTCTTGATAGGTATACTTTTGAACCGGACATTACTTAGACTATCTCATGACTCATACACAGCGTCCGTACTCAAACACCCCGGCTTACACGTCCCGCCCGTCGCTTTCGACCCGGCAGTTAGTTGACCTTGAACTGGGTTTATTTCTGCTTCAGCAGCTACATCCCACAGCCCCCCCAACGGCATTACCGGCCCTGCTCCGGCCCGACGATGCCTGCTGGCCAAGCCTGTCGGCTAAACAAAAAAAATACCTGAACCGAGGTCGGCTTTTACTGGCTCACTTTACCAATAGCCTCCACTGGCAGGCTTTGCTGGACGCCTACGCAGCTGCCCCCGCACACCGGCTGGCCTATGACTTGAGCAGCGATGGCAGCCACTTTTCGGAGAAAACAGTTGGCTTTTCCCGTAATCGACTGGGCGTGCTACGCAAAATGCTGGCCTGATCAATACCTATTTCAACGCTTAATTTTCTATCACAACCATGCTTAACCAGTTGATACAACGGGTATGGGGCCAGTCTGCCCCGGCTACGTACCGCAGTAAGGCTACTCGCACAACAGATCAGTGGGCGCAAAAAATCAGGCAGGAGACCATGGGATATACGGACCAGACGCCGTCGTTTACCGAATCAGCTCCTGCCACACTCTTCGCGAACAAGGATCTGATCATCAATCCTGTAACCGACAGCCAGACACAAACGCTGATCAAACGAATGATGGGTAACCACGCCGACAAGTTCGAGGCAGCGTTTAGCATCCGGCACCCGGATGCCGATCTTGCTTTCGATACCTACGTTCGGCAGCAGCTATCCCGTAGAACGCAGGCGCTCTGGCATAATAGCCACGGGGAGAACGGCCTGTCGAGCCTGCACGCCACTCTGTCGACACAGGCTGTTGGTGAGGATTATCTGACGATCTATGAGGTGCATGTAGGTGACCAGCCGGAGCTTACGGCTTATCAACCAGCACAATGTGCGATTCGGTATATTGTCAAAATCAAGGTCTAATATGGAATTACAACGCAAACAACTGGACCCGCTTGTCGTGCGTTTCACCGCAACAGCGCTTATTCTGGCCGAAGGCAGTACCACCACGATGGCCGTAAAAAAAGCCCTGCGCCAACGCGGCTACGAAGCCCGCCAGGCCGACGTATCCCAATGGCTGTTTGTGATCAGCCTCTGGGAGAACTGGACCTTCGACGACAGCGGTGCGCACCGCGTGTTCCACTTTCCAAGATTCGCTCCCTCATTGCAATGAGACTCCGGCTTATTCTTTTTCTGGCAGGTGTATGCAGGCGATGTATTCGGCTCTGCGTACACCTGCATTTACACACCATAACCCACAACACGCCACCAAAGCGCATCATGGCGCCTGCCTCCAGGCAGTACATACATCGGTAACCGATTACCCGGCTACAACGTATAAAAAGCAGTTGTCCGCAGCCCGACTATTGTCACTGCAGACAACTGCTTCTCGTTTCTATAGGGCTGGCTAAAGCAGGTGATTCTATTTCTCGTTTATGCAGTCAAAATTTTTTCTACAAAAAGAGAACAACGTAAAAAGATTACGTTCTGGTAGAATTAATTTTGATACGAACAATAAACAACACGACGAATGAACACGCTCCTTTCCACCTCCCGCGTTTCCCGCCCGGCCCTTGCCAGTCTGTTACACTGGCAGGAGCCACTGGCGACCCGGCTTCGCTTTCGGCATGCGTTACCGGGCATGGTAGCCAACCGACTGCTCAATGTGGAACTGGGACTTTACTTACTGGCCGAACTGGTTCCGACGGCACCGCCCCAGGTGTTGCCCGACCTGCTCAACGGCCAGGGGTACGCGTATCGGCACCGGCCCATCTGGTCGCCCCGACAGCACCGCGCGCTGAGCCAGGCTCGTATTCTGCTGGCCCCGTACATGGACCGTACGGCCTGGTTCAACGCGCTGGACAAATACACCCATCTTTCTTACGAGCTGCGGGTATTCAACGCACAGGGCACCCTTCGCACCGACATCAGCGGGTATTCGCTGCGGGAACGGCTGGGTATGTTTGCCAAGGCGTTGGCGTAAAGGCCAGTGGAGCCGGACTGATTGTCCCCGAATGTATGAATTCGTTAAACCCAATTGCTTATGATGCAATTTTTATCACTCGAACCCTTTGTTCCATCAGGAACTGATTTTGACAAGGCCAAACAACTTTTTCAGGCAGTAGGATTCACAATCAACTGGGACGCGGGCGACTACGTCGGGTTTGAGCGGGACAGCTGCAAATTCATCTTACAGAAGTATGACAACGTAGCATTTGCCGAAAACCTAATGCTCAATGTGCGCATCACCAACGCCGACGAGTTCTGGCAGGAAATGACGGAAAAGCAACTTCCCGAAACGTTCGGCATTCGACTCAGCAAGCCAACCGATCAGTCTTATGGCCGGGAAGTGAATCTGATCGACCTGGCTGGTGTCTGTTGGCATTTTGTATCGTAGGCCCGTTAGTTTTCAGCCAGTTTAATCTTGTTTGTATCTGCTGCTCTGTTAACGACAATCAAAGAAGGTTGTCGCGTTCACCTTGGGCAAAACCAACCTGAGCGAGTAGGCTAACTTTTGCGCGACCCAATCCGGCCACTGCTAGAGAAGCTAGGGCGCTCAAACGCATAACCCTTGCTATGTCCCCACGAAAGACTGACATTTGCTTCAAGTGTATTGGCTTAATCACGCGAATCAAACACTTTATCGTATAGATTAAGTATCAGGATTAAATGCATGGCTTTGTAATACGGCGGTGTCTTCTTCGTTATTTTGCATAATTTACAGGAGATAATGCAATAAATAGATTACATTAAGGAGATAGCGAAGTATGGCTTGGAGAACGACTAAGAAAAGCTTCTATTTACCCTTAATGAACTGATTGAGCACTCGAAGCAAGCAAAGAAAGTCAATTTTAAAGGATGCGATTCGGCAACAGCAGACTAATGGAAGCGTAAAGCTGGGTTCTCCTGAACGTATATTAAGGGAAGAAGATCGTGAGGTAAGTGATTTTATACTTGAAAAGATCACGTCTGATTATCGGTTTCCTAATCTGGTCTGTTCAGAAACCGTACAATCAGATTTGGCTTATTTTATTGAAGAGCATCGTTCTATCGAACTACTCCGTCAATACGATCTACCTATATCAAATAAGGTGTTATTCTACGGTCCATCGGGCTGCGGTAAGACCTTAGCGGCTTATGTATTGGCTGGAGAATTGGAGAAAATGATGATTGTCATCAACTTGGGTCGAATGAACTAAACACATAAATGGAACGAAGGCCAGGGAATACTAACCAGCAGGATTGAACACCATGCTCAAAATATGCCTTCGCTTTGTCAACCAACTCCTGCAGGCTTTGCATAGGTGATATGATTTCGATAGCGCATAACGGGGGCACTGTCATTCGAATCTCATCCCGGCGCACATCTATCGCCATCTTCGAATAAATCGACAAATCAGGCACTGACTACCAGCCATCTAAATCAAGGCTAAGTTCAGACAGGAATGTAAATCGGTCTTTATATCGGATTTTCAGTTCAAAGCCGATATTCATCTGAATATAAGCATGCACTTTACTGGGCATAGGTTTACCGCGATCTTGCTCATATGCCGATTGCTCTGTTACCGCTTCCATATCACCCCGGCGTTTTTAGTGTTTTTTGTAAGTATAGCGAATTTCATCAGAACGTCATACTGAATGTGCTGCCTTCGCCGGGTTTGGAATTGGCGGTGAGCTGACCGTTGTGGAGTTGCATGATCTGGCGGGAAAGACTCAGCCCGATGCCGGAGCCCGTTTTTTTGGTTGTGTAGAAGGGGATGAAAATCTGCTCCAGCGCTTCGGGTTCGATACCCGTTCCGTTGTCGGTGACGCGGATAACGACACGCGGTCCCAGGGCCTCAGCGTCGAGACGAATGGTTGGATTCGGCGTTTTGCCCAGGCTTTCCACCGCGTTTTTGATAAGGTTCAGCAGGACCATTTCGATTTGAGCGACATCGGCCCAGATGGCCAGATTTGGCGAAGAAACCGAGATGGGTATCCTGTGTTTTTGGGCATCAGACTGTACCAGCTGAACAACGTGACGGAGCAATTGCTCAACCGAAACATCGGCAAATACCGGCTGTGGAATGGCCGTAAAATGCCGGTAAGCGTCCACAAATTGCATAACACCCGCCCCCCGTTGTTCAATGGTCATCAGGGCGTCGCGCAGGTCATTGACCGATTCAGCAACGACAGCCGGAAATCTTGCGGTTTCCCGGGAGCCATCACCGGGTAAGGCCAGGGGCACCAGATCCGTTTCGACAATATCGCGCATGGTACCCGCCAGCGAAACAATCGGTGTGATGGAATTCATGATCTCGTGCCGCAGCACCTTGGTCAGATTTTGCCAGGCATCGAGTTCACGCTGCTGTAGCTCACTGCGAATATTCTGCATGGACGCTACCGTTACTAGCCGCCCCCGTAGCCGAACGGCTGTGCAGCGTACCGATAATTCTCCGTCGGTACCGGTCTGGTACGATACCGGCGTCGATGAGGTGGTCGATGCCCGGAGCACATCGGCCAAATCAGCGTGGGTAGCGTTCAGGTCGTTGAGGGTACGAAGCCGGTAAATACCCAGCAGCCGGAGTGCGGTTTGATTGACCAACTCCACCTGTCCGGTGGCATCGAACGTGAGCAGACCAACATTTACATGCTGAACAATCGTGTTGACGTAATGCAAGTTGGCTTCTTTTTCGGCCCGCGCCTGTCGGAAAGCGTCGAGTACTTCGTTGAACTGATCGTTCAGTTCGTGAAACGATGGACCAAGGTTACTATCGGCCCGGAAGGAAACCGCGAAGTCGGAGTACCGGACTGATTCCAGAAATCGCGTTAATTTCCGATTCAGGCCTGTCACATACCGGTACAGATTGACCGTCAGGAAAAGGTCAAGGAGGAGGAGTGGCAGGATCAGCAAGCCATTCGTCTGCTGATCCTGCAAATAAGTAAGCACGCCGGTAAGGCCAATGATACCAGCAATCCGCCAGCCTATACCGAGCGCAAATCGATCCATATTAGCTGGCAATCCAACTAAATGGATATTCGAGCGTGGGTACCTTGGTACGTTCCGCAATCCGGCGCAACCGGGCCGGTAATGCCATAACATAGTCACGGGCGCGTTGGCCGGCATCGTTGAGATCCGTAACCGCATCCACTTTCCAGTCGACCAGCAGGGCTTCGGCAATTTCGATGTAGTCGTAGGTTGTGTAAACGCCCAACCGTTGAGCCGCATCGGAGAAGTGGCTAAACGTCTGACCTATTTTAACGCCACTTTCGCGCAGAAAATGGGCGGGCATCACGATCTTTTTGCGCATCATATCTTCGAAGGCCAGCATCATTTCGGATGGATCAACTTCGAAAATCTGCCGGACAAAGTCTTTGTAGGCTTTCGCGTGGCGCATCTCGTCGGAGGCAATGACCCCGCATATTTTTGACAGCTGGTTGCAACCGGCCTGCTTGGCCAGCGTAGCGGTTCGGCGGTGCGACACGTTTGTGGCCAGTTCCTGAAACGACGTGTAAATGAAGTTGCGATAAGGATCTTTGCCGGTTCCAATGTCGAACCCATCGGCAATCAGGTACTGTGTGGACACTTCCATAGCCCGCATGTTAACGCGCCCCGACAAATACAGAAACTTGTTCAGCAGATCGCCGTGCCGGTTTTCTTCGGCAGTCCAGCTACGAATCCAGCGGGTCCAGGCCGTTGCGCTGCCCTGCTCAATTCCTTCCATGTCCATCAGCCACGACTCATAAGTCGGCAGGGCTTCTTCGGTAATGGTATCGCCAACCAGCACCGCTACGTAGTCGTAGGACAGTTCGCGGGTACTTTCGCGGAGCAGTTTCACCTCATCCAAAAAGGACTCCTTGGTCGTATCGGGCAGCAAATCGGCGGGTTGCCAGTTGGTCTCGATCGGTTTAAGGAAGTCATCTATAGATGCGTCGATTTTTTCGCCGACGTATCGCATTACATCTAAACGTGTGCCAGATAATATCATGTATGAGTAACGAAGAAAAAGGTCAATTTATCCCAGTATTTAACAAAGTTCGGCTAAAAGAGCCGATGTTTTAAATTAGCTCCTGTTTTTCTTCCCGCTGTACTGGACTCCGTATTAATTTTAGGGCTCAAATCATTACCGTAACCAGGGGTTTGCCTGTATGAAAAAAGGTTTAGATTATATACTGAGCTGTATCTACCTCCTTTATTTTGGATTGGTATTGTGCATTTTTCACGTAGCTCAGGCGATTGCGTTTAACGGGCTGGGTCGTCCGGCTCACAAAAAAGTAGTCGACTGGATGAACGCCAGCATTTCGTACGGCTGGTATCTGACGGGAAGCACGATTCGTTTTCGGCAGTCGACCGACCTTCCTGTCGATCGGCCGATTATTTTCATTGCCAACCACCAGAGTATGTTTGACATTTCGCCGATTATCTGGTTTCTGCGTCGGCACACGCCCACGTTTGTGTCTAAAGTTGAGCTGTCACATGGTATTCCGGGGGTATCCTACAACCTGCGCAAAAGTGGCGCGGCCCTCATTGATCGCAAAGATGCCAAACAGGCTATTGTAGAGATTGCCCGGTTGGGTAAGCTCATTCAGCAGGAAAACCTTTCGGCCGTAATTTTTCCAGAGGGGACCCGCTCCGCTTCGGGCCAGATGCGCCCCTTTGTGACGGGTGGCGTGGCAACGTTGCTCAAGCGGGCACCGGCTGCTCTTATCGTACCGATTGCCATTCGTGGAACGGGCCATTTCAACCCAAAGGGCCTTTTTCCCCTTCGGTCTTTTTCGAACATGTCGTGGTGTGTATTACCAGGTATCGACCCTAACGGCCGCCCGGCCGATGAAGTTGTCAAACTGGCGCAGGAAGCGATTGCCACAGAATTAATCAGGCCCGGCTTATAAGCCAAACTTTTCCAGACGACGATACAGGGCCTGCCGCGACACGCCCAGCTCACGGGCTACATCCGTGATGCTTCCCCGGTGTTTTTGCATCGCCTGCTGAATCAGTTGGCGTTCCATGTCTTCCAGTTGCAGGGTCTCGTTAACGGGCGAAGCGACACTCCCGTCTTTTCTGAAGACGAAATTACCAGGCTCAAGCAATATGCCGGAACTCCCGTCAGGCCGAGCCAGTTCAGGCCGAGCCAGTATAACGGCTCGCTCAACGGCGTGCTGCAATTCCCGGACATTACCCGGCCAGCGGTATTGCTTCATCTCGGCCAGCAGCGCCGGACTCAGGCCAGACACTGGCCGATTATACTGTTTAGCATACTTTTTCAGGAAATAATCGGCCAACGGTCCAATGTCAGATGGCCGTTCGCGCAGCGCGGGCAGGTGTAACTCAATGGTATTGATCCGATACAGTAGATCCTGCCGGAAACCCCGTTCAGCGACACGTTCGGCCAGATCGGCGTTGGTAGCGCAAATAAGCCGGACATCCAGTGCGCGGGCTTTGTTCGAACCCACCCGAGTGACCTGCCGCTGTTGCAGTACCGTCAAGAGTCTCGCCTGTTGCGATGGCGTCAGATTACCAATTTCGTCCAGAAAAATAGTACCCCCATTCGCTTCTTCAAAGCGCCCGGCACGGTCGTCGCGGGCATCGGTAAAAGCCCCCTTCACATGGCCAAATAGTTCACTTTCGAACAGGCTTTCGGTCAGGGCACCTACGTCGACGCTCACAAATGGCTTATCGCGCCGGTTAGAGTGTTCGTGAATCGCCCGGGCAATTAAATCTTTACCCGTGCCGTTTTCGCCTAAAATCAAGACGTTGGCGTCGGTCGGCGCTACCTGTTCAACCGTTTCCAGTACTGGCCGCATGGCACTGCCAATAATGGTTGCACTGGCCGAACTACCTTTCTTGCGGGTAGTCTTCTGAGCATCGTCCCGTTCCTCAACGTCCTCTTTCCTGCCGTTGACGGCCCCGCGAATGGTATCCAGAAACTTATCGTTCTGCCAGGGTTTCAGCACAAAATCGACCGCACCAGCCTTGATGGCCCGGACAGCCATTTCTACATCACCATACGCCGTAAACAAGACAACCCGCGCTTTAGGATCAATATCCAGAATGCGATCGAGCCAGGCGAACCCCTCCCGACCACTGCTCACATCGCGCTGAAAATTCATGTCGAGCACAATGGCGTCATACCGGTTATTGTTAAGCAGGAAAGGCAGCTTTTCGGGATTTTTTTCGATGTCTATCGCACCCACGTGGCGTTTCAACAGCAGCCGGGCCGCCAGTAATACGTCAGGATCATCGTCAACGAGTAAGAGTTTAGCATCTTGCATACATCAAAGATAGAATAGGGAACGAATTGTTGCACGTCGGTTTCGATTCAACAACGAATTACGGTTTTCTTACGTACTTTGACCGTTAAAAGTCGTTGAGCGGTCAATATTGTCAGTAGGTGGAGGATAGCCTGTATAAAGGCTATGTACCCGGCAGATTACGCACTCGCTACCTGGCTCTCCGGCAATAAATGAACGCAAACGCTACCCATTCTGACGTCTTCGTTACCAACCAATGACCGACAAGTACCCCCCTTTTGATGACCGCTGGTTTTACGCCCTTGTAGCCGTCGGTGTGCTCCTGAATGCCACGGGCCTGTTCCCGCCGATCATGGAGCCGGATAGTGCCCTCTACGCCTGTATTGCCAAGCGGATGGCCTTAAGCGGTGATTTTGTGAACTTGTATGCCGTGGGAGACGACTGGCTCGACAAGCCCCATTTTCCGTTTTGGGTGGATGCCGTGAGCTTCCGGATTTTTGGCGTGAACACACTAGCGTACAAGATTCCGGCACTTCTGTTTTTTTTAGGCAGCGTTCTGTACACGTACAAATTTGTCCGCCTGACGTATTCAACATTAACGGCGCAAGTGGCCGCGCTGGTTCTTCTGACGGCCTTTCATGGCGTCCTGTCAAACAGCGATGTTCGGGCGGAACCGTATTTGATGCCGCTCATCATTGGTCCGGTCTATCATTTCTACCGGGTGTTTCTGGGCGACAGAAAGCAGGCGCTACACCTGGTCATTGGCTCCTTCCTTACGGGATGCGCCCTGATGACCAAAGGTGTTTTTGTCCTTATTCCCATTGGGGCAGGGCTGGTTGTGCACTGGTTACTAACGGGCCACTGGCGCGAGTTACTCAAGCCCCGCTGGTATGTAGCTGTTGTGCTGTCGTTTGTCTTTACCCTCCCCGAAATTTACTGTCTGTATCAGCAGTTCGACCTGCACCCGGAAAAGGTTGTTTTCGGGAGTAAAGAGGTGTCAGGCATTCGTTTCTTTTTCTGGGACAGCCAGTTCGGCCGGTTCTTCAATACGGGCCCAATCAAAGGAGAGGGCGACAAGTTTTTCTTTGTTCATACGCTGCTATGGGCTTTTTTACCCTGGTCTCTACCCTTATACATCGGTATCGGAAAGCAGATCAGAGACTTGATTAAACGACCTACTGATTCCGTCGTTTCTGAACCCATAGAATACGTTTCGCTGGGCACCGGGCTGGTTACGTTTGCCCTTTTTTCGTTGTCGGGATTTCAGTTGCCCCATTACATGAACATCGTCTTTCCCTTCTTCGCCGTGATAACCGCTCAGTTTCTGGTTAGCCTGACGATAACTAATCTGCGGAAGTGGACCGTTGGGCAAACCAGTATCAGCTTGGCTTTTTCGGGCATTGCCATTGCCCTGCTGGTGCTGGTGAAACCGGCTGGACTCGTCGGCGGCCTGGTCTGGATCGTGATCATTACGCTGGTCACGTTTAGTATCTTCCGAAAAAATACGCTGTTGTCCTTGTCGGGTCGAATGGTCGGCGCCATGCTGATGCTGGCGGGCACGCTGAATCTGTTTCTGTATCCGACGCTCCTGCGGTATCAGGCGGGGATGGCAACGGCCAACTACGTCAATGAAGAGGCCAGACTGGCCAGTCGGCCTACCCTGCTGTATGAACCCGGTACGGGCGTTGGTGGCGGCAGCTTCTGGACATATGAGTTTTACGCTCAGGCGCCAACTTCCTACGTACGTACCGACTCGGCGATGCGGGCGCAGGTACAAAAAGCTCCGCAGCAGGTTTTCACGACCGCCGAATTTGCCAGTTCGCTGGAGACCCATGGTTTCCGGGTGAAGCGGCTGGCCATGTTCCCGTATTACCATGTCAGTCAGCTAACGTACGAGTTTTTAAACCCCGCTACCCGCGCCAAAACGCTGTCGCCCTATGTTCTGGCGGAAGTAGGGGTTGAAACAGATCGTACGAACGAGTAGGGCCAAACCCGAATAGCCGTATAAAAGCGGACAAGATTCGTCCGAAAGCGGACAATCGAAATAAGGCAATAGTTCTTAAACAACTGACTATCAGCAATAGGCTTCAACTGGCATGACTATTGGCACAGGGTATAGTAGCAGATGAGATTCGGGTATGGGCCTGCCTTTTCACCGTACTGACGGCCCGCTCTTTCACCGCTCCGGCGGCCCGGTTTTTCACTCATTCGCTTACGTAAACTAATGGATCGCGTCTTACCTAAACGTTTCTGGACAACTCAACGCCTGGCTATTTTTGGCGGGGGCGTACTGGTTATAAGCTTACTGGCTTACACACTCCTCTTCGCCGATCGCCGGTCGAAGCTAAATGTTGAAAAAGATAAAGTAACGGTTTCGGCTGTATCAACGGGCCCATTTGAGGATTTTATTGCCGTAACGGGTGTTGTACAGCCGCTGAAAACGATCCGGCTGGATGCCATTGAGGGCGGATACGTAACCCAAAAACTCGTTGAAGGGGGTAACACGGTAAAGCAGGGCGAAGTCTTACTGAAACTCGAAAACCAGAGTCTAAAACTGAGCTTCCTGCAGTCCGAAACCGAAGCCAACCGGCTTGTCAATGACCTGCAGAATACCCGTCAGCGGATACAGATTGAACGATTCACCTTGCGCAAAACCCTGGCGGATGTCGATGCGCAGATTTCGCAGGCAAAAGACACCTACGAGCGTCAGGAGAAGCTGTACAAAGATAAAGTTGTGTCGGAAGAGGACTATCTAAAAGCGAAACGTGCTTACGAACGATTGAACACCCAGCGTGGCATTGAAATCGAAACGCAGAAATACCAGGAGGAAAACGCAAAATTTCAGATTAAGCAGCTCGAAGGTACCCTGCAACGCACTCAACGGAATGTGGCGCTCTGGCAGCAGACTCTCGACAACCTGGTTGTGAAAGCACCCGTCTCGGGGCAGTTGTCCAGCATCGATGTCGAAGTGGGATCAAACATCAACCGGGGGCAGAACATCGGCCAGATCGACGACCTGAATGGCTTTAAAATGCGGGTTGGCATTGATGAACATTACATCAGCCGGGTATTTGCCGGCCTCAAAGGGTCGTTTGAATTCAACGGCAAACTGCACGAACTTGAAATTAAGCGGGTTTACCCCGAAGTAAAAAGCGGCCGGTTTGAAGTGGATATGACGTTTGTGAACGGCACCCCCCAGGGAATCAAACGCGGCCAGTCGTCGCCTATTCAGCTGGAGCTGGGCAAAGCCGCCAAAGCGACTCTTATTCCGGTCGGCGGTTTCTTCTCCGACACGGGTGGTAACTGGGTGTACGTAGTCGATAAAACGGGGAAACGGGCGGTCAAACGGCAGATCACCCTGGGCCGCAAGAACCCGGAATTTTATGAAGTACTGGACGGCCTGCAACCCGGCGAACAGGTAATTACCAGCAGCTACGAGAATTTTGGGGATAACGAAGTTTTAGAATTTTAACCTTTCGACAGGCTTAATAGCCGGGCCGACATTTCGGATTTGCAGGATTATTGATAACCTGCTTACTCCCGTAAATTCGAAACGTCGGCCCGGCTATTAAGCCTGTCAAGAAAAAAATATGATCCAGACAATCAACCTTCAGAAACTCTTCTCGACCGAAGAAGTAGAAACCACCGCCCTGAATGGCATCAACATGGATGTTAAAGACGGCGAGTTCGTGGCTATCATGGGGCCATCGGGCTGCGGCAAATCCACCCTGCTCAATATCCTGGGCTTGCTGGATAACCCGAGCGAAGGGGAGTACAATTTCTACGGCACGGAGGTAGCCAAAATGACCGAACGGCAGCGGGCACAGCTTCGTAAGGGTTCCATCGGCTTTGTCTTCCAGAGCTTCAACCTGATCGACGAACTGACCGTGTATGAAAACGTCGAACTACCTCTGCTTTACCTGAAAACGCCCCCCGACGAACGTAAAAAGCGCGTCGAAGAAGCGCTGGAGCGGATGAGTATCATGCACCGTCGCAATCACTTCCCGCAGCAGCTATCGGGTGGTCAGCAGCAGCGGACAGCCATCGCGCGAGCCGTAGTCGCCAAACCAAAGCTGATCTTGGCCGATGAACCAACGGGTAACCTCGATTCGAAAAACGGGGAAGAAGTGATGAAACTACTGGGTGAGTTGAACGACGAAGGCACGACCATCATTATGGTAACCCACTCACCCTACGACGCGGGGTTTGCGCACCGTACCGTGAACCTGTTCGATGGAAAAGTGGTGACGGAAAACTTCCACGTTTAACTATAGAGAGACGCAAAGGATTGCGTCTCTACGTATTTCTTACCTCTATGATCCGCAACTACCTCAAAATCGCCGTTCGGAGTTTGATGAAAAACAAGCTCTATTCGGGTATCAACGTCTTTGGTCTGGCGCTGGGTATGGCGTGCAGCCTGTTGATTGGTCTCTGGGTAAAGGACGAGCTTAGTTATGATCGTTTTCTGCCCGACGTGGAACGTATTCATTATGTACGCGTCAATTTTCCGTACAATGGCGAAACGGTAACAAACTCCATGACACCCGGCCCATTACAGGAAGCTATTGCGCAGGATATACCCGAGGTAGCGGGCGTAACAAAACTCAACTGGGGCAACGAAACGCTGATCAAGGTCGGTGAGAAAGTGGGGAAGGAAAAAGGCCATTTCGCAACCAGCGATTTCTTTAATGTATTCGACTTGCCTGCCATTTACGGAAACCCACAAGCAGCTCTGGCCCAAACCAACCAGATCGTTATTACCCAGAAACTAGCGGAAAGATATTTTCCGAATGGGATGGCCCTGGGCAAAACGCTGCAACTCGACAACGATAAGTTTTATGTTGTCGGCGCCGTTATTGCCAATTTGCCTACCAACGCTACGCTCCAGTTTGACTGGCTGGTGAACTGGAAACAATACCAGCAGGACTGGATGAACAGGTGGGGAAATAATTCATTCCAGACCTACGTTCGCCTGAAGCCCAACACGACCCAGGCACAGGCTGAAGCGGCTATGGCCAGTATCTATCCCCGAACGGCAGGAAAAAATTTCGAAACGGGCCGGCCTATTCTTCAGCCGATAACCGACTTACATCTGTACGGAGAGTATAAAAACGGGCAGTCGGTAGGTGGCCGGATCGAGTACGTGCGTATATTCTCCATCGTGGCGCTGTTCATATTGCTCATTGCCTGCATCAACTTCATGAACCTGTCTACGGCCCGATCGTCGGAGCGAGCGAAGGAGGTAGGTGTCCGAAAGGTGGTAGGTGCGCTACGGTCATCGCTGGTTGGGCAGTTCATGAGCGAGTCGATCATTATGAGCTTGCTGGCGGTGGTGCTGGCTCTCGGTTTCGTCTGGACGCTTTTACCCACGTTCAATACCCTATTCGAAAAGCAGTTAACGCTTGGTGCAGCGGAACCGTCGTTGTGGCTCAGCATTCTGGGTCTGGTGCTCATTACGGGTATCCTGTCCGGCAGTTATCCGGCCTTTTTCCTGTCATCGCTCCAGCCGATCAAAATTCTGAAAGGGAACGGAGCGCCTTCACGGCTTCAGTTCGGTTCCGGACCAGCCCTGTTCCGGCGCGTACTGGTCGTTTTTCAGTTCTCGCTGTCTATTTTTCTGATTGTGGGTATGCTGGCCGTGGGGCGACAGATGGATTATCTGCGCACGAAAAACCTCGGTCTCGACCGAGAGAACGTGGTCTACATCCCGCTTGAGGGTGAAATTGCGCAACCCAAAAAGGTGGAAGCCTTCCGGCAGGAGGTTATGCGAAAGCCAACCGTTGCCTCGGCGACAACCACCATGTCGCTGCCGGTTAACGTGCAGAGTACCTCCGGTGATTTACGATGGCCCGGGAAGGATCCTAAACTGGAAACCAGCGTGTCCTGTATGTTTGTCGGGGGCGATTTTACCCGCACAATGAACATCAAGTTAGCCGCTGGCCGCGATTTCAGACTGGACAGTCCTGCCGACTCGGCCAATTATATCATTAATGAAGCAGCCGCCCGACTCATGGGCGCATCAACCCCGGGCATGAAAAATCCGCTTGGTAAGGAGGTCACGTTCTGGATGGGTAAAGGCCGGATTATTGGGGTGATGAAAGATTTTCACCTTGGCTCACTCCATCAGACTATCAGCCCGTTGATTCTTTGCTTCGACAGCCGTAACACGAGTTATCTGCTGGTGAAAACCCGCGCCGGACAAACCCGGCAAGCCATCAGCGATCTGGAACAACTCGCCAGGCAGTTTAACCCAAATTATCCGTTCGACTACCACTTCATAGACGAAGAGTACGAGAGTCTTTATCGGAGCGAGCAGCAGGTAAATACACTGGTCAACTACTTCGGTATGCTGGCTATCCTGATTTCGTGTCTGGGTTTATTCGCACTGGCAGCTTTCACCGCTGAACAGCGCACGAAAGAAATCGGTGTTAGAAAAGTGCTGGGTGCATCGGTTGCCAGTATCGTTGGCTTACTCTCCAAAGACTTTCTGACGTTAGTTCTGATTGCTCTTGTTCTGGCCACACCGTTGGCCTGGTGGGCGCTCAGCAAATGGCTCGACACATTCGCTTATCGGGAAAACCTGCCCTGGTGGATTTTTGGCGCGGCCGGTACATTAGCTATACTGATCGCCTTTCTGACGGTGAGTTATCAAAGCATCAAAGCCGCCCTGATGAATCCCGTAACAAGTTTGCGATCCGAATGATACTGAGAGACGCAAAGGGTTGCGTCTCTGCTAAAAAAACTGCTCATGTTCAGCAATTACTTCAAAATTGCCCTACGTACCCTCTGGAAACACCGTACTCATACGCTCATTAACATCGTTGGGTTATCGGTAGCATTTGGTACCTGTGTGCTGTTGTTTCTGACCGCTACGTTCGAGCTATCCTACGACGCGTTTCATGCAGACGCCGACCGCATTTTTCGGCTTAATTTTCTGGTTTCCGAACGTGATGGATCGCCCGAAAAAAGCACGATCATGCCTTATCCAATTTCACCGGCTCTAAAAGCTGAGTTTCCTGAGATTGAAGGTATTTCCCGCTTTTTCGACCGTAGCGCAAGCGTTCGTCGGGGAAACCAGACATTCGGTAAAGATGTCAGAATGGTCGATCCTGATTTTCTGCAGATGTTCACCTTTCCGCTTCAAAAGGGCAATCCCAGAACGGCCATGAGCAGCCTGAGCGATATCGTTATCAGCGAGAAGATGGCGCAAGACGTTTTCGGCAAAGAAGACCCAATCGGTAAACCGATTCAACTCCGTTTGAACGACAATTGGCAGGCCTTTACCGTGACGGGTGTCATGACCAATGCACCCAAAAACTCCACGTTCGACTTCGATGGGTTGATTCGCAGCGACAATGCCCCGGATTATCAGGAAAACAAAACCCGCTGGGATCATGGCAATCATGATGTATATGTCAAGCTGAAAGCCGGAACCGATCCACAAACGCTCCAACGCCGGACGCAGGCTTTTATCGAAAAATACTTTGCCCAGGAAATTAAGGAGCAGAAAGAGCAAGGCTATCCCAAAAATGCACTGGGTTTTCAGAAAAGCCTGTTGCTGGAATCCATGCGGGACGTCCACTTCAACACGGAAACGAGCAGCCAGGGAGTCAGCCGGACCTACGTATACACGCTGCTGCTGATTGGCCTGTTTATACTAGCCATTGCCTGTATCAATTTTATTAACCTGACCATTGCTCAGTCGCTGTCCCGAGCGCGGGAAGTAGGGGTTCGCAAATCACTGGGCGCCAAGCGCGGACAGCTGTTTGGGCAGATCTGGGGCGAAACACTCATGCTATGCCTGGTGGCCTTACTCGTCGGTCTGGGACTGGCGTATATATGTTTGCCTACGTTTAATCGACTCTTCCGGAGCCATCTGGCGTTGGCAGATTTTTTGAATCCAGGTACGTTACTGGTAACGGGTCTGGGCTTTCTGTTCATTTCGCTGACCGCCGGGGGATATCCATCCTGGTTCGTGACGCGTTTCAACGCTGTGGAAGTGCTGAAGGGCAGCGTGAAAGTAAGCCGACCGGGACTGTTGCGCAACTCACTCATCATGAGTCAGTTTACGATTGCCTGCCTGCTCATCATCTGTACCATCATTGTTCACCAGCAAATCACCTACCTTCAGCAGAAACCAGTCGGGCTGGACAAAGAACAGGTAATCAGTATTCCGGTAGGTGGCGAACTTAACGGCGAGCTAGCCCTGAAAGCCATGCGCGACCGACTGGCCAATCAACCGGCAATTACTGCGGTGTCAGGGTCGGGAGTCAACATTGGGGCGGGCCTGGATGGTAGTTCGTTCCGGATGGTGTTTGGCTTCCTCTACGGCAAACGGGATATTAGCTGCGACTGGGTACGGGTAGATACCGACTACCTGAAAACAATGGGTATCAAACTAATCCAGGGCCGCGATTTTAGCGCCAAGTTCAGTACCGATTCCAGTTCGGCTGTGCTGATCACGCAAAGCATGGCAAAGGCGCTGGGCGAAGCCAATCCGGTCGGCAAGTTCATTAAGCCCGACAATAAATCGTTCCAGATCGTGGGCGTCGTGTCGGACTTCAACCTCTACTCATTGCACCAGAAAGCGCAGCCTATTGCCCTGCAGATGCAGGCAAAAAATCCCATTCAGTACATTCTGGTCCGCGTCAATCCACAAAACCTCACGGGTGCCGTCGATATTATCAAAAGCGCCTGGAAAACGATTGCCCCGAAGCAGGAATTTATCGGTTCATTTCTGGATGAGAATACCGAACGCTGGTACAAAAAAGAACAGCGGCTGGCAACCATCTTCTCGTCGGCGGCTGGTATTGCCATTCTTCTGTCTTGCCTGGGTTTGTTCTCCATCGCCCTGATCTCGATTCAGCAGCGTACGAAAGAAATTGGCGTTCGGAAAGTACTGGGGGCCAGCATACCCAATATTGTTATCCTGCTCTCCAAAGATTTCCTAAAGCTGGTTGTTATGGCGGTTGTCATTGCCAGCCCAATTGCCTGGTATGCCATGAACAAATGGCTGTCTGACTTTGCGTACAAAATCGACATTGCCTGGTGGGTGTTTGTGCTGGCGGGCTTTTTGGCAATGGGTATTGCCGTTTTAACGGTAAGTTTCCAGAGTGTGAAGGCCGCCCTGATGAACCCCGTCAAATCGTTACGATCCGAATAAGAGAGACGCGAAGGATCGCGTCTCTACAGTACTCCACTAAATAGGATTTAACACTGTCCTTCCATCCTGTTACGGTCATGCCAATAAGCGCTTCTCCGATTCTTTATCTTTGCTTGACGACTCGCCGAAAGAGTCTGACTCAACTATAAGTCGAATCATGAGCATTACCTTAGAACAAGCCGAAACAGCGGTAAGAGCTGCAAAAGCGAAAGCAGTAGAAATTGGTACCCTGATGAACATTGCGGTAGTCGATGCCGGTGCGAATCTGACAGCCTTTGTCCGCATGGATGGCGCGTGGCTGGGCTCGGCCGACATCTCGCAGAAGAAAGCCCGGACGGCTCGTTATTTCGACATGCCAACGGGCGAGTTGGGTAAGGTGTCGCAGCCGGGTGGGTCTCTGTACAACATCGAACACTCGAACGGCGGCCTGATTACTTTTCCGGGTGGCATTCCTATCAAAAATGCGAACGGTGAAGTTATTGGTGCCATTGGCGTATCGGGCAGCTCGGTAGAGAACGACCATACGGTCGCCCAGGCCGGTGTCGATGCACTTAGCTAAATTCGCTTTAATTTTCAATTCAATCTGGTTCTAACAGATTGAAAAACCGTTTGCCCGGTTTTGACGAACCACGGCGGCACGGAGCATATAGGTTTTCTACGGTCTACCTGCCGTTCGTGAAAATCTATGTGCTCCGTGCCGCCGTGGTTCGTTCTTTTTTGGCTCCGGTGCCCGTTCTGGGTACTGGAAAAAATGCTTGTGTCAGGACCGATCGCCATGAGCGTTTGCAAAAAGCTTAACATTTTTTAACACCCTGTCAATCAGCATAAAAGACAAACAAAACGCGATAGTTAATACCTTCACGCCAGCAAATTATCATCAATAATTAACACGCTTAAATCGGTTGGTTCATGCTTCAGAATTACCTCAAAATCGCACTGCGCAACCTGCGTCGGCGTCGGTTCTACACCCTGGTTACGCTGCTCGGCCTCACGGTTGGCATTACCTTTCTCCTGCTGATTGGCAACTACATTCTGGGCGAATTAGCCGTGAACAACTCCTTACGAAATGCCAGCCAGCAGTACCTCGTGCAGAGCCGGTGGAAGGAGAAAAGTATGGGCATGGATGTGGCAACGCTGGCGCCCATTGGTCCGACACTCAAGGAACGATACCCGAATCTAATAGCCAGTTACTACCGCTTCTATGGCGTTACGGCCATCGTCTCGAACGGCCAGAATCACTTTAGAGAACAGATTCAGGTTGGCGATTCCACCCTGCTGCCCATGTTCGGTTTTCCGCTGGAATACGGTGATCCGAATACGGCATTACTGGCCCCAAATTCAATCGTTATTACGGCCGCGCTGGCCCAGAAATACTTCGGCAGAACCGACGTGCTTCGGCAGCCATTAACGGTGCAGACACCCGTACGTGGTCAGCAGGTATTTACCATTACGGGTATCCTGAAAGCGCTTCCGTTCAACAGCGTCACCAACCTGTTATCGTTGCCCGATCAGGCATTTATTCCGATGCGTAACGTTGGTTACTTTGTACCGGAGGCAGCCATGCAATCCTGGCAGAATCAGTACACTCCGACATATGTGACGTTGCAGCCAGGAGTAACCGCCGACCAGTTAATACGCCCCATCAGACAAACACTGGCCACCTATGCCCCGCCTGGCTTTAAAGAAAATCTCAACGCTTACCTCAGTCCTCTACGAACGTTGTACCTGAAGGCAAACAATGGCCTGGTTGAGAAAATGGTGTTGACCCTGGCTATTATTGCGCTGTTTATTCTGCTGATGGCGGTAGTCAATTTCGTAAATATCACCATCGGTATGTCGGCAACACGGTTGCGGGAAATTGGTGTCAGAAAAGTGCTGGGTGGCCTCAAAAAGCAGGTTATCATCCAGTTTCTGGTCGAAGCTCTGCTCCTGACCATGGGCGCTACCGTACTGGCGCTGGGGTGCTACGAACTCTTTCGATCGACCTTTGCGGCTTTACTCGAAAAACCGATACCGTCGGTGCTGACCTGGTCGCCCTACGCTTTTCTGGCCGTAGCATTGTTGATGCTGGTTATTGGTTTACTGGCGGGTGGTTACCCGGCGTTTGTGCTGTCCGGCCTGCCTTCCATCGACTCCTTGAAAGGTAAACTGACGTCGTCGGTACAAAAAGGTGTCGGCCTACGCCGGGCCTTCATTGTTTTTCAGTTTACGGTAGCCATTCTGGTTTTTGTTGGGGCCGTGGTCATTGGCCGACAGGTCTCATTTTTTTTCAGTAAAGACTTAGGCTATCAGAAAGACCGGATCCTGACAATATCGTCGGTACCCCGGGACTGGTCGACCGATGGGGTAAAGCGGATGGAAGGCATACGAAGCCAGCTGGCACGCATTCCCGGGGTGAGCGCCGTGAGCCTTTCCTTCGAAATTCCGGATGGCCGAACGAGTGGTAGTGCCCGCCTGTTCCCGCAGGGGCGCGACAGTACGCAGGCCATCACGGCCAGTGTGCTAACTACCGACGAGCGATTTGCCGAAACGTACGGGCTGCGCCTTCGCGACGGGGCTTATTTCACCGCCAGTCAGGGCGATTCTCTGAACGTTGTTCTGAATGAAGCCGCAACAAAGGCTTTGGGTTGGGGCAATCCGGCCAAGGCCATTGGCCAACTGGTTCGACTTCAGGGCAACAGCCAGCTGTACCGGGTGAGTGGCGTTCTTACCGATTTTCACTTTGGCTCACTTCACGAAACCATCAAACCCCTCATTTTTCTGAACAACCGCAGCAATCCCATTTACCGCTATTTCTCGATCAGGATTGCGGGTAACTCCGGCCGATTAGCTGAACCAGTTGCCGCCGTTGGGCAAGCATGGGCGCGCCTGTTTCCCGATGCCCCATTCGATTACGCCTTCATGGACGATACGCTTCAGAAACTTTACAAAACCGAGATTCAATTACAAAAGGCATCGCGGCTAGCGACGATGCTCGCGTTGCTCATTGTTTTGCTGGGTGTACTGGGGCTGGTTTCACTGAATGTAACCCAGCGCACCAAGGAAATTGGTATCCGGAAAGTGCTCGGTTCATCGACCATCGGTATTGTCAACCTGTTCCTGAAAGAGTTTGGCCTGATTCTAATCATTGCCAATGGTATTGCCTGGCCAATTGCCTATTATCTGCTGGGTGACTGGCTTACTCAGTTTGCGTATCGCACCGAACTGTCGTGGTGGCCATTTGCGCTGGTAGCCGTTTGCCTGGCCCTGTTAACGGCCCTGATTGTGGGTACGCAAACGATCAAAGCAGCGCTGACAAATCCGATAGCAAGTTTACGCAGTGAATGATGATCGGGCCGTTTTATTATGTATCAATTGCTGACGCACAGGAGCCGCAAAGGGTTTCGGCTCTACACAACAATGCTTATGCTACGTTCTTATCTTACAATCGCCCTTCGGAATCTCCGTTCACACCGTGCATACACGCTGCTGAACGTCATTGGTCTGTCAGTCGGCATGATAGGTGCCCTGCTGATTTTTCTGTTCCTGCGCCATCACCTTAGCATCGACCGACACCACGCGAACCTCGACCGAATTTTCCGAATAAACACGGATCTTCATCTAGCCGACGGCTCGGTTGAGTACAATCCGGAAGCGCCCCTACCCCTGGCAGCAACCCTCCGCCGGGATTACCCGCAGGTAGAGCAGGCGGCATTTCTGGTGATGAACCGGGAGTTAACCGTTCGTGTCAAACGGCCCATCCAGGCTGGGCCCGGCCTAGATGGGCCTGGGGTGGGCCAGTCAGCTCCGCTGCGTTTTCTCGAACACAAGGGCACCGGCCAGGTTGAGCCGGAATGGTTTGACATACTCGATTATACCTGGCTACAAGGCAATCCGAAAACCGCCCTCCGTCAGCCCAACAGCGCAGTGCTGATTCAATCATGGGCAACGAGGTACTTCGGCAATGCCGACCCGATTGGACAAACCTTAACCATCAATAATAAAACCGACGTTACGATTACGGGCGTTGTGGCCGATCCTCCACCCATGACCGACACGAACCTCGGTTTGTTTTTATCGATGACAACGCTGAAGCAGATTGACCCGGAGTATGAAGAAACCAACTGGGGTTACCTTAACAGCACCAATCGATTATACGTCAGGCTTAGAAATCCGGAAGCCGCTCTCAGTCTGGATAACTCATTTCCGGCGCTGGTTCGGAAGCAATACGGCGCGGACGCGAAAGTCTTTCAGTTTCATACGCAGCCCCTGCGCGACATTCACGTCGATGTGAAGCGGGGTGGCGAAACAATTCGGGCGTCGATGATCTGGTCGCTGGGCCTAATTGGCGGACTGCTGATCGTGGCGGCTTGTATTAACTTCATCAATCTGGCTACGGCACAGGCCCTCCGGCGCGGAAAAGAAGTTGGGGTTCGCAAAACGCTGGGTAGCTCGCGGAGTCAGTTAGTTGGGCAATTTCTCCTCGAAACAAGCCTGATCGTTTTCGTATCGGGCGCCCTGGCTCTGTCGCTGGTGTCGCTGCTGCTCCCCTTCTTCACGGATTGGGTTCAGACGCCCCTAACCTTACGGATCGATCCATTGACAGGTTTATTTATCGGCTCATTATTAGTAAGCATTACGCTGATTGCGGGTGGCTACCCAGCGGCTGTTTTATCGGGGGTTTCGCCCTGGGCGGCACTGCGTGGTCCGGCATTGCGGGGTAAGCTGACCGGTGTTTCGGGACGGGGCTTTACGGTACGTCGGGTGCTGGTCGTGGCTCAGTTTGTCGTTTGCCAGTCGCTTATTATTGGGGCGCTGGTCGTAGCGAATCAGGTTCGATTTATGCAGCAGGCCGACCTGGGGTTTCAGAAAGACAACGTTGTGATCGTTACAGTACCCGCTAACCAAAGAGCGCGGCAGGAAGCGTTCAAGAAGCAGCTTTTGCCGTATTCCGATATTGTATCGGTTAGTTTGAGCCACCGCCCGCCGTCGAGTGATCAGCTGTTTGGCGGCTCCTTTAAATTTAACGGAAGCAACGAGTGGGTCGTCTTTCCGGTTCGGGATCGGCTGGCCGATGCGGACTACGTCCGAACATATGGGTTAAAACTGGTAGCCGGTCGGAATATCACGCCCAGCGACACCATTCGCGAATACCTGATCAACGAAACCCTGGCTCACCAGCTTGGCTTCAATGATCCGCAGCAGATACTGGACAAAAAACTTCAGTATTATCCCTCAGCGGTTCCGCTGCCCATTGTTGGCGTCGTGAAGGATTTCCATCAGAAATCACTTCGGGAAGCAATAGGGCCATGCCTGATTGCCAGCAGGGCTGATTGGTATACCCGAGCAGGTATCCGGATTTCGGGAAATAATCCCACACAAACACTCCAGCAAATCCGGCAAACCTGGCAGCAACTCTTTCCGGATGAGGTATTTGAATACCAGTTTATGGACGAACAGGTGGCCTTTTTTTATCAAACGGAAGCACTCCTTGCCCGGCTCATCAACGTGTTTACCGGCATTGCTATCCTAATTTGCTGCCTGGGTCTGTATGGTCTGGTTCTGCACATTGTTGGACAGCGCACCAAAGAAATTGGCATTCGTAAAGTGCTCGGCGCATCGGTCGCGGGTATTGTAGCACTCCTGTCAAAAGACTTTATTAAACCGATTATCATCGCCATTCTGATTGCATCACCCCTCGCCTGGTGGACCATGAATGCCTGGTTGCAGGATTTTGCGTACAGGGTTGATATAGCCTGGTGGGTATTTGCACTGGCAGGACTGCTGGCCATTAGCATTGCCCTGCTGACGGTAAGTTATCAAAGCATCAAAGCCGCCCTGATGAATCCCGTAACAAGTTTGCGATCCGAGTAGAGACGCGATCCTTCGCGTCTCAGCCTCACCCCCGCGTTGCAATCAAATCCAGAACATACCCAGATCAGGCTGTTAGTTTCATGGTTACATCACTTATCCGACGACGGGATACGAGCAATTCAATTCCGTCAGTCATGTGTAAATGTACCGATTTTGAACTCGTCCGAATGATTTCTTTAACAAAAGCAGGATTGATTAACGCCGATTTATTGGCGCGAATAAAATCTGGAATTTGCTCTTCGAAATACCGCAATGTCTGAGCAACCATCAAAATTTTTGAGCTGTCAGCAAAATGAATGATGGTATAGTTTCCATTACCTTCTAACCTGATCATCCTCTGCGTGTTTTGAGGATCTTTGTAACCGGGAATAAGCACAAAACCTGCCTGCATTTGCTGTTTTGCCATGTAATTAATAGAGAGTCGTCTTAAATTAGTTGATGATTGACCAGGACTAAAAACGTCTGGCGTGTTACGAGTAAACTCAGAAATAATGCTCCGAGAAAGCCTGTTTTTCAACAAAAATTCAAACGGGTTGACCTAAAAGTACCTTGTCCAATTTATTTACCAACTCCGTACTTTCCAGTTGAAAAACGATTAACAGAAATGACTATTCGTTTACGTTATGTATTACTCAGAATCGGTAACACAATCAGCCATTAAAAAAAACCGAAGCCACGAACGCTGCGCCAATGATTCATCAGGCGTAGGCCAAAACAAGTCACGTAAATTCATAAATTACATACAAGGAGGCTAGGCGAAACAAACCGATTACTCGCCCTTTCATCCAGAATTAGATACATCAATCAAGCATTGGTTTAATTAACAAAACGCTGTCGATCAAACATTTTAAAACAATCCAGGTTCTAAATAGCGCTAGTTAAACAAATCAACACTTACCATCTATCACTAAGAACCATGGGCAATCTTCTGTACACAATCGCGGTTATTCTCATTATCGTCTGGTTACTAGGCTATTTAGGCGTCCTTGGCGCTGGTATTGCTACGAGTGGACTCATTCACATTCTGCTGGTTATCGCTGTGATAGCTATCATTTTGCGCTTGATTCAGGGCAGAGGTATTTAATGAATCACGTCATGACGGGTTAGCTTCGCTGGCCCTATTTTTCGCCGTTGCTTTTTGTTTCAGATGGTCTTTTCCTGCTGTATGAAATAAGAAGCAACGGCTTTCAATTAACGTCGTTTTGAAACGACTACCAATGCCGTTTATTAAATAATTCTGCTTCTACCGGGAAAGATTAACTGTCCAGAACCAGTATTCTTTTATTATCTGGAAATAGTTCTCCCAGGCTTCCAGATTTGAGGGCTTCCCCAGAAAAGAATGAGCACCAAGCTGATAGGCTTTATTAACAAGATTCTGATCCTGTTCACTGCTCAAAATGATAGTAGGGAGAAGGGGATATTGTCTTCTTACTTCCTTCAGTAAAGCAAACCCCTGACTAGTTTCTGGCAAACTCAGGTCAAAAATAAGCAACTTGGGAAAACTTCGTTCAGTAAACGAGCGCGCTAGAAAAGAGAGCGCTTCCTGCGCTGTCATCGCAAAAATAGGCTCGGCCTGGGGAATTTTTGCTCGCAAACAGTATCCAATCAACAATTGATGATCTTTGTTACTCTCTACCACCAAAAGAGGGATACTACTCCTTTGGTGGAACATCTGTTCAGGCTCCATACGACTAAAATCATTTGTTGAGTATTGATTTAAATCATCAAGACGAAATGGAAGGGTTCAACAAATGAATAAATTAAACCAGGAAGCAAGACTACCACTAAAATCTGTAGTAAATCTGAAGCTATCTTGAAAAGTCCGACGAAGGCACATACGATGTAACTTTAGCCGAAAAAGTGTATGATCGCTTAGTTCTGTTTTATCCTACTGGTAAGACCATATGTCCGCATCTGTACGCACAGCGTCCGTTTGCGGACACTTTTTTGATCTCAACCTAATATTATCCCCTTAAAATCAACCAGTTAACTTTCTGGTACGGCATTTGGCACACTACCTGGCTGGACCATGTCCGTTTCCTCCCTCCTTCTTATGCTCACGAACTACCTCAAAATTGCCTGGCGCAACTTAACCAGAAACAAAGGCTACTCGGCGATCAATATTGGAGGCTTGTCTACCGGTATGGCTGTGGCCATCCTCATCGGCCTGTGGATCAATGATGAGCTGACATTCAATCAGTACCACAAGGACCACGACCGCATTGCTCAGGTTTATCAGAATCAGATTTTCAATAAGGAGATTGGCACGATACATTCCGTTCCCCGCCCGCTGGAAATGACATTGCGTAACGCGTACGGCGAGCACTTTAAGCACCTTGTCATGAGCAGCTGGCGGTTTCGCAGCATTCTGGCCCACGGAGAGAAGAAACTGGTGAAACAGGGCAATTTTATGCAGGAGGCAGCCCCGGATATGCTGGGATTAACCATGATCTCCGGACGAAAAGACGGGCTGAAGGACCCCAGTTCTATTCTTCTGGCCGCTTCTACGGCCCAGGCGCTCTTTGGTAATGAAGCAGCGCTGGGTAAAATCGTAAAGCTCAACAACAAGTACATGATGAAGGTAACGGGCGTGTACGCCGACGTGCCATCCAGCAATGACTTTAGTGCCACGACATTCATTGCCCCCTGGGATCACTACGTCAACAACACCGAATGGGTCAAGAATTCAGCTGATAACTGGGGCGATAACTCCTGGCAGTTATTTGTTCAGACGGCCGACAACACCACAGTAGCGCAAGCTTCGGCTAAAATCCGGGATGCGAAAATGAAGAACGCCCCCGAAGGTATTAAACAGTACAAGCCGGAATTGTTCCTATTGCCCATGAACGACTGGCATCTGCGCGCCCATTTTGAGAATGGTGTGCAGGCGGGTGGACGCATCGATAACGTCTGGCTGTTTGGCATCATCGGGGCATTCGTCTTGCTGCTGGCGTGCATCAACTTCATGAACCTGAGTACGGCCCGCTCCGAAAAGCGAGCCAAAGAGGTGGGCATTCGAAAAGCAGTCGGTTCGGTCAGACGACAACTGGTTACCCAGTTTCTGAGCGAATCGTTCCTGGTGGTTGGGTTGGCCTTTGGCCTGGCTCTAGGTTTGGTCCTGCTGGCGTTACCTTCGTTCAACACACTAGCCGACAAGATGATCGAATTTCCCTGGACAAATGGCTATTTCTGGGGTGCCTCGTTGTTATTTGTCCTGTTCACCGCCTTCCTTTCTGGCAGTTACCCCGCGCTGTACCTGTCGTCGTTTCAGCCCATCAAAGTATTGAAAGGTACCGGCTCGTCGTCACGATTCGGAGCAAGACGCTTTACTACCCTACCCCGTAAGGTATTGGTTGTTCTGCAATTCACCGTATCGGTAGCCATGATCATTGGCACGATCATCGTATTCCGGCAAATTCAGCATTCCAGAAATCGGCCCATTGGCTACAACCGGGACGGCCTGATTCAAATCCCCCTGAGTGAGGGCGCATTTGTGGGAAAATATGACCTGCTGCGCCGTGAGTTTCTCAACTCAGGGGCCGTAATCGACATGTCTTCGGCCAGTAGCCCTACTACCAGTATCTCCTCCAACCGGTCAGGCTTTACGTGGGAAGGCAAGCCCGAAGGGTTTCAGGAGGATCTGGCCTACACGGTGGTTTCGCCCGAATACGTTAAATCGCTGGGGCTGAAAATCATTGCCGGTCGTGATTTCTCGCGGGCGTTTGCAACCGACTCCAACGCGGTTATTCTGAATAAAACCGCCGTAAGATACATGGGTCTGAAAAACCCGGTCGGTACGGTTATCCGCATGGATGGCAACCCACCGCTAACGGTCATCGGTATCATCGACGACATGATCATGACATCGCCCTACGAGCCGATAAAGCAGGCAATGTACGTGTTCGACAAAGACAACAGCTCCATGTACTACAACCTCCGGCTGAACCCCAGCCGAAGTGCCAGTCAGTCTCTTGCGGCTGTCGAACGCGTTTTCAGAAAAAACTTCCCCGACCTGCCTTTCGAGTACCAGTTCGTCGATCAGGAATACGCAACCAAGTTCTCTTCCGAAGAGCGCATTGGCAACCTGGCGGGTGTGTTCACCACGTTGGCCATTCTGATTTCCTGCCTGGGCTTGTTCGGACTGGCCTCCTTTGTGGCCGAGCAACGTACCAAAGAAATTGGCATCCGTAAAGTACTGGGAGCCAGCATAAGTAACCTGTGGGGGTTACTCTCAAAAGATTTTATGCTGCTGGTGTTGATTGCCCTGCTCATCGCTACGCCCCTGGCCTGGTACGGCATGAATCAGTGGCTGCAAAAGTATAGCTACCGAACCGAGTTGAACTGGTGGATTTTCGTGGCTGCGGGAGCGGGGGCACTGAGTATCGCGCTACTGACGGTGAGTTTCCAGAGTATCAAGGCCGCCCTGACGAATCCGGTCAAATCGCTACGCAGCGAATAAACTACGCGACTATGTTTACAAACTATCTCAAGATTGCCTTTCGCAATCTGACCCGAAATAAGGTTTTTTCGATCATCAATCTGTTGGGTTTATCGACCGGCATCACCGTATGCCTGATGATCTTTCTGTTCATCAGCAACGAGTTCAGCGTCGATGATTTCCACAAAAATGGCAAAAGCATCTACCGCGTTATGCGCGGCATGGATCATGAAGGCAAAACGATGGAGGTCTCTTACCTGTCGGGGCCATATGCACCGGCGCTGCTAACCGATTTTACCGGGCAGATTGCCCAGGCGATTCGGGTGAACCCCACCAACGCGTTGATCACGTCCCAAAACAAATCGTTTCACGAACGAAAAATCATCAATGCCGACCCGGCCTTTTTCACATTCTTTTCCTTCCCGTTACTCAAGGGCGATCCCGCTGCGGTACTGCTTGATCCGGCGAGTGTTGTGCTGACGGAGTCGACCGCCAAAAAATACTTTGGCAGTGCCGACAACGCGATGGGCAAAATCGTTAAAGTCGACAAGAGTTTAGCGGTAAAAGTCACGGGCATTGCGCAGGATGTGCCCGTAAATTCCCACCTGGATTTCGACCTAGTGGTGCCACTGGCGAATTACAAAGACCGGAGCTGGATGACCAACTGGATCAACAACGGCCTTTACACCTATGTGCAACTGGCTCCAACGGTAAGCGAAGCACAGGTCGAGCGGAATTTTCCACGTTTCATGGATAAGCACATGGGGCTTGTTATGAAAGAATCCGGCTTCAAGTTCACCTTATCGCTCACACCCTTACGGGATATTTATTTTGAACAGGCAGCCCTCGACAGTGTCAGACATGGCGATAAGCGAGTGGTCTACATCTTTCTGTCGATCGCGGTTCTCATTCTGCTGGTGGCCTGCATCAATTTTATGAACCTGTCCACGGTTCGGGCGGTGGAGCGATCCAAAGAGATTGGCGTTCGCAAGGTGCTGGGAGCGGTCAAAGGGCATCTGGTATGGCAGTTCATTGGCGAGTCGCTCCTGCTGACGACCCTTTCGTGCGTACTTTCGATCGGGTTACTGGCACTGACACTACCCGCGTATACACAACTGCTGGGTTACCCGCTTAACCTGTCGGGGTATGCCCTGCCGATCGTACTGTTTCTGCTCGGCATCATTGTCATCGCGGGTTTCCTGGCGGGGAGCTACCCGGCGTTCGTCCTGGCCGCTTTTTCCCCCATTCAGGCCCTGAAAGGCAGACTACGGCTGGGCAAGGGTGGCGTTTCGTTGAGACAGGTGCTGGTCGTGGTACAGTTCAGCATTTCGATTTTGCTGATGCTCGGCACCGCCATCGGTACGCAGCAGATGAGCTATCTCAAAAACAAACAGCTTGGCTACAACAAGGAGCAAACCCTGGTCGTCCCCATCGATAACGAAGACACCTATAATTTCTTCACGGGCCACAAACCGGAATTGCTCGCCCAGAGCCGAATCGAGGCCGTTTCGATGATGTCGGGTGAGCCGGGTGGTTTCTTCGATGGGCACATGTTCGATGTCGAAGCACACGACAACCGATGGAAAGCCCGGACGGAATTCGCTGATTTTGATTACGTAAAAACCTTGGGATTGAAACTGATTACGGGTCGGGATTTTTCCTCCGCGTTTCCCTCCGACACGACGCAGGCGGCTCTGATCAATCGAACGGCGGCTGCGCGCTTAGGATGGACACCCGAACAAGCCGTCGGCAAGTGGCTGAAAAATACGGGACGCGACAGTACGAAGCGTACCATCATTGGCGTGGTCGATGATTTTAATTTCCTATCACTGAAAGAGTCGATTGAGCCATTGGTTATTTCTCCCAGCGACGACAGACGGGCTGCTCTTATCAAATTGAAGCCCGGTAACTTGTCCGCTACGGTCGAAACCATTCAGCAATTGTACGCCAAAACGCGACCGGCCTATCCGCTTGACTATCACTTCCTGGACCAGCAGTTCGACCAGATGTACCAGGCCGATCTGCGTCAGCAAACGATTCTGAGCATTTTTGCCGGTCTGGCCATTTTCATCGCCTGCCTGGGTCTGTTTGGTTTAGCTTCGTTCTCGGCCCAGCAGCGCACCAAAGAAATTGGCGTGCGTAAAACATTGGGGGCTTCGGTGGGCAGTATTGTCGGGCTGCTTTCCAGCGATTTCCTAAAACCGGTTGGCATGGCTATTCTGATAGCATCGCCCATAGCCTGGTATGTCATGGACAAATGGCTACAGGGCTTCGCCTACAAGATCGATATTTCGTGGTGGGTCTTTGTGGCAGCGGGGGGCCTAGCCCTGACGATTGCCTTTGTTACAGTCAGTTTTCAAAGTATAAAGGCCGCTCTGGTAAATCCGGTAAAGTCACTACGAAGCGAATAAACCATCATTCTCATGCTACGGAACTATCTTAAAATCGCCTGGCGGAATATCATCACCAACAAGGCCTATTCAGCCATTAATATCGGTGGGCTGGCGGTGGGCATGGCGGCTACGCTGCTCATTTTCCAGTACGTTGCTTTCGAACGGAGTTACGACCGTTTCCACGAACATGCCGACCGTATTTTTCGCGTCAAAGCCGACCGGTACGAGAAAGGCGTGCTATCGACCGAATGGGCGGGCGGTCCGTTTGCCGTTGGCAGCAACCTGAAGGCTGCGTTTCAGGAAGTGGAAAAATACGCCCAGATCTATGTTCGGAACAACCTGTTGCTGGAAGTAAACAACCGGAAGTATAAAATAGAGCAAGGCGCATTTGCTACCCCGTCATTCTTTACTGTTTTCTCCTATCCGCTGCTGACGGGCAGTAAGCAAACCGCGCTGACCGACCCCAATACGGGGGTTATTTCGACCTCGCTGGCGAAGCGGTTATTCGGGACCAAAAATCCGATGGGGCAGCTCATCCAGATCGAACGCGAATTTCCAATCCGAGTAACCGGTGTCTATCAGGACTTCCCCAAAAACTCTCATCTGAAAGCCGACTACCTGATGTCGTTCAGTACCTTTCAACGGTTGGCGAATCCCAAAAATGAACCGGATAAAGTTTTCGAAAATGCCTGGGACTGGGATGGTTGCCTGACGTATCTGCTGGTAAAGCCGGGCACAGATCCCGAAAAGCTAGCGGCAAAATTCCCTGCTTTTCTGAAGAGCAAAGAGCAGCTGGATCCAAAAATGGACAACGGGCTGATGCTGCATTTACAGCGCCTGACCGACATTCACCTGTATTCCCATTTTATGTTTGAAGCCAGCCCCAACGGCGATGGTAATTCGGTGTATGTGTTGCTGTGCGTAGCCTTTTTTATCATTTCCATTGCCTGGATCAATTACATCAATCTGGCCACGGCCCGCGCCATTGGCCGGGCCAAAGAAGTGGGCGTTCGGAAAGCCGTTGGGTCGTACCGAAGTCAGTTGATCGGGCAGTTCCTGATCGAGTCGGCCCTGCTCAACTTCATGGCCGTTATCGTGGCCTTTATCGGTATCCTGCTGGCCCTTCCGCTGTTCAATCAGTTTACGGATCAAGAGGTAACGTACTCATTCGTGTGGTCGGCCCGTTTCTGGCTCGGCTTAGGATCAATGTATGCCATTGGAACCCTGTTGTCGGGGGCGTATCCAGCGTTTGTGCTGTCTAATTTCAATCCGGTTTCAGTCCTCAAAAATGGCGTTTCGGCGTTTAAAGAGGGTGTTTTTCTGCGAAAATCGTTGGTCGTTATCCAGTTTTCGGCCTCGGTTTTTCTGCTGGTTGGCACCATCACTGTATTCCGTCAATTGCAGTTTATGCGTAGCCAGAATCTGGGAATCGATATTGGTCAGACACTGGTGGTAGACCGGCCGATAAACGACTCCACGCGCGTAACCAAAACGAAGGCCTTCAAAACGTACCTGCTTCAGCAATCGGCGATTAAAAGCATTGCCGTAGCGGGGTCAATTCCCGGTGAAAAGGTAGAGTTCAACGCGGGAGGTATTCGCGTGGCGGGTACGCCCCAGGAAACCGGGAAACAGTACCGCGTGATTGGAGTCGACTACGATTTTATCAATTCGTTCGGCATGAAGGTCATTGCCGGGCGCAATTTCGACACAAAACTGGGCGAAAAGGATGCCGTGGTTTTCAATAAAACCGGTATCAGGCAGTTAGGATTCACCAGTCCGGAGAAAGCCCTGGGGCAGAAAATAGATTTCTGGGGAGACATTCTCACAATCGTTGGGGTAGTCGATGATTTCCACCAGCAGTCGCTACGGGAAGCCTACGAGCCGCTCATTTTACGCCTTGACCCCGGCGTGAACGGGCAGTTGTCTATTAAGCTGACCGACCGTAATCCCGCGCAGGGAATCGCTACGGTAAGAGAAGCCTGGTCGCAATTTTTCCCGACCGACCCGTTTGTGTACTCGTTTTTAAATGAACGGTACGACAAACAATACCGGACCGATGAGCGGTTTGGGCAGGTGTTCGGCTTTTTCACGCTGATGGCGATACTGGTAGCCTGCTTAGGTCTGCTCGGTCTTGCCACGTTCACGGCGCAACAGCGCACCAAAGAAATCGGTGTCCGTAAAGTATTGGGAGCCAGTGTCGGTAGTATCATCTCACTTCTCTCCAAAGATTTCCTGAAACTGGTCCTGATTGCCATTGTGATTGCCAGTCCAGTTGCCTGGTACGCCATGAACCGCTGGCTACAGGATTTCGCCTATAAAATCGATATCGAATGGTGGATGTTTGCCCTGGCAGGCATTCTGGCCGTAGGCATTGCGCTGCTGACGGTGAGTTTCCAGAGCGTAAGAGCCGCCCTGATGAACCCCGTCAAATCGTTACGATCCGAATAATCTCTACGCACCAATCTCATGCTGAAACATAATTTTCTGCTTATCTATCGGAACGTCAAACGGTTTAAAAGCACCTTTTTCATCAATCTCGTTGGCCTGTCTACGGGTCTGGCCTGCGCCCTGCTCATTTACCTGTGGGTGAACGATGAATTGAGCGTCGATACGTTTCATTCGCAGAACAGTCAGCTGTATCAGGTGATGGAAAATAACCCGAACGCCGATGGCATCAGAACGCAGGATCGTACGCCGGATCTGCTGGCTGAAACAATGGCGGCCGAACTACCAGAGGTAGCCTATGCTACGGCGGTCGTTCCCGCATCCGTAATGCCATCGCTGCTCACTCTATCGGCGAATAATATCAACGTTAAGGCGGCCGGGCAATTTGCAGGTAAAGACTTTTTCAACATATTCTCCTTTCCGCTCCTTGAGGGCACCAAAGACAATGTTCTGGCCGACAAAAACGGAATCGTCCTGTCCGACGAGCTGGCCATGAAGCTGTTTCATACCACCGAAAACGTGGTCGGCCGAACGATGGAATGGCAGTTAGCGCAATTCAAAAAGACGGGTTTAGTGACGGGCGTTTTTAAGAAATTACCGGCTAACTCATCGGCCCAATTTGATCTCCTGCTGACCGATCAGGCGTTCAGAGATCCCGAACTTTTTCAGCGCACCGTATCCTGGGACAATCACGCGCCAGCCACTTATCTGGTCTTAAAAAAAGGAACCAATATTGGGCAGTTCAACAGGAAAATTGCGGGGTATCTTAAAACGAAATCCCGCGAGTCGACGGTTACGCTGTTTGTCAGGCCCTTTTCAGAGGGTTATTTATACGGCACCTACAAAAACGGGATCCAGGCGGGCGGGCGCATCGAGTACGTTAATCTGTTCTCCATGATCGCCATTTTCATTCTGGTCGTCGCCTGCATCAATTTCATGAACCTGTCCACCGCAAAGGCATCGGTACGGCTCAAAGAGGTGGGCGTAAAGAAAGCGATCGGTGCCAGTCGAGGGTCACTTATTGCGCAGTACATAAGCGAGTCGCTGTTCATGACTTTTCTGTCATTGCTGGTAGCGATTCTGCTGGTCGTTATGTTGTTGCCCGCCTTCAATGACATTACCCAGAAGCACCTGTCGCTTCAGCTCGATGGCCGGGTCATGCTGGCTTTTCTCGCCATTACATTGCTTACCGGTATTATATCCGGCAGTTACCCGGCCCTGTACCTGTCCGGTTTTAATCCCATAGCCGTGCTGAAAGGGGGGGCACTCTCCCGGAGTTCGATGGGCGAAATCTGGACGCGACAGGGGCTGGTGGTGTTTCAGTTTGCGCTGTCGGTCATTCTGATCGTAGCGGTTCTGGTCGTTTATCGGCAAATCAGCTACGTCCAGAGCAAGAACGTAGGCTTTCAAAAAGAGAATGTCATCTACTTTTCGAGGGAAGGAAAAATAGCCGAAAACACTGATGCGTTTCTGGCGGAGGTAAAGAAGATACCGGGCGTACTGAATGCCTCGGGGATGGAGCAATCGCTTATTGGCAGTCAGGGCGGCACCGTGGGGCTGAACTGGAAAGGCAAAAATCCGCAGGAGTCTATCCGGTTCATCAACATCACGGTTGGCTATAACGCCATCGAAACGCTGGGCATGCACCTGAAAGAGGGGCGGGCATTCTCCCAAAAATTCGGCGCCGACAGTACCAACATTATTTTCAACGAAGCGGCTGTCAAAGCAATGGGTCTGACAAATCCGGTTGGCCAGACGGTGCAGCTGTGGGGTCAGAACCGGCAAATTGTCGGTGTGGTCAGCGACTTTAACTTCGAATCGCTTCGCGACGAGGTGAAGCCGGCCTTCATGAAACTTGATCCTGTGCATACCATGACGCTGATGGTTTCTATCGAGGCCGGGAAACAGTCCGAAACGATTGCCAAACTCCGGCAGGTTTACCAGGCATTCAATCCGGGTTATACGCTGGACTATAAATTTTTAGAGCAGGATTTTCAGACGCAGTACGTATCGGAGCAGCGGGTTTCGATCCTGTCGCGCTACTTCGCCGGATTAGCCATTCTCATCTCCTGTCTGGGACTTTTCGGTCTGTCAGCCTTCACGGCAGAACGCAGAAACAAGGAAATCGGTATCCGCAAAGTGTTGGGCGCGTCGGTAGTGGGCATTACGGCCCTTCTTTCCCGAGACTTCATCAAACTGGTTACCATCGCCATCCTGGTTGCGTTACCGACAGCTTATTACTTCATGCATAAATGGTTGCAGAGCTTCGCCTATCACACGACCATTCAGTGGTGGGTGTTGGTTTCGGTTGCCTTTTCGGTGATGGCGATCGCCTTGCTAACCGTGAGTTTCCAGAGTATTAAAGCGGCTCTGATAGATCCGGTAAAATCCCTGCGATCCGAATAAACTTCGACAACCATGCTACGAAACTATTGGCTCACAACCTGGCGAAATCTGGTGCGTAACCGGAGCTATACACTCATTAACCTGGTCGGCTTGACGCTGGGGCTGAGCGTAGCGATTGTGCTGTTTTGGATTGTCCGGTTCGAGTATAGTTTTGACCGGTATCATCGCCATGCCGACCGATTGTACCAGGTCCGCAGCCACGACAAATACGGCGAAGCAAACTCCCATGTGCCACAGGGAATTATCAAGGCGTTGCAGACGCAGTTTCCCGGCGTGGCAAAAGCGGTTAGCGTAAAAGGCACCGGCAATACGGTCAGCATAAAAATTGGCCAGCAGGTGTTTAACGCAACCGGCTTTTTCTACGCACCGCCCGCACTGGCCAACATGATTGACCTAGTCTGGGTAAGCGGTTCGCCGAAGCAATCTCTAACCGCACCCAATCAGGTGGTTCTGGACGAAAAAACCGCCCGGCAATGGTTTGGGCAAAACGCGCTGGGCAAAACACTCCGGTTGGATAACGTTGCTACGCTGACGGTTTCGGGCATTATCCGAAACGGTAAACCCAATTCGATGCTACCAATTCGGGTACTCGTCTCCTACGCGACCCTGCCAATCGTGCAGGAGATGTACAAAAACGAGAATCACTGGGGCGGGGGCGATTCAAAGTTTCATGGGTACGTGCTGCTCGAACCAGGCACCCTGCCAACTACGATTGAAACGGGGCTGAACCGGCTGGCGACCCAACACAGACATGTATCGGATTATGTATCGTACGAACTGATGCCACTACCGGATGCTCATTTCGACACGGATACCGATGCCTTCAATTACACCATCGCACGCTGGATGCTATACACACTGGCGGGTATTGGCGTACTGCTCATTGGCCTGGCCGGTATCAATTTCATTAACCTGGCGACCGTGCAGGCAACGCAGCGCAGCCGCGAGATTGCCGTGCGGAAAGTGCTGGGCAGCAGTCGTTCGCAGCTCATTACGCAGTTCTTCGGAGAAACGGCCCTGCTGGTTTTTCTAGCCATTGGCTTGGGTAGTTTGCTGGCGACGCAGTTGATTCAGTACGCTGACCAATTGCTGAATACCCAGGTCGGACAATCGACGATCTGGACTAGCAGTACCCTTTTCTTTCTGCTGAGTCTGGGCACGTTGGTAACCCTCCTGGCAGGTAGCTATCCGGCACTTGTCTTGTCGGGGTTCCAGCCGGTGCGCGTGTTGCGCGGACGTTTTTCGGGGCCGCGCCGGGGCATATCGCTTCGACAAACACTGGTGGTGGCTCAGTTCGTGATTGCTCAGGTACTGGTCATCTGTACGCTACTGGGTATCAGGCAGATTCGGTATGTGTACCAGAAGGACCTAGGGTTTGACAAGCAGGCCGTCGTGACCGTCGACATGCCGGAACGCGACAATGTCGTCCTGCGCGAACGGTTTCGGCAGCAGTTGCGCCAGCATCCGGAAATCAAGGACGTAGCGTTCGGACTAACCACGCCGTCGAGCAGTCATAACTGGTGGTGGGAAACGGTGCGTCACCGTAACCTGCCAAACGGCGAATACACCTTCCGGTTTCAGCACGTAGACACCAATTATTTTCAGTTCTTCAAGATCCCGCTGGTCGCTGGTCGGTCATGGAGCCGCGCCGATACGAACACGGTTGCCATCATCAACGAGAAAGCAGCCCGCGACCTGGGCTTCCGAACGCCGGAACGGGCCATCGGCGAACGGATTACGCTTTATTATGATAAACCTTTTACCATACTGGGTGTGGTGAAAGATTACCATTCGCAGAGTCTACGGTCGTCTATCGTACCCCACATCTTTCTGTACACCAACCAGAATTTTCAGACGGCCAGTATTCGCATCGATCCGCAGCAAACCAAAAAAGCCATTGCCCACATTGAGCAATACTGGAAAGCCCTGTTTCCCAACGCTTACTTTAAGCCAACATTTCTGGACCAGGATCTGCGGGCTTTTTACGATGATGAACGCAAACTGACCAATTTTCTGACACTGTTTGCCATCGTTGGCATTTTCATCGGCTGTCTTGGTTTATTCGGCCTGGTATCGTTCGTGGTGACACAGCGTACCAAAGAAATCGGCGTGCGCAAAGTCCTCGGCGCAACCGTTGCAGGTATTGTCGCGCTGCTCTCGAAAGACTTTCTGAAACTCGTCCTGATTGCCTTCGTCATGGCCAGCCCAATTGCTTACTACGCGATGAGCCAGTTTTTAGCCGACTACGAATACAAAATCACAATTGACTGGTGGGTGTTTGCCCTGGCAGGCATTCTGGCCGTAGGCATTGCGCTGCTGACGGTGAGTTTCCAGAGCGTAAGAGCCGCCTTGATGAACCCCGTCAAATCGTTACGATCCGAATGATGTAAACCTACTAACCCCATGCTAACAAACTACCTGAAAATTGCCATTCGGACACTATGGCGCAACCGGCTGTTCACGGCCATCAACGTCTTTGGCCTATCGGTCGGACTAGCCTGTGTAGTGGTGCTGGTATTATTTGCTCAGAAATGCCTGACCTGGGATAGCTCCCACGCTAAACTTGATCGAATTTACTACGTCAGGACCCAATACCCAGGGGGCGACATCGGCAATCAGACGGTGTATCCGCTACTTGATCAGATGGTGCGCGACTTTCCGGAGATAGAAACGGGCACGCACAACCAAAGCTTCAGCTGGCCCTGGATTGAATATGGCGACAAGAGCATTCAGGAATCAACCAGCTTCGTCGATTCCACTTATTTCCGGGTCTTCACGTTTCCGTTCAAATACGGTGATCCAGCTACGGCCCTGGTCAACAAACGGTCGGTGGTACTGAGCGAGAAAACAGCGCAGAACTTATTCGGCGATAGTAACCCGGTTGGTAAATACGTGACCGTTAGCGACACGCTGCGCTATGCCGTTACCGGTGTGTTGAAGAAACTACCCTCTAACTCATCGCAGCAATTCGACGTATTGCTCCCGGCCGCTAATTTGCTCGACTACCCGGGATTTAAAGAAATGGCCGACTGGTCTAATACCTTCGCGTCGACCTACATTCTGTTGAAAGATGGCGCTGACCCGGCCCGGCTTGAGGCCAAACTTCCTCAGTTGGTAAGATCCCATTACGAACCCCATGCGAAGAACTCTATCCTGCGGTTAGCCCCGTTTAAAAACTTCATTTATACTGAAAATCCGTCGTTTGAGGGGCTCATTTATGGCTCTGTCATCATTGCGTTGTTTTTACTGCTGATCATCAGTATCAACCTCATCAATCTGAATACCGCTTCGGCAATGCCCCGGGCCCGAGAGGTTGCCATGCGGCAGGTAGTAGGGGCTACGCGCCGGTTAGTGCTGGGTCAGTTCTGGACGGAGTCAGGCATAGTTGTCGTTGTCTCGCTGACGTTATCCCTGCTGTTCGCTCTGTTCTATTTAATACCCAGCTTCAACCAGCTGCGAAGCGAAAATATGCAACTGAGCATTGATCTGGCTTCGGATTACCCATCCATTCTGACGGTGTTAGGCATTGCTCTCACGGTGGCACTGGTAGCCGGAACCTACCCTGCTCTGTACCTGATGGGATTGAAAACGACAGAGGCTGTGAAAGGTAAGCTTTCGGCGAATCCAACAAGTGGACGACTCCGGCAAAGCAGTCTCATCGTCTTTCAGTTTACGCTGGCTATTATTTTGATTCTGGGCACCGTTGGTATGCGTGAGCAGCTTAATTATATGAAAGAGGCTAACTTGGGCTTCGACAAGAACAACGTACTCGTTTTCAAGACAAACCTGGCTTACCGCAACGAAAAACTAGCGCAGGTACGGGCGCAATCCATTTTTGCCCAGCTTCGACAGACACCGACTGTTGTGTCGTTTACCAGCACGTACTACACGCCGGTTGCCTACCAGGAAAACTTTAATCAATATTACCCGGATGGTCGGCAAGACCAGCAGGTGCACGTACGACATATGGGCGGGGCGGTCAATTACACGGAGACGCTGAAAATTCCGATGCTGGAAGGGCGTAATTTCTCCGATACCACACCCGCCGACTCGGCCAACAACGCCGTCATTATTAACGAGTCGGCCATGCGGGCGTTCGGGTGGAAAACAGCGGTGGGCAAAAAACTACGTCAGCTCAATAATTCGGCCGTACACACAATCATCGGTGTAACAAAAGATTACCACTACCGAGACCTGACCGACCGGGTAGAACCAATGCTCCAGGCTTACGGTGGTCACGAAAGACTCAGCGGATACCTGATGGTTCGGGTCAATGATCCCGCCAACACACCAGCATTAGTAGCAGGTCTGGAGCGGGAGTTCAGAAAAATTCCCGCGCGCCGGGCACTCACGTACTCCTATTTATCCGATGATATAACCCAGGCATATCGATCACTTGATAATATCTGGCAGATGATCAGCTTCGTCACTATGATTGCCATTCTGACGGCCTGCGCCGGTGTTTTCGGACTGATATCGCTCATGGCCCAGAAACGGACCAAAGAAATTGGTGTGCGGAAAGTATTGGGAGCATCGGTGGCGAGTATTACGGTATTGCTCTCGACTGACTTTCTGAAATTAGTCTTGCTGGCGATTCTGATTGCGGCTCCTATTGGCTGGTGGGTAGGCCAGACTATGCTGAACTATTTCGCGTACCACACCCAAATTCAGTGGTGGTATATCGCACTGGCCGGTGGCCTAGCCATTGGTATTGCGCTCCTTTCAGTACTTTTTCAGGCGCTCAGGGCCGCCCTGATGAACCCCGTCAACTCATTGCGATCCGAATGAAGTAGGGACGGCACCAGTGAACCAACGATTAATCACATCTCATCATTTGACTGGCTTTCAGCATAGTAACAAACCCCTTGACAGCCACAAACGATTGCAGTCTCCCAGTTATGATAAACAGTTATTTTACCACCGCCCTGCGTGCGTTGAAGCGCAACTGGAGCTATTCAATCATCAATGTGCTGGGGCTGACACTCAGCCTGGCCTGCTGCCTGCTTTTGTTTCTGGCTATTCGCTACGAACTGAGTTTCGACCGGCACAATACACACGCGGATCAAACGTACCGGCTGATTTCGTCCAATAGAAGAGCAAACGACGATCACTGGCAGGTCGGCATGCCCTTACCCATATTACCTGCGCTACGCAACGATTTTCCGGCGCTGACTAACGACGTAACCATGGTTTACCGAATGGCGAACGTGGTCGTGAGTGTGCGGGAAAAAGCCAATGCGGCTACTAAGAAATTTCAGGAGGGCGACGGCATCATAGCGTTTGCGGAGCCGGAGTACTTTCGTCTGTTCGACTATACCTGGAAAAGCGGTAGTCCACAAACTTCCCTCAACAGACCCAATACGGTTGTTCTGAGCGAACGCTTGGCCGAGAAATACTTTGGAACAGGCAACCCAATTGGTAAGACCCTCCGGGTTGAGAACAAGACAGATTTTGTAGTAACGGGCGTGGTGCAGGAACCTCCTGCCATGAGCAGTGTACCCTTCAGCATGTTACTGTCATTTTCTTCCCTGAAACAGTTTGGAGCCAGCACAGACTGGGACGACTGGCAGTCGACGTACGGTGGCGCGCAAATTTACCTGAAGCTGCCCGATGCGCCAGCCAGTCAGCCAGTGGCTGCAGCACAGATGAACAGGCAACTGGTGGCGTTCATCAACAAATACCATGAACCCGACACCGCCCGTGATCTGATTTATGCGCTCCAACCCCTGACCAGCATTCACGTTGACATGCGGACCGACAATTATGCCAAGCGGACCGTAAGCCAGGAAATGATCTGGGCAATGGGGCTGATTGGCTTATTCATTCTGGTCACGGCCTGCGTCAATTTCGTTAACCTGGCCACCGCGCAGGCCATTCGCCGGGCCAAAGAAGTGGGTGTCCGTAAGGTATTAGGCAGTTCACGCGGTCAACTGGTTCGGCAATTTCTGGGCGAAACAGGTGTACTAACGGCTCTCTCGATGGTACTGGCATTCCTGGTTGCGCAGGCATCCTTGCCGTATGTGGGCGAGTTACTCAATATAAAGCCGGGGGGCGCTACGCTAGTCGATCCAACCATCATCCTCTTTTTGTGTACGCTGGGGGTACTAACTACCACGCTGGCCGGATTTTATCCGGCGCTGGTCTTGTCAGGTTACCAGCCCATTTTAGCCCTGAAAGGCAAAATACGGGCATCGCGGGGCAATGCACAACTATCGCTCCGCCGGGGATTAATTGTGGGGCAATTTGCTATTTCACAACTGCTCATTATCGGAACGATCATTGCCTACAGCCAGATGAAATATTTCCGCTCGGCCGATATAGGCTACAGCCGGGAAACCGTACTGACGGTGCTGATTCCGGAGAAAAAGCCCGGTCAGCTTGAAACCCTGAAAGCTAAGCTAGCGGGCTTACCCGGTATCCAATCCATGAGTTACGCCATGACGACGCCCTCCTCGACCAGCAACTGGACAACGGGGTTTCGCTTCGGGAACGACGACAAAGAACCGGACTATGGCGTGCTGATGCGCCCCGCCGATACCGCTTATGTGCATACCTACGGGCTCAGGTTGCTGGCTGGCCGGATGTACCTACCCGCCGATACCATACGGGAACTGGTCATTAATGAGGCTTTTATGAAGCGCCTGGGTTTTCAGAAACCCGAGCAGGTGATTGGCCAGTTGATGAAGGTGAACGGCGAAGCCACGAAAAAGCCAATCGTTGGCGTAGTCCAGGATTTTAATGCGTTCTCGCTGCACAAGCGCATTGAGCCCAGTGTGCTGACCTCTTACCGCGACCAGTACCGCAGTTTGGGCATCAAACTGTCGGCCCGGCAGGGCGGTACGGAGACCATTAGCCAGTTGCTGAACGGGATCGAAACCCACTGGAATACTACCTTCCCCGACTTTGTATTTAAATACAGTTTCCTGGACGAAACACTCGCCAATTTCTACAAAACCGAAGAACGCATGTACCGGCTGTTCCAGTTGCTGGCGGGCATTGCCATTTTCATTGGCTGCCTGGGCCTTTATGGTGTCGTCGCGTTCATGGCTGAAAGCCGGACCAAGGAAGTGGGTATCCGGAAAGTACTAGGGGCTTCGACGGCCAATATCTTTGGGCTATTCTCGTTCGAATTTGTCAGGCTAGTGCTGGTAGCGCTGGTGCTGAGTTCCCCCATTGCGTGGTACGTCATGAATCAGTGGCTCCAGACGTTTGCCTACAAAATCGACATCGAATGGTGGATGTTCGCCCTGGCGGGACTGCTGGCTGTAGGTATCGCCCTGCTGACGGTGAGTTTCCAGAGTATCAAGGCCGCCCTGATGAACCCGGTGAAAAGTTTACGATCTGAATAATACGAACAAACTCGGGCAACCGAATTTTGTTGCATTGCACAAAGAAATGGCGCAAAAAAGGGAATAGCTACCAGTCGGCTATTCCCTTTTTTGCCGTTCACGCTGCCGAACAAGTCGTTTGTTTACACAAACCCGTCGTTTGCTTCTATTTGCAGAAACCCGTCCCATCGCCTGCTTAGATTTGTGGCCCAAAAAGCTCAGCGCGAGTACGGATCGCTTCGCGCATGTGTACGGGTACATGTTGAGTAAAAGCTTCACGAAAATGACTTATTCTGAAGCTAGTTAAAACCGCTCCATCGAGTAAGTACTGTGCGTAAAAACGGCTTCGGCTATCTCGTTCACCTGCTACTGCTAACTGGATTGGCCTGCACCTCTACCGATAGTAAACGTCATTCGGTGAGAACAACAAACCAGGCACCCGCAGCAGATCAACTGCTCACCCCTCCTCCCTGCCAACAAATTATCTGGCAGGAAGGAGGGGTTGATAATCAATACGTTTATAACTTCGATGCGCACCAGCGCCTGCATCAGTGCGCAACCCTGGAAGATAACAGCGGATACGGGATCTACGCCTTTAACCAGCACCTTACCTACACCCAACAGGGGCGGCTTGAGCAGGTACACAACCAGTCGGATTCCAGCCACTATACCTACCAGAAGGGGCAGTTAGCCTCCATTGATTTTTTTCAGGAAGGGCTACCCATCTATCGCTACCAGCTAAAAAACAATACCCGTAAAAAGTTGGTGGAGCTGCGAGGTATCCCACTCAACAACAGTGGCTTGCAGGGATACTCCACCCGCTATCAACTCGATGAACAGGATCGCTACGTGCAACTCGATGTGTTCAATGAACGGGGCAAGCTATACTATCGGGTTATCCAGGGAAACTTCGTGTCTACCCCCAATCTTCTGGCCCGAAGCATGCGCGGCATTCCTTATGATCTCAATCGTCATCCCTGGCCTGGCTGGGGAGAGCAGTTTCCGGTGAGCGAACACCTGGCCAGCCGCGTCGAGATCTATCGGTATGCATCACCCCAAACCCCGACCCGACTCATCAAACGGGCCGATCTGTCGCTGGTGTTTCAGAACGACCGGCTCGGGTACATCACCCGACAGATCAGTATCGATGCACTCACTACTATTCGGGATACCGTTTGTATTCGTTATTTAGCCTGTTACTAACCCATGGCCACCGACATTCACATTCTTATTATTGAAGACGAAGCCGTGCTGGCGATGGACTTGAGCGACCTGCTGGAGGAAGAAGGCTATTCAGTTGTTGGAACGGCCAATAATGGCCGCAAAGCCCTGCGGCTCCACCAGGAGCACCACATTGATCTGGCGCTGTGCGACATCAGTATCAAAGGCGACTGGGATGGGATCGGGACTGCTGAACACCTGCTGGCCGAGCGGCCCATTCCCATTATTTTTCTGACGGCCCTGACCGACAAAGCGACGCTTGAGCGAGCCATGACCATTCGGCCAGCCGCCTACCTGATCAAGCCCGTTACCGTTCCGGGACTGCGGGCGGCCATTGAACTGGCCCTGCGCCATTTTATCCAGCCAGAACCCACGCCTTTGGAGGCTTCGACCAGCTTGGCTTCGCTGCTGACACCGGCGGAGACCATTGGTGAGCCCATGCTCCGCATTGACAACGCCGTCTTTATCAAACACAAATACCAGTTTGTCAAGATCCGGCTGGATGAGATCGACTATCTGGAAGCGGACAGTGCCTACACAGCGGTGGTCACAGCGACCCAGCGCTTTGCTCTGCGCCTGACACTGGGTCAGGTACTTACTCGGCTCAACTTCGCCCGTATGGTGCGCATTCACCGCTCCTATGCAGTTAATCTGAGTCGGGTGGAGACGTTCAACGAACGGGAAGTAGGCCTGGCAGGTCATACCTTACCGCTGGGAAGGTTTTATAAAGCAGACTTTTTACGAAACTTTTCCATTCGCTGATGGGTACGCGTATCGGGCTGTTCGTTTGGCTACTTATGATGGGCATCTATAGCCAGGCCCAACCCATAAAAGATAGCAGTGATATAGCCCAATTCCGTCGTCGCATGGCGGGTATGGCCCCTGTACAACGACTGAAGCCAACAATCGATTTCAGCGGCAGGCTGATCAGCCAATCTCGTTTTCAAGAAGCCCGCCCCTTAATACAGGCAGCCCTGGCCGTGGCTCAGCGGGCCAAGCTGCCCAATTGGATTGCCCGATTATACATGCAATTGAGCTACCTCGAAATCAACGAAGGTCATCATATCCGCGCTATTGACTACAGCCTCCAGGGACTGAGAATTGCCCGGTCAGTGCATGCTTACGACCTGCAGCAATCGATTTTCCATAGACTTACCGAAGAATACAGGGAATTGGGCGACACGACAAAAAGCCGCCACTATCGACAGCTAGCCAGTTCGTTGATGCAGGAGCCAAATCAACCGAACGTTTCCTTCTGGCGTTTTATGAATCAGGCGGATCAGGCTTATAATCGGGGACGTGTCGATTCTACCCTGTTTTTTTACCGCCAGACCCTGACCGTGTTGTGGGCTACCCGGAAGTGGATTTTTTATTATTCCGTACTGGATGGGTACGGCGTAATGCTGGGAAAGGCAGGACGCTACCGGGAGGCCGAACAAACCATTCTTCGATGTCTGGCTTACGCCCATCAGCAGGGTGATTATCGGCGGGAAACGTATGCGTATATGCACCTGCCCGACCCCTTGCTGCAGCTGGGTCGGCTGGCCGAAGCCCAACGCTACGCTCAACTGGCCTTAAACCGAATTAAAAACGACCTCGAACGGCAGGATGAACATTTGGTAGAGGTCTATGAGGTCATGACGCGTATTGCCGAAGCGCAGGGGCGATACAAGCAGGCCCTAACCTACGAGAAGTTGCATCACCAGACCGCCAGTCGGATATTACAGAAGGAAAATAGCCGACAACTGGCCGAAGCTGAAACCCGTTACCAGCTGGCTCAAAAGCAAGTACGCATCGACCAGTTAGCCAACGACAATCACAAACAGCTAAACCAGATTAGTCGGCAGGCGGTGGCGGTGCTGGCCCTGTTGGCCCTGCTCGCTATCACCGGGTGGCAGTACCGACAGATTCGGCGGGTGAATGCCCGACTACAGCGCAAAAACCTGACAATTTCTCAGAACAGCGAGCAAATCAGCGAGCAGGCCGAGCGATTGCGGGTACTGATGCAGGAATTACACCACCGGGTGAAGAACAACCTGGCCATCGTCTCCAGTCTGTTGCGGATGCAGGCCAAGCGGCTGGACGACCCACGGGCTGTGCAGGCCGTACAGGATGGGCAACGGCGGGTAGAGGCCATCGCCCTGCTCCATCAACAATTTTACCAGACCGAAAACCTGGCTCATGTAGCCGTCAAATCATACATAACCGAACTGACCCAGGGGTTATTGCTGGGCTACGGTTTCGACCCGGACGATTTCGATTGCGAGATAGAGGTCGCCGATCTGCAACTGAATGTGGATGTGGCCGTGCCCCTGGGCCTAATCCTGAACGAGGTCCTGACCAATGCCTTCAAATATGCCTTTACGGAAGGGGTAGTACAGGGTCATAACAGCGACCCGCCCACCCGCCCCTGGCTACGGGTTCGGCTCCAGGCCGAGCCGGGTGGTGATCTGTTGGTAGAGGTGCAGGATAATGGTCCCGGTTTGGCGCCCCCGTTGCCCGCTGGCGGACGTCTGTCTTTCGGACGTCGTCTGATTCAGGAACTGACCGTGCAGTTGGGGGGTGAAATGAGCCTGACGAACCAGGAAGGCACCTATTTTCGGCTTCGGATTCCCGGCCCAACCGGAGCGACCGACAGTTGACGGCTCCGTTGTTCGCCAATGACTGGCACCCGTCATGCAGCTTGCCAATCCGCATTCTGTGTCCGCAACTGAACGAAACCCCGTCCGTTTGCGGACACAAACCGTTCACAAAAAATCATAACTACCTACTAAACAGATCATTAAAATGATGGTATGCTATTTGGAATGGTTCAGGCAGTACATTGCCTAACATACCGTGTTTCATGCTGACGAATTTTATCAAAATTGCCTGGCGGAATCTGATTCGCAACAAAGCCTTCTCAGCGATCAACATCATTGGGCTGGCCCTTGGCCTGGCAACCTGCCTGCTCATCAGCCTGTTCGTGCTCGATGAACTTAGCTACGACCGCTTCCATGAAAAGGCGAATCGCATTGTCCGTGTTTTCTTTCGGGGATCCATGCAGGGCGGGAAGATGAACGAAGCCCATGTGATGCGGCCCGTTGCCCAAACCCTGAAAACGGATTATCCGGAGGTGCAGGAAGCAACCCGTTTGCGCATAGGTGGCTCGCCGTTCATCAGCTACGGCGATAAGACCTTTCGCGATGCCTCGCTCGTTTACGTCGACTCCAATTTCTTCCAGGTATTCACGTTCCCAATTCTTCAGGGAGATGCCAGAACGGCCCTGGTTCGCCCCAACACGGCAATTATTACGCAGGCATTGGCCCGTAAGTATTTCGGCAAGGCCAATCCACTCGGTAAGGTGCTTACGATCAAAAGCTGGAATACGACGTTTCAGGTGACGGGTATTATTGACCGGATACCCACAAACTCTCACATTCAGGCCGACTTTTTTGCCTCGATGGCGAGTTTTCCGGAGGACAAGGCACCCTCCTGGATGACGTCCGAATTTTTCACCTACCTAGTACTACCCCAAGGCTACGATTACAAACAACTCGAAGCCAAGTTGCCGCAGGTGGTGGACAAATACATGGGGCCGCAGATACAACAGTCGTTTGGCATGAGCATGGCCCAGTTCCGGCAGAAAGGCAATGATCTTGGCCTGTTTTTACAGCCGCTGACGGAGATTCACCTGTATTCAACCTTTGCCTACGACCTCTCCCCTCCCGGCGCCATTCAGTACGTTTACCTGTTCGGAGCGATTGCGCTGTTCATGCTGATCATTGCCTGCATCAACTTCATGAACCTGTCCACGGCCGGGGCTTCCAAGCGGGCGAAAGAAGTTGGGATTCGAAAAGTGCTCGGTTCCGTCAGGCAAAGCCTGACCAGCCAGTTTCTGATCGAGTCCATGCTACTCACAGGCATTGCGCTATTGATTGCCGTCGGTATGGTGTACGCATCGCTGCCCGCCTTCAACGCGCTGGCGGGTAAAACACTGGCGATCAATTTTCTAGCAAATGTCTGGCTCCTGCCAGGGCTATTATTGTTTGGCCTTCTGGTGAGTGTACTGGCCGGAAGCTACCCGGCCTTTTTCCTCTCGTCGTTCAGGCCGGTAGCCGTACTGAAAGGCACCAAGTTTACCGGCGACAGAAAGAGCATCAGCCTGCGGAGCGGACTCGTCGTGATTCAGTTTTTCATTTCAATCACCCTGATCGTTAGTACCACGGTGGTTTACCGGCAGCTTAGCTACATTCAACACAAAAAGCTAGGCTACAACAAAGACCAGGTGCTGGTATTACCGGAAACCTGGCTATTGGGCAAAAAAGAAGAGGTATTCCGCAGCCAGATCATGCAGGATCCGAATGTACTCAACGTCAGCACATCGGGTTACCTGCCCGCTGGCCCCAGCAACAATAACAACTTCATGGTTTACCCCGAAACGAACGCCACTCAACTGGTTAAAACGCTGCGGTACGATGTCGATTATAATTACATTCCAACCCTGGGTATGCAGCTGGCCACCGGGCGGAATTTCTCGCCCGCGTACGGTACGGATTCGACCAGCGTCATTCTGAATGAGACGGCGGCAAAAACACTGGGCTGGGGCGATAAGGCCATTGGGCACACCCTGACCAACACCAATAATGACGGCAATAAAGGCACGTACCGGGTTATTGGTGTTGTCAAAGATTTCCATTTCAAATCGCTGCACGAGCGTATTTCGCCCCTGGTCATGGTGTTGGGAAACAGTGCTGGCACAGTCATCGTAAAAGTAAAAACCAAAGACCTGACCGGCCTGCTGGCGAACCTGACGAAGCAATGGAATCAGCTGGCACCGGAGGCTCCATTCACGTACTCTTTTCTGGATGAACGCTTCAACGACACCTACCGGACCGAGCAAAAGATCGGGCAAATACTGGGCCTGTTCGCTGGAATGACCATTTTTGTTGCCTGCCTGGGCCTATTCGGTCTGGCCACGTTTATGGCCGAGCAGCGCACCAAAGAAATTGGTGTTCGTAAGGTGTTGGGCGCATCCGTGACCAGTATTGTCGCTTTACTTTCCAAAGATTTCCTGAAGCTGGTCGGTATAGCCATCGTGCTCTCGGTACCGGTGGCCTGGTACGTCATGGATCGCTGGCTACAGGACTTTGCCTATAAAATAGAACTGTCGTGGTGGGTATTTGCCCTGGCCGGCCTACTTGCGGTGGGCATTGCCCTGGCAACGGTAAGCTTCCAGAGCGTGAAAGCCGCTTTGATGAACCCGGTGAAATCGTTGCGGTCCGAATAAGGTGGCTCCGGCACACTGGTAGACCGGCAACCCTTTTTTTATCCTGTGCGTCAGCAATGCCAGTCAGTCAGGAGACGCGAAGGGCACCGGTCTACCAGTACCAGCGCGGCATCAATTCAATGTCCGCATAACGCGGCAGGGATTTCCGGCGGCAAATACGTTAGCAGGAATGTCTTTTGTAACGACGCTGCCTGCTCCGATGGTTGTATTGTCGCCAATGGTTACGCCGGGGCACACAATGACTCCGCCCCCTAGCCAGACGTTATCGCCGATGGTAATGGGCGCGGCCAACTCCGGCCCTTTGATGCGCTCGGCCGCAATGACGGGGTGGTAGGCTGCGTATAGCTGCACGTTGGGTGCACACTGAAAATTTATGCCGATGGTAATTTGGGCGCAATCCAGAAAGATACAGTTAAAGTTCAGAAACCCATTTGCGCCGATACTGATGTTTGACCCATAATCACAGTAGAAAGGCGGCTGTATATTCAGGTTGGCACCCATGTGGCCCAGCAACTGACCAAGAATGGCCTGTCGTTCCGGTTCGGCCTCGTAAGGTGTCCGATTAAACTCGGAGAACAATGTCCGGGCTTTGGCTCGCATGCTTAGCAACGTAGCGTCGCTGGCGTCGTACAATTCGCCGGCCAGCATCTTTTCCAGTTCTGTTTTCATTTCGTTGTGGTTTTGCCAGTAAACGTATAAGCCAGACAACTGTGTGTTTTGTAGCTTTCCCCCGAAAGCATCTGAATCGGTAAAACTATCTGTAGTCGCTATACGGTTGTCCGCAATGGTACAAAAACTTGTCCACATTCGGACATAGCGCACCACCCAAAATATTAATCTTCTGACTATAAGATACTTACCTATTTGGTACAACTTTTGGCGTAGTATATCTATTCTTAACGACCTTTAACCATAATCGCTCATGGTCCGCAATTACCTGAAAATCGCCTACCGAAATCTCTGGAAAAACCGCCTGTTCAGCATCCTGAATATTGTCGGTATGGGCGTAGGCATAGCCGCCGTCGGTCTGATGGTTCTATACGTGTGGCATGAACTGGGCTACGACCGGTTCCATACCAATGCCGACCGTATTTTTCGGGTTGTGCAGCATGCACAGTGGGCGGGCGGCAATCTGCAGCTTGCAACCACCTCGGCCCCGTTCGCCGATGCCCTGAAAAACGATTATCCTGAAATAGAAAAGATCGTTCGGATCAATAGCGAAGGTGGGGGGTTGATCACGTACCGGGATAAGAAAATTGAGGCCAACGACATTATGTTCACCGATCAGTCGGTGTTCGATGTTTTCACATTGCCGTTTCTTTACGGCAATCCGGCAACGGCCCTGACTCAACCGCAACACATTGTCCTGACCAGGACTCTGGCCGAAAAACTATTCGGCGATCCCGCCAAAGCCCTCGGGCAGACAATCGAATTCAGCAATCACTTTCCCAATACCGTAACGGGTGTCATTGCCGATGTACCAACAAACTCCCATGTTCAATTCAGTGCCTTGCGGTCGCTTCCCGCCAATTATACCGACGGCTGGCAGAATTTCAACCTGTACACTTATGTATTGCTCCATAAAGGAAGCGACTACAAAACCCTGGAAGCTAAACTGAGCGGCTTCTTTCCCAAATACCTAAAGAAGGAAATGGGTGAACTGACGTACCGAATGGAACTGCAGCCGTTGCCTTCCATTCACCTGCATTCACATCTGGACTACGAAATCGGGGCCAACGGCAGCAGCCAGACTGTCTATATGTTTGCGCTTGTAGCCGCCCTGATTCTCCTGATTGCCAGCATCAATTACGTGAATCTGTACACGGTTCGGTCAATGAGCCGTATGCGTGAAGTGGGCGTTCGAAAAGCGATTGGCTCGCAACGTAGTCAACTCGTGGGGCAATTCATTACCGAGTCGGTCCTAATGGCGCTACTCGCCAGCCTGGCTGGTCTGATGCTCGCTAACGGCGCGTTACCCCTGTTCAATGAACTGGCCGAAAAATCTCTTTCACTGACTTCTTTCGGACCCTGGCCGATGCTGGCCGTGGCATTCCTGTTTGCCGTCTTACTAGGTGCCGGTAGTGGCCTTTATCCGGCTCTGTTTCTGTCGGGCTTCCGAACGGTGGTGGCATTAAAAGGTCAGGCAGGCAGCCAAGTAGGTGGTATCGGATTTCGGCAGGCCCTGGTCGTTTTTCAGTTTGTCGCAGCGGTGGGATTAATTGCCTGTTCGTGGGTTATTTACCGGCAGATGGACTATGTTCTGCATAAAGATCTGGGCTTCAACAAAGGTCAGGTCGTCACGTTTCATCTGGAAAGTGAAGCCCCGCGCAAACAGATTCAGGCGCTGAAGGACGAGTTACGAAAAAGCCCCCTTATCGAAGCCGTATCAGCAGCCAGTAATCCTATTGGCAATAACAACATTGGTACGAAGGGGATGATTTTTGAGCAGAACGGTGTCATGACCGCCGGTTCGCAGGTGGTACAAAAATTCGCTGTCGATGCCGACTACCTGAATACCCTGCAAATCAAGCTCCTGGAGGGCCGTAGTTTTTCAGACTCATCTCCGGGCGACGCAACGGGTGCCGTATTAGTAAACGAAGCATTGGTCAAAAAAATGGGCTGGCAGAGCCCAATTGGGAAGCGGGTCAGGTCGTACGTCAGCCTAGACAAAGCCATTGAAGCGCAGGTCGTTGGCGTCGTGAAAGACTTTCACATCTATTCGCTTCAGCACAAGATCGAGCCACTGGTTTTGCAGATGCCCGACCCAGAGGAAAAGGATAACCTGTACGTTCGCATTCAATCCGGTAAAGCCACTGAAGCCCTGGCCTATATCCAAACGGTTTACCAACGATTCGACCCATCGGCCAGTGTAAGCTTCCACTTTCTGGATGAAAACTTTTCCCGGCAATACAGAGCCGAACAAAAGCAGGGACAGCTGTTGCTTTCATTCACGATTCTGGCTGTTTTTATCGCCTGCCTGGGTCTGTTTGGACTGGCTGCCTTAGCCGCCGAAGTTCGAACCAAAGAGATCGGGGTTCGTAAAGTGTTAGGCGCATCGGTGGCCAGCATCGTGTCCCTGCTCTCCAAAGATTTCCTCAAACTGGTGGTCATGGCCATTGTAATTGCCACACCCATTGCCTGGTACGCCATGAGCCAATGGTTACAGAGCTTTGCTTATCGAATAGAGCTGGAGTGGTGGGTGTTTGCCCTGGCAGGCTTACTGGCCGTCAGCATTGCGCTCATAACAGTAGGATTCCAGAGCGTAAAAGCGGCCCTGATGAACCCGGTCAACTCGCTGCGCTCCGAATAACGGACGCAAAGCCGCAAAGGGTTGCGGCTCTACGCTAGTCCATTCATTCGTCCACTCGCCATTGGTTAACAATACCGTAACAGAGTTAACTGATTCATTCTGTTTACGTGGGGCGACAATACGCACCTTTTAAAAGCAGGACTGAGCATCGATGCTCAGTCCTGCTTTCATATTTAGGTAACGCGACAGGTTACATCCCGTTACTATCACTGAGTAGATTTCTATAGCTAACTGATTTTCTTGAGAGTATAAGTCACGGCTAATCAACGGCTTATTATCTAATTGTTAATAGACCGGACGAATTTGCCTGCTTAGTTTGTCACTTGTAGTATTGTTCATTTATTCTTCACTAACCAAGCTACTTATGAATCGATTTTACGCAGCCCCACCCCCGTTGAGGTTATTCATTACCACTTGCCTGCTTGTCCTGATTGCCCTTCAGACTCCACTGGTTTACGGGAACGGGCGGCCATTCGAGCAGCCGAAAACGGCCGATATCCTGGTAAAGGGCCGGATTAAGGATGCCCTCACCAACGAGTCACTAACGGGTTGTACCGTTGTGATCAAAGGAAGCCAGCGCGGCACCACCACCAATGCCAATGGCGACTACTCGATCTCCGTACCGAACGAGAATGCTGTACTGGTTTTCGGTTTTATCGGTTACGAAAAGCAGGAAGTTGTCGTGGGTAACCGCACCATACTCAACATAGAGCTGAAGTCCGAAGCATCCGAACTGTCGCAGGTGGTCGTTGTTGGTTATGGCAGTACGACCAAGAAAGACGTGACGGGCGCGGTGAAATCTCTGAAAAGTACCGAGTTCAACAAAGGCATTATTAACTCACCGGAGCAGTTGCTGCAAGGTAAAGTATCCGGCGTTAACGTCACCTCGGCCAGTGGTGAGCCCGGCAGCACCCAGTCGATCACGATTCGCGGGCCAGGGGGCGTCCGGACCGGTAGCACACCCCTTTTTGTCCTGGACGGCCTGGCTCTCGACAATTCAAGTACGGGCGGGGTAACCAATCCCCTGAACTTTTTGAACCCGCAGGATATTGAGTCGATCGACGTGCTGAAGGATGCATCAGCAACGGCTATTTACGGGTCACGGGGTGCCAACGGCGTGGTACTGATCACGACCAAGAAAGGCAAATCGGGCGTATCGACGCTTACCTATTCGACCAGCTATGGCATTTCTACCCTGACGCGTGCGCTGCCCGTTTTCTCGGCTGACGAGTTCCGGCAGCAGGTACCCCTGGTCGGCGGTGTTCTCGACGATCAGAAGAGCAACACCGACTGGCAGAAAGAGATTACCCGAACGGCCTACACCAAGAACCATAACCTATCGCTGGGTGGCGGTTCGGAGAAAACGACGTTCTACGGTTCGTTTGGGTTGCAGAATCAGGATGGTATTCTGAAAGGTAGCCAGATGAACCGGTACACCGGCCGCATCAATATTTCGCAGAAGATGCTGGAAGATCGGCTGACCATCGACGCTAACCTCAATGCCGCGTATACCAACAACCAGCGGCCGCTTATCGAAACCATGATCGGTAGTGCCATTTCGAACAACCCGACGTATCCGGCTTACGATGCCACGGGCAAACCGGCTCAATACCAGTCGATCACGAACCCACTGACAACCTTACAGTTGAATCAGGACATTACCAACATCACCCGGATCGTGGGTAGCATCTCGCCCTCGTTCCGGATTATCGACGGGCTGGTGTATAAACTGAATTTCGGGATCGATAACTCCAGTTCGGTGCGGAATCAGCAATCGCTGCCCAATACGGTACCGTTTCAGGATGGCCGACTGGAAACGACGTACACCTACAACAACAACCGGCTGATTGAGAACTACCTGACGTACACCCGCAACCAGGGCGATCATAACCTGACGGCACTGGTTGGGCATTCGTACCAGAAATTCTCGTTGCAGGGCCGTTCATCGAGTATCAACAAATTTCCTATTTCGGACATTCAGCCGATCTATAATCCGGGTCTGGGACAGGACCTGACCCTGGCCAACAACAAGCCGACGGGTTATGCAACCCTCAACGAGTTGCAATCCTTTTTCTCCCGCGTCAATTACCAGTATAAGGACAAATATTTGTTGACGGCTACCGTCCGGGCGGATGGTTCCTCCAAGTTTGGTTCGAATAACAAATACGGCATTTTTCCGTCGTTCTCGGCAGGCTGGCGTTTGTCGGAAGAAGCATTCATGAAGTCGTCGCCGTTCAGTGATCTGAAACTACGGGCGGGCTGGGGCCGGACCGGTAATCAGGAAATCCCCTCCAAGATCACCCAGGCGTTATTTACCTCGCAGGTATCGGCCTCAACCAGTTACCCCCTGACGGCTACGGGCTCTTACCCGGCGGGAACGTCGTATGCCCGGCTGGCCAACCCCGACATTCAATGGGAAACATCGGACCAGACCGATGTAGGACTGGACTTTGCTTTATTTAACGGCGCTATTTCCGGCGGCATCGATTATTTCCGGAAAGTGTCCAGTAACATCCTGCTCGAAGTCATTCCGGCCGATCCCGTTCAGCCGGCGGGTACATTCTGGACCAACGTGCCCGCTATGACCATTACCAACAAGGGACTTGAGATGGAACTGATGTACCATTACATGGCCAAAAGCGGTTTCCGGTTCGATGTGGGTGGTAACGTCACGTTTATCAACAACGTCGTCAACAACTCGCCGTATTCGGTTATTGCGTCGGGATCGGCGCAGGGATCGGGTCTGACGTCGGCAACGATCAATGGCTACGTAAACGGCCAGCCCATCGGCACGTTTTTCCTGAAAGAATTTACAGGTTTTGACGACAAAGGCATCAGCACCTACCGCGATGTGGACGGCAACGGATTAATTACGGACAAAGACCGGATTCCGGCCGGAAGTGCGCTGCCTACGAAGCAGTTCAACGTTAACGCCAGTTCGTCGTTCAGAGGGTTCGATTTGTCGGCCAACTTCAATGGTGTGTCAGGCAACAAGCTCTACGACAACACGGCCAACTCCAGCTTCTACAAACTGCGTCTGTCGAAAGGGCTCAACACCACGCCGGAGGCCATTGCCAACGCTAATGAATCCGTCAACAATCCAGCGCCTGTTTCGACGCGCTACCTGAAAAATGGCTCGTTTTTCCGCCTGAACAACCTGTCGCTGGGCTATACGGTTAACACAAAGGCGCTGGGTATTAAACGGTGGGTGTCGGGCTTACGCGTGTCGGTAACGGGCCAGAACCTGTTCGTGATCACGAAATACGACGGGTACGATCCGGAGGTCAATACCGACCGCACCGTTAACGGCATATCCTCGTACGGGATTGACTACCTGAGTTATCCCAAAGCAAGATCGGTCGTTTTTGGCCTGAACCTGACGCTCTAATCCGTAAAAAATCATGAAGACGAAACTACCTATTTTGCTGACCCTGGTCGGCATCCTGTTCATAAACGGCTGTACCAATCTGAACGAGGTCATTCTGGACGAAACCTCCGCCACGGGCCTTTCCGACAGACAGGCAGCCGATGGTATTATTGCGCCGGTGTATGCTCGTTTGCCCGATATTTTCCTGCATACCAACTACTTTAACGTGCAGGAAATTTCGACCGACGAAGCCATTCTGCCTTACCGGGGTGGCACCGACTGGGGCGATAATGGTATTTACATTGCCATGCACCAGCACACACACACCAGTACCGACCCAAACATTGGCAGTACGTGGGGATTCATTTTACAGGGAATTTCCAGGTCCATTACGGCCATTAATACCCTGCCAACGCTCAATGACGTTTCGGCCAAAACCTACCTGGCCGAAGCACGGGGCATGCGCGCCTACTACAATATGCTGGCGTTCGACCTGTTCGGGGTTGTCTTTGTGAAAGACGATTTGGGCGCTACGTCGGTTATTCTGCGGGATGAGAAAGCACTGGACTACCTCAAAAGCGAATTTCTGGCTGTTGAACCCAACCTGGAAACCACCGTTGGACCGGGTCGCCTGACCAAGGGAGCCGTTTGGGGATTGCTGGCCCGGCTGTATCTCAACTCGGGCGTGTATCGGGACCGGTTTGCCGCGTCGTTTACGTTCCGATCTGACGATATGGACAAGGTTGTGGAGTACTGCGACAAGATCATTTCGTCGGGACAGTACCAGTTGTCGAACGATTTCTTTTCCATTTTCGGTTCGAACAACCACGACAACAAGGAGCTGATTTTCGCCGTCGATCAACGGGCCGATCTCAATGGGCACAATCGGTTGGCGTACTTCTCCATATCCGGCGATCAGTTCCCCATTCCGGCTTACCCGGCGGCTAATGGTACCGACGGTCCCGCCATCACCCCGGATTATTACCAGACCTGGGCAACGGCTTATGCGCCCAAAGATCCAACGGTCGATCCGCGCTTCTACAAGCAGAATTTAACCATTTACTCCAACCCAGCCGATTCGTGCGTGGCCGAAGCGGACTTCAATATCAACCGGGGTATTCTGCGCGGCCAGCAGTATGGTCTGCTTCGGAAGAACGGGGTTTTCCTGAAATGTCCGGACGGGAAGTTTAAAGTCGGGAAGCTCTTCAACGATACGCGCAACAAGCCTACGCTCCCCGTGAACTTTACGGAGCAGATTGATTATACGGTGGCAGGCAGCAACCACAACACAGGGTATCGGGTGGAGAAATACGAGTTTAGCAAGAAATCGGTCAGCGGCCGTAACTTCGGTGAAGCCGACATTATTATTCTTCGTCTGGCCGACATTTACCTAATGAGGGCCGAAGCCAAACTCCGTAAAAGTGGCGATGCCGCCAGTGCGCTGGCCGATGTTAATACCGTTCGGGCGGCCCGGACGATAACGACTCCCGCACCAGCCCTCACGTCGATGTCGCTCGACCTGCTCTTTCGCGAACGGGGCTTCGAGTTGTACTGGGAAATGGTTCGGCGCACAGACATGATTCGCTTCGGCAAATACGAAGGAACCTGGACCGAAAAAACCAATACCGACAGGCTGAAACGGGTTTTCCCAATTCCGCAGACGGCCATCGATGGCGCGTCTAATCTACCCGGCTATCTGAAGCAAAACGATAGCTATTAAGCCCAACAGATCCGCCTGTTCTGGTCTATTCATCGGGATGTCCGCTGTCGTACAAATTTTGTCCGAAAGCGGACATCCCCCGTTTACACCACACAATAACTTATTGATTAACAAAAATTTACACAACTGGCACGATGATGGATAGCGTAAATCGAATCACCTGATCTACTCATTGCCGATACGATGAAAACGCTCTTTACGCTGTTATTGCTTACGGTTGGTTTCGGCGCGTTGGCACAACGTTCGTCCAGCAAACAAATAACGAACGATGGTCGACAACTCCGCATCCGGGTAGACATTGAGCAGCCCGATTATTCTGTTCACTACCGTCGATTGTTCGACGTAACTGACATGGACGAAAGCGCCATAAAAGCGCTGGAGAATCACATTATCGATTCACTGGATATGGCCTCTTCCAGCAATGCAACGGTACGAGTTGGCAAGTCAACCCACGAAAACCAGCGCACCAGAAAAACCACGGAGGAGCGTGTCACCTATTCGTCAAATTCCGCTGATGCACCCTATCACCAACTGGAAGCCAGCACCAGTTCGTCACTGTCTCCCGCTAGCGTTTTTCCGTCCTCGGTGTTGGTCCGGGAAGATAAAGAGAACGGTCGTTTGTGGATGCAGTACACCTTTCAGAAAGATGGCGATGAACTGGTTATCGAACGAACAGCCAACGTTATCGGCAAAACGGAACGCGAAAAACAAGCGATCATCCGGGAGACCGAACGCAGCTTCGGCATTAAAACCGGCAATCAATAAAATTAGTAGAAAATTTAGCCCGGCATTCTTACCGCTATGTCATACATCGCCATCCCTATCTCCTCATTACCGGGTAAACAGGATATTGAAATCGACGTGACAATCAATGGGCAAAAACAGGCACTTCACTATCGTGTCGAACTGTTTTACTGGGGCGATTGTCGGGTACCGACCTTTGATCGGGTTGAGTGCATCCAGCAGTTACTTGCCGATTACGACCGGGACTGGGCCCTCTACTACATCGGTGCACCAACGGATGACTTCGTCCCCATTACATTCGTCAGAAAAGAGGACCTGGTCAAACAGCGGACTTTGCTGAGAGCCTATTCCTGAAACCAAACCGCAGATCCTAACTAAGCCAACGAAGAATAAGCCTGACTGATAGCCACTTTATCGACTATCGGGCAGGCTTACTCTGACTATACTATACAGGAAAACTTTATATCTGACTCATCTGCCTGTCAGTAGGTACTCATCCCAAAACCAACATAGCAAACTATTAAATTTTTTTTACGAACATATGGCTGGTGTTTATACCAGCGCGGGGTTAGAGTCTTACGCCAGTATAGACGGCCTAAAGCCTGTTGACGACGAATTTACTATCAGCTTTGGTATGCATCAGGTACAGTTCGGCAGTTGACATAAATCCCTGTCTGTGAATTCATTGACCGAATTTTTAATTTATTTTTCTGCCTAAATTCAGTATCCACCCAGTGATTATGATGGCACACAGCCAAATTCTATCGCCGATATTATACCTAAGCGTAGTAAAAACCGGCGCGTTGGTAGTACACTGGAGAATGAAAAAAAATAGTACCTACTAACATTTTAAAAGTAACATATTAATTTATTCTATACCTTTATAAAAACTTATAGTTTACTTATTTGATAAATCATATACATGAGATTTAGTAGACTGATCGACAATACGTCCCGTATTACGTATTTGATGGGATGGGGCAATTACACCCGTGTGTTTCTGATCGACTCATCTCCGGAAGTGAATGCCACTACATTGAAAAAATGTGTTGACACGCTCCCCGGATTTATTCGATTGAGCAAAAGCCTGGCGGTTAATCCATGCCACGTTGCTCAGGTTCGCCGGAAGGGCGACCGCTGCGCCGACGTGCTGGTTAATGGCACCTGGCTACCGGTAAGTCGTCGGAGAGTGACCCCTGTGGTGAAGCACTTGCAGGAAATACAGGGTGCCCGCCTGAAGGGCCTGGTTCACTTTCGGGTGCTGAATCAACCAGGTGGGCCACAGAGACCAATGGTCTACAGTAGTCCAATAGCCTGATAGTATGACATACTAGTAGCTATTTATATTGATTGATAAGGGGTTGTGTCCTCGGCACATACAACCTCCCCGCCGACCCACTAAATGGGTTGAATACTATACTATTCCCTGAACCACTCTCTGTCCGGCATCGAACATATTATGTCCGCTGCCGGACAGAGAGTGGTTTTTTATTAACCAAAAATATCTCATAATCAGCAAGATATGCTACATGGCACGACACTTGCACTTCTATAGTAGGGTACCTTCAGACCAGCGCGGTGTTGAATTTGTGTACGTCATGCAACCTTACCCACAAGACAGGCATCTTTAGCGCATAACCGACTAAACACCATGAAACGCAACCAGTTTCTACTAACCCTATTGAGCGCCGGCACACTGGCACTGACATCGCTGGCCGGTACTCGCACCGAGGATCAGCCCCCCTACCAAGTCAAAACCTTCTCGGGCAAGATCAACGCCGTACGGGCCGAGACATCGGGCGGTAGCCTGACCATTGAAGGCGGAACCGACATGAATGCTAAAGTGGAGATGTACGTACGCGCCAATAACTGGAACGATCGGCTCGACAAAAGCGAGATTGAGGAGCGGCTCCGCGATTACGATATTACAATTGCGCAGGAAGGCAGTACTCTTGTGGCAACGGCCAAACGCCGGAACAACGACCGGGATTGGAAGAAATCGCTAAGCATCAGTTTCAAATTCTATACCCCCCGCAATGTTAACACCGACCTCCGTACCTCAGGCGGTAGCATTCACCTGGCAGCCCTCACCGGTAATCAGCGGTTCCGCACGAGTGGCGGTAGCCTGCATGTCAGTGATGTTCAGGGTAACCTAGATGGCCAAACGTCGGGTGGTTCCATCAGCATGGAGCACTGCCGTAACAGCCGGTCATCGAACATTGACCTTCAAACGTCAGGAGGCTCCATTGACGCGAGGGAGTCGACGGGTACCATGCGCCTGCATACATCGGGGGGCAGCATCCGGCTCACCGATTTAAAAGGTTCGATTGATGCGCAAACCAGTGGCGGCAGCGTTAACGGCAACGACATCGAAGGCGACATTAAAGCCAGCACATCGGGCGGATCAGTACGACTGAACAACGTAGCGGGTAGTCTCGACGCCAGCACCAGCGCCGGTAGCGTTGACGTAAGCCTGACCAGACTAGGCGAGTTTGTTCGTCTGAATACCAGCGCGGGCAACATCAACGTACGCATGCCCCTCGACAAAGGCATCAGCCTGAACCTGAGCGGCAACCGAATCAAAATCCCATTAAACAACTTCACGGGCGACACCGAAAAAGACCGCATCAAAGGCACCCTGAACGGTGGTGGCGTCGCGGTTACGCTTTCTGCCAGCAGCGGCAATGTGTATGTGAATCAATAGAACGATATAGGGTGTATGATGTATGGTAGAGTAGAGTAGAACGTCATATACCCTATAGCATACATCATACACCCTGACAAAGGCCATTCGTTTTTGTATCTTTACAAGACGTTTGATGCTTTTGCTGCTATGTTTCGCCTTTCCCAAAAACCGCCTTTTGCCAATCTGCTGCCTTCCTTCGAAGGTGACCTGTATTTCGACGATTCACCGCAGCATACGGCCCAACGGATTCTGTACGCAACCGATGCGTCCGTGTATCAGGAAATGCCCATTGCGGTGGCGCTACCCAAAACCGTAAGCGATATCAAACAATTGCTGCGTTTTGCCCGTCAACATGACCTGGGACTTATTCCCAGGGCTGCTGGAACCTCACTGGCGGGACAGGTAGTTGGGAGCGGCATTGTCGTAGACATCTCCAAGTATCTCAGTAAAATTCTGGACGTCAGGGCTGACGAGAGCTGGGTGCGCGTTCAGCCGGGCGTCATCCGCGACGACCTCAACGCCTTTCTGAAGCCTCACGGATTACTGTTCGGTCCGGAAACCTCTACCGCCAGCCGGGCCATGATTGGCGGCATGATCGGTAACAATTCCTGCGGCTTACATTCCATCATCTGGGGTACTACCCGAAACCACCTACTCGAAATAAAAGCCGTATTGAGCGACGGGGCCGAGGTAGCATTCGGGCCGCTCAACCGCCACCAGTTCGAAGCAAAGTGCCGGGGCGAAAACGTGGTAAGTCCACTCGAACAACGACTTTACGTTCAGTTCCGTGACTGGTTGTCAACCCCAGGCGTTCAGCAGCACATCAGCGACGGGTATCCTAAGCCAACCGTTACCCGCCGGAATACAGGGTACGCGCTGGATGCGCTTTTGCCGTTTTTCAAAACCGATTCATCTTCATTTGCGACTCAGGCGGAGAACGAACCAGAACCAACATTTAACTTCGCTCAGCTCATTGCTGGCTCGGAGGGCACCCTTTGCTTTATCACCGAGGCCAAGCTGAACCTGTTGCCGCTGCCGCCCAAAGAATCGGCGCTGGTATGCGCCCACTTTACCACCGTTCGGCAATCACTGGAGGCCAACCTGGTCGCGTTGGCGCATGGCTGCTCGGCCTCGGAGCTGGTCGATGATTACATTCTGCAACTTACCAAGACCAACATCGAGCAAACCAAAAACCGCACCTTTGTCGAGGGTGATCCGAAAGCCATTCTGATGGTCGAGTTCTTTGGCAACACCAGCGATGAGGTAGCGAAGAAAGCCGCCGATTTTACGTTGGCCCTTCGGCAGAAAGAACTAGGGTACGCTTACCCCACCCTGTTTGATACCGATACGCAGAAGCCCTGGGCGCTACGGAAAGCCGGGTTGAGTATTATGTATAACATTCCCGGCGACGATAAGCCAGCGAATGTTATCGAAGATACGGCGGTCGATGTGCACGACCTGCCTGATTATATCGACGAGCTGGACCGGATGGCCTGGGAACAGCATGGCCTGAAACTCGAGTATTCGGCCCATGCCGGCGCGGGCGAGATTCACGTTCTTCCGCTGATCAACCTTAAGTCATCAGAAGGACGCGCCACATTTCGGGCGCTGCTCATGGACACGGCGCAACTGGTCAAAAAATACGGGGGGTCGCTTTCGGGAGAGCATGGCGACGGTCGTTTGCGGGGCGAGTGCATCGCGTTTATGCTGGGTCCCGAAAATTTCCAGTTGTGCAAGGATGTCAAAGATCTCTGGGATCCGCACAACACCTTCAATCCCGGCAAGATCGTGAATACGCCCCCCATGAATGAGTCGTTGCGTTCGGAAGCGGACCGGGTCATTGCTCAGCCCAGCACGGTATTCGACTTTTCGAAAGATGGCGGCCTGCTGGAATTAGCGGAAAAATGCTCCGGCTCCGGCGACTGCCGTAAGACGGAAATCTCGGGTGGAACCATGTGCCCGAGTTACATGGCCACCCGGCGCGAACGGGATACCACGCGCGGGCGCGCCAATATTCTGCGGCATTTTTATACATCGCAGGAGAAACCATCCGATCACGATTATGAGGCTGTCAAAGACGTCCTCGACCTGTGTCTATCCTGCAAAGCCTGCAAAGCCGAATGCCCGTCGAGTGTAGACATGACCCGCATGAAAGCCGAGTTTACGCAACAGCAGTACCGCAAAATGGGCGTCCCATTACGGGCGCGACTGGTTGGCAATTTCACGAAACTCATGTCGCTGGCGAGTATAGCGCCCTGGACATACAATGCCCTTTACAACAACCCAACTCTCCGCCGGGCCGCTAACCGCGCCGTGGGGTTCCACCCCGACCGGACTATGCCGGAACTGGCGAAGGTGACCTTGCAAAAATGGTTTACGAGCCGGAGCGACAGGTTACCTCACTCAAGTAAGCAACTCCTGTTTTTCTGCGATGAATTCACCAACTACAACGACGTGCAGGTTGGGCAGAAAGCGATTCAACTGATGGAGCGGCTGGGCTATTCCGTAACCATTCCCGAACACGTAGAAAGTGGACGAACGTATTTATCGAAGGGGTTGGTTGATGACGCCAAAGCCATCGCCATTCGTAACGTGACGCTGTTGAAAGACCTCGTTACCGACGACAGCCCCCTGATCGGACTTGAGCCTTCGGCCATCCTGACTTTCCGCGATGAATACCCGCTGCTGGTTCCCGACAACCTTAAAAAGGATGCCGAACGAATTGCCCAAAACGTTTTCCTGTTCGAGGAATGGCTTGCCCGCGAAACCGACGCTGGCCACGTTGACCGAAGCCTGTTTACGACGACCGCTCAGTTGGTGAAAGTACACGGTCACTGTCATCAGAAAGCCCTCTCGTCCATGATTCCGGTCAAGCAAGTACTATCCCTACCCCCTAACTATACCGTTCAGTTAATTCCGTCGGGCTGTTGCGGCATGGCGGGCTCCTTCGGCTACGAAGCTGAGCACTACGACCTGTCGATGCAGATTGGCGAACTGGTTCTATTTCCGGCCGTCAGGCAAGCCGAAAAGGCTATTATCTCGGCAGCGGGCACCAGTTGCCGTCACCAGATCAAAGACGGTACGGGCCGGAAGGCCCAGCACCCCGCCGAGATTTTGTTTGATGCGCTGGCATGAATTCCTTTCCGGACAGGATTACAGGATGAACAATATTTTCCATTTAGTAAAAGCCGTCAAATCCCGTTCATCCTGTAAATCCTGTCCAGAAAACCTTTTCGCCTGCCGGTGGTTCTTCATAGACTTTAAACATTCACATAGTCATGGAAAACAACGCGAATCTCTCCGATGGAGCCAGACAGGCCGATACAGTCTCCAGCGAACATGCCGAAACAATGTTCGGTGCCGATCAGGCCGAAACCAATATGGTGAAGCTGGTAGATGGCAAATTAGTCTCTACCGGCGATACCGAAGCTGACGTTTCCGATGATATGCCCCGCATTCGGCTGGGTAGTGACGAGGAACGGGCTTTACAGGGCGACGACAAAAAGAAGTACGAGAACTCAGATGCGGCCTTACGGGCAGGCACGATGTTCGATCCGTCGGTTATGCCAAACGATCCCATCGCCGTTGGTGATATTACCGGAAACCCGGATGCGGGTTCTGACGTAAATACAGGTCTACTGTCCGAAGACAATCAGGATAAAAAGGAAACGTCAACCAATTCATTTGGCGGCTGGAACTTTATCGGAAACGGATACCCGACCGGCGATATGATTCCGCAAACACCGGGTGTTCCGGCACCGGGTGCTCCGGATCCCACACAACCCTCGCCGATCATTCCGCCAACACCTCCGACGCCACCAGTACCGGGTCCCGAAATTCCGGATCTTCCAGGCACGCCTAAACCAGCGGTACCCGAAATCCAGGAACCCGACCAGCCTGATCGCTCGCACGAAATCAACGCCCGTACGCTGACCACATTCACGTCGACACTGGGTGCTACGCAGACCGAGAATCGGGAGCCGGGTGAAGCCGGACCCGATGACGAAGGCATGAAAGACAAGCCTGACACAGGCGAATCGGCACATCCGTACGACGTTAATGCGAAAGATTCTCCTGCTAATCAGCCAGGTGAACGTCCGGAAGAAGCGAAGGAAGCACAGAAATTGCCCCGCGAACTGGCCGACGAAAGCAGTGTTACGGCACAGGATATGATTTCGGGACCCGATCGTTCGGACCAGAAATCGACCGACGGGCTGGACCGTAAGTACAACGATCCGGAAGCTGCCCGTGAGATGGCCAGCTAGGAATAGACTAGGACTATAATACATACCGGCGCGGCTGGAAAGTCAGGTGATAACGGGCTATAACAAGCATCTCATCACCTGACTTTCCAGCCGCATTGCGTTTTTACCTACATTAGGCAAAAATTCTAAACTACATGAAAAAGCTTTTTCTCCCCTGCCTGTTGCTCAGTGTCGTTGCCCTGGCAGCACCACCCAAATGGACTTCTTTGTTTGATGGCAAGACCATAAAAGGCTGGCACAGTTACCACAAAGAGGGTGTAGTAGGCTGGTCTGTCGAAGACGGAGCCATGACTCCCGACGGTACCGGCGGTGACCTCGTAACAGATAAGGAATACGAAAATTTTGACCTGGAATTCGACTTCAAAATTCCAAAAGGCAGCAATAGTGGCGTTGTCTACAAAATAATCGATAGCCCCGATATTAAATCAACCTATATGTCGGGACCGGAGTATCAGGTTATCGACGATAAAGGCTATGTAGACGCTGAAGGCAAGCCTTACAAGCTTAAGGATACCCAGATGACCGGTGCGAACTACGACATGATTCCACCGTCGGATTTCAACGTTGCCAAAGCCCCCGGCGAATGGAACAAAGGCCGTATTGTGGTTAACAAAGGCCACGTGGAGCACTTCCTGAACGGCAAAAAAGTAGTCGATTACCAGTATGGGTCCGACGACTGGAAGGCGCTGGTAACGAAAAGCAAATTTGCAAACTGGCCTTATGCGACACCCCACGCCAAAGGCAAGATTGCCCTGCAAAACCACAGCCCCAGAGAGCGCGTCTGGTACCGAAACATTCAGATTCGGGAATTGTAGTATTTGAATCTGTTTGATCTTCTGTTTGTGTAGCCTGATTTGTCATCCCTCCTTTGGTCGGGAGGACAAATCAGGTAATTACAGGTATGGCTGTAAACGCTTAAACAGGCATCTGGTACCCGTTTCGAGAATCGCACCAACAACCCGACCGCATGACTAAATGGTAAACCGGCAACCAGTCTACTGACCTGCCGTAACTCGCCCCGGCTCGCGAACATTGGCTCCGGTACGCTTCTGAATATCGTCTCCAAGGTCAGTACGGGCTTCTTCGGCAATTTTTTCCAGTTTCGCGACAACATCCGGGTGTTGCTCCCGAACGTCGTACCGCTCACCGGGATCACGACGCAGGTCATAAAGTGCCGTAGCAAATTCATGCGTTTCCGTGCTTGGGCCGGGTTGCCCGTTCTGACCCGGCAGGAAGCCTTCATACGTACGACCGGGATGAGCAAATACCAGTTTCCAATCGCCCTCCCGCACGGCTTCGAGGCTATTTCTGCGATAGTAATAGTAAAACTTATCACGGGGCGTCACGGTATTATCGCCTTTTAAGAGCGCGATCCAATCGACCCCATCAATTCGTTGTTTGGGCAATCGGGCTCCGCAAACGTTCGCTACTGTTGGTAGAATGTCCAGTGCCGTCAGCAGTTTGTTGCTTACCCGACCCGCTGGAACAACCCCCGGCCAGCGCACCAGACAGGGTACGCGATGCCCCCCTTCAAATGAGGTTCCTTTCCCCTCCCTGAAACCACCCGACGAACCCGCATGGTCGCCATAATTCAGCCAGGGGCCGTTGTCGCTGATAAAAATAACCAGTGTGTTTTTATCCAGACCCTGCTGCTTCAACTCACCCATGATTTGACCGATTGACCAGTCCAGTTCCATCAGCACATCGCCAAAGATCCCGCGCGCGCTCTTTCCTTTAAATTTCGCCGAAGCCGCCAACGGAACGTGCGGCAACGGATGTGGGACGTACAAAAAGAACGGCTTTTTCTTATGGTTTCGAATGAATGAGACAGCTCGTTTGGTAACAGTTTCGGTTATCTCACTGGCATCATCCAGATTCCTGATTTCCTGCTTTGGCTCGTTACCTTCAATCCAGCGCAGAGCCGGATACTGCGCCTTTTCCTGATTGGGATGCCGCGGCCACATATCGTGTGAATAGGGTACACCGTAATACTCATCGAACCCCTGTTGCAGCGGCAAAAACTGCTTATTATCGCCCAGATGCCATTTTCCGAATATACCCGTTGCATAACCGCGCTCCTTGAGCAGTTCAGCCAGGGTCTCTTCGTTTGGGTTCAGGCCAACAGGCGAGTTTGGCCCTAACGCGCCTGAAATACCCAGCCGATTGGGGTAACAACCTGTTAGCAAGGCTGCCCGCGACGCGCTGCAAACGGCCTGAGCCGCCAGGAAATTAGTAAATCGGGTCCCTTCGGCCGCCATCCGGTCCAGATTAGGCGTTGTATAATCAAGTGCACCAGTACAAGACAGATCGCCATAGCCCAGATCGTCCATGAAAAACAGGACAACATTAGGCGGGGTTACGGGAGCCGGTTTCCGGACCCAGGCGGTAATGAGCAGGCCAGCGCCTGCCAGCAGAAGCGCACTATATAAAAGACGAAAAGGGCGTGTAAGCATCATTACATGAATCTAATTATTAAAAAAAGTACGCGCGGGCAAATCTCTACCAGCCCGGATTCTGGGTGAGCGTTGGGGTCAGGTTACGTTCCTTCTGCGGAATGGGCCATAGATAATGACGGGACTTATCAAACGTTCGGTTTACGGCAACTACCTGAACGGTTGCCAACGCCCCAGAAGCGGTTTTGTAAGTAATCCCATAAATTGGGCCCGGTATCACACTCTCAGCCGTTTTCCACCGGCGAATGTCAAAGAGATGCTGGCCCTCAAAGGCTAATTCGACGGTTCGCTCCCGCCGAACAATGGCTCGTAAATCGGCCTGGCTGGTGATGCCGTTAATTGCGGGCTGTTTCACATCCGAACGCCCATTGCGCACGGCGTTGATGGCCGAAACTACGCTGGCATCCAGCTGATTCAATTCTATTTTAGCTTCAGCATACGTCAGCAGAATTTCGGCATAACGCAGCAGGATGATGTTGATACCATTGTTTGCCGGATTGGCGTAATCGTCAGCATTGACGTATTTTTTGATATTGAACCCCGTTGTCGAGGCAATATATGTATTCCCAACGGCATCGGCCGTACCACTGGTTGGCTCGGGTCGGAAGGTTATACCGCTCGGCAGCCCATCACCCGTCAGAAAAACAGAGAGCCGAAGCCGGGGATCACGGTTGGCGTATGGATTGGCCGGATCATAGCCACTGCTGGTATCCGTAATGAGCTTACCCGCCGTTGTTTCATACAGGTCTACCAGCGCTTTGGTAGGCACATAGGTGCTGGTGGCACTTTTCTGGCTATAGGGTGCCAGCAGGCTAAAGACATTGACCGGATAAGTATCCTTGATGAACTGCCGGTCCAGCAAGACTTCCCTATTGTTTTCGGCCGCCACCGTAAATAGCTTTTCGTAGCTGTCATTCAATCCGTAAACACCTAGTTTTATCACCTGGTCGGCCGCATCAGCTGCCTGCTGGTAGCGACCGGCCAGCAGATTGGCCCGCGCCCGCAAACCCAGAGCCGCCCCTTTAGTAAACCGGCCTTTATCGGTAGCGGCATAGGTGGTGGGTAATAAACCGGCGGCATCGCTCAGTTCTTTATCAACAAAATCCCAGATCTGCGTAATGGGAGCACGAGCCAGCGTACGACTGTCATCCAGCGAAATATCCGTGGTAATCAAGGGAACATCCCCGAAAAGAGACGCCAATTTTACGTACTGGTACGCCCGTAACGCCCTCGCTTCTCCCTTGAACTGGCTGATCAGCGTGGTATTGGTTGATGTAACTTTATCGACGTTCTCCAGGAAATAATTACAGGCCCGGATGCCCTTGTAAGCCTTGGCCCATTCGCCAAAAACCTTTGCGCTGGTAGCATCATACTGCCCCAGTTCAACGTAGGCCTGCACATCGAAAGGCTGGTTGGTGTGCGCAATATCCGTCATGGCATCCCAACTAAAGATGTTAGTACTGTCGAGATCCGTGTACAACGAATTGGTCGCCAGACGAGCATCATTTTCCGTTTTCCAGAACAGGCTTTCTGATAACCGGTCATTTGGCACCGTATCCAGTAATTCCCGGTCACAGGCCGTAAAAAGCAATCCTGAGATGGCCAGCAGGAAAGGTAATACCGTATAGTTTATTCGTTTCATGAGCTTGAATGAGGTTAGAACTGGAGGTTGAGGCCAAGCGTATATAACGCTGTTTGCGGATAATAAACCGCCCGGCCAGAGCCCGCTTCCGGGTCGAGGTTCCACTCATTGAGCTTCGACAGAGTCAGTACATTGGTGGCCGAGACATAGGTACGAATTCGGCTCAGCCGCACTTTCGACGCAATGGCCGCCGGCAACGAATAGGCAAGCTGAACATTTTTCAGCCGTACATACGACCCGTCGATCACCAGCCGGTCGGAGGTAGCTACGTTACGCAGATCAAATTTTAGGGGGCGCGGAAACCGGGCGTCGGTATGCTCTGGTGTCCAGTAATTGTTGGTATAAATAGAATGCGTAAAGCCTTCCTGATTCCCCATTTCTGCCAGTGCACCGGCCAGACGGGTACTTACCTGGGCCGCTCCCTGAAAAAGCAGATTCAGCTCAAAATTCCGGTATGCGAAGTTGGAGTTGAGGCCAAACGTGAATTTGGGAAACGAGTTACCAATATTCGTCATGTCGTTGGCGTCAATTTTACCATCACCGTTGGCATCTATGTACTTTACGTCGCCGGGTTTCGTATTGGCAGCATACGTCGCTTTGTAGTTGTTGATTTGCTCCTGCGTCTGAAATAACCCGTCTGTTTTATACCCCCACAACGTATTGATCGGCAACCCAACGGCAATAATGTAGCGCGGATCAATATCAGACCCGAGTATGTAGGGCCCCGTTCCTTTCAGGTCAACAACTTTGTTCTCATTTATACTGAAGTTACCTCCCAGGTTATACTGAAAGCCCGACGCATTTTTAGCTCCCCGGTAGTTCAGACTGAATTCCCAGCCTTTGTTTTCTACCGAACCGGCATTTTGGGGCGGAGCTGTCAGCCCAATGGTCGCTGGAATATCCAGGTTCAGCAGAATATCGTTCGTCAGCTTGCGGTAGTAATCGACGGTTAGGTTCAGGCGCCCCCGCAGAAAAGAAGCATCGAGACCCAGGTCAAGCTGCGTGGTCGACTCCCATCCCAGATTGGTATTGGCTAGTGTCGTCTGGCGATAGCCCTGCACAGCCGCCCCGTTGAAATCGTAGCCACTGGCCGTTAAGGCAGCGAAATAACTGTACAGGTTTACGGACTGGTTACCGGTTATACCCCACGAGCCACGCAGTTTTAGGTCATTAACCGTTTTTTGCAGCCCCTGCCAGAATGTTTCCTTCGACAGTCGCCAGCCAGCTGAGAATGAAGGAAAAAAGCTGTATTGTTTAGGTCCGGTAAATTTGGATGAGCCATCGTACCGGCCGTTTACTTCAACGAGGTATTTCCCGTCGTAGTCATAATTCACGCGCCCGAAATAGGATCGTAAGCCATAAAGGGCGTCGTACCCGCTGTTGTTCTTGGTTCCGTCATTAGCTCCCTGCCCGATGGACTGAATATCGTTATTAAAAAACCGCTCGCGGTAGGCACTCAAAAACGTTTGTGTATTGCCGATCTGCGAATACCCCAGCAGCCCTTTCAGGTTATGATTAGCCAGTTTCCGCTCGTAGGTGAGCAAATTGATCAGCGTATATTCTCGCAAGGTGTTGCGGACTTCAGTGAGTGTATTGTTGGCTACTGTTTTTGTTATGTTAGTATTTTTGTCGGTGTTAACGTAGGAGTTGGCGAAGTTCTTCTCCTGGGTAAAAAAGCCTCGACCGGCCAGTTGTGTCGAGAATGTCAGGCCATCCACAATTTCCCAGTCGGCCTTGACATAGCCTGCCAGGTAGTCCGTAGATCGCTTCGAGTCACCCCCTATTTCGGCATACATCAGTGGATTGTTACCCTGTGTACTCAGCCCATACGTACCATCCGCATATTTGGGTACGGCCCACAGCGAGCCATGCAATAAAAAGTTGACCGGGTCAATAGTAGGTGCCTGTGAGTAATTGTAGCGGTAGTTGATGTCGCCACTCACCCGCAGCCTGGGCGAAATGGTATAATCCGTGTTCAGACGTATTTCGCCAATTTTACTTCCATAATGCGTAATAATGCCTGCCTGATCCTGATACCGAAGGCTCAACCGGGTACGCAGCGCTTCGTTACCACCCGCCACCGCTATGGTATGATTTTGCTGGGGAGCCGTTTGAAGTACCGTCTGAAACCAGGTATTGGGCAACGGGTATTTCTCCCGATCTGTAGCCGTTACATACGCCTGAATAGACGACTCGGTAAAGCGGGCGGGCAAGGGTGAGCCGGCATTGGTATAGGCTGCTACCTGCATCCGCATGTACTCTTCCAGACCCATCATGTGCGGTTTGTTGATCGAGTTCTGAAGCGCATAATACCCGTTATACTCAACCTGAACCTTACTCCCTTTGGCTCGTTTGGTAGTCACCAGCACAACCCCGTTTGTCGCTCTGGACCCATAAATAGCCGTTGACGCAGCATCTTTCAGAATGGATATTGTTTCGATATCGTCGGGATTAATATCGGACAACCGCTGTTCGATACCATCAACAATTACCAGCGCATCGTTTTTGCTCATGTCATAGCCGCCTGTGCCATTGTTGGTTCCGGCCGTATTACCAATGCCGTTTATGTTGAAGGTGGTAATTCCCCGAACGCGGATCGCCGTGTTAGAGCGACCCGGCGACCCGCCCTGATCGAGGACGGTAACGCCGGGCAGCTGTCCCTGCAACGACTGCTGAATATTGGAGACCGGCCGACGGGCAATTTCTTCCGCGCCGATCTGCGATACGGAATTGGTCAGGCTGTTGCGTTTCTGAGTACCATACCCCACAACGACGACTTCCTCAAGCTGTTTATTATCCGTCGTTAACGACACGTCAACACGGCTACGCCCGTTCACCGGCACCTCCTGCGTAGTAAAGCCAATACCCGAAAAAACCAGAACGGCGTTGTCTGGTGCCTCGAGGGTGAATCTCCCGCTGGCATCGGTAGTCGTGCCTTTCGTTGTACCCCGAATGACCACATTGATACCGGGCAGGGTTTCACCCGTCTCACTTTTAACCGTACCCGTAATGGAATTAAGGATATTAAGTGGATGAATAATGGCCTTGACGGTCTCACTTTTTTGCTGAACAGTAGGAGCCAGAGCGACCGGCTGCGACCAAGCCGCCCGCAGTTCGACCAGCAACAGCATGAACAGAAGTCCCACGTTCGTGGCTTTTCGTAAATGATTAGTCATACGCGTAAATTAAGTTGTCTTGTCATTTGTCCATGAGCTGGACATGACCGGATAATAAATAAGCGACTCATTGATTGAGCGATTGAGTCAGCTACCAGAATCTGTTACAGAACTGGGTAAACTACCTCGATGAGCAGACCCGAATTGGCGTCGAATCTACTAGTATGGTTAATCGATGAACAAAGGTTGATAAGCCAAATTTCTTTTCCAAGAAAAACTTAAAAAATTGATTATCAAACATTTACCTAATAGTCTATCGAGAATTACCAGTATTCAGTGACAATCCGAATTGTTGAAGAGGCACGGGCGTGAGGATGAATAAGTTACAGGCTTAACCTATCAACTGCCTATTGACTGGCTGGATGTAGTGTGTCTTTGCTATCCGTTTCTTAGGGCTAACAGCATACCCGTTGGTTTCGTGGTTGGTAAGGATCAAGACATTGATCCCTACCAACCACGAAACCAGTAGCCTAGAAATTATACCGGAAAAACGTTAAAAATCGACCTTTTTTCGCTTCTCCTTCACGTCTCCCTTATGCTTTTTCGAGGAGATGCGTTCGGCTATGGCTGACCGGGATGGTTTTGTTGCCCGACGGGGTTTGGGCTTCTCGAACGCTTTTTCAATAAGCCGGTAGAATTTCTTCGTTACCTTCTCTTTGTTGGCCAGTTGCGTTCGCTCCGTCTGGTGCGTCAGGACCAGTTCGCCTTCGGTAGTCAGTTTGCCCGCTAGTTTTTCTTCCAGGACAGTCCGCTCTCCGTCGGTAAGTAGCTGCGACTGGCGAACGTTGAACCGCAGCTCTGCTTTGGTGGCCACTTTGTTCACATTCTGTCCACCAGCTCCACCACTACGGGCAAACTGATACTGTAATTCGGACTGTAAACGGGACGTATCCATACTTAATGAAGCTAATTGGCGGATTGACTGGAAAAACGGCCTTTCGAGCGAACAATCGTCTGAGGTGTCAGTTTCCCTCAAAACTAATGGATTCAATGATATGACTTACCACGATCAAAAAATCACCGGTAAGCCGCATTGATAAATCGTAAACAACAAACACCAATGTCTATAAACCAACATGCTTCAAACCTGATCGATATAACCGTGAGCGCTTTCAATAGCCAGGTTGCCAGCATCTCGCCAACAGATGGACTTTCGCTCGTTGACAGCTGGCTCAGCTTTCTGAAAGCTGACGAACAGGAAGATAGTCCAATCACCCATCACCTGACTGCGCTACGGACGGAATTACAGAGAAGTAACCTCAACGGCACCCGGATTCAGGAAATTCTCAACGAACTGGTTGGGCAAATCACGCACCTTGCCAATTCGGCGGAGGCCGATCATGCATCAGGCCTTACGACGCTTTCTGACGCTTTGCAGGGGTTTAATCAGCAGTTGAACTCGTCAACGCCGATGACCAACCCCGACAAACAGGCACCCATGACCAGCACGGTTGGGGGCGAGTCAGCAACCAGTGGGGCCGGAATTTCGGCCCTGGGTATGAGCGATGACGACCTGTCGAACCGGAACGGGGGCACCCTGAGTAGTATTCCGATCGGAACTTCGGAGTAGATTCAGTAGGGAGAGCCATTGTCTTTCCGAAATAAGTAGGGCCGTTCGCAGGATGAATAGTTACCTGGCCCCGGTTTGCCCGAAATGGCGGTTAATTTAACCGCCAACAGCCCTTCTATCAACTGAACAAACCATCGTCAGGCGGGTTGTTTATACAACAACAGGCTTAAATTTTCCTCATCAGGATGCTAGGATCAAACAAGTTAGAAGAGAGCATGCTCGGCGAAACGCTCAATCTGTTTCGGGTTACAGACAAAGCCGATATTTCGGCGGCTCAGGGCGTTATGCTGATTGACGGCTGGTTGCAGGCACTGGACGGTGACCCGAATATCGACCGGATCAAAGACCAGCTCAACGAATTGCGTACGGTCCTACAATCGGCCCAGCCTGACGAACAGCACCTACGGTCGTTGCTAACGAGTTTGGCCGACACGGCACAGGAAGTTGCTGAAGGCCCAACCGCAGAAGGTACCTGGACAGGCGGACTGGAAAGTCTGTCAAAGATCCTGCGCGACTTGGCTGCTGATTTGTAACCATTACATTTGACCCGATCGGTTGATCACCATTAATTTAGAATCACTACACAACATGGAAGGAACAAGCGCAACCCTCGAACACCGAATGCTCACCGATACCCTCGGCGCTTTTGGTCCGGAAAACCTATCTACACTCTCACCCGAACGAGGTATTTTACTGCTCGAAGGCTGGTTAAACGCATTACCCGGCGATGTTGGTGCTGAACGAATCATGGCCGAGATCACTACATTGCGTGATCACCTGAAAACGGGCCATTTCGATCTCGAAAAAATCCGGCATCTGCTGCTTAGCATGGCCAGTCATACATCAATTCTCTCGCATGAGCCCGCAGTTGATCCGTCAACAGCCAGTCAGCTAGCCCAGCTAGCGCAGGCACTGCGCGGTCTCAGTAACCGCTTTTAATATGTTTACGCACGAAGAATCATCAACGCTGCTCGACTCCACCATGGATGTTCTGGATAGCGATCCGGGCAATCTGACACCCGAAAGCGGTACCAGCGTCATCGACCAATGGTTGGTCCAGCTTAGTAAAGGGGAGAATACAAAGGATATTACCAGCACGCTGGAGCAGGTAAAGGCACAGGCGGAAGCGACTCCGGTAAACACCGACGAGTTAGCCAAGCTGCTGGAATCGCTGGCAACGCAAACCGGCGAGTTTAGCACGATGATGGGAGCCGAAGGCGACATGGCAACGCGCCTGGAAGCCTTGTCGGCCGCCATTCGGTCATTAGCGGGACAGCTGAGTAATCAGTAACAGGGTTCACAAAGCAAGTGGGTTAGCCGGGTGACATGGCATCGTTTCACCCGGCTAACCCACTTGCTTCAGCGTATTTTGTCTGGAAAGTTACCGGGTTTTCAGACCGTTCCAGTATATCAACACATTCAGCGTAGCCCTGCCCGATGCGATCAGATCCAGATCGCCATCCCCATCGAGGTCGGCGGCTTGTAAGTCTTCGCAGGCCATGCGCACGCTATCGTTAATGACGTAACCCGCGACGCTACCCTGCTCCTGAGGTTTGAAGAGCCGGATACCGACGTTCTTATCGGCATTAGGATTTCGCCATCCTGCCACTACTTGGTCGCTACCTACACCCATAAAGTCACCGCACACCAGGGCATGCCCCTGGCTGAGTATATCCGTGAGAACGCTGATCTGCTTTTCGTCTTCCTTGCTTCTTACTTTTCTGAGGGTGTAGTCGCCACTTTCCACCTGGAGTAGACTCCCGTGCATGGGTTGAATGGTGGCAATGCCTTTACCCTTATCCAACCGCCTAATTTCGCCAATGCCTTCTACACCTTTGGTCAACAGAGGCAGCGCATTACTGGCAGCTTCGGTGTCGACAGGGCGCCAGTTGTTCCTTTTCCACTGAAAAATAGTCCCGCCTTCTTTACTGGCAACGATCAGGCCCGTGGCAGAGCCGTTTTCGCCATCTTCCCAAACCTCAAGATTATGCGTCAGGTGCATGGTCGAGTCAACCAGGTGGCGTTTCCAGGCAGCACGCGGGTTCTTCGGAAATTCGTAGCCCCAGATTCTAACGCCTTTCCCCTCCCCGTTTTTGTTGCCCAGGCCATGCAACGGAACTACAATTAACTGGTAGGTATCTCGCCCAACCCTGGCCCAGCGCATCCGGTGGGTCGTCACTTCGTGCGGCAAACGGACGGGCTCCCATAGTTGGGTTGGGTCCTGCGGCCGCAGCAAGTAAAAAACAGCGCCCGACTTTGTACTGTCGCTGGTTTCGGCTGGGTTCCAGCCCGCCCCAACAGCCACCTCCACCCGCCCATCGCCATCCAGATCGCGGGCGGCCAGGCAAACGTTATCCTGCGGAGTCAGATTGGCCACCATGACATGCCGTTTCCAGGTATCAGTCTTCGTACCGGGATTTCGGTACCAGACAATCTCTTTCTGATCGGCCAGCAGAATATCGGACTGACGATCGCCGTCAACATCACCAATAGCGAGGCCATAGCCAATGCCAATCTGGTTATCAACCACCTGAACAGTAAAATTCAGTGCATTTTGCCGGGTTGTATCCGGTTGCGCCATTCCAAAGGAGGCAGTTAGGCAGCAAAGGAGAAAGAGGGCTTGTTTCATGGCATTTGTTATCCTATCGGCGTACGATACACTTGTTTACAGCTTGGGGGCGCGCAGTCCGCTAATTCGGCTCAGAATCCAGTCCAGCGTACGGGCGGGTAACAGGCGGGGAAGCACCCAGCCCGTCAGCTTACCAGGCACCAGTGCATACCGGATGGAGGGGTGGGCTGTTTCGTGAATATCGACAATGCGTTTACCCAGGTAATCAATAGAAAACCCTTTATTTTTAGAGGCATCAACCTGTTTCAGAAAGCGACTGATGGCCGGAAAATAAGGCGTACAGGCATAAGTACTCATATCCGTTCCTTTGTCCCAGATAGGCGTTTTTACGGCTCCAGGCCCAACAATAATTACCCTTATTCCGAACAAGACCAGCTCACGGCGCAGGCTGTGCGACAGCCCCTCCACCGCATGTTTAGACCCAACGTAAGCCCCCATGAACGGAATAGCCACCTGCCCATTCACCGAACTGATGTTCTGAATGCGACCCGGCTGAACGGGATGATTGTCGCGGGCGCCGAGTAATGGCAGAAACGCCTGCGTAACCTGAATCAAACCCAGTACATTCACCTCGAAATGAGCCCGGATGGTAGCCATCGGCTGATCTTGCAGGGGACCGCCAATAGCAATACCCGCATTATTGATCAGCCCGCCCAGGCCACTACCCGCCAGCCGCTCGTCAAGCGAACGGGCGGCCGCCACAACAGCGTCCTGATCCGTTACATCGAACAGGAGCGGAACGAATGATTCACCTAATTCCTGCTGCAAACGGTCGGCATCTATCGGCGTTCGAACGCTACCGAAAACGGTATATCCCCGATCAATAAAGTGCCTGGCTGCGCCATAGCCAATACCTGTCGAAACGCCAGTGATGAGGATGTGTTTGCTAATAGGCTTCATGGTGTAAACTTACCCATAATCTGGCTCAACAAACGCGCTCAAGTTGAGGTTATGCATTTTAAAAAGCGAGTTGCTGGTGCATGCTTTTTCACTGCACTAACGATTCACTCTTTCGCTGTTTCACTCATTCGCGATTACACATGCAGGACATCGAACCGTTCTACGGCTGGGATAAGTACTATACCGCATCAGAAGATGAGCGGTCTCCGTTCTACGAGCGGGAGTACAACATGCAGCAATATGAAAATAATATTTACGGCTACTACATTCATCCGCTGTGGGACGAAATAGGCTCCGAAACTCTTTATTGCAAGATTCTCTTCGCTAACTACGACCGGCAGTTTGTCATTATCGAACTCTTCGGCGAATGGAACGACACGCTCCATAACGACATCATGTACCTGAAACGGCAGGTCATTGATCCGCTCGTGCAGGAGGACATCAAGTATTTTATTCTCATTAGTGAGAATGTTCTTAATTTCCACGGCTCCGATGACAGCTATTACGAGGAGTGGTTTGAGGATGTTGAAGATGGGTGGATTGCAGCCGTTCACTCTCCGGAGTTCATTGAACGTGAGTGGAAAAAATACCACCTCGACTATTACATAAACTTCGGCGGCACCCTCGACATCGAGAACTGGCGAACCCTTAAACCCGCCGGTCTATTTGAGTTAGTCAACAACCTGATTATACGACGACTGGGGTAAGCTAGTTACGTATGCGCTAAACCGGAAAGAAGCCTCTCGGGGTACTATGCCCTTCCGTAACCCGCTCCTTCCTTTCCTCCTTTTCTTATTGTTTTTCCCTTTGTTTCTGGTCAATTTTCACCCATACAAAAACCCAACGAGTAAATCCATGGAAAGCAACGAAAAGGTGAAGGATACGGAAGATGTACAGGCCGCCAAAGCAACGACGGCCGAAAAGCTGAACGCGTTTAAAACCGAAGCGGGTCAGCACCTGGATGCCGCAACGACCCAACTCGACGAGTTGAAAGATAAGTTGGTTGCGCAGGCGCAGGCGTTCGGAAAAGACATTGATATAGATGGCATAAAAGCCAAGGCAACGGAGCATTTTGAGGCCGCGAAAGCCGCTACCGCTGAGAACTTGGCTAACCTGCAAACCCAGGCAGAAACCGTGTTTGCGTCAGCCTCTGCCAAGGCCGACGAGCTGTCGGATGTGGCGGAAGACAAATTCGACGAGGTAAAAGCTGAAGCCGCTGTTCAGCTTCAGGCAGCTCAGGTAAAGCTGGACGAGTTGAAGGCCGAAGCCGCGATACAAATCGAAGCCACGAAAGAAAAGGCCAAAAGCGTATGGCATCAGCTATTTGGTCAGTAAGCGACTAGTTTTCCCCTAGAAAAGCCAGCTCTCTGACTAGGGAGGCTGGCTTTTTTTTATCAATCAGATATAGCGATGAAAGTCAAGCGTTTTGGGCAGATAAGTGAATATGTACGCGAGATTGGTTTCCAGTAGCGAATAACTAAATTTGCGCTTCGTTGCCTCTTCCTTATATCGTGGATTCTATTCGTGTTTTTGCCCCCGCCACCGTTGCGAACGTAGCCTGTGGATTTGATATTTTTGGCTTTGCCGTCGATAACCCCGGCGACCAGATTGTTCTGTCAACCAGCGATGAGCCGGGTGTTCGCATTACGGACATCATCGGCGACAATGGCCGTTTGCCCCGTGAGGCAGCCCGTAACACAGCGGGTATCGCCATTCAAACCTACCTGAAGCACATTGATCGTACGGACATTGGCCTCGACATTGTACTGCATAAACAGATGCCCCTCGGCAGTGGGCTGGGTTCCAGTGCCGCCAGCGCCGTAGCAGGCGTTTTTGCCATTAACGAACTACTCGGGCGGCCCCTCCCGATTCTCAAGCTATTGCCTTTCGCGATGGAAGGCGAACGCATTGCCTGCGGATCGGCCCATGCCGATAATGTAGGTCCCTCACTGTTAGGCGGCTTCGTTGTCGTGCGAAGCTATAACCCGCTGGATGTCATCAAGATCGAAACGCCAGCCACCCTGTTCTGCACACTGGTTCATCCTGATATTGAGGTCAATACGAAAGATGCCCGCTTTATTCTGAAAAACGAAGTCTCGCTGAAAAATACCATCATTCAGATGGGCAACGTAGCCGGTCTGATTGCGGGTTTGATGACCCCCGATTATAGCCTGATCAGCCGTTCACTGGTTGATGTTATCATTGAGCCGGTACGGGCTATTCTGATTCCGGAGTTTAATGAGGCCAAGCAGGCCGCTCTGGATAATGGCGCACTGGGGTGCAGCATATCTGGCTCGGGGCCATCCATGTTTGCCCTCAGTCGTGACGCTCAGACCGCCGAAAAAATTGGAGCCGCCATGCAGCAGGCGTTCCTGTCGGTAGGCATTAACAGCGAAGCCTACGTATCCGAAATCAATCGGCAGGGGCCTAAAGTATTGCCAAACTAGACCAGTCAGACGCATAATCAAACAGCCTTAGGAACAGTTAAATGGGCTAAAATACCGCCCTACAGAAAGAAGTATATTCGAACAAACAGACCTATAAAAATAGGGATAGCGGACGATTCACCGGAGAAAGAGTTGTTTTTCCGGCAAAACGCTTGCTTCTTGTACATATATCTTCTTTTATTCATGTCAACAAACCTACCGAATGCGCTCTCGTCGGCCGATGCCACAACGGAACCGACGGAATTTAAACGTTCTCTGAGTCTGCTCGACTCCACCCTTATTGTTTCCGGGTCGATGATTGGCTCCGGGGTTTTCATCGTAACGGCCGATATGGCCCGTAATCTGGGATCATCCGGCTGGCTATTGATGTTATGGGTACTCACTGGTATCCTCACGGTAGCTGCCGCCCTCAGTTACGGCGAACTGGCGGGCATGATGCCCAAAGCGGGCGGCCAATACATCTACATTCAACGGGCTTTCGGACATCTCACCGGCTTCGTCTACGGCTGGACGGTGTTCATGGTTATTCAGACCGGCACCATTGCAGCCGTAGCGGTGGCGTTCACCAAGTATTCCGCCGTATTTATCCCCGCTCTCAGCCCAGCCAATGTCTTATTTTCGGTTGGCCCGGTGAGTGTATCGGGTGGATCTATTTTCGCGATTGCGAGTCTGATCCTGTTAACCTGGCTCAACAGCCGGGGGGTTCAGAGCGGCAAGCTGATTCAAAACGTTTTCACATCGGCCAAACTGATCGCTCTATTGGGGCTGATCGTCATTGGCATCACCATCGGGCTAAGCACGGGCCTGCTGTCGACCAACCTCTCTAATGCCTGGGAAGCCAGCACGACATCGGCCACCGGCGACGTACTGCCACTGGCAGGCATGGCGCTGATTCTGGCTTTCGGTACATCGATGATCGGTTCACTCTTTTCGGCGGATGCCTGGAATAACGTTACGTTCATTGCGGGTGAGATCAAGAATCCACGCCGAAACATTCCCTTGGCGCTTTTCTTCGGTACCCTGATCGTTACAACAATTTACTTCCTGGCCAACGTTTCCTACTTGTCTTTGCTTCCGCTGAAGGGATTGCCAACCGCTACGGATATTGTGGGGCGAGGGATTCAGTTTGCCGATGCCGATCGGGTAGCTACGGCCGCCGTCGAAACCGTTTTTGGGAATGTAGCCGTCGCCATTATGGCCGTTCTGATTATGGTTTCGACCTTTGGCTGCAACAATGGCCTGATTCTGGCGGGAGCCCGTTTGTACTACGCGATGGCGAAAGACGGTCTTTTTATCAAACAGGCATCGCATCTGAATAAGAACTCGGTGCCAGGCCGGGCGCTGTGGTTACAGTGCATCTGGGCATCCTTACTGTGCCTGTCGGGTAAATACGGCGATCTGCTGGACTATTGCACATTTGCCTCGTTGCTATTCTACATTGTCACCATTGCCGGACTATTCCGGCTTCGGCGTACCGAGCCAACTGCCGAGCGGCCCTACAAGGCGTTCGGTTACCCAGTCGTTCCGGCACTGTATATCATTGCCGGCCTGACGATCTGCGCCATTTTACTCTACACCAAAACCTTCAATACGGGTATGGGCCTGCTCATTGCCGGACTCGGTATACCCGTCTATTTCTTCACAAAACGGGGACAGCGGAACGCGGCTTAAGTTCGCGACTGGTTCATGCGTGATTACCGACTCCGCCTAAACTATCACCGGGATAAAGTCGTTTAACTTCTGGGAACACTATGGTAGTTAATCACACATTTCGCTTCGTTTGGGTTGGGTTGCTATTGGCCGGATTGAGCGCCTGCACGGGCGTTGGTCCAACGGCAAGTCTGTTTCGGTCAACGTCACCCCATGAGAAATACGGGCAGTCGCTTAAAGATGCGAAGCTCGACCAAACAGCGCTCGGCACTGACTGGCTTTCGGCCGGCGAACGTGCCCTGCGCGATTCACTCAGAATCACCATACCCTACCGGGAAAGTGGTTATTTTTCGGCTACGAAAGCATTCGCGGTCGGGTACCGGATCGATGCCCAACGGGGCGACCGGCTTCTGATACGCGTTGAGACGCAGGGGCAAAAAGAAGCCCAGGTGTTTATTGATGTATTTGCCCTGGAATCCCGCGATAAAACCAGCCTCATTGCCGCATCGAAAGCGGATACAAACGTGCTGGCCTGGGAGCCCCGACGCACCCAAACGTACCTGATTCGGGTTCAGCCCGAATTGCTGCGAACGGGCCAGTATACCATTACGGTTACGCGGGAACCCGCGCTGAGTTTTCCGGTCAAAGGTCGCGACAGCCGGCAAATCAGTAGCTTTTTCGGTGTTGCCCGCGACGGTGGCCGTCGGCGGCATGAAGGCGTCGATATTTTTGCACCCAGAGGTACACCCGCGGTGGCTTCAGTTGATGGAATTATTTCGGGAGTTGGTGTAAGCAAACTGGGGGGTAACGTCGCGTTTCTGACCGATATTGACCGAAACATCCGGCTCTATTACGCGCATCTAGATCGCTGGAACGTCAGGAACGGCCAGCACGTATCCATCGGCGACACGGTTGGGTTTGTTGGTAATACCGGCAACGCCCGAACAACGGGACCACATCTGCATTTCGGCATTTACGGCTTTACCGACGGAGCCACCGACCCCCTGCCGTTTATTCGTCTTGGGCGCGGTCCGGCGCGCCAGTCATTGCTTCCGGCGTCTCGCCTGGGCGATTCTGTGCGGGTATCGGTGGCCCGGTCAACCATTCGACTGGCTCCCGGCAGCGATTCACCCGTTCTTCGTGAGGTACCCAAGGCAACGGCATTAACCATTTTGGGCGGTACAGAAACATGGTTGCGGGTTGAACTGCCCGATGGCCTGACCGGCTATGTGATGAGCAATGCCACTGAAACCGAAAAACGCCCGCTCCGACGAGTGGTTCTGTCGGCTCCCCGGCCCCTGCTCGACGCAGCCCATAACCGGGCGGCACCCATGAAAACACTCCCGGCTGGCGCGTCGGTGGATGTGCTGGCCACGGCTAGTTCGTTTCAGCTGGTTCGCGACCTCAACGGTCAGACAGGCTGGTTACCGCTCAACGCAGCTCCTTGAGCAGTGTAAACAAAAAAGCCTGCCGTGTGGCAGGCTTTTCGGTAGGTATCTGGAGAAATTTGCCCTTAGGCTGCTTTCTGTAGTCCTTTTACTTTTGTAAGCGCTTCTTCCAGCGAAGACAATTGCTTCTGCAGATCTTCTTTGATGTAGGCTGGAATATGGTCTTTCTCGATAGCGTCTTTGTATGATTCGACAGCCGCGTTCTCGCCAAATTCAACTGAGCTTAATACGGTCTCTCTGTCTTTACCCGTCAGTGCCGACTTGATGTCAATCCAGGCGCGGTGCAGTTTACTTGAAATGTCAGTTGAGGTTGCGTCCGATACAGCCAATCCGTCAATACGAACGATGTGTTCGGCCAATTGGCTGCGGAATCCCTGGCTTTGAATGACGTAATGCCGGAACAAATCGTCTAACTGAGCGTCTTCAGTATCGTCGATTGCTTTTTCGTATCCCTGAATACGGTCATTATTGATTTTGACCAGTTCATTCAAATCGTCAACAATTTCTTTATTGGTAATCATGGCAGTCTGGTTTCTATAGTTTGTAAATTCCTCAATACAACTACAGGTAAGACTGATTGTTTAGCTAAAAAAAAAGAGTTTACCGACAACATTCCCGTTGTCTACTTATGGAAAGAGACTGGGCACCATCCGAAAATCGGCGGGTGTCCGACCCGTTTGTTTTCGAAAAAAGCGCACAAAATACGATGGGTCGCTAAAGCCCAAAAGAAACGCAATTTCCTTGGTAGACTGGGCCGTGTGCGTCAGCAATCGCTGTGATTCAATCAGCAGGCGCTCCTGCCATAACTGGCTGGCCGTTTTTCCGACAACATGCTGACAGACGTAATTGAGGTAGTTAGGCGTCAGATTCATCAGATTGGCATATTCCCGCACCTCCCGAACCGTCAGAAAGTGTTGTTCCAGCAATTCTTCATACTGCCGGAGCCGATCATACAGGTGCGTATCGGAACTGATTTGCCGGTCATGGTACAGTCGGTTAGCGGCTTCCAGCAAAATATGCACGAACGATAAAAACACCTCAGACCGGCTAGGCAAACGTACCTCGTACTCTTGGTAGGCATACGTCAGTAAATCGCGGAAGAAACCCGGTTGCGGCACGGCCGATAGCAGGGGCTGATGCTGGCGCGAATGAAAGAAAGGATACTGATGCAGCCGATTACCAAACCGGCCCTTGAAAAAATTCGCGTCGAAAAACAGATTGTAGCCTTTCGTATCGACCGACAACTCCCAGCTGTGTACCTGGCCCGGCGTCAGAAAGTAGAGTTGGTTCGGCTCAATCGCGTAGGTTTTGAAGTCAATCGTATGCGTACCCGTGCCTTCGCCGATCCACATAACCAGGTAAAAGGTGTGCGCGTGCGCATTGCCGATTCCCTTCACCTCCTGAACGAGCCGCTCCAGCCTGGTCATATAAAAAGCCTCATCGGGCTCGTGGCGCGGAAACGAATGAAGCTGGTAAACCGGAACGGGCGAATCAGCAGGGATGGTTTCGTTTTTCATAAGGTCCCTGAATTACATCGACGCTGGCTTACTGCTTCGTGGCGGTCACGCTCCGCAGACGCACTCGGGAACCTGCTTCAAACGCACGCTGGCTGGCTGGGCTGGTCAGCGATAGTTGCGAAATAACGCCGTCCCAACCCGATAGCTGGCTGGTATTGATTTCATAGGTTCTGAACTGACCATCGCCCACGATGGGAAAATCGACGTATCGACCATCCGTATCCATGAAATCAATTTCATCGGGTTTGCGCCAGGATAGCCTGGCCACGGTACCTTTTGTCTGAAAAGCGGCCTCTACATAGAGCTTAGGCGTGTTTTCGGCGTACCAGAAATTCAACGGGCTGGCAATCCGAAAGCCCGCATCATTGGTGTTTTTACGGGACCAGTTTACGTTCAGTTCGTTTTGGATCGGCCAGCCTTTATCGGTTGTGTTGGTGTAAAACCACCCCTGCCGGTCACTCACAAACTTGTATGCGGGCGACGATGGTGGCCGGGGCTGGTTATAAACATACTGGCGAATGTCGGTTAGTGAGCCGAGAATCAAGGTGTAGTCAAATTCATACTGCCCATTGTGATCAATCAACAGAAACTCCTCGCCATTCATATACCCCGCCGACTGGTCGAACTCTCCCCCTACTTTGGGTATGCCAAATCCAGCCGTTCTGAAACGCACCTGACCCGGTTTGTAAAGACCTACTCCCCGCCCGTTTGTATTCAGCAGAGCAGTCCAGTGTTCGGTACCGTATCGGTTGGTCATGTTGCGATCCGAAAACTCGGAAACGGCATCATTGGTAAAGGGCTTCAGTCCGGTGTACGTAATCATCCGATCATAAGGACCATTCAGATACACACAGGGAGCTTCCTGCGTACGAGCCTCGTACTGTGTCGTATCCGACCGATTAACCACAACACGGCAACGCACATGCACGGCGTTATCCTTAATCGTTACCCAATGCTCGAACGTACATTCGGCGGGTTCGTTCAACAAAGGCCAGATGTGCGGTATTGACTTTACGTACAGCTCGTTATCAGTTTGTTTGTAGCTGACAATTTGCGCCGGATTGAGGAAATAATCACCCGCCTGAACCGGATTCCAGCCGAGGTATTTCCATTGCTCAACGGGTTGTTTTCCGTTCTGGACATAATACGTCGGGCCCGCATAGAGCGAGGTTTGAATCTGGCGTCCCAAATCAGGATTGTTTACCATATTCACGCTGCTGCCCGCTTCGGACAGGTACGTAATGGCGCCCCCCATGTTCAGATCGACACCGACCCGAAGCTTGTCATTGTCGAGAAACAGCCGTCGCTGGGTAGACGGCTGCGGCTGTCCTGGTAAACCACCCGAAGGCGGATTGACAACCGGTGGCGCGTTGGGCGTAGTGGATGGATAATCGCGAACACAGGTGACAGCCAGGCAACTTACCAGAACGTATATAACCAGATAATAAGGACGAATCATAGAAGCAGTGTACGAAAAACATACGTAATCAAAAATAGACCACCCGGCGTCTATTTCCAAGAATGATTAGCGAATGGGGTCGTGAAGTCGTCTATTCGAAGCTGATTTATAAAGAAAGCGTTAATTTTTAACTAATTCCCTGTTCCTTTCCCAGGTATGCGCTACTTTTGCAAGATTTTTGGGTATCCGTGTGCGGCCTATCAATCAGTCTTCTTTGTGTTCATTAACTAGTCAATAGTTTTTAGTCAATCGGGTGTGCCGGGCCCCTGGTTCGCCAGATCGCCGGACCGGTTCATTTTCCAACTGAAAAATGCCTAAAAATACCAACATTCGCTCCGTTCTTATTATTGGCTCAGGCCCCATCGTGATTGGCCAGGCGTGTGAATTCGATTATGCCGGCTCACAGGCCGCTCGTTCCATTCGGGAAGAAGGCATCGAAGTTTCGCTGATCAACTCCAACCCGGCCACGATCATGACCGATCCGATCAACGCCGATTACGTGTACCTGCTGCCCCTGGAGAAAAAATCCATCGTCGAAATTCTGGAAAAACACCAGAAAATGGGCAAACCCATCGACGCGGTACTCCCAACGATGGGTGGCCAAACGGCGTTGAACCTGGCTATCGACTGCGATAAAGCAGGTGTCTGGAAAAAATACGGTGTAGCTATTATTGGTGTCGACATTAAAGCCATCGAAACCACGGAAGACCGCGAGAAATTCCGGCTGCTGATGCTGGAACTTGGCGCGGGGGTATGTAAGGGTCGTACGGCCCGCTCGTTTCTGGAAGGCAAGGAAATTGCGCAGGAAATTGGCTTTCCACTCGTTATCCGGCCTTCTTTTACGCTGGGTGGCACGGGGGGCGGATTCGTTAACAAGCCCGAAGATTTCGATAAAGCACTCACGGCTGGTCTGCATGCGTCGCCCGTCCACGAAGTACTCGTTGAACAAAGCGTCATGGGCTGGAAAGAATATGAACTGGAGTTGCTTCGCGACAACAACGGCAACTTCATCATCATCTGCTCCATCGAGAACTTTGATCCGATGGGTATCCATACCGGCGACAGCATAACGGTGGCTCCGGCCATGACCCTGCCCGACACGCTGTACCAGAAAATGCGTGACCTGTCCATCCGGGTCATGAGCGGCATCGGGCAGTTTGCGGGGGGCTGTAACATTCAGTTCTCGGTTAACCCGCAAACCGACGACATCATCGTTATTGAAGTGAACCCACGGGTGAGCCGGTCATCGGCGCTGGCTTCCAAGGCAACGGGTTATCCGATTGCGAAGATTGCCGCTAAAATGGCCATCGGCTACAACCTCGATGAGCTGACCAACCCCATTACGGGCACGACCTCGGCGTTTTTCGAACCAGCTATTGATTACGTGATCGTGAAAGTCCCCCGCTGGAACTTCGACAAGTTTCCGGGTGCCGACCGGTCATTGGGCCTGCAAATGAAATCCGTGGGTGAAACAATGGGTATTGGCCGGAATTTTCAGGAAGCCCTGCAAAAAGCCTGTCAGTCGCTCGAAATTCGGCGCAACGGACTTGGTGCCGATGGTCACGAACTGACCGACCGCAATGCCCTGACCGAAAGCCTGCAACACCCGAGCTGGAATCGGTTGTTTCATATTTATGATGCGTTCAAGGCCGGTATGTCGTTCCGGACCATTCAGCAACTCACCCGCATTGACCCCTGGTTTCTGCACCAGATCGAAGAGCTGATTGAACTGGAGCGCGAAATAGAGAAGTACGACCTGGACGATATGCCCCCCGAACTGCTTCGGACGGCCAAGCAGAAAGGGTATGCCGACCGGCAATTGGCCCACCTGCTGCAGGTGAAGGAGAGCAAGATTTACAGCTATCGCCAGGCGCACAACATTCGCCGGGTGTATAAATGCGTGGATACCTGCGCTGCCGAATTTGAGGCCAGAACGCCTTATTATTATTCGACCTTTAACAACCAGGTGCCCATCACGACGGACCATGCCGAACCCGTGTCGGATCTACCCGGTAACGAGTCCATTCGGAGTGACCGCAAAAAAGTAGTCATTCTGGGTTCCGGCCCCAACCGCATCGGGCAGGGTATCGAGTTCGATTACTCGTGCGTACACGGCGTACTGGCCGCGAAAGAAGCGGGTTACGAAACGATCATGATCAACTGCAATCCGGAAACCGTTTCGACCGATCCTGACATTGCCGATAAGCTGTATTTTGAGCCGGTTTTCTGGGAGCACGTTCATGCCATTATCATGCACGAAAAGCCGGAAGGCGTTATTGTGCAGCTGGGTGGGCAGACGGCCTTGAAGATGGCCGAGAAGCTGACCCGTTACGGTATCAAGATCATTGGTACGAGCTGGGAAGCCCTCGATCTGGCCGAAGACCGGGGCCACTTCTCCGAGATGCTGCAAAAACTCGAGATTCCCTATCCGAAGTTCGGTACGGTACGCGAGTCGGAAGCGGCTATCGAACTCTCCCGCGAACTGGGTTTCCCGTTGCTGGTACGGCCAAGCTACGTACTGGGCGGGCAGAACATGAAGATCGTGATCAACGAGAACGAACTGGAACAGCATGTAATGAAAATTCTGCAGGACATTCCGGATAATAACATCCTGCTCGACCACTTCCTCGAAAATGCCATTGAAGCCGAAGCCGATGCCATCTGCGATGGTGAAGATGTGTACATCATCGGTATCATGGAACATATCGAACCGGCGGGTATTCACTCCGGTGACTCCTACGCCGTGCTGCCTCCTTTCGACCTGAGCGAAAACGTAATTCGGCAGATCGAAGAGCACACGAAGAAGATTGCCCTAGCCCTTAAAACGGTTGGCCTGATCAATATTCAGTTTGCGATCAAAAACGAGGTGGTGTACATTATCGAAGCCAACCCCCGCGCCAGTCGTACCGTACCGTTTATCTGTAAAGCTTACCAGGAGCCTTACGTGAACTACGCAACGAAGGTGATGCTGGGCGACAAAAAGGTAAAGGATTTTGATTTCAAACCCGTTAAAAAGGGGTACGCCATCAAGATTCCGGTCTTCTCGTTCAGCAAATTTCCGAACGTAAACAAGGAGCTTGGTCCCGAAATGAAATCGACTGGCGAAGGCATCTACTTCATTGATGACCTGACCGACGATTATTTCCAGAAAGTGTACTCCGAGCGGAATTTGTACCTGAGCCGATAGAATCCGTTCTTTCAGGTACTTAGCAAAAACAAAAGAGCCCCATTCGTCACTGACGAATGGGGCTCTTGCACATTGAGTAAACCGCAAACCAACTTAAAACCCTAAACCAAGAGCGAATCCACGCACGATCGGGTTGCCGGGCAGCGTTCCGGCAGCCGAGGCCGAACCATTCGTTAGGTTGACCGTGTACAGAACGGTGGTGCCGTTCGAGCGTAGCACGGCGTAAGCGGTACCGGATGTACCACCAATATCGAAGCCATTGGCCCCCTCTGCCGTAACACCTAACGAACCAACGGGCACAAGCGTACCATCATTTGGTGGCACTTGCGTGAAGAGTCGGGCGGTGCTCATGCTGGTTTCAATGTTATACAACGTTGTCGTTGTAGCACCCGCGAAGTTATTGGTATAAGCCGAAGCGGTTACGGTTGGCGTACCCGGATTCAGAGAGCCATCTACCATAGCAACGGCTCCTGTTTCGGGGTTCAGGCGCAGGTTCTGGCCTGAATTTGTAACGACCCGAATCCGGTCGACGGTTGGGTTAAAGTCAAAGCCAACATCATTACCAACGAGCAGCGTGCTTAACGGACCCGATCCAACTACCGCTGCCGCTCCATTTGAGGTATTGAGCGTGTATAGACGGCTGGTGCTGCCAATGGCGTACAATTGTCCGTTAACAGGGCGGAAATCAATACCAAACAGCGTTTCGCCGGGCTGAAGTCCTGTGATTGGCTTGGCAACGGGCGATGGGCTAAGTGGGTTAAAAATAAGCAGGTTACCAGATCCGTCCAGGGCATAGGCAACCGGCTCCGTTGGGATGGCCAGACCAATGATTGTGCCGGGCAGGTTACCTAGTTTTTGCAAACGACCCGTCGACAGGTTGATCTGTTGGAGTTCAGAGCTGCCGTTGAAGGTTACCGCAACCAGCCCCTGCGAATTGTCGTTCGGTGAAATATCGAATCCGGCGGCTCCGGTAATATCCAGTCCAAGCGGACCAACATCGATCAGTGTACCATTGTTGGGCGGATTTTGAATGTACAGCCGATCCGTAGCGGGGTCAATGTCGTACAACGTGGTGGTGGTTGCGCCTGCCCGGTTGTTGGTGTAGGCTACTGCCGAGATCGTTGCGCCCGATACCCCATTGATGGCCCCATCGACGGCTGCAACGGTTCCTGTTTCGGGGTTCAGGCGAAGATCCTGTCCTGTATTAGTCACTAGACGAATCCGGTCGACGGTTGGATTGAAATCGAGCGCGACTACGCTTCCGGTAACGGCGGGTGTAAACGGAGCCGATCCGATAGCGCGGGCTACAGCGGTTGCCGTATTGATAACGAACAGACGGCTCATGTTACTTACCCCGTAGAGTTGCCCGGTAGCAGGCCGAAAATCGATGGCCATGATTCGCTCACCGCTCATAAGACCCGAACCCGTAATCGTTGTTGTTGCCAGAGGAGCATTGGCATTTCGGATATTGAGCCGTACCAGCTGGTTGGCATCATTCAGGGCAAAAACCGTAGCGTCGGGTACATTTCCCGGATCGGGGGCAAGACGGTGATCCTGACAGGCATTGAGCGTTAGTAAAGAACCAATCGCCAATATCCCCGCAACCAGCCGAAGACGTTTTTTGTAAAGCGTAGTCATAGTCTTTCTCGTTGAAAATAAATATGAAAAGATCGTGCAGCGAACTGCACGTACCTATACGCGTTACCACTCCCTCTGGATTTCTGAAATTAAAAAGAAATTAAAAAACTACGTAAACGGGTTGTTCAGCCGGTACGTTTTTCGCCAGGAAAACCCTTCTCGTTGCTTCTACCACATCTTTTTCAGACTTATGTAACTGGCAAAACTATCCGGCATCAACTCACCCCGGTCGAGCGCAAAAGCGGTAGTCAGGAGGGTTCCGGGACATTTAGGGACTGCCCATTGGGCTGCCAGATAGGTAGACAGTTGGTGGAATACACCGGGATAAGGTTGCTTGTATGACCCGAAATTACGACTGTAAGACGTTCGCATCAGGAGGGTTGGCCCGCGCCGAAATGCCCCGGTAGCCCCTGCATACCAGGCTACCACCCGGTTATTTGGATAATAGCCGTTACCCGCATAGCCATTACCGATGGCCGGTGTCAGATCGGAGCGGGGCATGATGAAGGGCGTGCCAAGCGTACGCCCCCGATACGACCAGCCCTGAATGTACTGGCTGTGGTTGAAATAGTTGTCGGCTCCCTGGTACCGGGCGGCCGGATCGAAGGTTGGCCCACTTTGATTCGTGGTGGTTAACCATTCGAGAACAACCCGCTGAAGCCGAAATCGGGGATCAGTCTTCTGCCGGTTCAGGAACCGTAAGCCAGTCAGCCCATCCGGTACATTCTGTAAAGCAAGCCCGGACGCATCATCGTACATGTGCTGATGATAAAGCAGCCAGTTGGCCATATCGCCTTTCCATTCCAGCGCCAGGTCGTAACTTCCGACATGGTTACCCAGGCGATTCGTCCCGTCAAAACCGGTGAATCGGTCGTTTTCCAGCGCATCCGGATAACGGCCAGTAACAAGCGACAGATAGTCTTGAACCGACGTCGACAGGTTACCATTAACCGCCAGGGGCGTGCCAATCAAATAACCGGCATGACCGCCCCACTGCACCTGGTGATTTAAGCCGCCGTAAATCCGGATGCGCCAGGTTGGTTTGCCGATCCGGCCGTACAGGTATTTCTGATGGAGATAGCTGCCTTGTATGTACGAGTCGATGAGCCAGCCGTGGGCATAGCCTGCGCGAATGGCAATCAGCTTTTTGGTGAATCCCACGGGAACAAAATCCGGTGTATGAAGCTGTATTTTCGGGAACGGCATCGCGTTTCCCGACCAGGCAACAAAGCCCGATGTAAGCAGCGTATCGCCCAATCCAACAACCTCACGCCGATTTCCTCCGTATAGTTCAAGGTAGTTGAAACGCACTTTCACATAGGCATCCGGCAGCAAAACGGCCGGGTTATTGCCCGTTGAGGGAGGGCCAACGTTCGCTACTGCATAGAGACCAAATCCCCAATCGAAACGGGATTTGCCTTTTGTCGTTGAATCCGGTCTGGTTTTGTAATCCCGAGCGGCCCCCACCCGAACGGTGGCAAATGCTCCCCGCACCGGCGTGGTGTTGTACTGGTTGGCCCGCAGCCAGAACGGGTTTTGTGGCGATGGGGTAGCCAGCCCTCCAATATCCGCGGAATAGCGTACTATACCCACTGACGAAGCTTGCTGGGCCCAGACAATCGACGTATTTAATAGGAAAAGGGTAACAAACCAGTATAGTTGGCGCATAGTGTATCTATTCTCCCAAACTGTAGTCCAAACAGCTAAGCAAACATACGCCATACTGACTAAATGAGTTTGCTTACCGAATTGTCTGTTTCTTAAAACATCTTAACCTTAATTTTAATTAGTATATATGAAACATTACTAGCGCATGACTATACCATCTACTACGCTTAACAATGGTGTCGAAATGCCTCTGCTGGGGCTTGGTGTTCATACCCCAAGTCACAACGACGAGGTACAGTCGGCCATAGAGTGGGCACTTGAAGCCGGTTGCCGCTTAATCGATACGGCAGCAGCGTATGGCAACGAGCGGCAGGTAGCCGATGCTATTCGATCAAGCGGCATTCCGCGAAGCGATATTTTCATCACGACAAAAGTGTGGAACGAAGACCAGGGGTATAACCGGACCATACGGGCCTTTAACCGCAGTCTGGAACGTCTGTCGATTGACGCCGTCGATTTGTACCTGATTCACTGGCCGATAAAGGAACACCGGCATGATACCTGGCGCGCCATGGAAACGATCTATTCCCAGGGGAAAGCCCGAGCCATTGGCGTTTCGAACCACTCTCCGGCTCACCTGGATGAATTACTGACGAAAGCGCAGATCATACCGGCGGTCAACCAGATTGAGTTAAGCCCTTATTCGTACTTACCCGACGTGCTGGAATACCATCGCCAGAAAAATATTCAGACAGAAGGCTACGCTCCGCTGGTACGGGGACAAAAACAAAACGATCCCAGACTTCTTGAACTGGCCGAAAAATACGCGAAGTCGACCTACCAGATTCTCATACGGTGGTCGTTGCAACACGGGGTTATTACCATTCCCAAGTCAGTCAAGCGCGAACGCATTCAGGAAAACTTCGATGTCCTGGATTTTACCCTTTCGGACGAGGATATGACACTGATGAACACGTTTTATGATAATACACGCGTTGCCGATGACCCACGCAACATGCCCTGATAACGCTTAACTTCTAACAATCTGTGGCTGGTGGTGAACAACGCATTCGACCGGTAGTTTTTCCTGTAGCAGGTCGCCCAATGCCTGCAGCCCCCATTCCTCGCAGCGCCGATGCCCAACGGCAATAACAGCAATACCCGTTTCATCAACGGCCTGCTGACCCGGCTTGCGGTAGGCACCAGTCAAGTACAGATGCGCGCCCTTGTCGGCCGCTTCACGAACGAGCGCATCGGTCATGGCACCGACAACCGCAATTCTGGCATGGGCGCCCTGCCAACTGGCCGAACTATGCCCGGCTTCGGCCCTGTCGTAGCCGCCAAAGGTGGTTTTCGCCCAGTTCAACCAGTGATCAAATTCCTGGTCAGCTACGTCGGCCATCATACCAATCGGGCGTTCAGGTGCAGGCTCCTTACTTTTGGTAGTTTCCTGTTTGTAGCCCAATGGCTCCGGTGTACCCGATGCTTCCAACTGATCGAACAGACGCGTATTGTAGCCAATTGTTAGAGCTTCATCGAACGGCAAATGATGCGCTAATACCCCTACTCCATTCGGCAGGTGAGCGAGGTCGAGTTGCCAGGGGCGGTGTAACCACACAGCATCCAGATCCATCTCCGTTACCCACTTTGCCAGACCCGGAAATGGTTCGAGCGCCAATCCGATCCGTTGAACAGGCTGGTCGGACGGATGGTAGATGCCCCCCCTTTCGTCGGCAGAGAAACGGTGTACGGACAACTCGTTTTCGAGGAATTCAGCGATGTGACTGATGGTAAGCGTTGACGTGTTCATCCTCATTTAACTTGTCTCCGGACCAGATAGTTTTGGTCAATCCGTAGCCCGTATGAAATTTGTCCGCTCTGTACGGTAATGAACGAAACGTGTCCGTTAGCGTACAAAGCGGCAAAGCACAAAAAATATCAATCCACTATCAGTCAGCAACTTAACGCCGTTGGCACACTTGTTGGCATAAGGTAAGAGAACGTATTTATCACTCAAACAACGTCTTACAGCCATGAACAACACATTGACTTCCGCCTTCGCCAAAACCTTTGTCGCCCTCTTTTTACTAAGCAGCACCAGCCTTCTGGCTAACCCGACTGTACCTGCCAAGCCAGCTACGTTTGACGCCAGTGTTTATGTCAACAGGGCCAATAAGATTCGGCTGGCTATCGAAAAAACAGCGGTAGAGCCGTTAACCATTACCCTGCGCGAGGCAGGTCAAAAAGTTTCGCTTTTCTCGCGGCAGATTAGTAAAAAACAAACCAAAGTGGTCCTTCAACTGGATGTGGATCAGCTGGCCGATGGTGCTTATGAACTGGAAATTGCCTCTGCTTCGGGCCGTATTGTAAAGCAAGTGAACTTACAGGCGGTGGCACCCGTACCAACTGTTGAACGCCTTTTGGCTATTCAGTAGTCGACCGCTGATCGAAAGCCTCCTGGCCCTTCAAGACTGAAGAGCCAGGAGGCTCTATTTTTGACGTTCGGCCAGAAACATACGGTTCAGCCTTTGTTTAGTTTCGGGAAACTACTCTGGAAAACAGTACCCGTACGCCCACAAGAGCCGATGACTTTACCCATCACTCGCTACCCTTTGCCTAGTTTCGGCTACGTCAACGTGGCACGAATACCCGGTGTTGATACCTGCACTCCGTTTCGGGTTCTGTCCAGAGCCAGGTGCCGTGCTCTTTTGTCCAGATAACGAGCGATACCTGGGCACCCGTTATCTCATTCCTCCCAAAATTACCGGCCATACCTTAACAGAATGGGGTTTCTGAAAGATACCAAACCGCGTAGTTAACGCACAGCGGATGACATTGATCATCAATAAGCAACTTATGATTTTGCTGCTACTAAGTTTTTGGGCTGCGCTGGCCGGGTGCGGTAGCGGCATTCGGACCGTTGACTTTGAGAGTAAACAGTTTACGGCAACGTACAAGGCCGATTCGCCCCATGACGTAGATACCACAAGCTTGTCTGATTTGCTGGATTCAAAAGCGATTTACCGCTTCGGCAAAGATGGCAAGGGTATAAATCATATTCAGATAGGCATGTCGTCAAAAGACACCCCCTTCACCTGGGAAATAAACGGGGATAGTCTACGGATAAATAGCACACCTTATGCCGTACAAAAACAGGACGAAGGATTTATTCTCAAATCGGATTCGACCAGAATCACGCTGAACCAACAGCCTTAGTATCGGCTTTTTCGAACTATTTCTATGGCCATAAATTCCGTTAGCCAAATAGTTATCCACAAATTGACCCGTAAACCTGTGGATAACTACGAATATGGACACTATTATGTTGGTAAGTCGGTCGCCGACACGTTTAACGACGGTACAGCCTGGTTGACTGCTTATCTGTTTTCCCTTGGGTTTCAGCGAGGTTCAACCACTATAAAAAATAGCCCGGAAGTCAGCTTCCGGGCTATACACAATTGAAATTTTTACGATCCGTTTAAGCGCTCCTTAGCTGGTAAAGATTGCGCTGCAGGCGCGTTATTTCCTTACGACAATAGACCAGTTGATCCGTGGGTGCGTGTGCATCCTGCAAATGGTCCAGTAACTGAAGCCATGCATTAATGTGCTCCTCGGTTAGTGCGATCAAATCTTTATGAGAGTGAATCGGCAACGCCTGGTTGACTCGTTGAGTTTCCATCGTAAAAACATTTTGATATGAATTATGTGTCTATTTTCTGACCAGATCACGCATTCCTGACCCTCCAGATATTTAATTTTTTACAATTATAGTCCTATTAACAAATAGATACTCATTTGTTCTCCTTAATTCACTGCGGCTTGAAATTAAATTTTCAGTTGCCCCGCAGGCACCTTATCACCAGGTCGTACGCCCCAATATGGCTCATAAAGGTACAACGTCGGGAAAACCCGTATCGAGCTTATACAATCCCTCATAAGCTACTTGAAATCAGCACCTTATTAAACTTAACGCTGGTTTTTAGTTCCATTTCCTCACGATTCTCTGATCTCGTCAACAAACTCATTGGGCAGTAGTACTGTGTGTAGTACACGTTAAAGAATGGTGGAGTACAACAGCCGTTATCTAGTTAGGTGGTGGCTGTTTTTTCATGATAGACCGTATTCTCACAGAATATGGTCTGCTTTTGAGTTATCGGTCAGCACAATTGAGAAATACGATGCCAACGGTTTATGGCTCAAATGCAACCTCCTTACGTTTCCTGATAGCCCGCTTGGGAAGATTGATTTATTTATTTTTCAGGAAATTAATATCTAAATTGTTTTCATATTATAATTTACATTAACTTTATTTTATTGAAATATGAATAGGGTAGTATATTAGTGTGGCTAGAATTGTAAAAGCCCATCTACTCTGTGGATGGGCTTTTTGGCATTCATATATAGTGCTTTTAACAACCAGCCTTTTCCGTCAAGAAGGCTTAATTTATTCCGGCTATGGCAGCCTACAAACTAATCCTTATTTTTGCTCTATGCAACTGAGTACAGAACATCAGGAATTAGTTAATTTCTTCGACAATCGTCCGCTACCTGCCGGGCCTCAACACATCAACCCATACAGCGTTTTTCTCAATCTGCCGGGTGCTGTAGAGGGTCAGCTCAGGCAGTTGCGAAGCGAGGTCGAAGCGTCCAGGAAATCGGCGGCAATCATGCTTCAGGAAGTTCGGGCTTGGGTGATAGCCCAGTAACCGCCTTTACTTAATAATACCCGATTGATTTCGAATCAAGTCTTTCCGAACCTTTTCAGCAGCTGCCAAATCGACCAGTGTGATGTTGGCCTTCTTCCTGAGCGTTGGCGAAGCCGACAACACTTCGGTAGCCATTTGAATAAGTAACGCTGCAGTTGCCTGCCCGTTACTCTTCCGGCGCGTGGCCCGACGAGTCGACTGATCAGGGGCGTGGGCCAGTGGCTTTGACAATTGAAAGGACTCCATTATAGCTTAGATTTGTTGTTTATGTTCTTATCAATAGAACACAAAAAATGCTGTTTTCAGCACGGAAAAAGGCATTTTTTGTCAATAAAACGGGAAAATAAGTGTAACTGAAGCGTGTGGAAGTGCGCTAAAATGCCTTAGCGCAGCAGCAAGGTAACAGCACCGTCGGGACCTCCTGAGTGGCAACCGTACTTACCTGCTTTAGGCGTGAATATCAACTCATTGTTTGCTTTAACAACTGATTTTACCAGAAGAATCGTTATTGGTCATGTAGGCTTATGCAACTGATCGCGACAAGCCATTGTATTGTCTAGCTCTATGTTTACCTTACTATTTATAACTACAAGTTTATTATATACAAATAAAGTTAACAACTTTTCTTGTTCGGTACTATTCTATCTTTATATTTGCTTAGAACACATACCATATAGAATTAGTCGTTGCTGCGATTACTGGCTTAGTTACCATACACACACTTGAGTTACCCATACTCAGCTAAACTCAAATCTAATTGTACACGTCTATCGTAAATACGGGAGAATTACGGCAAGTTATGCAGTATGTCGCTGTCTACACTCTGTTTGACATCCCTGTAGCAAGAGGGTTCTCTTCGTCGGAAGAAGCTATTCGTTGTCTCGAAAAAGTAGGCGACGATCCTGATTCATCACCACTAGGAATTTACGATGCGGGTTCAGGTGCTCTGACGTTCAATGAGCATGAGCAGTATTCATCCGCTAATATAAATCGGGATTCAATCATACGCCTTGCTCAATCCTATATCAGGCGTATTGTGTAGCCCAATATAACTACTTAACTGATTTTAAGGCAACTAGACTACATTGTTTTTAATAACAAGCGCCGGATTCGCTCGCTCGTAGTCATCTATGTAGGCCCTGCCCAACTCCGTTAATTCATAACAGGTGGCCTCGTTCGGACGCTCATCGCTCGCCTTTATCAAACCAATATTAACGAGCCCCATGATGTAATACCTGATCATCATGCGGTCAAAACTCGTTTGCTTCTCAACCTGGCTGTATGTTGCGCACCGGTACGTAGCCGTCAGTATACTATATTGCGCAAACGTAATAATCATGGTTTTATTAATTATGTATAGATTTGCCCACATGAAGCGTACCAGAACGTTCGACTAGTGTGAAACTCTTTTTCACATAGATGGCCAAAGCGTTTCTTGATCAGTTACTAACGAAATGTAAGGAGCTACGTTGCTGAAATACATACACTTCTTAGCCAGTGGCCCCAGCTACAGCACACATGGATAACCGTAAATTCCCTATCGGTCCCTTCGCCAGCCAAAATAGCTATTCAGATAGCGAGATGGCCCATATTATTGATGTGATTGATGCTAGCCCGCTGGCCTATCGGAAAGTGGTTCAGGACTTATCAAAGCATGACCTGACCAGGACCTACCGCGCAGGGAGCTGGACCGTGCAGCAACTCGTTCATCATGTGGCCGATATTAGCTTACTGCATTTCTTACGGATGAAACAGGTGCTGACCGAACCCGCCTACGACATGGCCACTATGATCAACATGGATGGCTGGGCCAATACGGCCGATGGCATTAATGCCCCAGTCGGTGATTCGCTCACCCTGTTCGAAGGCGTCCATCGCCGGTACGTTTATCTGGCCAAGTCATTGACGCCCGCTATGCTGGCCGTCAGTTATTACCACCCTACCCGTCATCTGCAAATAAACCAGGCACAGGCGCTGGCAATGTCGGCTTGGCACGTGCAGCATCATCTGGCGCACATCAAACTAGCGCTGGACTAACAAACTGGTTCAGTAAGTAAAACGGCGCTCTGGTTCACCTTCTTATTTGGCCGGTATTTGTTCTTCTTCCTGTTGTTTTCGTACCTGCTGCCCGATGGGCACATATTCTACCTCACAGGGGTAACCAAACAGGCAATTGCTTTTAATCTGCTCCGCAACCCGATCGGGCACCATGCTTTCCCAACCATTTTCGCCCAGCTGAATCATCTCCAGAACACGGTCGGTCGAAATGTGCAGGTTCTGCTCGTTGTAATCCGTAATGTCCTCTATTTTGTCATTCCGCACCAGATACTGGAACAGCGGCTCCAGCGTAGGTGGCAACTGAAACTCGTTGCAGGTGTAGATGTTCCCCTGTTTCAACGTCGGATACACAAACAGCTTGACCTTTCGGCTGAATAATGTAGCAAACGACTCCAGAATACCGCCCGGCAAGAATTCGTAATGGCTCTCTTCAAAGATGTATTCAAGGTTCGGAATCCCCACAATCAAGCCTATTTTAAGCCGCGTCAGGCGGGCCAGATACGCCACCAGTTTGTAATATTCCAGGTAGTTGGAGATCATAACGGTCTGCCCCATCGAACACAAAATATCGATCCGGTCCAGAAAATCTTTTTCGTCAATACCCTGTTCGTTGGCTTTCAGGTTGTGCAGCGTCAACTCCGCCATGGAGATAACCCGATTGGCATCGACGTCAGGCTCGTCCTTAAATTGCTTCAACCCATTTTCGATCATATCCATCTGTACATTCGTAACCGGCCGTAGCCGACCCCGCATGACCAGAATATGCTTTTTATAAAGCGCTTCGGATGGCTGTAATACCTGACCGTCGGCACCAAACAGGGCCGCATCCGTAAAGCCATTCTTCACCAAATGAAGGCTCATCAGCCGGTTATCAACGCCCGCAAAATCGGGGCCGCTGAACCGGATCATATCAATCTGAATCCGCTCCGGCGCCAAATCGTCCATAAGCGACAGGACCAGCGTTTCGGGCGATTTGGCGTAATAATAGCACCCATAAATCAGGTTGACCCCAATGATGCCCAATGCCTGCTGTTGCAAGATATTTTCGTTGTCAATCATCCTGACGTGGATAATGACATCGTTGTAGCCCGATTGGGGGTTAAGCTGAAATCGGCAGCCGATCCAGCCGTGGGCCTCGTTGGTTTTCTGATAATTAAGCGCAACGACCGTGTTGGCAAAGGCAAAGAACGTGGTGTCGGGACCGCGTTTTTCGGCCAATCGTTTCTCCAGCAAGCTATACTCTTTATTCAGCATTTTCACCAGCCGCGACTCAACCACGTAACGACCACTTTCTTCAACCCCGTAAATTGAATCGCTGAACGTCATGTCGTAGGCCGACATGGTTTTGGCAATCGTACCCGACGAGCCACCAGCCTTGAAAAACATAGCCGCTGTTTCCTGACCGGCTCCGATTTCGGCAAACGAGCCATAAATGCGACGATCGAGATTAACTCGTAATGCTTTTTGCTTCGTACCTACATTCTTTTCGTACATAGTCTATTCGGCTTGCTGATGTTAAAGTTACAGCATAAAACGCCAAAAGCAGCCTTTGGGGCTGCTTCGAACGTAAAATAATACAATATTAATGTTGTATGTCAGGTAACTTATCGTTGAAGAACATGTTGCTGCCACCCGCCTTACGGTCAATGGACGAAGTGATTTCGTAGGTTGGTTCACTGGCACGAGCGGCTACCCGGCCAGCGCCGGTTATACGGGCTATGGCCGCGCTGAGTAACGACTCGTTCACGTCGCCCAGTTGTTGCCAAACCTCGTTCGTGTATTCTTTTGCTTCAACAGTTGGTTTAAAACCGGTCGAATAATCGGACTGGTTGAGCGCATTGAACGACTTGGTGACAATGGGTTGCATGCCCCATTTAATACGGCCCTTGTCGTCCGAGATTGTGATTGAGCCTACGTTCTTCCCGTACGTCGTTGCCCCAATGATTGTTACAGCCATAAAAGGCTTCAACCCATTGATCACTAATTCACTGGCAGAGGCTGTTCCGCTGGTTGTGAGCACGGTCAGCGTCTGTAGATTAGCCCCGATGTTGTCGGCCTTCTGCAAAAAGTACCCATTAAACCAATCGGCACCATATCTATCCAGGTACACTTGAGTCAGCGTTTTGTTGTATTCTTTCTTGTAGAAAATCTTTGACGGGTCAATTCCTTTCCCAATTAAGCTCGCAATATTCTGAGCCGACGTAACATAACCACCGGGATTGTACCGAAAATCGAGTACCAGATCCGTAACACCTTTTGTCTTGAACCGGGCGAATACCCCATCAACCAAATTATCGTACGTGTGGTCGTTAGGACCAGTTGGACCGGTAGCAAACTGATTATAAACGAAATAGCCGATCGTTTTGCCCTTGATTGTGTATACAGAATCCAGAAAAACCGGATTTGCCTGAAGAACGATAGCCGATGTTTGCCGGGTGGATGTCGTGTTGACAATGGTATTTGTGGCATCTACACTAGCCAGCGTATACGTTTTGGTCTCAACGGTACCACTAATCAAATCCGCGTAATTGCCGGTGTTGAGCGTTTGTCCGTTAATCTGGTAGAATATATCGCCCCGTTTCAGGCCCGCTTTAGCGGCTGGCGAATTTTTCTGAACGTACAGTACCTTGCCGATTACCTCATTACTCCCGGCGGAACGCAGGTACAGTTTGTATTCCAGGCCATCTGTTTTGCTTTCTCCATTCAGCGATGCCTTCAGCGCATCGGCGCTCTCCTGTATCCACGAAAAGCGATCACCGTCTGGATTAGTAGTGGCATTGTACGTGTTTAGAATAGAGTTGAAGAAATTCTTGGGTGCTTGTGATGTATCCGGGTTGGCGGGAAGCTTATCATTCCAGTAATAATTCGTCCGCATGTTGCCCAGAATCCAGGCATTTACTTCTCCGTTTGTGACGGTCGATGTAGTGGTTGCCGTGCCGGGAGTAACGTCTTCTGTACTTTTTTTACAGGAGGCTAACAGAACCAGACTCGACGCTATAAAAATCAGGGCTGGGCGAAAAACAAAAGTCTTTATCATACTAGTTGGTCTTGTGTAAAATCAATACTACCAGAACGTAATTTTACTTAGAATAATTTGTGCGATTTAGTATAAATACAGCCTAATTGGTCTACATTCCATGAACTACTTTTGTTCTGGTTGTTACTACCTCATTCTGAATATCAGTTATTGCAGACTCGCCACTTTTACCCTTGAGTATTCTTTCATTTTTCGGGTACGTACCAAAAAGGGATGGCAATAATCTCTACCCCTACGAAAAGGCATCTTCAATGTGCTTTACCTGCCAGTCAGCCCCCGCTATGGTCACGGCTATGATGTCGAACCGGAGGTCATGCATCCAGCCATGCGCGAAAATATAGTGTTCGGCAGCTTTCATAATCAGTCTGGCTTTCGCGTAGGACACGAACTCTTCGGGATGGCCATAACTCAGGTTGGTGCGGGTCTTGACTTCAGCAAATAGTAGCAATCGTCCTTTTTTAGCGATAACATCAATCTCAGCGTGCTGATGACGGTAGTTCTGAGCAACAATTTCGTAGCCTTTTTCCCGCAGGTAACGGACCGCTTCGATCTCGCCCTGCTTACCGGTTTCATTGTGTTGTGCCATTGCTTTAAGTAGGTTACGGATAACTAATCGAACGAAACAGAGCCATCTGGTTGTTAATACCAGGAAGTTGCCTTATGAAAGGCCAGTTCCTCGTAAAGCAATGAATAGTCGCATTAATAAACAAGTTGACGTTCGTAGGTTAGGATTGATCGCGTATCAGCAGGCATGGGACGAACAGGAGCGCCTGTTTGCCACCATTGTCAATCAAAAATTACTGAACCGTACCCAGCCTGCCGATGCGCAGAAACCCACAGCCAACTACCTCCTTTTCTGTGAACATCCGCCCGTGTATACCCTTGGCACCAGCGGACATCCGGAAAATCTGCTGATCGACGAGGAGCGGCTGACCAATGAACTAGGCGCAACGTTTTTCAAAATCCGGCGTGGGGGCGACATTACGTACCACGGACCTGGTCAGTTGGTTGGCTACCCCATTCTGGATCTGGATAACTTCTTTACCGACATTCATCGGTACATGCGGTTGCTGGAAGAGAGCATTATTCTGACCCTGGCCGATTATGGCTTGCAGGCGGGTCGGATAGAAGGAGCCGGTGCGGAGAGGCTGACGGGCGTTTGGCTGGACGTTGACGGGGCCAATCCCCGCAAAATCTGTGCCCTGGGCGTAAAGGCAAGCCGTTGGGTAACGATGCACGGTTTTGCGCTGAACGTTAATACCGATCTGCGTTATTTTTCTCATATTGTCCCCTGCGGCATCACCGACAAAGCCGTTACTTCACTGGCCGTTGAACTGGGTCGCGAAGTACCTTTAGAAGAAGTAGCAAACAATGTCCAACGGCACTTGTTCGAATTGTTTGAGATGGAATTAGTCCAGAATAATGAAGAAAGACATTAACTTTTTGCCCGTTGAGGGCGTCCATATTGTCATTGCCCGGAAAGACAACCTAATTGGCGGCTATGACTGGCAGGTTTATTTGATTAACCAGAATGACGTGCCGATCCAGACGGTTTTTGTGACCTCGAAGGGCTACGGCCTGAAGAACGACGAGGAACAGAAAACCTCAACTCTCCGGCATTTTTTTGTTGACGTGCAACCCGGAGCGCATGAGGTTGTCGAAACCATTATGCCGGATGTCTTTCACCTCAATAACGAGTACTGGGTGAGCTATTTTATTGGTAATCAGATCTTCGACAAGAAGTTTATCTTTGTTCCCGACAGCATTGTCGAGGAAAACCTGGTGACGATACCCGCTCTGGGGCTGGAAGGAATTTTGCACGCCTGAGTATGGCGGGTAGAAACCGCGACGCTGATTCTCTGGTTTCTATTATACGGAGCTTCCGTCAGGGTTCATTACTTGGATTCACCGGTTTCTCCCTCACCATGCTCGCTATGCCTCAACCCGTCTCCTGGAAGCATTGCCTTAGAAACTTCCTCGTTATCGACCTTAAAACCGGGTCGGGGGAGCCATCGCTACGGTCTACGGAGCCGCGTCTGCAACAGGATGAAAAGAGCCTTTTTTTTAAACGGGACGACAACCTATCGGCTGCGGGCTGGGCTGATCGGCGGGCTTCTTTCGTTGCCGAGTTTGGCCGGATCATCCGCACGGGTGTGGGCGGATTACTTTTCGACAATGACGACAAGCCCTATCACAAAGAGAAGCTGTCGAGCAATGGCGATGAAAAAACCCTGCTGAATGCGTTCCTGGTCAGTGTAAACCGATACCCACCTCACTTTATGCCACTCGATCTGCTCGTTCTGAATGTGCCAACCTGGCTACTCGACTGGACCGGCGACCGAACCAGCGGAGTGTATTACCGCGAACGCGACTGGCCCCGGATTGACCAGTATGCCCGCGATTCGATAGTGATGTTGGTACAGATCTACCTGTACTTGGTGGGTGCCCCGCTCGTGGCCGACGAGCACATTGTTTTGAGTGATTAACTCACTCGAATAACACACAGTCTATTACTATATATCATGGATTGCTACGTCAGTCCATACCTTTTTAGCCAGACACTAACAGGCTGGCAGATACCATGAGAAACGGAAAACCGAAACAAACGAAATATACCAAAGACACCGCTGGCCAACCCGCCAGTCGCCAGTCGAACCCGGACCGCCCCCGGGAAAAAGGAGCGGAAAAATCAGAAAAAAGTCAGTCCCGATCTGGACAGAGCCGATCGGGACAATCTCGGTCTGGACAGAACAGGCCCATACAACAAGCCGACTCTTTTCTGGACGAGATGAAAAATGACCTGATGGCGTTTTTTCAAATCAACAGCAACCAAACCTTTACGCAGGAGCAGATTCTTGAGCATTTTGACCCCAGCGACCGGCGCATGAAACTCATCATGCACGGCCTGGTTGGCGAATTGCAGGACGAAGGTTTCCTGAAGCGTCAAGACGATGGCAGTTACCGGACGGATGCCGATGCAAATGTAGTCGAAGGCGTTGTCGATCACGTTAACTCGCGCTTCGCGTTCGTCATTCCGGATACCGAAGCAGGTGTACGTCGTGACAGAGATGACGATATTTGGGTATCAAGCGACGACCTTGCGGGCGCTGTAGACGGCGACCGCGTGCGGGTGGTACGCTTTACGGACTCCCGCAATGGGGGTCGAAATGGGGCCAAACGCCGGATTGAAGGCAAAGTAGCCAACGTCGTCGAACGCGGACGCACCGAATTGGTGGGGCGCATTGAAGTGGGGCCGGCCTATGGCTTCGTTGTTGCCGACAGCAAGAAAATCTACGACGACATTTTTATCCCGAAAGAAAAACTCGGTGGTGCCAGCGATGGCGAAAAAGTGATCGTTCGACTAACGAAATTTCCGGACCCGAACAGCAGCAAACAGCGCTTTGAGGGCGAAGTAAGTACAGTGCTGGGTATAGCGGGCCAGAACAATACCGAAATGCACGCCATCCTGGCTGAATTCGGCTTACCTATTCATTTCCCGGCCGATGTCGAGAAAGAAGCCGAAGCCATTTCAACCAAGATTCTGAAGAAAGATTTGGCCAAACGGCGCGATATGCGTGAGGTGACGACCTTCACCATTGACCCCGTTGATGCGAAAGATTTCGATGATGCCCTTTCGGTGCAGATGCTCGACAATGGCAACTACGAAATTGGCGTACACATTGCCGACGTAACACACTACGTGTTGCCGGGCTCAAAACTGGAAGAAGAAGCTTTTAAACGCGCCACGTCAGTTTATCTGGTCGACCGGGTTGTGCCCATGCTTCCGGAAAAACTGTCGAACGGCCTGTGCTCGCTGCGACCTAACGAAGATAAGCTTACCTTCTCGGCGGTGTTTGAGCTAACGCCCAACGCCCAGATCGTGAACGAGTGGTTTGGCCGAACAGCCATCCATTCTGATCGACGCTTTTCGTACGAAGAAGCGCAGGACATTCTCAACCACAACGGTGGCGATTACCTGACCGAACTTCGGCTGCTGAACGAGCTGGCCCACAAGCTACGCGATGAACGTTTCAAGAACGGAGCCATCAATTTCGAAACGGTTGAAGTGCGCTTTCGGCTGGACGAAAACGGTGTTCCCCTGGCGGTTTATCCGAAAATTCGTCAGGATACTAACAAGCTGATCGAAGAGTTCATGCTGCTGGCCAACAAGCGCGTAGCGGAATTTGTCCACACCCTGTCGAAACGGAACAAAGGCGGAGAGGAGAACACCATGGTGTACCGGGTTCACGAATCGCCCGCCGAAGACAAGCTACGCAGCTTCTCGGAGTTTGCCCGTAAACTAGGCTACAAACTCAGCGTCGACGATGAACACCTGTCGAATTCGATGAACCGCTTTATGGCGAGCATTGAAGGCAAGCCCGAAGCAAACATGCTTCAGCAGTTGGCGGTACGGACCATGTCGAAGGCGCGATACAGCACCGAAGATTTGGGTCACTTTGGGCTGGCCTTCAAACGGTATTCGCACTTCACATCGCCCATCCGTCGATACCCCGACATGATGGCTCACCGTTTGTTACAGCATTACCTCGACAAAGGCAAGCCCGCCGACCGGGAAGAATACGAAGAGAAGTGCCGCCATTCGTCGGAGCGGGAGAAAATGGCTTCTGAAGCCGAACGCGCCAGTATCAAATACAAACAGGTTGAATTCATGAGCCGTATGGCTCCCGACCAGGTATTTGACGGCGTTATTTCGGGGGTTACCGAGTTCGGCATTTTCGTAGAGATCACCGAAAACAGCTGCGAAGGGCTGGTCCGGATGCAGGATTTAAGCGATGACTTCTACGAATACGATAAAGATAATTACCGCATTGTAGGCAGCCGTACCAAAAAGATGTACACCTTCGGTGATGCCGTCGTAGTCCGGTTGAAAGAGGCAAACCTCGCCCGCCGAAGCATGGACTTTGCCCTGGTGAGCGACAGTGCTGGCCGGGCTACTGATCTGAGCACCAGTCGTCGTTCCAGCCGGAGCGATGGTGGCAACCAGTCGAAAGGATCATCGCGCGGGTCGTCTTCATCCCCTTCAGGCGGTCGTTCCAAGAGTAAAGATGAGGCAGCACCCAAGGGTGAAAACAGACGCGGAGGCCGCGGACGCCGGTAAGTGATTGTTAAGTTTGGGTCAACAAATGGCCCAAACTTAAATCTTGTTTACGATTTGACTTGCGTTTTAGCGCTGTAATCTGCTATATTTGCACTCCCAAATAGGGACATTGCCCGCTTCCGTAGTTCAATGGATAGAATTTCGGTTTCCGGTACCGACGATAGGGGTTCGAATCCCTTCGGGAGCACAAAGTAAAAAACGACCCGCTTGCTAGTAGATAGTAAGCGGGTCGTTTTTTTGGGTTGCTAAATATAGAGGCAGTGGATAGAGATACCTTACTTACGGTTCTCTAATTGCTCAATCCGTTTCTGCTGCTGAATCAAATACAACGTCAGCTCCTCAATTTTTTCCAGGAGTACCGCATTCATCTTTACCAGGTCAACCCCTTCTTTCACGACCTCGCTGGCTGACGGTACACCCGGCAAATGCCCATTTTTTTGAACAAAGCCTGCTACTGACTCCAATGAGCGTAACGTGTAGGTGGGTGCAAATACCTTATCGCTCCACTCGGCCACGTTGTTGATTCGTAGCTGATAACGGGCCTTGATTACATCACCCCGTTCGTTGACAGTCAAAAATTGATCCGTGTGTTGAGTAGTGGGGCTGTTACTGGTCAAATCAGCTAGTCGAAAACCGGATTCATTTGGCTGTCCGCTACTAACATGTAGCCGGGTTGTTGGGGCCGAAGTACCGATACCAACGTTAGCCTGATTACCTAATATCACCGCATTACTGATGGCAACGTGTGAATTGGCTCCGATGGCTGTTGCGTTGTACAAGGCCATTGACTCCGCACTCGCCTGATGACCGATCATCGTGTTGCTGGTTCCTGCCCACTGACCTCCGCCGGCTTCACCACCAATAATTACATTGTGTCCTCCTGCCCCATCACCTGCCTGAGCGTTATAACCCATCAACACGTTATCATCGCTGGTAGTAACAGTTGTACCTGAATTGGGGCCAATGATGATATTATTGTTGCCTGTACTATTATTATAGCCCGCTCGGGTACCGATAAATGTATTATTGCCGCCCGTGGAATTATTATACCCCGAGGCTTGACCGACAAAAGTATTGCGTAGACCAGACGTATTTTGTAATCCTGCCTGATACCCAAAGAAGGAATTGTATTCACCCGTAGTATTAGAGGATCCAGTACCACTACTCCCCATAAATGTATTAGCAGCACCCGTTGTATTAGAATTTCCAGAATCCGCACCAACAAATACATTGGCAAGGCCAGTTGTATTTCTAAGTCCTGAATTTGTACCTACAAATACATTGGCAAGGCCAGTTGTATTGAAGTTCCCTGCGTTTGTGCCTATAAATGTGTTAGCTAATCCAGATGTATTTCTTTCACCTGCACCAGTGCCTATGAACACGTTGCTACCACCAGTTGTACTGTTATATCCAGAGTAGCTACCTACAAATACGTTACCATATCCAGTCATATAATAATTCCCAGCATAAGGGCCTACTAATGTATTACTACTGCCAGGAGATGATGAATTTGGTATGGTAGCCACATAGTTACTCTGCGCTAACAATTGATGATTACTCGTTATCGACAGGAGTAATAAACCTAGAAAGTATCTGTTTCGCATACGACTTTATTTTTGTGATTAAATAGTCGAAAATATGTATATCGACCAAATAGTGCAGCACAAATTGTACCAGCTAAAATAGAAACGGGTCGAAGGAAATACCCCCGACCCTACTAAACAATGTAGCCTATCAATAACGACCCTACTTACCCCTTACCGATCCTTGTCATCGTTGCTGATTTTCTTGCCTTTCTTGCTGCCACTAGCGCTCATCTGGCCGAACCGCCATTCGAAGGTGAGCCGCACCGATCGACGAACCATGTAAGACCGGGATTCCGATTCGAAGGTGGGGGCTGACTGGCGACTGGTTTGCTCGATTCCCCGATAGAATGGATTGTTTAATCCCAGCGTAAGGCTGGCTTTCTTGTTTAACAGGTCATGTTTAGCCGAAATGCTATGCCAGTAAAACCCCGTATTGGTTCCCTGTAAGCTAATCCAGCCCGAGTTATAGTTGCCATTCGCCTGTACGGTATAGTTGCGGGGAAGTTTATAGCTGGTGTTCAGGTTGAGGTTCCAGACCAGACCACTATTGCTCTGCCTGAGGACAGGACTTTTCAGATCGACGTACCGCAGATCGCCCCCCCCGTTGAGTGTCCAGTTTTTTGTAGGTTGGCTACTGACGTTTACGTTCAGGCCGTAGGCTTTCCGCTGGCCTATGTTCTGGGGTTTCGTGAGGGATACCCCGGCAGCATCCACAGTTGACAGGTATTCGATGGCGTTGTTCGTCAATCGCCAGTACAGGGATGTGTTAATGGACAATCCATTCTTGGCACTCAGGCTATACGCCAGTTCCGTGGCGTGGCTTAACTCCGGATTGAGCAGCGGGTTGCCCGTTTGAATATTCTTTGGATCACTCTGGTTGAGCCACGGATTCAGGTACCAAACCAGCGGGCGTTGAATTCGCTGGGTATAGCTGATCTTGAACGTGTTTGTCTTGATTGTTTTTGACAGCGTAATGCTTGGAATCAGGTTGTTATACTGACTGAACAGCTTTGTTTTGCTCGTAACAAAGTCGCTCTGAATAGCCGTGTGTTCAAAGCGAGCTCCGGCATTCAGGTTCCAATGGCGTTTGGTGTCTATCCGCAGCGAGGTATAACTCGAATAAACTTTCTGTATGTAATTGAAATCGTTCGACTGGGTCGAATCGGGGAGCATAAGGCTTTGGCCATCCAGCGACTGTGTGACGCGGTATTCGCTGCCAATATCACGCAGAATAGCCTTCAGCCCGACTTCAAGTTTGATATCAGTGGTATCACGAGCGCCCCTGATGGTGAACGGATGCGTGTAATCTGCCTGCGCCGTGTACTCTTTATTGCTGCTGTAGTTGGTGCTGTGCTGGCGATAGATCAGAGCCTCGGAGAGACTGTACCGATCCGTATCATAAAAGTAATTGTCGGGCATCCGGCTGAACTGCGTCAATACGGACAGTTCCTGACCAGGCTTTTTAAACGTTTTCGTATAGCCCAGATCAAGCTGTCCGTTGCCATACGGGTTAACGAACCGGACGTCATTTCGGAAGGCTTGCAGTACATCGCCCGCGGGGCTGGTGAGCCGGTTGAAGACCGAACTGTTACTGGGATAGGATCCCCCCCATACGTTGGCGGCAAAGTTGATATGATTGGTCGAGTCCGGATCATAATCTACGCTCATCTCGCCATAGCCCCCCGTGCCCGTGTTATCGGCCTGGCTGCTTTGGGTCAGAATGTTCAATGACTGGCTGGGTCCATCGCTAACGGGCATCAGGGTTGTCCGCGTCGACTGACTTTCGCGAATATTACGAAACTGGTAGCCATTGGCGGAAAGGGACAAGCCGAATTTCTTCCGCTTCAGGTTCAGGTTCGTTCCCACGCCCCTGTTCAAATTCCCCGCCGTCGCATTTACCGATCCGTTGAATCCCTCCAGTGCTTTTTTGGTGATGATGTTGATGACTCCGGCGGAGCCCTCGGCATCGTATTTAGCGCCGGGGCTGGTAATTACCTCAATGGATTTGATGACGTTAGCGGGCATTTGGCGCAGGGCATCAGCCAGATTACGGGCCATCATGGCCGAAGGCTTCCCGTTAATGAGAACTTTGATATTACCGTTGCCCCGCATTTGCACGTTACCATCCAGATCGACACTTAGGGTAGGCACTTTTCGCAGGACATCCGCAGCCGTACCACCCGCGTTGGAAATGTCTTTTTCGGCATTGTACACCAGGCGATCGCCTTTATCTTCCACCAGCGCCTTTTGCCCGACTACTGCTACTTCGCCAAGCGTTTTTCCCTCTGTCATCAGCAGAATGGGGCCAAGCTGACGTACTGGCTGATCGGCAGTGAGGGTAACCGGTATTCGTTTGGTTTGATAGCCGACAAACGATAGCATAAGCGTATAAGACCCCACTGGTATGTTGGGTAGCACAAATGACCCGGCCCCATCGGTGGTGGTACCCGTCACCAGCCTGGCCCCGTCCATGAGGGCCGCTGTCGCAAAGGGAACGGGCTTTGTTGTCGTTGAGTCGGTCAACGACCCCGTCAATTTTCCGGAATGAATGGCCTGAGCCTGGGCACTAGTCGCCCATACGCCAAGCAGAAGCAGCGTGAAAAGATGTTTCATCAGACTATAGGATCGATTAAACCTGTTGGGGTTAAGTCGGTAGGTGGGGCTGAATTAAGGTTTGTGAACGAATATGACGGTTCCGGTTTCCAGTCTTATTCGTTTGTTGGAGTAAGGATAGAACTCGTGCCTTTCGGGTTGCATCCTGGGTTAAAAATATTTTCAGGCCTTTGCAGCAAAGACGACTCACCGGGAGAAACATTACAGCCCCGGTTCATTTTTTTCTGCCCTGACGGCGGGTTACCTGTGCGTAAGCCTGTCTACCGGGTTACCCGTAAACAAAAAACCATTCCTCAAGTCGGGAATGGTTTTCTCTCTTTTCTTAACCTAAACGAAGTTTACTGCAGTCCAATGGGGCATGGTGTCCCACTCAGATTCAGGAGTCAACTACTGTACCAGACTATTAACAAACTGGCAGTCAGGACTCGCCCTTAATACCGTACGATAAATGTGTACGATTATGGACAGCAAACGTCCACTTTAGTACAGCCGTCCATTTGGTCAAAACCTATCAGCCGAAGTCAGGAAGATGCTTTTTAGAAAGAGCTTCATACTTAGCCGCGGCCACAGACTGGCTTGCTTCTCTGCACGCGTCGACGATGGTTTGCAGAATGTATAAATCCGCGTTGGGGCTACTGAACCGCCCCTGTCCGCTTTTGGTGTAGGTCAGATTCTGATCGGCGCGGGTAGCCATTGTATCGGCGATGGCCAATGCTTTAGCGGGTTCATTCAGGGCGAACAGAAACCGTACGTAGTTAGAGGAAATCTGGTCATAGGGCAGGCTTTTGTCCGGCATCACCTTCAGGGAGAAATTCAGCACGTCACGCGCTTTATCGGTCTGGCCTTCGCGCAGCAGCTGATCGGTCAGCCGGAAAAACGCCAGCCGGGCCGACACCACGGGCGGCCCTTTGTAGGTTTGGTCGTAATACACGTCGGGGTTGTCGAGTTCTCGCCAGCTGGTCTTGTGCATCATGTTCTCGTACATAATTTTAGCGTTGACGTAGCCATCCGTCGCACCCGGCACGGCCACCGGCATCAGGCGGTAGGTGTAGCCCTCCAGTTGCATGTAATTCTTTAAGCCCAGGTAATGCGCCGTGGTCAGGGTGCTCGAAAAATAAATGGGTCGCTGCCAATTATTGGTCGCAATCACATCCAGCATAATCAGATCGGGTTTATAAAGATCTTTCTTGCCCAGGGTCCATTGCAGGGTATCCTTAAGCAGCGGTTTCAGTTCGGGCGAAACAAACCGGGCCCGGTTAACGGCTTTCTTATCGATCGGCAGATAGAGAATGGACGAGGGCAATACATTGGTCATATCGCCACTGGTGAGCGGCAGCTGGATGGCCGGGCTGTTAGTCTTTACCAGATTGACATACTGTTTCAGATCAATCCCGCTTTTTACACCGGGAATTTCGTAAAAAGGAATAATGTCGTTTTTTCCCTTGTTGAACTGATCGAATTCCAGCGACATCGGCACGGCATCGGACTCATAGATCTTCCGCTTCATTTGCTGAATATACCATTCCGTACCCAGCAGACTCAAGTTGCACACGCGCACATCACGACGAAAATTCTCTACCTCCTGAACGTACCAAAGCGGAAAGGTATCATTGTCGGCCTCGGTGAACAGGATCGCATTGGGTGCGCACGAGTTGAGCATATTTTTGGCGAAGTCGACGGAGTGAAAGCGATGATCCCGGTTGTGGTTATCCCAGCTTTTGACGCACATCATGACGGGTACCAGTAAGCACATCCCCAGCACCAGTTCGTTCCGCAGCCGGGCCGACTTCAGGACTGTACGTAATCCGTCGGCAATGGCCGTAACGCCCAGGCCAAGCCAGATCGCAAAGAAGTAAAACGAGCCGACATAGATGTAATCGCGTTCCCGCGGCTCGGCGGGCGGTGAGTTTAGAAAGACCTGTAAGCCAATGCCCGTTATCAGAAACAATAAACTCACGATCAGCCAGTCCTGACGCCGACGTTTGTACTGATAAAGGCTACCCAGCAAGCCCAGCACAAACGGTAGCATGTAAAAGTTGTCGTGCGCCTTGTTGGCTTTCAGCAGGTCCGGTGCCAGCTGATCGGATGACCAGGGTAGTAAATAGCCCGCATCGTCTTCGTCGCTCTCCCGACCGGCAAAGTTCCACATCAGGTAGCGCCACCACATATGGCTCAGCTGGTACGTAAACAGGAATTTGAGATTATCGCCCATGGTGGGCTTTTGCCCTTCGGCTAGCCCGAGCATCTGTCGGTACAGTTCAGGGTGGTTCTGCTGGCTGCTGTACAGGCGGGGAAACAGCATCTCATCACCGGGCGCGTAAATGTATTCCGGCTGGTAATCGAAGATGACGTATTTGCCCTTTTCCCGCTTCCACATGGGTGCTCCGCGCTTCTGGTCAATTGGCCGGGCGGTAAAAACCGGTCCGTACAGTATCGAACGACTACCATACTGCTCCCGATTCTGGTAGGCCCGGAAGTTCAGCACTTCGGAGGGGTCATTCTCGTTGAGGGGCGGGTTGAAATTGGCCCGCACCAGCACCTGCAAGTACGACGTATACCCAATCAGCAGAAACGCCAGAGCCAGTAAGGCCGTATTCAGGACAACCCGTTGCCGCCGAATAGACCCGATGATCCCATACCCGATGGCTCCCATCAGAGCCAGACTAAAGACGATTACCCCGGAGTTGAATGGCAAGCCAATTGTATTGACAAACAACCGCTCGACCACAAAGGCCAAAGCGGGCAGACCCGGAATAGCTGCGTTGATGCAACCCAGGACAACCAGCCCGATGCCCAGTGCCATTACGCCACCCCAGAACGTTGGCACCGGGTATTTTTTGGCGTAATAAATGAGTGCAAGAACCGGAACAACTACCAGATTCAGCAAATGGACGCCAATAGACAACCCAGTCAGGTACGCCATGAAAATGAGCCATCGGTTGGCTGCGGCTTCGTCCTCAATGCGCTCCCATTTAAAAGCGGCCCACACCACAATAGCGGTGAAAAAGGACGACATACCATACACTTCGGCTTCAACGGCCGAAAACCAGAAGGTATCGGAAAACGTGTAGACCAACGCCCCTACAGCACCCGTACCAATAACCAGCATCGAATCGGCGCTGGTGTATTCACTGACCGGTTTACCGATTAGCTTCTGGGCGAGCAGGGTAATGGTCCAGAAAAGAAACAGAATGGTAAAGGCACTGGCCAGTACGGAGGTCATATTAATCCAGTAGGCTACTCTGGTCAGATCACCCAGGGAGAGCATGGAAAAAGTGCGGCCCAGTAAGAGAAAAAACGGAGCTCCGGGCGGATGAGGGACCTGAAGTTTAAAGGAAGCAGCAATGAACTCGCCACAGTCCCAGAAGCTGGCCGTTCGTTCAACGGTCAGGGTATACGTGACGAGCGCTGTGGCGAAAGCGAGCCATCCAAGGATGGTATTCAGTCGGTTAAAAGGGATCATACGGGTATAGCGTTAGCGACATAAAGTTGTGTAAGTAGCCGCCAAAACTACACCGGAGAACCGTTCAAATGGAGCCCTCCGCCTGTTAAGAAATGTTAACAAACATCTGATTTACAATTATTTAACATTTATTCAGGTATTGTCTAAGCTCAACGCTGATGTCCGCTCATTGGCCGGACCGGTTTGCCCGTACACCTGCCCAAAAAAGATCAGTGCACAAGGAGCATGAAAAAAAACCGCGTTGCATGACCGCTTACTAACTTCCCCGACGAGAAGAATCGAGAAGTTCTGTACTTACCGTACCGATTGGAACGATGACGACTCTAGACGATAAAGTTTTATGAACAACAAGCAATACGACCGACGGAAGTTTGTGACTAATCTGGTCATGTATGGCATCGGGGCCAGTACCCTCGTAGTACCCACGCCCGGATTGGCCAATTCCGGAGCGGATGCCACGAACATCAATCATATTGGTCCACAGGCCGGGTTCACCCCGCAAATCGGAACCTTGCTGTCCATGCTGGACTGGGTGAGCGATAGCGTTATAAAGTACAATGCCAAGCTAACCGTTGAGCAACTGGACTATCTGTTCGATCAGGAGTCCAATACCATCGGCTCGTTGATGCTTCATCTGGCGGCTACGGAGGTTCTTTATCAGGATGTAACATTCCATAACCTCAAGGATTTCTCGGATGCCAACAAAAGCAAATGGACTGTGGCCATGGAGTTGGGAGAAGCCGCCCGAAAGCAGATCAAAGGCAATCCGCTGAGTTATTACAAAGATGCGTTTGCCGATGTTAGAGCCACGACGAAAGCCGAAATGAAAAAACGGGACGATGCCTGGCTCTTGGCCGGCGAAACCAAGGATTGGGATTGGAACAACTACTGCAAATGGTTTCACGTAACCGAGCATTACGCCAATCACCGCGGACAAATGACCTGGTATGCCAAACGAATACCCAAATGATAGATCTGTTACTGAAATATATTACGTATATTGCCCGTAGTGCATAAGACCAAAAAACGCCGAACTCATCGTGGCCCGGCGTTTCTGCACTCTTTTCTTAACTTAAACGCGGTTAAAGCGTCAGACCAATGACGCGAGAAATTGGTTTAATGTTGCACGCCAGCAGACACTTTATTACAAGCGGCAGAATACGTATGCCAATGGGTACGACAAACGCCGGGGCTTTTTGAGTCCCGGCGTTTGTCTTTACTTCCCGGAAAGGTTCGTGGTCAGGCGTAGAGAATTGAACAATTTACTTAGTTTTGTTGTACGCGTCAATGATAGTAAGCCTGACGTAAGTTGTCCGCCCGTTTGCCAATAAACGCACTGATTGATTTCGATCCGAATCTATTTCTGCACTAAACCTACACGCGACATGAATACTCAATCGACAATAAATCCCCACCCCTGGCGCCGTTTTTACCCAAAAGGCATTCCCGACGAAATTAACCCTGATGCCTATACGTCACTGGCCGCTTTGCTGGAAGAGGGATGCCGGCGATTTACGAACCGACCCGCCTATGCCTGCATGGGTAAGGAAATTACCTTTGGCGAACTGGATCAGTTGTCGGCACAGTTTGCCTCGTTTCTGCAAAATGGTCTGAAGCTACAGAAAGGAGATCGTATTGCCATTCAAATGCCCAATACGCTCCAGTATCCCATCGCGATGTTCGGAGCACTCAGGGCCGGGCTGGCCGTGGTCAATACAAACCCGCTGTACACGCCCCGCGAAATGCAGCATCAGTTCAAGGATTCCGGGGCCAAAGCGATTGTCATTCTCAGTAATTTTGCCAGTAATCTGGAGAAAATCCTCGCCCGAACGGAGATTCAGCACGTTGTCATCACGCAGCTCGGCGATTTACTGGGCTTTCCCAAAAAGCAGATCGTCAATGCCGTTGTCAAATACGTGAAGAAACTGGTTCCTGCCTACCACCTGCCCGACGCCATTTCATTCAACGATGCGCTGAGCCGGGGAAGTAGCCAGCCGTTCAGGCCCGTACCGATTCAGAATACCGATCTGGCCTTTGTTCAGTACACGGGTGGAACAACAGGCGTTTCGAAGGGGGCTATGCTGACCCACCGAAACATCATTGCCAATGTAGAAGGCCAGCATTACTGGATGAAGCCGGGCGGCACGCCCGATGGCGAGGGTATTATCGTAGCCGCCTTACCCCTTTACCACGTATATGCCCTTACGACAAATGCACTGGCGTCCCTGAAAAGTGGCTCCATGAACTTGCTGATCACTAATCCGCGCGACCTGAACGCCTTCATCGACGATCTGAAAAAGTACCGGATAACGGCTTTTACCGGCGTCAATACGCTGTACAATGGCCTGCTGAATCACCCCCGCATTAACGAAGTTGACTTCAGTTCCCTGAAAGTTACGTCAGCGGGCGGCATGGCCCTACAGACAGCCGTAGCCGAACGATGGGCCAAACTCACCGGCAATGTTCCCTGCGAAGGGTATGGTCTGACCGAAACATCGCCCGTGCTTTGCTCAAACCCGGTCGACGGTACGGTACGGGTTGGTACGATTGGCATTCCCTGGCCCAGCACCGATATGAAAATCATTCGGGAAGATGGCACGGATGCCAGCGTTGGCGAAGCCGGTGAGATTGTGGCGCGGGGGCCGCAGGTATTTCTGGGTTACTTCCGGCGTCCCGAAGAAACGGCCCAATCCATGCTGGGGGACTGGTTCAAAACGGGCGACATTGGCGTCATGAATGAAGATGGTTTCTTCAAGATCGTTGATCGCAAGAAAGACATGATCCTTGTATCGGGCTTCAACGTGTACCCGAATGAAATTGAGGATGTTGTATCGCAGTGCCCCGGCGTTCTCGAAGTAGCCTGCATTGGGGTACCCGACGAACGGTCGACGGAAGTCGTTAAAATATTCGTCGTCAAAAAAGATCCGAATCTGGAAATAGATACCATCAAGGCATTTTGCCGGGAGAACCTAACGCCCTACAAAGTACCACGGATCATTGAGTTCCGGCCTGAACTGCCCAAGTCTAACGTCGGCAAAATTCTACGTCGGCCTCTGCGGGATGAAGAGCTGGAAAAACTGAAAAAATAATTATACCCGTAGTTCGTGCCCTCACGAACTACGGGTAAGGTTCGTGTCCTTACGAACCTGCCTGCCCAGCTTATTTTCCCTTAACCTAGCGGCTATGTTTATGCTACCAGCTCCAGCGTATTCAGCGTTGACAGCTCCTGCTGGAATCCCTTGAGGTGTTTGATAAATCGGCTGGCTTTCCGGCGGGATACCTCAACCCGGTCACCGTTGATGAGGCTCACACTCAACTGCTGCTGGTCGGGATGGACGCTGTCCAGATACAATAAGTTAATAATGTTCTTTTTATGCAGTCGGGCAAAGACTTTGGGCGACAGGCGACCTTCCATTTTTTTCAGTGTCAGTGATACAATCAACTGACTACCGTCCGAAAAATGAAATATGGTGTAGTTCCCTTCGCCCTCCAGACGCACGATCCGGTGCATCGGCATTTTTTTGCGGCACCCCCAGAATGGAAGCGTAAGGTCTGACATGGAAAACTGGCCCGCGAGTTTTTCGACATGCCCTTTCGAGAGTGGATGAGTAACGACAGTTGCTCTCATATACCTGATTTGTTAAACGTGTGAATAGTTGGACTGCTTCTACTACTTAGCATGTAACCTGTACTTACCTTGCAGTAAGAGCAAATTACAAATTTTTCATTTTCAAGCAATTAGTCATTAAATAAATTTAGTTCATGTGGTAATAGTACTCACCCGAACATTACGTGCGATCAGGTGAGCAATTCGTTCTCAATGGGTTGTTTATGCCAAAAACGCATCACTTACGAACTTATTAAGTGGCTTTCTCATTGACAGCTAAGTAACAATCCTCTACGAATCAGCATGGCAACCTTGCTCGATTTAGTCGGTAATACCCCTTTGGTTGAGTTAAACCGTCTGAATCCAAATCCCAACGTTACAGTATACGGTAAACTCGAAGGCAATAATCCGGGTGGCAGCGTAAAAGACAGAGCCGCCGTCAGCATGATCCAGGGTGCTTTGTCCCGCGGTGAGTTCCAGCCGGGCATGACCCTGGTTGAAGCGACAAGTGGTAATACGGGCATTGCCCTCGCCATGATTGCGCGACTGTATGATATTCCCATTGAGTTGGTCATGCCCGAAAATTCAACCAGGGAGCGCGTGCTGACCATGGAAGCGTTCGGTGCCAAGGTTACCCTGACCGAAACCATTGAAAGTGCTCGTGACTACGCGGAAGCACAAGTGGAGAAGGGCGGCTTCCTGATGCTCAATCAGTTTGCCAACCCCGATAATTACCTCGCTCACTACCGCACCACGGGTCCTGAAATATGGCGTGATACCGACGGAAAAGTGACTCATTTTGTTTCATCGATGGGCACCACGGGTACCATTATGGGTACGTCGCGTTACCTGAAAGAGCAAAATCCGGCCGTACAGATTGTTGGCTGTCAGCCTACGGATGGCTCATCGATACCGGGTATCCGAAAATGGCCGACCGAGTACCTACCTAAAATTTTCGAACCCCAGCGCGTTGACCGCATTATGGAAGTTTCAGCCGATGAGGCAACCCTGATGACCCGTAAGCTGGCGAACGTTGAGGGTGTTTTTGCGGGTATGAGCAGTGGCGGATCAGTTCACGCGGCCCTTCAGCTGGCGCAGGAAATTGAGTCCGGTATTATTGTCTGCATCATCTGCGACCGGGGCGACCGCTATCTGTCATCGGACCTGTTCGGATAGCAAACGTTGCTTGTCCCGATAGAGAAATTACGTTATACAAAGATTCTATGGGCTAAACCAACCGGGACGGGCGGCCCTATAGTATCTTTGCCGGTATGTACAAGCACATCATTCTGCCCATACTGTTCCGCTTTGATGCCGAAACCATTCACCATACCGTTACGCGCCTGTTGCAGATAGCCTTGTCCATTCCGGGCGTATCGGGGCTTTGCCGGAAGTTCTACGTAGTTGACGACAACCGGTTGGCGCGCACCGTATTTGGATTAACGTTCCCGAACCCAGTGGGTATGGCCGCCGGGTTCGACAAAAATGCCGAGCTAATCAGCGAGTTAAGTGATCTGGGCTTTGGCTTTGTTGAAATCGGAACGGTAACGCCCCGCCCCCAGCCCGGCAATCCACGTCCTCGCCTGTTTCGGTTGAAAGCCGACGGTGGGTTGATTAACCGAATGGGCTTTAACAACAAGGGGGCTGGTCCGGCTGCCGAGCGTATACGGCATTTTGCAAAAAATCGGGGAAACCGACACGTCATTATTGGTGGAAATATCGGCAAAAATAAAGATACCCCCAATGAGGATGCGCTAACGGATTACCTCCTCAGCTTTCGGGAGCTGTTTGATGCGGTCGATTACTTCGTTGTTAACGTCAGTTCGCCCAACACCCCCGGCCTGCGTGACTTGCAGGAGCGGGAGCCCCTCACGCGCTTGCTGGCAGCGCTGCAACAGGAAAACCGCCAGAAACCAGCACCCAAACCCATTCTCCTGAAAATTGCCCCCGACCTGACAAATGGCCAGTTGGACGACATCATTGCGATTGTCGCCGAAACCGGCATTGCGGGCGTTATTGCCACCAACACAACCATCAGTCGGGAGGGTCTGACAACCGATGCGACCACCATTGCCCAGGTGGGCGCAGGCGGGGTTAGCGGGCAACCGCTACGCGAGCGCGCTACGGACGTGATCCGCTATTTACACCAGCAATCGGGTGGTTCGTTTCCCATCATCGGCGTTGGCGGTATTGCCACACCCGCCGATGCCAAAGAAAAGTTAGCGGCCGGGGCCAGTTTAGTACAGGTGTACACCAGTTTTATTTACGAAGGTCCAGCCCTCGCTAAACGCATCAACAAAGCATTGATAAGCGAACGGTAGCCCGTTACGGCTTCTCTCATTTGATTACCTACCGTACGGTCTTTTTTATTACTTCTCTATACCTCTTCTTGTCGTAGTTTCTCGTTAAAAAGTGGGAAATTTACCTGCAGTGACCGCCCATAACCCAACGTATGGCACAACCAACTACATCACCGCGTCAGAATACAATCCGACGTCCGGCCGAACGCAATGAACCCCGTCCGCGAGTCAACCGGGATGGCGAATCATCCGGTCGGTTCAAAACCCCGTCCTTCAATTGGGGTGCCGCCCTTGATCGCTGGCTAACTGACCAACGCTCGGCCTTAACTCTGGGCATGCTGCTGATGGGGCTGGCGCTGGGGCTGATGGTTGCGTTTATCTCCTACCTCATCAATGGGCCGGCCGACCAAAGCGTGGTCGGCGCAGCATTCTCCGAGCCACTCGTCGAAACCGGCACCGAAACGCGCAACTGGGTTGGGCTGGTAGGAGCCTATATAGCCCAGGTGTTCGTGTTCCGCTGGTTTGGCGTGGGCGCACTGGCCATACCCGTTATCGTCTTTTTGTCGGGCTACAAACTAACCTTTGGCAGTGAGCTGGTGCCGTTAGGCCGGGCAACCAAAGCCTTACTGTTTGCCGCCGTTTGGTGCAGCCTCATGCTGGGTTACATGGTGCTGGTTACCGACTCTGCCGAAACGGCCAGTGTTTGGTGCGGAGGCATCGGCTACGAAATCAATGAGGTGCTGTACAGTTTGTTCGGCTGGGGTAATCTGGCCTTTATCGGCTTTCTATTGTTCTTTTTCGTCGTTTATTTTTTCGATGTCCGGCATATCAAGCTACCGGACTTTTCCCGTTCTACCCAGCCGAGAACCCGAATGCGCTCGGATGATCCGTTGCAGACGTACGCCGAGAGTGAGCTGGAGCCTGAAGAGGAGGACGAGGTTGAGCCTGTCGATGAAGAAGATCCCGAGCCGGTCATGACAGCCAGCCAGCCGGTTCATGTGTTCGTACCTGACCCGGTTCGCCCCGTTGTGCCGGATGCTGTACCAACTGTCGAACAGCCTGCGCCAGCCACCTCACTACCCGAAGTCATTGCGCAAACCACCGGGGTTACGCTCACCATCAAAAATCGGGATACGACCGTCAACAACGGTGACACCACCGAAGAGCTTAGTGCCGTGCCCGCCCCCACGTTTGAACCCGATCCATTCGAAGAGGACGATCTGGTAGCAACGCACGGGTTATACGACTCAACACTCGATTTGCCGCAGTACCAGTACCCGCTTGCTACGCTCCTGACCGACTACCCAAACAGTCGGAAGGCGCAGGTTTCGGATGATGAACTGACGGCCAACAAAGAGAAGATCGAAAATACACTGCGCAACTTCGGGATTGAAATTGACTCCATACAGGCGTCTATCGGACCAACGGTTACGCTGTACGAAATTATTCCGGCCAAGGGAGTCAGAATTTCCAAGATCAAGAGCCTGGAAGATGATATAGCCCTGAGTTTATCGGCCCTCGGCATCCGGATTATTGCTCCCATGCCCGGTATGGGAACGATCGGGATCGAGGTACCGAACAAAAACCGCGAAATGGTTTCCATGCGGTCGGTCATTACGAGCGACGTGTTCGACAACAGCAAGTTCGACCTGCCCATTGTGCTGGGAAAAACGATCTCGAATGAGATATACGTAGCTGACTTGGCCAAAATGCCGCACTTGCTCATGGCTGGTGCTACCGGTCAGGGGAAATCCGTTGGTCTGAACGTGCTGCTTACCTCGCTGATTTACAAGAAGCACCCATCGCAGCTCAAACTTGTGCTGGTTGATCCCAAAAAAGTGGAGCTTACGTTGTTTAATAAGCTGGAAAGGCATTTTCTGGCCAAGTTACCCGACTCCGACGAGCCCATTATTACCGATACCAAGAAGGTGGTCAATACGCTCAACTCACTTTGTATCGAGATGGATAACCGGTACAACTTGCTTAAAGACGCTGGTTGCCGGAATCTGAAAGAGTACAACGCCAAGTTTGTCAAACGGCGGCTCAATCCGGAAAAAGGCCATCGCTTCCTGCCGTACATTGTCCTGATCATTGATGAGCTGGCCGACTTGATGATGACGGCCGGCAAGGAAGTTGAGCAGCCCATTGCCCGACTGGCTCAGTTGGCCCGGGCCATTGGCATTCACCTGGTTGTGGCTACCCAGCGCCCGTCGGTCAATGTCATTACGGGCTTGATCAAAGCTAACTTCCCGGCCCGTTTATCCTTCAAAGTGACATCCAAAATTGACTCACGGACCATTCTGGATGCGGGTGGTGCCGAGCAACTGGTGGGTATGGGCGATATGCTGCTTTCGTCTAACTCCGACATCATTCGTTTGCAGTGCCCCTTTGTCGATACCAACGAAATCGAAGACATCTGCGAATTCGTCGGGAATCAGCGTGGTTACGATGATGCCTACGCTCTCCCTGAATTTGTCGGCGACGATGGCGGTCAGGGCGAGGATAAGGATGTGGACATGGCCAATCGTGACCCCATGTTCGACGAGGCAGCCCGCCTTATTGTTCTTCATCAGCAGGGTAGTACATCCTTGATTCAGCGCAAACTCAAGCTGGGCTATAATCGCGCCGGTCGCCTGGTCGATCAGTTGGAAGCCGCTCGAATTGTGGGTGCCTTTGAAGGAAGCAAAGCCCGGGATGTACTCGTTCAAGATTTGCAAACCCTGGAGGAGATTCTGAAACGCCTGAAAGGTGAGTAATCGGTGACAGGTAAATAGATTAAACTTTTCCCCTTGTTTACCCGTCTAAGAATAAAACGCCCGGTTTATCGAATCAATCGGGCAGACTAAACAAGACGGTACGATCAATGAACATGAAGAAAATAGCTTGGATGCTAAGTTTGGCGTTCGTGATGACGCTCCCTGCTTTTGCTCAGAAAGACAAACGGGCGCAGGGCATTTTGGACGCGATGAGTAACAAATACAAGGCGCTGAAATCATATCAGGCAAATTTCACCGTGGGTGGTTCAGCAAAAGACGCCTACAAAGGAGACCTGACGGTGAAAAACGAGAAATTCCGGCTCTCCCTGGGTGGTCAGGAAGTGTTCACCGATGGCAAAACAATGTCTACGTACATCAAAGAATCGAACGAAGTAAACGTGCAGGATTACGATGCCAGTGGTAACAGTGAGTTCAATCCGGCTCAGATTTACACCATCTATAAGCGCGGCTTCGACTACCGCTTTCTGAAAGAGCAGAAACGGGCTGGGCGCACGCTGGAAGTAATCGAACTGACATCCAATCGACCCAAGAGCGCCATCAAAACCGTGCAGATGTCGGTCGATAAAGCGGACAAGTCGATTCGTAGCTGGATGATTACCAACAAGGACGGCAAACAGACGTCTTATACGATCACCAAGTTTACACCCAATGTAAACGTACCGGACACCTTCTTTGCCTTCGATAAGGCAAAGTATCCAGGCGTGGAGGTAGTCGATCTTCGGTAATTAGTTGGCACAAACAACGGGCTCCTCTGTCAGCAAGGGAGCCCGTTATTTGTGTCTGAGATTTTGGTCACCCCGACTTATACTTTCCCCCCGTACGACAGATCACCGGAATCGCCCAGGCCAGGTATTATGTACGAATGCTCGTTTAGGTGATCGTCTACGGCGCCGAGCCACAAGTGGCATTGCGGCAATTGCTGCTGCACATGACGGACGCCCTCCGGACTGGCAATGACGGCGGCAATGTGGGTTTGCGCCGGAATTCCATATCGCAACAGAGCATGGTAAACTTTTTCGAGCGAACGGCCCGTGGCCAGCATCGGATCGCAGAGGATAAGCGTTTTTCCACTTAAGTCAGGGCTCACGATGTAGTCCATGGCAATTTCAAATTCATCATTTTCCTCAGCGCTGTAGCCCCGATAAGCACCCGCGAAGGCATTCTCCGCCTGATCGAAGTAATTGACAAATCCCTGATGAAAGGGCAAACCGGCCCGCATAATAGTCGCTAATACCGGCTGTTTACGAAGAACCTGCGTGTGGGCAGTACCCAGAGGAGTTTTTACAGCTATGGTTTGATACGACAACGTCTTTGAGATTTCGTAGGCCATCAACTCACCAAGTCGTTCCAGATTTCGCCGAAAGCGCATCCGATCCTGTTGAATGGCCACATCACGAAGTTCGGCTATGTAGTGGTTCGCTAATGAGGGTTGCTGCGTCAGAACAAACATAGTATAAAGGCTTCTTTCGGTGTAATTTAGCCGCAAGGTTGGCGTATATCCAAACCAATTCCCTAATTTAACCGGCCTATAGCCTGCACCGATCCACCAGAATAAGCCTAATAACACCGCCAGTCAGTAAGTTACATGCGCCTAAACGTTTATCTTTTCTGTTCGCTTTTCCTTTCGTTTTCGGTTCGGGCACAAAGCCCATTTGTGCCGCTCAACGCAGATTATTACCATATAATTGACCGGCTCGAGATTCGCCAGAACAAGTGGGCCGAAGGGTTTCACAGCTCCGTGAAACCATACAACCGGCAGAGTATCATTCAACTCACCGACAGCGCAGCCGCTCACCCTACCCGCGACTTTTCGGATACGGATTACTTCAATTTTGATTACCTGCGTAATGACAGTTGGGAATGGGTAGCCCCCCGCGACTCCCTAAAGCCCGATCCATTTACGCGCCACCTGAGGCCTGAAGCCGGCCCCGGCGACAGCAAAAAACCATTTCTAACCCATTTTTATCGGAAGAAGGCTGATTTTTACAACCTGCAAACGCCCGATGTTGACCTTCACGTTAACCCGGTTCTGTATTTTGGTTTTGGCGCCGAAAACATCTCTGGCTCAACCACAACGTTGAATACCGGCAGTCAGGCGCAGTTCGTCAATACAAGAGGACTCGAAATTCGGGGTACTATTGGTCGTAAACTCGGGTTTTATACGTACTTCGCCGACAATCAGGCTATTTACCCGGAGTATATTCAGCAATATGGCCTGACGTATGGTCAAGACAGAAATGTATCCGGTACAGCACAGCCCACAGCGCCGGGCGAAGGATTTGTGAAGCCCTATCGGACAACGGGTGCCGATTTCCTGACGGCTCGGGGCTACATTACGTTCAATACGCTCAAGGTCATCAATGTGCAGTTTGGCCACGACCGGAATTTCCTCGGCAATGGGTTCAGGTCGTTATTCCTGTCAGACAACAGCCCGGCTTATCTATTTCTGAAACTATCCACCAAACTGGGTCGTCGGATTCAGTACACAAACCTCTTTACGTCTCTCCAAAACACGCAGGCTCCCCGACCACAGGACGACAAGTTTATTCCGCCCAAGTTTGCCGCCATGCACCACCTGAGCATCAACCTAAACGACCACATGAATCTGGGCGTATTTGAAGCTGAGGTGTTTAGCCGGGACCGCCTTGATTTAAGCTACCTGAACCCGATTATTCTGTATCGCTACGTTGAGTCCAGCCTGGGCAGCAGCGACAACGCATTCATCGGCATTGACTTCAAGGCTAACTTCCTGTCTCATTTTCTGGTGTACACCCAGTTTATGCTGGACGAATTCCGACTAAAGCCCTTAATGGCGGGTAAAGGCGACTGGACCAATAAGTTTGCATTTCAGTTGGGAGCGAAATACATTGACGCGTTTTCGGTACCCAATCTTGATATTCAGACGGAGCTTAACCTAGCTCGTCCGTACACCTACTCTCACGAAGCCTCCCCTTCCGTAACTTCCGGCCAGACCAATTATGCCCACTACAGCCAGCCATTGGCTCACCCGCTGGGCGGCAATTTTGTGGAAGGGCTCGGGATTGTACGATACCAGCGTAAACGCCTGTCGGCCAATGGCATTTTTGGTCTGATGATGTATGGAACGGATCCAGACGCCAGCATCAACTACGGGGGAAATATTCTAAAAGATTACACCTCCCGCTTTCGCGACGAGGGCAACTTCATTGGTCAGGGTCGCAAAACGGTGGTTACTTACGCCGACCTCCGGGCATCGTACATGATTCGACACAACGTATTTCTGGAAGGGCGTTATCTGTATCGCTATCAGGATAGCCAGTACAAACCCGATAGCTACACCGATCAGGTGGCTAGTTTTGCCATACGCTGGAATCTCGCCTACCGCAACTGGGTCTTTTAATAAATTCTGCGTCATAAAGTCGTAAGCTGGCCGTATGTTTACGTCGTTCTGCCCCCCGGCAAACGACTTCACTACTTACTTCTTTATCCCATGCTCGATATTATTCGCCAGGAACTAACCGAAGCCCAGTCTGTTTTAGACGCGTTTCTGAGCAATCCCGCTCATCTGTCGGCTATTGAACAAGCGGCTGCTCTCATGGCCGACGCGCTCAAAAACGGCCGTAAAATCATATCCTGCGGCAACGGCGGTTCTCATTGCGATGCCATGCATTTTGCCGAGGAGCTATCGGGACGGTATCGTGACAATCGGCGGTCGCTGGCAGCCATCGCCATTTCGGATGTCAGCCACATTTCCTGCGTGAGCAATGACTATGGCTATGAGTTTGTTTTTTCCCGCTTTGTTGAAGGCCTGGGCAACGAGGGCGATGTCTTGCTGGGATTAAGCACAAGCGGCAATTCGGGCAACATCATCCGGGCGGTTGAGGCTGCTCGCCAGAAAGGCATGAAAGTGATACTGCTCACCGGCAAAGACGGCGGTAAGCTCGCCGGTCAGGCCGACGTTGAAGTTCGGGTTCCTCATTTTGGGTACGCTGACCGGATTCAGGAGATTCACATCAAGGTGATCCACCTGTTTATTCTGCTCATCGAAAAACAGGTCATCTAAACCAAACAAGCTACTAGTAGGCTCTAAAACTGCTTCAGGTACGATAGTTTGCCAATAATATGCTGTTCCTGCTGCCGGTCTGTTGTTCGAACAGATCCGGCGTAGGTTCCGCGATTGTAAACGATATACAGGAAAGAAAGTGGCTGAAACTCCCACGCAAGCCGGATATTCCAGGCGTTTCGTTCATTGTAGGTATTCCGTTGAAAGAAGCTGATTAACTGCAAACGCGGATTTACCGCCATTCGGCTCTCGACACTGTAGAGCGATACCGTTCCTGTATAACCACCTACCTGCCGGAAATCGTTGGCTTCGGCATTGAACGTAAACGCTGCGTGGGGAATTGGGGCCAAAATGAGCGACGCCCGGGCGTAATTCAGTTTACCGTCATAATACCCGCCCGTCTCACCATTGAACTGAAACGACACCTTCTTCGATGGATCCGTACCGAACATGACACTGTAGCGAACATACCGGTATTTGTTCGAAACAATAGCCAGATCCAGCGGGCGGTAGTCGCCATCATCCAGACGCTGGTAAGTTGGATTCAGGAAGAAACCCAGGTTCCCGCCATTCTGAAACGTTAGCCAGATGGGGTTAAGCGTGTATTGTGCTTCCTGTAGGTAACCCGTCGATGCTTTATGGTACAGCTCGACAAAAGCGCCCGGCTCGAAATTGCGCACCCACTTAGGCAGCCATTTCCCCCGATTAACCAGGTATAACCCCGGTGTGGTCGCAATAACGTCTCCCCGCGATACAAACCCCATTTCCGGGTTGAATCCTTTAGTTACCAGCGATTGTGTCCACCAGCCCACCAGTTGATTGGTCCGGTAAATAAGCTGACTGTAGGCCGACACACCCTGATCGGTACCACCCGAACTGGCCGAGCCAATAAGCATGGCATTGTAGGTCCACTTTTGGTTCAGGCGAAAGAAACCGTCCACCGCGAATGTTCCATTCTGATGGCTTCCGGTACTATCGGTACCATGAACATTTTTCAGGGTGAACAAAGCACCAATCCGGTTCTGGCTACCAATGTTCTCGACGTACCGACCAACAATAAAGTCGGTTGCAGGGCTACCGGTAATACCCCGCTGCCGAATGACCATGCCGCCATAGTTACGCTTGAGTGAGCGATACACCAGCCGCGCCCCGGCGTCGATGGGTACGGGAGCACTGGTGCCGTCCGGAAGCGTAGCCAGGCCAATTGTCCGGCTGAAGAAGGGTTTAATAATCATGCTTCCTCCCTCACCTGTATTGTTGTTACCTGGCAAGCCAGCGCCAAACAGGCTGGCATTTTCCAGAAAAAACGCCCGGCGCTCAGGAAACAACACCGAGAAGCGTGTCAGGTTATTGACCTGACGATCTACATCGGCCTGGGCAAAATCCGTATTTAACGTAAGGTCAAGTACCGTATTGGGGTTAATGGCCCACTTAAGATCACCACCGAGTTTGAGCTTGGCGCTCTGCCCGTAGCCGATTTCCGTTCCATTGGCCCGGTCATCGCTGATCAATACATAAGGCTGAACACGAATATTGGGCGATGGCGGGGGCGGTTTCAGGCCCGTAATCAACCCGGCGTACTCCATTCGGCTCGACGTAAACGCTCTTGGATACGGCGACCAGGCCGACAGCTCGTTGGAGTACCGACGGTTACGGAAAAAGTTAACTCCCCAAACCTGCGTCGAGTCGGCCGAGCGGGCATACCGAAGGGTTTGCCAGGGTATCTGTATTTCGGCAACCCAGCCCGAGTCAGTCCGGCTGGTGCGTACTTTCCAGAAACCGTCCCAATCCTCGTCGTACAATAAATCGTCGAAGGAAAGTAAATCGCGCTGGGTACCGTGCGGGTTGGAAACGAACGTCATGGCGTTGCGCCGGTCGTTGAACCCATCAATGGACAAACCGAATAAATCGTGCGACCGACTGCTAAAATCACGCTTGAAGTTGGGAACACGAAGGGCTTTTCGACCGAGTGTATCGTGATTAAAAGCCGCGATGTACAAGAACTGGCGATTGAAGAGTACCCGTACATCGGTGCCGAATGTGGCCGGACGACCCTGCTGCGGGTCAACCTGAACAAATCGCCGAACAAGCTTACTCTGCTTCCAGTCAGCTTCGTCCAACCGACCGTCTATTTTTAATTTGTCCTTAATCTCAACGGCCCGAATGGTTCTGCGCTTTGCCGACGGGGTAAAGATAACCGACTGGCCGGTAGCCATTGGCTCAACCACATCCTCTTCAGTAGCACTACTGCGTAGTGAGTCCGGCTGAACAACATCCGACTCAGCCGTATTGGGCGCGACCGGATTTGTTTGCGCTAAGGCAAGCAAGGGGAACAGCAGAAAAGGCAGCGTGTAACGACAAACAACGAAAAGCATACAGGGAGATAGCTGAACCAACAAAAATAGGCACAGCCATTGATCTGTAAGTCAAATTTTCGTTGAACGGCACAGACAATGTACTCACTGGCAAACTGTAACGGCTGATAGACAATAAACTAGTTAGTAATCGCCCCCAGCACCACCCCCACCGAAGCTACCACCGCCAAAGCCACCGAAGCCGCCACCGCTGCTTCCGCCACCGCCCCAACTGCTCCCGCCACCAGAACCACCCCAACCTGAATAGGTCGATGTTGGAAAGAAAATGGGCCCACCGAAGCCACCACCGCGACTGTTGTTATTACCCCCGCCCCGGTTTTTCCGGACAATAATGAAGACAATGACGATACCAATGAGTATAATGAAAATAAACGCGCCCGGCCCCTCATCGCTATTCAATTCCGGATCTGCCTTGTATTCCCCGCTGGCACGCCGGATGATTTCCGTGGTGGCCGCATCAAGGCCCTGGTAGTACTGCTCCTGTTTGAAAGCAGGCACTATTGTGTTGGTAATGATCCGTTTGGCAATAGCATCCGGAATAGCACCTTCCAGGCCGTAGCCTGGTGCAATGAAGATCTTTCGGGTCTGGGTGGCCCAAGCTAATATAAGCCCATTATTTTTACCCGACTGCCCTACGCCCCACTTACGTCCCACCTGAAAAGCGAAGTCGCCAATAGGATAAGGTTCGGTGGTTTTTACGATAACAAGCGTAATCTGGGTGGATGTCGAGTCGTTATAAGCCCGGAGTTTCTGCTCCAGTTGTGCTTTTTCGGTACTATTCAGAATACCCACAAAATCATTGACCAAACGGGGAGGGTTTGGTTTGTCAGGAATAGCCGTGCCAGTGGATGTTCCATTGTCGGTAGCCGTGTCCTGTGCCTGTAACGTGGCGGGCCAGACAACGACGAGTAAGAAAATAAACCCGAGCCGTAGCAGTCGGGTGGTATTAACAAGAAAAGAGAGTACGTTCACGGCAGTGTCAGTCAAACGAAATATCGTCGGCGAGTTCGTTGGTATCATCGCTGGCGTAAGGAAAGTACTGTTTCAGCTGTTGCCCGGCCCGCTCAATGCCCTGCCTCAGGCCTACAGCGTAATTTCCGGCGGAAAAATGATTACGGAGCAGGTCTTTGGTGCTTGCCCAGAAATTGTCCGGCACTTTGGCGTTGATCCCTTTATCGCCTAAGATGGCAAACTTTCGGTCGGTATAGGCAAGGTAAAACAATACCCCGTTCTGTTCTTTAGTCTGGTTCATACCCAGATGTGCGAACACCTCAATGGCCCGTTGCATGGGATCAACACTGGCGCAGTGTGGCTCAACGTGCACCCGGATTTCACCCGAAGTAGCCTTTTCGGCTTGCCGAATGGCTTCCACAATGCGCTTTTGTTCGTCGGGCGAGAAAGGGTTAGTTTGCATAAGGCATGAAGCGCGGAGCACAAAACCTGGTACAGGACATTGGTTCCTTTTCCAAACTCCGTACTCCGCGTTAAGCTAATTAGAATTGAACTGTTGGCGCATTCTGGGCAGCCTGCGACGCTTCGAAGAAGCCTTTCACGGGGAAGCCGAAGATACCGGCAAAGATATTGTTCGGGAACGACCGCACCGATTGGTTATACGTCTTTACCGCTCCATTAAAGTCATTCCGGGAAACAGCGATCCGATTCTCCGTACCCTCCAGTTGAGCCTGCAATTCCGAGAAGTTCTGGTTGGCTTTCAGGTTTGGGTAACTTTCAGCTACCGCCAGCAGGCGTGATAAAGAACCACTCAACTGATCCTGAGCCGCCTGGAATTTCTGAACGTTTTCGGGCGTCAGCTGGTCAGCCGTAAATTTGACCTGGGTTGCACTGGCCCGGGCCTGAATAACCGCCGTCAGGGTACTTTTCTCAAAATTAGCGGCTCCCTGTACTGTGCGTACCAGGTTCGGAATCAGATCAGCCCGGCGCTGGTATTGGGTCTGCACAAGCGCCCACTTTTCCTGAACGTTCGTATCTGTCTGAACCAACCCGTTATAAGAACTACAGCCGTACATACCCAAAGCGAGGGCAATAACCACTACGATAATTAATGTCTTTGACATGGTCTGTTTAAATGCAAATGGTTGATGTTGGGGGCAAAGTTGCCCAAAACTAATACTTTGTAAACGCAAAACTACGCCAGAGGTTTTTTTAGCTATTTTGGCCGTAGTTTGTCCTGATGATCGGTAGGATCGAAAACGCTCTTCTGTTATGAATCTAATATTAACCGGAAAAACGGCTCTCGTTTGCGGCAGCACACAGGGCATTGGTCGGGCTGCGGCCATTGAATTAGCGCTGCTGGGTGCGACTATTGTGTTGATAGCTCGAAATAAAGAAACGCTCAGCGCCACGCTGGCGGAGCTGGATACAACACAGAACCAGATACACCGGTATCTGGTGGCCGATTTTAGCCGTCCAGGTGCTGTCATAACGGCCATCACGCAGCATCTGGCGCAATTCCCCGAGGTACATATTCTGATCAACAATACGGGAGGCCCCGCCGGTGGTCCTCTGATCGAGGCAAAAGCGGATGAATTTGTGCAAACGTTCCATAATCACCTGCTAACGAATCAGGCACTGGTGCAAGCCGTTTTCCCAGCCATGAAGAAGGCTGGTTTTGGCCGGATTGTCAACGTCATTTCCACCTCAGTCAAGCAACCGATTGTCGGATTAGGCGTATCGAATACCATTCGGGGAGCGGTGGCGCAATGGGCCAAAACACTTTCGCTGGAGGTTGCTCAATTTGGTATTACGGTCAATAATGTGCTGCCGGGCTACACGCAAACGGCCCGCCTGGCTTCTGTCCTAGCCATGCGAGCGAAATCATCCGGCAAGACGGAAGAAGAAATAGCAAAGCAACTGGAAGCTGAAATTCCGACCGGGCGCTTCGTCACGGCGGAGGAAGTTGGTGCAGCCATTGCGTTTTTGTGTACGCCCGTAGCTGCGTCCATCAACGGCATTAACCTTCCGGTAGATGGCGGGAGAACAGGGAGTCTTTAATAGCTTAGTGTGATCGTGACGTCGGTTATAAGCAACCGACATCACAGTGCACAACCCCTCAAACAAGGCCGTTTTTAAACGCATAAGCCACCATACCCGCCGTATTTTTAGTTCCGGTTTTTTCGAGGATGCGTAACCGATGGCCTTCAACCGTGCGGGGACTTAGAAATATTTTTTCGCTGATTTCTATCGTTGACAGGCCTTCGCAGATGAGCGTCAACACTTCTTTTTCGCGCTCGGAAAGAAGAATTTTGCTGTTGTAAAACGAATTGACTGGCCTGGCTACCGTTGTTTTGTTGGTCATTTTACGAAGCATCGCCTTCGACACAAATTCGTTCAGATAAACCCCCTCGTCCATTACCTTCCGAACAGCTTTTTCCACTTCACCAGCTTCGGCGTCTTTCAGCAAATAGCCACTAACGCCTTTTTCGAGTAAGTGAAGTACCATCCGATCTTCATCATGCATGGTTAAGACGACGATTTTAATAAGGGGAAAATTGTCCCGCAGATAGTCGGCCGTAGCGGTACCATCCATCACCGGCATCTGTAGATCGAGCAGGACCACATCCGGTAGTTTGCGGGCAATTTTATCGATCAGTTCCTGCCCGTTGGCGGCTTCCATAACCAGTTCGAAATCATGAATCTGCCCAAGTATTGTCGACATACCAATTCTGAACAAGGTATGATCGTCGCAGAGGGCCAGTTTAATTTTCCGCATAGCGGAGGATGTGTTAAGGGTAGTAACCATGTTTTTGAGGAAGGACTGTATAAACAAAAAGTTAAACCAGTAAATCAACGGGTTGCGCATCGTGCAACCGAACCTGTACGTGAATCTGCGATCCGCGACCTGGTGCGACATCAAACGTTACGTGTCCATTAACAACACTCAGCCGGCTCTCGATATTTCGCAGGCCCAGGCCACCCTGCTTATTTTCCGTAACAGCGTCAAAGTCGAAGCCCACCCCATCGTCAATCACCGACAAACGCACTTCATTATCGATACTAAATAATTGAATGATAACATTCCGGGCGCGGGCGTGCCGGATGGCATTGTTGACCAGTTCCTGCGCAATCCGGTAAAGCATTAGATCCAAAGCGGGTGGAAACGGAACTTCGGACTCCGTATAGGCTAGCTGAATGTCGGTGTCAGTATCGGTAGCGCGGTCGGCCAGTTCTTCGAGAGCTGCCAGTAAGCCAAATCGCTCGAGAGTTGTCGGAACCAGATTACGACTGATTCGCCGAACGTTGGTCATGGTTTCATCGATCATGGAGCGGGTTTTCTGAAACTGAAAACTCAGCTGCACATCACACCCAACCTGCCGTTCCAGCTGATTGAGGCTCATTTTGGTCACCGACAGCATGGTGCCAATACCATCGTGCATGTCTTCGGCCAAGCGTTTTCGTTCTTCTTCCTGCCCCCGAAACGTAGCCGCCATCAGGTCACGCCGGTGCTGCGCCTGCAATTCTTTGTAGGCCAGTTGTTGTTTTGCCTGTTTCTGCTGGTAATAGGCCACGAAGATGATAATGAACACGGCCATTATCAGCAACACGGCCGTACCAACGGCAATAACGAACCCGGAATCTATAGACATTATGGTTACCTGCAGGAAAGCTGCATCAGTAAAGATTGACAATATTCAACTGAATATCAATGAGTAGCGTACAGAATTGAGCAAATGGTAGAAAGAAAAGGGTCATTTTACAACGACCCTTTGACCAGTAGCGAATAATTTACTGAATAAAATTTTCTCTATCGTATTTACTAAACCATAAACCTAAAGCTGAGAAACAGCAGAAAATAATAAATAGTATTTGACTCGCATTCCAATATTTATCAAATACTTCAGCCGGAACCTTGTTGATATCCTTGTACCAATATTCACTAAAAAGAACAATAAAAAAAGTACCAGAAGAGAAAATGAGTAAGCCAGCGCTGAACCAAAACAAGGTATGCCTTAGTACATTTCTGATACGCATATCAACCAAAATTTTATTAAAGTATGCCAGTGATAAAAAGATAGATAGCAATCTGAATGACAGTAGCGCTGTAACAGAAACGTTAATTTCTTCGTAAGAGACTATAATAATAACAGCACATAGTAAGGTTATGACTGCTATGACTTGTTTTGTTAAGCGCTTATCAAAACAATAGTAGTAAGTAACACCAGTCAATAACGATTGAAAAAGTGTTTCTATATTCTGAATAAACGTTGTATTAAGGGCATGTAAAACGTACCAAAGCGCGTATGTGTCTTTAACAAAACAGAAGATGAAAAATAATAATATAAAAGCAGCAGGTTTAGTTAATTGCTTGATTCTAATTAAGCCTGCTGCTATAGGGATAAGACTACTTATATAAGAAAGTAAATCAATAGGATATTTAGAACTTAACTGAAGTAATTTATCCCACATAATTTAATTATTACCTCCGCAATGTTGAGGGCAAGTCCATCCTTCGCCAATCGCCATTTCTCCGTTATTTCCATTTGCCATATCTTTCATCCCTGCTTTATCTGCATGAATTGGCATATCCTTTCCTTTATCGTCGACGCCCGTCAACAGCACACGCGGCACTAGCTGGCCTTTCCCGGGTTCAGTAGGTTTACCATCGGCATCTTCCCACCGCTTGGCATGGTGAATGCGTAGACCCATACAACCGGGTTGATCGAGAAGGTGTTGTACTTGGTTTATGCCAAAATATTCCGAACGAATGTATTCGTCTTTAGCCAAACCTGCTTTCAGCTTGCGCTCCTGGTAAGCGCCAGTCATGGCTTTTGTCTCTTGAGGGTCGAGGATGCGCCCTGCATTTTTCGTAAAAACGCTCATAAAAAAGAAGTCCGAAATAGAACTGGTTAGTGGTGTGTGAATAAAACCGGAAAGCGGGTCTAAAATACGATAGCCGCTCTTTTATGCAAGCGTAAAGCCTGATTCGTCAAACACCTTCTTTTTCTGAAAGTCAATTAGTTATACCGTATAAAAATTTACCAATGCGTAGTTCTACGTATTAAAGTGCGGACTTCTGCCTGTTTAATCTCCTAAACCCAAAATCAGTGTTTCTGCGCTCATCCAATCAACAGCTTCAAACTACTTTTGTATCGTAGCATTTGGCGTACATCGCCATAAGCCAAGACATTTCTCATAGGTTAGGTTTACAAAAAAACGCCGAAGCAGTTTGCTACGGCGTTTTTTGTGTTTGCTATTTGTACACTGGTCTACTCCTAAAGCTGCATTCTATTTCAGCAGATTTAACAGATAAGCACCATACCCGCTTTTAACCAGCGGCTTGGCAATGGTGGCGAGTTGCTCGGCGTCAATGAACTTCATTCGGTAGGCGATCTCTTCGATACAACCGATCTTTAGCCCCTGCCGCTCTTCGATGACGTGAACAAACTGACCGGCCTGAATTAACGATTCAAACGTGCCGGTATCGAGCCAGGCCGTTCCGCGGTCCAGAACGCCTACTTTAAGCTTACCCTTCTCCAGATAGACGCGGTTGATGTCCGTGATCTCCAACTCACCCCTGGGCGATGGTTTGATATTTTTGGCAATTTCGACAACGTCGTTATCGTAAAAGTACAGACCCGGCACTGCATAATTCGACTTAGGCTTTTCGGGCTTTTCTTCGATAGACAGGACGTTGAAATGATCATCGAACTCAACAACGCCATACCGCTCAGGATCATGTACCTGATAGGCATAAACGACGCCACCATCCGGATCGTTGTTGGCCTGAAGCAGCTTCGACAGACCTGATCCGTAAAATATGTTATCGCCCAGAACAAGGGCTACTTTATCGTCGCCGATAAACTCTTCGCCGATGATAAACGCCTGCGCCAGACCATCGGGGCTGGGTTGAACGGCATAGGTGAATGTACAGCCGATACGTGTGCCGTCGCCAAGCAGTTTTTCGAAATGCGGCAGATCGTGGGGCGTCGAAATAATGAGAATATCCCGAATGCCCGCCAGCATTAGAATAGACAGCGGGTAATAAATCATGGGCTTGTCGTATACGGGCATCAATTGCTTGGATACGGCCAGCGTAAGCGGATGAAGACGTGTGCCGGAGCCCCCGGCGAGTATGATTCCTTTCATGGTTTCAATGGGTGAATGGTGAAAGAGCGAAAGAATGAATGAGCGAAAGAGTATCTAGCGCGTTATTTTTCGCTCATTCATTCTTTCGCCTTTATTAACGGTTCGCGTACATCCCCTGGTAGTAACTCTGGTACGCGCCGGACGTGACGTTATCCAGCCAGGTTTGGTTGGCCAGAAACCAGTCGACGGTTTTTTCGAGACCTTCCGCAAATTGGAGGGATGGCTGCCAGCCCAGTTCGTTCATGATCTTGTTCGCGTCGATGGCGTAGCGCAGGTCATGGCCGGCGCGGTCGGTAACGTACGTGATGAGTTGAGCCGAGGTGCCTTCCGGACGGCCCAGTTTGCGATCCATGATCTGGCAAAGCAGGTTCACGATATCAATGTTTTTCCACTCATTAAACCCGCCGATGTTGTAGGTTTCACCTGCTGCCCCCTTGTGGAAAACGGCGTCGATAGCCCGGGCATGATCAACGACATACAACCAGTCGCGCACGTTTTCGCCTTTGCCGTATACGGGCAGGGGCTTGTTGCTCTGGATGTTGTGAATCATCAGCGGAATCAGCTTCTCGGGAAAGTGATTCGGGCCGTAGTTGTTCGAACAGTTCGACAGGACAACCGGCAATTTGTAGGTGTTACCGTACGCCCGAACGAAATGGTCGGAAGCTGCTTTTGATGCCGAATAAGGCGACTGTGGATCGTAAGGCGTCTGTTCGGTGAAAAAGTCTTCGGGGTTGTGGAGTGATCCGTACACCTCGTCGGTGGATACGTGGTAAAACCGTTTCCCGTCAAAACCCGATTCACTGGCAGCCCAGCTGTTTTTAGCGGCATTGAGCAGATTGACCGTACCAACCACGTTGGTCAAGACGAACGACATAGGATCGGTAATGGACCGGTCAACGTGCGACTCAGCCGCCAGGTGAATAACGCCATCCAGCGACAGTTCGGCGAACATATCTTCCAGAAACTTAGCGTCGGTGATGTCACCTTTGATGAACGTGTAGTTTGGGGCGTGCTCAATGTCCGACAGGTTGGCCAGGTTACCGGCATAGGTCAGCGCATCGAGATTATAGATCTGGTACTCCGGGTATTTGGTAACGAACAGCCGAACAACGTGCGAGCCAATAAATCCGGCACCACCAGTAATGAGAAGTTTCATTTTTATAATTATCTATTTTACAGTCAGTACCCTTACGGCATTACAAGCGTCAACACATTCCTGCGTTATTGCCTGGCACTCAGTTTTTGCTGCCACTGCCAGGCATCGCGCAGTGACTCAGCCAGCGTGCGCTTAGCCTGCCACTCCAATACCTGATTGGCTTTGCTAACATCGGCATAAACCTGCTCCACATCGCCCGCCCGGCGAGGCCCAACGCTATAGTTCACAGTAACACCAGTTGCTTTTTCAAACGTTTTTATCACGTTCAGAACGGTTTCGCCCCGGCCTGTACCAATATTGATAACATCGTAGGAAGACGTGTCCTGAGCCTCAATGAGTTTTTTCAGCGCCTGTACGTGGGCATCGGCCAGATCCATCACATCAATATAATCCCGCACGCAGGTTCCATCGGGTGTATTGTAATCGTCACCGTACACGGTCAGGCTGGACCGGATACCGGCCGCAGTTTGCGTAATAAAGGGGACCAGGTTAGCCGGTACACCTAGCGGTAATTCGCCAATTTCTGCCGACGGATGGGCTCCGATGGGGTTAAAATACCGAAGCGCCAGCGCCTTGACGGGTATCTTGGCATGTACGGCATCCCGAATAATGTCCTCGCCAATTGCTTTTGTGTTGCCATAAGGCGACTGCGCCGGTAAACGGGGCGTTTCTTCCGTTACGGGTAACTGTTCCGGCTGGCCGTAGACCGTACAGGACGACGAAAAGACAAAGTTCGTCACGTTGTAAGTAGGCATCAACTCCAGCAACAGCAACAGCGAATCCAGATTGTTCCGGTAATATTTCAGCGGTTGAGCCACCGACTCACCCACGGCTTTGTAAGCCGCGAAATGAATCACACCGGTTGGGCTTTCTTTGCGAAAAATATCTTCCAGGGCACCGGCATCGTTGCAATCGACCGGATAGCATGTCACCTCACGACCAAGAATAGTGCGTAATCCGTCCAGTGCGGAGCGTTCGGAATTGGAAAAATCGTCAACAATAACCGGCTCAAAACCGGCGTTGACCAGCGATACAACCGTGTGCGAGCCTATAAATCCGGCGCCACCGGTTACCAGAATTTTGGGAGAATTGCCTGAAAGAGCCAAACCGTTTTTTATAAAATTTTTGTTGCTATTTTAGCATAGCAACTCCTGTTAAAGCACAAAAGTAGTATATTCAGGAGGTTTCGAAAACAGTTTTTATTCTAGGGTACTCTGTTAAAGCGACACAAACGAATGAACGACAACGAATTGAAAGCTCTTATCTCGCTCCTGGACGACGAAGATCGGGAAGTTGTTGAACACGTTGAACAGCGGATTCGACAAATGGGCGGTCAGATGATTCCTTTTCTGGAATCGGAGTGGGAAGGGAGCTTTAACCCTGATCTGCAAAAACGAATCGAAGAGATTATTCATGACCTTCAGTACGAATCCGTTCTCGACCGGATGCGCGACTGGAAAAATGGAGGTGCCATGGATCTTCTGGAAGGCCTCTGGATCGTAGCCACCTATCAATATCCCGACCTCTCACTCGACCGGTTGAAACAGGACGTCGAGCAGTTGTACTACGATGTCTGGGTGGATTTCAAACCAGATATGCATCCCGACGAGCAGGTTAAGGCCATGAACAGCGCTTTTTTCTCGAAACTGAAATTTGCTCCAAACACCAAGCATTTTCACTCCCCTGCCAACTCAATGATCAATCAGGTACTCGAATCGCGTCGGGGTAACCCCATCACGCTTTGCGTACTTTATATGCTCATTGCCAAACGGTTAAACCTACCCGTTTATGGCGTTAACCTGCCGAACCTGTTCGTGCTGACGTATAAAAACAGTACCGGGGTTCAGTTTTACATCAATGTGTTCAACCGGGGCCTTGTTTTTACAACGAAGGATATTGACCAATACATCGACCAATTGAATATCAAGCGTTTAGATACTTTTTATCAGCCCTGTACGAATGCTGACATTATTCGGCGTGTGCTTCGAAACCTGACGCTGGCGTTTGAGAAAAACGGCGATACGGAACGGGTTCGGGAAGTGGAACAAATCTTAAACACGGTTCGGGATGATGGCGACGGGCTTCCGCTTTCCGATTATACCCAGCGGTAAGTTTATTTATTGAACACAGAGGACACAACAACCAAAGAATAGCTATTTACTTCTGTGTCCTCTGTGTTCAATAAATTTGCAGAACTATCTGTATCATTAACCGATCAGTAAGCCACGGCCAGCAGGCCAGGACCGGCCTGAAAACACTGAATAATCAGCTGTTCTTTGTGGTTTGGCAAACGCACATGGCCCACTAAATGGGAGGCTCCGTCGGTGAAGGGTTCAATGTGTAAATGCTCCCGAAACGTAAGCTGTCGCTTTCCGTACAGTTTATACAGGGCTTCTTTGGCGCACCAGTAAACCGCCAGCCTACTGGGATTGCCCCCGGCATGAACAATCTCACTTTCCGACAATACCCGCGGTACGACACGCGTAAACTGCTCCCGAATCGGCTCAATATCAATACCAACCGGCCGTGACCGGTGTAATACCGCAGCCGCCCAGCCACTCGTATGCGACAGGGAAATATGCCAGGGCGAGTCAATCAGGTGCGGCTTTCCAAACTCATCTTTGTGCAAACCCCGGTAAGGCATTCCCTGCGACTCGGTCAGTTGTCTGATGGCTACCCGACACGCCAGCCACTCAACACGCTGAGACGGATGACTGATACCCGCCAACTCTTCCTGCTCTGACATCGTTAACAGCAGACCCGCCCGTAATGTCGGTTCATTTTCGGTGATGGCCTGAAGCCGGGCTACACAGTCGCTGTTGATGTCTATCTGAAAAGTCACCACCAAAAGTCGGAAGTCGTTCGAGAAAAAGAAAGGATTAACGACCTTTGATCATCAACTTGTCTGATCAATTTGTGCTAGTAGAAAAAATAGATACGTTCGGTGGGCACCGCGACCCCGTTTACACGCTCGAGCGCGGCCCCCTGGCCGAACAGTTTTTTTCGGCGGGTGGCGATGGCCAGGTGGTTCAATGGCAGCTGAACCGACCTGATCTGGGTCAACTCATGGCCAAAGTGCCTACCTCCATTTACGCCCTGGCCCTGCATCCCGCAAGCGGACTTTTGTGGGTCGGGCAGAACCACGAAGGCATTCACCTTATTGATCCGATCAGAAAGCAGGAAACCGCTTCGTTGAAGCTGACATCGGCCGCTATCTTTGACATTAAGTTTCACCGGAACGATGCATTTCTGGCTCTGTCGGATGGTGTTGTGGCCGTTGTGACAACAGACCCGCTCGTGGTCAGAAAACATATTAAAGCGTCGGATCAATCGGCTCGCTGTCTGGCCGTTAATCCGGTCGAACGGGAATTGGCCGTTGGCTACAGCGATAACGTTGTGCGTATTTTCGATCTGACAACGTACGAACTCAAACGGGTTATTCAGGCGCACAGCAATTCCATTTTTACGCTTGCTTACTCGCCCGATTTCCAGCATTTGATTACAGCCGGGCGCGATGCGCATATGAAAGTGTGGGATGTAGAACAGGGATACGCGCTGCACCAGGATATTGTCGCCCATATGTTTTCGATCAACCATCTGTCGTTCAATCCTTCCGGCAATTTGCTGGCTACGGCCAGTATGGATAAATCCATTAAAATCTGGGATGCCGATTCGTATAAGCTCCTGAAAGTCGTTGATCGGTCCCGGCACGCGGGTCATGGAACATCGGTCAATAAGGTGCTGTGGACGGACTATAACGAATTACTACTCTCGGCCAGCGACGATCGAACCATTTCGGTGTGGAAACTGCGTTGAATTAAATAGGATTCCCCTCTTTTTCAGCCCGTTTTTTGTAAAATAGGTATTAAGGCCGTTAATTCACCTTTATATGGTTACTAGTAGTACACAAAACCCTTAGCGCACCGATGAAAATTACGCCCATAGAAATCCGGCAACACACGTTTGAAAAAGGGTTGCGCGGTTACAAAACTGATGATGTTGACGCATTTCTGGTTTCGCTCTCTCAGGAATGGGAACGCTTGACCGGCGAATATAAAATGTTGAAGATGCAGCTTGAAATAGCGGAGAAAGAGCTGGGAAAACTGAAAGAGGTAGAGATGACGCTGTTCCGCACGCTCAAAACAGCCGAAGATACAAGCACCCAGATTACCGAACAGGCCAATAAGGCTGGCGAGAAATACGTTGATGATGCCAAGCAGCAAGCCGACGAGATAGTGGCCGATGCCCGCAAGCGTTCGGCGCTGATGGTACAGGATGCCGAGAACCAGTCCCGTTATCTGAAAGATAACATTCTGAATGATATTAAGTCGCTGGAGCACGATTTCAAGGCCCTGGAAAGTTACAAAGAGAATCTGGCCATTCAGATTCGGACATTGGCCAGCAATGCCGTTGACAGTGTCGATCGATTCGAGAAGAAGTTTGCCCGGCAGGATCTAAAAGGCAAGATTGATGAAGTTACCGCTCAGATACAGGTCGATACAAAAGAGCCTGAGCCGCAGGCCGAAACCTCATCCGAATCCTTATCCGAATTGGCTGAACAGACTTCCCCGGTTGCTGAACTCCCCGATTTGATTGAGCGCGAAGCTTCCATTCCAGAGGCAATTCCGGTTAATGAACTGGTAACCGAAAAGCCCGACGATGCGCCCCAGACGGATAAACCTCAAGCATCTGACAAGGAAGAGGACAAATTCGTTGCTGAGGGACAAGCCCCAGACGATGAAACAACGGCTGAGCCAGTGCTGGCAGAAGCCCATACCGACGAATCAGCCCCGACAGTAGAGCAAACGAACGAAGAGACTACGACCCGGAAGAGCGGTTCATTTTTTGATCAGATCTAACCGCGTAGCGGTTCAGTAAAGTCAGTTTTTTAGTCTGGCCTTGCCAGCTATATAGTTAATGTAAAGAAGCAGCCCGACTTGGCCCGGCGAATCCAGCAGGGGCCAAGTCGGGCTGCTTCATCAGCAAACGACCTATGGGAACAATTGCCTTGGAAGGCCTTGAGTTTTTCTCGTACCACGGTTTTTACGACGAGGAACAGAAAATCGGGAATAAATATTCGGTAGATATTATCGTGACAGCCGACTTCTCGGAGGCTGCCCGGCGCGATCGCCTGAGCGCTACAGTCAACTATGAAGATCTTTACCGGATCACGGCCGCTGTTATGAAACAGCCTGCCCGGCTACTGGAGCACATTGCTCATCAGATTATCCAGGAGATTCGAACCACCTACAGTGATCTGGAAGCCGTAGAAGTGAGCGTGTCCAAGTTCAACCCACCCATTGGGGGGGTCTGCCACCGGGCAAGAATAACACTGAAGGAATAAACGTAACGCGGACCAGAAGTCCGCGTTACGTTTGTATTACACCGCCTGCTGAATGCCAGCGAAAGAGATTCCCATGTGCGACGCATCATAGATGCACGCGCCATTTCGAATGACCAACACCTGAGGGGATTCGTGTTCCACGCCAAAATCGTGCTCAATCTTGGCAGAAATGGGCCGATTCGCCAGCAAGTCGAGGTAGTAAGGTTTTACCCCAAGTTGCTCATTCCAATTTCGCTCCATGCGGCTAAGCGCCATGGCGCTGATCGAACAAGTCGTGCTGTGTTTGAATATTAACACAGGCTGTTTTGCCGACTCTTCTTTAATCGCGTCCAATTGAGCGTCACTTGTCAGTTTATTCCAGTTCATTGCATAAACATACTTTCTACTGACAGTAAATCCATTTCGGTCAGTAAAAGTTCGTCAATTTTCGGGCGTGTATTTCAGTTTCTTAGCCATCTCGGTAGAGATTGACTCTGAATAGGCTCCATAGGCATCAACGAGTACGCCCTTGTTACCGTTCTTGGCTTCAATGGCGTACAAAACGGACTCATCGCCGGGGTCGGTCATCCCTTCAAAGCGGTAAACATCAACCACGTCGAAGTCGGCGGGGCGCAGCTCAATGTTGTCGGGCTGGCAGTGCAGATGGTCAGGCTTCAGGTTGTAGTCCTGCGTAAATCCTTGCTGGCGCAGGCCTTCAATGGCTTCGGTGAGTGTTTCGTACGATTGCATAATGAGTTTGGTTTAAAATGAGTGCGTAGCTTTGTCGTATAACCAACCTTTTCTGCGCTTGTTTTCGGGATTCTATAACACAGGTATTGTTGCATACCAAACCCTGCTGCGGCTGGTGGCTCCTTTTATTCCGAAAGCCCGGCTGTGGGTTGACGGCCGGCACGACTGGGCTCAAAAACTTGAGCAGCAACTCGCGGGTAATACCAGACCGATTATCTGGTTCCACGCGGCATCCCTGGGTGAATTTGAGCAGGGCCGCCCCGTTATGGAAGCCTTCCGGACTCAGTATCCTGATTACGCTATCCTGCTGACGTTTTTTTCGCCATCGGGCTACGAAGTCCGCAAAGATTACGACGGTGCAGATTACATTCTGTACCTGCCTGCGGATACGCCCACCAACGCTCGGCTGTTTGTCAAGCTGGTAAAGCCTCGGATTGCTTTATTCATCAAGTATGAGTTCTGGTACAATTACCTCCGCGCCCTGAAGGCGGATCAGATTCCGGTCGTGTCGTTCTCGGCGATTTTCCGTCCCGATCAGCTTTTCTTTAAGCCCTGGGGCCGGTTCTATCGAGATATGCTTCGTTATTTTGATCATATTCTGGTGCAGAACCAAGCGTCCGTTTCTTTGTTGACCAGCGTCGACATCTCAAACGTAACGCTCGCGGGCGATACACGCTTTGATCGGGTAGCGCAGGTTGTTACGGCCAGGAAAGTCATTCCGGTGGCGGAAGCGTTTAAGAGCAATAGTCCACTGCTGGTTGTCGGCAGCGCCTGGCCCGAAGACATGGCCGTTCTGATTCCTTTTCTAAATGCGTTCAGCAAGCCATTGAAGGTTATTATTGCCCCACACGAAATTCATAGCGACGAAATTGACCGTTGGCGCAATCAGTTGACCAAACGCTCCATTCGCTTTTCGGAAGTATCGAAGCTGGACGAGAGTGCAGCTGACATTCTTATCATCGACAACATAGGTATGCTTTCATCGCTCTACCAATATGGCGAGTTCGCCTACATTGGCGGGGCCTTCAGGCAGGGGCTGCATAATATTCTGGAAGCAGCTACATTCGGAATGCCGTTGTTTTTCGGACCGGAATACGCCAAATTTCAGGAAGCCATCGACTTAGTAAATGAGGGTGCCGCTTTTCCGGTCAGTAACGTTGCCGAGCTGACCTCCGCCTTTACCAAACAGTATGAAGATGCCGGAGCCGCCAGCCAGATTAGCCGCCAGTACGTACAGCGGAACATTGGCGCAACGACTAAGGTTATGAAGGTTGTACGGAAATTATTAAGCGAAATCGGACCGCAGCCGCGGACGGTCTCCGATGCGGAGTGAATGAGTGAAAGAGCAGCTAGACTGTCGAGAACCTATTTACTCCGTGAACCTTTCATCGTTTGACGTTCACTCTTTCGCTCATTCACTCTTTCACTCTTTTCAACATTGCAGAACGGCTTAGTTTTACGATCCACCGGCTCCTGGTACGAAATTCGTAACGCAGACGGACATATTTATCGGGGTCGACTAAAAGGAAAATTCAAACTAAAAGGCCTGAAGGTCACGAATCCGATTGCCGTAGGCGACCGGGTGGTTTTTGACGTTGAGGATGAGGCCGAGAACACGGCCATCATCACCGACATTACCCCCCGCGATAATTACATCATTCGGCAGTCGGTTCATAAAACGGCACATGGGCACATGCTGGCGGCCAATATCGATCAGGCCGTGCTGCTGGCTACCCTGGCCATGCCCCGTACGTCTGCGGGCTTCATTGACCGGTTTCTGGTTTCGGCCGAGTCGTTCCGCATTCCTACCACGATTGTCTTCAATAAAATCGACATCCTGAACGAGGAAGGGCTGGCGTTCCAGCAGGAAATTATTGATTTATACGAGCGTATCGGCTATAACTGTCTGTCGACATCGGCGACGGAAAACGAAGGTGTCGACGAATTTCGGGCCTTGCTCGATCAGAAAGTAACGCTGGTAGCGGGTCATTCGGGGGTGGGAAAATCGTCGCTTGTGAACGCGATTGCTCCCGATTTAAACCTGCGCACAAACGAGGTATCGACCTTTGCCAACAAGGGCGTCCACACGACAACCTTCGCCGAAATGTTCGAACTGGCACCAGATACCTACATTATCGATACACCGGGCATTAAAGAACTCGGGCTAATGGACACGTCGAAAACCGAAATCGGCCATTACTTCCCCGAAATGCGCGACCGACTCAACAAGTGCCGGTTCAACAACTGCCTGCACATCAACGAACCCGGCTGCGCCATAAAAGAAGCCGTTGGCGAGGGCGACATTGCCGAAAGCCGTTACATGAGTTACCTGAGCATGATGGAAGGAGGAGATAATCGGCGTTAACCACGTAGAGACGCATCCTTGCGTCTCCTCTTATGCGTCAGCAAAACCATCCGGTTAGGAGGAGACGCAAGGATGCGTCTCTACAGGTTAATTCGTCATGGCAGCCAGCAAATCGGCTTGCGTGATGATGTGTACCTGCTCCCGCTCGTCGCGCACCAGCAGGGCTTTGTTGTCCCGGTCAATTAAGGACGATAGAGCGTCGATGGTGTTATCGAGACCGACAAACTTAAAGGGTTTGTCCATGACTTCACTAACTGGATGGTCCTTTACGGCGGGATCTTCGATGAGCCGGTTCAGTACAGTCGAGTCGGTCAGGCTACCAACGATGTGGCCGTGTTCATCCGTAACTGGAATCTGCGAAATACCATACCGGTTCAGTACCTGAATGGCCTGACTAACCGAAACACCTGCCCCGATCGTTGTCAGTTGCGACTGGCCAGCTTTGTGGTGAATGATGTCGCGGGCGGTTTTGAACGCGCGATCCTCCAGAAAGCCGTGGTCTTTCATCCAGGTGTCGTTATAAATCTTGGCGAGGTAACGGGTCCCGTGATCGGGTAGCAGAATCACCATCACGTCATCATCAGTGAAGTGCTCTTTGGCCCACTCCAGCGCGCCATGCACCGCCGTTCCGCACGACCAGCCCACGAACAAGCCTTCCTCGCGAGAAAGCCGACGGGCCATGATGGCGGCATCTTTGTCGGTTACCTTTTCGAAATGGTCAATAACGCTGAAATCAACGTTTTGCGGCAGGATGTCTTCCCCGATACCTTCCGTCAGGTACGGGTAGATTTCGCCTTCGTCGAACTGGCCGGTTTCCTTATATTTTTTGAACACCGAGCCGTAAGTGTCCAGTCCGAGGGAAACAAGGTTCGGGTTCTGTTCTTTCAGGAATTTCGACGTTCCACAAATGGTGCCCCCCGTACCGACACCGGCGGCAAAATGGGTGATTTTCCCATCCGTATCACGCCATATTTCAGGACCAGTCGTTTCGTAGTGAGCAGCCGTGTTGGCTGGATTGTCGTACTGATTCGGGTAGAGCGAATTGGGTATATCGCGATTAAGTTTTCTAGCTACCGAATAATACGAACGTGGATCATCGGGAGCAACGTTTGTTGGGCACACCACAACCTCTGCGCCCACCGCCCGCAAAATGTCGATCTTCTCCTGCGACTGTTTATCGGCCATCGTGAAAATGCATTTGTAGCCTTTTCCAATGGCTGCCAGGGCCAGCCCCATGCCCGTATTGCCACTGGTACCTTCGATGATGGTACCGCCAGGCTTTAGCACACCCCGTGCTTCGGCATCTTCGATCATTCGGATGGCGATCCGGTCTTTTACTGAGTTGCCAGGATTGAAGTATTCGACCTTCGCCAGAATCGTCCCTCGAATACCTTTGGTGACTTTATTTAGTTTCACCAGGGGCGTATTGCCGATGGTATCGATTATCGAATTATAATAGTTCATGGTCGTTGAGTTTTGTTATACTGGTAATTACATAGTCTTATACTTCGCCAGGAAGTCCATCACCTGTTTGTGGAAATGCCGAAAGCTCTCCGAGCGTGACTCCAACCAGGAAACATCAAAATCGGCTAAAATGTCATTGGCTATAAGAATTTGCTTATCGACGAGATTGGTGTCTCCATAAACTGATCGCTTAGCTTCTGAGCGTGGATATGATTCCAACGGAGTGTTTTTCCCGGTCTCTTCTTTGTGGCGTTTAATGTACCATAGCCAATACTCGATACACTGCACTGGTAGCATCAACACAACGGGATGGCTTACGCACTTAGTTATATATACTTCCTGCCTTGCCTTTATTGTTGGTTTGTGCTCAGTATCAATGTCACGACTAACAAACAATATATCCAATCCTAACAAAGCTCGTTGTCTTAAAGCGTCTGGTAGCAGTTTGTCCACTTGAGTACCATTTGTCGCTTTGAATCGCCAGCGTTCGGCTTCGTCCTCAATGAACGTTTCAGGATATTGCTGATGAAGGTATTTTTCGAGAAAATTACGCTGGGCCTTATCTTCTCCGAAAAAACCATACGTGATAATCCGACTCATTTTGGTACTCCTCCCAAGAAGCCAACTGTCCAGGCATCACCTAGCGAATCCGTATAATGCGGAGGCTCAATTCCTAACTCTTTACTCTTAATTATCTCTGGCTCTATTACATCATGCTGTAAGTTCTTGACATGGGTAGCCCCTTCCTCGTCTTTGTCAAAAATGAAGACGGACTCTGGCATGTCTTTAAACATATCAACCACAATTGGACTGTACGTCGTCATTATGACCTGGACATCCTTTTCCTCCGCCAGTCTAAAAATAAATTGTATGACCTCGAATATTCGACGTGGGTGAATACCCTTTTCTGGCTCTTCTAGGAGCAAAAGTTTAGGTGGATTGGGTTGGTTGATAATGCAGAGAAGTGCTACAAAATAGATAGTACCCTCAGAGAGTTCGTCAGCCCAGTAGATCGTCTTTTGCTTACCATTTGTTAAGCCAATCCGCTTGAAGGTTTTATCGCCAAACTGTTTTACAAGTTCTTCAGTAGAGGGAACATTCTGGAAATTGATCTCCGTAAACTCTGGAACACATTTAGATAAATCCGCTTTTATCTGCGCAAACGATTCTGGATACTCATCTCTAATCCGATCGAAAAAAGCGATCAAGTTAGACGCATCGGCATTTACTGAATCATCTCCTAATCCAACTGGAGCTGGTTTATCTAGTTTGTTTGGATCGGGCTTATATATTTTTATATCGTTGAAAGGATAATAATTATCCTTAATCCACGACTTTTTGAAGCTCAATTGACGAGTAAATGAATGCAATAATTGACCCCTTTCCACAGGCGTAATTGCCTTTAGATCATCTTTATGCTTTGATATATGAAATAGAGCCGAATTAGATATCAATGTTGAATTCTCTTCTGCGTAATCTCCGTAGGCACCAAAAGAGCTAAAGGAATCATCACTGACATTAAGCTCAAAAGAATTAAAGTCAGTGTTTAATTTCTCTATATCCCAAACCTCAGCTTTCTCAATATCCGTATTTGTGAATCCCCAAAATTCAGTATAACCCTCTCCATAATTCCCCGATATTTCTAAGGTATAAAATCCGTATGATTCTTTACCTTCTGAAACTACAAATTTTAGTCCTAATCGAAAAAAAGGTAATCCGTCCTTCGTGGAATATATTGACCTTCCCAAATTTTCAATCGGCCCTTTATATGCTTGAAAATTTAAAAACTCCAGCGCCTTCAAGAAATTCGTCTTGCCTGAGTTGTTTGGCCCGATAAGCAAATTGACTTTCTGAAGGTCGAGCGTGACGTCTTTCAGGCTCTTGAAGTTCTGGATCGAAACGCGCTTGAGCATGGTTTGTCGTAGTTGTACCAAACAGCTTCCGGCTGTTTGTGAATAGCAATAGATCGGATACGCAACCAGCCACAGGCTGTCTGGTACGTAGACGTATAAGCAAGGTAAGCATTTACTTACCCATTTCGACGGAGCGCATCAGGACGGTATTGTCCGGGTCGATGACGACCGCAGCCGGCCTGGTAGCGAGTGGGACAGTAAACGTTTGGTTTTGCTGCGTCATCGTCAGGCGGGCGGTACGGCTGGTTTCGCGGCCATTAGCCCCCCGGATGCTGAACGTGAGCGGTATAACAAATAGCGAGCCACTACGCTGCGCCTGCCGAACGTCGATCACGAGTGCTTTTTTGGCGGCATCATAACTCGATCCCCAAACGATTTCGGGGTAGCCCGGCTGGTGGAGCCATTGCTGGAAAAACTGCCCTAATTTCTTGCCCGAAACGCTTTCCATAACCGCCTGTAAATCGCTGGTCTGGGCATTGGCATTGCGAAACTTCTCGTAGTAGGCCCGAATGCCTTTCCAGAACACCTCATCGCCCAGTTCGTGCCGCAGCATGTGCAACACCCAGCCGCCTTTCTGATACGAATTGGGATTGAGCAGATCCATCAGGTTGGCAGCGGTCGAGTCGACAATGGTGCCCTTGGGCTTGAGCGCCGAATAGCGAAAAATCTGACCTTTGTTCTGGTTAAGCACCGCATTGAGTGTGTCTTTGCCGTAGGCGTGTTCGAGGTAAAGCGCCGAGAAATAGGTAGCAAACCCCTCGCTCAGCCACAGCTGCGACCAGTCCGCTTCGGTAGCCGAGTTGCCAAACCACTGGTGGGCGATTTCGTGCGCCAGTAAGGCTTCAACGTCGGAGTCTTTCTTGCCAACAATTACTTTTTCGCTGTAAAAAATGCAGCTGGCATTCTCCATCCCCCCAAAAATCGTCGTTGATTCAACATTGGCCAGCTTCTCGTACGAGTACGGTCCAACCTTATCGATGAAGTATTGTAGAATCTCCTTGGCCGGACGATAATCCACGAATCCTTTCTGACTGTCTCTGGGGTAAAGCCAGCTTTGCACAGGTACATTTCCAACCGAGCCAACCTCTTCGACGGCAAAATGAGCCGCGCCAATCACCATTACTTTGGTTGGAATGGGCGTGTTTTCCTGCCAGCGGGTCAGTTTGCGTCCGTTGGGCAGCGCGCTTTCATTGACCAGTTTACCGTTCGCAATGACGCGGTACGTTGCGGGTGCGTTAACGGCAAAGGAACAGGTGGCCTTATCGGAGGGGTGGTCGACGACGGGGAGGTAGTTGCGGGCGTTGTTGGGCCAATTGTCGCCGAAAAATGTGCGTTCGCCGAACTTATTCTGACTGATAATCAGGCCCCGTACCGGTATGCCGCCGTACCGGATCACTACTTCGGTAGGCTGGTTAGGGGAAGCCGCCAGGTTTATGAATACCCGGTCGTTGCGCTGACTGAATGGAACCGCTTTTCCGTCGGGCAGGCTAACCGATCGAACACGCATTCCGGTTTCTGATGAATCGCGGGGACTGATCAGGTCGAACCAAACGGTTTGCCGGTCATCCGCACGGGTAAAGCGGATGGTCGTTTCCCCCTGAATCTGGTTGGTGGAATCGCTAATGGTGAGCGAGAATGCATAATGCTGAACATCAACGCCGGGCTGGGTATAGCGGGCGGTGTAGCCCGGTAGTTGCGCATAAGACAGGCTGGTTAACAGCACCAGCAGAGTCACTAAAAATTCTTTTTTCCGTTTATTCATTCGTTATTACGCCTTTATCGCTTGGCACAGTTCGATCAACACCCCATTTGTGCCCTTCGGATGCAGGAAACAGACTAGTTTATTATCAGCGCCCCGTTTAGGCACTTCATTTAATACGGTGAATCCCTCGCTTTTCAACCGGTCAATCTCTGCCAGAATATCGTCTACGTCAAAGGCGATGTGATGGATTCCTTCTCCTTTTTTCTCCAGAAATTTCGCAATCGGACTGTCGGGGTTGGTGGCTTCGAGCAGTTCAATTTTCGTTTGCTTCCCGAGCGATTCGGCATTTACCTGAAAAAACGACGTTGTTACACCTTCCGAGGGCACCGTTTCCGTTTTATAAGGCTGAACATTCAGCAGTTTAGCAAACAGGTCGTTGGAGACCGCCAGATCACGGACAGCAATGCCGATGTGTTCAACGTTGGTTAGCATACGATGGCCCGAACAGGCTCCGGCTGCTCAATTAGTAAACGAAACGAACAGCCGGAGCCTGTTCGGGCCACAGAAAGAACTTTTCCGTTTAGCCGAAAGTTATAGAGAAAGCATTGATATGCCTCAATTTTGACCTAATTACAACTATGGTTACGGTTTCAGATATCGCCAGAAACAAGATTGTTGAACTCCGTCAGAAAGACGGTCTTGCCGAAGATACGGCCATCCGCGTAGCTGTAGAAGGCGGTGGATGCTCAGGGTTGATGTACGATCTTCAGTTTGATGCCACGCAACAACCTACCGACCATCTTGTTGAAGACAAAGGCATTAAGATTCTGGTGGATCGAAAAAGTCTACTCTACCTGGCCGGTACAGAGCTTGATTTTTCGGACGGCTTGAACGGAAAAGGTTTCCAGTTTAGAAACCCCAACGCAACGCGTACGTGTGGCTGCGGTGAGAGTTTTGCCGTCTAAAACCGCATCGGTAGCCCGGCAGAATTTTTGTGATTCAGTTGACTTTTATGATTTTGAAAAGCCGCCATGTAGCGGCTTTTTTAGTTACCCGAAGCATCTGAAGATTGTTAGATTGCGCAATAGAATGCAATTATAGTTTATCTCTTACATCCTAAAAACCCCACCGGGTTGCCGGTGCCATTCAGATGACAGCTAAACCCGTCAATTATTCGCGCACAACGCTTACCGAGTTAATGATTCCATCGTACGCCAATTTTGGTGGCCACGTGCACGGCGGCATATTGACGTCACTGATGGATAAAGTCGCCTACGCCTGCGCAACCAAGCACGCGGGCCAGTACTGCGTAACGGTATCCGTTGACGGGGTTAACTTTCGGCAGCCGGTCGATGTGGGCGAACTGGTTTCCTTACTGGCATCGGTCAATTATGTCGGTCGTACATCGTTGGTCGTTGGGATTAAAGTTATTGCCGAGAACGTGAAAACGGGAACGGTTAAACACACGAACACCTCCTATTTCACGATGGTGGCCAAAAATGATGAAGACCGCCCCACCGAAGTTCCTCCCCTCCTGCTCGAATCACCCGATGATGTCCGCCGTTTTCTGGAGGCCATGAAACGCAAAGAACTCCGGACTTCTTACAGCCAAAATTTCGACAATGCCAGAACCCGGATGCTGGTTAAAGAAAACATTGGCAATCTGGCAACGGAGCGCTGTACGCTCTCCGACAAGTTAAACCAGGATTTGTTCGATTTGATGAATTCATCGAAGTGATGAAGCTATTGATTATTGGATATAGTTTTTTAGCATGTCATGCCGAACCGCTCGGGCGGTTCGGCATGACATGCTAAGTTAAGCCGCTTTGCTAATAAGATTTTTACATATTAATCTCCCACCACAGCATATTTTCAATCTGATCGAACAATCTAAACCCGTTTTTTTCCAGCACTTTCTGGGAAGCCACATTTTCTGCTTCCGTATCCGCCACTACCCGCTGGACGCCGGGCTGCTGCCCCGCCCACTTAACCATTCCCCCAACCATTTCCGTCATGTATCCCTTTCGATGAAGACCCAGATACGTTCCATAGCCAATCTCAATGGTTCCGGTTTCGTCAGGTTCACCTTTGAACTTGGCTTCGGCTACAAACTGTTTTTTCTCCCGATCAATGGCCAGCCACAACGTGTGAAAAAGTGGGTCGAGTGACGGATCCTGCAAACGGGGTATGGTAAAATAAGCGACAATACTCCGCACGGGCTCAACGGCTTGCCGGTATCCTTTCTGCAAACCCAGGGTTTGCTCCAGTTCATACTTGTTGGCAATATGAAGGCGAAGCTGATCCAGCGTGAGCGGAACAATGGTCAAACGGGGCGTTTCAATCATAGTACAGTACCTATTCGTCTGACTTACGCCACACAGCCATTTTTTCAGACGCTAACTGCATCAACGTATCAGTGAATTTTAGTGTGCAAGAAACAAATTTGACGGTTGGCGCGCAACAGTTGGCTCTCGTTATAATCACGCCAGATTAAGCCCTTTTCAGAGTGGCAGTTTCGAGAAACGGACACCACAGCAAGGCTTTAGTCTAACCACTGTAGTAGCCTACCATCCTATGTTGTCCTGACGCTACCGATCAGCCCTTGTTAAACCAGATCCCGCTCAATGATCTTTCCGCTGGCTTTCTCTTTCAAAATTACTTTATTCCGTCCGTCGTGCGTCATTTCCTGTTTGATGAGGTAGTGGTCGGCGTCATATTCAATAAGCGTGGATTCGGGTTTTAGCCCCTCTTGCCCGCGCCAGACCGGTAAGTTTACTTTTTCCCACTGCTTGGTTTCCGCCGATTTATAGGCCGCATCGAGAACGGCATTCACCACATAGCCATCGTAAAACGTTTCAATGGGTTGACGACCTTCTTCTTTTGACTTGAACATATCCGTAAACATGTGATTATAACCCAGGTCGTTTACCTCGTCGCCAACCGGGAACAGCCAGCCCGTGTTGGATTCGGCTTTTTCGGCCACGTAATCAGCGCCTTTTCCCTCGGAGTGTCGACCAGTCGTAAACATTTCGAAACCCGTTCGCAAAAAATTGTTGATCCAGATGGTGCCTTCGGTGCCCATTACTTCGTCGCGGAGATCCATGCCGCCCCGAAAAGTCCAGCTTACTTCGAACTGCCCAATGGCCCCATTTTCGTATTTCACCAAGGCAATGGCGTGGTCTTCGGCATCAATGGGTTTTACCTGCGTAGCGGCCCAGCACATAACCTCTACGGGCTTCACATCTTTCCCGATAAAGCTCCGGGCAATTTCGACACAATGGCAGCCCAGATCGAGCATACAGCCGCCCCCCGCCTGTTCTTTATCCCAAAACCAATCCGAGTGCGGCCCCGGATGTGTCTCGCGGGACTTAGCCCAGAGAATTCGACCCAGGGCGCCGTTTTTAACGCTTTCGAGCGCTTTCAGAAACTTGGGCGTGTAACACAAGTCTTCCAGATAACCGGCGAAAATACCCGCTTCCTCAACCGTCTGCATCATTCGGAACGCTTCATCGGCATTCCGGCCAAGCGGCTTTGTACACACCACCGATTTCTTGTGCTTGGCGCAGAGGTTGACCGCCATTTCGTGAATGTTGTTGGGCAGCGCAATGCAGACCATATCCACATCCGGGTGCGCAATGACGTCTTCCATATTGGTCGAGGCAAAGTCACAGCCGTAATCCGTCGCGAATTTTTGGGCCGTTTCTTCCCGGCGCGCATAAATGGCCACAACTTTATCCCGGCTGCGCTGACCGTGAATGGATTCAGCGTAGAAGCGGCCAATGAAGCCGCCCCCAAGCATAGCAATACGTTGCATAGGTAAGGGGTTAGATAAATGGTTAATCCGTACTTTCGTACCATTAAACTAGAGGGTACCCACCGTATTTTTTACTCATGGTCGAGTTTTTCGATATCCATTCCGTTTTCTTTACGCTGTGGGATTACCCCATGAGTTACCTCGAATTTTTTGGAGTCCTGTCGGGGTCAGTAGCCACCTGGCTTGCCGCACGTGCCAACGTCTGGAGTTGGCCAATCGGAGCTGCCAGTGTGCTTCTGTTCTTCTTTTTGTTCTTTCAGATCCAGCTTTATCCCGACATGTTTCTGCAGGTTTTCTTTTTCATCACGAATCTGCACGGCTGGTGGCGTTGGACTCATCCTGCCTCTCAGGAGGCCGATCAGCATAACGAACTCCGCATCACCCGGCTTATCGGACGACCGCTGGTAATTGTTTTATTTGGTGGGGTGGTGGCTACCAGTGTTCTGGGCGCTTTTGCGAAAAATCTGCATATCTGGTTTCCCGTCCTGTTCAGTCAGCCCAGTGCATTTCCGTATCTCGACTCGTTTACGACCGTAATGAGCATCATCGGCACGTTCATGATGATTCACAAGAAACTGGAATGCTGGTGGATCTGGCTACTCGTTGACCTTATCAGTACCTTCATGTACTTCACCAAGGGCGTCAAACTGGTTGGGGTCGAATACGCCATTTTTTGCCTGATTGCTTTTCAGGGAGCCTGGCACTGGACCCGTGAATATCGGTCATATTCGACTCCATCCTCATTATAGTCCAGTGTACGACTAACAGAAGCCGAAATGCCCGCCCAGGTTACATCCGGATCGCTTACCCCGGTGTAATGACAATCAATTATTCGCGTTTTTTACGTAACAACTACTATAAAATAGTACGTTTCTTAGACACTCAATTATAAGACAAGGCATATTAACTATGACTATGTAAAGAATATTTATTCTTAACCTACTGATAACTATTATATTACCCTATTTGTATTATAACTTTGCATTGAAAACCAAACAGTGAACCCCTATGGCAGTTGCCAAACAATTCCTCAAAAGCAAGCCCCTTGCGAAAGTAACCTTTGAATTGTCGGCCGAAGCCGTCAATGGTGCCAAAACGGTCGCTCTGGCCGGTGAATTCAATGGCTGGGATGCCCAGGCCCTGAAAAAACAGAAAGATGGTTCTTACAAAACTACGGTTGAATTGCCCGTTGGTGGCGAATACCAGTTCCGTTACGTTTTGGATGGCACAACCTGGACAAATGACTCGGCCGCTGACAAGTACGTTCCAAGCGGAGTTTCGTTTGAAGAAAACTCGGTTGTTGTTCTCTAGGAAAGAAAGTAAACCAATAATGGGTGACTGGGCTTGTTGACGAGCCTGATCACCCATTATTGGTTTACTCCGGTACTTTTATACGGTAAAGCTGTCAGACTCGACGTAGGCTTTGATGAGGGCAATTTCTCCTTCTTTCCCCTTCTGCGACTTGCCGTGCTCCATACCGAAGATAAAATCTTTACCCTCGGCCTTTTGCTTCTTGTATAAATACTTGAATATGTTTTTGTAATTGATTTCGCCCGTTGTTGGCTCGTTACGACCGGGATTGTCACCAATCTGAAAGTAGCCAATCTCGCTCCAGCACCAGTCAATGTGCGGGATGATATGGCCCTCGTTTTTCTGCATGTGGTAAATGTCGAACAGAATCTTGCAAGAAGGGCTGTTTACGGCGCGGCAAATTTCATAGGTCTGATCGGATGTTCGCAGAAATAGGTTTGGCGAATCGCTCAGGGGTTCGAGCACCATAGTCAGGCCCGCCGGAGCCAGAATGTCGGCACCCCGGCGCAGGGCATCTATGACGTTACCGGTTTGAATACCAATGGGCAGATTACGCTCAAAATCGCCGGGAACAACCGTTGTAAATTTGGTATTGCAACGCTTGGCAGTTTCCACGGCTTTGCGGCAGCCGTTCAGAAAGATGTCGATAAATTCGGGCTTTCCGGCCGCCAGGGTATTTTGCGAGTTACCGCCCTTTTCGAGAACGAACACCCCCATCGTCATGCCCAGCCGAGCCATTTCTTCCCCGATTTTGGTCTGCATGGCTGGTTCACGGGCCATCATGCCATTGTCTTCCAGCGCCGTAAAACCCATATCGGCCATAAACTTAAGCTGGTCAATGAGGTCTTTACCGGCGCTGTTTTCAAACATGCCGAAGTGCGGAGCGTACTTGAGCTTGAAGGTGTTCTTCGCTACTGAATCCGGCTGCGAATATCGGCTACCCACTACTGATTCACCGGTTACGGCGGCACCTGCCAGGCCAACTGTTGATTTTACGAAATTGCGTCGTTGCATGAGTAAGGATGTGTGAACCCGGATTTGCGTGATTTCTCTGACTGACGATGCTTATCAATGGAAAGCGAACGGCAGAATCAATCAGGAAAATTATACCAATTCCGGTTCTATTTCTTTTTTAAACTTGATAAGTAATCCACTAAATCGACCAGTTCCTGCGTGCTCATGGCCTCCTGTATACCCGATGGCATCATGGAGCTATCCAGTTGCTTCATCGAAACGACGTCCGACATTTTGTAATTCTGCGCTACGCCCCCCGGAAACTTCATCTGTAAATCCGTTTCGGTTTTGCTGGAGACAATACCCGTCATGGCGCTACCATCTTTGAATTTTACCTCCCAGCCTTCGTATCCAAAGCTGATACCGGCATCGGGGTGCAAAATTGCCAGATACTGACCTTCTTTGGGCAGTTTGGATCCAATCTCGGATAGCTTTGGCCCAAAATCCATTCCTTCGCCGTTCACCTGGTGGCAGATGCTACAGTTGTTTTTAAACACCGAAACACCACGGGTAGCATCGCCATTCATTGCGAGTAATTCGTTCAGGGTGGGCAGTTTCTTTCCTTCGGCGCTTTGTCCGCCATCCAAGAAGTTAGCCGCCTGCTGACGAACATTTTTACGCCAGTCGTTGCTGACGCCCTGTACAGCAGCTTTTTTGTAATCGCCCTTTATGTCGCCGGATTTGAGTAAAGCCACGACCATATCGGCCCCTTCCATACTGCCACCCAGCGAGCGAGTCGCTTCTTTACGCAGCGCTACAGACCGTTTGTCGTCCAACGCCACCGTTTTCAGCATATCGATGGACTCTTTATTACCCACCCGACGCAGAGCGACCAGCATATTGGCCGCAGCTTCGGGATCGTTACCGTTCAGCACATCCCAGACCAGCGCGCTGCCCTGCTGCTTGAGCAACTGCCGGGCGGCATCCCGACCCACACCCTCCAGTGGCTTCTGAACCGCCAGTTTGGCCAGACGGGCATTTTCGGATACAGGTTCAAACCGCATGACCAGTTCAACGTATTCGGGGGTTCCGTAAACGTCGTTCATGAGCTTATTCAGTGCAGTTGTCGCCACGGGCGAATTTTTCACAAAAGCCGGATCGAGGTGGCGCAGCGCCAGTTTGGTTACTTCTGTGGAGCCACTGTTTGCCTGCAAAATACCCAGCAACGCATTCGACTTTTCGGTGGCACCCGGATTGAAATCAAACGCCCGGAAATAGCGCAACCGCTGATCGATAGCAACGGCTGGATCGCCCGCCAGTTTGGCCAGCATCGGTACCGACTCCTTCGTACGGGCACGCCAAACAATGTCACGGCCACCCGCATTAGCTAAGGCCGGGGCGTCGTTACGCTCGGTATTCATCTGTTTCACCCAGGCAGTGTAGTATGTATCCCAGTTGGCATCCGCGCCAATACCCAGCGCTTCCAGGTACCAGCGGTCTTTACCATCATACTGACTGGCGAGTTGTGCCCACAGCGCTGGTGCTTCGGGGCTCTGGTTTCGGCGGAGGGCAATGGCACACTCCCGGCGCACCTGCGGATCAGGGTCGTTAACGAGTTGCTTAACGTAAGGAATGATATCGGTTTTGAGCTCGCGGGCGGCACGGAGCGCCGTAATACGAAGATCGGAATTGTTATTTTTCAGCGCCGTTTCCAGGTATTTGGGGCCCTTTTCCAGTTTGCTCAGTAACCAGAGCGCCCGCGCCTGCATTCGGGGATTAGGGGATGTTCGATAGAGGTTGGCCAATGATTTTTCCGCTTTTTTACCCAGACCAGCCAGTTGCTGCCAGCCCGCATAGCGAATCGACATGTTCGGACTCTGTAAAGCCTCAATGGCCCCTTCGGTCGTTGTCAAATCGACTTTGGGCATTTTGTACGGCGAGTTCGGTGGGGCTACCCGGTACACGCGCCCCTTGCTCTGATCGCCCGCCTGGTGGCCACCCACGCCAGGATCGTACCAATCGGCAATAATTAATGATCCATCGGGGGCCACACACACATCGGCCGGCCGGAACCACTGATCGCGAGCCCCTTCCAGCACATTAACAATTTCGGCTTTATAGCCCGCGCCGTCTTTCTGTACGGGATAGGACCGGACCACGTTCGGACCGGCATCACAGTGAATCATTTGATTCCGGAAAACTTCGGGCAATAAATTACCCTCATACACGATCATGCCCGTTGGCGAACCAGCTCCCGTTTGCAGCAGATTAGGAACTACGCCGGGATCATTGAGGTGCCAGTGACGTTTGGGGGTTTCGGACTCAATATTCTCCCGATTGGCCTGCCAGCCTGCCCCCGTCATTTCGTCTGTGTACCCGTAGTTACCGTATTCCATGACGTAGTTAATCCGAACGCTCTTGTTGCCGTCGTCGTCGTTGTCCGACTGCCAGAGTGTGCCATATGAATCGACAGCCACTTCGTAGTTGTTCCGAAAGTTCTGGCCCAGCACCTCCACGTTCTTGCCGTCTGGGTCGCAGCGGAAGACCATGCCCATCTTAAAATTCTGCTTATCGATCGGCTTACCGGTGGCTATATCGATAACGGGCTTACCGTCTTTATCCTTGAGTTGCCCGCCCTCGTTGCCAAAGTTGAAATACCACTTGCCATCTGGTCCGAAGACAAACGTGTGCATGCCATGATCGTGCTGCTCACCGCCAATACCTGTAAAGAGCAGTTCTTTTTTGTCGGCTTTATCGTCGCCGTTTTCGTCGGTAAAGACCCAGACATTCGGGCTATCCGACACGATCACTTTATTGCCCTGTACCCAGATGCCAAGCGGGGATTCGATATCGGCTCCCTGGTAAAATACCTTCGATACATCGGCTTTCCCATCGCCGTTCTGATCTTCCAGAATCACAATGCGGTCGCCTTCTTTACGGGTTGGATTACCGTTAACGGCGGGCCGATAATTATAGGCTTCGCACACCCATACCCGACCACGGGCATCCACGTCAATATCGGTGGGATTCGCCAGCATCGGTTCGGCGGCAAACAGGGTTGCCTCCAGACCAGGGGCTACGTTCAGACTACCAACGGCATATTTGGGATCGTGTTTGTCATCGTCGCTGAGTTGAGTGAACAAGCTTGTCAGATACCGATTGGAAGCCGCGTTAAGGTTCCGGTTCTGATAGGCCCCCATAAAAGCACCGCCTATCACTAAACCGGCGGCTGATAGCGCAATGGCCCGGCGTGCCAAGGCCGAGCGTTTCGGTAATGAAAAATGAGTCATATAGTTGGCCTGATCCGGGAGAACGTTAGCAGTTAACTAACCAGGGAGAAGGCTACCCTTTAAAGTGACGGATCTGGTTATTTATACCCATTTGTACTCAGTTTCTTTCTCGTAAATCCGATAAAATCAGTACCTAAACGATTTTACACTCCTCGACCAATGCAGGCCAATCACGTGATCGGTCCAGATGACTCACAATAACTGCCGTTACTCAAAACGTTACCACGCGTTCGTATGCCTTCTTTGGCTGACCGTTCTGATCAAACAGCAAGGGATAATCCTTCCGGCCAGGAACGGGAAAATTGTCAAGCCAGGAGTATTTGTCAGTCAGGTTCCAGAATGTCACCCCCGTAATCTTGTCGCGGTGTTTGCGAAATACATCGAACACCATTTTGTATTGAGCGGCCTGTTTGTCGTTCATGTCGGAGGTGAACTCGCTTTTGTCAGTGTCCCGGTGAGCGCGTCGTTCATGCTCTTTCGGGTACACTGACATATCGACTTCCGTGAACTGAATCTTGAGGCCCAGACTGGCAAATTTGTTGATAGACTCTTCCAGCTCCTGCGCGCTGGGCTCGTAAATGGACCAGTGCGCCTGTAAACCAACGCCGTTAATGGGTACTCCTTTGTCTTTCAGCTTTTTCAACAACTGATAAATGCGGTCCCGCTTGGATGACGTTTCCGTGTTGTAATCGTTGTAGAACAGTTGAGCCGACGGATCGGCCTCGTGAGCGTACTGGAACGCTTTCTCGATATAATCCTCTCCGATAATTTCGTAAAACTTCGATTTGCGGTAGATGCTTTTACCCGTGTCAGGAACGGCCTCATTGACGACATCCCAGGCGTAAATTCTGCCTTTATACCGACCCACTACGTCGGTAATATGCCGTTTCAGGCGGGCCAGCAATACCTCCCGGCTCACGGTTTTACCCGTTGAATCGGTAAAAAACCAGCGGGGTGTCTGGTTATGCCAGCACAGGGTATGCCCCCGCAGTTTGATGTTGTTTTGTCTGGCAAAGTCGGCGATGGCGTCGGCATCTTTCCAGTAATAGCGGTTCTCTTCGGGATGGATGGGCCCCATTTTCATCGCATTTTCGGGTGTCATACTGCTGAACTGGGCTTTGATCAAGTCAGCATCCGGACCGGGTTGCACCATGCGCGGATTAACGGCCACCCCAATGGGAAAGTAATTTTTGTAGTAATCTTTCAGTCCTTTTTCGGGAGCTACGAACGCAACCGATAAAGCAATAAGGAAGTAAGGAAGTAGTTTTTTCATGAGATTGAGTGTTTTGGGGACAGGATTAACAGGATTTGCAGGATTTTCCAGAATGGTTCTCTGGCAGGATTCCCGTGGTTTTATCCGTAAGAAATCATGGGAATCCTGTTAATCTTGTCGGGAAAAGAACCCTATTTGTACGCGTCAATCGGCTTGATCGTGCCGTCTGGATTATAGATCAGCTCGGTTACTTTTACATTCCGGAGGTGGGTCTTTCCGGAGAGTTGAGTATCGTGGTAGAACAGGTACCATTTTGAGCCCACCTGCACAATGGAATGGTGATTGGTCCAGCCTAGAACGGGTTTCAGCACAATGCCTTTGTAGGTAAACGGACCGTATGGACTGTCGCTGATGGCATAACACAGGTTGTGCGTATCGCCGGTCGAATACGAGAGGTAGTACTTCCCCTTGTAGGTATGCATCCAGGCACCTTCAAAAAACCGTTTATCGTTATCTTTCTCCAGAAATGGTTTACCATTTTCGTCCAGAAGCTGTACCTCCCGAACTGGCTCGGCCAACGATTTCATGTCGGCGCTCAGGCGAGCAACCCGGGGTAGATACGCCACCTCGTCTTTCTGTTTCAACGCCCCTTTCGGGTCGTACTGATTACCGCTCCAGCGCTGCAACTGACCACCCCAGATACCGCCGAAATAGAGGTACGCTTTGCCATCGCTATCCTGAAACACGGTCGGGTCAATGCTGTAGCTTCCCTTCATCGGCTCGGGTTCCGCTTTGAAGGGGCCCGTTGGACTTTTACTGGTTGCGACACCGATGCGGAAAATATCCTGCTTGTCTTTAACCGGAAAATAGAGGTAGTACGTCCCATTTTTGAGGGCTACGTCAGGAGCCCACAACTGCCGACCGGCCCAGGGAATGTCGTTAATGTCGAGCGCTACGCCGTTGTCTTTCACCGGACCACCAATTTTATCCATCGATAGAACGTGATAATCACGCATGGCAAAATGCCCTCCGTCGTCATCCTCTTTCACATCCTTCGCGTCAATATCGTGCGAAGGGTAGATGTAGATTTTCCCGTTGAAGACGTGGGCCGATGGGTCGGCGGTGTAAATATGCGACACCAATGGCTGCGAAATAGGAGTTTTGCCCCCGCTGTTTTGTGCGAAGGCAGGTAGTGCGCAACCCGTTAAGGCGGCCAGGGCAAGAGTTTTGTAGGCGCGTTGCATGTATGGTTGATTCAGTTAAATTAATTAAGCAGGTCGGCTGGTGAGCCATGATGTTGTTACTTGAAAAGCACTTGCGAGAATCCGAACAGATCGTGCCGCCAAACCGGCCAGCTATGCCCGCCCGCGTATTCACTATACTGGTATTTTACGCCCATCTCGTCAAACTTTTTCAGCATAGTCTGGCAATTCTGATAGGCAATATCCTCCTTGCCACCCATCGAAATCCAGAGGTTTTTCAGATTACCGTTGATTACACTGGCGTTCTCTTTCATAAACGCGTATTGGGGGTCCGACAGCTTGGGATTGTTGGCGAACCAGCCCGAACTGAATACGCCCAACGACGAGAAGAGATCGGTGTTTTTGATACCGGCATAGAGCGTCTGTAAACCGCCCATCGACAACCCGGCGAGTGCCCGATTTTTGGCGTCGGTTGCGACCCGGAAATTGCCTTCAACGAAGGGGATCGCACCTTGTTTTAATTCGTTTTCGAAGGCCCGCAGCACAGTTTCGTTAAAGCCCGCCAACCCACCGGAATTACCCATGTTTCCGTCGAGCATGACAATGACCATGGGTTTCGCCTTTTTATCGGCAATCAGGTTATCCAGAATCAGGTTCGTTCGGCCCTGCATGGCCCATCCGCGCTGGTCCTCGCCACCACCATGTAAAATATACAGGACCGGATAGTCTACGCTCGACTGATCGTAACCCGGCGGGGTGTAAACGGACATCTCGCGCCAGGTATTCGACGCTTTGGAGAGGTACCGTTCCGTTCGAATAGCTCCGTGGGGCACATCTTTCAGGGCGTAGTAGCTACCGTCTCTGTCCGGAATTTCAATGCCGCTTGCCGTCCGTCCCATACCGTAAAAGGCTTCGCTGGCCGGGTCAACCACGGGCAGACCGTCAATTAAAAGCGAATAATAATGGAATCCCCGGCTGACGGAATCGGTGGTGACGTTCCAGAACCCGGCCGTATCTTTCGCCATCTCGTATTTTTTACCCAGATCAACCTGCACCTTCTGCGCTTCCGGCGCTTTCACCCGAAATACGACCCGGTTGTCGGGTAAAATCTGAGGGTACTGGGCCGAACGGATATTGGTCGATGCCGGCGAACCCAATACCGTGTATTTACTGAGCGATGCGACGTTGACTGGCTTGAACAGGAACTGCGAAAACATGTACAGGCCGTTTTTCCAGACCTTGAAATCATGCCCGCCCGGCTCAATGTAGTAAACGTGTGGAACGTTGTTCTGGTAGAGATACTCATGCGTTCGCTTGCTGAACGAAATCAGCCCATCCTGATCTCCACACGAAATCCAGAGCAGTTTCAGCTTCTTTTTAGCTTCGTCGGGATTGGGCACCAGCTCTTCGGGGCGTTTAGTGTTGGGCGCTGACGAAAAGCCGCCCACCCAGGCAAACGTATCCAGATTGCCCAACCCAAAATTCAGCGACTGCCCGCCACCCATCGAGAGCCCGGCAATGGCCCGGTGTTCGCGGTCGGTCAGGGCCGGGTACTTCTTCTCGACAAACGGAATCAGGTCGTTGAGCAGATCTTTTTCGAAGGTCGCGAAGGCGTCTACTTTGTCTTTGTCGAAAACGTTACCCACAGCGCGGTCGTCTTTCATGGCCCGGCCGTTGGGCATCACCACGATCATCGGCTCCAGTTTTTTGTCCGCATACAGGTTATCCAGAATGAATTGCGGATTTCCTCCTTTGAGCCACTCCTTCTCATCGCCCCCAATGCCGTGCAGCAGATACAAGACCGGATATTTTTTCTTTTTAGAAAAACCCGGCGGGGTATAGACCAGGGCTTTCCGGGTGGTGCCAACGGTTTTTGACGGATACGATATGCTGTCAATTTTTCCAGCAGCGATCCCCGCGCGCACCTGATCATAGCCTTTCGGCATTTCTTTATCGGCTGGTTGTTGGGCATGGGTCGCTGCCCCCAGCATCACAGCCAGCGCGGCATACAACCATTTTAGAAATAAATTTTTTTTCATATTAAAAGGAAATTTTGACAGGATTGACAGGATGGGTTGGAATTGAAAAATCATATTAATCCCGTCAATCCTGTCGAAAAAATTATTTAAACAGCAATGGAGCTAGTTCATGCAGACTACGACGCCAGGTCTGAAATTCATGACCTGTGTTTTCAGAAACGTACGAAACGGCATTGTATCCGTCCCCTTTCAGATTCATTACCGCCTGTTTTACCCCATCTGGCTTTTCCCGACTGCCGCAGCTAATGAACACAAGTTTTGGTTTTGCCTTGTCTTTCAGATCATCTGGATTGTAGAGACCACCGCTCAGTAATCCGTAGTAGCCAAACACATCCGGCTTATTAAGCGTGATCGTTTTGGTTTCCATGCCGCCCATCGAAAGGCCAGCCATCGCCCGGTTCGACCGGTCGGTGAGGGTGCGAAAATTAGCATCGACGTATGGAATCAGTTCGCCGGTCAGCACCGTCTGGAAGGGCTCAATCTTGAAATCCCTTATTTTACCCCATTTCACTTCGTTGGTCATGCCATAGGTCATCACGATGATAAACGGCTTGCTTTTTCCCTCTGCAATCAGGTTATCCATGATCAGGTTAGCATGCCCCTGGTTGCTCCAGGCCGTTTCGTCTTCGCCCCAGCCATGTTGCAGGTACAATACCGGGTATTTTTTCGACTTGTCTTTCTCGTAGCCCGGTGGTGTATACACGAAAGCCCGGCGCGCTGTGCCGGTACTTTTAGACGGAAAAAGAACCTGCTGCACATGACCGTGGGGTACGTCTTTCAGGGCGTAGAAATCCTGATCATGAGCCGGTATCTCAATGCCACTCTCCCACCGAACGGAGCCGTAAAAATTCAGAGCACCGGGATCGTTGAACTTTCCGCCATCAATCGTCACGTTGTAATAGTGAAAGCCCTCATCCATTGGCCCCTCGGTGGTCCCTGTCCAGAATCCGTCAGCTCCTTTGGTGAGTCGGGTTCCTCCCCGGCCACCCAGACCCAAACTTACCTTCACGCTATCGGCCCTGGGTGCGTTTATCCTGAATCGGGCGTAGCCCTGGGAGTTTACCTGCGGGTATTCCTGGCCCGGCTGGTTCAGAGTGGATGGTTTAAAGTCGTCCACGAGCGCCGACTGGCCAGCCTGTGCAAAACAGTCGGCACTTAATAAAGCGGCTGCAAACAATACAGCGATAGTCTTCCGATTCATTTGTGTATTGGTTTAGGAAATAAGGGGTAACGATAGTCTATCACTGGTCTTACCGGGTAATAACATCAACCTCCGCATAGCCCGGTGCCGAGCCCTCCTGTGTGTTTTTCAGCGCGCGTAATTTAATGTATCGGGCCTTGATGGGTGCGAAGGTTTTGGTTTGCCAGACCGGGCTGTTTTTGATGTTTGAAAACTCGCCTTCACTAACCTGTTTCCAGCTTACGTTATCGGTAGAAACCTCAAATTGGTACTGGGTAATGATGCTGGCATCGGACCACCAGTTCTGGTCGGGCAAGTACCGGAAACCAGCCAGATTTTCTTCTTTCCCCAAGTCAATAACTAAGTCTACCGGCATCTTCAGACTTTTATCCTGATGCCATGAGGTACCGGGGTTACCGTCCAGAACCTGATAGGCCGATTTGGTATCGGTACTCACAATTTTCCAGGCCGCGCGGGCGATATCGAATTTTTCTTCGCTGACGACACTGCTTTGTTTCGTGAATGGATTGTAGGCGATCGCTTTTACGTCAACTTTCCCGTCAGCGGTTTTGGTGGCAGCCGTGTAGCGGGTAGCGGCTGCGGTTGGCGTGCTTCCGTCGAGAGTATAGTACAGTTCTGATTCTGTATCACCAGGCTTGATGTGTATTTCGCCCGCCTGGTCGCGGATAATCTGAGGGGGCGTCAGAATCAGCGGGGCTTTGTAAACGGCAAGATTTGAAATCAACGGGCTGCCTTTGGCATCCAGAATCGTCAGGCGCAGTTGCGTGGCTTCGACGGTCGGGAATCGAAGGATACGTTTATACCCGATGGTCGTTTCTTTGGCTATTTCTTTCCAGCTACCCTTAACGAATGCCTCTACCGTAAACGCTTTGACCCGTTGACCCAGCCGAATCGGCTCCTGCACCAGAAAACGATTGAACGCCGTGGGCTTGCTAAACCGGAGCGTCAGCGATGCCTGACGAACGGCATCGTCTGTGGCCCAGTAGCTCTCCAGATCGGCATCAATGGCTTTGCTGGCCCCGTAGACCGAGCTTTTTCCCCGTACCTGTGAGGAGGTAGCCTGAGCATCGTTTGCCAGATTAAGCGCGAATGCTTCGTTGGTAGCTTTAGCAAAGGCCTGTACGGCTTTTTCGTCTTTCTCGTGAATCAGGCCGTTGGGCATAACCGGGAAATTGAGCAACAGCGTAGCGTTTCGACCAATGGAGTTATAGTAAATATCCATCAACTGGGGCAGCGTTTTTACCAGCCTATCTTCGCGCTCATGGTAGAACCACTCGGGCCGAATAGAGGTATTTACTTCGCCAGGCACCCACGCGTTGCCGTTTTCTACGCCGTGGCGCAGCATTTGCTCCGGTACGTCGCCGGTCGCATTCAGTAGACTCCAGTTGGTTTCCCCTACATACCCGGCTTCGGTGCCCACCCAGCGAAGGTCGGCCCGATCGCCACCGTCGTTCCAGATAACGATTTTGGGTTGGAGTTTACGAACCAGTTTGTACGTATTTGGCCAGTCGTAATACGTTTTCGAATCAATCTTGCGCGTCTCGTTGGCTCCGCCATAATAGCCTGACCCGCCATTGGCTCCGTCAAACCAGACTTCAAAAATGTCACCGTAGTTCGTCAGCAATTCCTGCAACTGGTTACGGAAGTAAGTGATGTATTCGGGCTTGCCATAGTCCGGATGGTTTCTGTCCCAGGGCGATAAATACACGCCGAACTTCAATCCATATTCTTTGCAGGCATTGGCCATTTCGCGTACGATATCGCCTTTCCCGTTTCGCCAGGGCGCGTTCTTTACGGAATATTCGGTGTACTTCGACGGCCAGAGACAGAAGCCACTATGGTGTTTAGCGGTAAAAATGATCCCCTTCATCCCGGCCTCTTTACAGATACGGGCCCATTGCCGACAATCCAGTTTGGTTGGATTGAATAGTTTGGGGTCTTCATTCCCGAGCCCCCAGGCCATGTCGGTGTACGTATTTATCGAGAAATGGATGAACGCGTAGTATTCCATTTTTTGCCAACGCAATTGATTGGCGCTGGGCAAAGGGCCAACCGGTTGAGGGGGCAATGTCTGCGAAAAACCAGCAAGGCCGGTTAGCAGGGAAAACGCGAGCGGAACAAAAAAAGAGTTAAGCATAAGGAGTAGTACGCGGGCCTTATCCGATTAATGAAACAGAAATTGACCCTGCCGGAGCAGGTCAGAGGGAACGGCATTATTCCGTCTTAGCGGGTGTATAGCCCAATATCGACAGCATCTCAGCAGCATAGCGTTTGCCTAATTTCCGGTATCCGGCCGCGTCAAAATGCAGGTTGTCGGCCGAGTCGGTACAGCCCGCCGATGAAATGATGTGCGCGTTTTTGATGGTTTGCGGCAGCGTGGCAATAATGTTGTTCATGCTGGCACAAATGCCACCCTGATCTGCATTCACCGTCTCGCCAGCCAGCAGCGGCACTTTTCTGGGTTTCAGATTCAGGTCGTTCATCAGGTTATCGTAAACTACTTTAACCTTTCTGGTCCACAGCGTATCGTTGGTATTTGATTCGCCCTGGTGCAGCAGAATACCTTTGATGACGCCGTCCTTCTGCGCCAGTTTCGCCATCTCGACCAGCCGGGCGTACGGGTTCCCGTCATAGTCTTTCAGCATACCCTTCATCCAGTCGGGCACATTGGTGGTATAGGACTGGTACTGGTCTTTGTCGAATAGTTCTATTTTACAACCCCCCACGGCCACATTGATAACGCCTATCCTGACCTTTTCAGGAAGAGTGGCGACCATTTCGCGACCAAAATAATCGGCGGGCGTAAGGCCCGTCCGGCAACGGCATAACGGTGGAACGGCGGTGTACCAATGCCCTTTCGTCCGGTTGAGGGTTGGGCAATTGACGGCTTCCATTACCTGAAACCGGCTGTTTACGTTGACCGTATCCTGCGGTTCGAATTTGGCGTTCCCTTCCATGTTCGACTGCCCGAAACAAAGAAAAATGTAAAAATTCTTGTCCTGCGCCGAAGCGCTCAGGCTCCAGAAAAGTAAGAGAAGTGTAGCAACCGAAAAACTCTTTTTCATGAAAGGTAAGGTTATTGTGACCATCGAAGAGATTAGTTTGCTGAAGGCGAAATCGTGTTGGTAATTCGGAAATAATCGAAGTCGGCGAAACCGCCCGCTTGCTGAGTCGCATACGTGAACAGGCCAAACCGGTATCCCATAAAATGCGGGATGGTGTACGGCATAGACAATGGTTCGCCAATAGCTGTCCAGGCTTTCCCATCAAGGCTATAGAAGAAATGAGCGACATCCTTCCGATCCCGGAAATTACATTCCGCTTTCAGGTAGACTGTTTTCTGGCTCACCGGAACCCGCTGCACCTCAACCGGCTTCCCCGACCCGGCGCTGACCATAACAATCGACCGGCTTCCCTTTTCGACCTTCACGCCCACCAGGCCGTAATTCTTTTGCAGGAGACTCAGCCCCGCAAAATCGCCCTCGTTTAGGTTCGACACATCAAGCGCCGTAACACCGGTACACTCGGGGCCAATGGTTCGCTGGGTCAGGGTGTTGCGGGCCAGCACAAACGACGTATCGGTCCGGCCGGTTTTCAGACGCAGATACCCTTTCCGCTCCGTCACCGACCAGCTTTTGTTATCGGGATTGTGGTTCCATTGCCAAACCAGCGGCAGGGCAGCCTCCCCTTTTTTGCGGGTAAATTCGTCGGAGGCCACAAGGCCGGGAATCAATCCTTTGCTGGGAGGCAGATCGAGTGTTTCGGGTGCCTTCCCATTTTCGCCCAACACGGGCCAGCCATCTTCCCACTTAACCGGAATCAGATACGGTATGCGTCCGACACCGCCAGCATCCCGAAAAAGATAAGCATACCATTTTCCATCGGGCGTATCGATCAGGCCGCCCTGCGCCACGCCCAAATCCTGAAAAGCGACTCTTCCTTCCCAGGGACCCGTCAATTTAGCCGCACGGTGTAGTACAACGGTACGCATCCCCCCTTTAGGCCAGGTGATGTTGAAGAGATAATAGTTCCCCTTCACCTTGAACACCTGCGATCCTTCGGCGGGTAAGCCGCCACCGGTACCCGAGGGGGTGCTGGCATTTTCGATGATGACCTGTTCGGTAGTGCCTGGCTTTACGCCCGAGGCATCGGCCAGTAGTTCAACTAACCGAAGTTTGCCTGCTCCGTATAGCAGGTATGTTCGTCCATCATCGTCAAAAAACAACGAGTGGTCGTGGTAGGCAGGAGCAAACGAGGTCGCTTTCCAGGGTCCTCTTTCAATATCTTTTGTCGTGTAAACATACGTTTTCCCCGTGGTCTGGGCAAACGTGGTTACGTAGTAGGTGCCCCGATGAAAGCGAAGACTACTCGCCCACGAACCCCGGCCGTAGGTGCTTTTGCCGTTGGTCAGGGTCAGCGCATCGACACTGGCCAACGTATCGTAGGCATACCCAACCAGTTGCCAGTTCACCAGGTCTTTCGACTTCATGATGGGCAATCCCGGACTCATATGCATAGTCGTACTGCTCATGTAGTAGGTATTGCCCACGCGAATCATGGACAGGTCGGGGACATCGGCAAACACAATGGGGTTATGGGCTTTTTGCGCCACCATCGCGAATGGCAGCAGCAGCCCAACGGCCACCAGGCAGTATCGAAACGCCCTGTTTTTCATAAACGTGAGACTATTTTACTTTTTGTACATCGGATCGTCTCCGGCGTATTTCAGAAACTGGAACGACGCCGAATTGGTCGTGGCCTCCCCCGACGAGGTTGCGTACATACCGTACAGGCATCCGATAAAACCACCCGCTACTTTAGTACTCAGGAACTTACCATCTACCTTGTTCTTTAGTGACATCCAGTTTTTCGAGTCGATGGAGTAGTCGAAGGCATAGCTATCTCCGTTCGAGGAAATACGCAGGCCAACGTTGCCCGTTTTTGTTTCCAGCGGAGCTTCGGTCAGCAACTCCATGTCTTTCGATTTGGGTTTACTTTTATAAAGTTGCAGCACATCTGTACCCTGCGCCTTCGATTTACACAGGAAATAAAAGTGGTCTTCATCCTGTAAGATCATTAACCCGGCTTTTTCGTTGTCTGATGCTGGCGCAAACGTCAGTTCGGTTTCGGCTACGCTGTTGAGGTGTTGCTGGCGCTTTCCGATGAACGACGGATTCCCCATCTCCATTACGGTTTCGGGCTTCAGTTTTAGCGTGAGCCCCTCCTTCTTCGACAGCGAGTACGCGTTTTTATCGTGGGTGCGCATAAACAGAAGCGCCGGATCGAGAGTCTTGTCGAAGGTGAGCGTATACGCAAAATTGCCCGACTGTGGCAGTGCTCCCTTCTGCTTAATCTCTTTGTAGTTGACCGGGTAACTGTACGATATAGCCTTTTCACCATGCTCGATCATGGGCCATTCGTCCTTCCAGCTTACAGGTGCAATGAACGTTTCGCGACCCGTATTGTAGTAGTCGCTTTCGTAGGGTCTGACGGCCAGAAAAATGCAGTACATCTTGCCATCCGGCCCGTCCACGAACTGTGCATGCCCCGCCGATGTGATGGCGTCTTTCCGGTCGGCAGGTAGCCCGCGCTGGGTCAGGATCGGGTTACCGGAGAAAGGTACATAAGGGCCCCAGACATCTTTACTGCGCAATATTACTTCGGAATGATTGACCGATGTACCGCCCTCGGCCGCGTAGAGGTAATACCAGCCATTTCGTCTCATAATGTGCGGGGCCTCGATCCAGACCGGCTTTTTGGAGAGGTCCACACCCCCGTTAACGAGTTGCTTTTCTTCGCCGATTACGGTTAGTTTCACCGGATCGAATTCATACATCCGAATGGTCCGGTGGCCTGGGTATAACGGCTTGCGGTCGGGAGCATCGCTGTTGTAAAGAATGTACGCTTTGCCCGCTTCCTCATCGAAATAGATAGATGGGTCGATGCCATGTACCGCCGGAAGTTTAACGGGCTTGCTCCACGGCCCGGCGGGGTTTTTGGCCGTAACAACGAAGTTTCCGTCATGATCGATGTCAGTGCAGGTCACGTAATAAGTACCCTTGTAATAGCTGATGGCTGGTGCAAAAAGGCCGCGTGTCAGGCGTTCGCCCATGAAATCCATTTGTTCGGGGCGATCAATGACGTTACCGATCTGTTTCCAGTTTTTCAGGTCTTTGCTGTGCATGACCGGAATCCCCGGAAAATAAGAAAAGGTCGAACTGACCAGGTAATAGTCAGGACCTACCTTCACGATGCTGGGATCAGGGTAAAAGCCGGTCAGGATGGGATTGACCAACGAGGTCTGGGCAACGAGTAAATGACTTCCAAACAGGCTAAGCGCTATAAGAAGGGCCTTGTAAAGGCGATTTTTCATAAGGGTTTGCGTTGATTCGTTTTGCTTGTTCTCTTTTTCATAATCCTTCATTTTTGTCAGGCCACCGGTGCGGCAGAAATGATCTCCAGCAAATACTAAAATGCTTGCTATCGAAGATCCCTCCTGTCATCGGGATGACAACAAAAGCAATGACAAGATATACTATTGCGCCACCAGCGTATAGACGTTACCAGCTCGCGTCGGCAGGTCGTACACCAGCGTTTCTTTCAGTGATGGAGCCGCTACATTGGCCTTCGGCGAGACAATGGCCGATGGTGTTTCTTCGACGGAGTAAAACAGGTTGCTGTTCGTACCGGATGCTCTCGTCAACGCTCCTCCATTGATTTTCATCGCATTGGGTACCCGTAGACGAAGGTTACCACCCAGGTTTGATTTGACGGCTACTTTGGTCAGCTTGCCGCCGTTCCATTCCATATTCACAACCTCGAAACCACCCCGCGCCCGCAGTCCGCTAAGGCTGCCGGTCGGCCAGACATCGGGCAGCGCGGGCAGCAAATGAAGGCTACCGTCACTGCTTTGCAGGAGCATTTCGGTGATACCCGACGTGCAGCCGAAATTACCATCAATCTGGAATGGGGGGTGCGCATCGAACAGGTTGTTGTACGTACCACCGCCATCTTTGTTGACCCCCAGGGGCGTCAGTTGGTTCTGAATGAGCGTGTAGGCATGATTACCGTCCTGAAGTTTGGCCCACCAGTTCACCTTCCAGCCCATGCTCCAGCCCGTCGACACGTCGCCCCGCTGAATCAGGCTGGTGCGGGCCGCATTGAACAGGTCAGGGGTGCGGTAAGCTGAAATCTGATTGGACGGAAACAGGCCGTACAAGTGTGAAATATGCCGATGCTTGTCGTCAGGATCGTCTACATCGTCCAGCCATTCCTGCAACTGACCGTACTGGCCAATGTGCATGGGCGGAAGTTTGGCGCGCTTCTGTTTCAGGATAGCCACAAAATCAGCGTCTTTTCCCAGTCTCTCGGCGGCCCGGATCGCCGTACTGAACACGTCGAATACAATCTGGTTGTCCATCGTTGTCCCCGCATCCAGCGATGAGCCGCCATGAGCTTTCGGCGCGTTTTCAGGCGATGTACCGGGGTTCACGACCAGCCAGTGATACGTTGGATGTTCAACCAGAAAATCGACGTAGAACTGAGCGGCCCCTTTCAGAATCGGGTAGACCGACGCCAGGTATGCCTTGTCGCCGTTGTAGAGGTAATGTTCCCAGAGATGCTGACTGGTCCAGCCGCCCCCAGCCGTCCACATACCCCAGAAAGCCCCGTCTACCGGCCCGTTGATCCGCCAGATGTCGGTGTTGTGGTGGGCCATCCAGCCACCGGCTCCGTACATGACTTTTGCCGTTTCCTGGCCCGTTTCCGCCAACTCTTTCACCATTCGTAGAAAGGGTTCGTGCAGTTCGGCCAGATTGGTCCGCTCGGCGGGCCAGTAGTTCATCTGGGCATTGATGTTAATGGTATACTTGCTGTCCCAGGGCGGGCGCATTTTGTTATTCCAGATACCCTGCAAATTAGCCGGTTGACTGCCGGGTTGGGAAGAGGAAATCAGCAGGTAGCGTCCATATTGATAGTACAGCGTAACCAGTTGCGGATCATTTACCGACCGAAACTGGCTCAGGCGTTCGTCGGTAGGCAGTTTAGCCGCATCTGACAGGCCACGCTCAGTTGGACTCAGGTCAAACCTGACCCGGTTGAAATAGCGCTGATAGGCAGCCACGTGCGGATTTAGGATTGCCGCAAACGATTTGGGATATGCGTTAGTCATATACCCAGCCGCCCGGTCACGCTCGTTTCCGCTGAGGTCCTTGTAGCTGATAAAGTTGGTCGCTATAGCTATGTAAATGGTGGCCGCAGTAGCCTCTTTGACGACAAGCGACGTATCATTCGCCGAGAGCGTACCGCCGGTCGTTTTGATGCGGGCAATCCCGTTGAACTTCACCATGCCTTTTACCCCTTCGTGGTCTGATGTAGTACCGGCGATGGTGAGTTCAACGGGGTTTGCTTTGGTAATCGAATTAGGTTGTGGAGTAGAAAAGGAAGCGGAAAACGACAGCTTGCCAGGTTTACTAGCGGTTAATTGCATCACTATAACATTGTCCGGTAATGAGGCCAGTACCTCCCGCGTATACGTCACATCGCCGACGGTATACGACGTCTTGGCAACGGCTCGCTCAATATCCAGTTCGCGGTAATAATTGGTGTAGGCATCATGACCATTGAAAACAAGATTCAGGTTGCCAACGGGTTGAAACATCTGCCCGTGCGACTTTTTGGTAAGAATCGACTTGTTGGCCAGTTGCTCCGCTTCTTTTTGTTTGCCCTCAAAAATCAATTGTCGGACTTCGGGCAGGGCGGCCAGTGCATTCGGGTTGTCATTGCGATTGGGGCCACCCGACCATACGGTATGTTCGTTAAGCTGAACGGTTTCTTTTCCCACATTACCATAGACCATGGCCCCCAGTCTGCCATTCCCGATAGGTAGCGCATTTTCCCAGACGATACCGGACGGCTTGTTGTACCAAAGTCTCAGCGCAGACTTGGTTTGCGAAAAACCGGACAGGGATTGAACCAGGAAAACGAGGCAGATGAGTAGTCTCATAGAGGTACTGGAATAGTATACCGACAGTATACCGTACAGAAGCAGTAAGAGGGCCGATTTCTAACCCTCTTACTACCTATATTATATTAAATTTTCATCATCAATAACCGGGGTTTTGCGAAAATTTAGGCCCATCCACAACCCGGTCGATCTGCGATTGTGGAATCGGCCGTAGCATATGGAAATCCTGGATATAAGGGGCTGCTTCTGGATTCCAGGCTTTCACACGGCGCACCAGCGAACGAGTACGGACCAGATCGTGCCACCGCTGCCATTCACCGAAGAATTCACGGCTGCGTTCATCCAGGATAAAGTCCAGCGTAACGTCCGATGGCTGCATCGTCATAGCCGTTACAGCAGCCGCATTCTGAGCCGCCGTATTCGTTTTGCGGTAGGCCGCCCGCTGCCGTACAACATTGATCAGGGCAGCCGCTTTGGTAGCATCTCCCGCTTTAAAGTAGGCTTCGGCTCCGATCAGGTACACATCCGAGAAGCGGTACAAGACACAGGGGCGGGTCGATGGGTCATTGAAGTTGGCGCCCCGGCTAGGGTCCATGAACTTTTTCAGCGCCGGGAAAATACCATTGTTCCACAGGCTTGGTGGCACGACAATCCCTTTGAAGGGCCGGGTCCCGACAAACTGGGGCGCCCCCGTCACTTCGTAATCAGGCAGCCAAACGGCGGTATCGGCACCGGCAACCGTCGTATACCCAATACCCCGCTGATTGTTGGTGGCATTGGCGGTATTGGTAACCGATGTATTGGCGATATAAACGGTATAGAACGAGTTCATAAACCGGGAATCGACATCGCGCGTAGTAAAGGCCTGGTCCAGAAAATAGCTCTTGCCGACATTATCGCCACTCTTCTGTTTATCGCTATTGGGCCGCATCCGCACGTACGGACGACCGTATTGCGAATCCCGGATCATCAGCGATGTTCCGTTGTTTACATAGGTCCCCGACGCATTTTTGTAGGAATTGATCCCACTATTATTCGGATAATTCCAGTTGGTTAACCAGGGAGTCAGATTCTGAGCAGCCCCACCACCAGCAGCCCCACCTACCGTATAATAGCCATATTTTGGGTCGAGCACGTGATCGCTGACAAACATGGTTTCCTTACCATAATCGTTGGCTGGCAAAAATGCGTCGCCGTAATCCTGCCATAAGTCAAGCCCATAGGTCGATTTATTGGCAATAACGTCGGCGCAGATAGTAGCCGCCTGCGTAAAATCAGAAGCCGTATTATTCAGCCAGCCACGGGTTAGATACGCCTTGGCCAGCAGCAGCTGAGCCACGGGTTTGGTAGCCGCTTTGCCCAGAAACGGCGCGGTTGGCGTGTTCGGCAAGTCAGCAGCGGCTTCGGTCAGGTCTTTGATAATCTGCTCGTATACCTGCGCTACCGGCTGGCGGGAGGCCGCCTGTGAGGGAACTGTAATAAACGTCGTATTGAGTGGTACATCACCCCAGGTCTGTACCAGATAAAAGTACCAGAAACCCCGCAGAAACTTGGCTTGGGCTAGATACTGTTTCCGGGTAGCATCGGGCAAATCAACCGTTTGCCCGTACTGAAGCACCCCGTTTAGCGTATTAATATCCTGAAAAGCAATTCCCCAGGCCGAGCCAAAGTTACTTCCGTTCAGGCCATTGTAATCGTAAGATGTCGAGGACCCTGCGCTGGCCCCCCGGAGAAATTCATCCGTACCAACCTGCATCTCAGCAGTGAATCCCTCCGTCCCCCACTGGGAACGAATGTCATTATACACCCCAGCAATGCCACCCAATACCCCGGACGAACTATTGAAATACGTTGGAACAATCTGGGATTGCGGGTTTTCGTCTAATATTTTTTCGCAGCTGGTATTAAAAAGAGCGAGGCACGCGACAAGCAGCGATATAGTCAATTTTTTCATCGTCACTACGAATTAAAATTTAAGATTGACACCGAACGTAAATTGGCGAACGGGTGGGTTATTGAGGTTTATGGCGATCTGACGCGTTGGTGTTGCGGTATCCGCTCCCTGAGCACTCACGGTCGAACCGGCATAGCCATTGCCTTCCGGATCGACGGCCAGTTTATCATGCACCAGGGGCGAATACAGAATCAGCGGATTGGTGACGTTCAGGTAAAGCCGGGCCGAACTCATACCCACTTTTTTGAGGAACGTTCCGGCCACCGTGTAGCCCAGGTTGATGCTTCGGATTTTAATGAACGAGCCGTCATAATAGCCTAGCGTCGAGGCATAGTACTGAACAGCATTACCGGCGTCGGGCGCCGGGAACGCGTTGGTTGGGTTGGTTTCGGTCCAGTAGTCGACTTTTACCTGATTGGAGCGAGCCTGGTTGAAGAAGGCAAAACCGCCCCCCCCACCCGAGTTACCAGTCAGGTACGGCACCACCACGTTCATACCCATCCGGGCAAACGTAACAATCGACAGGTCAACGTTTTTGTAGTTGAACCGGTTGGTCAGACCCGCTTCGAATTTAGGCTGGAAATTGCCCAGAATCTGCCGGTCGGAGGGATCTATCTTTCCATCGCCGTTGACATCCTCGACCCGGATTTGACCCGGCTGCTGAGCCGGAGAGGTTTGCTTGGCCAGCGTACCGTTTTCCTTGTCGGCGGTTTGCCAGATGCCAATCTTTTTGTAGTCGTAGATTACCGTAAGAGGTTGCCCAACGAACCAGCCAGCCCCAACGTTAGACTGTTCGGTTGGCGTGGTCAGCTGCGTAATTTTTTCGCGGTTGAAATAATAAATGGCATCCACACTCCAGTTGAATCCTTTCGGATTTCTGAAGATATCGACGGTCAGGGATGTTTCCAGACCCTTGCCTTCGGTTGCCCCCAGGTTTTTTAGCGTCGAACCGGCCCCGTTACTGGCTGGCAGTGGAACGGACAGCAGAATGTCTTTGGTTTTTTGATGGTAATAATCCACCGAACCCGTAATGCGGTTGTTCAGGAAGCCAAAATCAATACCAAGATCCACCTGTGCGGTCGACTGCCAGCCCAGGCCCGTGGCGGGTAGACTCGTAACCGTATAGGCTAATTGCTGTCCGGCGGTTCCAGTACCAAAATTGTAATAACCCGCCGACAGCGATCCCAGCGTTGAATAGGCCCCTACATTTCGGTTACCCGCCAAGCCCCAGCTCCCCCGCAGTTTCAGATTTGAAATAGCCGGCACGTTTTTCATGAAAGGCTCCTCGATGATATTCCAGCCCGCACCAATAGCCGGGTAGTTGAAGTACCGGTTGGCAGGCGACAGGGTTGACGAACCATCCCGGCGCAGGGTCAGGGTCAGCAGGTAGCGGTCGTTATAGCTGTAATTGACTCGTCCCATATACGACAGCAAACCCGTTTCGGTGAAGGAGTTACCGTAGTCGGTAGCCGCCACCGGCGTACCGGATGCCAGCGCAAAATTTGACGTTTTAATGTAGTCTGCCGGAACCCCTGTGACCGTAAAGCGGCTGCCCAGCGAGTGGTTCTTGGTGTATTCATACAGCACCGTTGCGCCTAGTTTATGTTTGCCAAACGTTTTATCATAGTATAGCAAATGCTGGAGGTTGACATCCCAATACTCGGTGTTGCTCACTTCAGCGTTAGACGATGACTGAACCGTGGCACTGTTAAAATAAGTCAGCGGGCCATTGTATCCGTTGAAGTTCGACTGGCTGAAATTCAAACCCGCGTTGAAACGATAGCGCAACCCGGGCAGCAGGTTTACTTCGGCATACAGGCTGTTGAACGTCCGTAACGAACGGGTCCGGTTGAAATACGAATCCTTTTTGGTGATAATCGTTAGCGGACTGATCCGGGCCGCATCGATAGAGCCTTCTGCCGGGAACAGATTTACCGACCCGTCGGCATTATAAGGCGATGCCAATGGCGTTAAACTGACCAGACCACCCGGAACGCCATCCCCACCGGGCGTACTGGTGTAGGTTAGCGTATTGAGCGTGTTCAATCCTACCTTAATCCGATTGCCAATGCGTTGGTCGACGGTAGCCCGGATATTGACCCGGGTAAAGCTTTGACCGGGAATGACGCCTGTTTCGTTAAAATAACCCAGACCCAGCGAATACTGCGTGTTCTCGACGCCACCCACCATACCCAGTTGGTGGTTAGTCATAAAGCCGGACTTATAAATCAAATCCTGCCAATCGGTCGAAACACCGGAAGCCAGTGCTGCCTGCTCTTTGATGGTTAGCGGGTAAGCTGACGTACCGGGAGTTGCCCGATTGTACTTGGCAGCATCGGCTTTAAACTGGGCATACTCGGAGCCATTAAAGACATTGTATTTGCCCATGATGCTGGTTACGCCATGATAGCCGTCGTAGCTGAAAACGGGTTTGCCCACTTTCCCCCGTTTGGTGGTTACGAGAATAACCCCACCTGACCCCCGCGATCCGTAGATAGCCGTAGCCGAGGCATCTTTCAGAATCTCCAGGTTAACGATGTCATCGGGGTTAATGTCGTTCAGCCCACCGTAGGGAATACCATCAACAACAACCAGCGGACCGTCCAGCCCGTCGCCCCCCTGCTGGCTGGTCGTCAGGGTCCGGTTGCCACGAATACGAATCTGCCCCTGCGAACCGGGTGTCGAGCCATTGCTGACGATAGAAACCCCAGCCGCCCGACCTTTCAACTGGTTGACCAGGTTAGGAGCGGGTACTTCTTTGAGGGTCGTTTCGTTGACGGAGGCTACAGACCCCGTAATATCGCGTTTACGTTGTACGCCATAGCCCACAACGACTACTTCATTCAGCGTTTTGTCATCGTTCGCCAGGGTGACATTAATTGTCGATTGCGAACCGACGGCTACTTCCTTACTCAGATAGCCGATGAACGAATACACAAGCACTGCATTCCGGTCCGGTACACTGATCCGGTACGTACCGTTTCCGTCGGTGGTTGTACCGCGCTGGGTCGACTTGATCTGGATGTTGACGCCTGGCAACGCTTCGCCATTTTCGGCTGTAACCCGGCCTGTTACCTGGATGTCTTGCGCCTGCTCGGTGTTGATCTCGTCGGATGTCTTGTCCTGCTGACTGGCAGCGGAAATGCCTTCTCTGCGGATAACAATTTGCTGACCCACTACCTCATAACTAAGATTAAGCGGAGCCAGAATGCGCTCCAGCACTTGCGAAAGCTGCTCATTTTTAGCCTGATAGGTTACTTTCCGCTTCGATTGAATGATTTCCCGACTAAACAGAAACTGAACATTCGTCTGTTTTTCGATACGCCGGATCGTCACTTCGACGTCCTCATTTTGAGCGGAGATTGTGATCCGCCGATTCAGAAGTTCCTGGGCTTTACCATCAAGGGCGAAGCCTATGTTTGTTAGCGTAAGGGCAAGTAAGAGTTGCAGGGTAGAAATTCTCATAATCCTGATCCAAACATTGCGATCGGTGAAACGGTAATGCATACATTTATGCGTTTTTGTTGGTTTTAGGAAAGCGACAAAACAAGTCCCCTCTTTAGCCGAGAACTTAATGTGTACATATGACACATTTGGGGACACTTGAGCGATAGTGTTGGTAGCACTATCGCTTTTCTGTTAAAAAGAGATAGTTTTTATTCCATAAAAAGCAGGTTAGTTAAGGCGTTAAGAAACAATTAGTCACAACCATGACCCTGAATAATTACCTGATTGTCAACGATTTTAAAATCGGCTTCGGTCGTCAGGCAGATAAGCCGGATTTTCTCCAGAAAAGGAACGTCGTTGAGTTGGCCGGTGAAGGTGCAATTGGCAAGCTGCTGGCGATCATAGCGAATTGGCATATGATAGCTGGACTCCAATTGCGTGAATATGTCTGCTACAGGTGTGAATTCGAACGTAAACTGCTGATCGACAATAGCTGAGGAATATTCTTTAGAAGGCAAGACCGCTTGCTTGACAACCTTGTCCGTTCTCGTTTCGAGGCTAAGCTGCTCATTTTTCGTCAACAATACCGACTGGTCTGGCGCATCGACTGGAGTAACCGAAACGTTGCCCGTCTTTACCTTTACGTAGGCGGCTGTTTCCTTGTCAAAAGACCGTACCTGAAAACTGGTACCCAGTACTTTAGTAGTCAGGTTGGTCGTATAAACGATGAAGGGTCTGGCGGGATTTTTACTCACTTCAAAGAAACCCTCCCCCTGAAGATACACTTCCCGAAGCTTATGCGTGTTGCGTTTATGGAAGCGCAGCTGACTTCCCGAAGATAGTAGTACGGAGGATTCGTCGGGGAGTAACACGACCAACGGCTGTCCGGTCACGTTTTTTACACTTTTCCAGTCGGTAACCTGCTCTGACGGCTCTGTTTGTTTATCAACTCCCACGATCTGGCGAACGACGGGGCTGTCCAGTTGCCACCAGACGATCAGACTGATTACCGCAGCTGCGGCTGCCCACCGCCCCCAGTGCCAACCCAGCAAAGGCTTTATAACAGTTTCCGTTGGGGTAAGCTGGTCTAATATTTTCTCGGTGTTTTCTCGTACATGCTGGTCTGAAAACTCAGCCTGTTTTCCTTGAACGACCAGCAAGGTGGCAACGGCCTGCTCGTAGAGGGGTCTTTTTTCGGGGTATTGGGCCAGCCATTGTTGCCAGTATGCCCGATCTTCCGGCCGTCTTTCCCGAACCCAGGTCCGAAAAGCGTCATTTTGCAGGAAATCTTCGACGGTATAAAAATTCTCGAAAGGAAAGCTCATTGGTACTTTTCTGCGATTTTCATTGATAGTATGAAGAACCGCCCCAACGATACCCTTCTTAAAGGAAAGTTTTTTGAAAAAAAATGCAACTACTCAGAATGGTGTGCACAAGCCACTGATTACGAAGCTTGTTAAGTGCTTTTTGTAGAAAGTTGGAAACGGATTGCCGATTTACGTTCATCACTTCGGCAATCTCGGGTATGGTCAAGCTTTCGTAATAGCGCAGGTAAAGTGCTTCCCGTTCACGATCTGGCAGAGACGCCAGTTGAGCCTGTATGGTGTTGGTCAGAGAGGTTAGAGATTCCCGCTGAATCAATAATGTTTCTGAGTCGGCTTCCTCCGCAATCGAGCTATCCCAATCGAGTTCCTCCTGATTCAAACGCTTCTGATTTCGTAAATACTGGAGAACATGATGCCTTAGTGCTTTTAACAGATAGTGTTTGACCGAAGTTGTCTCGTTAATACGTAAGCGATTTTGCCAGAGTTGCAGGAATAGTTCCTGAATACAGTCTTCAACTACCTCTTCGTCGACCACAAATTTCAGACCATAGCGTTTAAGCGTGCGATAATAGCGTTCAGCCAATCGACCGAATGCCTGCTTATCGCCCTCACGGTATAATTGCCATAACACGTGGTCTTCGGGAGTCATGAAATTTGAGAATGTATACGTACGGACAAATAAGAAAAGAGATAAATATACTCAAAATTATACAATACTTAAACTGTATGTATCAAATTTATAAATCCGTATTTATTCGCTGCTGCCCCAATAGTTGATAGAGGCAGTACGCTATTTTCAAGAATAGCTCCACCGGATTCCGATGGAGCTTTGCTGACTACTAACCTATGATAACGTATAAATTGCTTGTGTCCAGACGCTGATACCAGCTTTCTAAATTTCGTTCCGCTTAATCGCGTCAGACTACTCTACGCTGGATGGCGATCAGGTCTAGATGTACTGATTGATAATACCTTCCAGCCATTCTTGTTTGCCACTGCGCAATTGCGGTTCGCCATTTTCGAACGTATAGCTCCGCAGATCTTCCAGGGTCAGGGTACCGTTTTCAAAGGCTTTTCCCTGGCCATTATCGAACGAAGCATACCGCTCCTGACGGAATTTGAGGTAGTCAGAATCCTGTAAAATGGCATCGGCTACAATGAACGACCGGGCAAAAGCATCCATCCCGCCAATGTGAGCAACGAACAGATCCTCCAGATCGGTTGAGTTTCGTCGCACTTTCGCATCGAAATTGATCCCGCCGGGTTTGATACCACCCGCCTGGTGAATGACCAGCGCGGCTTCGACCAGTTCGTACAGGTTAATCGGGAATTGATCCGTATCCCAGCCATTCTGGTTATCGCCCCGGTTTGCATCAATGCTACCCAGCATACCCGCATCGGCAGCTACCTGCAATTCATGGTCGAACGTATGACCCGCCAGCGTGGCGTGGTTAACTTCAATGTTCAACTGAAAATCCTTGTCCAGACCGTACTGACGCAGGAAGCCGATCACCGTAGCCGCATCGTAGTCGTACTGGTGCTTGGTGGGTTCCATCGGTTTTGGCTCGATAAAGAACGTTCCTTTGAACCCCTGCTTGCGGGCGTAATCTTTAGCCATGGTCAGAAATTTGGCCAGGTGCTCAACTTCGCGCTTCATGTTGGTGTTCAGCAGCGACATATACCCTTCCCGGCCACCCCAGAACACGTAGTTTTCGCCCCCCAAGGCAATCGTCGCGTCGATGGCATTTTTCACCTGCGTACCGGCGTAAGCGAGCACGGCAAAATCCGGATTGGTCGATGCTCCGTTCATGTAGCGCGGGTTCGAGAATACGTTGGCCGTACCCCAGAGCAGCTTAACTCCACTTTCCTGTTGTTTTTGCCTGGCGTATTCAACAATCTTCTGCAACCGGCCTTCGTACTCACCTGCCGATGATCCTTCATCAACCAGGTCGATGTCGTGAAAGCAATAGTAGGGCGCCCCAATTTTGGTAAAGAATTCGAAAGCCGCATCCATTTTCAGGCGGGCCCGCACGTTGGCATCGTTGTCCTGATCCCAGGCGAACACGCGGGTGCCCGGACCGAAGGGATCGCCACCAGCTCCGCAGAAGGTATGCCAGTAGCTGATCGCAAAACGCAATTGCTCGCGCAGGGTTTTTCCGCCGATAACTAAGTCGGGGTTGTACCATTTGAAGGCTAACGGATTTTTGGATTTAGGGCCTTCGTAGCCAATGGCACCAATGCCTTTGAAGTACTCCTGATCGCCCAATGTGATCGTTGACATGATTTGATAAGTGGTTTGTACGGGATTATACGCTGATTAATTCTGTCCACTGCAAGCAACCTTCCACTGCACGAATACAATCTGGAACGGTTAGCCCGGGCACGTAGACGAGCAGAATTTATGCACACTATTTATTAGTGTAAAAATGACACTTATTTTTTAAATGTCAAATCGACACCTATTATTTTATTGAATAAGTTGGCAACAAGCTGTCCGGGAGACGAAGAGCCGTGTAGATGATAAAACGCAGGTTACAGGCCTGATCAGGAAGGAATGAAATTCAGGAAGGAATCGGAGTTTTGCTGGTACTTGGCCATATCGACCCGGTAGAAATAAGCACCCCGCTTCGAAAACCCTTTTTGTTTCTCATCCAGCTTGATGAGCAGGTTCGTAGACAGGATTTTTCGGCTGAAGTTACGCTTATCGAAATCGGTGTTGTAAATCGCGTCGTACAGCTTCTTTAACTGGGGAATCGTAAATTTCTCGGGCAGTAATTCAAAGCCAATGGGGTGCTGGGCGGCCTTGTAACGAAGTCGTTTGATGGCCAGCTCCACCATATCGCCATGATCGAAAAGTAAGGGGGGCAAGTCGTAAATTGAAAACCAGCGCGCCTGAAACGTCTCTGAAATTTTCGACTCATAATCCGCAACTTTAACCAGGGAAAAGTACGCTACGGAGATGGTGCGAACAATCGGGTCACGGTGTGGCTCACCAAAAGCAGACAACTGTTCGAGGTATACATTGGTCAGGCCAGTGAGTTCGAACAGAATACGGGCTGCGGCTTGTTCGAGGCCCTCATCCGGTTGCAGCCAGCCACCCATCAGCGACCAGGTCTGTTCCTCTACCCCACGTTTCACCAACAAAACTTTTAAACTTTCGCCATCGAAACCAAAAATAATGGAGTCCAAAGCCAGCAGATAGGGCTGCTGTTGTTTGTATTGATCTAACATGGAGGAGATTGACGGGACGGAATCTTATTGATCACAAAAATAGACGACAGCCCGAATTAAAACTAGGTAGCTTCATGAGTGTGTCAGCGCAACAGTAGTCATTCGTTGTCCTGCTTCAATTTTCTGAACACGAAGGGCATAGTAGCCGCATCCAATGACTCCATATCTACCAGCTTCAATGATTTAACCATCTTGAGTGTAGTCGTTTTGTACTTCTGGAAATGGCTGGTTTTCAGATGCTGCTCGTACGCGGCTTTACTGGCATACATTTCCAGAATCCTGACCGATGTAGGGCTATCCTTCCGATACATCGGGAAGATGGCAATCACACCCGGCTCCAGTTTTACGGATGCCGCCGACTCTTCTTTGAGAATGGTTTTGTACTCTTCCAGATAAGCCGGATCGATTTCGATTTCAGTAAGACGTACCATTCTGTCCTGCTGCTGCGCAAAAACCGTATGGCAGCCAAAGATCACTAACACAAGGCTTGAGAGCGTAAAGAGTGCATTTTGTCTGTTCATGAGTGACAATTGAGGTCATTATAACTATTTTATCGTCAGTTTATAAGTACGCTCTATTCGTGCATACTGCCCAACAAAGTTCCTGCTATTTCTTTTTATAGTGTGTACACACATCACGGTATTACCTACCATAATTACGGATTCGGGTTTATTACATTGGGTCATTAGACCTGTTAACTTCCGTTCATTCTCCTTAGATCCGACCTACAAAAAAAGCGGCCCCATGCGGGGCCACCAGTTGCCGAACGGATAGTTCAGCAATAAAAGGACGTGTTTTTACAGCGGCTGCAATTTCAGGTTCTTCCAGCGAACTTTGATGCCACCTCCGTCGTGAATCTGTAACGCGATGCCCCCTTCTCCTTTACCAATTTTTTCGTCGGTCAGATCCACCATTTGCGTACCATTGAGGAAGGTCTGAACATGATCGCCCTCTACCCGGATGCGAAGTTTGTTCCATTCGCCGGGTTTCAGGATCGTTTCTTTCTCGTCGGGAATCTGTACCAGCCAGTTCCGGCCGTACGATTCGTAAATACCGCCCGTATCGTGGTTGGGCGGGGCCACTTCTACCTGCCAGCCACTCACTTTCGTTCCGTCAACGGTAGACCGGAAAAATACTCCACTGTTTCCGTTGGCTTCCTGCTTGAACTCCAGAGATAAGTCGAAGTTCTTATAGAATTTCTCGGTTGCCAGGTAGCCATATTTCTTGTCCGGGCCGCTCTCGCAGATGAGTTCACCGTTTTCGACGTACCATTTTTCGGTACCGTAAATTTTCCAGCCAGTCAGGTCTTTGCCATTGAACAGCTTAATGGTTTTGGTCGGCGCTGTGAAGGCAAACGCGGCCACAATTAGGCAAAGGGCAATACAGTATTTCATGGAGTATTGGGTTTTTCGACTTGTTAATATATTACAGTTTCTACGACAGGCAAATTAGTGAGTTAATTGGTACAGTTACCAGGCTAGTTGCCCGCCATGAGCACGCATACGGGAGCTGGTACCTTCACCGACTGACCCGTATAGGTCAGTTTGCCCGTTTTCTGGTCACGTTTGAAGATCGTAATGTTATCCGTATCCTGATTGGCCACGAAAACAAACTCGCCCTTTGGATCGACCAGGAAGTTGCGGGGTGTCTTGCCCTCCGTTGGCTGATCGCCAACTTTCGTTAGGCGCCCATCCGTACCGATGGCAAAAATAGCCAGCGTATTCGCACCCCGATTGGAGTAGTATAGAAATTTACCGGATGAATCAATATGAATGTCAGCACTCGTATTTTGCCCGGTGAAACCCTCAGGCAAAGTCTTTACGTGGTCGTCAATCAAGGTCAGGGCACCTGTTTTCGCATTTCTCGAGAACACCGCTACGGTTGAGGTCAACTCCTCAACCAGGTAGGCGTACTTGCCATTCGGATGAAAGGTGAAATGGCGTGGTCCTGAACCTGGCTTTACGGCTGCGTAAGGCGTCGAAGCTGGCTTTACGGTGCTTGTTTTAGTATCTATCTCGAAGATATTGACCCTATCAGTTGTCAGGTTAGCGACGTACACGAAGCGATTATCGGGCGCGAGCGTCGCCGAGTGTACATGGGATTTATCCTGACGCTGCGTGTTGGGTCCGGTCCCGACATCCTGAACACTATCGGAGGGTGCCGCCAGATGGCCATTCGCCTGAACGGGCAACACAGTCAGACTCCCTCCACCATAGTTGGAAACAAACACGGTTTTCCCCGTCTGGTCGACACTTATATGACACGGGCCCGCGCCTAGTGAAGACTGTCCATTCATGAACGTTAGTTTCCCTGTTGGTTTATCGACCGCATATGAACTTACCCCACCCCGTTTATCCGCGCCTTCGTTTACGGAATACAGGTAGTTACCGGATGGGTGGATAGCGAGAAAAGAAGGACTTTTTGCGTTTGAAACAGCCTGTACGGGCTGCATAGCACCCGTTTTCCGATCAAACTCAAATACGTAGATGCCCTCGCTACCCCGTAGGGAATACGTGCCGACATACATAATCTCTTTACCCGACTGAGCCTGTGCCGCCAGACTAATCCCCGTTAAAACACCCATTATTAGTTTGTTCATAGTTTACAATTGAGTTCATTTAATAAGCAGGCAGGTGTGCTAAACTACCGATTTTGCCTAAGAGAGTACAGGCTGTAAACGGCAGTTCTTAAAAAAATAATCAATGGATGGAGAAATTATACGGCGAGAATCGTTTAGAGTAAAATGTTGTAAAGACGATTAATCAGAATGCGTTACTTTTGTGTAACGATTAGTGCCGTTCATTCTCAGCATTTATCATTTTAAACCTAACTTTTCGTTAACTCCTCCAGTACCATGAAACGAGTATTGATTCTTTTTGCGGCAATAGCAATGCTAGCCTCTTGTAATAGCAAGAAGCGTATGGCCGAAATTAAAGCGTTACAGGAAGCCCGTGATAAGGCTGTTGCCTCCCTTAACGATTGCGATCAACGTACCGCTACCCTTCGTACGCAGTTATCGGCTAAGGACACCGACTTGCAGGGTAAAGATAAGCAAATGAGCGACTTACAAAGCCAAGTTGATTACCTCAAAAAGACAAACACGAACCTCCTCGATCGGATGTCGGATTTGTCGATTGTGAGCAAGTCGGGGGCTGAGAGCATAAAAAAATCGCTCGAAACGTTGAACGAGCAAACGAAGTACACCAATAATCTGAACTCAACCATCCAGCGGAAAGATTCCCTGAACCTGGCGTTGGTTATGAGCCTGAAACGGTCGCTGGACGATATTAATGACCAGGATGTTCAGGTTGAAGTGAAGAAAGGCGTTGTTTATGTCTCTATCTCGGATAAACTGCTGTTCAAATCGGGTAGCTACGACATTACGCCCAAAGCCGAAACGGTGTTGGGTAAAGTAGCGAAAGTAGTAAACGACCACAAAGATCTGGATATCCTGGTGGAAGGTCACACGGACGCTGTCCCCATCTCGACGGCTGCCATCAAAGACAACTGGGACTTGAGCGCCTTGCGGGCTACCTCCGTTGTTCGGACGCTGCAATCTAAATTTTCCGTTGCGCCTGAGCGCCTGACGGCTGGTGGCCGATCGGAATTTGCGCCCAAAGATGACAACACCACAGCGGTAGGACGTCAGCAGAATCGCCGTACGGAAATCATCATTACGCCAAAACTGGATCAGTTCTTCAACCTATTATCGAGCGGTCAGGCAGGCGGAAGCAAATAACAAACGAGACGTCTCGATACATTCGGGAATGCCTTTTGCAATCAAAAAGCCCGTACCGGATTCTGGTACGGGTTTTTTGTTGTGTACTATATCGGGTAATTAAACGAACGGAGAACGGTTAAATTAATGCCCCTAACAACGATTTCCCGATCATGTAATGAATAGGCTGTTCAGCTACTCGGAACGCTTGGGTTCTTCAGGCCAAATAGATTCAGGTGCTGGCCGATGACTATCGTCGGTTGGCGTTTCATTGTCTTCACTGGCGGGCTTTATCACCGGCTTGTCATCGACCAGTTCCGAAGCGGGTAACACGGACGCTTGAGTTGCATCTGGCCCCGTAACCGGCAGAAGGCTATCCTCAATGGGCGGTTCGCCGAAAAACCGGCGCTGAAAGAATAGAATGATACAGACACCGACAAAAATGCAGGAGTCAGCCACGTTAAAGATAGGGGTCGAATAGTACTGACCGCCCCAAACGGGCACCCATTCGGGAATGAATCCCTCCCAGACATCCACAAAAATCATGTCAATTACCTGACCATGAAACCAGGGGGTGGGCGATCCATAAGGCGCGTTATTCAGAAAAACACCGTAAAACGTACTGTCTATAACATTACCGACAGCCCCGGCCAAAATCATGGACATGGCCCATAGCAATCCATTCGGCGCGCCCCGATGCGCCAGATTGACCAGGTAATACCCGATACCGACCATCGCAAACAATCGGAAGATACTAAGCAGGAGTTTTCCGTATTCATGGCCCAGTTGCATGCCAAAGGCCATTCCGGGGTTGAGAACATAATGAAGTTTGAGCCACTCACCAGCCACTTTAATCTGACCCGCAAAACCGGGTGCCATGTAGTAATGAACCGCCAGCTTTACGCCCTGATCGAGCGCAATCAGCAGGAATGTCAGCAGGAAAAACTTGTAGGGGCTTTTCTGAATCATCTTAAAAAATACAGCAAGGTACCGATCAATCAACCGGGACCTTGCTGCGTATGTATACTCAATTATTTACAGCCCTTACGGCGCTTCAATTCATTACTGACCAAATTAAACTCCCGGCTGCTTTGGCCGGCAATTGACTTGTTCTCATCAGCCCGACGAAACAAATAAGGCATAACGGCTTCAACCGGGCCATAAGGCACGTATTTGGCTACGTTGTAGCCGGCATTGGCAAGATTATACGAGATATTATCGCTCATACCCAGCAACTGCGCGAAGTAGATGTGCATGTCTGCGGGCTCAATACCCATTTGGGTCATGTGCTGAACGCAATACTGGCAGCTTTCTTCATTGTGCGTGCCCAGGCAAATGGAAATGGTTTCCCGGTTCTGAAGGCAGAAATCAATGGCTTCGTTGAACGCATTATCAGTATCCTCTTTAGTCGCCTGAATGGGATCCTGATACTCCTCTTCGTGAGCCCGAAGGCGCTCTTTCTCCAGGTAAGCTCCCCGTACCAGCTTAACGCCCAGATAGTACCCTTTAGCTTTTGCTTCGGCGGTATCCCGACGGAGGTGTGCCATGCTTTCCCAGCGATACATCTGGTACGTATTGTAAACGATGGGCCGCTCATGATTATAGCGATCCATCATCTCATAGGCCAGCGTATCAATCGTGTCCTGTATCCAGCTTTCTTCAGCGTCGATAAAGACCCGCACATTACGTTCGTGAGCCCGCTGACAGATGGTGTCTACGCGCTTAATGACACGGTCAAATTCCGCTTTCTGTTCTTTCTTCAGTGAATCACCAATCTGGATGGCCTCCAGCAGATTGGTAGCGGCAATGCCCGTCACTTTGAACACAGAAAAAGGAATGTCGCTGGATTCACTGGCGCGCTCGATGGTCCGAAGAACTTCGAGCGTTGTCTCGTCGAAACTTTTTTCAGTTTCCTCACCCTCAACAGAATAGTCGAGGATCGTTCCAACATGAACCTTGTGCAGAGTCTGAATGGTTTTTTCAGAATCCTGGATGCTTTCTCCTCCACAAAATTGTTCGAAAATTGTGTTTTTAATGAGGAATTTGATGGGGAGACGTAAACGTAGGGCGATCTTTATAAAAAAAGTCCCTAAATTTACCAGCCATCCCTTATTCATCAACGCAAATAACCAGTAGGTCTTTCGGAGTTTGAAATCCGACTGGGACGAAAAAGCAATCGAAGTGTCCTCAAATGATAAGGGGCGTGTGTTCGGCTTCAAGTCTGTAAGGCCCTGGACAGTCTCCGGCATTAAATTACTTCGGTTTGACATATCAGTGCTCCGTTTGAGCGGTGCTACTAGCATAGCTTAAGTGCGTGTCGGCTAACACGACCGAAATATATAACGAAATTTCGGTCAATCAGTTAAAACGCCAACACGGCTTGGTTCGACAAACTAAAAACGGTTGTAGACAAATGAAGGAACCGACTTGAAAAACAGCCAATTCCTCTACAAATATACCATAAAATTAAATTGAAAGTTCCCCATAGAGTGGCAGTGTTGCTCTTAGATTAAGCGTTTAGTATGAAAGTAGAATTAGCCGTAGAGCCGCTTGGATCCTGGATTGATACCAACGGCAAACCTCTGATCATTGCAGGCCCCTGTAGTGCAGAGACCGAAGATCAATTAGTTGAAACCGCTCGCCAGCTGAAAGAGCTAAATGCGGTTCACGTTATCCGTGCGGGCGTGTGGAAACCCCGTACCCGGCCGGGTAGTTTTGAAGGGATGGGCGAAGCTGCTTTGCCCTGGATTCAGCGCGCCAAAGCCGAAACGGGTCTGCCCTTTGCTGTTGAAGTAGCCACCCCCGAGCACATCGAGCTGGCCTTGAAGTACGGTGTTGATATTTTGTGGGTTGGTGCCCGGACCACGGTTAATCCATTTAATGTACAGGAAATTGCAGACGCTCTGCGCGGTGTCGATGTGCCTGTACTGGTTAAAAACCCGGTTAACCCTGACCTGGCCCTTTGGGTTGGCGCATTCGAGCGTCTGGCTGGCGCTGGCATCAGCAAATTGGGCGCTATTCACCGGGGCTTTGCCACGGGTGAAGCCAGCAAGTACCGCAACGTACCGATGTGGCAGATGGCTATTGAGTTGAAGTCGATCTTCCCCCAGTTACCAATTATCGGTGATCCTAGTCACATGGCAGGAAAACGCGCTTATCTAAACGAATTAGCGCAGATGGCCATGGATCTTAACTACGATGGGCTGATCGTTGAATCGCACATTGATCCGGATAAAGCCTGGAGTGATGCAGCTCAGCAATTGACACCAGCCGCTTTCGGTGACATGCTCGATCACCTGCAAATTCGCCAGGTTGAATCGCAGAACCTGGAGTTCCAGAGTTTTGTGGAGCAGTCGCGTCGGAACATCGATAACGTAGATCGGCAGATCGTCGAGATGCTTGGGGCGCGCATGGCGCTTGTTGAACGGCTGGCCGAATACAAACGGGATAACAACGTAACGCTGTTTCAACCAGACCGCTGGAAGGAGATTCTGAAAACCCGTACTGAACTGGGCAAAAAACTGAACCTGTATCCTGAACTGGTGGAAGAAATCTACAAGATCATCCACATGGAGTCAATTCGGAAACAAACCGAAATTATTCACAGCGCAGCGCAGGACGTATAGCCTATAAACCGGCTTTAAAGCCTTGTTGAACAGCCCCGACTTCTTTTAGAATCGGGGCTGTTTTATTTTAACCGCAACGTGATGGTCGAATTGTTGTAGCCGGCGAAGCAGCCCAGACCACCCTGAATGTTGCTCGGAATCAGAACAGGTTCGGCAAAAGGGTTGTTACGCACGCGTCGTTGCCGGATCGCTGCCGTCTGAAACTGGTAATACGCCTGATCGACACTCATCAGATTGACGGTTACGGAAGCGGCCCTGTACTGATCATAAAAATTAGTCGATTCATTGGCCGCAAACGTAGTTGATGTGACGAAGGAGCGCCCCGAAACCATCGTTGTGCCATCCAGTCCCTCATCGGAAAAAAGACCCCGGTTGTCGTCATCAATGGTCAAGGGAAAGTTGCCCGGTTGATTCAACCGGCTTTGGTAGCGGAAATAACCGGCTATCTGGTAGTAGTTGGCCTGCCCGGCGGGGTCCGGCCAGAAGGCTTTGACAAAATACCGGCGAGACAGCGAACGACCCTGGTTTTGTGTCAATGAATCGAACGTGATAGCCGTTGGTTTAACCGGGACCGGTATGGTGCAGGTGCTACTCGCCCGCTGGCCATTGGCCGTCAGCACGGAAAGGGTATAGGTTCGGCCAGTGACGATGGGTAATAGCCGGGCACTGGCGCTGTAATAGGATTGCTCCGTCGAGTCGGTGGGGTGCACAGTAATGTATGTCAGCTTAACGGACTTGCTGCCATCCGACAACGTAACGGTCGCATCGGTAATGTCGTTGTTGGTCTGTAACAGGCTGATGCTGTCGCCCACGACGGTGTTCGAGCGGGTTAGCTTGATCGCCAGAACCGTATCCTGAGGAGACAGGTACCCACTGACAACCAGCTTAGGCGAAGCCAAACCCAACTGACTGGGGTCAACTTCATTCCGTAGGCTACTGCAGCCACCAAACAACCCGACAACGATGAGACCGTTGATCAGCGTACTGACAGCCGAAGGGATTCGCTTAAATAAGGGCATCAGAATTTAACGTTATAGCTAATGGCCGGGACGATAGGGAAAACCGAGTATCGGAACAGAGCCGTTCTGGCGGGCACTGTTGCGGTAGCGGCCACGGATTCGAGCCGGTAGAAAAACGGATTTCGACGGTTGTAGAGGTTATAAAAACTAACCTCCCAGGTCCGTTCGTGGTGCTTTTTCTGTTTGTGAAACTGGATACCTACATCGAAGCGGTGGTAAGGTTCGGCCCGAAAGCTGTTCTTCTGCATACCATAATCGTCTGACGTACGGACGTTCTGAAAGTACGATTGCGCTATGCCGGCATTCCCGCCGTACACTACTGTATTGCTGGCCCGATACGTACCAAAACGCCCTACCGGCACGGTCAGGGCATTGCCTGTGCCGTACACCCAGGTGGCCGACAACGTAATGCGCTTGTTTAGTTCGTAAATACCGACCAGCGAAATATCATGCCGCCGGTCGTAACGGGGGTAGTAGGGCCGCCCGCCGTTCAACTCGGCAAATTGCCACTGCGTCCAGGAAAGTGTATAGCCTACCCAGCCGGAGAATCGACCAACTTTTTTCTGTAACAAGATTTCGGCACCGTACGACCAGCCCCGACCCGCAGTCACGTTATCTTCCCAGCGAACACTATTGGCCGAGGTAGGATCATTGATAAGCAGAAAGCTGGCTCCTTCTTTGTAATTGATGATGTTGCTCATCGCTTTGTAATAACCTTCTACAGTGAGCGTGACACCCCTGACGAACGCGCCCCCGGTCGAAAAATCTTTGGCAACACCGACGGCTACTTGCTGCGACTGCTGCGGCTTGACAACATCGGTCGTGGGCACCCATAAATCGGTGGGCAGGCCAATACCCGTATTGGACAACAGGTGAACATACTGGTTCATCAGGGCATAGGAGGCCTTGATCGAAAAATCTGGTCTGACGGTCAGAGCCGCCGACAAACGTGGTTCCGGCCGAACGTACTGCGCCTTCTGTTGCAGAAAGTAGCTCAGGCGCAGCCCGCCATTTACGCGCAGCCGACTCGATGGGCGCCAGGTATCTTCGGCGTAGATGCCCGACTCCAGCACATCAATATTATCGACGTTATTGATCGACTGGTTGATACCCGCGTTTTGCAGTACGACGGCGCTGGGCGTGAATCGGTGGTAGGTGCTTTGCGCGCCCATACGAATCGAATGTTGGGGCGTAGGGTAATAATCGACATCGTACTTCAGTGAGAAATCCCGGATACCCGAATTGTAGAAAAGGGAGTAGGTATCCGTGCCCTGCGTACTCTTCTCGACCGATGAGATCTGAAACTTATAATCACTGAAAATCAGGGATAGATTTGAAAATAGCTTCTGATTGAACAGGTGATTCCAGCGGAGTGTACCCGTTGCATTACCCCAGCTCAATCCGGTATCGGTACTTTCTGCGTTGTCGGTCACATAAAATCGGTCACGACCGAAATAGGTACTTAAATACAACTTGTTTTTTGGGCCGAAGTCGTAATTGGCTTTGGCATTAAGGTCATAAAAATAGTACCCTGCCGTCAGCGTTCCGCCCGACTGGGCCCGGATCAGAGGAGCCGCCAGGATATCCAGGTACGTCCGTCGGCCGGATACCAGAAAAGATGCTTTTTTATTTTTGGTTAGCGGCCCTTCGAGCAGCAGCCGGGAGGCAATCAGGCCAATGCCCCCTTCGCCGTGCAGCTTCTCGCGGTTTCCCTCTTTCATGTTTAGGTCGATAACCGACGAAAGTCGCCCGCCATACCGCGCCGGAAAACCGCCTTTGATCAACTCAACGCTCTTGATGGCGTCGCCGTTAAACACGGAGAAGAAACCGAACAGGTGATTGGCGTTGTACACAACAGCATCGTCCAGAATGATCAGGTTCTGGTCGGGGCCACCCCCGCGCACATAAATACCCGTTTGCCCCTCCGATCCTTTTTGTACACCCGGCATGAGTTGAAGCACTTTCAGTACGTCTTTTTCTCCCAGAAAAGCCGGTATCTTTTTGATCTGACTCACCGGTATATCAATTGAACTCATCTGGGCACTTTCACTGACTTTGTTGGTCAGACTGCCGGCTTTCACATCAACCTCCGTCAAGGATCGTCCGGGCGTCAGTGATATGTTAATTGTCTGGTTGGCCCGCAGGCTAACGGTTCGGCTCACGATGTCATAACCCACGAAGGAGTAAGCCAGTTGCAGACTGTCCTGCGCCGGGATCGTTAGCGAATAAAACCCGTACGTATTGGTGGTTGTGCCGGTGGTTGTACCGGGTAAATAGACATTCACCCCGATCAGTGCTTCCTGGCTACCCGTTTCCTGCACGTAGCCACTGATGGTGAAGCGACCGGCGGGCGTTTGGGCTTTTAATAGACTGATTGACAGAATCGTAATCAAAAAACTAGCTAAATAGGTTGGCATAACGGAGGTTAACACGGAGAACCAAATCGCGAATTAAGCGAAAAATAAACCTTGTTAACTGGGCCAGTCGCCCGATTAACAGCGCTAAAGAAGGGAATCCTATAACGAAACGATGGGGATGGTCATCCATTGCTCAATTTATGGGTAGCCATCAAAACAAAACCGCTGATTGTAAGGTACTATAGTCGAAAAAGACCGGTGTGTAAAACACCTTACCCCTATGCTTCAATTCGACAAGCTTTCGCTCAATATACCTGCTACGAACAAACCCCGCGTTGTGATTATTGGTGGTGGATTTGGCGGAATGAATTTAGCCAAAAGTCTGCGCAACACCGATGTACAGGTGGTGCTCTTCGATAAGCAAAATTACAACGGCTTCTGGCCCTTGCTCTATCAGGTTGCTACGGCAGGCCTGGAACCCGACGCCATTGCCGAACCGTTTCGCAAAATGTTCGATGGGTTTGAGGATTTCCATTACCGAATGGTACGAGTCAGCAAGATTGACCCCACAGCCAAAACGGTCACAACCCTGATTGGCGATCTGCCCTACGATTACCTGATTATTGCCAGCGGCACCAAGTCCAATTTTTTTGGCAATGATCAGATCAAAAAGTACTCGTTTCCGCTGAAAACCATCCCTGAAGCACTTAACGTCCGAAGTCAGTTCTTGCAGTGTTTTGAGCAGGCCAGCGTCACGACCGATCCCGCCGAACGGGAAAGCCTGCTCACCTTCGTGATTGCCGGGGCGGGCCCAACGGGCGTGGAAATGGCGGGCTCGCTGGCCGAGATGCGAAAGCACGTACTCCCCAGCGATTATCCGGGTCTGGATTTCAGCCAGATGCGTATCTACGTCGTTGAAGGGCTTGGCAAGGTGTTGCCGCCAATGTCGGATGAGGCCGGACAAAAAGCAAAGCGATACCTCGAAGAACTGGGCGTAATCATCAAGTTGAATACGCTGGTGGAAAATTATGATGGAGAGACCGTTACCTTCAAAGGGGGCGAACAGATCAGAACCCAGACGCTGGTCTGGGGCGCTGGCGTAACCGGCGCGATGATTGATGGCGTGCCAACTGAATCGACGGAGCGTGGTCGGATTTTAGTCGATCCCATCAACCGGGTTCAGGGTTTGACGAATGTATTCGCCATTGGCGATATTGCCTTTATGAAACTGGAGGATTACCCGAAAGGTCATCCGGGCGTTGCCCAGCCAGCCATTCAGCAAGGCGAGCATTTAGCCAAAAACCTGCGTCGGTTGATCAAAAACGAACCGACCGAACCCTTCAAATACTTCGACAAAGGCTCGCTGGCTATTGTGGGCCGTAGCCGGGCCGTAGCTGATCTGCCTGGCAACATTCATCTGGGTGGATTTATTGCCTGGATTGCCTGGCTGTTCGTCCACATCTGGTATCTGGTTGGCTTCCGCAGTAAACTGGTTGTATTCAGTAACTGGGTCTACCGGCTGTTCACGTACGAGCGCGGCACCCGGATTATCATTCGCCCGTTTGTTCGTAAAGACGACAAAGTCGGACAGGAAATTTTGGCCCAGAATGAAATGAGTTGATAGGTAGATTGTCGATTTGTATAAACAAGGAAAGCGCTTACTATCTCGTTTAGTAAGCGCTTTCCCTGTTTATGTCCCCCCTTACCAGCCGGGTCGGCCATAGTAGCCATAGCCTCTATTCCCGTTATAAGGTCGTGGAGGTGGACCGTAATGACGGCGGCCATAATAAGCCCCGTTTCGATTCGTGTAGTATGTAGGGCCGCAACTAGCCACCGATAGGACAAGCAGCAGGGCAGCCAGGAATCCAATCAATTTTGTCGTTTTCATAAGGTTAGAACTGTTTTTTTTTCAATTCATACGTTAGATACATTCCTCGCTCTATCGATTAACGTCCGCTGGTTAAGCTTCCATTAAAGTGTCAATAGGCAGCGCCCTCACTTGGATTCAGATCGAAACAGCCGAAACGTTTACTGCAAATTCATGTTTTAGGACGTAGTACCGATTCAACCAATGACATATATGAAATTTCGTTCTGCTCAGTTGGCCATGCTGGGTTTCGCCCTGCTGGCTGGTTCTGCGTTAGCCCAAAATACGCCCATTATCGGAGCCGATACCAGCAAAGGCGGCCCGTTAGACCTGGGCAAAATGTGGACGTTCGATAATCCACCTGCTGAGTTTTTCAAAAAAACATACAAGTTCACCGCTGATGAGAAGTGGTTTGACGAAGCCCGGCTGGCCTCCCTCCGGTTTGCCGATTACTGTTCCGCTTCATTCGTGTCAGCCAATGGTCTGGTCATGACCAACCACCACTGCGCCCGCGAGTCGGGAACGGGCGTGACCCGCAAAGGCGAAGATTTAAACGCCACTGGTTTTTTCGCCAAAACGCCCGCCGAGGAGCGTAAGGTTGATGGTTTGTTCGTGGATCAACTAGTGAAGATTGATGATATTACCAAACGCATACAGGATGCGATGAGCGGTGTTAACTCGGAACAGGCCCAGTTGCAGGCTCGTGAACAGGCATTTGCCGCGGTAAAACAGGAATACGGTACCAAAGAGGATTGGAAGGGGCTGGAACTACAGACCATCACGTTCTACAACGGTGGCCGCTACGCGCTTTATGGATTCAAGCGGTATACCGATGTTCGCCTGGTGTTCATGCCCGAGTTGCAGCTGGGCTTCTTTGGCGGTGATTACGACAACTTTACCTACCCACGTTACGCGCTGGACTGTTCGTTCTTCCGGGTGTATGATGCCGGTAAACCTCTTAAGACCACGCACTTCTTTAAGTTCAACACAAACGGCGTTCGGGATGGCGAACCGATTTTCGTCATCGGCAATCCAGGGCATACAGAACGCTTGAAAACCGTTGCCGAACTTGAGTTTGATCGCGATCTGCAAACGCCGGCCACCATCCAGCTTCTCCGCAATCGCTCTGCGGCTTTGCAGGCCTACAACGAAACAGCCAAAAGCGACAGCGTTCTGAACGAGATTTTCAGCTACGAAAACAGCCTGAAAGCCTACGGTGGCCAACTCGACGGACTACGTGATGCGGGATTGATGGCCCGCAAGTCGGTCTTTGAAGAGCAGTTTAAAGCAGCCGCCAAAGCAAAGAACTTACCTGCCGATCAGCTCAAAACCTGGGATGATATTGCTGCGAACACGGCTCAACTGCGGGCCATCTTCAAAGACGCCAATTACCTCGCTCCTAGCGAACGAACCATGGGCGAGCTACTAACTTTCGCCAACGTGGTGAGCCAGTACAGTGAACTATTGGCTACCCGCCCGCAGGATGCTGAACGCGCGCGGTCGTTAATGGAACCGCCGGTCGTTAAGAACAGGGCGCTGGAAGAAGCTTATCTAACCGCCCATCTTACTGAAGCACAGGTAGCTCTGGGCAATGATGATCCTTACGTAAAGGCCGCCCTGACAGGGCCTGACGGCAAGCCCCGAACCCCCAAAGAGGCAGCGGCTTACCTGGTAAAAAATACCAAATTGACCGATCCTGCCCTGGTGAGTGAGCTGGCTACACGCCCCAACGCGGCTGCCGGTTCGAAAGACCCGATGCTGGCACTGGCGCGTATTGGCTTCCCCCGGTACATAGCCGCTGGCCGTCAGGCCCGCCAGATCACGCAAAAACAGGAAGTGCTGCGTGGTCAGTTGGGGCGGATGTTATACGATGTATATGGCACAGCCGTTCCGCCCGATGCGACCTTCTCCCTGCGTATCAACGATGGCGTGGTGAAATCTTACAACTACAACGGCACCAAGGCCCCCATTCTGACTACGTTTGCCGGGCTATATGACCGCAATTATTCATTTGCCGATAAAGCTCCCTGGAATTTACCCGCCCGGTGGAAAAATCCGCCGATGGAGTTGCTGAAACAGCCCATGTGCTTTATCTCAACCAACGACATTATCGGTGGTAACTCCGGCAGTCCGATGATCAACAAAAACCTGGAAGCCGTTGGCCTGGCTTTCGATGGCAACATGGAGAGTTTACCCGGCGAGTTCATTTTTGTACCCGATGCCAACCGGACCATTTCGGTGCATACAGGTGGTATCATTGCGGCCATGCGGTACATTTATAAAGCCGACCGGCTGGTTAGTGAACTAACGGGCACAGCTGGCACGACACCGGAAGCCAGGCCCAGGTCGGCAAAAAAATAGGCTATTGTCAGTACCTCAACGGTGTATGGCGCGCAAACTCCCCGAAAGTTCAGTACTTTCGGGGAGTTTGTTTTTCACTCTATACAACCTGACTATGACTAAATCTGACATTCCGGTGCTGCCGAAATTCTTCGACCGGTATATCAATCTGGCCGGCAATGACTGGCTACTGCTTGATGCCCTTACGCAAGGCGCTTCTTTCGGAGACCTCATCCCGGCCGAAACACTCGAACAACTCGGCGACCTCCAGTACGCGCCCGGTAAGTGGACGGTAAAAGATATTCTGCAACACATCATCGATACGGAGCGGATCATGAGCTATCGGGCGTTGCGTTTATCCCGGAATGACCAGACGCCCCTACCCAGTTTTGACCATGATCAATTCAGCGAATTTGCGAATGCCTCCCATCGTACTATTCCTGACCTGTACGACGAGTATGCTGTGGTTAGAAAAGCCAGCATAGCCTTGTTCAGCAGTTTCAGTGAGGAGATGCTTCTGCGAAGCGGGACCTGTTCGGATCAGCGAATTTCAGTATTGGCCCTGGGGTTCGTGCTGGTTGGTCATGTTACCCATCACGTCAACGTGATCAATGAACGCTATCTCCCTCTCCTCGCTTAATCAACACCCCATGAAAGTATCATTTTTAGTCCTTCTTGCCTTTACGGCTCAGGTGGTTTGTGCCCAGCCAAAAACAAAGGTTACCGCTACCGACCTGACCCGCATCAAGCAGGTAGGCGGCATCGAACTGGCACCCGATGGGCAGCGGGCTATATACACGCTCGCCACCATCGAGCCCAATCCCGATCAGAAAGAAGAGTACGAGTACAAAACGCACATCTACCTGACCAGCCTCAAACCCGGCGATGGCAAAGCCCTGACTCGGGGTGTCGAATCGGCCCGGCAGGCAGTCTGGTCGCCGGATGGGCAGCGGATCGCGTTTGTGCGCTCGGTGAAGGGCAAAGGGCAGATTTTCATTATGCCGCTGGATGGTGGTGAAGCCTGGCAATTAACGAATGGCCCGTACGGAGCTTCTTCGCCACTTTGGTCGCCCGATGGCAAGCGAATCGCGTTTACGGCTGGCCTGACGATGACCCAACTGCTGACCGACTCGCTGGTTAATCCCGGCAAGAACGGACCACTCTGGTCCCTCGAAAAGCCGGGCTTTGCCACGAATGATTTCGTTAAAAAAGACAAGAAAGTAAAGCCCAACCCCGACGGATCGCTGGCTGAAATACGGGCTTATCTGGAAAAAGATGTCGAAGACAAAAAAGCAAAAGTCATCAATCGGCTGAATTTCCAGGGTGAATCAACGACAGAACCCGAACTGAATTTCTCCCATGTGTACGTCGTGGACGCGGTGGAAGGCGCAACGCCGAAACCCCTCACCCGCGGCTTCTCTTCCTACCAGGGCGGTAACTGGGTACCCAATGGCCAGGGATTGCTGGTTGTTACGGACCGGGATTCGCTGAAACACCCGGATCGGGAGCAGGACAATGCGATTGTGTATATTCCCGCCGATGGCTCCGGTACGCGGAAAGTTATCCTGTCCGAAGCGGGCAAGAGTTACCGCTCTCCCGAACTATCGCCCGATGGCAAGCAACTGGCGTTTCTGGTCAGCCCATCCGAAGGCGTCAACTTCGCTCAGATTGGGTTGGTAACCTTATCGGGCACCAGTGTCTCGGGTATTGAACTCGTCACCTTCGATCGGGCGGCCAACGGGTTGACCTGGACCACCGCACCTACTTCGGCAAAAGGCAAAAAAGGCACTGCAGGTTACGTCATCTACTTCACCGCTTCGGCCAATGGCGGGTCGCCCCTCTACCGGCTCGATCCTGGTACGCGGCAGGTTACCCAGCTGACGGATTTTACGCAGGGCGTGACCAGTTTCGACGCGAACAGCAACCGGGTTGTGCTGGCTAGAACGGAAGTTGCCAATCCATCCGAACTGTATGTAACGGACGCGTCGGCTAAAAATCAGACGAAGCTGAGCGACCATAATGACTGGGTGGCACAGCGTCAATTGAGTACGCCCGAAAAGCGTACCTATAAAAACTCGCTGGGCCAAACGGTCGATTACTGGATTATGAAACCTGCCTTTTTTGATGCTGCCAAAAATTATCCGCTTCTGCTGAATATGCACGGTGGCCCGACGGCCATGTGGGGACCCGGCGAGCCGTCCATGTGGCACGAGTTTCAGTACATGTGTTCGCAGGGATATGGTGTCGTGTATGCAAACCCCCGTGGGTCGGGCGGATACGGGCTAAATTTCCAGCGGGCAAACATCAAGGACTGGGGAACTGGGCCCGCCGAAGATGTGCTGGCCGCCGTTACGGACGCGGCCAAGGAGAAATGGGTCGATACCAGCCGGCAGGTCATTACGGGTGGTTCCTATGCGGGCTACCTCACCGCCTGGATTGTTGGGCACGACAATCGGTTTAAAGCGGCTTTTGCGCAGCGGGGCGTTTATGATCTGACTACCTTTCTGGGCGAGGGCAATGCCTGGCGGCTTGTCCCCAATTATTTTGCTTATCCCTGGTCGGCCGATGCGAAGGTGCTTGATGCCAATTCGCCATATACCTTTGTTCAGAACATCAAAACGCCGTTGTTGATCAAGCACGGGGAAAATGATCTTCGGACGGGTCCGATTCAAAGCGAGATGATGTACAAAAGCCTTAAGATTCTGGGTCGGCCGGTTGAGTATGTCCGGATGCCCGGTGCCACGCACGAACTGAGCCGGACGGGGAACGTTCGGCAACGGATTGACCGCATTCTGCGCATTTACGAATTTTTTGAGCGATACGTAGGTCCTGATGCTCAAGCCTTAACCCAAAAATAAAATATATAGCGGGCGTATCTGAAAAATTGCCGCAAACTAAAAGAAGCGCTTTGCCGATTCGTGGATTGGGTTACTTTGTTCGTCATTAAATCAGGTAACTCAATCCAATGAATAGACATCACCTCTTACTCACTTTATGCCTGGTCTCAACCGCCACCTTCGGGCAACTTGCCAATAGTAACACACTAAAAGCGCAGATCGACGGCAAGGAATTTACAGCGCAGCCCCGCCGAATCAGAATTGGTAACTTCTGGTGGGTAACTGCCAACACCATTAAGCCTGACAAATCGCTGCGAATATGGCTGAGCGCTTATAACAAAGGGGATATGCTGGAAACCGGTACGTACCTGGTTGTTGATGCCGACAAACCCGATACCAAGGAGAACCGGAAAAAAGTGGAGGATCTGACCAAGTACAAAGGGCTGGCTGCCATAAAATACGTGGAGGAAACGCGGGAACCCCGCATGGAATACCACACGGGGAAGTCGCAGAATGCCGATGAAACCATTGAGGTAAAGATGGGAGCCGATGGGTTTCTCGAAGCCACATTCAGCACTACACTCGTGGGCAACTACTGGAAAGAAAAAGCCTCGGCAACTGTATTTGGCGGTGTGGGTCGACTCGTCAGCAAGCTGGAAGACAAGGCCATCACGAAATCCTCCGGTTACGATTCGGCCATTGATCCGGAAGGAAATGGATACAAAAAGCAGGACAAGCAAGACCAGATCAGCATCACCAACGGTAGCTTTAGGCTGAAAATGAATTAGAAAAGCCCGTAACTATCCCGGCAAGTGCCTCGTTACGTCTTTAACCTGATCTTTTTTGTCGGGCTAAAGACGTATTTTTTTTATACTTGATTTGTATGAGCAACCACAACGAACCCCTCGAAGAAGCACCCAAGTTTCGATACTGGAAAAGTCAGGCGGAGGCCAACGGCCTGAAAATTAATGCCGTAAACGATTTTTACATTCGGCGTCGGCAAAATGGTGAGGTATTGTTTGCCATGCTCGAAATAGACGCCGACACCCCCGAAGGTGATAAAATTCCACCCGCGCTCTTTCTGAAAGGTCACGCGGTTTGTATGCTGGTTTGCCTGATCGAAAAAGAGACACGGCAGAAATTTGTGGTGCTGGTAAAGCAACGGCGTATTGCCGATGGTTCACAAACCTACGAACACCCGGCGGGGATGGTCGATGCCAGTGACGCTGCCGACGAAGTAGCGGCCCGCGAGTTGGAAGAAGAGATCGGCCTGACTGTTGCGGCCGCCGAACTGACCAGGCTAAATTCCCGGGTGTGGCACCCCAGCACCGGCACCAGCGATGAGGGCATGCATTTCTTCTGCATCGAAAAAGAAATGACCCGTGATGAGATTATGGATTTTCACCTCAAAAATATGGGCAATCAATCCGAGCACGAGCGCATTACCAGCGTCGTGGCCACGTTGCCCGAAGCTCATAAGCTGATTACAAACGTCAACGGGCTGCTGCTACATTTCTTGTACCTACAGCACGTGGGCGATTACGAAACAATGAAATTATTATAGGTTACGGTTTTAGCATTCGGTGTACTGATCACAATGATACTTTACTGTCAGCCATTTCGTGCGTAAATTCAACTATTGAATACCCTATTTTATCAACCAAAAACACATGGATGAATTTATGCAGGAGGCCATCAACCAGGCCCAAAAAAGTTTAAGCGAAGGCGGTATTCCCATTGGGTCGGCGCTTATCAAAAACGGCGAACTGGTAGCGTCGGGGCATAACAAGCGCGTGCAGGAGAACAACCCAATTTTGCACGGTGAGATGGATTGCCTGAACAATGCCGGGCGCGTGGGCTCCTTTCGTAACACCGTAATTTATTCCACGCTCATGCCCTGCTATATGTGCGCCGGTACTATTGTGCAGTTCAAAATTCCGAAAGTGATCGTTGGCGAGTCGCGGACGTTTCCGGGTGCCCGCGAATTTATGGAACAGCATGGGGTAGAAGTCATTGATCTTGATCTGCCCGAATGCGTCGATATGATGAATCGGTTCATTGCAGAAAAGCCAGCGCTCTGGCACGAAGATATCGGCGAATTATAACCAAAAACGCTCGTTACCTTCACACAAATAATGCGTCACAGAGCCTGATCGTACCCAATTGATTCGGTGAGGCTTCTGTGGCGTTTTTTCCTTCTGATAGTCTGCTTCGGCTATTTTTCGACTTGCCTGGCTCAGCGCTCGGTATTCTGGCGGGAAAAACCGGGTAACTGGCTCATGAACGTCGGGGTAGGCACGACTTATTACCTGGGCGATTTGACCGAGGCCGGTAATGTAGGGCATTTACGACTTGGGGTAGCCATGAGTGCAGCGGTGGCTTACCGATACTCACCCCATTTGACGTTTCGGGCCGAAGGACAGGTTTACTACATTCGGGGAAGCCAGAAAAACACGCACCTTACCTACAATAACCTGTCGTTTTTCAGTATAAATCCAGACGTTTGGGCTGGTGTGCAATGGGATTTCTGGCCCGAAGACGACCGCAATCATGTTATTATTCCCTACGCATTGGCCGGTTTGGGCTTAACGTACATGACCCCTAAGGCTACCTATGGCGGTCGGGCAGTTAGTTTGGCTCCCTTGCATACCGAAGCAATAGCCTACAACCGTCTGCCAATTATTGTTCGCTACGGGCTGGGTGTACCCGTTGTTATTGGGGAGCGGTTCAAGTGGAACCTGGAGGCTACCTATACACACGTGTTGAGCGATTATCTGGATGACGTAAGTACCGTATATCCCGATCAGAAAAACAGGACTGCCCTTGAGGTTGCCCTGTCGGACCGGCGTCTTGAGCTGGGTCAGTCACTTAATCCGCCGGGTGCGCAGCGGGGCAACAGTACTCGGCGGGATGGTTATTTAATCGTGTCAGCACGGCTTGTTTATATTCTCGCAACACCCTCTCACCAGAATTATCGCCGTACGTTCCATCGTTAGGCTTTTGGGGGCTTTTGCCGTATTTTTGGCGTAAAACCCTCGCTTTGTCGAATGAGTCCAGCTATTTTTATTGATGCCCTTCAAAACGAACTTCAGTCTATTCAATACGGACAGAATCCGCCCGAACTCTACGACCCGATCAAGTACATTATGAGCTTGGGTGGTAAGCGGATGCGCCCCCTGCTGACGTTGATGGGCGCTTACCTGTTTACCGACGACTGGCAAAAGGCCATCCGGCCCGCGCTTGGGGTTGAGGTCTTTCACAATTTCACGCTCATGCACGATGACATCATGGACCAGGCTCCCCTCCGCCGGGGCCAGCTAACGGTGCATGAAAAATGGAACGGCAATGTGGCCATCCTGTCGGGCGATGTTATGCTTGTTAATGCGTACCAGCTTTTGCTCAATGTAGAAGCAACGAAACTGGCGCCCGCCATGGCCCGCTTTAGCCGTACGGCGGCTGAGGTCTGCGAAGGGCAACAACTAGATATGAATTTTGAGACGCGCTGGGACGTTTCGGAAACGGAATACATCGACATGATTCGCCTTAAAACGTCGGTTCTGCTTGGCTATGCGCTTGAGTTGGGTGGACTAATTGGTGGAGCCGATGATGAAACGACCCGGCATTTGTACAATGGTGGTGTAAACATCGGTATTGGGTTTCAGTTAAAAGATGACTTGCTCGATGTATATGGCGATCCGGCTAAATTTGGCAAACAGGTTGGTGGAGACATCATCGCCAACAAAAAAACGTTTCTGCTGATCGAAGCACTGGCGCAGGCCAAAGGAGCCGTTCGGGACGAGTTGACCGACTGGCTAACCCGAACCGAGTTCAGTAAACCCGAAAAGGTACAGGCCGTTACCGCCATTTATGATCAGTTGGGTATCCGGGAGCTGACCGAATCCCGGATCAATGACTACTTCGCCCTTGGATTTGCTAACTTCGACCAGGTTAATGCGGATCCCAATCGCAAAACGATACTAACCCAATTCGCCCGGCAACTGGTTGAACGGGAAAGCTAGGGGAAACAGGTGTATAGTGCATGGTACAGGATGTATCCGCATTCAGAACCATACATCTTATATCATACATAAAATACCATGCCATGAGTGTTACACTTATCATTATAGTTGTTACGGTTATTATCAGTGTAGCCGCCTGGAATAATTACGGCCTGATGGACAGGTGGATTATGAACCCCTATCAGGTAGCCAGCCGCGGGCAGTATTATCGGCTCATAACCTCGGGCTTTTTGCATGCCGACTGGGGGCATCTGTTTTTCAATATGCTCAGTCTGTACTTTTTCGGGGGCTACATTGAACAGGTGTTCGATATGCTTTTCGGTAACAATGCGCCAATTTTCCTGATTGGTTTCTATTTGGTTGCTATTCTGGTGTCCGATATTCCCAGCTTTCTGAAACACCGCAATGATCCGGGCTATAACTCACTGGGAGCCTCGGGGGGGGTATCGGCCATTATTTTTGCCGCTATTCTTTTTCGTCCCCTAACGCCCATCTACTTCTACTTTATTCCGATCGGTATACCCGGGTTCATTTTTGGGGCGTTGTATCTGGCTTATTCATATTACGAATCCAAGAGGGGTGGAAGTCATATCAATCACGATGCCCACTTTTACGGTGCCTTGTTTGGCGTGGTGCTTATGATTTTGATTTACCCAGCCGTTATTCCCAGCTTTATTGAGCAGATAGCCGGATGGCGGTTGTTCTAATGCTGGCGTAAAGAACCATGTTCGAGCTTCTAAACCAACCCTACCCTCTGGATGACTCATCCTTTCGGCAGCTTCGCAAGGCGGCTCTGATCGGCCTGTTCGTGGGTCTGTTTTTACTAATCTTTCAACCGTTCGGCCTGGCTGGTTGGGATACCGACAACAAGGCCGTTAAGATTCTGGGCTTCGGACTGGTTACATTTGTCATAACAGCCATCAACTGCGTTGCTCTGCCGAGATTACTACCTAAGTTATTTAGTGAGAATCGCTGGACTGTTGGCCGAGAAATGGCCCTGATTATGGCCAATATTCTGGCGATTGCGCTGGGAAATCGATTATATATAGCCTGGCTTCTACAGGTAAAAGAAATAAGTTCGGTCAGTTGGGGAGGTATGGTTCTGGCTACCTTTCTTATCGGCTTTTTTCCCGTTGTCGGGTTAGTTTTGGTAAGCTACATCACGCAACTCAAAAAATACCGCGATGCGGCTGCTACCCTGCCCATTCATGAACAGGCGGTGCCCAACGTACCATCGGACGAAGTAACTGCTGCCCCATCCGCGCCATCTACTCAAAAAATGGTAACGCTCGTTGCCGAAAACGAAAAAGATGCGTTGACGATACCGTCGGACGATCTACTCTACATCGAATCCAGCGACAACTACTGTACAATTTTTTACCTCAGAAACGCACAGCCTGTAAAGCCACTTTTGCGCAGTAGCCTCAGCCGGCTGGAAAAACAGATCAACAATCCGCACATCGTTCGTTGCCATCGCTCATTTATTGTCAACCTTGACCGGGTTGAGCGAGTAACGGGCAATGCTCAAGGCTATAAACTTCACTTGTGTGCCGGACAGTTTGTGGTACCCGTAGCCCGTCAGTATAATGAAACCCTTATTGCCGAATTAAAAGCGTTGTAAAACAGCCCACCGTTTGCCCCAATGGCTGATTTTAGCTGCTAAACGTCCCAAACAGTACCATCCGGCCCTTTTGACAGCTATGTTATTGCTTGTTGCCTTAGGTTTGTCTCAACGAAAACAAGCCTGACAACAGCCATGAAAACAATTATTAACGCCCTCCTCATCTTACATATTGCCGTTGGCACGATCGCGCTGTTCATCGGACTGGTGCCTATGTTCTCCAAAAAAGGCAGCGCACTTCATAACCGCACGGGTCTGGTGTACGTGTGGTGTATGATTATCATAGCCATTACGGCTTTATTGCTGTGCGGGCTGCAACCGTTCAAGATGATGCGGGTATTTCTGACGGGCATTGCTGTTTTCAGTTTCTATCTCTGCCTAACGGGCTGGCGGGCCACGAAGCAAAAAATAACGGGTCCTACCCCAGCTGACAAGTTGCTTACTTACCTGACGTTGGTCGTTGGTATGGCCATGATGGGTTTTGGCGCTTACTTGCTGACCAACGGCTTTTCTGCGTTTGCTATCCTGTTCCCTCTCTTTGGCTTTGCCACATTCCGAAACGCCTTGTATGATTTCAGATCATTCGGAAAGAAACCCGAAAAATTACATTGGTTTTATCACCACATCATCCGGATGGGTGGATCATACATTGCTACGTTTACCGCTTTTCTGGTCAACAACGTATACCGGGCCCTTCCAGACAATGCGCCCTCATGGCTTGGCATGCTACCTTGGATTTTACCAGGTCTTATTGGTGGACTAATCATTGGGCGGACGGTGCGGTATTACAAACAGAAGCACAGTGGCTCAAAAGCACTTTCTGTGGCGTAGGTTACTCTTTTAGCAACGCCTGGGCAACGGGCAGTGCCTTCTCAGCCCATTGTTTCATCTGCTTGCCCGAATAATGCAGACCGTCCGATGCGAACTGGCTGTTGTCGCCAGCCGCCGACCGGCTAAGGGGTGTAATATCGACATAGGCGATGCCCGCTTTCTGACACTCCTCCTGAGCAATGGCATTGAATTGATCAATTTCGCGAGACACTCGGGTTTTATCCTCACCAGCCGCGAAGGGTGAAACGCCCCAGTCGGGGATAGAGAGGACAAAAACACGGCTGGCTTTTCCGCCCGCAAACTTGGTCGCGGTTTGGAGTAACTCCCGAAATTCGGTTCGGTACTGATCCTGAGACTGCCCTCTGTACTGGTTATTTACACCAATGAGCAATGAAACCAGACTGTATGTTTTCTGATTTCCACTGGTTTTAATGGCCTGCTGCAATTCGGCGGTTGTCCAACCTGTACGGGCAATAATGTCGGGGTTTCCAACCTCTACGCTGGCCTGCCGCAGCATCCCGGCCAGTTGAACGCTCCAGCGGTCGGTCTCGGAAACCCGTTCCCCAATTGTGTATGAATCGCCGAGCGACAAAAAGCTGTACGCGAACGAAGATGCGTCAGGGTTTACGATCATATCCGGCTCGGTTGAGCGTGACGTGCAGGCTAGTGAAAGTGTCAGAATCGCCACGGCGACCCGGCAGGATTTTATGAGGAGTGCGATTACCATGATTTTTACCAACCCGATGGTCGTTTATTGACAATGAAATAAACGAGAGTAAGGTAAGATCAGATTTTATTGAACCATGGTCAGGCATAAAAAAACACAAAAACCGGTTGGGGCGCCGTGGCAATATAACCTTACTCCTGCTCCAGCAGAAAAGCTTTAATAAAGGGATCAATATCACCATCCAGCACCGCTTCGGTATTGGATGTTTGATAACCCGTTCTGTGGTCTTTTACGCGTCGGTCGTCGAGAACGTAGGATCGAATTTGAGATCCCCACTCGATTTTCTGCTTGCTGGCTTCTACTTCCGCACGGGCTGCGTTCCGTTTCTGAACCTCAATTTCGTAGAGTTTCGATTTCAGAAGCCGAATAGCTACTTCCTTATTTTGTAGCTGGCTACGCTCCTGCTGGCATTCAATGATCAGACCCGATGGCTTGTGTTTCAACCGAACCGCCGTTTCAACCTTGTTCACATTCTGACCACCCGCTCCCCCGGACCGGAATGTATCCCAATCAATATCAGCTGGATTCACTTCAATCTCAATGGTATCGTCGACCAGTGGATAGGCGTACACGGAAGCAAACGATGTATGTCGCCGGGCATTCGAATCGAATGGAGAAATACGCACCAGCCGGTGAACGCCGTTCTCGGATTTCAGAAAGCCATACGCCAACGGACCATCTACTTCAATCGTCGCCGATTTGATACCCGCCGTATCGCCATCCTGGTAATCGACCTGTTTCAGACCGTAGCCATGCTTTTCGGCCCAGCGCATGTACATCCGATAGAGCATATCAGCCCAGTCCTGACTTTCGGTGCCACCCGCGCCGGCATTGATTTCGAGAACCGCACTAAGCTGATCCTCCTCATTACCAAGCATCTTTTTGAGCTCCAGATCTTCGAGCGTCGCAGCCACGTTGCGTCCTTCCTGATCAACTTCTTCCTCGGATACGTCGCCTGCTTCGTAGAATTCAAAAAGCGTTTCGAGATCCCCGAACTGACTATTCAGTTTTTCATAGCTTGTGGTCCAGCCTTTGAGCGTTCGAACCTGCTTCATAACGCCCTCGGCACGGGCCGCGTCGTTCCAGAATTCGGGCTGGAAGGTCTGCTGTTCCAGCTCGGCTAACTGTTCTTTCTTAGTATCGTAGTCAAAGATACCCCCTCAGGGCCTCTACTCTGGCCCTCAAGTCGGTCAACTGGTCGGTTGTCATGAACTTGTCGTACTGGTTAATTTATACAATGACAGAAGGCTTTGTTGTGGACCTTCTATAAACAACAAAGATAGAACAAAACAAGGCGAGGTACAGGTTTACTTCGGGTATCAACTTTTCAGCCTACCTTTGCGTTCTCCTCCTAAGGAGCGTTTATTTTATTCATTCTACAAATTCATTCATTAACTAATGGCTTCACAGTACGATGTAATCGTTGTGGGTAGCGGACCGGGCGGCTATGTAGCTGCTATCCGGGCGTCGCAGTTGGGTATGAAAACAGCCGTTATCGAGCGCGAAAGCCTGGGCGGTATCTGTTTGAACTGGGGCTGTATCCCAACCAAAGCCCTGCTGAAATCGGCGCAGGTTTTTGACTATATAAAGCACTCTGCCGACTACGGTATCACCGTTTCGGGCGAATCGAAGGCCGATTTCGGCGCCGTTATCAAACGGAGTCGGGGTGTTGCCGATAGCATGAGCAAGGGTGTTCAGTTTCTGATGAAAAAGAACAAAATCGACGTTATCAACGGCGTCGGTAAAGTAATACCCGGCAAAAAAGTAGCCGTAACGGCGGCCGATGGCAAGGTTACGGAGTACGAAGCTAAACACATTATCATTGCCACGGGAAGTCGCGCCCGCCAGTTGCCGAGTGTCCCCATTGATGGCAACAAAGTAATTGAATACCGCAAAGCAATGACTCTCGAAAAGCGACCCGATAGCCTGCTGGTGATTGGTTCCGGTGCCATTGGCGTCGAGTTTGCTTACGTATATGCCAGCATGGGCACCAAGGTGACCATCGTTGAATTTTTACCGACTATTGTGCCCATTGAAGATGAAGACATCTCCAAGGAACTGGCAAAACAGTACAAAAAACTGGGCGTCGATATTTTCACCAAGTCGGAAGTAACGAAAGTAGATACCAGCGGTAATGGCTGTAAAGTATTCGTAAAAACACCGGACGGGGAGAAAACCTTCGACGTGGACATTGTTCTGTCGGCAGCCGGTATCGTGGCTAATGTCGAAAACATTGGCCTGGAAGAGCTGGGCATCGCCGTTGATCGAGGTAAAATTGTAACCGACGATTACTATCGTACCAACGTTGAAGGGTACTACGCCATTGGCGACGTAACGAAAGGACAGGCACTGGCACACGTAGCCTCGGCCGAAGCGATCATTTGCATCGAGAAAATTGCCGGTTTACCGCACGTTGAGCCGCTGAACTACAACAACATTCCGGGCTGTACGTATTGCACACCCGAAATTGCGTCGGTGGGCTATACCGAAAAAGCGGCCCGCGAAGCAGGGTACGAACTCAAAGTAGGTAAGTTTCCTTTCTCGGCGTCGGGTAAAGCAAAAGCAGCGGGTGCACCTGAGGGCTTTGTGAAAGTTATCTTTGATGCCAAGTATGGCGAGTTCCTGGGTGCTCACTTTATTGGTGCGAACGTAACCGAGATGATTGCGGAGGTTGTAGCGGCTCGTAAATTAGAAACAACGGGCGAAGAGATCCTGAAAACGGTTCACCCCCACCCAACCATGTCGGAGGCTATTAAAGATGCTACCGAAGCCGCTTACGGCGAAGCGATTCACCTGTAGGTTTCAGCTAGAAAAGAAGACAAAAACGGTCCGCCCCCGATGGAATTTCATCGGGGGCGGACCGTTTTTGTCTAAATCGCAGATGTTTACTTTTTCAGCACGTTCCAGTTAGCCAGCCCAATTTTGGTCAGGAAGTAAAGCAGTGAGGTTCGCAAAACGCCGAGACCGTAAATCGAACTTCGTTTAAAGTTGATGGATGACGCTTCTTCAAAGTATTTGGTGGGGCAGGTGACTTCGCCAATCTCATACCCTTTAAAGAAAATCTGAGCGACCATTTCGTTATCGAAAATGAAGTCATCAGAGTTGTGTGTAAAGTCCAGACTACGCAATACCTCACCCGAAAATGCCCGATAACCCGTATGATATTCAGAGAGTTTCTGGTTCATCAGCAGATTTTGCGTAAATGTCAGGAAGCGGTTGGCAATGTATTTGTACATAGGCATTCCCCCTTTCAATGCGCCTTTGCCGAGAATTCGTGACGCAAAAACGACGGGATACAGGCCATTACCAATGATGGTTATGATAGCAGGCAGCAGCAACGGTGTATACTGGTAATCAGGGTGAAGCATCACAACGATATCAGCACCCAGTTCCATGGCTTTCGCGTAACATGTTTTCTGATTACCGCCATATCCTTTGTTCCTGTCATGCCGGATAACATGACGAATGCCCAATTGCCTGGCTACTTCAACCGTATTATCGGGACTGGCATCATCTACAAGAATAACATCATCTACAAGATCGAAGGGAATTTCCTTATACGTACGCTCCAGTGTTAGAGCTGCCCGATACGCGGGCATTACTACAATAACTTTTTTGCCATTAAACATAGGCCAAAACTAATGGGTTGTTATGAATATGCCAATTATTTACCACAAGAAGCCCACAGCTTCAGTGGATTGGGCGTAGATTTGTAAAATTTTCTCATCTTTCCGAGCGATAGATCATCCATTTTCTATCCGCCGTTTTTGTATGCTTTCCAACGAAACTTTGTTTTTCCTGGCGTTTGCTGCGTTCGTCCTGGTCATCATGGCGTTTGATTTAGGGATATTTTCCAAGCAAAAAAGTCACGTCGTCGAGTTTAAAGAAGCAGCTATCTGGAGTGCCATCTGGGTTGCCTTATCCGTTGCCTTCTACTTTTTTCTGCAACACTTCGGATACCTTGTTCACGGAATAACCAACATGGCCCGGCTCGAAGAAGTACGCAATAAATACGCCGAACATGTTAAGCTCGTTCCGGGCAACTTTGAGGCCAGTCTGGCCAAGTTTCAGGCTAATATGTCTTTGGAGTACATCACCGGGTATTTGGTTGAATACTCGCTATCAGCCGATAATATTTTTGTCTTTATCCTGATATTCAACTCGTTCGGCGTTCGGCAACGGTATTACAAGAAGATTCTTGTCTGGGGAATTCTGGGAGCCATTGTCCTGCGCTTTATTTTCATCTTCCTGGGCTCGGCTCTTATTCAGCGGTTCGAGTGGATCATGTATTTTTTCGGCGCGTTTCTGGTGTATACGGGTATTCAACTTTTTTTCCAGAAAGAAGAGGACGAGCAAATCGATCCATCCACGCATCCGGTGGTGCGGTTTGCCAGCAAATACCTGAACGTATACAACCGCAACGTTTCCGATAATTTCTTCATCCGCCGGAAATCAGACCAAAAGCTGTTCGTAACGCCCCTGTTCCTGATTGTAATCGTTATCTCGTTCACGGATCTTGTCTTCGCGGTTGATTCCATTCCGGCTATTTTCTCGATCACGAAAGATCCGTACATCGTCTTCTTCTCGAACGTTTTTGCCATTATGGGGCTTCGTTCCATGTTCTTTTTCCTGTCCAGTATCATGAGCCAGTTCCGCTTTCTGAAGGTGGGCCTGGCCGTATTGCTCACCTTTATCGGTGCCAAAATGCTGGCGGAGCACTGGCTGGCAGACCACGGATTCAAACCCGTTTATTCGTTGTATATCATCGTCGGTATCCTAACGGTCAGCGTTCTGGCATCCTGGCTGATACCCGAAAAGAAAACAGCGGAGGAATAAGCATTCAAGCGAGCAGCAGCAGCAAAAAGGCCACTGAAGAACCTACTTCGGTGGCCTTTTTGCTGGGTCATGTCTGGTCGTTCGTGCTAGCAGAACATAGTCCGCAGAGACAACGAATACTTTCCGCCCGATAAACGTTACTGTTGCGTAAGACACTTCGCTCATCAGATGACGTTTGCGCACACTGCCATACTCAAAACCTTTCGCCGACGCTTAACGAACCTTAGCAGTCGTAATCGATCTCTGTTATTAACTACCCTGCCCGCCGGTCAATTTCTGGATTTACACGAAACAGACTTTCTACTCAATAAATCGTCTTTCACCATCATTGCGGAGTTGATTGGTCGTAAAGCGTCAGTATCGCTCTGCGAAGTGATCGACCCCCGTCAGGAACGCAGCAATGAAGTCAGTCGTACACTCCGGCGCATTGCCCGAACGGCCCGCTTTATTGAGGAAGAGCGAGGTACAGACGATTTATATGTTGGCTGGCCCTTCGTGAAAGGCAAGTTTCTGGATGAATCAGTTGTTCACGGCCCTCTTCTGTTTTTTCCGGTAAAAATTGAGCAACAGGGAAAATACTGGAAACTGGTCCGGCGGAGTGATGAACTGGCTTTTCTGAATCCGGCCTTCGCTTTGGCGTATCAGCATTTCAATCAGGTAAAACTACCGGATGAACTTATTGAAAAAACAGTCGATGAGTTTGACCGAGATTCCCTTGTTTTTCGGACACAGCTTTATGAATGGCTCAAAGCCAGTCAATTAGATATTAATTTTAATCAGAATTTATTTACCAACGAGCTTCATTTCTTTACTAAACAGTCAGCCAAAGACCTTACTCAACTCGAACGGACAGGAGAATTGAAACTCTATCCGGAGGCTGTACTGGGCATCTTTCCACAGGCCGGTTCGTTTTTAGTGCCGGATTATGACAGGTTGATAGAAAGAAGTGAGCGACCGGCGCTCCGGGAACCAGAAGCGGGGGGCGAAGAGCCATCCGAAAGTGACAATTTCGCTGATTCATTTTCCTCGTTTTCACCGCCAGATAGTTCTTTTCCCCGCACTCTTCACTCCTCGCTTCCCGAAAAGCACATTCATACACCGTTACCCATGGATGCGTCGCAGGAAGCGGCTGTTCGGGCGGTAAGAGCGAGACAATCGCTGGTTGTGCAGGGACCTCCAGGAACAGGTAAGTCCCAGTTAATTGCCAACCTAATGGCCGATGCAGCTGCGTCGGGAAAGCGGGTTCTACTGGTTTGCCAGAAACGGGCCGCTCTTGATGTGGTTCAGGAACGCCTGCAAGGAGTAGGCATGACGCCTTTTTTAGCCCTCATTCACGATTTTCAGCAGGATCGACGGGGGCTATACACCCAGATTGCCGCCCAGATTGACCAGATTGAAGCGTATAAACAGCAAAATAACAGTTTGAACGCCGTATTGCTCGAGCGTAATTTTGACGTCGAAAGCAGCCGGATCGATGAGACCGCTGCGGCCTTACAACTCGTTAAAAATGCCCTGTTCGATACGACTGAGAGCGGTGTATCGGCGAAAGAGTTATATCTGACGGTAGAGCCCATAAGGAGCGATAGACCAACGCTTGTACTGGCAGACGTTTATCAACAGTTTCGTCTGGATCGTGTAGACAACTTCCTCCACCGCCTAACCAGCTTTACGGCTTATCGACAGGCTCTGGGGCAGCAACATATGTGGGCAGACCGGGTCAGTTTTTCGGCTTTTACCAATGCCGATTTACGTAAAGCCAATCAAGCAATTGCCAGCTGGCATCAGCTTCGTCAAATAACTGATGAACAAACCACGGCACTGGTTGACCGCCCTCTTTCACTCGCTGAGCTACAGACCTGGCAGACGCTTGCCTGGGATTTATCCGCGCTGATTGCCCTGCTCGACGTACCCGATGCGTCAATTCTCTGGGAAGTTGTTATTCCGTTGCGCGGTATAAGTACCCATCCAGCCTTAACGACCAATGAATCCCGTCTGGACGAATTGGCTGCCCGTTGGGATGAGGCTCTGGTAGCACCCGGTCCGGAATTATCAGTAGCAACCACCGATCTGCGTGCCTTCCGGGACTTATTAACCGACGCCCTGGCCGCTCGTTCATCCTGGATAAGCTGGAACTGGTGGCAGTTGACAAATGCAGGCAAAACGCAATTACAGGCAGTCGCGGCAGCCAACAAACTGAGCTTGTCCGAGCCAGACTTACAAACACTGGTAACGAGGGTCAATCAGCGAATTCGGTTGGAAGCCATCCGCCATGAAGTAGCTCCTGTCTTTGAGGGTCTACCTCTCTCTACGTCACCGGAAAGCTTGCGGCTCATTCGGAGAGCACGATATTTAGTAGAACGCCTGGCAAAAATCGACTTGATCCATCATTTACCCTTTTCTGCCTGGCAAACGTATATGTCGTTCACGGCTCAGGTGAAAAAAATTACACACTTGGCGAATACCGTCGCTCAGCAACAAACCGAATCCCTTACTTATTTAACAGCGAATCAACTAGCGAAGGTTTGGGCTGATTCCACGTATGCTGCTCAGCTTCGCCAGGTCCTGCAAAACGATTTTGACTTACTTGTCGAGTCCGACCATCTTCAGGAAGAATTTTCTGGTGTAGAAAAGATCGTTGTAGAGCGACTGGCGGATTTTGATACAGCCGTGTGGGTCAATACAGTACGAAACAGTCTTCAAGCTGCCTGGCTGGAACATATTGAGCAAAAGTACCCGGAACTCCGAAGTGTATCATCGCTTAAAATGACTCAGCTGGAACAGGCACTCCAGGAGAGTATTCAGCGTAAACAGGCGCTAAGCCGGGATATTCTGCTCGTAAAACTACGCGAACGCACCTATAGAAATCTAACGTTCAACCGGCTGAACAACGTTGTAAGCTACCGTGATTTACAGCATCAGGTAACCAAAAAGCGGAATGTCTGGCCCGTCAGAAAGCTGATGGAGTCGTTTGCTGATGAAGTATTCAAGCTGGTGCCTTGCTGGCTGGCATCACCCGAGTCGGTTTCCGCGATGTTTCCACTACGGGAAGACTTGTTTGATCTTGTAATTTTTGACGAGGCTTCACAATGTTTTGCCGAGAATGGCGTACCGGCTATGGCCCGGGGTAAACAGGTTGTTATTACAGGCGACAACCAGCAACTGCGCCCCAGTGATTTGTATCGAACCCGTTTAGAGGAAACTGAACCATATGAGGAAGTACCAGCCGCCATTGAGGTCGAATCCCTGCTTGAACTGGCCGCTCAGGAATTACCGCAATTGTCGCTTACGGAACATTACCGTAGCCGATCACTCGATTTGATTACCTTTTCAAACGAGCATTTCTATCAGAACAAACTGTCGCTCCTGCCACATTTTGACGAGATAAATCAGCAGGAACCAGCCATTCGGTACACGAATGTGAAAGGCACCTGGCAACACCAGACGAACCCTGTCGAAGCTGCGGCTGTTATACACCTTCTCGATCAGTTAATGACTGAGTTACCGGGCCGTTCAGTAGGCATTGTGACCTTCAATTTTCCGCAGCAGCAATTGATTCAGGACATGCTGGAAAGTAAGGAGGATGGTTTATTGGCTTTGTCCCCCGAGAGAATGATGGCCTCGCACGTATTCGTCAAAAATATCGAAAACGTACAGGGAGATGAACGCGACATTATCATTTTCTCAATAGGGTACGCGCCTGATGAGTATGGTCGTCTGGCCATGCAATTTGGTAGCTTAAATACAAAAGGGGGTGAAAATCGATTAAACGTAGCCGTTACGCGCGCCAGGGAACGGGTACATGTCATCACGAGTCTATGGCCTGATCAACTCATCATAGCTGACACCGCTAACGAAGGGCCGAAGTTACTGAAGGCTTACTTGACCTATGCCTTGCATGTAGCCCAGAAACGGTTTTGCCCTACACCAGCACCGCAACAGGCGCACCCATCAGGCGTCTTGCTAAGCGACAGACTGGCTACGCAGAATCCCACCTGGCAAGTAGAACTACCCTTCGCCGACTTAACCGTAAAGGCCGTAGATGGTACGTACCAGTCACTCATTTTAACCGATGACGAGGCTTATTATCAACAGACAATCAAGCAGGCTCATGCCTATCTTCCGATGGCGTTACAAGCCCGTGATTGGCCCTTCGGACGTATGTGGAGCCGTGAATTCTGGCGTAAAGAAGGTAACTAAAAAAGCCTGGCTTTCACCAGGCTTTCCTTTATTCTTTCATCATACCGATGAACTGATCGAACAGGTAATGGGAGTCATGCGGGCCAGGCGAGGATTCCGGGTGATACTGCACCGAGAAAGCTGGCTTGTCTTTCCGACGGATCCCTTCAATAGTCTTATCATTCAGGTTGATGTGTGTTAGCTCAACGTTAGCGTGATCCATCACTTCTTCAGCCTGAACCGCGAATCCATGATTTTGCGACGTCACTTCACAATGGCCTGTGATCAGGTTCTTAACTGGATGATTCAAACCACGATGGCCGTTGTGCATTTTGTATGTTGAAATACCACTGGCCAGCGATAAAATCTGGTGGCCAAGGCAAATGCCGAATAGTGGCTTTTCCGTTTCCAGAGCTTCTTTAACAGTCTCAACCGCATAAGGCATAGCTGCTGGGTCACCAGGCCCGTTCGCGATGAAGTAACCGTTCGGTTTCCAGGCAGCTAATTCCGCGTGAGACGTCCGGGCGGGAAATACCTTGCAGAATACACCCCGTTCGTTAAAGTTGCTGAGAATGCTTCGTTTAACACCTAAATCCAGTACAGCTACGCGCAGAGCAGATTCCGGATCGCCCTGTTCGTAAGCTTCCTTAGTAGATACTTCGGAAGAAAGCTCCAGCCCATCCATATCGGGTACTTTGTTCAATTCGGCAAGCAGCACGACCGGATCAAGTATCTCGGAAGAGATAATGCAATTCATGACCCCTTTCGAGCGGATGTAACGAACAAGCTGCCGGGTATCGACACCATGAATGCCAACGATGTTTGCCTTCTCGAAGTAGTCCTGTAACGAACCATCTGCCGTATAGCGGGAATGGATATTCGAGAAAAAATTGCAGACCATGGCCCGAATTTTCACCCCACCCGACTCTTGCTCGGCATTATTCAGGACACCGTAGTTGCCGATATGTGATGTCGTGTTGATGATGACCTGGCCGTAATAAGAGGGATCGGTGTATATCTCCTGGTAACCGGTCATGCCCGTATTGAAGCATATTTCACCTCCAGCGGTACCTATTTTACCGAGAGCCAAACCTCTATAAACGGTCCCGTCTTGTAAAACCAGCAGGGCTTCAGGCTGTTGCGTATGTTTCATGTATGCGTTTTGACTTTTAAGACTAAAAAAAAGGGCTAACCGCCGAACGGTTAACCCATTTCTATATGATGTGTGTGTAAGTCACTTTCTTTTTGATTACCACCAATAAAGCGATTCGGTAACTTTTTCGATCCGACTATCGTCGTCATCCAAAGTTGCTTTCTCGTTTCAGGTAGCCCTTTTTTGAACATTGACTGTAAAATTCCCCCTGTTGAACGTGTTGGCGAAAGGCTTTCCCTTCGTTCAGCTTTACAAAAGTAATCATCTCAGCTTTGCTCTGCAACTTAACACAAACTGACTTATGCCTTAGGCTCAGTCGAGTCATCTTCAGCAGTTGGAGCAGAAGCTGCAGGCGCTTCTTCCGTTGAGGTCGTTTCAGCCACTGGAGTTACTGGCGTTTCGTCTTCAACGACTTCAGCAGAAGGTTCTTCAGTAGCTGCTACTGCGGCTGTTCCAGCAACGGGGGCAGCGTCGTTGGTTGAACGTGCTCCTGTTCCACGACGGCTACGACGGGTTTTTGTCGTCGTTGCGGCTTCTTTCTCCGAAGCCGCGGCTAATAGCAGCTCGTTGAAATCCACCAGTTCGATCAAACAAGTTTCAGCGTTATCACCCAGGCGATTGCCCAACTTGATAATACGCGTGTAACCGCCTGGACGGCTGGCGATCTTATCCGCCACTATTCCAAACAGTTCTTTCATCGTATCCTTATCATTCAGAGCCCGGAATGCTTCACGACGATTCACAAACGTATCGTCTTTAGCCCGTGTCAGGATAGGTTCAACAAACTTGCGGAGTTCTTTCGCCTTAGCAAGCGTGGTTTCAATACGCTTGTGCAGGATGAGCGACGACGCCATATTCTGCAACATCGCTTCGCGGTGCGAATGTGTCCGACTTAGGTGGTTATTTTTTTTACCGTGTCTCATTATAGTAAGTGTGTGGTTTGTAGTTTGTAGTCTGTAGCTACTAACTACAAACTACAAATCACAAACTAGCTTAATCTTCGTCTAATCTGTACTTTGCAACGTCCATTCCGAACGTCAGATTCTTCTCTGCCACAAGTTGCTCAAGTTCCGTCAGCGACTTTTTACCGAAGTTGCGGAACTTCATCATGTCGGAAATTTCTAACCGAACAAGATCACCCAATGTCCGAACGTCAGCTGATTTGAGGCAGTTGTAAGCTCGCACTGACAGATCGAGATCAGCCAGTGATGTCTTCAGAAGTTTCCGCATGTGCAGTACTTCTTCGTCAACTACATTCTCCTCTTCTGGTTTCGCCGTTTCAAACGTCATCGTCTGATCCGAGAATAGCATAAAGTGCTGAATCAGAATATAGGCAGCACCTTTCAACGCTTCTTCAGGGTGAATCGATCCATCCGTCTCAATATCGAGTAGCAACCGTTCATAGTCAGTTTTCTGCTCAACCCGAGTATTCTCGACACTGTATTTCACGTTTTTAATAGGCGTGTAAATAGCGTCGATGGGAATGTGCCCGAAGGATAACTCATTGGCCCGTGGTTCGTCGGCAGGTACATATCCCCGGCCTTTTTCCACGAAAATTTCCATTTCCAGATCCCGTGTATCATCGATGTGGCAGATTTCCAATTCTGGATTCAGCACTTCAAACGATGGCGAGAATTTGGATATATCACCGGCTTTTAAAACCGATTGTTTCTTAATATTGACGGTGATCTTGTTGTCGACCATGTCATTGATCTTCTTAAAACGAACCATTTTCAGGTTCAGAATGATCTCTGTCACGTCTTCAACGACGCCCTCGATTGATGAAAACTCGTGTAGCACACCTGGAAACTTAACGCTCGTGATAGCGTATCCTTCCAAGGATGACAGCAGAATACGCCGTAGCGCATTGCCGATTGTTACACCGTATCCTTTTTCAAGGGGTTTGAATTCAAACACCCCGTGAAAGTCGTCAGCTTTCTCCACTACGACTTTGTCGGGCATTTGGAACGCTAAAATTGACATACGTTTCGTATTTTAAAGCAGTTCTCTGCCTTGGCGTGAAGACTGAAATAGTGTCCACGATCTTCAGAATTCCGATTGTTGCTTTTTCACAGCTTAAGGGCTAAGCCCTCCAAAACAATCTGTTCATGAATCGCAAACTATAGAAAGAAGGCAAAAACTCGAAAGAGCAATTGCCATCCCTGGATTATTTCGAATACAATTCGACGATTGCCTGCTCGTTGAAGTTCTCTGGAATCTGGTCACGCTCTGGGTAGCTGATAAATTTACCAACTAACTCTTGGCCATCCCACTCAACCCAGTTGTACCGCTTGGTATTACGGGCTGATAAGCTAGAGGCAACAGCTTCCAGCGATTTCGACTTCTCACGAACACCGATCAATTGACCTGGCTTAAGCGAATAAGACGGAATGTTGACCACCTCACCATCCACAATAATGTGTTTGTGAGAAACTAACTGACGAGCAGCCCGACGAGATGAAGCGATGCCCATGCGATAAACGGTGTTATCCAGACGGGCTTCACATAGTTTGAGGAGGTTCTCACCCGTAATTCCTTCCCGAACCTGTGCCCGGTGGAATAAGGCGCGGAACTGGCGTTCCAAGATACCGTACGTATATTTTACCTTTTGCTTTTCGAGCAACTGAAGTGCATATTCGGATTGTTTCCGCTTGCGACCCCGACCGTGCATACCCGGTCCGTAGTTCTTTTTCTGAAGCGCTTTGCTCGGACCCATGATGGGCTCACCGAACTTGCGCGAAATCTTGGCCTTAGGGCCTGTGTAACGTGCCATTCTTCAATGAATGAATAAGAGTGAAACATTGGACAGACACAACCAAATGTCGCCTGTCCCTATTCATGCCATCCGTACTATACGCGACGACGTTTTGGGGGCCGACAACCGTTGTGCGGCAGCGGGGTAATATCACGGATTGTCGTTACTTCGATACCCGAGTTTTGAATGGTACGGATCGCCGATTCACGACCTGATCCAGGACCTTTCACAAATACTTCTGCTTTTCGCATACCCAAATCGTGGGCAACGGCAGCACAGTTAGAAGCGGCAGTCTGAGCAGCGTACGGCGTGTTTTTCTTTGAGCCACGGAAGCCCATTTTACCAGCCGATGCCCAGGAAATAACCTGACCGTTCATGTTAGTAATCGAAATGATAATGTTGTTGAACGTAGCCCGGATATGCACCTGACCAACGGGTTCAACAATTACCACCCGCTTTTTCGCTTTGTCTTTGCGTTTTGCTTGAGCCATTGTTTGTAGGTAATCGTCAATGTGTCACCGATTTTCATTACTTGTCAGCTAACGATGTTCATTAACTGACCACAAATGAGCCGTATGACGATGAGCGACCGATTAATTATTTCGTTACTTTCTTTTTGTTAGCAACAGTCTTCCGCTTACCCTTTCGAGTACGAGAGTTATTTTTCGTATGCTGACCACGAACAGGTAATCCTTTACGGTGCCGCAAACCCCGATAGCAACCAATATCCATTAGCCGTTTGATGCTCAACTGCACTTCTGAACGCAATTGACCTTCAACTTTGTACTCGTTCGAGATCGCGTTACGAACGGCGCTCGCTTCATCGTCGGTCCATTCGCTTGCCTTCTTATCTACGCTGATACCAGCATCGGTCAGAATTTTCTTGGCCCGGCTCCGGCCAATGCCGAAAATGTACGTTAGCGCAATTTCGCCACGTTTTTTGTCTGGAATATCAACACCTGCAATACGTGCCATGCTTAGCCTTGTCTTTGTTTATAACGGGGATTCTTTTTGTTGATCACGTACAGTTTCCCTTTCCGACGGATCACGACGCAGTCTTCACTACGTTTCTTGATTGACGCTTTAACTTTCATGATTCTACAGTTTTCGATTTAACATTTACGGCAACGGTGCTAGTCATACACACCGAAAACTGTAAATCATAAACCTTTATTTGTACCGATACACAATCCGCGCCTTGCTCAAATCGTAAGGCGACATTTCCAATTTTACGCGATCCCCTGGCAAAATCTTGATGTAATTCATCCTCATTTTGCCGGAGATGTGAGCAATTACCTCATGCTTGTTGGCCAACTCGACCCGAAACATTGCATTTGATAATGCTTCCAAAATCACACCATCCTGTTCTATAGAATTCTGCTTTGCCATCTGTGCTCTAAGCCGCTGTTAATTCCTGAGTGTCAACCATCAGGCTTGTATTGGCGGTAACTGCTTCTATGTATTCAAAGGTTGTCAGGATTTCAGGCTTTCCCTTCCGTACAGCTACCGTATGCTCGAAGTGAGCGGAAGGCTTCCGATCAACAGTTCGAATTGTCCAGCCATCACGCTCCTGAACAACACCTTTTTTGCCGAAATTGATCATTGGTTCAATAGCCAGAATCATACCTTCACGCAATTTGGGTCCCTGCCCACGTTTACCATAATTAGGAACCTCTGGCGCTTCGTGCAGATCCTGACCAACACCGTGGCCAACTAATTCGCGAACCACGGAATAACCAAATTTCTCCGCATACGTTTGGACGGCATACCCTATATCTCCAACCCGATTTCCTTCTATTGCTTTTTCAAGCCCCAGGTAAAGAGATTCCTTTGTGCGGGTTAGCAGCCGACGAACAGCTGGACTAACTTCTCCGACAGGATAAGTATAGGCGCTGTCACTATGGTACCCGTTCAGTTTGACTCCGCAGTCGATGGAGATAATATCGCCATCCCGAAGTTCATACTTGCTCGGAAATCCATGTACGACGACATCATTGACGGAAATACAGAGTGAAGCTGGAAATTTGTTGTATCCCAAGAATGATGGAACACCGCCATTGTCCTTTATGAACGCTTCTGCAACCTTATCAAGTTCCTTCGTGGCTATTCCAGGACGGATAAGCTTAGCTACTTCAGCATGGGCTTTTCCAAGTACCTGTGCGCTGATTTTTATCAAATTGATTTCATCGTCGCTTCGATAAAAAATCATCTTATCCTTTTTGTCGGAACTGCTCATAATACTTAGGCGGCTACAGTCTCACTATTAGCACGTCCCTGTACTCGACCTGACTTCATCAGACCCTCGTAGCGACGCATTAATAGATAACTCTCAACTTGTTGCAATGTATCGAGCACAACACCAACCATGATCAATAGCGACGTCCCACCGAAAAACTGTGCAAAACCACTTGTCATACCTAGCAAGTTGGCAATAGCAGGCAAGATTGCCACGATGGCTAACATAACAGCGCCTGGCAAGGTGATACGGTCGAGTACAGTCCCGATGTATTCTGATGTCTGGATACCTGGCTTAACACCTGGAATAAATCCACCACTGCGCTTCATATCGTCAGCGATCTGAACGGGATTAACCGAGATTGCTGTATAGAAGAACGTGAAGATGATAATCAGCAGAGAGAACAACAGGTTGTACTGCCAAGTAGTATAGCTTTGAAATGCATTTTGCACGCTAGCGGCAAAATCACTCTTCTCAGCAAATAATCCTGCAACGTACGTTGGGATGAACATTAACGCCTGAGCAAAAATGATCGGCATAACACCAGCTGCATTTAATTTCAGGGGTAGATATTGACGTTGACCACCCACCACTTTATTACCAATTACCTGTTTTGCATATTGAATTGGAATACGACGGACAGCCTGTGTCAGAACGACCGCACCCATAATCACGAAGAACAGGCCAACTAGTTCCAGAACGAAGATCAAACTACCACCTGTACCACGTGAAAGAGCTTCACCATAGATAGCACCTGGTAGCCGTGAGACAATCCCGATCATGATGATCATCGAGATACCATTGCCAATACCTTTATCTGTAATTCGTTCGCCCAGCCACATACAAAAAATGGTGCCGGCCGTCAGAATAAACAAAGAAGAAATCGTAAACAATCCCCGATCAATCAATAACGCTTCCTGAGGAATCGTTGTCCGAATGTAGGTAATTGCCTGTACTGCCGTTACACCAATCGTAAGCACCCGAGTAATTTGATTCAATCGCTTGCGACCTGATTCGCCTTCCTTCTGCATTTTCTGGAAGTAAGGCAAGGCTAGTGTAAGCAACTGGATAGCAATCGACGCCGAAATGTACGGCATGATTCCCAATGCAAAAATTGACGCTTTGCTGAACGCTCCACCCAAAAAGGTGTCCAACAAACCAAGTAATCCCTGTGGATTAAGGTTTAATTTGTTGGGGTCAACGCCAGGCAATACAATAGCCGAACCAAGACGAAACGCCGTTATAAATAACAGCGTGTTCAGGATACGACCCCGCAGCTCGTCAATTGCAAAAATGTTTTTAAACGTGGTGATGAGTCGATTCATAAAAGTATGTCGGCCGTTACGGTGCTCACAACTTAGTTAGCTGCTTCCTCTTTTGCTTGTTTGGTAGGCACAATAGCCTTACCACCTGCTTTTTCAATCGCTTCTTTCGCGCTGCTTGAGAAAGCATGAGCATGAATTTCAACTGCTGTAGTCAATTCACCCCGGCTAAGTACTTTAACCAGATCTTTCTTGCTGGCCAAGCCGTGCTGAAGCAGGAACTCCATGTCAACTAAAGTAACGTTGGTCTCATCGACCAGTGCCTGAATGGAATCCAGGTTGAGAGGCTTATACTCGACGCGGTTGATATTTTTGAAGCCGAATTTAGGAACACGACGTTGAAGCGGCATCTGACCACCTTCAAAGTGTGTTTTACGACTGTAACCTGAACGCGATTGCGCTCCTTTGTGACCACGCGTGGACGTTCCGCCCATGCCTGATCCTTGTCCGCGTCCGACTCGCTTGCGCTCTCTGACGGAACCTTTTGCCGGTCTAAGGTTGCTTAAATTCATTGGTATATTAATAAAAAGATGATTCTTTTGGCTCTTCGATGCCAAGGTAACCAACGGTCACTGTGGCCTAAAAACCAAAAGAATCGCAAAGATAATTAAATTTCTTCAACCTTTACCAGGTGCTGCACCTTATTGATTGCCCCTTTCAACGCGTCGTTGTATTCTAACTCGACACTACGGTTGATTTTACCCAAGCCTAATGACTTGATTGCGTTTTTCTGAGATAGCGGTCGTTTAATGGTGCTGCTGACCTGCGTGATGCGTACTCGTGCCATGTCTATTGCTCCTTTATATTAACCGTTAAATACTTTCGCTAAACTGATCTGGCGCTGGAAAGCCACTTGGTGAGGTAGCCGCATCTTCAACAATGCATCAAGCGTAGCTTTTACCACGTTGTGAGGATTCGACGATCCTTTCGATTTCGCCAGAATGTCATGAATACCAGCCGACTCAAGAACAGCCCGCATAGCACCACCGGCAATCACACCTGTACCCGGAGCAGCTGGCTTCAGCAGGACAAAGCCACCGCTGAATTTACCTTCCATCTCGTGAGGAACCGTACGCTTTAGGAGAGGAATTTGTACCAGATTTTTCTTGGCATCTTCTACTCCTTTCGCAATGGCATCAGTTACTTCATTGGCTTTGCCTAATCCGTAACCAACGACACCGTTACCGTCTCCAACCACGACAATTGCCGAGAAGCTGAACCGGCGACCACCTTTTACCACCTTCGCTACGCGGTTGATGGCTACGACCTTTTCTTTAAGGTCGGCTTCGTTAAATTTTGTCGGTCTTGCTGAATTGATGTTCATCGCTTAGAACTTAAGGCCTCCCTCGCGGGCTGCATCGGCCAATGCTTTTACTTTACCGTGATATAAGTAGCCATTGCGGTCGAACACAGCTGCGCTGATATTCTTGGCAACTGCTTTCTCGGCCAACCGCTGGCCTACTTTCTTCGCCGTGTCGACGGTATTTCCTTCGACTTCGCTTTTCAGTTCAACCGATGATGCAGCCGCCAGTGTATGACCCGTGACATCATCAATCAATTGTGCGTAAATCGCTTTGTTAGAACGGAAAACCGATAGACGGGGACGTTCGGCAGTGCCAGAAACTTTCGCCCGGATACCAAACTTGATCCGCTGTCTTCTTTCTTGTTTATTCGTTGCCATGTTATTTGATTCCGACCAAATAGGCGTTTAAAAGTTTTCTGTTTTCTATTTGCGGCCTGCTGACTTGTAAACAAACCGCAAATAGAAAACCACAAACATTATTTCTTCGAAGAAGATTTACCAGCTTTCCGGCGAACTTGTTCACCGATGAAGCGGATACCTTTGCCTTTGTAAGGCTCAACTTTACGCAGGGAACGGATTTTAGCAGCTACATCACCTAAAAGCTGTTTATCTGAACCTTCCAGATATACTTTTGGATTTTGCCCTTTCTCCGTTACAGCCGTAACTTTGATCTCGGTCGGAACAGCTAAAAACACGTTGTGTGAATAGCCAAGTTGCAGTTCGAGAATATTGTTAGCAACCGACGCCTTATACCCTACCCCGATTACTTCGAGATCCAGTTTAAAACCTTCGCTTACTCCTGTTACCATATTGTTGACAAGCGACCGGTACAGACCATGCAGCGCTTTGTGACGCTTCTGTTCAGTTGGGCGGCTCACCTGAATGTGACCATCTTCAATAGCTACCGAAATATCCGGATCAACTGATTGAGTCAGGGTTCCTTTTGGCCCTTTAACCGTTACCACGTTCTGATCATCGACAGACAGTGTAACGTTGCTAGGGAGGGTGATTGGTTTCTTACCTATGCGTGACATCGTTCAGTTCGGATTAATATACGTAACACAATACTTCTCCACCAACGTTCAGCGTCTTCGCTTCTTTATCTGTCATCACACCTTTGGAGGTAGAAATGATTGCTACACCCAGACCATTCAGGATACGTGGCAGGCTATCGGCTCCCCGATACTGACGCAGACCTGGACGGCTGATGCGTTGTATGTCAACGATAGCAGGCTGCTTCGTCGTTGGATTGTACTTCAGGGCAATTTTGATAGAGCCTTGGGGGGTGCTGTCATCGAACTTGTAGTTCTGGATGTACCCTTTTTCGTACAAAACCTTGGTGATCTCTTTTTTTATGTTCGAAGCAGGGATCTCTACAACCCGGTGCTTAGCCCGGATGGCGTTTCTGACTCGTGTCAGAAAGTCTGCTATTGGATCTGTATTCATTCTTAGCGTTGCGTTACTTGCAAACCCCTCTTTTTGAGAAAGTTCGCAAAATTACGGAAACTGAATTACAAATAGAAATGGAATCTGGAATTACCAGCTTGCTTTAGTTACACCTGGAATTTTACCGGCTGATGCCATTTCCCGGAATGTTACCCGTGAAATACCAAACTTGCGCATGTAGCCCCGAGGACGGCCCGTTAATTTGCACCGATTGTGCAAACGAACAGCGGACGAATTCTTAGGCAGTTTATCCAGACCGATGTAGTCGCCAGCCGCTTTCAAAGCAGCCCGCTTTACAGCGTACTTAGCTACCAGTGCTTCACGTTTCCGTTCCCGTGCTTTTATTGATTCTTTTGCCATTGTCTTAACCTTTTTGTCGGTTGTTATTTATCACTTTTAGCAAACGGCATGCCCATGGCTTTCAGCAACTCGTAACTCTCATTGTCGGTATTGGCGGTCGTCACAAACGTGATGTCCATCCCCGAAATGCGGGCTACTTTATCAATGCTGATTTCGGGGAAGATGATTTGCTCCTGCACACCGAATGTGTAGTTACCACGGCCATCAAACCCTTTATCACTGATGCCTTTGAAGTCACGAACACGGGGTAGCGATACAGCTGTTAACCGGTCCAGAAACTCGTACATCTTCACACCACGTAGCGTAACTTTCGCACCGATGGGCATTTTTTCCCGTAGTTTGAAGTTCGAGACAGCTTTCTTCGACAGAGTCGGAACAGCTTTCTGGCCCGTGATGGTCGTCAATTCTTCGACGCCCACGTCTACCAATTTTTTATCGGCGACAGCGGCTCCTATACCTTTGTTGATAACAATTTTAGTAAGACGGGGCACTTGCATGACCGACTTGTACTGAAATTTGTCCTTCAACTGAGGTACGATTTCGCTTAAATATTTTTCTTTCAGTCTTGGCGTTGCCATTTTCTTAGACCTGCTTAAGGTTATTTGCGACCTGCTTCGGCGGACCGATCAGGAATAAAGTTGCCCGTTTTCTTAGAGAAACGCTGCAGCTTTCCCTTTTCGTTTGCTTTACGACCCGTACGGGTAGGTTCGCCAGTGGCGGGATCAACCAGTTTCAGATTACTGATGTGAACTGATCCTTCCGTTTTTTCCAGGCTCCCCTGCGGATTAGAAGCCGTTGGCTTCAAGTGTTTAGTAATCATAGCAACGCCCTCAACACGAGCACGATCTTTCTCTACGATTATTTCTTTCACCACACCGCGCTGACCTTTTGAGTTACCACCAATCACCAGAACTGTATCGCCTGATTTGATGTGGAATTTGTGCTTCGGTAGCGTTATTTTCTTCTCCATTGCCTTACAATACTTCTGGGGCTAATGATACGATTTTCATAAACTGCTTCTCGCGCAATTCACGAGCCACTGGCCCAAAAATCCGGGTACCCCGTGGTTCATCGTTGTTATTGAGCAATACGGCTGCGTTGTCTTCAAAGCGGATGTATGATCCGTCTTTACGACGTACTTCCTTCTTGGTCCGAACAACGACGGCTTTAGATACCGTACCTTTTTTCATGCTACTGGACGACAGAGCCTGTTTCACCGTCACGACAATCTTGTCACCGACTGATGCATACCGCTTGCCTGTACCGCCCAGGACGCGGATAACCAGCACTTCTTTCGCGCCACTGTTATCGGCTACTCCTAATCTTGATTCTTGCTGTACCATGGCTTACTTCGCTTTTTCGATGATTTCGACTAAACGCCAACGTTTATTCTTGCTCATTGGGCGGGTTTCCATAACACGAACCGTGTCACCGATACCACACTCATTCTTCTCGTCATGAACAGTCAGTTTTTTCGTCTTGTTCATAAACTTACCGTACATCGGGTGTTTCACTTTACGATCAATCGCAACAGTGATGGTCTTCTGCATTTTATTGCTGGTTACCCGTCCGATACGCTCTTTACGAGCGTTGCGCTCCGAAGCCGTTTCTGCGGTGCTCGTTGTTGGAGCGGCTGCTGTCGGCTGTTCTGTTGCTGCTGCCGCTGGAGCTTGTTCTTCTACCTGCGGTGCTGGTGCTTGTTGCTCTTCCATTGTCGTGTCTTGTTAGGCTTGCCGCGATTTAACCGTCAGTTCTGTATTCAGACGAGTAATCCGTTTCCGGCTCTCGCGGATGCGCATTGGGTTCTCAATTGGAGATACCGCATGAGCGAACCTTAGCTTCAACAGTCGGTCTTGTTCAGCACCTAATTCGGTACGTAACTCGTCGGCCGACAATCCTTTTAAATCTTCTTTTTTCATTTTGCTCGTCGCTTAGGGGTACTATTCTTCGCCTTGCTCCTGATAATCACGCCGGACAACGAATTTCGTCCGAACTGGCAATTTCTGAGCGGCCAGGCGCAGGGCTTCCATACCCGTTGCCAAATCAACGCCCGTCGTCTCGAACATAATCGTACCGGGCTTTACTACGGCTACCCAGTATTCTGGGGCACCTTTACCTTTACCCATCCGAACTTCGGCTGGCTTCTTGGTAATTGGTTTATCGGGGAAAATGCGAATCCAAACCTGACCTTCGCGTTTCATGGCCCGCGTTACTGAAATACGAGCGGCTTCAATCTGACGGGCGGTGATCCGACCCGGCTCCAGTGATTTGATGCCGAATGTACCGAAGGCAATTTCATGACCGCGCGAAGCGATACCTGGAATTCTGCCTTTATGCTGCTTACGGAATTTAGTTCTTTTTGGCTGTAACATAGCTCTAAAAGTTAGCGTCGATAGTGGTTAGTTGTTGATCAGGAGTAAGGAACTACTGACTGTGGACTGACGACTGAGGACTGAATTTATCGTCTTGGGCCACCACCGCCACCACGGTTTCCACCCTGACCACCACCGCCACCGCGGTTTCCACCTTGGCCGCCACCGGCATTACCACCACGGTTTCCACCCTGGCCGCCACCAGCAGCATTACCACCACGACCACCGCGATCATTACCGCCACGGTTACGACCACCCCGGTCATTACCATCACGATCACCACGAGGGCCACGACGATCACCCCGATCATTTGCCGCAGCCGTACGCTCACCGGCTTGCGCCTGGCTCATCATAGCCGCTGGGGACAGATCGCGCTTACCGTATACTTCACCCTTGAAAATCCACACCTTGATGCCGATTTTTCCGTAAACGGTTTGAGCTTCAGAGATAGCATAGTCAATATCGGCACGCAACGTATGAAGTGGTACACGACCTTCCTTATACTGTTCTGAGCGGGCAATTTCAGCTCCACCCAAACGACCTGATACTTTTACTTTGATGCCTTGTGCACCTACCCGAATCGCCGATTGGATAGCCTGCTTCATAGCACGACGGAACGAAATACGAGCCTGTAATTGCTGAGCGATTGCTTCACCAACTAGTTTGGCATCAATTTCAGGGCGTTTGATTTCGAAGATATTGATCTGGACATCTTTGCCCGTGATCTTTTTCAGCTCTTCTTTGATCTTATCAACCTCACCACCACCTTTACCGATAACGATACCCGGACGAGCCGTATGGATGGTTAGTGTAACGCGCTTCAGAGTACGTTCGATGACGACCCGTGCAATGGCGCCCTTGGGAATACGAGCAGCGATGTATTTCCGGATTTTTTCGTCTTCTACGAGTTTTTCCGCAAATTCTTTACCGCCGTACCAGCTTGACTCCCAGCCCCGAACAATACCAAGTCGCAGGCCAATTGGATTTATTTTTTGTCCCATTTCTGTCTATTGTTCGTTTTCAGGGGTAGAAACTTCAGCCTGAGTCAATACCGTATCAGCTGCGCTGTCAACCACAAGTGTAATGTGGTTTGACCGCTTACGGATCCGGTGACCGCGACCTTGTGGTGCTGGACGCAGACGCTTTAGCATCGGACCTCCATCAACAAAGACCGTCTTTATATAAAGATCAGCATCTTCGATGCGGGCATCTTCATTTTTTTGCTGCCAGTTGGCAACGGCCGACAAAAGCACTTTTTGCAATACGTCGGCACCAGCTTGTGGCTGGTATTTTAATAGACCCAACGCCCGGCTAACGCGCTGACCACGAATGAGGTCAGCAATTAACCGCATCTTGCGGGGAGACGTGGGCACATCTTTAAGTTTTGCTACTGCTTCCATTTGTTTGGTTTTTGGTTTTCGGTTCACGGTTTACAGCTAATCAAAACCGTAAACTGAATACCGTAAACTGCTTATCGTTTGCCCTTGTCTTTCTTGGCGGTGTGTCCCCGGAAGTTACGTGTCGGTGAAAATTCACCAAGCTTGTGACCTACCATGTTCTCCGTTACATAAACCGGGATGAACTTGTTGCCGTTGTGCACAGCGAAGGTGTGGCCTACGAAATCCGGCGAAATCATCGAACGACGCGACCAGGTTTTGATGACCGATTTCTTGCCCGAATCGTTCTGCGTCTGGACTTTATTGTCTAAACGAAAATCAATATAGGGGCCTTTTTTGAGTGAACGTGCCATTGTTATCTGTTACTTTTTGCGTCGGCTAATAATCATGCTTTCAGATGCCTTGTTCTTGTTACGGGTCTTTTGACCTTTGGCGAACTGGCCATTACGTGAACGTGGGTGACCACCGGATGCCCGGCCTTCACCACCACCCATTGGGTGATCGACTGGGTTCATCACGACAGCACGAACGCGGGGGCGACGACCTAACCAACGGCTACGGCCAGCTTTACCCATGACAACGTTCATATGGTCGGGGTTCGATACCGAACCAACCGTTGCCATACCGGCGCTCAAAACCCGGCGTGTTTCACCCGAAGGCAAACGCAGGATAGCGTATTTATCTTCACGACCTACTAACTGAGCGTACGTGCCAGCCGAACGGGCCATTGCACCACCTTTACCAGGTGTCAGCTCGATGTTATGAACAATCGTACCGATTGGCATCAGCGCCAGCGGCAGTGCATTACCAACGTCTGGTGTTGACCCTTCGCCCGACCGGATGGTCTGGCCAACGGTAATACCTTGTGGTGCGATGATGTAGCGTTTTTCGCCGTCAGGATATTGCACCAGCGAGATGCGGGCCGAACGGTTTGGATCGTATTCTACAGTCAAAACTTCGGCAGGTTGGCCGACTTTGTCGCGCTTGAAGTCAATAATCCGGTATTGCCGTTTGTGACCTCCTCCAATGTAGCGCATAGTGCGGTGACCTTCGTTATTACGGCCACCGGTTCTCTTAATGGGCTCCAGCAGACTCTTCTCTGGCTTGGAGGCTGTTATTTCCGCAAAGTCGGGTGCCACGCGAAAACGTGTACTCGGCGTTATTGGTCTTAGTTTTTTAACTCCCATGACTGATTAATTGGTAGAGCAATGCTCGGTTTATAAGTCAGCGTAGATATCAATTACTTCGCCTTCGGCAACCGTAACAATTGCTTTCTTGGTGGTTGGGGTCTTACCCGATACAACACGTCCGTTGATGTTCTTGCTGCGTTTCTTTCCGAAAACCCGGAATGTATTAACAGCTTCAACGTTTACGCCATACATCTTCTCGATGGCTTTGCCGATTTCGAGTTTGTTGGCTTTTAGTTCAACCTCAAAAGCATACTTCCCTTGCTTGTTAAGGCCCGTCATTTTTTCGGTGACGATTGGTCGTTTTAGTACGCTCATGATTATTTGTCGAACAACGTTTGGATGGTTGACAGGGCTTCTTCGCTGATGAGCAGTTGATCGGCGTTCATTAGATCGTAGGTATTAACCTGCGAAGCTGTCGTAACTTTCGTCTTCTGTACGTTCCGGCTCGATAAAACAACGTTTGTGTTTACGTCGGGCAGGATAAGCAGCGTTTTCTTACCCGTTACATTCAGATCGGTCAGGAACTGGATGTAATCTTTGGTACGGGGAGCTTCCAGCGAGATTCTGTCAATAACTGAAATCCGTTCAGCTTTAGCTTTTACCGCGTAAGCCGACTGGCGAGCCAGTGATTTCACTTTTTTGTTCAGTTTGAAGCTATAGTCGCGGGGACGTGGACCGAAAATGGTACCACCACCAATAAACACAGGTGATTTAGCACTACCTGCACGGGCACCACCTGTCCCTTTTTGCTTCTTTAATTTACGCGTTGAGTGGGCGTTTTCAGCACGCTCTTTCACTTTATGCGTTCCTTGCCGTTGGTTGGCTAAGTATTGTTTCACGTCGAGGTAAATCGCGTGTTGGTTCGGCTCGATACCGAAGACCTCTTCCGGAAGCGTGACCTTTTTGCCTGTGTCCTCGCCCTTGCTGTTATATACGATTACTTCCATGACCTACTTCTCGATAATAACGTATGAATTTTTGGCTCCTGGAATAGAACCGCTAACAACGAGCAGATTTTGCTCAGGCAGAACGCGCAATACGCGAAGGTTTTGAACCTTCACACGGTTACCGCCCGTACGGCCGGCCATCCGAAGACCTTTGAACACACGCGATGGGAACGAACAGGCACCAATCGAACCTGGGTGACGACCCCGGTTATGCTGACCGTGCGTCTGACCGCCAACCCCAGCGAATCCGTGACGTTTCACAACGCCCTGGAAACCACGACCTTTTGCGGTACCAACGACGTCAACGAAGTCAGTTTCTGCAAATACGTCGGCTACCGTAAGTGTTGTACCTAAATCAAGTGTCTGCTCGAATTCTTTGAATTCAACCAGCTTGCGTTTAGGTGTGGTGCCCGCTTTTTTGAAGTGGCCCAACTCCGGCTTGTTGCTGTGCTTTTCTTTCTTGTCGCCATAACCCAGTTGCACAGCCGTGTAGCCATCTTTCTCGACGCTACGGACTTGAGTTACGACACAGGGACCCGTCTCAATCACTGTACATGCCAGAGCCTGCCCGTCCGCATTGTACACGCTGGTCATCCCGATTTTCTTGCCAATTAAACCAGACATTTGTGTTTGTTTAAAGTAAGCAGGTAAAAAATAGGTAATCTTTTTCCGTTCGGACCTTCCGAATCGGGCCGCAAAGGTAGGCAAATATTCGAATGAATCCTATATCTGCTTAACAATCAGGCCCCGAAACAACAAAAAAGAGGTCGGGCGCACCGCACCTGACCTCAAATGGCGGACAAAACAATGCAGTGCAAGGTTTGTTTGCCGAAAAAGTCAGATGTGGTTTCTACTAAATCGTATAGATTTTAGCGGACCTTCACCCTCGTATGTCGTTATCTCGATATTCCGAGTTTGGGAGTGCAAAAGTATGAAATAGTTTGGAGAAATAGAAAATTTATTTTAAAGAAAGTTTTTTAAAGCCCACTCGTCTGGGGTAATCCAACTGCAAAATGGCATCTACCGAGTAGGTTTGCGTATTTTATACGTTTACTGTACGATTCATAAAACGCGCGCTTTCTCTTCATGTCTCAATTCATAACTCGTCGTCAAACGCTGGCTACCCTGACGGCCTCAGCAGGGGCCTCACTCATGTCTTCGCTGGAAGCTAAAGCTATGGCAACACCGAATGCTCAATCTCCATTTACACTTTGCCTCAACATGAGCACCATTCGGGGGCAAAAGCTTGGATTCGTAAAAGAGCTGGAGGCTGCTTCGAAAGGTGGTTTTCGGTCGGTTGAGGTGTGGATTGAAACCTTACAGACGTACCTGAAGTCTGGAGGAACAACGGCCGAGGCTCGTAAGATCCTGGCTGATTTGGGCATAAAAATTGAAAACGCCATCGGGTTCGCCCCCTGGATTATTGACGACGACGTGGCTCGTGCTAAGGGAGTTGCCCAGCTCAAAAGTGAAATGGAAATGCTGGCTGAAGTAGGCTGCAAACGCGTAGCCACACCACCAATCGGCGCACAGTCTCCGGGTAGTCCTAAAGTTGATCTGTATAAGGCCGCCGAACGGTATCGCACCATACTGGAATTAGGCGATAAAACGGGAGTTGTCCCCCAGCTGGAGTTATGGGGGTTCTCGCCCAACCTAAGTCGGCTAAGCGAAGTTATGTTCGTGGCCATTGAGAGTGGACACCCATCAGCCAGAGTGTTGCTGGATATTTATCACCTCTATAAGGGCGGTTCAGGCAATGTGAGCTTGCCGCTGGTTGGCAAACCGGCTATTGAGGTTTTTCATGTGAATGATTACACCGCTAACTTCACTCGGGAAAAGATTGTCGATGCTGATCGGGTATTTCCGGGCGATGGTGTTGCTCCGATTCGAGAGACGTTGAAGCTAATCAAGCGCACCGACCAACCCATTGTTGTATCGCTGGAAGTATTCAACAAAGAGTATTACGCACAGGACGCCCTGACTGTAACGAAAACGGCCATGACGAAGATGAAAGCCATGGTAGCCGGACTCTAGTAGGCCCAGGCCATGAGGCCGCCATCTGCCGAGATTGTCTGTCCCGTTACATAACCAGACGCGGGCATGCACAGGAACGAAACGACAGATGCTACTTCCTCCGGCTCCCCAACACGGTTCATGGGTGTTCGTTTAAGGATACCCGCTAATTTTTCGGGGTTGGTGAGTACGGGGGTTGCCAGTGGCGTTTTGATGTACCAGGGTGCTACGGCGTTTACGCGGATGCCGTCAGATGCCCATTCAACCGCCAGGTTTCGGGTAAGCTGGAGCATGGCTGCTTTGGTCATACCATATAGCGAGCCGCTGCTGGTATGTGCCAGGCCTGATACAGACGAAACCATCACTACTCGGCCCCCGGCTGGATGGCCCCCGACTGGATAGTCCCCGGCTGGACTGTTTCCACGTGCATCTCCCTTTAGGAGTGGATAGGCCGCCTGGGTCAGTTCATACGCCGAACGCAGATTGGTATTCAGCACATGGTTGTAGTCATCAGAGCTGTAGTCGGCTGTAGCCTTACGAATGTTCGTGCCCGCATTGTTAACCAGAATATCGAGGTTATCCCACACTTGCTTCACGGCCTCAATAACCTGAGTAGCTACTCCCGGCTGACTCACATCAACGGCCAAGCCTTCAACGGTATGCCCCTGCTGTCGGTACTCGGTTAGTTGTTGCTGAAGCAGTGTGTTGTCGCGGGCGATGATAAATACGGACGCGCCGAGGTCCAGAAATTGACGGACAATAGCTTCGCCGATGCCTTTGGTTCCGCCCGTTACGAGGGCACGTTGGCCGTCAAGCGACCAGAGCGATTGGTTCATGCGCTAAAGGTCACTAATTTTAGCTTTTCTCCAAACTAAAACCACTCACATGAACAAACGAATGGGGTTTTCGGCCGTCTTGATACTCTCGGCGAGTATCGTGCTGGCACAAAGTAAGCCCAAGCCGGAGGACGTACAAACGTTCACCCTGAAGAACGGCATGAAATTCATGGTTCTTGAAGACCACTCTATTCCCAACGCCAACTTTTATTCGTTCTGGAAAGTCGGCTCCCGCAATGAGGTCCACGGCATCACGGGCCTGTCGCACTTTTTTGAGCACATGATGTTCAACGGGGCCAAGAAATACGGTCCCAAACAATTCGACCGGGTGATGGAAGCCAACGGCGGCTCGAACAATGCCTACACGACCGAAAATACGACCGTATACACCGACTGGTTTCAAAGTGGTGCGCTCGAAACGATTTTCGACCTAGAAGCCGACCGGATCCGGGATCTGGCAATTGATCCGAAAATGGTAGAAAGCGAGCGGGGCGTGGTCTTATCCGAGCGCAGTACGGGTCTGGAGAACAGCAACTACCGGGTCATTAGCGAACTGGTTCAGTCGGTAGCGTTTGTCGAACACCCGTATATGTTTCCCGTAATTGGCTTTGAGTCGGATATTAAAAAGTGGACACAGGCTGATCTGGAGAAATACTTCAAAACTTATTATTCGCCAAATAATGCTATAGCGGTTGTCGTGGGCGATGTTACAACGGCTCAGGTAAAAAAACTGGCGGAGCAGTACATCGGCTCGATTCCGGCCCAGAAACTACCGGATAGTTTACGTACGGTGGAGCCGCCCCAAAACGGCGAACGGCGGGCAACAACGTACAAGGATGTGGCAACGCCAAATATTCTGCTTGCCTACCATGTTCCGGCCACGCGTCACCCCGATTATTATGCGCTGGATTTACTCAGCGGGGTGTTGAGTTCCGGCAATTCGTCGCGGCTGGTTAAATCGCTGGTGCTGGACTCAACGGTAGCGTCTCGGGTATTTACCAACGTAGAAATGTCATTTGACCCCAGCCTGTTCTCCGTCTATGCCATTGCCGGTAGTGGTATCTCGGCAGACCAACTGGAGCGGTCGGTCTTGTATCAAATCGACAAGGTCATTAACGAAGGAATTACTGATGCGGAGTTACAGAAGCTGAAGAACCAGAAACTCATGGAGTTTTACCGAACGATGGAATCGATCAACGGAAAAGCGAACTCACTTGGCACATATGAACTGTTCTTTGGTGATTACAAAAAGCTCTACGAAGCCCCGGCGCTTTATGAAAAGGTGACTAAAGAAGACGTTCAGCGAGTAGCGAAAACGTACCTGACAAGCCGCAACCGCACGGTTGGTTACCTCTTGCCGGAACCGAACGTAAATTCTGCCAAAAACAATTGATTCTACCGCAATGGCCTGGCGGCATGGGCAGTTGCCTATAAACGCTTTATGTCACTGATATCACCAGAAACGTTTACAATGAAACATATAATTACCTTACTCCTTGCCCTTATTGCCACGGGAGCGTCGCTGGCGCAAACGTTCAGGGTGCCCCCCTACCAGAAGTTCAAGCTCCGGAACGGTCTGACGATTTATTTGATGGAGCAACATGAGGTACCGCTCATCAATGTCTCGGCCGTTTTCGATGCGGGCGCTGTGCAGGATGGTAGCCGGTATGGTTTAGCTAACATGACGGCGGAGGCTCTGTTGTTCGGCAGTTCGAAGTATACGAAAGCCCAACTGGAAGAAAAGATTGAATACGTAGGAGCCAGTGTGGATACCTACGCTGGAAAAGAAGTAGCCAAACTGACCTCGTCGTTTGCGGTAAAAGACCAGGATCTACTGTTCAATATCATCCAGGATGTACTGACGAAGCCTACCTTCGACCAGGGTGAGTTTGATAAGTACAAGCAGCGCCAGTTGCTTCAGTTGACCCAGCAAAAAGAAAGTCCAAGGGGCGTAGTCGGCTCCTACTTCAATAAGTTTGTCTTCGAAGGTCATCCGTATGCCAATCCCATTACGGGTACACCAGCGTCGGTTTCAGCGGTTTCGGCTAATGATGCCCGGCAGTTCTATCAGAAGAACTTTACTACCGATCGGGGTGCGATTGCCATTGTGGGTGATTTCAATACGGCGGCTATGAAAAAGCGAATTACTGATTTATTCGGTAGCTGGAAAACAGCGCCAGCGACGTCGCCCGCCCTGACGGACCCGACGGTTGCTTTCGAGAAAAGCCGAGTGTTACTGGTTAACAAAGACGACGCCCGCGAAACTACGTTCCTGATTGGGGGAAAGGGCATTACACAGAATAACCCCGATTTTATTCCCGTCACGGTTGTCAATACAATTCTGGGCGGGCGCTTTACATCCTGGCTGAATGACGCTCTGCGAGTAAACTCGGGTTTGACCTATGGGGCAAGCAGTCGATTCAGTACGTTTCGTAAAAGTGGCACGTTCGCCGTTTCGACCTTCACCAAAGTTAGTACCACCACCCAGGCAATCGATATGGCTATTCAGGTTCTCGATAGCTTACACCGGACGGGTATCGACGAAAAAACACTGTCATCGGCCAAAAACTACGTTAAAGCTGATTTCCCGCCGAGGTATGAGTCGGCCAGCGAGTTGGCCAATTTGCTGACTGATATGTTCAGCCTTGGGTTCGATGAATCCTTCATTAACAACTTCCAGAAAAACGTCGACGGGCTGACAGTCGCCAAAACACGCCAGATCATCGACCAATATTTTCCGAAAGATAAACTCCAGTTTGTACTGATCGGCAAAGCCGAAACGATTCGGGATAATGTGAAAAAGTACGGTACCATTACCGAGAAAGAAATAAAAGCTGAAGGTTTTTAATAAGTGGGGCGGACAGGATATCCTGTCCGCCCCACTTGGTAAATAAAAATACCCTACCTTTGTCCTTGAGTTTTCGGTGCCTCATGCTGCTTCGTGGCAGCTTGCAAGGCTTAAAAGGGAAGTTGGTGCGAAACCAATGCTGTCCCCGCAACTGTAAGTCTTTAAAAAAATCGGTTCAATCTACGTGACCACTGCGCTGATTTTCAGCGTGGGAAGGTAAGACCCGACGAGACGAGCCAGGAGACCTGCCGTAAATCATCCGTTGTTCTGGCGTTCGGAGGAAACGCCCCAATCGCGTGCTGTGGGCCAGCTATTTGTTGGTCCGACGTTTTCGAGCACTCATTCTTAGTATACCGTTGAAACAAAGCACCCTTCGCTGGTGGGTTATTGCTCTATTGGTCGGCTTACTGGCTGGTCATCAAAGCACCGCGCAATCCGATTCGTCGGCGCGGTCGGCTGCTGTTGTGTCCTTATCGGCCGTAACCGTACGGGCTATCGCACCCGAGCGATTTTTGGCGGGCCAGAAACTTCAGCGTATAGACTCGGCAACCCTATTACAATTTCGCTTTGGTTCGTTAACGGACTTGCTGGCATTGACTACGCCGTTGGCGTTTAAGAGTTATGGATCCGGCCAACTGGCGACGGTATCGTTTCGGGGAACGTCGGCCAACCACACGGCTGTCCTGTGGAATGGCATTAACATCAACCAGCCTAATCTTGGCCAGACTGATTTCTCCACGCTGCCCGTAGCGGGTTTCGACCGGTTGGCGGTTCAATATGGTTCGTCGGCCAGCGTTGTGGGTTCGGATGCGGTGGGCGGCAGTATCTTATTGGGAAGCAGCCCTGTCTGGCAGCCGGGCATACGCATAACATTTGGCCATCAATTGGCTAGCTTTCAGAACAACCAGACTCAACTGGGCGCCCGCTATAGCGCAGGACTGGGTAACGCCTGGAACGTATCAGGCAAGACGTTTGCTTATCGAAACCAGTTCAATAACGCGTACCCATCGACCGAACGCCGGAATTACTTTCTGGAACAGTCAACGACCGCGCAACGGGGTCTCGTTCAGGATTTGTACTTTATGCACAAGAGTGGTCGGCAGGTATCCGTCAATGTCTGGCTAACGGACAACGATCTGGTTCTGGCTCCTCAGGATACCATTGCCCGTGAACGCACCCGCACCCAATCGGCACGCTTCCTAACGACCTACGAAACCAACCAGTTAACCCTTCGTCTTGGCTGGATTCATGACGTTCTGGACTACGCCAAGGGAAATTTTGCTTCGCCCAGCCATACCCAGACCGACCGTTTTATCAGCCGTGTCGAGCGGGAGTTTACGCTGATTCCCGCCAAAGCCAGTCGATCGCTGAGCCTTCGCGTCGGTGGTGAGTGGTCCCATTACAATACCCGGACAGATGGCTACGTAAGTACATTAATTAACGAAAATCGGGGCGATCTGTATGCGCTGTTTCGCCTGCAGACTATACGCTGGCTGGTATCGGCTAATGTACGGCAGGCGTTTGTTACCCGATTTAATCCACCCATCACGCCATCACTCGGCGCTGAATTCCGAATTGTGCAGCGCCCGGCCTTTGGTTTAACGGCTAAAGGATCCGTAAGCCGAAGCTACCGGGTACCAACGCTTAACGAACGCTACTGGGCTGACCTGGGCAATCCCAATCTGTTGCCCGAAAGCGGATTTAATCTTGAAGCCGGACTCGCGTCCAGCCTCGTTTTCAACGAACACCTCCAACTGACGACCGAAGCAACGGTGTATCGCAACCGGGTAGACAACTGGACATACTGGAATCCGGCGACCAATTATCACGTCGAGAATTTGCAGCTGGTTGTGGCTCGGGGTGGCGAATTGATTACTTCCCTGGCTTATGCTCATAACGGCTGGCGGGCGAGTTTACGGGTAGGCTATGCGCTGACGCGCTCATCGCAGGAGCGGGTGTATGACACGTATTCAGCGGATGTGATCGGGAAACAGCTGGTCTACGTGCCCATCCATACCGAAACGCTCAATGCTTATGTGCAACGTGGTCAGACACGGCTATCCATCCAAACGCAGGCTACTTCACGCCGGTACATCACCTTCGACAATAGCCAGTTTTTTAAGGGTGTTGCCCTAACGAATGTTATTCTCGAGACCACGACCAAAATCGGTCCGGTACCTGTTCGGTTACAGGGGCAGGTCAACAATGTATTTGATGCCCTTTCCTTCAGTGTCAAGCGCAATGCATTGCCCGGGCGGAACTGGGCGCTTAATTTGATTATCAATTTTCCATCTACTAAATCATGAAGTACCAAGTAACAAAAGGTCTTGCCCTCAGCTTGCTGGCCTTAAGCGTCTGGAACTGTAAAACCTCCGACCCTGAACCAACGCCCTATGAGTCGGGCGTGCTTATCATAAATGAAGGAAATTTCTCTGATAACAACGGGACAATTTCCTTTTTGTCACGCACTGGCAATACGGTCGCTACTAATATTTTGCAGGCAGCTAACCCATCTTTTTTGCCTAGTGGTTTAGTAGAGGGTTATACGGAAGTAAATGGTAAAGGATTAATTTTGATTGATAACACAGCACCCAATCAAGATAAGGTTGAAATCGTTGATACAGGGACGTTTAAATCACGTACTACGCTGAAAACACCAGACATTGAAAATCCACGTCAGGTTATTTCGGCAGGCCCGAATAAGGCTTATGTCAGTTGTTGGGACATTTCCGGCTCCGGTAACGCATTCTACAAAGATCCCGGTTATGTTGCTGTCGTGGATCTGAACACAGGTACACTCGTCAAGAAAATTCCGGCTGTTAAAGGTGTCGAAAAAATGGTCGTTGCCGGTACCGAAGCGTTTGTGGGAAGTAACGCCTACAGTGGTAACCAGACGCTGTTGATCATTGATCTGAATACGGATACAGAAAAGCAACGTATTGCTTTTGGCTCGACACCCGAACCTATTGCACTGGATGCCAACGGAAAGCTATGGATACAGGCCGGTAACGATCTCGTTCAGTTTAACCCCTCGGATCGGACAGTTGCCAAGCGACTGACGTTTGCTGCAGCACCCGGCTCCGTTACAATCAGCCCCGACAAGCGGACGTTTTATTACACCTTGAGCGGCAGAACATACCGGATCGGTATCGATGCCACAACAGCATCAGGCAGTCAGGTTATCGCCCGCTCGTTCAATTCCCTTGGTGTTGATCCGCAAACCAATCGCATTTATGGTAGCGTAATTCCATCTTACAAGCAGGCAGGTTACGTGCTGCGTTACGAGTCGAGCGGGGCCTTGGTTGATTCCGTGAGAGCGGAAATTGCTCCCTCCGGATTTTATTTCCGATAAACCGACGGCAGGCTGTTTCACAATCAGATCGATTGGCGCAACAGGCAACTACGTTCCAGAATCATAACTTGGTTATTACCGAGTTACGGTTGCTTACTTAAATTCCTAAAGTCAACAGGCGCGTTCTGGTTTCAAAACCGGGGGGCGCCTGTTGACTTTGGGTTAAACTCGGATTAATCCTTCACATTGTGGCTTTATTTTCATATTATTAGAGGAAATTTTACCAACCCAGGCCTTATACAGCCAAAACAGTATTCATCCTTTTATGAAACGTAGAGAAGCCATACAACAAGCGGCCTTGCTGATGGGTGGAATTTTATCGGCACCGACGCTGGCAGGCGCTATGGGTCGCGTGACCAACCTGGGGCCAAGTGTAGCCGTCTCGCCCGACCAAGAAGCGCTTTTGGCCGAAGTTGCCGACGTCATCATCCCGACCACGACCACACCCGGTGCTAAAGCGGCTGGTGCCGAAAAGTTCATTGTTCGGGTTATGCGCGATTGCTACCCCAAACCCGATCAGGAGAAATTTTACGCTGGCCTGGCCAAGCTCGATGCAGATAGTAAGACCAAGTTCAGCAAAGGGTTTGCGGCTCTCGACACGGCTCAGAAAAACGAGATGGTCAAGCAAATCATGACCGAAGACAAGCCGTTTTTTCTACGCATGAAGGAGTTAACGACTACCGGCTATTTCACGTCTGAAATCGGGGCTACCAAAGCCCTAGAATACCTGCCCGTTCCCGGTCAGTTCAACGGCTGTATGCTCCTCAAACCCGGTCAGAAAACCTGGGCCATTTAATCTAGTAATCCGGAGCGAGTAGCCGATGTGAGAAAGGCTGGCGTATGCTTCATAACGCCGAATGGCTCCTCACTCCTATTCCTCACTTCTTACTCCTCAAAAATTATGTATCTCAATATTGATTCCATAAAAGATCAGACGTACGACGCCATCGTGATTGGGTCAGGCATATCAGGCGGCTGGGCGTCGAAAGAACTGACCGAGAAAGGGTTGCGGGTGCTGATGCTCGAAAAAGGGCACAAACTCGAACACGTTACGGATTACGAGTATGCCCTGAAAGATCCCTGGCAGACCAAATACAACGGTCGGCTCACGGAAGCGCAGAAAGAATCGCACCCCAAACTGGCCCGCGATTATCCGTATAACGAGATGACCCAGAACTACTGGATGAACGACTCCGATTCGCTTTACAAAGAAGTGAAGCGGTTCGACTGGTACCGACCCAATATTGTGGGCGGAAAATCCATCATGTGGGGTCGGCAAACGTATCGACTGAGTGATATTGATTTCGGCGCGAACGAGAAAGATGGCATTGCGGTCGACTGGCCGATCCGCTACAAAGACGTTGCTCCCTGGTATAGCTATGTGGAGAAATTCGTCGGTATTTCAGGCGAAAAGCTGAACTTGCCTCAGCTACCCGACAGCGAGTTTTTGCCGCCCATGGAGATGTACTGCGTGGAAAAAGAAGTCCGGAAACGGATCGAAAAAAATTTCCCCGGCCGTACCATGACCATTGGCCGGGTAGCTAACCTCTCCAAAGCGGGTCAGGCCCAGCTGGGCGTGGGCCGGGCACCGTGTCAGTACCGAAACAAATGTTCGTTAGGTTGTCCCTACGGCGCGTATTTCAGCACGCAATCCTGTACGCTTCCCCCCGCGGCCAAAACGGGCCGTTTAACGCTCCGGCCGGATTCGGTTGTTACCGAAATTCTGTACGATGAAAACAAGAAACGGGCAACGGGCGTCCGGATTGTCGACGCCGTGACGATGCAAAGCAAAGAGTATTATGCTAACATCGTTTTCGTTTGCGGCAGCACGCTGGGGTCTACGTCGGTCTTGCTGAATTCAACGTCGAACCGTTTTCCGAATGGCCTTGGCAACGATTCGGGTGAACTGGGCCATAACCTGATGGATCACCACTTCCGCACGGGGGCATCGGGCGAATGGGAAGGTGATCTGGATAAATACTACATCGGCCGCCGGGCCAACGGCATTTACGTACCCCGTTACCGGAATATTGGTACCGACAAACGCGATTACATCCGTGGGTTCGGGTACCAGGGGGGGGGCAGTCGGCAGGGCTGGCAGCGCAACATTGCCGAAATGAGCTTTGGGGCTGACTACAAAGAAGAACTAACTAAGCCCGGTCCCTGGACTATGGGCCTGGGCGGCTTTGGTGAAACGTTACCCTACCACGAGAACCGGATGTACCTCGACAAAAACGAAAAAGACAAATGGGGTATGCCACTCGCTGTATTCGACGCTGAGCTGAAAGAGAACGAGAAGAAGATGCGGATTGACATGATGAACGATGCCAAAGAAATGCTGGAATCGGCGGGTGTCAAGAACGTCAAAGGGTACGACCGGGGCTCTTATTTGGGCATGGCCATTCACGAAATGGGAACCGCCCGGATGGGCCGCGATCCGAAAACATCCGTCGTGAACGCCAATAACCAGCTTCATGCGGTCAAAAATGTATTCGTAACCGATGGCGCGTGTATGACGTCGGCCTCCTGCGTAAACCCATCGTTAACGTACATGGCACTGACTGCACGGGCCGCTGATTTTGCCGTGAAAGAGATGAAACGCAAGAGTATTTAGTGAGCAAGGATAAAGCTTCTTCATACTGGGAGGCTGTCTAGAAATCGTAGGTCATCAGATAATAAGGCCCGTCGTCCGATGGGCCTTCATTTTTTATGCACCAGCCTTGTGCCTGATAAAAGGATAATGCGTTCGTGTTTTGCTGTAAACATTTAAGCGTAGCCGGCCGCCCTAGTTCTGCCAGACACTGATTTAAAAGTGCTTTACCAATTCCCTGGTGTAAAAAGCGCGAATCGACATATACATTGTGGATGAAGTTATCGGGTTCCCACCACGATATAAACCCAACTGGCTTCTCACCGGCAACTGCCACCAATACAGTTTCACCCAGCGTTGCTGAGTCAAAATCATCCAGCGAAAACCTGGACGCATTCAGCCATGTGAAGGCATGAAGACGCGACGCTAGGTATAGCCTTTTCAGGTCTTCACGATACTCTATTTGCATACGTTCAATTCGCCAATTCATACAAAATTCTATCGCCGGTAATAAAATAAACGACTTCATCACAAAGCGAACCCCTCTGCTTAGCGAACCCGATTGAAGACAAACAAGTCAGCGAATGCCCATTTACCGTCTTTCTGCTGCCCGCGCTGAATAGCCAACTGGTCTTTTCCCCGTTTCTCATAGATAATGCGAATCGAGCCGTCCTCTTTCTCGAACAGGGCTTTCTCCTTACCAGCCTCGATGAATCTGTAACGATCCGATTTCTCTTTCTCCTCCTGCCCGATCAAACCCGGCTTAAAATGCTTGACCAGAACGACGGGGCCCTCTTCAGTCTGCTCGAAAATCAGCATCTCGTACATACTGACTTTATTGTCTTTCATCATCCGCATAAATCCGGTCAGGTTATCGCCCACGGGTGCTATCCAGGCAGCCTCGATGGGTCCACCATTGAACGTTCCCCGCCAGCGCCCTTCCATGAAACTGACGTCGGCAAGCGACCCTTTACCCGTTTGGGCCCGGCTGTTGATCGCAATCAATGAACAAAAGAAGACAAGAATGAGCAGAAAGTTGTTTTTCATTGGATTCATGAGGTTGATTTCGTACGATAAAAACAACAGCTTCGTTCATATCTACCCACCCAATCAACAGTTCATTTGCGCTATATTCTGACAACCTTCCCCCCTGATTGCTTGTTTATAGAAGCAGTTCATAACGATTATTCATCCGTATACACCCGCCCCTGCACAACATGGACTTTATCGATTATTACAGCGTTCTGGGCGTACCGAAAACAGCCTCGGACGAAGACATAAAAAAGGCCTACCGCAAACTGGCCCGGAAACACCATCCCGACCTGAACCCGAACGATGCGGAGGCCAACAAAAAATTCCAGCAAATCAACGAAGCGAACGAGGTGCTGAGCGATCCCGAGAAGCGCAAAAAATACGATCAGTACGGTAAGGACTGGCAGCATGCCGATCAGTTTGAGCAGGCCCGGCGTGGCGACACCCGCCAGCAACAACAGCGCTCAGGACCGCAATACGCGCAGGGCGATACCGGGGGGTACGATTTCTCCGATGGCTTTGGTGGGGCCGATTTTTCGGACTTTTTTTCGTCGATGTTTGGGCAGGATGCAGGCCCGCGCGGTAATCGTCAACAGGCTAAATTTCGGGGTCAGGATTACCAGGCCGAGTTGCATCTGAACCTGAGAGATGCCTACACGACCCACAAGCAGACAATGACCGTTGATGGGAAGAACATTCGGATTACGGTACCGGCGGGCATTGAAAACGGCCAGAAAATAAAGCTGGCTGGTTATGGCGCACCAGGTACAAACGGCGGCCCGGCGGGTGATCTGTACATCACCTTCGTTATTGCCGACGATAGTCGATACAAGCGCAAAGGGAATGACTTGTACGTTGATGAAGAAATTGACCTGTACACGGCGTTGCTGGGTGGCGAAAAAATAATTGAAACGCTGGACGGTAAAGTAAAGCTAACCGTTCCCGCCGAGACCCAAAGTGGCCGGAAGGTAAGGCTGAAAGGCAAAGGATTTCCGGTCTACAAACAGGATGGTGCATTTGGCGACCTATACGTGCAGTGGCAGGTAACGCTACCAACCAACCTGACCGACGAGCAAAAAGACCTCTTCCGAAAACTGGCCAGTATGTAAACGACCGTCTTCAACACGCGGTACTCTGCCGAAAACCGTACATCGAAACCGAAAAACCCTCTCCCATGCAACCCAACCACCTTATCCCCGTTCGTGAATTTTGTGTTCACCACCATGTCGAAATTACCTTTGTTCAACTTCTGGCGCAGCAGGGCCTTGTTGATACGGTGGCCATCGAACAGGCTATTTATGTCGAACCCGAGCAATTGCCCCGCCTGGAAAAATTTGTTCGGTTACACCAGGATTTAGCGATTCACCCCGATGACCTCGATGTCGTAAACGACCTCCTGGATCGGTTGGAGGGGCTTCAGCACGAAGTAGCGCGCTTGCAAAACCGACTGGTTTTCTACGAGCGCTAACCTGTACCTATCATCATGCTACCTCCATTCCGCCTGTTTTTGTTGGCGACCCTATTTCTGCTTACAGCTCAGTCGGCTATGGCTCAAACTCCCAAACGCCCCCGCGATTATGGCATCCGATTTGGCGTATTGCCGACGGGACCGCTCAATGCGGTTACCGATGTACCGGGGGTTCTCGTAGGACAGGTGACCCTTCAGCAGGGTCAGACCATTCGTACGGGTGTTACGGCCATTCTTCCTCACAGCGGCAATCAGTTTCAGCAGAAAAACCCGGCGGCTATTTACATCGGAAATGGATTTGGCAAATTAATGGGCTACAGCCAGGTTGAGGAGCTGGGTACGCTCGAAACGCCTATCGTTTTGACCAATACGCTGAGTGTGCCAACCGCGGCCGATGCGTTAATTGATTATACGCTGGCCCAGAAGGGCAATGAACAGGTACGGTCAGTAAATGCCGTGGTGGGCGAGACTAACGGTGGTTATTTGAACGACATTCGTGGTCGGCACGTGATAAAACAGCACGTACTGGATGCTCTCGAACAGGCCAAAACAGGCGCTGTTGCCGAAGGAAATGTGGGTGCCGGAACGGGTACGGTTTGCTTTGGCTTCAAAGGTGGCATCGGTACATCGTCGCGCAAGCTACCGGCATCGCTGGGGGGCTACACGGTCGGGGCGTTGGTACAAACAAATTTTGGCGGTGTTTTGCAAATTGCCGGTGTACCGATTGGCGTAGCCCTGGGCCGGTATGATTTCAAAAAAAACCTGGACGGATCGTGCATGATGGTTGTTCTGACCGATGCCCCGTTAGACGCCCGTAACCTTAAACGATTGGCCAAACGGGCCTTTATGGGTCTGGCCAGAACCGGTGGTATTGCCTCGAATGGCAGTGGAGATTATGTCATTGCGGTATCGACTGCCTACCAGATTCCGCACGAGGCAACCCGTTCGTTTGACGAGCAGAAAGTCCTGCGAAATGACAACGTTTCTCCGCTTTTTATGGCTGCGATCGAAGCAACCGAAGAAGCCATCATCAATTCGTTGTTTGCCGCCCAAACACTCACCGGCGATCAGGGTCACCATGTGGAGTCGTTGCCCGTAGATAAAGTAGTGGACTTGATCAGGAAAGCAGGCCAGTTACGGTGAGTCATTCCGACTAGCCATGCCTCAGTTTTTTTTGACTACTCCGTATAGCCCATTTTACCAGCCCGTAAAGTATCAGACCAATAACAATTGTTGTTACTGTCCATTTCAGATTGGTCAGTAGTGAGCAAAACGCAGTGACGACGGGCGAAGTGACGGGGTACGTTTTGAGCAGATAAACGATACAGGCATTTTCAAGTAAGTCGAAAACCAGGATACCAACGGGTAGCACATTGACCAGCCGAAATGAGGTGTATTTCCTGTGCCTGAAGAGCAAGGTTAATGAAATACTTAATGCGAGCGTGTAGATAAATGGGTAAATGATATCGAGCGTCAGTTCATCCCGGATATAGATAGCCCGTCCCTCGGCCCCGTACTCACCGATCATTTCGGCAATTCTCGCCGGGTCATTTCCTACCAATGCATCGATCAATCCGATAGGCTGGCCGGCCTGTTCGTTAATGTTTGCTTCAAAATTCCGTAAGAAATACGTTGAAAAAGGAATATTGATGACGATTGCCAGTAACAGCGTTTTCCAGGAGGAGATGCGGTAAAAAAGAGTAGATAGAGCGGCAAGCATAGAGGAGATGCAGAGGCTGAACGTACAATCCTCCAATAAACTACTAATTCCTCAATGCTTACTACCCTATACGGCTTGGTTTACTGAGCGGTGGGTATTTACCCTTCCTGCCTACCCTCTGCCACGCGCCACAAGATGGTAGCCAGACCCGCAAAAGCCAATGCCCCCAGCAACATATAGCCCCCTTCGCCTAGAAGTACGCTCAGGAATGGCTCCAGTGTAAGCTTACCTAGCCCATTATAAATCGATTCATTGACCGATAACAGCGCTACGGCAACCCCCGCTAAGGCCCCCCCTGCCACAAGCCCGGTTGCAAACAGACTTCCTTTTCCTAGATCAGCATCCTCTTCAACCGTTCCTTTCCGTTTGGCATTCCAGTCGACAATGGCTTTAACAAGACCACCAGCAAAAATGGGCAACGTTGTTGATAAGGGCAAGTACAGCCCTACCGCAAAGGCCAACGCACTGACCCCGCACAGCTCGAACACAAAAGCAATAAATACGCCGACCAGCACAAACTGCCAATCGAGGTTAAACGATAATAAACCTTTGATAAGCGTAGCCATTAGTGTTCCCTGTGGAGCCGGAAATTTGTCGGAGCCGATGGCATGGGTAATGCCCTGGGCCAGCAGGTCAGGCGTGGGCGTATCCAGAATTTTCACGGTAGCGCCAACTACCAGCGAGGAGACAATGACGCCAATAAATAAAGCCATCTGCTGGTACTTCGGCGTAGCGCCAACGATATAACCGGTTTTAAGATCCTGCGAAGTGGCTCCGGCGTTGGCAGCCGCTACGCAAATCATACTCCCAACGACCAGCACCGCCGGTTCGAATGCTTTTCCGGTTAAGCCGAAGCCGATAAAGATGAGCGCGGTACCCATGATGGTGGCAATGGTCATGCCGGATACGGGCGATGAACTTGACCCAATCAGCCCTACAATTCGGCTGGCGACGGTTACGAAAAAGAACCCAAAGACAATGACCAGTACCGCAATCAGCAGCTTGGTTAAAATCGAATCGCCCGGAATCTGGGGCAACACAACCATCAGTATCGCCAGTACGATACTACCCACGATAACAATTCGAACATTTAAATCCTGTTCGGTACGGGCAATAGTGCTCTTGCCGCTCAACGCGTCTTCTGTTTCGATAGCCCCCATGGACGCTTTGCTGAAGCTCTGCCGGAACGAAGACACAATGGTTGGAATGGTTTTGATAAGCGTCATGAACCCACCAGCCGTAACCGCTCCGGCGCCAATCTGCCGGATATAAGCCCGGTAAACGGCAGCGGCTGTATCCGTAAACGTGTGCGTAGCAGGATTCCAGCCGCCGGGTCCGCCCGCTGTTTGGAGATTAGTCAAATAACCAAGTTTTTGCAGTTGCAGAGCAATGGTATCGCCCGGCACGACAGATGCCAGCAAGGGAATGAGGCCCAGCCACGCCAGGATACCGCCCCCAACCAAAACCGCTGATATACGAAAGCCAATGATGTAGCCTACCCCCAAATACTCGGGCGTTATCTCCCCCGACACCTGGGCCGACGGAAAATAGCGGTTGGCCTGCTTCGTGGCCCAAACGGGCACCTCGGCAATAACGTGCAGCACTTTTTGCAATAGCGCGTACAGCAACGCTGTTCCCAGGCCCAGATAAGCCGTTTTGGCAAAGTCGCCCCCTTTTTCACCCGCAATCAAAACCGATGCACAGGCCGTTCCTTCGGGATAGGGAAGGGTGCCGTGCTCCTGCACAATAAGCGATCGCCGAAGCGGAATCATCATTAACGTGCCAATGAGTCCGCCCAGAATGGCCAGCGTCAGGATTGTCCAGTAATTGAAAAAATCAGCGCCGACGCCGTTTGTCAGAAACAGGAACCCCGGCATCGTAAAAACAACGCCCGATGCAATACTCTCCCCCGCCGACCCAGTCGTCTGGATTATGTTATTTTCAAGAATCGTCGTATTGAGAAATCGCCGGCCAAGCGAGATAGCCAATACCGCTATGGGAATGGAAGCCGAGACGGAAAGACCCGCTTTCAGAGAGAGATAGACGGTGGCGGCCCCAAACAAAACGCCAAATACCGAACCGGTTATAATTGCTTTTAGGGTAAACTCAGCGGGCGATTCCGTTGCCGGAACAAAGGGTTTATGGGCAGGCGTCGTGGGTAAAGACATGGCTTACGTTTTGTTGAGCATTCGATCTGAACCCAACAAAGTAAGCCATTCTTCAAACATACCGAACGATACTCACTAACTTTATTGAAGCACCCGCGTCGTATACTGGTCCATTACATCGCTGGGATGAATATCAAGCACGTGAGCCAGAACGAGTAACACCAATGTCCGGGAAGCGATACGACGTGAAATTCCGGCGATGGAAGCAAACAGATCAACCGTAATGCTATTGTGTTCGCCAAGGTGCTGCATCAGCATGCGCTCTTTCTCGCCGTAGTGAAAGCGAATGTCACGCTCCGCCTGTTCGCCTTTCAATATCTCACGCACTTCGCGGCTGGCCTGAACGGACTTGTCGCCCACGCGTACGTACGCTTTTTTGTTATCGGGTTCGGCCGGGTCGGGAATAATGTAATGCGGACGGGTTGGGCTACGTGGCACACGAATGACCAGTACTTCGCGTTCATCGTAAAGCTGCACCCGTTCAATGGTGTAGGAAATGCGCGGAAAACAGAATTTGTTGATAGCCCGGACGAGCAGGTATTCGTCTTCGTCGGCGTATTTCAGTCCCGGAATTTTCTTGTCGTCTCCGACGCCGATAAGCATAACCCCTCCGTTTGTATTGGCGAAGGCAACTACGCCCCGAATGATTTTCTCGGGATGATTTGTTTTCAGCTTGAACTCTAGATTGCTACCCTCCCCCCGCTTGACCAGGTTCTTGAGTGCTTGATAGTCCATAACCGATGGGTTCATCTGGTTGACAACTGACTCCCTATAAAGATACGGCTTTTCCACAAACTTGCAATTATTTGGCTCGTATCTCTACTTTGCAAAAAATCCTGGTTTATTGGTGTCAACTTTTTGATGCCGCAAACCGTTAGCGAAGTAGATAATCTGACAAATAAGACAGGATTGGCGAAACGCCGGAACCGCTGTCATTTTCTTATCTGTACTACTAAAGAAACACAAAAATGCTGGTAAATGTTGCTTTGGTCATTGGGACTTTCCTGTTCATGGAAGGTGTGGCGTGGTTCACGCACAAATACATTATGCACGGCTTTTTATGGAGTTGGCACCGCGATCATCACAATCATCACAATGGTTTTTTTGAAATAAACGATTTGTTCGCGGTCGTTTTTAGTATAACCGCCATTGGCCTGTTTCTTGCAGGTGTTATTAGGCCGGAGTTGGGCTACCTGACATGGATCGGCGCCGGTGTTACCCTCTATGGGTTATTCTACTTTATCTTTCACGATGTCATCGTTCACCGGCGCGTAAAAATGAAAGTTGACACCAGTGGCCGGTATATGCAACGAATTATGCGGGCGCACTACATCCATCACAAAGTTCATACGCGCGAGGGGGCCGAAGCCTTTGGCTTTCTTTACGCACCCAAAAAATACGACCGCCCGGTAAAGAGTGTCAAAACAGAAACAGAGTCGAAATCGACTCCAGCCTGATCGGGACTTGTGTGTGGTAGTACATCTTAATGCCAACTCATTAAAAAAGGCGTATCCGTGGTCTGGAATACGCCTTTTTTATGATGGTGCCCGAACGATTAATACTCGTCTTCGTTGAAAAAGAAGTCATCTTTGGTTGGATAATCCGGCCAGATCTCTTCGATACTCTCGTAAGGTTGCCCATCATCTTCGAGTTCCTGAAGGTTCTCAACGACTTCAAGTGGGGCTCCGGAGCGAATTGAGTAATCAATTAGTTCGTCTTTGGTGGCAGGCCAGGGGGCATCTTCCAGATAGGATGCCAGTTCGAGTGTCCAGTACATAGTGTGTTCGATATTTGAATGACTATTTTTTCAATGGGTGCAAAAGTAAAAAAACCGTTAATATCCAAGCTCTTTTTAGCAAAAATGTTCGCGCTTGGTCTCTTGAAGGGATTTAGGCGATTAACGTGAAAAACAGATGATTGTTTTTCCTACCTATAAGAAAGGTACTAATTAACATTTCGGACAGCGAAGTAAAGCGCACCTGATTTACTTTTTTTCCTGTGTTCGGATTCATTACCCGCCTGTTAACACGTTCTACTATAATCATAACCGGGTAATTTGCCAACTTGCATTTGCCCTCCTAGCTTACTTTATTTCATGCAGATTGAAGTATGTTCCTTTTCGCTTAATTCCTGCCTTGTTGCTCAGCGAGCCGGGGCCAGCCGAATTGAACTGTGCGGTGGCCTGGCCGAGGGCGGCACCACCCCCAGCGCAGGCCTTATTCAATTGGTACGCCAACAGTTAACCATTCCTTTCTATGTAATGATTCGTCCACGGGGAGGAGATTTTCTGTACTTCGAAACGGAGTTTGTCGTCATGAAGGCGGACATCCAGCTGGCGAAAGCACTGGGTGCCGATGGTCTGGTGTTTGGTCTGTTAAATCCTGATGGATCCGTTGATGAAGAACGAACCAAACAACTGGTCGATTTAGCGAATCCGCTTCCTGTTACGTTTCATCGGGCTTTCGACATGGCCCGCGATCCGCTCGAAGCACTCGAAGCGGTTATTCGGACAGGTGCCGTCCGAATTCTGACGTCTGGTCAGCAACAAACGGCAGAAGCGGGCCTGTCTGTGCTTCGTCAGCTAAGCCAGACAGCCGCCGGACGGATTGAGATTATGGCGGGGGCGGGTGTGAATGCCCGGAATGCGCAATTATTTATTGATGCAGGCGTCGATGCCCTACATCTAAGTGGCAGTCAGAAAGAGGACAGCGGCATGATTTTCCGGCAACCCTCGGTTTCCATGGCGTCCTCGTTGCCCGGCGAGTATGAATATGTTGAAGCCAGCGAAGACAAAATCCGGGCCATTGTTTTGTAACGCGGCCGGAACGTTCGCGTTACAAAACAATGGCCCGATTTCCTGATATAAATACGCGATCGTTGAACACCAGTTTCAGCGCCTGCGACAAGACAATTTTCTCGACGTCTTTTCCTTCGGTCGCCATATCGGCTGCGGTATGGCGGTGATTTACTTCTTTCACATTCTGGGCAATAATTGGCCCCTCATCCAGGTCGTTGTTAACAAAGTGGGCCGTTGCCCCAATGATTTTAACCCCCCGTTCGTAGGCTTGCCGGTAGGGATTAGCCCCCACAAACGCGGGTAAAAACGAGTGATGTATATTGATAATGCGGTTTGGATAGTGATTGACAAACCCGGCGGTCAGCACACGCATGTACTTGGCCAGCACGACGTATTCGGGCTCGTAAATGGCCATTGTCCGCAGAATGGCCTCTTCGTGTTCTTCCCGCGTTTTGTCTTCGTGCGAAACGAAATGGAACGGAATCCCAAACTTGCCAACCAGCGACTGCAAGCTGTTGTAATTGCTCACAACGGCCAGAATAGTAGCGTCCAGTTCATCGAACGCGTATCGAATTAACAAATCGCCTAGGCAATGATGTTCCTTCGTTACCATTACAACAATATTCTTTTTACGCTTGGGATTCAGGCGAAATGTAATGCCTGACTGACTGGCAGGGCCATCCGCCTGATTAGCATAGCCGGGGATGGTCGTCTGTAATTCATTCAGCAGGGCGGCACTGTCAAACGAATCATAACTTCCTTCAGACTGGCGCGAGCCAGCTTCAAACTCCGTCCGCATAAAAAAACGGCCCGACGGACTCACGTATTCATCGTTGTGAATGATATTCAGACCATGTCGGAACAACACGCCCGTCACGTGATAAATCAAGCCCTTGCTATCCGGGCCGTCCATGAGCAATATGTGTTTATCGGGAACCGCCATACGTCGTTTTGAATAAATCGCTTAAAAGTAGTAAATGACAGCCGTTTATTCCTTTAATTTGAGCCGTAAGCCCTATATCAATGGTAAATCGACGCCGTTTCTTAACTCTTAGCTCGCTGGCCGGACTTGTCCCCTCGCTGTCATTCAGCAACTCAAAATTAATGCACATAGACTCATCAATTCGTTCGTCTGCGGATGATTCGTCTACTTCCGGCCCGGTTGAAGCCGGGCTAACTCCACTAGTTATATCAACCTGGAAACAACCGAAAGCCAACGCAGCTGCCCAGGCCGTACTTGATCGGGGTGGGCGCGCGCTGGATGCCGTCGAAGCCGGTGTTCGTGTGCCCGAAGCCGATCCTGACGACATGAGCGTTGGGTACGGCGGTCGCCCCGATCGGGATGGTCACGTCACGCTTGATGCCTGCATTATGGACGAAAAAGGAAACGCGGGCTCTGTTACCTTTCTGGAAAACATTATGCACGCCATTTCGGTAGCACGAGCCGTCATGGAAAAAACACCTCACGTCATGCTTTCCGGCGAAGGAGCTTTAAACTTCGCCCTTTCTCAGGGATTCAAGAAAGAAAATCTTCTTACGAAAAAAGCCGAAAAAGAATGGCGTGAATGGCTGAAAACGGCCCATTATAAGCCTATCGCCAACATCGAGCGCCACGACACCATTGGTATGTTAGCCATCGACAGTAAAGGAGATATTTCGGGTGCTTGTACCACTAGTGGACTAGCTTATAAAATGCGCGGCCGGGTGGGCGATTCACCCATTATTGGTGCGGGTCTGTTCGTCGATAATGAAATTGGCGGGGCTTGTGCCACCGGACTTGGTGAGTTAGTGATGCGTACCTGCGGCTCATTTTTAGTTGTGGAACTGATGCGGCAGGGACGTACTCCACAACAGGCTTGCGAAGAAGCCGCTCTACGTATCGTTAATAAGCAGGAGTTCAAAGACATACAAGTCGGTTTTCTAGCCGTCAACAAGAAGGGAGAGCACGGTGCTTTTAGTATTCAGCCAGGGTTCAACTTCACATTATCCCAGAATAATCAGACGCAGGTAACCGACGCCAAGTCCTATTTAAAATAAACAAATTTATCTCGCATTGTTTATATTGTTTATTTGCAAGCAAAACAGCCTGGAAGTCATCGTAACTAGCCATTGCGCCAAAACAACTAACTAACTTGGAAGCGGTATTCTCAACATCAAAGCGTAAGTTACTACTGGAAATCGCCTGGGAGGTGTGTAATCAAGTAGGCGGTATTTATACGGTTATCCGGTCGAAGGTACCGGCAATGGTTGAAAAGTGGGACGATAACTACGTTGCGTTAGGGCCTTATTTTCCGCAGCGGGCAGCGGCCGAATTTGAACCCATCACCGACTCTGACGAAACTGAAATTGGGCAGACGGTTCGCAAGATGCGTCAGTTAGGGTATCGCGTTGAGTACGGTTACTGGCTTGTTACGGGTCGTCCGCGGGTTGTGCTGTTCGATATCAGCAGCATCACCCCCGATCAGCTTAATCAAATCAAGACCAATCTCTGGATCAACTACCAGCTCTCTACCCTCAACGTTGAGGATCTTGTTAACCAGACGATTGCTTTCGGTGAGATGGTGCGTCTGTTCATCACGCTGCTGGCCGAAGACCACGCCCGGCGCGTTGATTTCGTCGCGCATTTCCACGAGTGGATGGCCAGCACCGGCTTGCCCGATCTTCGTCGTGATAATGTGAAAGTGGCTACCGTTTTCACAACACATGCTACCATGCTTGGCCGTTATCTGGCGCAGAACGAACCCGGTTTTTACGGTAAACTGCCGTTCTTCGACTGGAAACGGGAAGCCCAGCACTATGGCATTGACTGTCAGGCTTCCATCGAGCGACTTTCTGCATTGCAGGCGCACGTTTTCACAACGGTAAGCGATGTGACAGCCCGCGAGTGCGAAGTTTTCCTGGGGCGAAATCCTGATCTGGTTCTACCCAATGGCCTTAACGTAACGCGTTTTGCGGCTGTCCACGAGTTTCAGAACCTACACGTTCGCTACAAGCAGAAAATTCACGAATTTGTGATGGGGCACTTCTTCCAGAGTTACTCATTTGATCTGGAAAAAACGTTGTACTTCTTTACATCCGGTCGTTTCGAATTTACGAACAAAGGATACGATCTTACGTTGGAAGCATTGGCCCGTCTGAACTACCGGATGCGCGAGGCTGGTATGGATATGACGGTGGTGATGTTTATGGTTACGAAGCAACCATACACGTCTATTAATCCCGAAGTGCTTCACTCGCGGGCTTTGCTCGACGAAATTCAGGAAACCTGCGAAAGCATCGAGAAGCAGGTAGGCGAACGGTTGTTTCAGGCAGCGGCTTCCGATCCACAGGGTACCGCATTGCCCGACCTGAACAATTTTGTCGATGAATACTGGCGGCTCCGGCTTCGGCGCACGGTACAAAGCTGGAAAACTAAGCATTTGCCGCCTTTCGTGACGCACAATCTGGTGCAGGAGGACGACATGACGCGCTTTATTCAGAAAGCAAACCTGGTCAATAATGAATACGACCGGGTGAAAATCGTCTATCACCCCGACTTTATTGCCTCGACAAATCCGCTTTTCGGTTTGGACTACAGTCAGTTTGTGCGCGGGTGCCACCTAGGTGTCTTCCCGAGCTACTATGAGCCGTGGGGATACACACCTTTGGAGTGCGTCGTTCGGGGAATCCCGACCGTTACCAGTGACCAGTCGGGATTTGGTGACTTCATCATGCAAATTATGCGTGACTACGAAAACCGGGGCATTTACGTGATCAATCGCCGAACGCAGTCGTTCGAAGAAGCGGCTGATCAACTGGCCGACGTTCTCTACCGCTTTGTGAGGATATCTCAGCGCGACCGGATTCAGCAACGGAATCGCGTCGAGAGCATTGCTGATGTATTTGACTGGAGCAGCCTTCGCTCCTATTACGATACTGCCCACGATCTGGCACTAAAACGGCGGAAGCCGTAGAGTAATGTATGATGTTTGATATAGTATTATAGGCTAGTACATACATCATACATTCCATATCATACATCATATATGATTTATATTGGCATTATTAACGTTTCTGATCGGGCTAGTGCAGGTGTGTATGAAGACATTCCGGGGAAAGCCGTTGTCGGCTTGTTGACGGACTGGCTGAGTTGTGACTGGCAACCGGTATACCGCATCATTCCTGATGAACAGGACCAATTGGAAGCCGCACTGATTGAACTGGCCGACACAGAAGGCTGCTGCCTGGTCGTAACAACGGGTGGTACTGGTCCTGCCCTTCGCGATGTTACTCCCGAAGCAACGGAAGCCGTTTGCCAGAAGATGATGCCCGGCTTTGGCGAACTGATGCGCCAGGAAAGCCTCAACTACGTGCCCACGGCTATCTTGTCGCGCCAGACGGCGGGTATTCGCAATCAGACGCTTATTCTTAATTTGCCAGGCAAGCCCAAAGCGATTGGTCAATGTTTATCCGTCGTTTTCCCGGCGATCCCTTACTGTATTGACCTCATTGGTGGGCCCTTTCTGACCACTCACGAAGACAAAATGGCTGTTTTCAGGCCAAAAAGTTAAATTTTTCACTACGAAAGCTATTTAAGTCTCTATTCAGACCTGCTTTAACTAGGTGGTTCGTCATGCTGAAACAAGTTCGGCATGACGAACCAGGAAAATACTTTCGTAAGTTTAAACAGATTCAGCGTAAACCTGCATTGTGTAACCTGGCTACGCTCTAGTTGACAATGTAAACCCTCATTTTGGGAAGCTAATCTTTCCCATCGAAACCGTGGGAACGCCCTGTCTGTCACCAAACGAAGTACTTCCGCCTGCCAAGCTCTCGTTGGCCAGAACCGCAAACAAGACCGCTTCCTTCGCATCCCCATTGATTCCCAGGCTGTCTGTATTGTCGAACTGGCAATCGGGAAAGGCGTCGTAAAGCCGTTTTGTAAGTTGCGGATTATGCGCTCCTCCGCCACTCACGTATATTCGGAACACCTCATTTTCTTTTCCAGGAAAGGCATTGGGCTGGGGAATAATCCGCCTTATGGCATCAGCGATGGTATCGGCGCTGAACTGCACGAGGGTAGCCATCAGATCGGCAACGGGTAAATCAAGTGTCTGACTACGAGATTGAGCTTTCTCAACGTAAGGTACATTGAAGACTTCCGGGCCCGTAGTTTTTGGGAAAGGTGCGTCGAAAAACGGATTCTTTGTCAAGGCTTGCAATAGGCTGGCACTAACTCGTCCCTGAGCCGCTAACTGACCATCCTCATCGTAAGGTTTGTTCAAAAATTGCCGGGCGTAGGCATCCAGAAGGGTATTCCCCGGCCCGGTATCGGTGGTAAAGACCTGACTCGCATCTCCATCGGCGGGCAAATACGTGAAATTGGCAATTCCGCCCATATTGAGCAAAATCCGGTTCTCGCCAGGCTGCGAAAACATAAAATAATCGCCATATACGGCTAGCGGGGCTCCCTCTCCGCCGTGAGCGACGTGTTTTTGCCGAAAATCGCTGACGGTTAGAATCCCTGTTACAGCCGCAATATGATCACCATCGCCAATCTGGAGTGTGGCATTTGGGAACTTATCCCGCCGGTGCTGACTTTTGGGGGCGTGATACACCGTTTGGCCGTGGCTCGCAATGGCGTCAATCTCACCGGGGGCTATTTCCCAGTTGTGCAGACAATCGAGGACGCATTGACCATGAAGCCGGCCAATATATGGATTTAGCAGACAAAGCTGTTCGAAGTCAATAGTCTGTTTGGCAAAAATAGTCCGAATGTCGGCTTTGAATTCTTCAGCGAAAGGAACCGTCGCAAAACGTTCGAGCGTAACGGATGTATTGGGGCCGCTACCGGCAATACGGCACAGGGCTACGTCGAGCCCATCGAGCGAGGTACCCGACATAAGCCCAATAATTCGACGGTCCGTTTTTCGGGCTATATCATAGAGGTGCTGAATTTGTACATTCATAAACAATCAGGTAAATAGAACGGGGCTGCTAAAGAAGGTAATTTGACTAGTAGCCGACACACAAATAACGCATGGATTTTTGGGGCGACGAGCAATTTTCTTTTTTCGAAAGCATTCTGTTTTCAGCCCTGGGCCAATCGGTCGAGGTGATTGAAATGCAGTTCATATCGGGCGGAAATATCAACACATCGGCCCAGGTTTTTTCGTCAGAGGGCGTTTTTTTCGTCAAATGGAATCAATTGGAGCCAGCCGCGGATGGCCAACCTGACTTGTTTGCTGCCGAAGCAAAAGGGCTCGATCTGCTTCGCCAGACCGACACCCTGCACATTCCGAACGTTATTGGGCATGGGCGGCATCTGGAGAAATCCTACCTCATTCTCGATTATGTCGATCCCGGCACACCCGATAAAGCCTACTGGGAAACCCTCGGGCATTCGCTGGCCGTTTTGCACTCGCATACGCAACCTACGTTTGGCTTGACTTTCGAAAACTACATTGGTACACTAGCGCAAACCAATACACCCACCGCCAATGGCTACGACTTCTTTTTCGAACACCGGCTGCTTCCACAGGCTGGCTTAGCCCTGTACAAGGGACTACTGAGTAAATCGACGTACGACGCTCTATTCCGGCTCCGCGGCCGCTTGCCCGATTTGCTGCCCAACGAACGGCCTGCTTTACTTCACGGCGACTTATGGTCGGGCAATGTGCTTGTCAATGAAGCGGGGCAACCGGCATTGATTGACCCGGCCGTTTATTACGGATTTCGCGAAGCCGAACTCGCCTTCACCAAGCTGTTCGCCGGTTTTGATGATCGTTTTTACGAGGCCTACCACGAAACATTCCCCCTTCAGGACGGCTTCAGCGAGCGAATTGCCATCTATAACTTATACCCACTTCTTGTTCACGTGAATCTGTTTGGCTCCGGCTATGTTAGTGGCGTAGAACGGATACTAAAGCAGTTCTAACAACTAGGCTAATCGGGAGATTATCCGCGCATTATTCAAACGGTCTATTCAGGAAATCAGACCAGCTATTTATGGAAATTACTTCGTTCGAACAATTCGAGCTGAACCGGCAGTTATTAAATGCCGTTGCTGAACTTGGTTACACAGAACCGACTCCTATTCAACAGCAAACGATTCCGCTGAGCCTGGGCAACCACGATGTGCTCGGTATTGCGCAAACCGGAACGGGCAAAACGGCGGCCTACCTGCTTCCCATTCTAATGAAAGTAAAGTACGCGCAGGGCCACAATCCGCGTGCGTTGATCCTGGCCCCTACGCGCGAGTTGGTTATGCAGATCAACCAGGCGGTTAGCGAACTGGGCAAATTCACCGATTTGCGCCACGTGGCTCTCTACGGCGGCCTTGGCCCAAAAACCCAGATTGAAGCCCTTCGGAACGGGATTGATATTATTGTGGCCACTCCCGGCCGGTTCATGGATTTGTACCGCACCGGCGAAATCGTGACGAAGGAGATCCGCACAATGGTTCTTGACGAAGCGGATAAAATGATGGACATGGGTTTTATGCCCCAGATCCGGTCAATTCTGGAAATCATCCCCCGGAAACGCCAGAACCTCCTGTTCTCGGCCACATTCGGAGGGAGGGTCGAACGGTTATCAGCTGAATTTCTGGAAGCCCCCATCAAAGTTGAGGTCTCTCCACAGGCGTCGACCGCCGACATGGTGAATCAGGTGATTTACGAAGCACCAAACTTCCGCACCAAGATCAACATGCTGGATCACCTGATAACGAAGGAAGCTTTTCAGCGGGTCATCATATTCGCCCGGACCAAAGGCACCGCCGAAAACATCTACAAATTTCTGTCACGCAAAGTGTTAGATCCGGAGAAGGTGCGGGTAATTCACGCCAACAAGGGGCAAAACACGCGCATCAACGCCATGGAGGCTTTCAAAGAAGGTAACATTCAGGTGCTGGTAGCAACCGACGTAGCCGCCCGCGGCATCGACGTGGCCGAAGTAAGTCACGTAATCAATTTTGACTTGCCCCTGATTTACGAAGATTATGTTCACCGAATCGGGCGAACAGGTCGGGCAAACCGCTCGGGCGAAGCCATAACGTTTCTGACCAAAGCCGAGGATTACCACGTGCAAAAGATCGAACGGATCATCCGCATGACAATTCCCCGCGAACCGCTGCCTGCTGATGTAGAGGTCACGGAAACGCCTTTTGATGAGGAACAGGCCATGCTGCGGGAGATCGATGAACAACGCCGGAAGGAAGATCCGACTTTTCTGGGTGCTTTTCACGAAAAAAAGACGGTGAATACCCCCGCCGATAAGGCCCGCCTGAAAGCAAAGGCCAAACGGATGGGTGTTCCGCAAGCATCGTTATCGAGTGCCAGTTCCCGGTCGGGCGGCTTTAAGGGCAAACCCGGCAGTAAAGGCGGTAGCAAATCAGGAGCTGCGAAGAAATCGGGGCCACGCGGGGGACGCCGGTAATCGATCGAAAATGTACTAACTTGGATTCCCATTTCGTTCTATCGAAACAAAACTCCACCGGTATAGTATTTTCTATGAACGTTCGGATGACTCTGATACAATGGGCTTTTGTTGCGCTACCTATCTTAACGGTGGCACAGCCAAAGCAATTTGTTATATCAGCCCGTTCGGGCGATTCGGCACGGCAACTCCAACCCACCCAGCGCACCGCCGAACCGATAGCCCAGCCGCCTGTTGAATCTGTTTCGACCGATGTCGCTGAATCAACCAGTAATTCGTTGAATAGCCTGCCTCTTTTCGGTGAACGGCCTAAAACAGCGGATCAGATCGACGCCGAAATTCATTTTCTGAACGACTGCGACCGCAACTTCGCCAGCCGCCCCGAAGCCAGTGATTTTTTCGCGGCCCGTGGCTGGGACTACGTTACCGATGGGCAACTGGACACAGCGGCCTATCGATTTAACCTGTCGTGGCTACTTAACGACCAGAACGCCGACGCTTTTTGGGGACTGGGTGTTGTTTATTACCAGAAGAATCAGCTGCCAACGGCGATCCGAATGCTGAAAAAAGGCATCACCATCGCGGATAGCAATGTGGCGTTGATGACCGATCTGGCTACCGTAGAGATAAAGCAATACCAGGTTAAGCCCGAACCCGAACTGCTCACCGAAGCAGAAGGCTATTTACAGCGGGCCGTTGCGTTAAGCCCAACCAGTGCTTCTTCGTACCAGAAGCTATCCATTGTGTACTTTCTAAAGGCCGACTATTCGAAAGCGTGGGATTATTTCCACCAGACACATAGCCTGGATATGTCTGTGCTCGATCTGGGCTACCTGAATGAACTGCTGGCCAAACAGCCTGATCCGAAGAAAATATTCAAATAAAGAAGCCGTCGCCAATGCATTGGCGACGGCTTCTTTATTTGACGCAGATTCGACGCGTAGCAAATAGGCATGACACGCAACCCGCTGAATTCATACGTATACCAGAACACGTAGGCGACTCTCGTTCCTAATTTTCCGTTTCTTCGTCCTGAACGACTTTTTCTTTAGCTCGTTCAAAGGTTAGTTTGCCTTTTTCGTCCCACTCGCTGATGACGTAAGGCTCAAAGTCAGTTTCCCACTGGTTGCTGGCGTATTGTGTGAGTTTCCGGCGCATGCGTCGGCCGTTGGGATTAACCGGATAGTATTCTGTCCATCGGCCCACTTTTACCCCGTTCTCGTATTTACCTTCCTCCAGTAACAACCCGTTCTCGTAAAAAGCCATGTATGTTCCTTTTACTTTACCGTATTCTACCGGAATAATCTCCTTGATCTTGTGATGGGTTGAGTCGTAAAACACCAGACGCGACTCGGCGGGTACCCCCCGGTGCCAGCGGACTTTGTCTGTAAGCATAAACTTACTGTCGTATTTTTCCCACCGACCGTCTTTCATTCCGGCATAATAGTATCCTTCTTCAACGAGGTCACCGTTCTGGTAGCGTTTATACGGGCCATGTAGCAGCAAACCCGTTCCCTCATCGCGCACAATAGAACTGGTTACCCGAGCCGATTTCTGGTAGTAACGATAGACATCGCGGATGTGGGCGTGTGGCTTTGCCGCATCATTGTCGCGGAGTATGTAAAACTCCTCCACCACGGTTCGGTCGCCACTACCAAACTTTGTATAGGCCTTAACCATTGACAGGCCTTCGTATTCCGTCCGGGATAGTTTGCTTTTACTTTTCCGGTCTTCTCTCAGCTTTTTGAGCTGTTTCACCTTCAATCCCAGATCAGGCATAACGCCCGCCAGATAAGCATCTTTCTGATCTTTCAGCGAAGACATCGTTGGCAAACCCAGCGTGGTAAGCGACGAAGGAACGGACGAAAAGCCCGAGAAAGGTGACGGAGCCGCCCCGGATGGAGCGATTACCGGCTTCGACGCTGTTGTGAGCGAAGCCGGGGCCGTTTGTGCCTGAGCGGTAAGCGCCAGGAGACCACTTGATAATAAGATTGGGATCAGTCGTTTCAAGTTTGGGGCAAACATGGCATAGACAAACGATTGGTGCCTTAAGTTTGTTAGTTTTGCAACGCTGTAAAAAGCTTTATTATTTTATCCACTGTGCAGACTACCTTCCAGACAGTCAATTTAATACACTAATCTTGTGGAAAAACACGCTCGCATTTACGTTGCCGGACATCGGGGTATGGTTGGCTCGGCTTTAGTCCGTAAGCTCCAGGCCGAAGGCTTTTCTAATATCATTACCCGCACTTCTTCAGAACTTGATTTACGGAATCAGGCTGCCGTTGCTGATTTTTTTGAGCAGGAACGTCCTGACTACGTCTTTCTGGCTGCGGCTAAAGTAGGTGGTATTCTGGCTAACAACATCTATCGTGCCGAATTTCTTTACGACAATCTGCTGATTGAGGCTAACATCATCCATAGTGCTTACCAGACGGCAGTCAAGAAATTGTTGTTTCTTGGCTCATCGTGTATCTACCCAAAGTTAGCTCCTCAGCCGCTCAAAGAAGAGTACTTGCTGAGTGGTTTTCTGGAAGAAACGAACGAGCCCTATGCCATTGCCAAGATCACGGGTATCAAGCTTTGCGAAGCGTACCGGAGCCAGTATGGCTGTAATTTCATCTCGGCCATGCCAACGAACTTATACGGTCCTAACGATAATTACGACCTACAAGGTTCGCACGTGCTCCCGGCCCTGATCCGTAAGTTTCACGAAGCGAAGATCAACGATCAGCCCACGGTTGAGGTTTGGGGAACCGGATCGCCAAAACGCGAATTCCTACATGCCGATGACCTGGCAGCGGCCTGTTTCTTCCTGATGGAGAATTATGACGACGCCTTGTTCGTCAACATTGGTACGGGCGAGGACGTTACGATTCGTGAGGTAGCCGAGTTGATCAAAGAAACGGTTGGCTTCACGGGCGAGTTGCGCTGGAATACGGATAAACCAGATGGTACACCGCGCAAACTGATGGATGTGTCGAGATTACACGACATGGGCTGGAAACACTCTACCGATCTGAAAGACGGCCTTCAGCGCACCTACCAGGATTTCTTGGCCAACGAAGTCCTTTACGTTGAATAAATAATGTAGGACGCAATCCCTTGCGTCTCCTGTGCATCAGCAATATTCAGTTTGCTAATTGCTGACGCGAGAGAGAGACGCAAGGGATTGCGTCTCTACATTTTTTTGGCTGGGTTACCAAACACGGTTGTCCCGGCTTCTACATTTTCTACCACAACGGAACCTGCCCCAATACGGGCATTTTTGCCGATGGTGATACCTGCCACAATCGTTGCGCCGGTACCAATAAAAGCTCCTTCTTCAAGAACAGCTCCACTGTTGATGATGCACCCCGTGCCAACATGGACGAAATCACCGAGTCTGGCTTTGGGATCAATGAGTACTCCCGTCTGAATGATGCAATGCTGTCCTATTTCGGCAAAGGGGTTCACCACAACACGGGCCGCGATCAGATTACCGTGACCCAGGGTAGCCAGGGTTGATACCGTTGCCGTATCATGAATGGCATTAACCGGTTGCACCTTGCGCCGTTCGTTCAGCATCTTAACGAGTCGTTTGCGAACACGGCTGTCGGCAATAGCCACAAAAGCTTCGCACTTCTGCCCAATGAGCTTCAGGTAGCCATCATCATCCGTCTCCCCAAGTACGGATACGTCACTGAACTCCTTGCCGTGCAACTCTTTATCATCATCCAGCAAGCCATACACAACGACATTGTTCCGCTGAAACAGGTCGAGGGCGGTCAGGCCAAGGCTTCCTGCTCCTAAAATAAGCACTGGATTCTCCATTTATCTGATTTTGTTAAGTCAATATTAATTACTTATCCAGTAACCTTCTAAATGTGTCAATTTGGTAACACTGCGGTAAATCGTAGATAACGTCTGGGAATTAGTTTCGTTCATGAAATCAATCACCCAGTTTCGTACGATCGTTTTGTCAGATATCCACCTTGGCACTACCGGATCGAAGGCTAAAGAAGCTACTGAGTTTCTGCGAAATTATTCGTGTCAGAAACTTATCCTCAATGGCGATATTATTGATGGATGGCAACTGAAGCAGTACGGAGCCTGGAAAAAGAAACATACCGCCTTTTTTAAAACGGTTTTAAAGCAAATCGTTCATTACGATACTAAAGTTATCTATCTACGGGGTAATCACGATGATTTCCTGGATCAGATCATGCCCCTCAAGGTGGGCAAAAACTTCTCGATACAAAAAGACTACACCCTCATTTCGGGCACGAAAAAGTTCTACGTTACCCACGGCGATGTGTTTGATTCCATCACGTCGCACATGAAGTGGCTGGCCTACCTGGGCGATATAGGGTACACCTTTCTGCTATGGATCAACAAGTTCTACAACCAGTATCGTACCTGGCGTGGCCTGCCCTATTATTCCCTCTCTCAACTGGTAAAATCCCGCATCAAGCAGGCCGTCAGTTACATTTCCGATTACGAGCAGAAACTAACCGAACTAGCCCGTGCCCGTAACTGCGACGGCGTCATTTGCGGTCATATTCACCAGCCCGCCATTCACGAATACGAAGGCATCATCTACATGAACTCCGGCGACTGGGTCGAGTCGCTCAGTGCACTGGTCGAAGATCACGATGGCGACTGGAGCTTGCTGTACTACACGTCCGACTCCGACGATGAGGCAGAGAAAAAGCCAGTAGACGATCTGACCAAACAAGCCGTACGTGCTGACTTATCCATTCCAACCCTATAACTCTTCCCTATCATGCGTGTTTTGTTCTTAGTACAGGGCGAAGGCCGGGGTCACTTAACGCAAGCCTTATCGCTGGCGCAGATGCTACAGATGGCCGGTCACGAGGTAACGGGGGCCATCGTGGGTGTAACGGCTGAACGAACCGTTCCGGCCTTTTTTAGCGAAACATTCACCGCCCCCATTACGCCAGTATTTAGTCCCGGCCTGGTATATAATGCCGGCACAAACGCCCTGGAGCCCTTTAAGACTACCGTGCAGGCCATTCGGACTATGCGCCCTTTCTGGCGAAGTTTAAAGCAGGTACGAGACCAGATTGATGCGCAGCGCCCTGACGTAGTTGTCAATTTTTATGAGATGTTGGGCGGTATGACGTACGCTCTGATGCGACCATCTGTCCCGATGATCTGTATTGCGCACCAATACATGGCCTATCATACAAATTTCCAGCGACCAAAAGGCCAGTGGTTCTATCGGCAGGCCTTCAAATTCAATACCCTGCTGACGTGTTTCGGCGCTCACGAGCTGCTTGCCCTGTCGTTCGACAAACAGCCCAATGAACCCGGAAAACGACTCCGCATCGTCCCCCCTTTACTTCGCTGGGAAGTAACTGAACTGAAACCAAAAGCCGTTTCGGCCGACTCCTCCACCGATTTTGTGTTAGCCTACGTTACACAACCGGGTCTGAAAATCGAACTGGAAAAAGCACACCGGCAACGGCCGGATATTCGGATGGATGCCTTTCACGCCGACGCAACTGGCCCCGATCAGCTCATCGACGATACGTTGACCTACCACGCTATCGACGGGAAACGGTTTCTGGACTTTATGGCTCGCTGCAAAGCAATCGTAACGACAGCGGGGTTTGAATCTGTATGCGAAGCGCTGTATCTGGGAAAACCGGCTCTGATGATTCCCCAACCGAACCATTACGAACAGGCGTGCAACGCGATCGATAGCCAGCGGGCCGGAGTTGGCATCGCGTCGGATCGGTTTGACCTGAATCAATTGGTGGCCTACCTGCCCCAACACAAGCCTGAAGTGAGCGAGCGATTTCGGGCCTGGCATGCGCAGGGGTATTTCATGTTTCTGGCTGCCCTGAACCGAGCCGTTACGCCAACCAGTAAGCCATCGTCGGGTGGATTCCTGTCAACGCGCGTCCGGCATTTACTTCGGTCATAGCTGGTACAGGAATTGGAGCGGGTCAGGATAAAGGAACGGGTACGTTGTTGCCTGCGTCAGCTTTTCTACCGAAATGGTCTTATAGGGAACCCGTTCGCTAGGCGTAGTAAACGTAGGCAGTTGATAGCCGAAATCAGCGCAGCTTTTCCGATAGATGGCTTCGCGGGTTGGGTGTTCAGGCGCAACGGCGTTATAGGTTCCGGTTAATTCCAGATCAATTATAGCTGCCAGCAGGCCAACGGCGTCATCCTGATGAAGGTAATTGACTGGTACGGCACCACTATCAACGGTTCGCCCGGCAACGTACTTACCCGGAATGCGGTCGTACCCCATTAAGCCACCACAGCGCAAAATGGTTGTCTGGCACATGGGCGTAAGCTGCTGAACGTAGTGCTCGGCCTGCACCAGGGCGGGTGCGGCTGATTCGTCGGGCGTTTTGACATCCTGTTCAACCATTATCCGGCTGTATTCAGGGTATACAGACGTTGAGCTTACGTAGATGACGTGCTCTACTGACGATTGACGCAACGCATCGGTCAGGTACCGAATCTGCTCCGGATGAAAGTCATCCCCCATTTTCCCCGCTTTGGGCGGAATATTAATAACGACGACATCGGCTTGCAACAGAGCGTCGAGATTACCAATCGGCTCGGGGTTTAGGCTTAGTTCGTGTGCATCAATGCCCTTTTGAAGCAATGTTGGCAACTTGTCGGCCGATGTGGTACTGCCTTTTACGATGTACCCGGCGGCAAGAAGCTTTTCGGCCAGGGGTGTTCCCAACCAGCCACAACCAACGATAGAAACGGTTTTTTGAGTCATAGATTAGAAACCAATACCAAAGGTAAGGGTTCTAACATCGGGGCCTTTACCTGTTTCAAACAACGGGTTCAGATCGTACTTGGCGAAGAAATCAAAACTACGAAGGCCCAGATGCGCAACCAGACCATACCGGGCACTATTCAGGTAAAAGTCTGAGTGCCGTCGGTCTTTATTACCATCGGCTTCTTTAATTTTCCGGTAACTGTCGAGCCGGTAGTTGACGTAACCCCCGAAGCCAAGGTGACAGATTTTCCGACCGTCGCCGTCGTAGAACGTTAGCCGTGGTACTACCGGAATGCCGATGGTGCAAACCGTCAACTTACTTTTCTGTAGATCTCTGCCCGCATCTACGAAGGCAACACCCGTCGGATCCTTCTGGGCAATTCTGTTGCCTTCAAACATAAAATTGTTCCAGGCTACTTCAACGCCGTAATAGAGCTTTAACGAAGCGTGTTTTCCCCGGATGAGCGTTGGCATGGCCCCCGCCGATAAGGCGAAATAGCGTGACCCTACAGGTCTCAACGCATAAATATCCTCCGGATAATTCGGATTAGTACTCTGCTGAATCAATGTATTCAGACCGATACTAACAGTGTAGTCGAAATTACTCCCGTCGTTTCGCTTCCTTCGTCTGGCCCGGTCATAATTCCGGTCAATATCATCGCTCCTTCTTGAAGTGGTTTTCGTCGTATCTCCGTCGCCATTGACGACAATCGTCACCCCGTTTTTTTGTTTGGTTACAACCAGTACCGTGTCTTTCAGGAAGCGGCCTCCATCCTGGGAAATAGCTGTTTGGCCACCCGGTACTGAGTCCAGTTTCATACCCATTTCCCGCACGATTTTATTCAGGTCGTAGTTCGACAGGGCTTGTATTCCTGCTTTATCGGGCGCATAGATAACCAGGCGTGTACGATTGGCAAATCGAATTACCAACGAGTCGGTTGGATGCACTGAGTTAGCCTGAGCCTGTACAGCGACAAACAAGCCAGTTAGTACAGCTAGTGTACGTAGCAGTTGGTTCATTGTTTTGATGGTTTATCCTTCTCCAAACTATGTTTCAAGCCACTGTATGCGCGACCCAGTAGCCCACCTTCGTCGTTGTTCGCATTGTCCTGACGGGCAAATACCTCGCCTTCTTTTATTCGTTTTACTTTTTGCCACAACCCGTCGGTTTTCACTTCCTTTGCTGCCTTTTCCTGTTGGGCTAAAGCCACTTTTTCATTAACAGCCGCTTTGGCTGCTTGCCGGGCAGCAACCAAGGCTTCTGGCTCAGCGATGGTAACGACCAAGACACGCTCAGTTACGGGGTTTGGCTGGGCTGTTGGCTTAACTGCTACCTGTTCAGTTGATACCGGAGCGATGGGAGCCACGAAAACGGGTGACGCTACATCAACTTTCGGTTTACTATTAACTGATTTTTCCTGAGCCAGGGCAGGCGCTATGGGTAACGATGGGTATGACTGATTAGGAACTTGCTGACCAACAACACGGCTGGTTTTACCATTCTTACCACTGCCGACTCTGTCCGCCTTGCCCGCCACTGCCACCTGGTTGATATTAACTGGAGGAATTGACTCTCCTTTACGCTCCGTACCCGTTGGCTGCTCACGTTGCGGCTGACGGCTTCCTACTTTGTCTTGTTTCTCCAGAGCTGGCGTTGCAGGCTGGTTTGTAGCCACCTGAGCACCCTTCTGCTCTGTAGTTCCGCTTGATGGCCAGTAACGCCACCCGATTAGGCAAACCAGCAGCAGACAGGCTGCGGCAGCCATAGCGCGCTGTACGTCGGGATTGCGCCAGAACACCAGCCGGGGCTCGGGCTTGTGCTGTCCCATACGGGCCTGTAGCCGGGCAAAGCTGTCGGGCCCAGGCCTTAAAGAAGCATTGCCAAGCTTCCGAGCAAACAACTCATCAATTGGCAGCTTTTCGGTATGTTTTTTCATAGGATACGGTTCTGAAATCCTGTTCCATTTTTTTTAAACTCGTCTGTAGTATCATCCGGGCGCGGCTCAGTTGCGACTTTGACGTTCCTTCCGAAATACCCAGCATTTCCGCTATTTCAGCGTGTGCGTACCCTTCAATGGCGTACAGGTTGAATATGGTTCGATACCCATCCGGCAACTGGTTAACCAGCCGCATCAAATCACTCTCGTTCACCGCCGTATCAGCCCATTCATAATCTGGCTCAACCGTAACTTCATCAATGGGTACTTCCTGCCGCCACTGTTTTGCTTTACGCAGAAACATCAACGACTCTGTAACCATGATACGCCTGATCCAGCCTTCAAAACTCCCCTCTTCCCGAAACTGCTCAATTTTCTCGAACGCACGCATGAATCCATCGAGCATTACCTCCTCCGCATCATCCTTGTTGGCACAGTAACGCGTACATACCGCCAGCATTTTACCCGCGAACCGCTCATATACGATTTTGTGCGCGCGACTTTCACCCCGCTTCAGCGCAACAATCAGTTGTGCCTCTGTCGTAAAAAACGGTATAAGTCGCAGCATAGTTGTCTAGGTTCACCTACCAGATGCACAATAAAGAGGGCAGGTTGCATGGCAAGAAAATAAATTTCTTTATATTTTCTTTTCTGTTAAGGCATAAAAAAAGAGCCTTTACAGCCCTTTTACATACTTGATTCCGGCTACGTAGTGGAGCCATATAACCCGCGATATTCGAAAATTAACCGGTGCTATAATGATCATGACAGGAGCCACAATACTGGCATACACCCACCCGTCGGGATCGTTGCCCAGGTAGAAGATCAAAAATCCAAGTACTAAAGCAACTCCACCCGATATGGCATAGCTAACGTACATAGCACCAATGAAATACCCCGGTTCAACTTCGTAGCGTAATCCACAATGCGGACAATACTCATACATCTCGTCAAAGCCACGGGGCGAGTAAAAAGGCTTTTTAAATATCTTGCCCTGCCGACATCTAGGACATAGCCCTTTTGACGCGGCCTGCAATTTCGAGACGTCTTCCATACTCACGTTTACTATTCCGATACCACAGATAAGCGATTGATGCTACAATGAGGTAAGGGATCATTAATAAATAGACAATACCGATGTTTAGATCGGACGCGACTACACTGCGGCCGTTGCTTATTGTGCTTTCGACCGTTCCCCGGCACATGGCACACTGCGCCATCAAATCTGACGTACTACCAATCAGGGTTATAACCAGCAACCACACTTTCCAACTTCTCATGATTTCTCCTGCGTTAATGAATATAATACGGCTTAATCAGCAAATACACAACGACGCCTGTAACACTTACATACAACCAAATAGGAAACGCATACTTAACGGTTTGCCTATGCCGCTCAATCTGTCCGCTCAGAGCATAATAAACGGCTCTTAGGACAAACCATACGACCACTACGGAAAGAACAATATGCGATACCAACAGAAAGTAGTAAACAGGACGTATCCAGCCTTGTCCACCAAACGACGTTGACTCATTGGTTAAATGATACAAAACGTAGCTAACCAAAAACAACGAGCCAAAGGCAAAAGCCGCCAGCATAGTACGCTTGTGGGCTGCAATATTTTTTTGACGGATAAAATAGAGACCAGTTACCAATAAGATGGACGTAACCGAATTAATGATTCCGTTCAGATGAGGCAAGTATGTTGTCCACACGCCTAAGTCTACTTTTTGCCGTACGCCTAATAAAATGGCGACAGCGAGAGGAATCACAAGCGAGAGGATGTTGATAACCCGATTCGCTTTTTGCTCTTTAACGGGTTGTAAGGATTCCATAGTAGTGGGTTATTCTTTGCTGTAAATATCCAGCAACACGCGAATTTCGAGGACAAGCCGGTCTACATCTTCTTTGTCGGTGCCGTCGTAAAAACCCCTGACAATACCTTCCTTGTCTACTAATACCAACTTTTCGCTGTGAATAAAAGTTTCGTCGGGCTTGCCCTCTTTCACACCGGCATCAACCGTTGGCAGGTAATAGCCATGCATGGCCAGATCATAGATGTCAGCCTTATTTCCAGTTAGAAAATACCACTTTCCTGGTATAGCCTCGTACTTCTTCGCATAAGCTTTTAGTTGCTTCGGACGATCATGTTCAGGGTCTACCGAGTGGGATAAAAACACGATGGACGGATTGTTACGAAAAATATCCTGTACGCGGGTTAACTGAGAAGAAATTCGGGGACAAACCGTACCGCAACGAGTAAAGAAGAAAGAAGCAACGTAGATCTTATTCTTTACAATTGACTCATCTACTGTCTTCCCATCCTGATCAATGAGCCTGAAGGCGGGAATATGGTTAAAAATGGTATCCGTTGCTTCACTACCGTCAGCAAGGGTAACCTTTCCCATCAATGGCTCACCTTTGGTAGAGTCGATCTTAGGTAGATAGCGGGGCAGCACAAAGTGATTTTGTGTAGCAAACCGCAGAAAAATATACAGCAAAGCCGGGACCAGCAATGTTACGAGCAGGATCCCGGCTTTTCGATTAACCGTCATGGATTATCTTAATTGAAAAATCGAACCGCCTTCCATCAAGAGCGCTGTTAGCAACCAGAATATAAAGACGACTGGAATAACAATAGCCCAGATCAGGCTCTTTACTTCGTGCTTAAGGTGCATAAATTCACCAACGATGTAAAAAGCTTTTACCAAGGTCATGATTACGAATATGGACGTCCTGAATCCGCCAGCTTTCATAAAGTAAGCCAATGTAAATTCGAAGGCTGTAATAACCGAAAGAATAACAAACGTGCGCCAGATTAGCCCGGTATTCGCTGGTGGAATCTCACCAACTTCGTGTGTTCCGTGTGTGTGATCAGACATAGTAGTAGGTACTTAAACCAGGTAGAAGAATGTGAATACAAATACCCAAACGAGATCGACAAAGTGCCAGTACAGACCTACTTTCTCAACCATCTCGTAATGACCGCGTTTTTCGTAAAGACCGGTAGCAGCCCGATAGAAAATCAAAATGTTTAGCACAACACCACTGAATACGTGCGTTCCGTGAAAGCCTGTGATAAAAAAGAACAGGTCAGCAAAGGCAGGCGGTCCGTATTGGTTCTCAACCAGATTAGCACCAAAAATTGTACGCTGTATCGTTTGGCCGTTTATAAGTTCACTGATAGTCGTACCCGTTTCTGTCCCGTGAATAAAGTGACTCCACTCCCACGCCTGGCTTCCCAGGAACGTAAAACCACCCAGAATTGTCCACAGCATATACTTCTCAACATCTTTGCGGTCCATCCGGTGTCCGGCCTCTACAGCCAGTACCATTGTTACGCTGCTAAAAATGAGAATGAATGTCATGATACCGACGAAGATCAGCGGTAAATCGACCCCGTGTAGGAAGGGTACCGAGTTATACACTGCCTCTGGCGTTGGCCAGTACATGTTTGAGAATTTAAATACTTCGCCGTAAATGGCTGGATCCCAAGCGGGATAGCTGTAACGGATCAAACCGTACGTTACCAGCAGTGCTGAGAAGGTGAACGTATCCGAAATCAGGAAGAACCACATCATCAGCTTGCCGTAGCTCACTTTCATCGGTTCGACACCACCCATCCATGTCTTTTTGTCGAACACTTGCTCCGAGTCGGTTGTCAGGGTATCGTGCGTTACAGTAGCCGCCATGCGTCTAAAAGGATTATCAATGAAAATAGACTAAAAAGAAAAACAAATACAACCACAAAATGTCTAAAAAGTGCCAGTAAGTCGCGGCTATCTCAAGCTGATTCAGGTTCTTACCATGGATACGAAATCTGAACGCAGCCACTAACGCAAAGATTAGTACAATTAAACCGGAGATTAGGTGAAACCCATGCAAACCAGTAAAAATGTACATAAATGACCCTGCCGGATTGCCCACAAAAAAGACATTCTCGTTAACGAGCTCGACCCAACCCTGGAATTGCATATACAGAAAAGTCATTCCAAGTGCAAAAGTAATAGTTATCGCTGTTTTAAGACTGCCAAAGTTGTCTTTTTTTGCAGCCACGTAAGCCCAGTGCATTGTAATACTACTAATAGCCAACACAACGGAGCTATACGAGAAGACAGCCGGAATATCGTACTCAAGCCAGTTACCTTCTGCCCGACGCACAAGATAGGCGCTTGTCATGGCCGCGAAGAGCATGATGATGCTAACAATGAATAACCACATGATAAACTTGCGTGGATTCATTGAGAGCGTTTCCTGGGGCTCTTCGGCAATAGAAATATCGTTTACTAATTCACTCATAATTTGTTGTTACACTTTATCTAGTAGGTAAACAATCTGTACAACGGGCAGATAAAGCAATGATCCAAACATCATTTGCAAAGCTGCTTTGTCTGTACAGGTTCTCATTAAGTGAAACGTTTGTGCTAGGAACAAGATTCCGCCGATCATGGCAACTAAAGCCGAGTTTATTCCGGTCATACCCAATAGGTAAGGTAACCAACCAACAGGAATCAGGAATAACGTGTAAAGCATAATACGGAATGCCGTTTCGGTTGTTTTTCCGTCGCCGGGCATCATCTGTATACCAGCCTTCTTATACTCATCGAACGCCAGCCAGCCAATAGCCCAGAAATGAGGGAACTGCCAGAAAAACTGAATAGCAAACAATATACCTGGTGTCCAGCCAAAATGATTGGTCGCTGCGACCCAGCCAATCATGGGGGGAAATGCCCCCGGTAACGCGCCGACAAAGACAGCAATCTGCCCTTTCCGTTTCAGTGGCGTGTAAACAAATCCATACAATAGAAGCGACAGAACTGCCAATGCTGCGGCCCTTATGTTAAAGAACTCAACAAATAGAAAACAGCCTAGTCCAAACAGAATGAATGCAAAAGCGGCAGCCTCATTGACAGATAAACGACCCGTTGGCAGGGGACGTACAGCCGTACGCTTCATTACTTTATCCGACTCTTTCTCAATAATTTGGTTGATGATGTTGGCTGCTCCGGTAATGCTGATTGAGGCAACGCTTAAAATAATTATCTTCCACCAGCTAACCTGGTCAATAGCTAGACAATAACCAAACACGCCAGAGAATACGACAGCCAGGGTAAGTTTGAGTTTTATTAATTCAATGTATGCTTTTACTTTTTCGTTAATGATGGTCCAATCCAGTACTTTTTCCATATTAAGCTTTTACAAGTCGACTTGTTGGGTTTACGCTATTTGTCTCCATTAGATTAGGTGTCAAGAGCAGACTAATCGAAAACTGAAGACCAATCATTAATATAGCCAGAACCAGATGTATAGGTTGAGCAAAGGCAGGTACACCTAAGTAGGCCATGATAACTCCTGTACTAATCTCTGCTACAACAAGACTGACCAATATACCTGTCAGTCTTGTCAAATGACCTTTTTTGTTAAGCTTACGGAGTTGATAGATAACACCGAGGTGAAAAGCAAGAATCACTATCGAGAATGAGCGATGTACATAGAACCGCCAATCCAATTGGCTAATCCAGGTATCTCGTTCCCCGTACCCTACCCGCTTAACTACGCTATCTAACACATCCCTGACCTGTGCACCCAGCACAATCTGACCTAACGTCAGGAACAACGTAATAACCAGCAATAAACGAAGTTTACCGGTTCCCACGCTCTCTATTCTCCAATCGTGATACCTCGATCTTACCCATACAAACAGCAGGGCAAACACGACTAATATAGCTAACAACAGATGTAGAGTGATAACGTATTGAGCTAATTCGCTAGCAACAACACGAGAACCCAACCAACCGTTTAGACCAATCAAGAGAAAGGCAGCAAAGCTACCGAGAACAATGATCCGGTCTTTTCGTAAATAAGAAAGCGAAGCAATTAAAGTAGCAAAAACAAGAAAACCCGATAAAACACCCAGTAAACGGTTGGTGTATTCTATCCAGGTTTTTACGGGGTTAAATAAGACTTCACCCTTCAGTTTGGTTCCATAAATCTCCTGGTAATTAGCTGGTAGCTGCGAGATCTCGGTCGGAGGTACCCAACGGCCAAAGCATTTTGGCCAGTCAGGGCAGCCCATTCCGGAACCTGTACCTCTAACAACACCGCCTGCCAGGATAAGCAGATAAATAACGACTATTGTTAAAGATACAAGGTTTCGGAAGCGCCGTTCTTTTTTATCAATGAGGCTGTTTGAACTGATCATTCAGATTCTGTGCCTCGATTTCTTTTTCTAATCCGATCAACTCGTTCTCATGCGGAAGATTAGATTCCAGTGTTTGAGAATAGGGTACGTTTTGAGGAATGAAATCGTCCTTCGCCCCTGGCTTGCTGTAGTCGTACGGCCAGCGATAAACAGCAGGGATCTCACCGGGCCAGTTACCATGACCAGGTACAATCGGAGTAGTCCACTCCAATGTATTCGACTGCCATGGGTTCATAGTTGCCTTACGACCTTTGAACAGGCTGTACACGAAGTTATATACAAAAATCCACTGGGCGGTGAACGTGAAAATAGCAGCCAAGCTTATAAACGAGTTCATATCGGCGAAGATATTCTTCGTGAAATCATAACTCGTGAACGCATAGTACCGACGTGGGAATCCAGCAATACCGACGTAGTGCATTGGGAAGAAGACCAGATATATTCCGATAAACGTCAGCCAGAAGTGAATATAGCCTAACTTCTCGTTCATCATCCGTCCGAACATCTTGGGGAACCAATGATATACACCAGCCAACAAACCAAAGGCCGATGCAGCACCCATTACCAAGTGGAAGTGAGCAACAACGAAATACGTGTCGTGCAACTGAATATCCAAAGCCGAATTTCCTAAGATCAATCCAGTGATACCACCAGAAATAAAGAAGGATACAAGACCAATAGAGAACAGCATTGCTGGAGTAAATCGAATATTACCACGCCACAATGTCGTTATGTAGTTGAATGCCTTTACAGCCGACGGAACCGCAATGATCAGCGTAAGAAACATGAAGATTGACCCAAGGAAAGGGTTCATACCCGTTACAAACATATGGTGAGCCCATACGATGAAAGCCAAGAAGGCAATGCCCATCATTGACGCGATCATGGCACGATAACCAAAGATTGGCTTACGAGCATTAGTTGCGATAATTTCCGAAGTCATGCCAAGGGCTGGCAGCAGCACGATGTATACCTCCGGGTGACCAAGGAACCAGAACAAGTGCTGGAACAGGATCGGACTACCTCCAACGTTCGGAAGTGCTTCTCCTTTAATGTAGATCTCAGACAGATAGAAACTGGTACCAAAGCTGCGATCAAAAATCAACAGTAAAGCAGCTGATAAAAGAACTGGGAAGGAAATAAGACCTAGAATAGCTGTCAGAAGAAACGCCCAAATTGTCAAGGGAAGTTTGCTGAATGACATACCTCGTGTACGCAGGTTAATTACCGTGGTGATGTAGTTTATACCACCTAATAACTGCGATACAATGAACAATGCCATACTGGTCAACCAAAGGGTCATACCCAACTCAGAACCTTTGTGTGCCTGAGGTAGTGCACTCAACGGCGGGTAAATCACCCATCCACCTGCAGCGGGTCCTGTCTGAATAAACATCGACGAAAACATGATAACGCTGGCCAGAAAGAAGAACCAGTAAGATAACATGTTCAGGAAACCTGAGGCCATATCACGGGCACCGATCTGCAAAGGAATCAGGAAGTTCGAAAATGTACCACTCAAACCTGCAGTTAGTACAAAGAACACCATGATGGTGCCATGCATAGTAACCAAAGCCAGATAAAAATCTGGATCTAGTTTACCCGTTTCATTAATCCAACTACCTAAGATAGGGCGCAGAAACTCAAGCTTCATAGCCGGAAAACCTAGCTGAAGCCGGAACATTACAGATAAACTGATGCCAATGATCGACCAAATAATACCCGAAATCAGATACTGTTTAGCAATGGTTTTGTGGTCTTCAGAAAAAATGTATGTGCGCCAGAAACTTTGCGGTTCATGATGGTCATGCTCTGTTGCATGTGCCACAACCGCCGAATTAGCTGCTACAGTCGCCATAGTATTTGGTTTGTTGTAAGGTTAGATTTAACGAAGTTTTGCAACAGCTGTTGTTACTCCACCTGTTTTCGGTAATGACGCAGTTGAACTATCCGCCGGGGCGGCCGTAGCATCGGCTGGCAAGTATTTTGCCGCTTTCGCTTTCAGGTTAGCAGGAATCCGAGTTGCCAGTTCCGGAGTAGAGGTCAGCAAAGGTTTTTGTTGCTTGCACCAAGCAGCCCATGATGCTTCATCTTCAACGATCAGGCGAATACGCATGGAAAAGTGACCCTGTCCGCAAACTTCAGTACAAGCAATCTCGTAACCGAAATTAGGGTTGCCTGTAATGTTCCGCATTTCATCCGTTGTCTTGTCAGCGATGAACCAAAACCTTGTTGGCATACCTGGAACAGCATCCATCTTAACACGCAAGTGGGGAATGAAAACGCTGTGTAGTACATCACGGGCACGGATCTTTAACAAGACTGGCTTGTTAGCCGGGATGTGCAGTTCCGATGTAGATATGAAATCATCAAAGGATGCTTCGTCTGTATAATCAATACCCGTTTCGTTGTTGTTGTCAATCAACTTGTAGTTATACGATCCAAGCTTGTTATTATCCACACCTGGATAGCGGGCAATCCAGTTGAATTGTTTTCCTACAATTTCAAAGACCTGCGCATTAGCAGGCGCTTCTGCCATAATATCACGCCATGCACGCCATCCCGTAAATACCATGACAGCCATGATCACAGCTGGAACGATCGTCCAGATCAACTCTAATTTATGGTTCTCAGGATAGTAGGCTGCTTTCCGGCCTTCCTTATGCTGGTACTTCCAGGCGAAGAAAAACAACAGCGCATTGGTAATAACAAATGCTACTGTAATCATGGCCATAGAAATCCAGAAAAGGTTATCCGTACGCCGGCCATGAGGAGATGAAGCCTCAGGAAGAAAGAACTGACGAGCGTACATGAACGACCAAACAGCTCCTATCAAACCAACAACGAAGAAGATCATGAACATGGCACCGTTAATACGATTGCTCATGCCTATTTGACCCTCAACTGTAGGGCCGTTTGCGTTTTTCACAACAGCACCCATTTTGGAAACGACCATGGCCGCTAAACCCAAAAAGATTACTGACAATAAAGCGATTATATAAACCATCTCGATACGGATTATTAATTAAATATCATGGTGTATTGCTTCTTCTAACATCGGGTGATTCTTGGGAATCAAGTTTGCCTTCGTCAGCTGCGAAGAGATTGTCCAGATAAAACCACACGCAAAAATCAGAATCATCCCGAATTCAACCGGTCCAAAACCGCCGTGCTCCCCTACCGTCCCAGGCATGATATTGACGTAGAAATCAAAATAGTGACCAATGATAATACACCATGCCGCTAGCTTCAAAATGACGTATGTCCGCTTCGAATCCCTTGTCATTAAAATGAGAAATGGGCAAACAAAGTTCAGAAATAAGTTAATAAAGAAGGGTGCTTTGTAGATACCGCCAAACCCGCTAAAACGCTCTCTATAATAGATCGTTTCTTCAGGTAAATTGGCGTAATAGATCAGCATAAACTGCGCAAACCAAACATAAGTCCAGAAGATACTGAAGGCAAACATAAACTTACCTAGGTCCTGTAAGTGGCTATCGTTAACAATTTTCAGATAACCCCTTTCTTTCAGCGTAACAACAGTTAGCGTAATGATTGCCAGGCCCGTTACGTGCCAACTCGCCAGTGTGTACCAGCCAAACATGGTGCTGAACCAGTGTGTATCAATCGACATCACAAAATCCCAGGCGGAAGTAGATGACGTAACACCAAACACCAGCAGGAAGGCGGTACCCAGTTTGATACTCTTGTCGTAATACGCTGTCCCACCCTCTAAATCTTCCTGTAGAGAGTAATTACGGATCATACGCCACATGAAGTACCATAATCCGAAATAAGCAACGATACGACCCAAGTAGAAGGGAGTATTCAGAAATCCTTTTTTACCGTTTATAATAGGATCGAACTCTGGACTGTTAACATCGTACAAAGCTGGATTGGTCCAGTGGAATAAATCATGCCCAGCAAGAAAGAAAACAGCGATTATAGCAATCCCCGTGAACGGTAAGAAGGCAGGTAACGCTTCAGGAATCCGCTTAAAAGCCGATGACCAGCCAGCCTGCGCCAAGTAATTATAAGAGATGAAAAACATCCCGATAACCGATGCGCCCGTGAAATAAATGGCGTTCAGCCAGACGTTGGCCCATAAACGATTTGTCCACTTGTACGCATGATGGCCAGCGCCATGTGCTTCGTGTCCTCCAGCGCTGTGCGCTACTGCATGAGTCTCGTGCGAACCAGCACCAGATGCTAACAGATAGGCGCCAATTGCTACTAACGCGACTCCGGCTCCGATGCCAATCATCAACCGACGTTTGGAGTCCGCAGTAAATTCAAATTCTTCGTCTAAGGACGGTATTGCGTGAGCCGATGCCATTCTTATTGGTTTGTCAATTAATTGAAACACGATAGGTTTAAGAATCTACAAATTGATCACTGCCAATTCATACCTTACACCTTCGTTAAATTATCCTTGCTGGAGTTTGTGAACGTATTGTACTATTTTCCACCGATCTTCCGGCGTTACCTGAGAACCATGGGGCCACATACGGCCTTTTCCATGTGTGATAACGTGGAAAATGTGACCATCATTCATGGTTTTGTAAGCATCCGTCGAGTAGTTTGGTACACCCTTGTATTGTGCTGCTACCGGGCCGTCTCCTTTTCCTGTCGCACCATGGCAATGACTGCAATAGCGAGTGTATAAAACTTGTCCCTCTGCTTGTGTCTTCTCGGAATCTGCAATTGGATTCGTCAACACTCGCTCAGCTATCCCGATACTGTCAGCAGGAATGTTGTACATCATCAGGTCAGTTGTCTTATTAGCACCTTCACCAAATGTTGTATGATAATTTGGCCGAGCTACTGTTCCCTGCGCTGGCAGACGCATATTCAATCCATGATCTTTTACATTGATCGGATTAGATTGCGTTTGCTTATACGGCTCATAACCAACTGGCTCGTACATCTGGGGGGCATACACGACCCCAGTGTCATTGTGATTATCCTTGCAAGACGTTCCTACGAATAACAGTCCAATAACAGCCAGTGTTGCTACACTTGTATGTTTAGTAATCATTCTTATTCTGAACATTAGAACTGCTTAACATTAACTTCAGCAGCGCCTGATTTTTTCAGAATCTGCTCAATATCACCTTCAACAAGGTTGTTTTTGCTCAAGTCGATAGCCATGGCAAATTTGTTGTCGGTTGTTCTTAGATCGTACATCAATGGTTTCACCGTCGGACCCAGCCCATTCGATACAAGGAAGGTGCCGACCATGCCCAGAGCACAGAAAAGAACCGTTAACTCAAATATGATCGGTACGTATATCACAGGTGAGTAAGAATCTTTACCACCAACGATCATTGGCCAGTCAAATCCTTCCGTGTAATAAGTTAGCGCTAAGGCGGTTAACGTACCACTCAGGCCGAACAGGAAGGCTGCGATGCCGAGACGACTGCGAGGATGGCCAAGCGCAATGTCTAATCCGTGAATCGGAAATGGAGAATATACTTCATGAATCCGAACACCTGCCCCCTTAACATCTTTAACGGCTTTCAGTACAACATCGTCATCATCATAGATGCCGACTAAGAATTTACCGTTACCATTTACGTCTGACATACTTTTATTAATCTATTTCAAGTTTCCGATTTCAAGTTTTAGATCAAGGTAGTTACACCCTCGACCCAAAACTTGGAATAGTTTTATTCTACGTCTTTATTAAATGTTGGGTTTGTAACGCGCTCACCTTTAGCAACACCCGATACAGATACAGGCAATCTCTCCGAAGATGACTTGATTACCGTTTTCACTTCGGCCATATTCACTACTGGCAAAAACTTCGAGAACAAAAGAAACAGCGTGAAGAAAAACCCGAACGAGAATATGTAATCGCTGATGTCAAATAGAGTTGGGTGGAACATTGCCCAGCTGGACGGCAGGTAATCACGGTGAAGAGACGTCACGATAATTACAAATCGCTCAAACCACATCCCGATGTTCACGATAACCGATAGAACAAACGTCCAGACAATGCTACGACGAATAGCCCGCGACCAGAACAACTGGGGCGTAATTACGTTACAGGTCATCATGGCCCAGTATGCCCACCAATATGGACCAGTTGCCCGGTTAATAAAGGCATAACTCTCAAACTCGACACCCGAGTACCAAGCGATAAAGAACTCTGTCAAATAGGCTACCCCTACGATCGATCCAGTCAAGGTGATGACCTTGTTCATCGACTCAATGTGTTCAAGCGTAATGTAGTCTTCCAGCTTAAACACTACCCGAATGATCAAGACCAGGTTTTGTACCATGGCAAAACCCGAGAAGATAGCACCAGCAACGAAATAAGGAGGGAATATAGTTGTGTGCCAGCCCGGAATCACCGAAGTAGCAAAGTCCATACTTACGATCGTGTGTACAGATAATACAAGAGGAGTAGACAAACCTGCCAGAATCAAACTCATGTATTCATAACGGGCCCAGGTTTTTGCAGAGCCATTCCATCCCAGAGCAAAAGCACCATAGATGTACCGTGACACTTTACTACGAGCACGGTCACGGATCGTAGCCAAATCAGGCACGAGACCCATATACCAGAATACCAGCGATACCGTAAAGTACGTACTGATCGCGAACACGTCCCAGACAAGTGGAGACTTGAAGTTTACCCACAACGAGCCGAATGTGTTGGGTAATGGTAAGGCCCAATAAGCCAACCAGGGACGTCCCATGTGCATTAGGATAAAACTGGCTGCACATAATACGGCAAAGATGGTCATGGCTTCGGCAGCCCGGTTTACCGCTGTCCGCCATTTTTGACGGAAAAGAAGCAGGATGGCGGAGATTAGTGTACCAGCGTGACCGATACCTACCCACCAAACGAAGTTTGTAATATCCCACGCCCAGCCTACGGTTTTATTCAGACCCCAAACGCCCAATCCTTCCCACCACGTCCAGAATACGCAGGCGGCCCCGTATATCAGCACAACCACCGAGATGGTGAAGGCGATAGTCCACTCACGGGTAGGAGCTCCTTCAACCTGTCTGCTGATATCCTCCGTCACGTCGGCATATGTCTTGCCACCGGTGACGAGGGGAGTTCTAACGGCTGATGTTACATGCGACATATATCTTACTGATTTACAATGTATGATTTATGATACACGAGTTACGATTTGTGGTAATGGATTGTTCTAAATTCAGTGGCCACAAATCGTAACTCGCATTTACTTTAAGCGTGTGATTCTTGAGTAGCGTTCTTGTTTTGCTTAACCTCTTCGTCTTTGTTCCGGATTTTTGTCAGGTATGAGATTTGTGGTCTCACGTTGATCTCTTCCAGTACGTGGAAAGCCCGGCCTTCCTCTTCGACTTCAAGTATTTTGGAAATCGTACTTTCGGGATTATTCATATCCCCAAAAACGATGGCATTGGTTGGGCAAGACTGAGCACAAGCTGTCTGAACTTCGTCAGGTGTTAACCGACGGCGTTCTTTCTTAGCGGTCAATTTTGTTTCCTGAATCCGTTGTACACAGAAAGAACATTTCTCAATTACCCCACGTGAGCGAACTGTTACATCAGGATTGATGACCATTTTGCCAAGGTCGTTATTGAAATGATAATCGTAATTATCATTGTCAAAATACTTGAACCAATTGAATCTACGCACTTTATACGGACAGTTATTCGCGCAATAGCGTGTACCAACACAACGGTTATACGTCATTTGGTTCAATCCCTCGGTACTGTGTGTTGTGGCCAGAACTGGACAAACCGTTTCACAGGGAGCATTGCTACAATGCTGGCAAAGCATTGGTTGGAATGTTACTTCGGGATTAGCCGAAGCTACCTCCAGAGCCGAGTAGTCTTCAGCTTCGGCATCGCTGCTATAATAACGGTCAATCCGCATCCAGTGCATTTCACGCCGGTTCAGTACCTCCTGGCGACCAACAACCTGAATGTTGTTTTCTGCATTACACGCCACGATACAAGTACTGCATCCGATACATGAGTTAAGGTCAATGACCATACCCCATGAGTGGTTTGGCTTACCGTATCCGTTCCACAGTGTAATGTCTGTTGGATCAGTTGGCCCTACCGATGTCTGCACTTTTGGCTTATACCGACCAGCTTGCGAGTCTTTCTGATAAGCAGCTAATCTTGCTTCCTGCAACACAGCCCGACGACCCATAACCGTATCGTGGGTTTGTGTCTGGGCAATCTCATGACGACCACTCGCCTTATCAACTTTAGCACTTGTCGAGCCGTACGTGATGTAGCCATTCGTCAGGGTTACAAACGGGAACGCATTTTTTCCGACACCGTTGGCAGCCCGTCCGGCTTTCTCACGACCGTACCCGACGGCAATAGAAACTGTGTTATCAGCTTGACCTGGTTGAATCAATACGGGTAATTCAATCGATTTACCGTTTGACGAAACCGTCACCAGATCATTCTGCACCACACCCATATCCTTAGCTGTTTTCTGAGAAACAGCCGCGAAATTATCCCAGCAAGCTTTCGAAACTGGATCGGGTAATTCCTGCAACCAGGGATTGTTGGCCATCGATCCGGTACCGATTGCAAAGCTCTCATATAAGGAGAGTTCCATACCAGTTGTTGGCTTGTACCGTTGTGCAATGCCAGCAGCTGCCTGCGCTACATTTCCGGCGAAGGATACACCACCCGCCATGGCCTGCCCCTTGTTTGGTTCAAACACACCGTCATTCAACGACTGTACCCAGAAAGCATCGAATGAACTAAAGCCCGACGTTTTTGGAAAATGTGTGGCGCGCCAATAGTTTTTCAGATAAACCTGGTAGTCACTTGGTTTTCCAGCCCACGTCAACAAGCTCGTCTGAAACTGACGGGTTTTGTAGATTAGTGTGATGGCTGGCTGCATAAGGCTGTAAAAACCTTGTTTTGGCTCAGCATCATTCCAGGATTCCAGGAAATGCGGAGTAGGCGTAACATACTTAACTAGTGAAGCTGTTTCATCAGCCCGGTCTGCGAACGAGATAGACAGGGCTATTTTCGGTAAGGCTTCAGCAAGTTCCGCACCACGTGGGTGATCATACACTGGGTTTGCGCCGTAAAATAAGACAGCCCCAACCTGACCAGCTTTTGTTTCATTGATGAAAGCATTCATTTGCTGATCATTACCCTGACGGTAGTTAACGGGGGTATTTATGTCTATCGTCGTTCCGTAGCTACCCAACAGGCTGTTTAAGGCGTTAACGACAATTTGTACGTTCGGGTCATTGGAACCCGAAAGCACTACAGCTTTACCACGTGATTTAGCTAAATCATTAGCGGCTTTGTCAAGGTTATCGACCGTTATAGATGGTGCGCTGATTGCAGTACCCCCCAATTTAGCCGCAACCTTACTGTAAAGGGCTGCTACAACCAAGCCTTCCTGCGAAGGTTTGATAGCTGTACGGTAGTCAGCGTTAGCACCTGACATTGACAGTCCAGTTTCGAACTGGTAGTGTCGTGACATCGCTTTTTTACCACCACCGATAGCACCAATCTTACGAGTCGAAGCATAGTTACCCATGAACTCAAGGGGTGCTATCCAGGTACCCAGAAAATCAGCTCCGATGCTGACAATCGTTTCCGCTTTGCTTAAATCGTAAGAAGGAACAACCGCTTTACCGAATGAGGCCTGATTAGCCTGCATGATACCAAACGCAGAGTTAGCATCGTACGTAATGTGACGGGCTGTTGGGTATTTAGCCGCAAAATCAGCAATAACCGCCTTGGTAGCGGGGCTGAGAATGGTTGACGAGACAATACGGATAGCGCCACCTTTACCAGCAACTGAATTCAGTTGGTTGATAATTTCACGGTCGGCGGTAGCCCAGTCGATGTCTGCTTCACCTCGTTTTGCACCTTTCAGTTTGTCAATGTCATAAAGTGACAGTAGAGAAGCCTGAACGCGAGCGGTAGTACCCCCCTTCGTGATGCTTGACTGTGGGTTGCCTTCTATTTTAATTGGCCGCCCTTCCCGTGTTTCTACTAGTATAGCAGCATAATCGCCCCCCTCAACATAGGTGGACGCGTAATAATCAGAGATTGTAGGAAATGTAAACTCTGGTTTGTTGAGATAGGGAACGGCTTTGTGTACCGGTGTTTCGCAGGCAGCCAATGAAACAGCGGCCATACCAAAGCCCATTACTTTCAAAAAGTCACGGCGTTGGGTGTTTGAACCGCCGAGTAGACCGTCAAGATCGTTCGATGATTCACTCAGATCGGGGTTAGCAAATTCGCTGTTGGCGTTCTTGACAAACGTCGCGTCATTGCGTAACTCCTCAACCCCTTTCCAATACCGTTTAGATGTATTTTCCATGCGTGTTGTATGCGGCAATGGTTAAAATGAGTAATGTATTCAGTGAGAGTAGCCAGAAATAAGTATTTCTTCCTGGCCTTCGCAATACATTATATTAATAGTGACATTTAGAACATTCCAGACCACCGATGTTCGCTACTTTGAGTGGTTCCTTGCTTTCCTTGCGGTGTAAAGCAACGAGTTTATCGTAGTAAGCGTTGTCTTTGGTATTAACTTCCGTACGACGGTGACAGTCGATACACCAGCCCATCGTCAATGACGAACGTTGCTCAACTACTTCCATTTGCTCGATAGCACCGTGGCACGTCTGGCATTGTACGTTACCCACGTTTACGTGTTGTGCGTGGTTGAAGTAAGCCAGATCAGGTAAGTTATGGACCCGAACCCACTCAATGGGTTGGTTGTTCTCGATCGCTGCGTAGATCTTTTGAATCTCCGGTGACTCTTTCTTGATGACACCGTGGCAGTTCATACAGATGTTAGCTGATGGTATCGTAGCGCTCTTACCCTTGTTTACACCCGTGTGGCAATAGTTACAATCAATTTTGTACTGGCCAGCGTGTAATTTGTGTGAGTAAGCGATGGGCTGCTTTGGTGCATAGCCCTGTTGAATACCTACACCGTAAGCACCATCAATGGTAGCTTTCGTAACGACCAGAAGAAATAGCCAGATGACGATCGAACGGAGCGTCGGGTTATTAAATGCATCGGAAAGACCCGTCTTCATCCGTTGACCTAACGAAGCAGCAGGCTGTGTCCCGTCTACCGTTGCAGGCGTTACAGCTTTGGACAAGATCGTCACGATTGCCAACAATACACCAAGCACCAGCAACATAACAATCAGGAGTGCAACCAGAACAAATGTGAATAATTCTGACGGGCCACCGATCGATGAACCTGAACCGCCATCACCGCCCGCACCACCTGCGTTTTTAGTATCACCGGCTCCAGCTACTGCAGCAGTTGCGGCAGGCTTACTTGCCTGATCAATGTAAGCAAGAATACCGTCGATGTCTGCATCCGATAAGTTCGGGAAGCTGGACATCTGTACTTTGCCGTTAGCGTTGAACACTTGGTTTGCATACGCATCACCCGATGCAATCACTGCCGACGAATTTCTGATCCACTTGTGTAACCAGTCTTTGCTGGGTGCGCGTCCTTCAATTCCTTTCAACCCAGGACCAACCACTTTCTCATCAGTTACCGCGTGACATTGTGCACAGTTGTTTGTAAACAACGCCTTCCCTTGTTCGGCATCACCACCGCCCCCAGCAGGGGCTGCCGCACCTGCAGCTGGAGCACCACCGGCTGCCGCTGTATCCTGCGCTTCCACCTGATTATTAGAAATCAGTAGTGTCAGCGATAGAACAGTAGCAACGCAAAGCTTATAGAAGCGACTCATTTTATAAACTATATTTATCGAGTTGATTGACATAATCACCACTGCCATTTTAATAGCGCCCAAAAGTACGACACGATTGCTGTATAGTCAAAACTTGCTCTTTAGTTATTTGATTGCCCATTTTATTTATATTGTTTCTAATTAACAGGATTCAAAAAGCCTGGTTCCAGGCTTAGATTTTGTTCTTTTGGCAACAAAAAAAAGTGCCATTCGACCAGTTCTTTGTTAAGAAACTTAGTCAAATGGCACTTTGTGTAAAGAGAGGTTCCGAGCGGATTCGAACCGCTGTACGAGGTTTTGCAGACCACTGCCTAGCCACTCGGCCACGGAACCTTATGAGACCGAATTGATGACGGGTCACGAATTCGGGAGTGCAAACATACGCTTTTATCTGGTATAAGGAAACCCTTGTCTAAAAAAATGCCCCCAATCCAAAAAGGTCGGGGGCATTTCATCTAATCAGAGTAAGCGAGATCAGCCTAGTTCCGGCCTTCCAGTTGCTCTTTCAGAGCCGCCAGAGCGTCCAGATCACCTAGCGTAGCACCACGTTCAGCCTGGGCGGGTGCCGAAGCGGTCTTTGGCGTAGCTGCTTTCGGAGCTTTTGCTTCTTTTACGGGTTCGTTTTTCTCCTGCCACGTCTTTGTGTGCGACAGCATGATCCGTTTCTCTTCTTTCGAGAACTCCGTCACTTTGAAGTCGAGGGTTTCACCAACTTCAGCGAAGGTACCATCTTCCTTGCCCAGATTCTTAAGCGACGAGAAGCCTTCGATACCGTAGGGTAGTTCGAGCGTGGCCATTTTGTCGTTCTTGTTCAGAATCGTGCAGCGGTGAATTGTACCAACGGCGAATACGGTTTCGAACGTATCCCATGGGTTCTCTTCGAGTTGTTTGTGACCCAGGGCCAGACGACGGTTGTCGACGTCCAGTTCCAGTACAATTACTTCGAGTTCGTCGCCCACTTTAATGAAGTCCGAAGGGTGTTTCACCTTCTTCGTCCAGGATAGATCCGATACGTGTACCAGACCATCAATGCCTTCTTCCAACTCAAGGAATAGACCGAAGTTGGTCAGGTTACGTACCATGCCTTTGTGCTTCGTACCAACAGCGTATTTTGCACGCAGTTCAGGACGAGTCCAGGGATCTTCCGTTAGTTGTTTGATACCCAACGACATTTTACGGTCGTTACGATCCAGCGTCAGCACCTGTGCTTCTACTTCATCACCAACTTTCAGGAATTCCTGCGGGTTACGCAGGTGCTGCGACCACGACATCTCCGATACGTGGATCAGACCTTCTACACCTGGTTGGATTTCAAGGAACGCGCCGTAATCGGCTACGTTCACGATTTTACCTTTCACTTTCGAGCCAAGCTGAATGTCTTCAGCCAGTGCATCCCATGGGTGAGCCTGAAGCTGCTTCATGCCCAGCGAGATACGCTTCTTGTCTTCGTCGAAGTCGAGAACAACCACGTTAACTTTCTGGTCGAGGTGCAGTACTTCTGATGGGTGACTGATGCGGCCCCACGAAATATCCGTGATGTGCAACAGACCATCTACGCCACCAAGATCGATAAACACACCGAAGTTGGTCATGTTCTTGATAACGCCTTCCAGTACCTGACCTTTTTCGAGGTTGTTCAGGATTTGAGCACGTTGTGCTTCGAGGTCTTTCTCGATCAGGACTTTATGCGAAACAACGACGTTGTCATTAGCATAATTGATCTTGACGACTTTAACCTCCATTTTCTTACCAACGAATACATCGAAGTCACGAATTGGCTTCACGTCGATCTGCGAGCCAGGTAAGAACGCTTCGATGCTGAAAATATCAACAATCAGTCCACCTTTCGTCCGGCGCTTAACGAAACCATCGATGACGAGGTCTTCGTCCAGCGCACGCTGGATTTTCTGCCAGGCAGTGATCACTTTCGCTTTCTTGCGCGACAGAACCAGCTGACCGTTCGGGTCTTCCTGATTTTCTACGTAAACTTCAATTTCATCACCCATCTTCAGGTCCGGCATATCCCGGAATTCAGAAGCTGGCACTAAGCCATCCGACTTGAAGCCGATGTTGAGCAGTACTTCCCGGTCCGTTATCCCAACGACGGTTCCCATTACTACTTCTTTCTCTTTTACTTCCGACAGTGTATTGTCGTAAAGTTCCAACATCCGGTTGTGTTCTTCAACCGAATAGCCGCTTCCAAACCCTTTGTTGTCTGCCCGGTCCCAATCAAATGCCGGCAGTTCGCGTTGCTGCGTTTTGCTCATAAAAAAATGTTTCCTGACCCCCTCAGTACATCAGTCCGTGGGTCAATGGCGGGCTGACTTTAGTTATGAATTTTTTCCTTTCGAAAAAGGATTGCAAAGATAGCAATTGCTTTCCATAAAAAGTTTCGTTAGAATCAAAACTCTTTGAGGTTGAGGGCAAAAGGCCGTAAAAGTCGAGGGTGTGGCCCAGGAAACCGACGATTTACGCTGATTTCCTGAACCGCACCCTCGGCTTCGCCTTTTCAGACTAACGCACTTATTTAAACGCTTTCTCTTTTTTGGCCAGAAAGGGCATCCAGCTTTGCTCAAGGGAGCCCGAAAACTCACGCAGGAAAACCAGGAAGGTTGGCTTGAAAGGGCGTTGCCGCAATTTGAGATTGGCTTCTTCCGGCGTATCGTCACCTTTTCGGGAGTTACACCGTTTGCAGGCCGTGGTCAGGTTGTCCCAGCTGGTTTTGCCGCCCCGCGACTTGGGTAACACGTGATCAAGGGTCAAATCATCCGTCGTACCGCAGTACTGGCAATGATGCCCATCCCGCTTGAAAATGTTTTGCCGAGTGAGCATTACGCCTTTGTAGGGTAGACTCACGTACCGATGTAGACGAATGACCGATGGCATTGGGTATTCTGCCGAAACAGTACGGAGCATGAACTGCTCCGATTCAGCAACGAGTTCGGCTTTATCTAGATAAACCAGCAAAAATGCTTTGGGAACGGAGCAGATGCTGAAGGCACTGTAATCTTGATTTAAGACTAATACTTTCCTACCCATATTGCGTTTGGAACCTCTGTACGGTAGCAAGTTACAGAGTTATCCACATATCGGCAATACTTATGAAAAATATATCAGGCCATACTCAGCAGAAGGTTAACAAAGGTAATATGGGCGAAAAGCCCGCATAAGCTGTTTTACCCTATATAATTACTAGCTTTTTCAATAAACAGGCTTAATACCGTTCTCGCTGCATCTCCCGTTCTACGTCACGCTCTTTGATACTATCGCGTTTATCGAACAGTTTTTTCCCCTTTGCCAGCGCAATATCGATCTTCGCAAAACCACGTTCGTTCGTGAACATACGAATCGGTACCATGGTCAGGCCCTGGTCTTTCAATTTCTCGGCAAGCCGTCTGATCTCCCGCTTCGTCAGCAGCAGTTTACGATCCCGGAGCGGCTCGTGGTTATAGTGAGTTCCTTCTGTGTATACGGCAATGCTCATTTGGCGAATGAACAGTTCTTCGCCATGAATCAGGCAATAAGCGTCCTGCAAATTCACTTTCCCCTGCCGAACCGACTTTATTTCGGTACCCGTCAGAACAATACCAGCGGTATACGTCTCCAGAAACGAATACTCGAACGAAGCCCGACGATTTCGAATATCAACTTGTTTAACAATAGATGCAGAGGCCATGTAATAATGTAAAATGGATGGTGTTGGATTAATGGTACACTAATTTACTTCCAACGGGCGAACTAATGAACAATCGGACTGATCAGGCAATCCGGTAAGAGCAGGAACACCTGAAAAGTAAGAGAGGTTTTCCAGCGCAGAAAAAATGATGAGCTTAGTCACGTTAATCAAGCTATCAACGACTGACTTCACCTGTAGCTTACCATTCCGTAAAGAACGCTTTTGTTAAAACGATTCGCTATACCTATCCGAAACGAATCCGGCTACCAAACGCGTGTCTGGTAGCCGGATCAACAGCTAATCGTCAGGAGTAATTAGACTTTATTTTTTTGTCTGTTTCGCCTGGTATTCTTTGTTCAGGCCAGCCAGAATTTTGCTGGTCTGATCGCCGGATTGATCCGCGAATAGAATACCACCGCCTTTTGTATAACCCAGAACGAATTCGTACTTGTTTTGGGCGTTTTCCTTTTTCAGATAATCAAAGATCTGATCGTAAAGCTGTTTGTTTTTTGCCTGCTCTTCCGCAGCCAGATTCTGGGCAGCCCGTTCACGGTAAGCCAGAATATCCTGTTGCTCCTTTTGTAGCGATGCTTCGGTAGCACGGCCCTGCTCCTGGGTCATAGTAGCCGCCCGTTGCTGGAAGAAAGCAACTTTGTTCTGCAAATTGCGGCCTTTGGCGGCCAGATCATTCTCCAATTGAAACCGTTTGCTTTCGAGGACTTTCTGAGTGTCTTTGAAGTATTCGTATTTCGTTAACAGCGAGTCAACGTTTACGTAAACGATGGCTTTGCCTTTTGCTTCGGTGGGTGCTTTGACGGCAGAAACAGCTTCGGGCTGGTGATCTTTAAAGTGCAGGTAGTACAGGACGGCTACGGCAATCGTCAGGACGACGTTTAGAATTAACGAGGCATTCTTCACAGGAAACGAATCAGTTAGTTAGCAGTTTATACTACAAAGGTATAGGGATTTATGGAATTATGAGCGGAGACCGCCAGCGGTGCGGTTTTCGTGTGGGTTTCTGACGGCCTGCCTAACGAAATAGCCAGACAACCCGGCCAGTCCACCCACCAAACCGCCAACCAGCGCGGTAACCAGCAAGGGCAACGCACTCGTATTCGTCTTAAAGAGCAGTTCGCTCATTCGGCCGATAAAAACACCATCAGTGCGGGAGTGAACAACGAAGGCATAAACGAGCCATACTAAAGCAATACCGACAAAACCCGATAGAAAAGCTTGACCAGCCGTCGGACTGCGGAAGAAACAGATAAGGAAGGCCACTACGGCCAGGCTCCACCAGGGCAGAACAAGTTGAGCCAACAGGCTTATTACAGCAATAAGAATGAGTTCGATCATAGTGCATAAGCGGCTGGGGAGCCACTTTTTTACGTATTATCCGGTTAACTGAGTAACAAGATAACTGTCTCTTATTTCAAGATCATTTTTCGTTTGATACGAGGGCTTTTGTCCTGCGCTGACTGTAAATAGAGTAGTTCGTTTAATTGACCAGTACGCCAGGTTTCGAGCATATTCAGGTAGTAGGGGCTGCCAGGATTGCCCGACTGACCGCCCGGATAAACCCCGTACGCTTTAGGCGTGGGCCCCAGGGCAACTACCATTCGCCACGATGGGCCGGTTCGCTCCGTGGTCGCGTTTACAATATCGCGCCCTCCACCAATCTGTACGTTCAGGGCACTCAGCGCATCCAGTCGGGCCAAATGACTGATTCGGGTTGCTTTGTGCCTTCCCCACTGCCAAGCCGTACCAATGGGGCCATGCTGGCGGGTAAGCGAATCAACCGCCAGTCGAAAACTTTGGGTTAATACATTACCGATTGTTTCACGGGTAGGCGTGGTACCGTCGTCAAACCAGCGGGCATTGGGCTCTTTCTCGGCGAGTTGAAGTGTTCGATCAAAGCTTGGGTATCGTAATGTGGTTGTGTCGTTGCTCGGGAAATCGTCTTTCCAGACCCCGTCCATGTACTGACGCATCCATTCCGTAAAGATGGTTGGAGCCATTTCCATCACGTCGTGGTTATACCGCCACGCTTTCATAACAGCCAGCGCCTTAGCCTGTTCTCCCGACAACTCGTTCTCCTGCACATAAGGCAGAAATACCGGCAAGGCATGAGCCGCTCGCAGGTTTATATTATCGTTCTGCAACAGCCGCAAACTATCGGGCGTAACCCGTTGCATGGCCGCAAGGCGCTGGTTGATGCGGGTACCTCGCTCGGCGGGGGCAAATTGCCAGTTTATATAATACGGATAGGTCGGGTCGGTAGATGATTGGTTAGCCGAACTGACAAATCCTCTGGGCGGATTTTTGACGTGTGGATTCTGACTGGCGGGGATCCAGCCCTGCCAGTCGTGAGCGGGATTTGTTCCATCCAGCAAAAACTTGCCCTGGTCGTTCCACTTAAGTGGAAACCGCCCGTTTGGCGATATGGCAATATCTCTGGCTACATCGGCAAAGACAAAATTCTGAGCTGGAGCCCCATAATACGCTAATGCTTTTCGGTAATCGTCGTGGTTTTTAGCGCGATCAAGCAAATAGTACGTCAGGAAATCGTTGGAGGCTTCGTGTGCGATCCAGCGGGCCGCGTAGCCAACGGGCACATTTTTGGCGAACGGCTTCTGGCCAGCCTCATACATGACGGGGCCATGATGGGTATACAACACCGTATCGACAACATCTGGCTTTCCCTTCACTTTAATGACCTCCAGCCGACGCCGAACCGGTTTCCAGCGGTTGTCGTGCCAATACGCCCGGCGGGATGCGTCTTTAAACCGAATCTGGTAGAAATCGAGTACGTCCGCGCCTACGTTCGTAACGCCCCAGGCCACTTGCTTGTTAAAGCCGATAATGACACCCGGCGAGCCAGGCATGGTGGCCCCGTATACGTTCATCGTGGGGGTTACTAACTGCATCTGATACCAGATCGATGGTAGACTTAACGACAAGTGTGGGTCATTCGCCAGAATAGGATAGCCCGTTGCTGACTTTTGGCCCCCAACCGCCCAATTGTTGCTGCCGATGCCGGAATCATGCTCCTGCCAGTTCAGGGCAATGGGTTTTGTATCCGGCAGGCTACTGGCGGGCACGGCCGGGACCTTGACAGGGGTAAAATTCCACGTTGTTCCTACCGGAATGATTGGATCTTCCCGAGATGGGTAATCCGGAAAAAGATCAGCGGTAACGACGGGACCAACTTTTTTCAGCACATTACTCATGTTCAGGTCATCGGCACCCAGGGCCAGCACCCCCGACATGTATTTCAGAAAGTAAGCGCATTTGATGGGTTGCCACGGCTCGGGAGCGTATCCCAGTAACTTATACTCCAGGGGATACTGCGACGGTTTTAGCTGGCTGATCCAGGCATTTACGCCAGCCGTATACGCTTCAACCGATTCTTTTGACCGGGGGTCCGTCAGCATTTCTTTCACGGCCCTTTCGGCTGCAAACCCCATGCCGAGGTGACGATTGTATTGATCCAGTTCCAGCGCCTTATCGCCAACCAGTTCAGAAACCCGACCGGCAGCCGCGTGCGTCTGAAATTCCATTTGCCAGAGCCGGTCGCGGGCCGTCAGGTACCCCTGCGCAAAGTAGGCGTCGTGATCGTTTTGGGCAAATACATGCGGAATAGCCAGTTCATCGAAGACAACCGTAACCGGCGATGTAGTCCCGTTAAGGGTGATTTCTTCATCGGTATTGTCAATGGATTCCGCATTTTTCCAGAATCCAACAAACGGGCTTAATAAGGGACCAAAGGCTGGGATACTGCCCCAAGGGCGATTCAATGCCCAGACAAAGGCTACGGTAAACAGCGAAAGAATAATCGCTTTTGTATAACGCATCATAAAAACAAGCAACAACGGTTAAATGTATGTCTGTTATTGCACATAGCAAATAAAAAATATTCTTTTCCTGATTAGTCTAATCTTTTTTAAATTTGTCCATAAAGCTGATTCAAAAATCTAATTTTGAATGCAGTTCCTGAATAAGTTCTTTCAGAAAAGCGATATGGAACTGACAGACATGGAAGTAATGCTTCGTTTGATGCAGCACGACGAAGCAGCGTTCGAAACATTGTTTCGGCGATATTACCATTATCTGTACAGTATTGCTATTCAATACGTGAAAGATCCTGATTTGGCCGAGGATGCGCTTCAGGAGGTTTTCCTCAAGTTATGGACGCACCGGTCTCAATTAGACGAGCGCCAATCCCTCAGAAACTACCTGGGCACCGCCATGCGGCACCAGGTTCTGAACGTCATTCGTGACGAGAAACGGACTATCCTTCGCCACCTGAGCCATAAGGCAACTCAGTCTGAAGTTGATACAACTACGGAAGAAACCCTTATACTCAATGAATATGGGTCTGTTTTTCAGGATGGTCTTCGTCTGCTTCCAGCTCAGCGAAAACTAGTGTTCATGCTCCGTTCCGAGCAGGGGCTATCCAATGAGGAAGTAGCTTCTCAACTCCACATTTCTACAAATACGGTTAAGGTGCACTATTATCAGGCCTGCCAGTTTCTTCGGAAGTACTTACGCCAGCACGCGGGCATTGAAGCTCTGCTGCTGCTTGCGGCTAATTTTTGGAATTAATCCATAATTATTTTTCTCTTTCCAATAATACTTTCCCCGCTGGCTGGTGTATAGGTAAGTAGCAAGACTTTCTATACAATGACCGAACAGCTACTACAGCGCTACTTCGCCAACCAGATTACCGCCAACGAAGCCCAACAGGTGCTGGATTGGCTGGCTACGGACGAAGGCCAGGCGTATCTGACCCATCGGCTCGATACGCAGTTCGGGAAGGCCAACTGGCATGCTCCACCGAATGTTCCGGCACCCGATGCAGATTACCTGCTGTCCACCATTCGTCAGCGAATGATTCCGTCGGTCTCACCGGCTAGGGAGACATCTATCCGGCCATTAACCTGGTGGCATCAACCCATGCGCTGGGCGGCTGTGCTTGTCGGGGCTCTGTTACTGGCAACGGGTGCTTTTTACGGCTATCAGGCAATCTATCCGAAAGACCTGACCCGCCAAACGGCTTTCGGAAAAATGGCGACCATCACCTTGCCCGACGGCTCGGTGGTTACCCTGAATGGCAACAGTCGGCTGCGTTACGCTCCCCGCTGGGCAGATCACCAGACCCGCGACGTATGGCTCGATGGGGAAGGCTTTTTCCGGGTAACACACCAGCAAAACCATGAACGCTTTGTGGTCCACCTACCCAACAGGCTGAACATTGAAGTACTCGGGACTCAGTTCAACGTGATGGCTCGAAAGAACCGATCGAAGGTGGTACTGAACAATGGCAGGATTCGACTCGATGTCGGTGAGCAGGTCAAAGAAAAGCTGGTTATGCAACCCGGCGACCTGTTTTATGCGGATGTGAAGGCCAAAGTATACTACCGCAAGCGGGTTGATGCGGCTGCTCAGGCGGCCTGGCAAACCGGCAAACTAAGTTTCGATGGCAGCACGCTACAGGAGGTAGCACAAATGCTGGAAGATACGTACGGAGTAACCGTCGTTATTGCCGATCCTGATTTACGCCAGCAAACCTTGTCCGGTACCATCCCCAATCAATCGATGCAAACCATTCTAAGTGGTCTCTCCACCCTGTTCGATCTTCATATTACTCAGCAATCAAATCGGATTACTATCCAATAACCCGTTCTTCCAAAACTATGACTAAACAACTAATTGCGCTTGGTTTGCTTTTTCTGACCGGTAGCATATCCGTTCAGGCTCAGCTTCTGGCTTCCAGCAATCGATACGCCCCCTATCAGAGTCGGTCAACCGACACCCGAACTATTTCGCTCAAAAGTGCTCTGGGTGAACTCGAAAAGCACTACGGTGTGTCATTTATTTATCCCACTAACCTGGTCAACACCAAAGTGATCATAGCCAATCGCCATGATCAGAATCTGGAATCCGAATTAACTAGCCTATTGAGTGCTACCGGGTTGATGTTCCGGAAAGTTCAGCCGAATTTCTACGCCATCGTATCGACGAAAGACAAAAGCAATCGGCTTTTTCGTAAAATCGAGCATGTCGGCCCGACTACCCATGCAGACCAATCGAATGAGGCTGCGGTATTACCAACCCAGACCATTGATAAACTCGAACGTATTGGCTGGTCAATGACGTCGACCCAACCGCTGGCCGATATTAACGGGAAGGTATTGGACAAAAATGGGCAGGGTATTCCCGGCGTCAGCGTTATCGTTAAAGGTACCAATCGGGGTACAACGACCAGCGCTACCGGCGACTACAGCCTGAATGCACCGAATAATGCCACGCTGGTTTTTAGTTTTGTAGGCTACGTGTCTCAGGAAATACCGGTATCGAGCCGGAGCCGCATCAATGTTACTTTACTAGACGACGTAAAAGCCCTCAGCGAAGTCGTCGTTGTCGGGTATGGCACGCAGAAACGGGCGTCGGTAACGGGGGCTATATCGTCCATATCAGCGCAGGAGGTAACTCAGTTACCAGTACCCAGCGTGGAGCAGGCTATTCAGGGCCGGGTGCCTGGCGTGACCGTCGTGGGCAATGGATCGCCCGGCGAAACGCCAATTGTACGCATCCGGGGTATCGGCTCGATCAACTATGCCGCCAACCCCCTGTACGTTATCGACGGATTTCCAACCAGTGATCTGAACAACTTCGATACCCGGGATATTGAGTCGGTCGATGTATTGAAAGATGCCTCCTCGGCGGCTATTTATGGATCACGGGCAGCCAATGGCGTTATCATCGTTACGACGAAAAAAGGCACGGGCGACGGTAAATTACACGTCAGTTATGACGGGTACGTGGGCACCCAAACGGCCTGGCGTCAGCTTGACCTCCTCAATCGGGATGAGTACATTCAGTACGGAACGGCCCTGCGTACCAATGCCGGTCAGCCGGTACCAACCCGTTTCGCGAATTTGAATCAACCCATCTATTCCGGGGCTACGCAAACCTACGCCCAAACGGACACGGACTGGCAGAAAGCCGTATTTCGGAGCGCCCCCATTACCCAGCACAGCGTTCAGCTATCGGGCGGTAACGAGAAGTCACGTTTTTATTCGTCGGTTGGCTATTTCAACCAGCAGGGTATTATGCTTGGTACGGGCTACAAGCGCGGCAACTTCCGCATCAACTCCGACCATGCCATCAGCAAGCGGTTTTCGTTTGGTCAAACACTGACCATCTCATACGATGACAAGCTCAACGAAGTAAGCGCCGGTGGCCGGACCCAGGTGCAGAACATGATCCGGATGACGCCCTACATGCCCATCGAAGACCCTACGTTACCCGGTGGTTATCGGGGCCCTGATGGGTCAGACGGCTCCGATCCGCAGAACCCGGTACGGGCTGCACTACAGGACCAGAGCAATACCCAACGCATGAAGATTCTGGGTAGCGCTTACGTCGACGTCAAAATCATCGACGGACTGACGTACCGGCTGCGGGGTGGTATTGATTATGTATCGGCGCGCACGTTTTCATTCCTGCCAATTTACAGCGAGAGTTTTAACGCGCGGGCGCTGGCCAATATATCCGATGACCGATATACGTATGCTTCTCCTCTGATTTCAAATCAGCTAACGTACGAGAAGACTTTCGGCAAACATTCGCTGAATGTCGTGGCCGTTGCGGAACGGCAGGCAGGCAACACGCTGCAAATAACGGGTACGGGACAGGCAGCCTCCAATACCATTCGTGAGCTAAGTGCCGTTATCAGCACCAGTGCAGGCTTAACGGGCACCCGATCGCAAAACGTATTACTCTCCTACCTGGGTCGTGTCAATTATGAATATGCCGGGAAGTATTTACTGGGGGCTTCGTTCCGTCGGGATGGTTCATCGCGGTTTGCCCCTGGTCGGAAGTGGGGTAACTTCCCATCGGTATCGGCGGGCTGGCGGGTTAGCGAAGAAGCCTTTCTAAAGAATGTTCCGGCCATTTCGGAACTGAAATTACGGGCCAGCTATGGTACGATGGGCTTCAACGGAATTGGGGATTACTCCTGGCAGGTGGCCGTCGCTCAAAACACCAATGCTATCCTGGGCGATGCCCGGGCGCAAGGCACCTACTTCGACCGGCTGGGCAACACGGACCTGAGCTGGGAGGTAACCAAAATGAGCAACTTCGGCGTGGATTTAGGCTTGTTCAGCAATAGCATTACCCTGTCGGCGGAGGTTTACCAGCGCAACACCGATGGCCTGATTCTGAACCAGCCCATTGCGCCATCCATCGGCTACTCGCAGTCGCCGATTGTGAACGTAGGCAGCATGCGCAATGATGGCGTGGAAGTGCAACTGGGTTATAACAAAACGAAGGGGGCTTTTCGCTTCAACGCATCGGGTAACATTAGTTTTATCAGCAACAAAGTGCTGAGCCTCGGGCCAACGGTCTCTCCCCTACTCAACGGTGCCAATGCCGATTACGGCGGGGGCGATATTACCCGTACCGAAGCTGGCCAGTCGATCCAGTACTTCTATGGCTATAAGGTGGCGGGTATTTTCCAGAACACCGACGAGATTAAGGCCGCTGCCACGCAGGACAATGCTAAACCCGGCGACATTCGCTTTGTGGATACCAACGGCGATGGTAAAATCGATGCCAGCGACCGCGTTAATCTGGGTAGTTTCCTGCCTAAATTCACCTATGGCCTCAACCTGTCCGCAAACTACAGAGGCTTTGATATGGCGCTGTTTTTCCAGGGCGTTCAGGGCAACAAAATCTATAATGGTGTAAAAGTTCTGGAGCAGGGGATGCTACGCCTGTTCAACGCGGGAACGGATGTGCTACGGGCCTGGACGCCTACCAATACCAATACCGACGTGCCCCGGGCCGTGGATGGTGACCCGAATGGAAATACCCGTACGTCTGATCGGTTTATTGAAGATGGGTCATATCTGCGGCTGAAGAATCTGAGCATCGGCTATTCCATACCGGTGGGCGTTCTGCAATCGTTCTCCCGAGGAACCCTGGGCCGGGCGCGGGTGTATGTTGCCTCGACGAACCTGCTTACGTTCACCAAATACACCGGTTACGACCCGGAAGTTGGCTCACGCACCAGCAACACCAACCCGACATTGACCAACGGAATTGATTACGGCCAGTTCCCCCAGGCACGTACGTTTATGGTGGGCTTACAACTTGGTTTTTAAGAAAGTAGACATAACTAACGTCATAATGAAATCGACATACTGGACAACGGGTATAGTGGCGATGGGGCTGTTCTTCGGATGCAGCACCAGCAGCCTCGACAAAGTGAATCCGAATCAGGTTACTACGGATAATTATTATAAAACCGCCGACGAGCTGCTCAAGGGCGTCAACTCGGTTTATGCCGTCTGGCAAAGCGCGAACCTGACTGGCCGGGAATGGTTCTTCCTGCATGACCTGCGCTCGGACGACGTAGCGACGGGTGGTGGCCAGTTAGAAGCTCCCCGCAGCCAGATTCTGATCGGTGCTCAAAACCCGACGAATGCTGTAGCGTTCTCTGTCTGGAATGGCTTTTACCGGACCATTCACCGGGCAAACGTGGTGATCGATAACGGCGCCAAAGTGACTGATAACACAACACTGGCTAAGCGCGTGGTGGCCGAAGCCAAATTCCTCCGGTCCCTGGCTTATTTCGATCTGGTTACGTTCTGGGGCGCGGTGCCTTTGTACACCGACTACGTGACGGAAGTTAACGGGACAAAAACCAAATCGTCCGTCAATGATATTTACACGCAGTTAACCACTGACCTGCTGGCTATTCAGACCGACTTACCGGCTAGTTTTAGTGGAGGAGATCTCGGTCGGGCCACGAAAGGAGCTGCTCAGGCGCTGCTAGCGCGGGTATATATGCAGAAGGGCGATTACACCAATGCCAAAACCCAGCTCCAGGCAATTATCAGCTCGGGACTGTACAAGCTGACCGATGAATACACCGACAACTTCATCGAAGAAACGGAGTTTAACTCGGAATCAATTTTTGAGATTGGCTTTTCGCTGATCGGTGGGTTCAACTGGGATGCCGACGGCAACGACAACGGGGCCAACGAAAACATGACCCGTAGTCAGGAGTATTCAGCTATCGGCTGGCGCAACCTGATTCCGTCGGATGGGTTACTGGCCGAGTACGAACACACGGCCAAAGGCGACGCCAAAACGGACCCTCGCCTGAAATACAATTTCTATTTCATTGGCGATACCTACAACAATGGGCTCAACACGCTGATGGATTCGCAGGTACAGGGCAATACATCGACCTTTAATGGAACGGCTCAGAAAATCAGCTGGCGCAAGTACACCGCGATGTATAAGAACAACGAAACGTTCTATACCTCGGGCATCAACATGCGCCTGATCCGCTACGCGGAAGTGTTACTGATGATGGCCGAAGCCGAGAATGAAACCGGCAATAGCGCCAACGCCATAGCGCTCCTCAACCAGATCAGAAACCGGAAAAGCGTAGCCATGCCAGCCTATCCAACGGCTAAATATCCGGTAAACAGCAAAGATGAAGTGGTTCGCGCCATTATTCACGAAAAACGGGTCGAACAGGCTGGCGAACAGATTCGCAACCGCGACATCCTGCGCTGGCGGGCGCAAAGCAAGTTCAAAACTGAACCCATAGCCTATTTTGTGAAAGGCAAACAGGAATTATTGCCCATTCCGCAACAGGAGCTGGATAACAACAGCAAGTTGACGCAACAGGATCAGAATCCGGGTTATTAAGACTGTTGTTTGGGCCGGAATACCGCTTGGCTCCATCCGATAAACGCTAATTGGATCCCCGGCTGGCTCTGTTGCCAGGCCGGGGATTCTGTCTATATTTCCACTATGCATTATGTAGTCAGGCTGACTGGATTATGGTTGCTCACGCTGGTGGGCTGTACCCAGACGCACACACGCTTCGAACGGCTGTCCGCTAGCCACACCGGTATTGACTTTGCCAACACCATTACCGAAAGCGACTCGCTAAATGTACTGGACTTCGAGTACCTCTACAACGGTGGGGGCGTCGGCGTTGGTGATTTCAACGGCGACGGCCTGTCCGACGTGTTTTTTGCCGGGAACCAGGTATCGAGCCGATTGTATCTCAACAAAGGAGAGTTCGCGTTTAATGATATTACCGATTCGGCGGGTGTGCGTACAACATACTGGTGTACGGGCGTGGCGGTTGCCGACATCAACCAGGATGGCCGACAGGATATCTACGTGTCAACGATTCATCCCGACCGCCGGAAGGCCGTCCCCAACCTGCTGTTCATTAACCAGGGAAACGACATGAACGGCATTCCGCATTTTCAGGAGCTGGCACAATCGGCTGGTCTGGCGGATTCAAGTTACTCAACACAGGCGACCTTTCTGGATTATGACCGCGATGGTGATTTGGACGTTTTTCTGCTGACCAACGCGCTGGAAACCTTCAACCGGAATAATGTGATCGGCCCCCGCAATGACGGCTCCGCCCGCAGCCGGGATAAACTGTTCCGGAATGACGCCACCTCACCTGGCTCTACTACGCTGCACTTTATAGATGTTTCCGAACAGGCCGGGTTAGTACATGAAGGCTGGGGACTGGGGGTTCTTGTCAACGATGTCAACCAGGATGGCTGGCCGGATATTTACGTCGCCAACGACTTTCAGTCCAATGACGTCTGGCTGGTGAACAACCAGAACAAAACATTCAGCAATCGAATTGCCGAAACGCTCAAACACCAGAGTCACAACAGCATGGGGATGGATATGGCCGATATCAACAACGACGGACTGAACGATCTGGCCGTTGTGGATATGCTGCCGGATGATAACCTGCGGCAGAAAACGATGTTCGCATCGGTTCCCTACGACCGCTTCCAAATGGCCCGACGGCTGGGTTATCAGCCGCAATACATCCGAAACATGCTGCAGTTAAATCGGGGTTTCTGGCCGGGTGCAACGGCCTCCCCTTCTCCGGCTTTGCCGCTGTTTTCTGACATTGGTTATCTGGCGGGTACAGCCGCAACAGACTGGAGCTGGAGTGCCCTCTTCTCCGATTTGGACAATGACGGGCACCGGGATTTACTGATTACAAACGGCTACCGAAAAGACATCACCGATCTAGACTTCACGAGCTATAACCGCGAGTCGGGCACCTTTGGCAGCGATGCTGACCGCCGTACGCAGCTACTGAACCGCATCAGCGATTTAGAGCCTGTTTACAAGCCCAACTTTCTCTTCCACAACTCGGGCGATCTGCACTTTACCGACGTTGCCCACGAATGGGGCCTCACAGAATCGTCCTTCACGAACGGCACGGCCTATGCTGATTTCGATAATGATGGAGACATGGATCTAGTCATGAACAACATCAACGACCCGGCATTTATGTATCAGAACAGAACCATCGACAACGCGACCGACTCATCGGCAACTCATTTCCTAAAAATAAGTCTGTTGGGTAAGCCGGGCAATCGGGAAGGGCTGGGCGCTAAAGTAGCCGTCTGGGCTGAAGGGAAATTGTATTATAGTGAATACACGCGCCAGCGCGGCTACCAATCGACAATGGCATCGGGTATTCATCTGGGCCTGGGTACCGCTAAACGTATCGACTCGCTCCGCGTTCTGTGGCCAACGGGCGACGGGCAGGTACTGCGCAATCTGGTCACGAATCAAACGGTGGTTCTGGATGAGCGAAAGGCCGTTCGCCAGTTGCCTTCGTTTATGCAGTTGCAGCAACCGGTCAAGCCTTTGCTAACGGAAATAACGACGTCAACTGGCCTTGACTATCAGCACCAGGAAGACGACTTCGTTGATTATAAAGCGCAACAGACCCTCCTCTCGCACAAGCATTCGCAGATTGGGCCGGGGCTGGCGATTGGTGATGTGGATGGCAACGGGTTAGATGACATATACATCGCAGGAAGTGCTTATAGAGGGGGCACATTTCTGCTCCAGCAGAAAAACCCGGCTAACGGAAAGCCGATGTTTCAGCAACGAATTCGGGCGGCCAAAAAGCCTGAGGAAACCGGCGTTTTGTTATTTGATGCTGATACCGACGGCGACCTTGATCTGTACACGGTTCACGGCAGTACGGAATTTGGCCGCGACGAAGCCAGTTGTCAGGACAGCCTTTATCTGAATGATGGGAAAGGAAACTTTCGGGCGTCGCTAAAGGCGCTTCCCAACACCATGTCCAGCGGCTCGTGCGTTGTGGCTACCGATTTCGACCACGATGGCGATCTGGACTTATTTATTGGTGGCCGAATTGTGCCGCAGCGCTACCCCGAAGCCGCCCGCAGCTATTTGCTACGCAATGAGAACGAAAAAGGGAAAGACGTTCACTTTACGGACGTAACCGACCAATTGGCTCCGGGGTTGGGCCGGGCTGGGCTCGTCTGCTCGGCGCTCTGGACCGATGTGGATAACGATGGCTGGCAAGACCTTATGGTGGCGGGTGAATTTATGCCTGTCAGCGTGTTTAAAAATCAGTCGGGCCGCGGCCTCGCGCCGAAACCAATGCCTGAACTGGCCAAAGCTGTTGGTTTCTGGAACAGCCTGACCGCCGGGGATTTCGATAACGATGGTGATATGGATTACATCGCCGGAAACTTTGGCCTGAACAGTCGATGGCAGGCATCAGCCAATCAGCCGGTATCCGTTTATGCCGCTGACTACGATAAAAATGGCACGCTGGACCCCATTCTGAGTTTCTTTACCGGTGGTATTGAATATCCATTCCATCCCCGCGATGTGCTCACCGACCAGATTCCGTCATTTAAAAAGAAAATGACGTCTTATTCCGCTTACGGTAATACAACGATGAGCAGTCTGCTATCGGCCGATGACCAAAAGCAGGCATTCATTAAGCGGGCTACTTACTTAACATCAGCCTACATCGAGAACCGGGCAGGCCTTTTACTTCCGCACGAACTACCCATTGAGGCACAGTTTTCGCCTGTCTTCGGCAGTTTGGCTACCGACCTCAACCAGGATGGAAATTTGGATATTCTGCTGGTAGGCAATGATTACGCAACCGAAGTACTGTCGGGCTTACAGGACGCTGGCCTGGGCTTGTGTTTGCTGGGCAACGGGCGAGGAAAGTTCACGGCACTGACACCCGCAAAGTCTGGTTTTATTGTTGACCGAGACGCGAAAGCACTAGCCTGTCTTGCGGTGGGCAACGGTCAGCTGTATTACATAGCTACGCAGAACAACGGCCCTCTGAGGGTGTACAGCGTAGCGAACGATCAGGCTATGTATACACGCGTAGGATCGGGCACGTTTTCGCTTTTAGAACCGATCAGGCCTGGTCAAAAAAGAAAAGTAGAGTTCAATTACGGAAGTGGCTATCTGTCGCAGTCTTCGCGGGTGATTCCGTTAGGGATTTCAGAAAAATAACCTGAAAGTAGTTTACACGCATGAAAAATAGTTTCCTGTTACGTCATGCCCAACCGCTCGGGCGGCCCCGTTGTTTCGGCATCTCCAACTTACCTTACAGGAGACTTTGGGATACCGAACTTGTTTCGGCATGACGCGCAACCTAGTGAAGTCATTCTCAAGTAGAACATTGAACTGCTTCATGGCTAAAAAAGAATCTGTACTTTTGACAGCCATCCTTTATGTTTTATGCGCGTTTCAGCCATCCTGTTTTTCATGATTTATGTTGCTCTTACTCAGTCCGATTCTCCTTCCTTCGATCTGGAAGGGCACCGGGGGTGCCGGGGGTTGATGCCTGAAAACACGATCCCCGCGTTCAGGAAAGCCCTCGATCTGGGCGTAACCACCCTGGAAATGGATGTCGTCATCAGTAAAGACCGGCAGGTAGTTGTTTCACACGAGCCTTACTTCAATTCAGCATTCAGCATTGCCCCGGACGGAGTACCAGTCGATAAGAAAAACCAGAAAAAGCTGCTGCTCTATGAGATGGATTATGCCGATATCAAGCGGTATGATGTTGGCTCGAACGGTAACCCGGCTTATCCGGAACAACAAAAAATGAAGGCGTATAAACCCCTGCTAAGCGAGGTTATCGAGCAGGCCGAAGCCTACCGGAAAACAAAGAATCTTCCCGTATTTTCGTATAACATCGAAATCAAAAGTGAGCGATCCGAATACAATAGAAGCCAGCCGGAGCCGGCCGTTTTTTGTGAACTGGTACAGGCGGTGTTGAAAAAACAACTTTTGGCAGAAAACGTCAAGACAGACCGTATCGTTATCCAAAGCTTTGACTTTGCCATATTAAATCAATGGAAAAAGGGGATGCAGGAAGGTAAGTATCCTACAGTGCGACTGTCGGCCCTAGTTGAAAACTTGCGGAGCCCAGAAAAAAACCTGAGTGAACTTGATGTCAGGCCCGACATATACAGCCCTCATTTCCGCCTGCTCAGCCAGGAAAAAATTGCCCGATTGCACCAGCAAGGAATTAAAGTGATTCCCTGGACGGTCAATCAGCGTGCCGACATGGAACGACTGAAGAAATGGGGCGTCGATGGCCTGATTACCGATTACCCGGACCGGGCAAGCGGATTATAAACCCTACTGACCGGTTTTACGTTTTCATCACTAACCTCCTCAATTTGGTTGGTTTATGTTACTTTAGCTTCATGACTGTTCTAAATACCACGCTCAAATGGCTCTTGCAAAGGCGATTGCCACGCATCGAAGCCATGATGCAACACCCCGGTGCGGTGCAACAGAAAGTCTTCACGCAACTTATTCGGGCGGGACGCCGAACCGAATGGGGGCAAAAGCACGGGTACACATCCATTCAAACCATTCGTGACTTTCAGCAACAGGTTCCTGTTTCGAGTTACGAAGATCTATTTCCCTATATAGAACGGGTCATGAAGGGCGAGAGCAAGGTTCTATGGCCCTCGCCGGTACGCTGGTTTGCCAAATCGTCGGGTACGACAAACGCCCGTAGCAAGTTTATTCCTGTCACCACAGAATCGCTGGATGAAAGCCATTTCAAAGGTGGTAAGGATATGATGGCGCTGTATATAGCCAACAACCCCGACAGCCGGGCCTTCGAGGGTAAGGGATTATCCATTGGGGGTAGCCTTCACCCCAACGCGCTGGCTACGAACAGCGCGGTTGGTGATGTGTCGGCGGTGGTCATGGCCAATCTGCCCAGCTGGGCGCAGTACATTCGTACGCCGTCGATTCAGGTTGCCCTGATGGACGAGTGGGAGTCTAAGCTGGAACGGATGGCCGAGATTACCTCACAGGAAAACGTAACCAGTATGCTTGGTACGCCTACCTGGGGCATGGTTCTGATCGATAAAATTCTGGCCTTGACGGGCAAAACCAACATTCTGGAGGTGTGGCCGAACTTCGAGGTACTGATGCACGGAGCGGTTAATTTTCAGCCTTACCGGGAGTTATTCCAGCATCACGTTTTCCCATCAAAGGCCGTTCGCTATCAGGAAGTTTACAATGCATCGGAAGGTTTTTTCGCTATTCAGGACGACCTGTCCCGCGTGGGTGAAATGCTTCTGATGCTCGATTACGGCATATTCTATGAGTTTGTACCGCTTCAGGAAGCCGATCAGCTGTATCCAAAAGCGCTCACAATCGACGAGGTTGAACTGGACAAAAACTACGCGCTGATCGTCTCGACCAACGGCGGTTTGTGGCGTTACAAGGTGGGCGATACGGTTCGGTTTACATCGCTGTACCCGCACCGGTTAAAAGTAAGTGGTCGTACCAAACATTTTATTAATGCCTTTGGCGAAGAGGTCATTGTCGAAAATGCGGAGACGGCTATTACGCAGGCCTGCGAAGCGACGGGAGCCGTTATAGCGGACTACACTGCCGGGCCGAATTACATGAGGAACGGGGCTAATGGTTGCCATGAATGGGTGATCGAGTTTACGCAGGAGCCCGATAATCAGCAGCGATTCAATCAGATCCTGGACGAAACCCTTCGAAAAATCAACTCTGATTACGATGCCAAACGGTACAACGATATGGTGCTCAAACGGCCTCGGGTGCATGTTGTACCTGTGGGTACGTTCTACGCCTGGATGAAGCATCGGGGTAAAATCGGTGGCCAGCACAAAGTACCCCGACTAGCTAATTCCCGTGAGTATCTGGACGACATTCTGAAAGTGATGATGAATTACGAATGATGAGGGACCGGCTTCTTTTTCGGCCATACCATGCATCAGCCCCGGATAAGCTTTCTGGCTTTCAGGAAGGCGTTGGTCATTACCTCTTTGTCCGGATTGAGCACAACTTGCCTGACCACTTCACAGATAAACAACTCGTGATCTCCGGCGTCGGTGCTGTGGCTGACGCGGCATTGCACATACCCAATGGCTTCGGTCAGATACGGACACCCCCGTTCGTCCAGTGCATAATGCAACTTGTTGAACTTGTCTTTGTCGCGCCCCGACTGCTGACCAAGTTTGCGAATCAGCGATGTCTGATCAATGGCTAGTAAGTTCACATTCAGGATACCGCTCTCCCGCACCAGCTCAATGGTGTAATCGGCTTTGTACAGCGCCACGGCCAGCACCTTACTCCCCATATCGGTTTGCGTAAGCCAGGTAACGATGTTCGCGTTTCGTTTTCCATTCGATACGGTTGTCACGCTATGAACATCATAGTCTTTGTATTTCAGCAATCGTCTGGGCATAAAGGTATTTTCCTGTCTAGCTCCGGGGTTCGTGTCTTCACGAACCACACTCGCGTCAGCAAAACCATCCGGTCCTGTGGTCTGTGTCCTCACGGACTATAGGCTACTGAACTTTTCAGTCTACAGTCAATTTAGGTACTACCGATTTGCTTCCGATAGCCAATGAAACTGTCGTTCGGCCAGCTGAAAATGACGATTTTGCCGCTTGAGTCCGATAACCACCGAATCAGTCCGAATTTTGCCCCGCAGCAAAATCTGGTTGGTATCCGGCATGGTGTAGGCCATAGTGAACAACGCCGTTGTATCCGAAGCAAACCGCTTAAACGCTATCGTATGCGCTGCTGAATCGAGCTTGTAGCTGAAATAAGCCCGGTGATAACGCTGCCGGAATAAAGTATCTGCCGTTAGAATACTACCCGAATTATTGGCTTCGAAAACAACGTCCTTCCAGCGTAAACTATCGACGGGAATACCCTGAAACTGATCGACGGTGAAGAAGCCGGTAGCCAGCTTTTTCGGAGCAGGTCCCTGGTCGGAAGAAGAAGACGAGAATTGGATGAGAGGAAGCACCAGAAACAGGATAAAAAAAACGATTTTTAACGCAAGCTGGCTTCTTTTCATCCACTTTTTAGGCAGTACGAACCGGGCGGTCGCCTGGGTCGGTCGGTTAAAGACGAAGAAGTTTAGTAGACGCCTGACATCGCCGATCAGCAGAAAATTGCTGAACAGGAACAAATGAATGGAGAATATCTTGACGGGTATGTCGTAGCAGAGATTCATCATCATCACATTCAGAAACACGCTAGCTGCGATAAACGCTCCCAGGGTGCTCGTGCGACGGAACAACAGCAGCACGCCAGCAACTACTTCGACCGCCCCGGAAAAGAACTGGTACGGCGCTGAATACCCGATAAAATACCAGGCAAAGCGCATCGGCAGGTAATCACCCAGCGGGGTAGCCAGGGCACTCAATGACGGGAAGACCATCTGAAAACCAAACAGTTTAATAATTCCGTACCGTAAGGCAACCATGGCAACATAATAGCGAACCAACACCAGCAACCAATAATACGCGGTATCGTAATTTGTACGCCGGTCAACAAGTGTCCAGATAATAGTGCCCACCAGCGCCACTAATAGAAAGAAGCACAATTGAGCATAGCCATAGGATGTATCACCACTGCCATTCAGGGGCACCAGCACGTCCTTAACATGGAAAAGGTGCGTATTCCCCATATTGACCAGCCAGTCTTCCGCCCTGCTGTAATACTCGCCGAGCAGATTTATACCGGGAATATCGCTCAGCCAGTTTAGGGGCGATATATAGAGAAGAATATAGATACAACTAAAGCGAAAAAGGATTTTACGCCATCCGGTCCAGGCGTCAACTAATTGGGTAGACGAAGTTATCATTTGATGCTTTACGTATAGTTGAAGGTGAGTGTGCTGTAACTGTCAAATATAGCAAAAGCCAGCTCTGAGTCAACTACGGGATAGTATGGTTCGCTACCTTTGCATCGAACGAAGGGGTCTGCTCGGCTGTTCTCTATAGGACAGGACTTTCATCGAGATTCAGACATGCGTGGCTCAGTTGGTGGATTGTTATTAAGAACCGTGGCACGCATGTCTGAATCTCGGCGAAAATCCTGTATTAATGAATCTCACTCATTCGCTCTTTGCGTCAATGAAATCGTTCAACATCCCCGATTATTACCGCAGCAACATTATCACTCCCCTGAAAGAATTTCGGCGGAAACACGATAAGCTGAAACGGGACTTTACCCCTACCCTACTCGATTTCGGCCCGATCCGGTTGTTGATCGCCCGTCATTTCGGCTTTTGCTATGGCGTTGAAAACGCGGTCGAAATTGCCTACAAAGCCATTGCTGAAAATCCAGGAAAGCGTATTTTTCTGCTCAGCGAAATGATTCATAATCCTGACGTCAATGCTGATTTGCAGGACCGGGGGGTTCGTTTTATCATGGATACCAGCGGGAAACAGCTCATTCCGTGGTCGGAATTAGCCCCGGAGGATGTTGTGATCATTCCTGCTTTCGGAACAACGCTGGAAACGCAAAGTCAGTTATCGGCGCTGGGGCTCAACATCGAGAAATACGACACGACCTGCCCGTTTGTTGAGAAAGTGTGGAACAAGGCAAGCCAGATTGGCCAGAAAAACTACACCGTTGTGGTCCACGGCAAGCCAAGTCACGAAGAAACCCGGGCTACGTTTTCTCATAGTAAAGAAGCGGCTCCGACGGTTGTGGTGAAAGACATGGCGCAAACGCAGCGGCTGGCGAAATACATAACGGGTGAGTTGCCCACCGAGCAATTTTACACCGAATTTTCGGGTCAATTTTCCGTCGGTTTCGATCCAACACGCAACCTGGAACGCATCGGTGTTGTGAACCAGACAACCATGCTGGCTTCTGACACACAAAGCATAGCCGATTACCTAAAGCAGGTGATGATGCAAAGATATTCATTAACGCCTGAGACCGTTGATGCTCATTTTGCCAATACGCGCGATACGCTTTGTTACGCTACCAACGACAATCAGGACGCTACCTATACCCTGTTGGATTACCCGGCTGATTTTGCCATCGTGGCCGGTGGCTACAACTCGTCCAATACATCGCACATCGTTGAACTCTGCGAAGAGAAACTACCGACTTACTTTATTGAATCGGAACAGAAAATCTTGTCAAGCACATTGATCAGGCATTTCAACGGGCACACGAAGCAAGAAGTCGTAACCGAAAACTTCATTCCCCGACTGGATAGTCCCCGACTGGATAGTCCTCAACTGGAGAATGACTTGTCTTCTGAACCAGTTACCGTGTTGCTGACTTGTGGAGCCTCCTGCCCCGACGCCGTTGTTGAAGGTATTCTGCTCAAACTCGTCAGCTTCTTTCCCACGGCACGCCCTGTAGATGACGTAGCGAGAGCGTTTACGGCACTTTAATGGCTACCTCCCGGCTTTCATTCTGGAGCCGATCAAGCGCCGTAATCACATACGTGTATTTCTTCTTGGGATCGGCGGTTCTGTCCAGAAATCGGGTGGATGATTCTCCGGTGCATCGCGCCAGTATGTACCGGGGGTCGTTGGTGAGTAAGCGTGGTCGCCGACCTTCAAAGCGGTAAATGAGGTAGGCACTGGCGTCATCTCCGTCGCTGGCTTCGGCCGATTGTTCCCAATGCAGCTCAACCCCATCTGTAGTCGTGGCTACTTTCAACTCCCGGGGCGGTAAGGGCGGAATGCTGTCCAGCCATTTCATCGTTGGTACCAGCGCTGGATGCCGATAGAAATTTGTTTGCAGCGAATCCCGAATGGCCAGCGGATTAATCTGCAGATTGCGCGCACTGAAAAACACACTGCCTTTTACTACCTGCTGCTGCCGGTTGTAGCGCATCTGGTCCGGGAACTCCGTTGGTCGCCACCAGCCGGGGTCTCGTTCGGACCCTCGGCCGACCCGATAAGCACCATGTCCGATGTAAAGATGACAATTACCGGGGCAGTTTCGTGACCACCACTCGACCAGCGTTTTGTAAGGTGCTTTGTTGAATTCTGAGCTGAAGTAAACCTGAGGGACAATGTAGTCGATGAGTCCTTCACGAACCCATTTCCGGGTATCGGCGTAGATTTCGTAATAGGATTGCCCGCCGTTGGTAGCTGACCCCTCCGGGTCGTGGCTTTGATTTTTCCAGATTCCGAACGGGCTGATGCCAAACTTGATCCAGGGTTTATTGGCGCGAATGGAATCCCGCAGCTCCTTAACGAGTTTTGTCACGTTATCCCGTCGCCAGTCGGCTTTGGTCATACCGTTGAAATTTGCTTTATAGGTGCTGTCATCGCGCAAAACCTGCCCCGGTTCGGCGTAAGGATAAAAATAGTCGTCGAAATGAATGCCGTCTACGTCGTATTCGCGCACAACGTTAGCCACAATACCCGCTATGTAGGAGCGAACGGCGGGCAGGCCGAGATTAAACAGTTTTTTACCCCCGTAATTCAGCATCCACTCCGGCTTGCGGTAAATGATATTGGTGGGGGCAAGGCTGGCCGTTTTGCTGTATGATGCCCGATCGAGATTAAACCAGGCATGAAACTCAAGTCCGCGCTGATGGGCCTGCTCAATCATGAATTCCAGCGGGTCATAAAAAGGCTCGGGAGCCAGTCCCTGCTGCCCCGTCAGCCACTCCGACCAGGGCTCTGAACTTCGGGCGTAGAACGCATCGGCGGCCGACCGGACCTGCACCACAACGGCGTTGAGGCCCATTTGCTGATGCTGATCGAACAGGGATATAATTTCGCGCTGCTGATCGGCAACAGGCAATCCTTTTTTGGTGGGCCAGTCAATGTTCGTGACCGTTGCGATCCACACCGCTCGGAATTCCCGTTTGGGGGGCGCGGGCGTCAGGTCTGTCACTTCATCGAACGGAAGGGTATCAGCGGGAGCAACTACAACCTTGGGAACGACAGGCTTAGGCGCGGGAGGTTTTACGGCAACGGGTTTGGCAGGGGCTGGCACAACAACAACCGGACGCGCGGGCCTGGGGGCCGGCTTCCTGGCAACAGCAACGGGCTTGGCATGCCGACAGCTGTTGACAAGTAGGATTAAAATCAATAAACGGCTGTAGGTAATCAGACGCATCGGGCAGTGTAGGTTAACTGCCAAAATTAACGATAGTAGAGCACACCTTAGCCTACTTTTTGGCCAATTCTGCCTTTTCCAATCGCCCGGCACGCATCGCTACAGTATACGACATTTTCCCAGTCACGCTCCCACTTTTTTCGCCAGGCAAAAGGCCGGTTACATACCGGGCATATTTTCGTCGGCAAATCCGCCTTTTTACGCATTTTCATTAAGTAGTAACATTTACCCGTCGCAACAAGTTTGCGAGTACATGCCTGTCCTGAAACCGGTTGGTTAATTTCAGCATCGAGCCTGGCACTACAGCAATTGTCTTGCTGTTACTTTACCCTTACTATCATGAAATCATTAACAACAAACACACCCCTTACCGAAGCCGACGTTGACCGCGTTGTTGAAATGGCCTGGGAAGATCGAACGCCTTTTGATGCCATTGAAGCGCAGTTCGGTCTGGCCGAACAGGAAGTTATTGCCCTGATGCGCCGGGAGTTAAAACAATCTTCCTGGCGGAGGTGGCGCGCGCGCGTGCAGGGGCGTTCAACCAAACACGCAACGTTGTCGGCGGTTAAAAATGCCCGGTTTAAATCGGCTCAGCAGCGCGTTATTTCCCTAAACAAGATTAGTAAACGGTAATTTTCCTGATTTGGTGTCTGGCTTAATGTAGTTACTTTTGTGCCGATTTAAAACCTTATTGGCACTGTTTGTTCTGTGATTTGAACCAATCCAATAAGTTTTAAGAATTTTCTATTTCAAAAGGTGGTAGCTTTACGCCATCCTGTAACCCAGTATCAATAGACTGCATTATTTATGTCGAGCCAGAAACTAGATCAGATAGATCGGAACGTATTGGAAATCCTCCAGGCCAATGCTAAAATTACGAATGCGCAACTTTCCAAAGAAATAGGCCTTTCGCCCGCACCAACGCTCGAACGAGTTAAGAAACTTGAAACATCGGGAATTATCCAGAGCTATCACGCCCAGTTAAACCGCGAAAAAATCGGGCTTGGTGTAACAACGTTTGTGATGGTTACGCTGGTTGGCCACAAGAAGGAAACCACCATGTCGTTTGTTGAAAAAGTTAATGAGATCGCCGAAATCATCGAGTGTCACCACATTACGGGCTCGGGCGATTTTTTACTTAAAGTAATTGCAAAGGACATCTCATCTTACCAGGGATTAATGCTCGATGTCATCAACGAAATTGATGAGGTTGCCAGCACCCAGACGATGGTGATCATGTCGACGTTCAAGGAAAGTAAAGTGCTGCCAATTCCGTGATAGGCGGATATGTGATATATGATGTATGCTGTATGATACGATCAGCACCGTCATATATATACCATACATCATATATCATACTCCCCTATTCTTTCCGTTTCCTTCGCTCTTCCCTCCGCGATTTTTTGGCGTCATCCAATGCCTTTTTAGCCTCTTTGTACTGGCTTGATTTCCGCTCAGCTTTGTCGAGCACTTCCTTAAAGTAAGTCTGCGCCAAGTCATAATTCTTCTCTTCGTTGGCAATCTTGGCCAGCCCCACTACCGACGACAGATAATAGCCCGCATTTGTTGAATTTGTCTGCTTGGCGTACTCAACTGCCTTCTGGTAATTGATTTTTGCCTCCGGAAGATTCTTGTAGAACAAATGGTTGACATAAGCCAGAATATAAGCCGCCGTCCGCCCGCTTACGCCCTCGTAGCCCGCCTGGGTCCGGCCTACTTTCTCCAGAATATCTTTGGAAATTCGTTCTGCTTCAGCCAGACGACCCGTTACGAAAGCTGACCGGGCAAAGTATCGCTCAAAAAACGGGTTGTCGGGGTACTGTTCATACATGTACTTCGACATTTCGTACGCCTTGTCGTACTGGTTTTCCATGCTGTAAATCTGAACCAGAAAATACCGGGCTTCCACACGCGTATAGAAAGCCGTATTAGCTGTTTTCTCCAGCTCTTTAATCCCATTGGCTTTATTACCCTTTGGAAAAAACATCAAAATTGGCTTCAGAAGCGGATAATTTTCCGGAATCCATTGGGCATAGTAATCGTACATTCCATCCCCGAACAACAGTTCAGGGCTAAAATCAGCATTGCCTTTACACTTCTCGAAATATTTGAGCGCATTCTTGCCCGCAAACGTTGCCTTCGTCCACTTTTTGCGTTCAGAATATAGTCGTCCCTTAAACGCATAAGCCGCAGCCAGAAAAAACGAAGGTTCCAGCTTGTTTTCGCTGTCGTCGTAGAGTTTCTCGGCCAGCGCAATTGTGGTATCCATGTAGGCAATGCATCGGTTATCGTAGTCGGTTATGTCCGTATTCGGTACAATCTTCCACCACTCGGCCAGCCCCATCAAAAAATACGGCATCGGATGCTTGGGGTAACGGATCTGCAACCAGCGAAACTCTTTATCTGCCTCGTAAAATTTGTAGTTGTACATCAGATTGATGGCTTCCGCCGACTCAATCTGAACGCCGGGATGTTTCAGCAATCCATCGTATTTTTTGTCAAATGCCGACGGATCGTAGAGTTGAGCATAGCCCACAGCGGTCAGACCAAGTAGCCATACCGTCAACAATAGCTTGTTCATTCGTTAAATTTAGCGTTAGTAGTATATGAACGTAATCTGCTGTCAGTCCGTTTGCCTGCGCTTATTTTTCAGTAAATTTTTGCCCACCAGACCAGCATCGGCGTATCTTTGAGAACCCAAGACGCCGATATGCTAACGATTAAAGACAAAACGTTTGTCCCGTTTATTCCCGCCGATGCCATTCAGGACCGCATTCAGGAATTAGCCAAACAAATCAATCAGGAATATGCCGACAAGCAGCCACTCATTGTGGTCGTTTTGAATGGTGCTTTTTTGTTCGCGGCCGATCTGACCAAACACCTTACAATACCCTGCGAAATCACGTTTATTCGGGTAGCTTCTTACCAGGCCACCGAATCCAGTGGTGAACTGAAGGAGATTCTGGGGTTAAGTGAATCCATCGAAGGGCGCGACCTGATTGTTATCGAAGACATTGTCGACACTGGCCTGACCCTTCATCAGGTATGTGGCCAACTTCGGGAGAAAGCGCCGGCATCCATTTCCATCGCTACGCTATTGTTCAAGCCAACCGCTCTGAAAGAAAAGCTTGATTTACGGTACATCGGTTTTGAGATCGAAAATCGGTTCGTACTGGGTTACGGTCTGGACTACGATGGCCTGGGCCGGAATACGCAGGATATTTTTGTGTTGGCTTAATCATCGTTCTGGTTAGGTTCTGGCTGGGCCAAGCGTACGCTGCCCTACCGGTCTACCTCACCCATCACAACATCAATGGAGCCGATAATAGCGACCAAATCGGCCAGCATGGCTCCTTTACTGATCTCGCTGATGACAGACAAGTTGTGAAAACAGCATGACCGGGCCTTACAGCGTACCGGTACATCCGACTTTCCGTCGGTACGAAAAAAGAAGCCCAACTCTCCTTTTGCGCTTTCGGCGCGGGCGTAGAAATCCATCGCTTTGGGCCGGATTTTCTTCGGCACCACGGCTTGTGGATCATATTCCCGGGTGCGCTTGTGATCGCCAAGGAGCTGATCGAGACATTGCTCCACGATTCGAATGGACTCGTGGCATTCCAGAACGCGAACATTATTACGGTCCCAGCAATCGCCAACGGTTCCCATCTTACCCTCGCCAATAGGAATAGCAAAGTCAAGGTCGGGATAGACCGAGTAGCCATCTACCCGACGAAGATCGTAGCGCAGGCCGGACCCTCGCAGCATTGGTCCCGTACAACCATAGTCGATCGCGACCGAAAGCGGCAACACACCCACGTTAGCGGTTCGTTTTACGAATATTTCGTTTTCGATAACCAATTGCTGCAACTCAACCAGCTTGGGTTTCAGGTAGGCAATAAATTCCCGGCACCGTTCCTCAAAACCAACGGGCAAGTCGTAAAACAGCCCACCCACCCAAATGTAGTTGTAAAGCATCCGGGCTCCACTCACCCATTCGAGCAGCCGCTGAATGTGCTCCCGGTCGCGCATGAGCCACAGAAAAGGCGTATAGGCCCCAATATCGAGCGCGTACGTACCAATCCCGACAAAATGAGCGGCAATACGGTTCAGCTCGGCTACCAGCACCCGAATGTATTCCGTTCGTTTCGGGATATCGTTTTGAATACCAAGCATTTTTTCCACGCCCATGACAAATGCATGTTCGGAGTTCATAGCCGCCAGGTAATCGAGCCGATCAACGAACGGAATCGTCTGATTAAAGGGCAAGGACTGTGCATGCTTTTCGAAGCAACGGTGCAGGTATCCCAAATGTGGCACGACATCGACGATGATTTCGCCATTGGTAACGACTTCGAAGCGCAGCACACCGTGCGTCGATGGGTGCTGTGGACCCATATTCAGGATCATTTCACCCTCATCGAGCATCTCGGGCTTGTATACACTAGGCGCCGATGCCTTAAAATGACCCGGAGCGTACTCATATTGTATCGATTGCGTATTCATTTTCATAATCAAACAGGCTGGGCCACACTGGCCATGCGATCGGGCCTGTTTACGTCAATTGTCTCCCAAAGGTCGAACGTGTGTCCCCGAAAGCCAAACGGAAGCTGGGTTTTCTCGACTCATTCATGATAAATCAATAGTTTTTTTCTAACAAGCTCTTTGTCAAGTAAAAGACATTGCGTACCTTTGCGCTCCTTATCGAGAAAACGAACTTTAGCAATGGCAAAGAAAGGCGCCAATAGAATCCAGGTTATTCTGGAATGCACCGAGCAGAAAGACAGCGGTGTTCCCGGCATGTCCCGGTACATTACTACGAAAAACCGGAAGAACACGCCGGCTCGTATCGAACGGAAAAAGTACAATCCGTTCCTCAAAAAAGTAACGCTGCACAAAGAAATTAAATAGGTTTCTGGTTTATAGTATTCCGTTTACGGTAGGTAGAGCTAATCTGCTACCGCATCCGAAAACTGATAATCATAAACCGTAAACTAAACAATCGACATGGCAAAAAAGGTAGTTGCAACCCTGAAAACGAAGGACAACGGCAAGGCATTCGCCAAAATCATCAAAGCCGTAAAGTCGCCTAAAACCGGCGCTTACACCTTCAAAGAAGAAATGGTCCCGGTTGACGAAGTACAGTCTGCGCTGAAAAGCTAGGCATTGAACAGTCAGCTTTCCGCACGAAGATCTTTGTCCCACAGCCCTAACCGGTCCTGTGGGACTTTTTTTTATTAAAAAATAGTTAGGTCAGGTAGCGGCCCCACCAGTTATTGATTACCTCAAAAAAGCTGTTCTGACTGACTAAACATTGACCAACTCACTGACGCTACCTTATGGCCCTATTTGGTTTATTCTCAAAGGAAAAGAAAGAAACGCTCGACAAAGGTTTAGAGAAAACAAAGGACAGTTTTTTTTCTAAACTTGGTCGCGCCGTTGTCGGAAAATCCACTGTTGATGAAGAGGTTCTGGACGAAGTTGAAAATGTGCTCATCTCTTCCGATGTAGGTGTTGAAACAACGGTTAAAATTATCCGCCGGATCGAAGAGCGCGTTGCTCGTGACAAATATGTGGGAACCGAAGAGCTGGATCGTATACTTCGGGAAGAAATTGCCGCTTTGTTATCCACTAATAATACCGCCGACGGACCCGGATCACCGAACCGCGACGATTTTTCTTTACCAGCCGACAAAAAACCTTACGTCATTATGGTTGTGGGCGTTAATGGAGTCGGAAAAACAACAACGATTGGCAAGCTGGCCGCTCAGTTTCACAAACGCGGCAAAAAGGTAGTACTGGGCGCAGGCGATACGTTTCGGGCGGCTGCCGTTGATCAGCTCAAACTTTGGGGCGATCGGGTCGGCGTTCCGGTTATTTCGCACGGGATGAACACCGACCCGTCGGCTGTTGCTTTCGACGCGGTGAAAAAGGCAACAGAAATTGGTGCCGATGTTGTCATCATCGACACGGCCGGACGGCTGCACACAAAAGTCAACCTCATGAACGAGCTGACCAAAATAAAACGGGTGATGCAAAAATTTACACCCGACGCCCCGCATGAAGTGCTACTGGTTCTGGACGGATCTACCGGGCAGAATGCGTTTATTCAGGCAACCGAGTTCACCAAAGCGACCGAAGTAACCGCTCTGGCCATTACCAAGCTGGATGGTACGGCGAAAGGTGGCGTTGTGATTGGTATCTCGGATCAGTTTAAGATTCCGGTCAAATACATTGGTGTAGGTGAAAAAATTGATGATCTCCAGACGTTTAACAAGATGGAGTTTGTGGATTCGTTCTTCAAGAAATGAGTTGAACAATGGCAGTCGTAGAGGATTTAGACGGTGTAAATCAGGAAGTGACCGACATTATGGAACGGCACTATGGTGATCGTTTGGACAAGATTTTTCTATTTGGCTCTTATGCCCGTGGCGATTTTCAAGAAGAATCCGACGTAGATTATCTGGTCGTTCTGAACGATGAAACGGTTTCTCCCTTCAAGGAAGTAGCTACAACTATTACTGCCCGAAACGACTATTATCTTAAAACGTTCATCGCCATTTCAGCAGTGGTAGTTTCAAAAAATCAATTTCTGACGTCGAATCGTATTTTTTACAGAGAGGTTAGAAAAGACGGTAAATGTATCTATGAGCGAAGACCTGAGCGACTGCATCAAAAAAGCAGAAGCGTATTTAGCTAACGCCAAAACGATTGCGGCTACGGAGTTTCCTAATGGTGCCATCACATCTAGTTACTACTGTTTCTTTTGGCTTGTCCGTGGATTATTAGCAGATAAGGATATTATCACAAAGCGACACTCTTCTGCACGTGAGATGTTTTCACTGCATTATATAAAATCTGGTGAAATACCCGAAAAGTATAAAGATGATTTCGCCATGCTATCCGAGCGTAGACAAATAGCCGATTATGATGTAGACGGCGACTTTTCCCTCGACGATACTAATCATTTGATCGGACTATCCGAAAACTTTCTTGTTTTTGTGAGAGAAGAATATGCGTAGTTACTTGCTACTTTTCATTGTTTTTCATGGCCTGTTTATAACCGTTTCAGCCCAGAAAAAGCCCCACCGAAAAGCAACCCAAGCCGTGGTAAAACAGGGTATTTGTGGCGTGGTTCGGGTGAAACGCGGTAACTACATGCCAAGCCCCGACTCACCCCAACAGAACCCCAGCGGAACACCGGTTGAACGTGAGGTACTGATTTTTCCCCTGTTAAACAGAAGTCAGGTAGAGGCCGGTGAGCATGGTTTTATCAATTCTGTCGGCGATGTAAAGCCCGTAAAAGTTGTCAGGTCCAGAAACGATGGGACGTTCTGCGTAAGTCTCCCCGTCGGTCGATACACCGTGATGGTACAGGAAGAAAAGGGTCTGTACGCCAATCTATCCGATAGCAGGAACAACTTATTCCCGGTTAACGTCCAGAAAAATAAGTCCATTACGGTAACCATAGATATTACCCACCAGGCTGTATTTTGAGTAACGCGGGCAGGATGTCCGCAGTAGTATTTATTAAAGCGGACAGGATGTTCGCGTTACGCAATGAAAACCAAAGGAATACGTACCAATAAAATCAATATCGTTACGCTCGGTTGTTCGAAAAACCTGGTCGACTCGGAGGTGCTTTTTACGCAACTCAAGGGCAACGGCATGAACGTAACCCACGAATCGAAAAAAGACGACGCCAATATCGTTGTCATCAATACGTGCGGCTTTATTGACAATGCCAAAGAGGAATCGATCAATACCATTCTGCGGTATGTTGATGCAAAAGACGCGGGTATCGTCGACAAGGTTTACGTAACGGGTTGTTTATCACACCGATATAAGGATGAACTCGAAATAGAGATGCCAACGGTTGACGCCTGGTTCGGTACGAACGAGTTACCACGCATGCTGAAAACGCTCCGTGCTGACTATAAGCATGAACTCGTTGGCGAACGGTTACTCACAACCCCGGCTCATTTTGCATACCTGAAAATTGCCGAAGGCTGCGACCGTCCCTGCTCATTCTGCGCCATTCCGCTTATGCGGGGCGGTCATGTATCTCGCCCGTTCGAAGAACTATTGACTGAAGCACGATCCCTGGCCCGCCGTGGTACAAAAGAACTGATCCTCATTGCGCAGGACCTGACCTATTACGGGCTCGATCTGTACAAAAAGCGTAATCTGGCCGAGCTGGTCGACAAGCTGGCCGAGGTTGACGGCATTGACTGGATTCGGCTACAGTACGCTTATCCGTCAGGGTTTCCGCTGGAAGTGCTGGATGTTATGCGGGAGCGGTCAAACGTGTGTAATTACCTGGACATGCCGCTGCAAACCGGCTCTACGGAGTTGCTGAAGATCATGCGACGGGGAATTACCCGGGAGAAAACCGAAAGTTTGATTCATACCATCCGCGAACGGGTGCCGGGCATTACGCTCCGAACCACGCTTATTGCCGGGCACCCCGGAGAAACGGACGCGATGTTTCAGGAAACCTACGACTTCGTTGAACGGATGCGCTTCGATCGGCTGGGCGTATTTGCCTATTCGCACGAAGACGATACCCACTCTTTCTCCATGCCCGACGATATTCCGGACGAGATCAAGCAGGAACGCGTGGAAGAACTGATGGAAGTCCAGCAGAACATTTCGCAGGAACTGAATCAGCAGAAAATCGGGAAAACCTATAAAGTGCTGTTCGACCGGAAAGAGGGTGGTTATTTTATTGGCCGTACCGAAGCCGACTCACCTGAAGTTGACAACGAGGTACTGGTTTCTGCGGCTCAATACGTTCGGTTAGGCGATTTTGCTACTGTTCGTATTGACCGCGCGGAAGAGTTCGACCTGTACGGCGAAGTAGTTGGTGCACAGTAACGTTTATACAGCTTTTCAGCGGCAAAGACGGCTAGTAGCCAACGTGTGTGTTGCCATCGCAGCGGAAAATACACGCGTCTTTGCGGTTGAGAACGAGTTAACCTAAAGACCAGGGATTAATCCACTTGTTCCCTGTCGAACCTTGCCGGATTTTTCGTTGTTAGAACCCGGTAAACGCAACCCCCACCCACTGCATGGACTGTCAGTACCTGCCGCTTGCCTCAACCGGCCAGTTTTCTTCTCTATTCCTCGATTACATTTCCCATAAAGACAGTCTGACCCCTTTTTATGGCCGTTTTCCTGACGTAGCCGCTTTTGAGCAACAGATTGACGAAAAGACGTTTGACGAAGCGAACCGGCAGGTTTTGGTTGATGCACTGCAACGGCAGTACCAGTCTATTGAGCATAAACCGGATTTTTCGGTCCTATTGCAGCCCAACACATTTACGGTGACGACGGGGCACCAGCTCAATATTTTTACCGGGCCGCTCTACATCGTCTACAAACTCATCACGACAATTAATCTGGCCAGAAAGCTCAAGACCGCTTATCCCAGCTACAATTTCGTGCCGGTTTACTGGATGGCGACCGAAGATCACGACTTTGCCGAGATCAATCACTTCTCGTTGATGGGCAAGAATTACGCCTGGCAGACCGAGCAGCGTGGCGCGGTTGGTCGCATGAATCCACAGGAGTTAAAAGCACTATTTAGCCAAATTCCCGAGAAGCTTACGCTGTTTGAGACGGCTTACCTGCAAAACGATACCCTGGCGGATGCTGCTCGCTGTTACATACATGAGCTTTTCGGAGCTGAGGGTCTAGTCTGTTTAGATGCCGATGATGCGGCCCTGAAACGCGTGTTTGCTCCTGTTATGCGGGATGAGCTTACCCAGCAGAAATCGGGAGAATTAGTGCAGGCAAGAACTAAAGAACTAGAGAAACTCGGGTACAAAACGGTCATTGCCCCCCGCGACATCAACCTGTTTTATCTGGACGACCAGGTACGCGAACGCATTGAGCGTATGGACGATGGCACCTACCGGATCCTGCACACGAAAGTAAAGTTTTCGGAGAGTGAATTGCTTGCTTTGCTGGATGAGCATCCTGAGAAGTTTAGTCCAAATGTGGTGTTGCGACCCCTGTATCAGGAAACGATTTTACCCAATCTGGCTTACATTGGCGGCCCATCGGAGGTACCCTACTGGTTACAGTTGAAAAGCGTGTTCGAGCAGTACAAAACAGCGTTCCCGATTCTGATGCCCCGGAATTTCGCCATGTATGTTTCGTCCGTAAGTGCCAGACGTATCCGCAAACTGGGCCTCACGCCCGAGCAGCTGTTTCAGGATACGCTCGTCCTCAAACGGGAGTTCATCGAGACCCACACCCGCCACGTTCTTAAATTCGATAACGAGAATCGAACCATCAACAAATCGCTTGATGCCATCCTGCACAAAGCGCAAATGGTTGACCCGTCACTCGAAAAGGCGGTTTTAGCCGAAACAAAACGGTTTGCCGACGCAGTAGCCCGGCTCGAAAAGAAAATGCGACGGGCCGAAGAACGCAATCAGGAAACGGGCGTTCGTCAACTATTGGCGGTCAAAAATGATCTCTTTCCGAACGGGAGCTTGCAGGAACGCAGCGAAAATTTCCTGACATTTTACCTGAATGACCATCAGTTCCTGCAGAAAATGTTATCTGCTTTTGACCCGTTCAACTATCAGATGCAGCTTTGCCTGGAATAGTTGTTCAATCAAGTAGCATCTACTTAACTTTATGACTAAAGCTGAGTTACGCCGGGCGTTTCTGACTAAACGCAAAGCCCTGACAGCCGATGAGGTTAGCCGAGATAGCCAACGCATAACCAGTAATTTCTTCGCCTATCTCGAGCAGAACGATCTTGGTAGTAGCCAGACAATCTTGCATACGTTTCTGCCCATCAACCGACAGAATGAAGTAGATACCTGGCCTATTATTCATCAGATCTGGACAAATTATGCCCACATCCAGATTAGTGTTCCGGTTACCGATGAGTACACCAGTCAACTGATCAGCTATACGTTGTTTCCATCTACGGCGCTGGTAGCGAACAGACTGGGTATTCCCGAACCCACCATCGGCAACCGGTATGAAACAGATAACACCCAAATAAGCATTGTCGTAGTGCCCTTGTTGGTCGTTGATCAATCTGGCCACCGGGTAGGCTATGGTGGGGGTTATTACGATCGTTTTCTGGCGAATGAGGTACCACATAGCCGCAAGATTGGCGTGTCACTTTTCGGACCCATTGAGCCCATTGCTGATTTTGACCATACCGATATAAAGCTGGACGTTTGTGTTTTCCCCGACCAGACAATCATCTTCAATTAAGTCTATTTAATAAGGGTTTATTTAATTTTTAATGCTGCCAGTTGTCGATTCTTCCTATCTTCCTTAAACGAATCGACAAACATGAAAACGCTACAGCTTCTACTCTTACTTTGCCCATATTATGTGTGGGCGCAACACGTTACGCTTCCGCCCCCGATCTCGGCTAAGAATCTAAAACCTATCGAAACCGACCTGGTCCCCTCCAATGGTCGCTATGGGCAGCAGGTAAAAACACAATACATGTACGATGGTCTCGATGTTCGACATGCCAAAGATTTGGGTCAGTACATCTATGCATCGGGCAACCCTGACGCCATCCGCGAATTTGATCGCTATATCGGTAGTCGAAAAACGGGTGGCTGGCTCATTGCCGGTGGCGTTACAACGGCCATTATTGGAGCAATCATCATGGGGTCGAATGGGCCGGGAAGCGATGGGAAGTTCACCATGCAACAGCCTTTTGTTTGTCCAATGGGCTACGCTTGTGGTGGAATCGGAATCAGCGGTACAGTGTATGGTGGAGGTATTGTCGGGTACCAGACGGTAACAGATACCCAGCGGCAAAACTCCTACGCCAAGGGAGGAGTTTTTTTGATAGGTGGGGCTATACTGGCCGGAATTGGCTGGGGATTGAATATGCCTGGCTCGCATTTGCGTCGTTCGGTGCAGTACTATAACCGAGCCTTAAAGCAACAGACTGGCTCCTGGCGGCTCACCCCCTATTCTGCCTGGTCCAGTACAGGCGTGGTTCTGGTTGGACGTTTCTAACTTTTTCGAGTAATAATTCCTGTCCGTCAAAGTTTTACCCTATTTTTGCAGGCCAAATATTACGCGGGCGTCTGTTCATCATCGACGACCCGTTTCCATTAACTTAAAAAGTGGATTTTCACGGCAACAGCCCGCAGGGGCGAACCGGGACATTCACATCAAAACAATGAAAATCGCAGTCGTTGGGGCTACTGGCTTGGTCGGTAGCGAAATCCTGAAGGTGCTTGCCGAGCGCAACTTCCCCGTGTCAGAACTTATTCCTGTCGCTTCCGAGCGGTCGGTTGGTAAACAGGTGGAATTCAAAGGCAAAGCCTACACGGTAGTTAGCTTCGAAGATGCCATTGCCGCCAAACCCGCTATTGCAATATTTTCAGCGGGGGGGGGGACATCCCTTTCCCTGGCCCCGAAATTCGCCGAAGCGGGTATTACAGTCGTTGATAATTCGTCGGCCTGGCGCATGGACCCAACCAAAAAACTGGTCGTTCCCGAAATTAACGCCAATACGCTAACACCCGAAGACAAGATCATAGCCAACCCAAACTGCTCAACCATTCAGATGGTTGTCGCCTTGAAACCACTGCATGATCGGTACAAAGTCAAGCGGGTTGTAGTATCTACCTACCAGTCTGTTACGGGAACGGGTAAAGCCGCCGTCGATCAGCTTTTTGCCGAACGTACGGGGCAGCAAAGCGTAGAAAAAGTATACCCGCATCCCATCGATCTGAACGTGCTTCCCCACATCGACGTCTTCCTCGACAATGGGTATACCAAAGAGGAGATGAAAATGGTCAACGAAACCAAGAAGATCATGGGCGATGACTCTATTCAGGTAACGGCCACTACCGTTCGTATTCCAACCATTGGCGGCCACTCAGAAGCCGTCAATATTGAATTTGAGAACGAGTTTGAACTAAGCGAAGTAGTTGAGCTACTGACAAACGCCGAAGGTATTATTGTACAGGACGATCCGGCGAACAAAATTTATCCGATGCCGCTGACGGCTCATGGTAAAGATGAGGTATTTGTAGGTCGCATCCGTCGTGACGAGAGCCAGCCCAAAACGCTGAATATGTGGATTGTGGCCGATAACCTTCGTAAAGGAGCTGCGACTAATGCCGTACAGATTGCCGAATATCTGGTGAAGCATAATCTGGTTGAAAGCGATGCGGTAACCGCGTAACCGTTCTTCCTGCTTTCTTACCGAAAGTCCCGTTTGGCTAGTTGCCAGGCGGGACTTTTTGCGTAGCTTTAATTCAGCTTTCCTCATCCGGAAATTCATTTTCTATTGCATCAATGTCCGTCATCCAGCTTCAGAATATTTATAAATCCTACGAGTCAACGCCCGTCCTGAAAGGCATTGATCTTCAGGTATCGGCCGGGCAAATTGTGGGATACATCGGTCCCAACGGCGCGGGAAAATCGACCACCATAAAAATTCTGATTGGAATGCTTCCCGATTTCACCGGAGAAGCGACGGTATTGGGCATGGACGTAAAAACCCAGTCGCTCGACATCAAACGACGCATCGGGTACGTTCCCGAAAATGCGGCTTTGTATGACACCCTGACTCCGTTGGAATACCTTCAGTTCATTGGCCAACTGTACACGCTGGACTCAATCCACATCGAACGAAAAGCCCTGGAGCTACTTCGGCTCTTTCGGCTCAGCGACCACGCCAACGCCCGTATGACAACCTTCTCGAAGGGAATGCGTCAGAAAGTATTGCTCATTTCGGGCTTACTACACAACCCGGACGTCATTTTTCTGGATGAGCCCCTCTCGGGTCTGGATGCTAACGCTGTTGTGCTGATCAAGGAAATCATGAGGCAGTTGGTCAACGATGGCAAAACCATTTTCTACAGCTCGCACATTATGGATGTGGTCGAGAAGATTTCGGATCGGATCATTATTATCAACCAGGGACAGATTATTGCCGACGGCACATTTGCTGAGTTACAGCACCAGCGCCCCGAATCGCTCGAACAATTGTTTGCTCAATTGACGGGCAGCGACGGGCAGACGGGCATTGCCGAAGAGTTCGTTCATACGCTCAAAAATTAGTTGGTATGACAAGCCTTATTCTCTGGCTCCTCGACTGGATGAAACCGTTGGTTCAACTGATGGGGGCTGATTATGGTCAGTTGCGGGCCATTGTGCAGGTGAAACTGATCATGGATAACCGTCGGAGCTTTGTCAGCCTGGGTCGATATGGCAAGCCAACCACCGAAAGCAACAGCAATTTTAGCCGCATCCTGCTCGTATACGCCGTTGTTGGTAGCCTGATCAGCGCAACCATACTGATTATACCAGAACCGGAAGCGCTTTTCCTTCCACTTACGCTGCAGTTTTCCTACATCATGGCTCTGTGCGCCATGACGCTCATCACCGACTTCTCGTCGGTGATCATGGACTCATCTGACAATCAGATTATTCTCCCCCGCCCCGTTGGTAGCCGAACCCTGTGGCTGGCCCGGATCGTTCACATAACCAGTTATCTGTTTGCCATTGCGTTGTCTTTATCAGTCGGTGGTATTTTGTTGATGGCGTATCGGTTTGGCCCGGTAGTAGGCCTGACGTTTCTGGTCATGAGTCTGTTATCGGCGGTGTTGATGGTGTTTTTAACCAACGTATTTTACCTGGCACTGATGCGGTTCATCAGCGAAGAAAAACTGCGTGAGGTGATCAACTATTTCCAGATCGTGATGGCCATTCTGTTCTACGGCGGTTACCAATTGTTACCCCGCCTGATCGACTCCCGGAATCTAATTACCCAAACGATGGACCACCAATGGTGGCATTACCTGATTCCGCCTATGTGGATGGCCGGCACCGTCGATATGCTGATCCAGCCCATACTGGATAAAGAGCATCTGATTTATGGAGCGCTGGCGCTGCTGGCGCCGTTTGGGGGCCTGTGGTTTATGAACCAGTTTCTAACCGTAAATTTTGCTCAAAAGCTGGGTAGTCTGGACAGCGAAAGCCGTACTGAAACCTCGCCGGTTTTAGTAAACCAATCAACGATACCAGGTAAAAAGCAATGGCTTGGTCTGCTATCCGGCTGGTTTACAACGAATCCGCTTGAGCGAGCCGCCTTTACCTTTACCTGGCGAATAACGGGCCGCGACCGTAAATTTAAGCTTAAGACCTATCCTCAACTGGGCTTTGGATTTGCCTACGTCGTTGCGATGTCCTTCCAGCAGGGCAGTTTGGGGTCAAAGGGCTTTTTCTACATTTTCGCCCTCTATTTTGCCGGACTTTATGTTATGGTCGCTCAGTATCAATTGGGTATTTCAGATAATTACCGGGCAGCCTGGATATACGGCAGCGTTCCCATCGAAACACCTGGCCATGTTCTCTCCGGCTCGGTAAAAGCCCTGATTATTAAACTTCTGCTGCCGTTTTACACGCTGTTATCAACCTACATTCTATACCGTTACGGCCTTGATAAACTAAGCGATGTGTTGCTGGCATTCAGCAATTCGCTGGTTATGCTCCTGATTACAGCCCTGATGTCTATACGACTCATGCCGTTTTCGGTCGCGCCCGATGCGATAAAGCAGAGCAACACCGTTCGGGGGTTACTCACCAGCCTGACGCTGGGTATTATCGGACTATCGCACTACGGACTGACAATGTTGCCCTATGGAACCTGGGTAGCCCTGCCCTTTTCGGCAACTCTTTTCTGGTTTCTGCTTCAACAATACAAAAAAACAGCCTGGAGTAAGATCCAGATGGGCTAGGAATCACGAAGCCAGCTGCCCATTTGCGTGGGCAAATTGCTGTAAGGTAACCTGTTCGTAAACGGCTAGATTGGCATCCCGTACCCGTACCATAAGGGGTCGGATAACACAGGTTTCTTCGTCGGCGCAATCATCGCAGCGTACGTAAAAATTCTTCGACACACAGGGCGTTGGCGCAATTGGCCCGTCAATAATCCGTAAAACCTGCGCCAGATTTACCTGCTGGGGATCCAGTCGCAACATATAGCCGCCCCCTTTCCCTTTCTGGCTTTGCAACAAGCCATGATTGCGGAGATCCAGCAGAATAGCTTCCAGAAATTTTTGAGGAATATTCTCTTTTGCTGAAATGCTGGCAATCAGGATTGGCCCCTTTCCGTATTCCTCGGTCAGTACTTTTAAGGCCTTAAAGGCATATTTTGCTTTCTTAGAAATCATATGGACGTTTATTTTTTTACACGGTTTAAGTCACAACGGTACGCTTAGTATTCGTTTACTACCCACCAGCAGCCTGAAAATAGACCTGTTCAGTAGTGTGCATCAGGCATTTAGATGAACTATTACTTTTATTAATCCTATAGATTAAATAGAATAATAAAGGCGAAAGTCTCTTATTATTGCGCAAAGTTGTTAACAGTAAGGAGAACTACAAAAATCCGCAGGCTTTTTATGGCCGTTTTAATGCGTCAGTAAGGCGGGAAAGTTACGCGTCAGAACGGGACCGTGGCGTTTAGTCCCATTAGGCCCAGAAGCCAGCCATCATTGATAAAGCAAGATGAATTGCAACTCGGTAAAACAGTCCTTATATTCAGTCAGTGGCGGCTAGTTCTGTTTAGAAATCAACAACAAAAGGAGGAATTTTTTCATTCATGACAATAAAGCAGTCGTTTATGCCATAAACTCGCTGGGATTATTACCTGTCAATAATTTAGCGATTCATTAAACCAAGTAAACACCATATATGAATATTAACGATTTGACCAACCCTCATAAAGATTCAGTTAAAGATACTTTCAATAAAGCCACTCCCGAATTTTACACACTCAACGTCGATAAGGCGTCGAAACAGATCGATACAGGTTCTGTCGAGTTATCAGAATTTAACTGTCTATTGGCTCATTATAAAGCAAAAGTGCTTGAACGATACGCTTCTCTATATAAGTTCTGACAGACTGGTGATACCATTCCCGTTTTTGCGTCGCAGATTTATTCAGCTTATAGCCAGACTAATTCATTGAATGCAGGGCTTTATTCGAATTACGTCACGGATAAGGAGTAGCCCGCTATGCCTCATTGGTGTCAAATACCGACAATAGTTCGCTCAGACCGGGTCGAAATGAGCGGCCGATGGGGAGTTTTGTCTGGTTTAGCCAAATGTGATTTCGGTCGTAACCGGTTATTCTTGCCAGGTGTATCAGGTACGACTTATGGATACGTTTAAACAAATGAGCGGGTAGCCTGTCGGCCACAGAAGCAAATCGCTCGCTAGCCACAAACATCCGGTCCCCGGTATAGATTTTAGAGCAGACTCCGAATGCCTCTACATAATCAATTAGCTGACTATCAACGTGCTGAATACTGCGATTTATTTTTAAGGTAATCGTGTTTGTTCGCACACTCTTTATCTGGTTCGGCCACTGAAATGCTCGACCCAGGGCAATGCTCAGCCGCTCGGCGGTGTAGGGCTTTAACAGGTAGTCGGCGGCCTTTCCTATTTCATAGCTTTCCAGAGCGTAATCAGCATACGCACTGGTTATAATAACGGGTGGTAAAGCTACCCCCGTTTTAAGTAATGACAGTCCCAGTTGCCCATTGAGTTTAATGTCAAGAAAGACCAGATCAATAGGCTGAGTGTCAATAAGCCGGAGAGCATCCTCAACTGTCGGTACTATTCCAGCCAGCTCGAAAGGAGATAATTTACTCAGGAGACCTTTCAGATACTGAGCATCCGATTCTGTGTCATCAATAATAAGATATTGTTGTACATCCATGAGTATACTTGATTCGTTGAGTAACAAACCTGACTAGCAAAGTCCCCCCTTTCACAAGGTAGTTTAAAAAGCCTTTATTACTGGATGTATGCAGTAACATTTAAAGCACCGTGACCAAGTTCAGCTTGTCTAAATGATTACTAGTTTCAATTAAATAATAGCCTTCGTTGACGTTTATCAAGTGCAGCTAACCGAGTTGTGCGGTTGCCCAATTAATACAGGTTCTCGGCAACGACCGATTCAGTAGGATAGATTTTCCTGACTTTTTAATACAAACGTCCCGCTCAGCGAAAGCTAAGCGGGACGTTTGTATTAGGCGTATTTTTATCTTAATAACGCTCGTTACCTTCGTCTTCCTCCTCGGCGAGTTCTATGATTTCAGCGTCCAGTTCGTCGTCCGATAAATCGTCGTTTGCGTTGTCTACAAATTCATCAGGTTCGGCTTCATTCGAAAGTTCATCCGTAGCGTGACGCGCCGTAGCCGTGTCTGTGTATAACAGCGTGTCGGCGGCTTCTTCATTTCCCGGATTCAGGACATCAGGCTCGTTATTGACGCCTAACCCGGCGTAAACGACAGCATCCTGCTCGGCATCGTTTTCGGGCAGGTTAATGTTCTGGGGCGACATGCCCTCCAGGGGACCGCCCGTAGTGGAATCGACTGGTTGCTGATCGGAGTTATTGTTGGTTTCCATAGTGGTTTAGTCGCGGATAAATAACGGAACTAGCTGCATACCCGTTTTCAGTTACCGGGTGTTCATGTCTAACTACACGGGCTAAAAAGAGTTTTCGGAAAAGCCGGCGTTATTTCCAGACCACTACTTTCTGGATCTGAATGGGGCGGTTATCCGGCACAAGCCGCAATAGATACGTGCCATCGGCCAGACTACCCAAATCGAGAATCGTTTCAACGTCGGTCTTAACGGCCTGTATCGGCAACATGGACTGCCCCGACAAGGATACCAATTCGATGCGGCCATCGTAGTGCGGACGAACCGTCAGGTAGCGATCCGTTGGATTCGGAAATACCCAGGGGCTGGTCAGCTCCTCTTCAATGACGCCCGTTACGACTACTTTCTGTGAGGTATTTTTGAGGTACCGCAAACCACCGGCAGAACTCCCCAGCATTAAATCGGGAAGCTGATCGCCATCGAGGTCGGCCACAGCGGCAATCAGCCCTTTGCCGGGCAACCCCACCGACGCCAGCGAGTCGATTAGCGTAAATGACTGGTCGGGTCGATCCGGAAACTGATACACCCGAACGGTACCATTATCGGCGGCAGCAATCAGTTCATTTTTCTGATCGCCATTGAGATCTGCAACAACCAGGGAACGTGCTTTTGCGTAGACAAAATCGTCGGTAGTAAATCCGCCAAAGGTTTGGTTCTGTAATTGAAAAACCGGGACTGTAGCCGTTCCGGCATTGCGGTAATACAGAATCGTACCGAAATTATACCGGCCAATCAACACATCGGGTTTGCCGTCTTTGTCAACATCCGTTACGGTTAACAGATCGAGAAGCCCCATCAGATCGGGTTTGGGCCAGCGGATAGCCCCGGCCAGATTATACTGAGCAGCCGCCCCTTTGGCCGCCGAATTGATCAGAACGCGAATCTCAACATTCGTTGCCGACGCGCTGGTAATCACCAGGTCCATACTACCGTTATTGTCTACATCGGCGAAGGACGGTACGGTGTTTGTCAACGCCAGCGACTGCGCCATACCCAGGTAGTCCGTTGTTATGAGCGCAAAAGCCGGGTTCTGCGTAGTACCCTTGTTCTCAAAATGCCAGATGCCCGCGCGGTAACTGGAGCCCAGCCCCACCCCACCGTACCCAACCAGCAAATCCATATCGCCATCGCCATCCAGGTCGGCCAGTGCGGGGGCAGCCCGTTCACCCAGATCAAGCATATCGCTTTGCAGGAAATCTTTTTGGATAAGTTGAAACGCTGGCTTCTGGGTTGTACCCGTATTCTTGTAAAACCAGCCCGACGCCCGAAAATCGAAGGCGTACCCATCGTTAAAGTTGACGTTCGGTGAGGCTAGTAAATCTTTCTGCCCGTCGCCGTCGACATCTTCCCAGTACGTAGCCGGGAAGGCAGGAAACAGAATCGGGTTGGCAGCCGGGAACAAACTATCGTAGCTTACGAAATTAGCTTTATCATTGTTAGGACCAGTATTACGCAATCGGGCAATGTTCTCGCAACTCACAAACCCGAACAGTAGGTCTTTGTGACCATCCCCATCGGTATCAACAACGGTCAGGGTGTTACCTGTATGAAGGGGGCGGGCCCCGCCTGGATTGGCCCGGCTTGGATTGGCCCGGCCTAGACTGACCCCGCCTGTATTGGCAGCATTGGTTTTAGCCACCATTCGCCCCGAACCAGCAGTACACTGGATACCAAACGTAAAATCGTTGCAGTATTCTTTATGAAAATGGCCCCAGCACTGGTCGCCGGTCCGCATGAAATCGAGCCCTCCTTTTGTTCCGGTTTTCTCAACGCTCATGTTTTGCTGATAGGAAATGATGTTGCCATCGGCATCGAACGTAATGATATCGATATCCCCATCGTCATCGTAATCCGTAATGGCCGGCAAATCGACGGTGGTCACGTAAAGCGTCTGAAAACCGCCGAAGCCAACAGTTTTCAGCGGGTCTACGGCCACCTTAAAAGACACGGTTCCGCCCTGCGATTCATTGTGGTAAACGGCTACTCCCCTCGCGCTATTGGTAAATATATCTTTCCGGCCGTCGAGGTCATAATCCACCAGGAGCATCCAGCTGTACATGACGGCTGGAAAAGCGGTTTCATACTCGGGCGCGTATTGCCAGGCAATGCCGTTACCAATTGGATTATCGACGGCAATAAAGGTACTGACCTTATTGGTTGTCCGATCAAACACGGCCAGGTCATCGCGTGAGTCATTATTCAGCCGGATGGTTGAGTACTGGGTGGTGTTGAGGCCACCGGCCCAGGGGTTGAGCAACGACCGCCCATTCAGGCTTACCGTCGGGCTTTGCTCATACCGAAATGAAATCTTTCCGGCCGACTGCGCGAACGGGAAGAGGGGAATTACTAAAAAACAAAGCGTAAACAGCTTTTTCATCTAATTTTGGGTATCTCTCGACTACATAGTAGCCGTAAGGTTGAATTTCACGCTTATCACATCCGTTGCGTTTAGAAAACGTTGAAACCGACCCGAATATGATGGTCACCACCGAACAACTCTACCATAAATTTCAGGAATGCACGGGCGTATCAACTGATACCCGCCGAATAACGCCCGATTGTCTGTTTGTTGCTCTTAAAGGCGATACCTTCGATGGGAATAAATTTGCCGAACAGGCCCTGGCATCGGGTGCCCGGTATGCCGTTGTCGATGATCCTGACGTGGCCAGCCGCGTTTCGGGTTGTCTGCTGGTAACCGATGGGCTGACGGCCCTTCAGGATTTGGCCCGCCATCACCGCCAAACGTTTTCCTTTCCGGTTATTGCCCTGACTGGCTCGAATGGCAAGACAACGACCAAAGAGTTGATTGCGGCTGTCTTGTCAAAGAATTATCAGGTGTATGCTACCGTTGGCAACCTCAACAACCACATCGGTGTACCCCTTACCCTGTTGGCGCTCAACGAACAGCACGAATTGGCCATCGTCGAAATGGGGGCCAATCACCAGAAAGAAATCGAGTTACTGTGTTCCATTGCCCAGCCCACCCACGGCCTGATTACCAACGTTGGCAAAGCGCACCTGGAGGGATTTGGTGGTGTGGAAGGCGTCAGAAAAGGGAAGGGTGAATTGTATGACTACCTCGCCCAAAACGCGAAAACGGTCTTCATCAACTCCCTGGACAAAACCCTGACGGCCATGTATCGGGAGCGGCTAAAAGCTATCCGTTCCGAGACGACTTTCGCCGAAGCGATCTTTTATCCGGGCGTAGATTCAACCCAGGAACCGATCACCCTGCTCAGCGAATCGCCGGTGGTTGTTTACCGGGACAGTATGAGCCAGAATGTGACAACCCACCTGCCGGGTCGCTACAATTTCGAAAATATGCTGGCGGCCCTGGCCATAGGAGATTATTTCGGCGTCTCGCCGGAAGAGGCCAACCGGGCCATAGCGGATTACAATCCAACGAACAATCGGTCACAGCACATCGTGAAGGGCACAAACACGGTGTTGCTCGATGCCTACAATGCCAACCCAAGTTCGATGGCTGCGGCTGTTCAGCAGTTTGCCGCTACACCCGCCAGACGAAAAGTGGTCATTCTGGGCGATATGTATGAACTCGGCCCGGAAAGTGAAGCCGAACACGCGGCTTTGGGAAAACTCATTGCCGAAAGCAAATTCGATCTGGTCATTCTGGCGGGAAAAGACATGCACTATGCGCTGGGCTATCTCCCGAAGGCGTACTATTTCCCCGACAAATTTTCGTTGCATAACTGGCTGATGGACAACCCCATGACTGACACCCACATTCTGGTGAAGGGATCGCGGGGCATGAGTTTGGAATCGGTGGTGCCTTTCTTGTAAAACCGTTCAATTTACTGTACTCGACCACATGAAAATCAATTGGTTTATAGGCTTGTTTTTCGTCAGCACATGGGTAATGGGGCAAGCGCAGCCCGTAGCCACAAACCACCCGTTCGACGCCGAAATCCGGGCGTTTGAAGCGATGGATAAAGCGACGCCCCCACCTCAGAACGCCATTGTTTTTACGGGTAGCTCGTCCATTCGTTTGTGGGAAAACCTGGCCACTTATTTTCCTGACAAAAAGATACTCCAACGCGGTTTCGGCGGATCGGAGTTGAGCGACGTCATTCGCTACGCCGATCGCATTATTGTTCCTTATCACCCGAAACAGGTTGTGGTATACGCCGGTGAAAATGATATTGCTTCGGGCAAACAAACCGGCAGGCAAACCTTCGATCGGTTGGTGACCCTGTTCGAGCACGTTCGGCAGAAACTACCGAACGCTACCTTTACCTTTATTTCCATTAAGCCAAGTCCCTCACGGCGGTCGTACTTTTCCGAAAATGCGGCTGCGAACCAGCTCATCAAACAGTACCTGAGCAAGCAGAAAAACACGCAGTTTGTGGACATCCGGCCCGTTATGCTTGGTCAAAATAACCAACCCATTCCCGCTCTGTTCAAGCCTGACAGTCTACACATGCTCCCGGCGGGTTACGAGCGCTGGGCCACTGTATTGAGTCCTTATCTGAAGTAGATCACAAGCCCTTGACTACTTTTAAGTAAGTATCGGATTTTACCCAGTCAGCTCCATTCATGAAAAACGTTTTTCTCTGTGCAGTCACGCTGCTGGTTTCAGTTCAGCTTGTGGCAGCACAAACAGCAACCTATGCCATTCTGCCAAAGCCCACTCAACTGGAAGCTGGCAAGGGAAGTTATACGTTACCCAACACGATACCCATTGGCGTCCAGTCGGCAAATTCCGAAGTAAGTCGAATTGCGCAGGTGCTGGCCAACCAGCTAGCGAAGGCCACCGGATTCAGCCCGGTTATTACCGCAGGAAGCGCACCAAAGGGCATTTCCTGCGTGGAGGCCAAGGGAAAGAATGTGGGGGCTGAAGGCTATACACTGTCGGTGTCGCCCCGGCAGATCGTCATTACGGCCGAGCAGCCACAGGGCTTTTTTTATGGTGTTCAATCGCTTTTGCAATTGATGCCGGCCGCTGTGTTCAGTCCAACGAAAGTAACGGGTGTTACCTGGACGGTACCGGCCTGTACCATTGTTGACAAGCCCCGCTACGGCTATCGCGGCTCAATGCTCGATGTTGGTCGCTACTTCTACCCCGTACCGTTTATCAAGAAGTACATCGATCTGCTGGCGCTGCACAAAATGAATACCTTTCACTGGCACTTAACCGAAGATCAGGGATGGCGGATTGAGATTAAAAAATACCCGAAGCTAACTTCGGTTAGCTCAACCCGTAAAAAGACGATGGCTGGTCATTACCGGGATCATGCCTATGACAACAAACCTTACGGTGGTTTTTATACCCAGGATGAGGTTCGGGATGTGGTTAAGTACGCGCAGGATCGTTACATCACGGTCATCCCCGAAATCGAAATGCCCGGCCACTCGGTAGCTGTGCTGGCTGCTTACCCCGAATTGGAAAGTAACGCGGATAAAATTCTGGATGTATCCTACACGTGGGGCGTTCACGACGATGTGCTGTTTCCTCGCGAAGAAACGTTTACTTTCCTGGAAAATGTGCTGACCGAAGTTATGGGATTATTCCCGAGTCAATACATCCATATCGGTGGCGACGAGTGCCCCAAAACGCAGTGGAAACAAAGCCGTTTCTGCCAGGCGCTGATGAAAGAAAAAGGGCTAAAGGACGAGCATGAATTACAGAGCTATTTTATTCAGCGCATCGACAAATTCGTTAGCTCGAAAGGCCGCCGGATTATCGGCTGGGACGAGATTCTGGAAGGGGGCCTCTCTCCAAATGCCACGGTAATGAGCTGGCGGGGCATTGATGGTGGTATTGCTGCAGCCCGACAAAATCATGATGTTGTAATGAGTCCTACCACGTATTGTTACCTCGACTATTACCAGGCCGATCCCAAAACGCAACCCGTGACCATTGGCGGTTTACTACCCCTCGAAAAAGTGTACAGCTTTAACCCATCCGTATCCGATAGTTTGACCACCGAGCAATCGAAACACATATTGGGCGTACAGGCCAATGTCTGGTCCGAGTACCTGCCCACTACCCACTCCGTTGAATACATGGCTTATCCGCGCCTTATCGCCCTAGCCGAAACAGGCTGGACTCCGCAGGCAAGTCGCAATATCGACGATTTTAAACAGCGATTAGACATCCACAAGAAACGGCTGGACTACCTGAACGTCAATTATTTCGGCGCTCCTATCAATAATACGTTCCAGTATGTTTGGCCAAAGGAAACGGCGAAAAAGTAACGGCTGTCCAAACCAGCGATGGCTCTTTAGTCAGCACTGGTTTGGACAACCATAAACCATCACAGCGTCATTTCCATTCGAATATCAGCACGCGAATAAGGCGTTGGCACACGTGGTACTTCACGAAAACCAACGCTGGCATACATGGTCAGGGCAGGTATGAGTTTTCGATTGGATTCCAGCCAGATGGTCTTAACGCCCAATTGCCGGGCGTAATCAATAGCCGCCACGCACAGCTTTTTGCCAATTCCTTTACCTTGCGCTGCTGGCGAAACGGCCATCTTGGCTAGTTCGAATTCCGTGAACGCCTGAGGGGGTGTACTTGTATTGACCACCGCCACGCAGCCTACGATCTCGTTGCCTATTCTGAAAAAAAACACCTGGCCGTTATTTGGAAGAACATGCGTTTCGGGATGATCTAGTTGCTCCAGATCATGCGGTTCAACGGCAAAAAAGCGTGAAATCCACTCGATGTTCAGCCGTTTAAAGTCGGACTGGTAAACTGCTTGATAGGGTATAATGGAGACGTCGTTCATAAAAGATCAAGAAGTACGATGTTGATTTAATTGGTCCTGAATTCGATCGAAGAAACTTCGTTCGGCTAATTGCCCCTCCATATCCTCAAGCGACAGCAACAGGTTGTGCATCTGCTGGCCCAGCATGCTTTTGTTGACAGTAATGATTGCCTCCCAGAGTGGCTGAAGCTTCGGCAGCATAGCCTGTCCGGACTCGCTTAAACTCAGTAGCCGTTTGCGGCCATCCTGCTCAGACTTGGCAGACGTAACGAGTCCGTGCTTTTCAAGCTCATTAATGACCTGAATTACGGCGGGGTGGGTAATGCCCAGTCGTTCAGCAATTTCCATAACGGCAACCGGCCCCTGCCGGGCAATAAGCACGAAAATGGTCGCCCAACGCACATCGAAATCGACCCCCGATTGCCGGTAAACAGCCGTTACCGCTTGCCAGTACGCATCGCTTAGTCGCCTGAGTCGGCTGGCAAGTGCCAACTCAGCCATATCAGCCATAAAATCCATAGTATGTAAGAACTTACGTAAGTTCTTACATAGATAAAGGGGTTAAACGGTAAAGTCAACTAAATCACCATATTTTTTTGCTGGGCATCACTTTTCCGCAGACTAAAGTCTTTCCATTCGCATAGGGATTCTCCTTATACATTCTTATTTTTGCACTTTCCTAAGAAATCAATCAGCGTGGGGCGATCGACTATATTAACGTAGCATCGTTCCGATACTTCTATCAAGTCAATTATGGAAACATCAACCTACGTCCCCTATAAGGTTAAGGACATTGCGCTGGCCGAGTGGGGCCGCAAGGAAATTAAACTTGCCGAAGCCGAAATGCCGGGACTGATTGCGCTTCGTGCCGAGTACGGTCCGTCGAAGCCATTGCAAGGCGCACGCGTTGCCGGCTGTTTACACATGACCATTCAAACCGCCGTATTGATCGAAACGCTGGTTGAATTGGGTGCCGATGTTACCTGGTCGTCCTGCAATATTTTCTCGACACAGGACCATGCCGCTGCGGCTATTGCGGCTGCCGGCATCCCGGTGTATGCCTGGAAAGGAATGAATGAAGAAGAGTTTAACTGGTGTATCGAGCAGACGCTGTTTTTCGGCGAAGATCGTCAGCCATTGAACATGATTCTTGACGATGGTGGTGACTTGACCAACATGGTTTTTGACGACTACCCGGAGCTGATCCAGGGCATCAAAGGCCTGTCGGAAGAAACCACGACCGGTGTTCACCGCCTGTATGAGCGCATGAAAAACGGGACGCTTCACTTGCCTGCCATCAACGTAAATGACTCGGTAACCAAGTCGAAGTTTGATAACAAATACGGCTGCCGCGAGTCGCTGGTCGACGCCATCCGGCGGGCTACCGATTTAATGCTGGCGGGTAAAGTAGCAGTTGTGGCGGGTTACGGCGACGTTGGTAAAGGATCGGCTGAATCGCTTCGGGGTGCCGGTTGCCGCGTACTGGTAACCGAAATCGATCCGATCTGCGCGCTTCAGGCGGCTATGGACGGTTTCGAAGTGTTGCCAATGGACGAAGCCGTTCACCGGGCGCAAATCTTCGTTACCGCAACGGGTAACGTAGGCATCATCAAAGATCGCCATTTCGAAGCCATGCGCGACAAAGCCATTGTCTGTAACATCGGCCACTTCGATAACGAGATTGATATGGCGTGGCTAAACGGAACATACGGTCAGACGAAGAGCCAGATCAAACCACAGGTGGACATGTACGAAATAAACGGCAAAGAAATTATCATTCTGGCCGAAGGCCGTCTGGTAAACCTTGGCTGTGCGATGGGTCACCCCTCCTTCGTGATGTCGTGTTCGTTCTCGAACCAGACACTGGCGCAACTAGAACTGTGGGCGAACTCGGATAAATACGAGAACAAAGTATACGTGCTGCCCAAGATTCTTGACGAGAAAGTAGCTGCACTTCACCTGGCTCACGTAGGAGCTAAACTTGAGCCGTTGGCACAAGATCAGGCCGACTACATCGGCGTATCGGTTCAGGGACCCTTTAAGTCAGAAATGTACCGGTACTAAATGATGTACGATATATAGTCTACATCCTATATTGTACATCACTAGGCGCGACTCTGGAACCAGGGTCGCGCTTTTTTGCATTAAATTCGTTAGTATTGACCCAGGGAAATACTACTTTTTATGAACCGTCTGCTCCTTCTGCTGCTGTTGTCACCCCTGCTCGGTTCAGCGCAGGCGACAATCGATACGCTACACTGGAGCGCCACCCGACGACTGCAACTCACTGATTTTCACTCCCCCACGCAGCCAGGGTTGGGAGGCTCGGATTTCCACTATCAGATCGGCTACGAGGTTCGCCCAACATCGGTATGGAGCCAACCCGCGATTGACGCCTTCTGCCTTATGTTCCGCAACCTGTCGTGGGTATCCGAAACGGCCCGTAATGAGCGTACACTCGCCTACAACCAGGTTTTGTTCGACTTGGTTGAGGTACACACCCGGCTGATGAAAGCGAAATTAATTGCCCTGCGTGCTGATCGTCGTTTTAAGCAGCAGGCCACCCAGATCGAATACCTGACCAATGCCGAACTGGGTGCCGAAGTCAACCGGTTTCGGGCCGAAACGGGTGGGGGCGACGATTTGCCGGTTCTGAAACAGTGGCAACTAAAAGTGGCTCAGCGCCTGTATGACACCCCCGATCTGGAAACAACCTTTCTTTCGTCAACAGTCGGCTTTGGCATGTTTCTGGGCGTAGGTGGTTTTTTACCGACTGGCTCCCTAATCCAAAACATAAACCCGGCAGCAGGCGTCGTTTTTGGCCTGGACGTTACCCTTCGACGGACCGTAATTCTGCTTCATCCAACCTTGTATAATGGCACCCTTCGATCGGGCTTCTCCCACGGCAACCAAACCTGGGCAGATGATATGAAGGTTACGTCAAGCCTGTTCGAAGTAGGACTAGGTCGTGTCCTCTCCAATTCGACCCATCACCGATTAATTCCTTATATCGGCTATCGGCTGCTCGATCTATCCCCCCGCGATCAGAACGACGAACGGTACAAAGGCTTATCACTGCTCAATCATGCGCCCACAGCCGGCCTTATCCTGGACTTTAAACTGGGCAATAATACGCCCAGGGCCGACCGTTCGGAAGATAATTTCTGGTTTGTGCGCGCCAAAGTTTCGTACAGTCCTCTGCTGTCCAGCGACACATTTTCGGGCGGGTTGATTAATCTGCAAATTGGGCTCGGCGGCTTTAGCCGTGTTCGTAAGGTAACGTATAAAGTCGAGCACACGCTGATTCCGCGGCAACGTACCAACCTCAACTAGAGCGATGGCTCGGTGTATTCAACTAGGCGGTAGGCAGTGCTTTCTAATGATTCGTTAACACAGGATTGCTTAGAGTTTCCGAACTTGCCTGCTATATGAAAAAACACATTCTGATACTGGCTCTGGCTACCCTGTCAGCCTGTAATCCCAGTTATCACCTGACTAACCGAACGGCCAACCGAATTGGCGTTGATTCGGTAACGGCGTCGCCAGATAGCAGCGTCGCCAGTTTTCTATACCCTTACCGTCAGGGCCTGGAAAAGACCATGAACGAGGTACTGGCACACTCTAGCGGGCGCATTGAAAAAGGCCAGCCAGAAGCTCCGCTCAACGACTTATTGACCGATGCGCTCCTCAAACAGGCTATACAGCGGTATGGCAAACCCATTGACTGTTCGCACCTTAACTTTGGTGGTATTCGGAGTAACTTACCGGAAGGCAACATCACAACCGGTTCCATTTTCGAGGTGATGCCGTTCGACAACCAGTTGATGGTACTGACCGTTAACGGAGCCACGCTCAAGCAAATGCTGAATCATTTTGCCAAAGGAAATAAACTGGTCGTGGGGGGCCTTCGGGCTGTACTCCACAACGAACAGGTACAGTCAGTTACGTTCACGAATGGCCGGACTCTACAACCCGACGATACCTATACGGTTGTGATGAGTGACTACGTGGCCAATGGGGGCGACGACGCTGGTTTTCTGAAGAATCCCATCAAAAGCGAAAATATCAACTACCTCATGCGGGATGCCCTGCTCGATTACTTTCGGGAACAGGGCAAAACCGGACAACTCATTAATCCCGTTTCTGATGGACGCATTCGCATCGAATAGACGCCAGTTTCTGAAATTGCTGGGTACGGCCGCCGTTGTTGGTTCCGTTACGCCAGATCTGCTCGCTCAACCGGTTCGAAGCAGCCCGTCAACGTCGCTGACCATCCTGCACACCAACGATGTACACAGTCGTCTGGACCCGTTTCCGATGGATGGCGGGCGGAATGCGGGCAAGGGTGGGGTTGCGCGACGGGCGACACTTATCCATAACATTCGAAGTGAACAGGTGAATGGCCGCTCCCGGAACGTGCTGCTGTTCGACGCTGGCGACATCTTTCAGGGAACACCCTACTTCAACGTATACAAAGGCGAACCCGAAATTCTGGCCATGAACCGGCTTGGCTACGATGCGGGTACTATCGGCAATCACGATTTCGATGGTGGTATCGACAACATGGTCACGCAGTTTAGCAAGGCAACTTTCCCCATGCTGGTTGCGAACTACGATTTCAAAAATACCGTCATGGATGGCCATACAACACCTTATAAACTATTTGAGAAAGACGGGGTTCGGATTGGGGTATTCGGCCTGGGTATTGAACCCAAAGGCCTGATCCCCCGCGATGCGTATAAGGAAACGAAATACCTCGACCCTATTGACGTGGGCAATGAAACGGCGGCTAAATTACGTACCGACAAAAAGTGCGATTACGTCGTTTGCCTGTCGCATCTGGGCTATAAATATGATAACGAGCCAACGGTGTCCGATCGGATACTGGCAGCTAAAACGCAGAACATCGACCTTATCATTGGCGGACACACCCATACGTTTCTGGATGCGCCCGTTACGGTCGATAACCTCAACGGGCAACCCGTCTGGATCAACCAGGTTGGCTTTGCCGGCATCAATCTTGGTCGAATCGATCTAGTGTTTGAAAAAGGCAAAGCCGTTGCCAGCGCCGGGCAATCCGTAGAAGTAAAGTAGTTGGCCCTTATGGCATCGCTGCCCGAGTAAGGAGAAACGACCGTTGATTTTCTTTTAATTTACCTAATACCTCAATTCCTATTTTCATGTCTGAACTCAAACTAACACTCGGCGAGAAGACCTATTTTCCATCCATAGACAAGCCCATTGCTTACGAAGGCCGCGAGTCCGATAACCCGATGGCGTTCAAGTTTTACGATGCCAATCGGCTTATTTTAGGCAAACCCATGAAGGATATTTTCCGGTTCGCAACTGCTTACTGGCATACCTTCTGCGGAACGGGTGCCGATCCCTTCGGTCCTGGCGTCAAACACTTCCCCTGGGATGCCAACCCCGATCCGCTGGCTGCGGCCCATGATAAAATGGATGCAGCCTTCGAGTTCATCACGAAAATCGGTATGGAATTTTACTGTTTTCACGATGTCGATGTGGCACCGGAAGGAAACTCTAACGCCGAATTCGAAAAAAACTTCCGCGCCATTGTCGACTATGCCAAGCAGAAGCAAGCGGCCAGTGGTGTAAAACTGCTGTGGGGAACGGCTAATTTGTTTTCGCATGAGCGCTACATGAACGGCGCATCCACCAACCCTGATTTCCACGTACTGGCCCACGGCGGCTGGCAGGTAAAAAATGCCATCGACGCAACGATTGAGCTGGGTGGCGCTGGCTATACATTCTGGGGAGGCCGCGAAGGGTACATGTCGCTGCTGAACACCAACATGAAGCGCGAACAGGAACACCTGGGTAAGTTCTTGCAAATCAGTCGTGATTACGCTCGTAAGCAGGGTTTCAAGGGGGCGTTCTATATTGAACCCAAGCCAATGGAGCCGACCAAACACCAGTACGATTTCGACGCGGCTACCGTTGTTGGTTTCCTGAATCGGTTTGGCCTGCAGGACGATTTCGAACTGAACATCGAAACAAACCACGCAACGCTGGCCAACCACACCTTCGCGCATGAACTGCAAGTGGCCGCCGATAACAACATGCTCGGCAGCCTCGACGCCAACCGGGGCGACTACCAGAACGGCTGGGACACGGACCAGTTCCCGGTAGATGTGTACGAACTGACCGAAGCCATGCTGGTTATTCTGGAAGCGGGTGGTCTGAAATCAGGCGGGGTTAACTTCGATGCCAAAACCCGTCGGAACTCAACCGATCTGGACGATATTTTCATTGCCCACATCGGTGGTATGGACACCTTCGCCCGAGCTGCCATTGCTGCCGAAGCCATTCTGGCTAAATCGCAATACAAGAAACTGCGTTCCGAGCGCTATGCCAGTTATGATTCGGGCGAGGGAGCACGCTTCGAGAAAGGCGAATTAACACTCGAAGATCTGCGCCAGTTTGCCCTGACCAATGGCGAACCCAAACAACTGAGCGGCAAACAGGAATTGTACGAAATGATTGTTAATCAGTATATTTAGCTTGTCATGGAACGCCGATTTTTATGATTGTTACGATGAGGTATGATCTTATCAGCGTGAATCTTACTAATCATAAAAATCGGCGTTCCATCCGTTTCATGAAAACGCTCCTTCTTTTACTGGCCAGCCTTCCGGCTTTCGCACAAACGTCTACCGACGAAGCTGCCGTGCGCACAACCATTCAATTGATGTTCGATGGCATGCGGAAGGGCAATTCAACGCAGATTAAAAATACGTTTCTACCCGGCGGTTCCCTACAGACCATTGCCAAAAATAAGGAAGGAGACGTATCTGTACGGACGGATGACTTGGGTAAGTTTGCGGCTTCGGTCACGAAGTATCCAGCCTTTACGCTCGACGAGCGCCTGTCGGGAATGGACATCAAAATTGATGCAGAACTGGCTACGGCCTGGACTCCCTATGTCTTTTACCTGAAAGGGCAGAAAAGCCACTGCGGTGTAAATGCCTTCACGCTGGTGAAAGTAAGTGGAAACTGGAAGATCCAATCCATCATCGACACGCGCCGGAAAGACAACTGCCCGGATTTACCAAAATCCTGATCAATTCCCCGACCATTTCGGCGGGCGTTTCTCCAGAAAAGCCACCATACCTTCTTGAGCATCAGTCGTTTGTTGAAGTTTAGTAAATTGATCATACAAAAAGGCCTGCTGTTCACTGGATGGCAGGTCTTTTACTTGCTGAAAGGCTCGAAGGCCAAACTGCATGGCGGTCGGCGAAAATTGTTTAAGTTCGTCAAGTAAGCTGTTCACCGTATCGCTCACCGCATCGGCGGGCACCCTATCGGTCACCAGGCCGAGCGCCAATGCATCTGATGCCGAGAGCGTTTTGGCCCGCAAGCACAGATCGAGAGCCGTTCGAACGGGCATGATATTCAGCAGAACGGCCATCACCTGAAACGGAAACAAGCCCCGTTTTACTTCCGGTAAGCTAAATGTTGCCGAATCAGCCGCCACAACGTACGTGCTTGTCGCTACCAGTAAAAAACCACCGGCGTAGACAGGTCCCTGCACGCAGGCAATGGATGGTTTATGCAAACCGGCCATCAGCTCGCCCAGCCGAACCGGACCGGCGGGTTCAGGAACCGACGCTGTTTCGTTATCGCCCGCCGACAGGCTTTTTAAATCCATCCCTGCACAAAACGTGTTGCCCGCTGCGGCCAGTACCACCAGCCAGACATCGCTTGTATGGTGCGCATACGACAGAACGAAAGCTAATTCAGCCAGCATCGGCGGATTGAGCGCATTCTTTTTATCGGGCCGATTCAGCGTGATGGTCAGCACATGATCGTTGAGTGACGTGAGCAGATACCGAAATCCTTCAGCAGGCAGTTGAGCCGTTTGGTCGGGCGTGTAGAGCATAGCTTGATTGCGTTCTCAGGCTTTAGTTGGGGTCAGCCATTTTCCGACGAGGGGAGCCTGATACGCAGCCATCCGGGCTAATAGATCATCAATGGTGTCGCTTACCAGCATCATCTCCCGGTTGACCGGCTTAAGCAGTCCGCTAGCAACCATTGTCTTCGCTAACGTAAGCAAACCATCGTAGAAGCCATTAACGTTTAACAAGGCCACCGGTTTTTTGTGCAGGCCAAGTTGCGCCCAGGTCAGCATTTCGAAATACTCTTCCAGTGTTCCGTACCCGCCCGGTAAGGCAATAGCGCCGTCTGATAGCTCGTGCATTTTCAGCTTGCGCTCGTGCATCGACTCAGTCAGAACTAACTCGGTCAGGCCCTCATGAGCAATCTCTTTGGTCTGTAAAAATACCGGCAAAACCCCGATAACCCGCCCCTTGCTCGATAACGCGCCATCGGCAACGGCTCCCATTAGCCCAACTCTGGCGCCACCATATACCAGATCGATTCCGTTCATGGCTAATTGCTGACCGAGTTTATAGGCCGTTTCCATCAACAGGGGGTCATTACCGGGGCTGGACCCACAAAATACCGTAATCGTTTTCATTCTCAATTCCCATCTTAATAACGGCGAATGTAACTAGATTAAGTGGCTTTTAGTACTGGTCTATCGCGGGCGATCACGCGCTTCCTGTGGCATTACTGCCGGACTCAACCCCTAAGCTTATGGTCCAAAAACAGTCAGTTTCGCTAAACGAATACGTTACACATTGGTTCCGTAAAGGGTACCCTCGCGTTTGTGATCGCTTATGAAAAATACCATTATCCACTGGTTTCGCAATGACCTGCGACTGCACGACAATTCCGCCTTATATCAAGCCTGTCAGGATGCTCAACTTGTGCTGCCGGTCTATATTCTCGACCCTCGTTCGATAGAGACCTTACCGGCTATTAATGTACCCAGGGCCGGGGGACACCGAGTGCGGTTTCTGCTCGAAAGTCTGGCCGACTTACGCCGTAATCTGCGAAACAAAGGCTCCGACCTGCTGATTCGTGTGGGTAATCCGGCTGAGGTATTGGCCGAACTGGTTAGTCAGCATCAGGCCAGCGCCGTCTATGCTGGTCAGGAAGCCACTACCGAAGAAATGCAGGTAGACGCGCAGGTTCAACACGCTCTTGAATCCGGGAAAGCGCAGCTGAAGCTGTTCTGGATGCTTTCGCTTTACCATCCGGACGATTTACCTTTCGTCCTATCCGATATGCCAGATGCTTATCGGACTTTCCGGAAAGGCTGTGAAAAGCAGTCGGCGGTACGCGAGGAGGTACCCGTGCCCACATTACCTGCTCTACCCGACATTGAGGCTGGTGAGCTGCCTACGCTGGAGAACCTGGGTCTGGAAACGCCCGAAATTGACGACCGGGCCGCCATCCACTTTGTCGGCGGAGAAACGGAGGCTCTGCAACGGCTGGAGACCTATTTCTGGGAACATGACCAGCTTCGTAACTACAAATACACCCGTAATCAGCTGTTGGGCGCAGACTATTCGAGTAAGTTTTCGGCCTGGCTAGCCAATGGCTGCCTGTCTCCCCGCCGAATCTATTGGGAAGTCAAGCGGTACGAGCGGGAACGCAAAAAAAACGTATCGACCTACTGGCTGATCTTCGAACTGATCTGGCGGGATTATTTTCGGTTCCAGGCCGTCCGGCAGGGGCACCGTATTTTTCTGGCAGGTGGTCCTCGAAACGTATCGACGGATGGCTGGAAAAAAAACGCTGACCTGTTCGCCAGATGGGCCGCTGGTCAGACCGGCATTCCGTTCGTCGACGCCAACATGCGGGAGTTGAACGCCACTGGATTTATGTCCAACCGGGGTCGTCAGAACGTAGCCAGCCTGTTGCTTCACCGGGGCGAAAAGCCGGATTTGAGCGTATGGTGGCCGTGGGGGGCGGCCTACATGGAAAGCCTGCTGATTGATTATGATCCAGCCAGCAACTGGGGTAACTGGAATGCGGTGGCCGAGGTCGGGGCGGACCCGAACGGCGACCGTTATTTTAATATCTATACCCAGGCCACCCGATACGACCCTAAAGGGGAGTACGTTAAACACTGGTGTCCCGAACTTAAAGACGTACCCGCCGATAAGCTGCATTTGCTGTCACTCAACAGTCCAGAGGAGCTAGCCAGCTGGGGTGTTGAATTAGGCGTTACGTATCCGCGTCCATTAGTCGATCCCATCAAATGGACGCGTCGCAAACCGAAGCCTGATCAGGGCTAAACCTGGCTGGTTATTGACAGCAAATGGACCAGAACCTGGCATTACGCCCGCTATGTTTCGAATTTGACCACTACCACTGAGCTTGATTGACCAGGCAATAACCAGGTGAACGGGCATGTGAGCATTCGCAAGGTGAATGGCCGGACATCAATTCCGCTGCTGCTATCATTGTTAATTAAAAGAAGCCTGCACGACTAATGCAGGCTTCTTCTCATTTATAGCTGCCGTTAACCAGTAGATTACCATCTTCTGTGACGGAGTAACTTTCGACATCTTTGTATTCCTTCACTTCATAATGCTCCCCTTCTTCGAAGTTATATTTCTGCTTGAACGTCTCCTCCGCCTGCTCCCGGGTTTGGTTGACAAAGACGGCAACATATTGATACGGTTCTTTCTGAAAAACAATCAGGACAACAGGGCTGGGGCTGGGCAAATAGGACGCGATCTGATTTTGCATGACTAGGGCTATGTTTAGCTTTACAAGCCTGAGAACTCCCGGTTTATGACCTTTGTTCAGCGATCCTTTTGTACACGCGCTTTGCCTAACAGAATGCCACACTGGTTCGTACTGCCTAAACAAAAAGGCAGCGACCAATTAGTCACCTCCTTTCACGGGCCGACCAATGAATGGTGGGAACGCCTGCGGATGGATGGTGTAACTCTACTTAATACCTGCCAGGTATTGTCCGGTCTCAATCATAACATACCTCTCTCGACTGAATAACCGACAGATTATTGTTTCTGAGCCGTTGACACTGGCCGCTCTGTCAACCAAGCCAGATTAAACTGGTAATGGAGACTACTGCTGAGCAGATGAATCACATTGTCGGGCGTTTGCGTTGCGGCCAGATAGCCTTTGGGTTCAGCGTGGGTCTGATCCATTTCAAAAGCCCCGGTCCAGGCTCCCCCGTTCAGGTAACGCTCCTTTCCATCCGTCAGCAGCTTGACGAAAGGCCAGGTTTTACCCTCATCGAAGGACACGGCAGCATACATACCGTAGCCTTTGTAGCTTTTTCCGTCAGCCGTTTTAAATAACATACCCGCCATCTTTTCGCTGCGCTCGTCGGGGTGATGCGTAAATGAAACCAGAAGTAAAGCCCCTTCATTTAATCGGGTAAGCACCAACCGCTGACCGCTCCAGACGGGCGGAAAGGGGGATGCCGAATAAGTCCAGGTTTTACCCATATCGGTTGAACGACTCATGGGCATCCGCAGACCCGAGCTGTCGGCAGCCGGGATGTCGTTTTTTCGGCCGAATGCCAGTAAATCACCATTTTTGAGTGGCACCACGCCCGCATGGATACCGGCAATGAGACCACCAGTTTCGCCAGCGCCGAAGCTGGGCGTTTCGTTACCCTCGTACGGATTCGTCCAGGTACTGCCTTTGTCTTTACTAATATGAATGGCGGTACCGCCAGATGGACCCGGATCGGCATCGGCAGGCTGGATTAGCCACCCCTCCTTGGTTAGGCTCATGCCAGCAATGACCTGGTTTCGCTTCCTGTGCTCAGGATCAACCAGACGCGGAGCCGACCAACTCACCCCGTTGTCCCGACTAGTGCGCAACGCCATAGCCAAGTCCTGCCAATCGCCATCTGTTTCTACCCCGTTCATGTGATAGATCGTTCCTTTGCCGTCGTGTAGCAGAGAAGCGCCCGTCATGTTGCGATCCGGTACTTTAAAAAATTCACTGGGCTCATCCCACATTAACGCACCAGCCCGGCGTCGACTGGATAGAACGGTCATCTCGCGGCCACTCTCTTCGTCGGTCGAAAACCAGATCGTCAGCAAGTCTCCATTAGCACACCAGGTAACGGCGGGCTGGTGATTGTGGCTGTAAAATGGCACCCGATGCGCACAGTCAGGCTTGTTAATATACCGTTGCGGTTCCCGGAAGACGGGTTTTGTGGCATCTGTCGGCTTCCATGCGTAAGGCCGCTGCGGAACCGGACCGGCATAGGTAGGTAGCGCAACGGGTGGTAGCGGTTTACCCGTTGGCAAGGCTGCCTGAACGATGCGAAAACCAACCAGCCAGTTCTTATCTTCCGGGATCATTCCCGCCCGGTTGGCCGACCGCAAAAACGTGACCGGCGTTCCGAAACTCCCTCCCCGGCTCACCCGATACAAACCGGATGCCCGGCCCACAGGATCCTGTTGCGGGCTAGCCGCGTACGGGCCGTACCAGTCCAGACACCACTCTTCTACATTGCCATGCATGTCGTAAAGCCCCCAGGCATTAGCGGGCGTCTGGGCAACTTTTAACGAGACGACTGCCGTATGGCGATCGGTCATCTGGTTTTTCTGGTATTCTTTTGGTAGTGAATTACCTGTCGAAAAATCCGAAATCGTTCCGGCCCGGCAGGCATATTCCCACTCCGCTTCGGTGGGGAGTCGATAGGGTTTTCCTTCTTTTTTGGTGAGCCAGTTGCAGAAAGCGGTGGCTTGCTGATAGGAAACAAAAACAACCGCTTCGTCGTCCTGCGTTGAAAAGCCACCCTTGCCCCGAAGCTGCCTGTGTGTCGGATCGAACGCTTCGTACTGGGCGTTGGTCACTTCGGTGGCCGACATCCGGAACCCAGTTGTCAGCGTAACCCGGTGAACCGGACTTTCGTCAACATCCTTGCCTTCGCGCTCGGAGCCCATGTAAAATTTACCCGATGCTACCGATACCAGTTTTATACCAAGTGAGTTTACATCCTGAGCCCACGTTGTAGTCGTGATAAACGGAAAGTAAAAAAGCAATAATAAGCCTAGTTTTGCTTTCATAAGGGCAGTTGTTGCTGGCGTACGTTTGACATTAAAAAACCGCGATCAACTGGAAGTCAGTTAATCGCGGTTAATTTATGTGCCGAAGGCGAGACTCGAACTCGCATGTCCGTAAAGACACACGCCCCTGAAACGTGCGTGTCTACCAATTTCACCACTTCGGCAGCGCGTTTCCCCGTGTTGGGACTGCAAAGATAAGGGTCTCCAAACCGATTGTACAAGGTTTTGCCCTATTTTTTTTTGATGTTACCGGACAAATGCCAGCCGCTCACCCGGTTGATCGGTCATAAACCGGCCATTTTCATAGGCTAGTTTTCCCGAAACGATCGTGTGTGTTACGCTGGCACCAAACGTATGGCCATCCAGCGGTGACCAACCACATTGATACAGCGTGTTTTCCGCCGATACGGTCATCGACTGCGCTGGATCGACCAGGACCAGATCGGCCCAGTAACCCTCCCGTACGTAACCGCGCCGGTCTATCTGGAAACAGTCTGCGGGCGCATGACACATTTTTCGAACCAGGGTTTCGAGAGAAAGTTTTCCTTGTTTCACAAAATCGAGCATGAGCAGAAGCGGGTGCTGCACAAGTGGCAAACCAGACGGTGCCTGCCAATAGGGTTGTTGCTTTTCGGCCCAGGTGTGGGGGGCATGATCGGTCGCAATAATATCCAGGTGATCGTCCAGCAGGCCAGCCAGCAGTGCTTCTTTATGATAAGGCGCTTTAATGGCCGGATTGCATTTGATCAGGTTGCCTAATCTGGCGTAGTCTTCGCTGTCGAACCAAAGATGATGTACGCACACTTCGGCCGTAATTCGCTTTTGAGCAAGGGGCGTTTTGTTATCGAATAATGCCAGTTCATCAGCGGTAGAAATGTGCAGAATATGCAGGCGGGTGTTATGTCGTTTGGCCAGTTCAACGGCCATCGACGATGATCGCAGACAGGCATCTTCGTTCCGAATCAGGGGGTGGAGCCCCGCGGTGGCATGCTCACCGTATTCGGCTTTGTAATGCTCCGTGTTGGCTCGAATGGTAGCTTCATCCTCACAGTGGGTGGCAATCAGCATGGGGCTTTCCTGAAACAGCTGATCCAGCACTTTCTCATTATCCACCAGCATGTTACCGGTCGAGGAGCCCATGAACACCTTGATTCCACAAACGTCATTGCGGTTGGTTCGCAGGACTTCGTCAAGGTTATTGTTCGAGGCCCCCATAAAAAATGAGTAGTTGGCCAACGATGTGCCGGCCGCAATGGCGTATTTCTGGGCCAGTAACTCCTGCGTCAACGCATTGGGAACGGTATTGGGCATTTCCATAAAACTGGTTACACCCCCTGCCACGGCCGCCCGCGCTTCGGACCCAATCGTTGCCTTGTGCGTCAGACCGGGCTCCCGAAAATGCACCTGGTCGTCGATAACGCCGGGCAGTAAATACTTGCCTTGGGCGTCGATAATCTGACTAACACCCGCATCAGACAGACCGGACTTGACCTGGGCAATAAATCCGTTTTCTATTAATACATCCGTGTCAATAATTTGCCCTTCATTCACTAAGCGGGCGTTACGAATCAGGAGTTTAGTCATTACAAAAACGGTTGGGCACAGGACCAGAGTTTAGAATCAGTAAATTCCCCAACGAATGGCGCGTTGGTTACCAGCGCAGTTCGTTGAGGAAGTAAAGGGTACCATTATGGGCTCATCTGCCTAACTATTCAGTACCCGGGCGGCTTCCTTGGCAAAATACGTCAGAATGACATTCGCGCCAGCCCGTTTGATAGCCATCAGCGACTCCATCATAGCGCGTTCGCCATCGAGCCAGCCGTTTTGCGCAGCCGCTTTAATCATGGCGTACTCACCGCTGACGTTATAGGCCGCAATGGGCAGGTGAAAATTGTCGTTCAATAATTTGATGATGTCGAGGTAGGCCAGCGCCGGTTTTACCATCAAAAAATCAGCCCCTTCTTCGTAATCAAGCTGGGCTTCAATCAGTGCTTCCCGACTATTGGCGGGGTTCATCTGGTAGGTTTTCTTATCGCCGAATTTAGGGGCCGATTCAAGCGCATCACGGAAAGGACCGTAGAAAGCGCTCGCGTATTTGGCGGCATAAGACATAATCGCTACATCATGGAAGCCCCCTTCGTCCAGCACCTGCCGAAGATAACCGACGCGGCCGTCCATCATATCGGAAGGGCCAACGATGTTGGCACCAGCCTGCGCCTGGGCGAGAGCCATCTTTCCCAATACCTCCAGGGTCGGGTCATTGACGATCTTGCCGTTTTCCACAATGCCATCGTGCCCATCTGAACTGTAAGGGTCCATGGCCACATCGGTCATGATCATTACATCAGGAAAACGGTCTTTAATAGCCCGGATCGCCTGCATGTACAAGCCATCGGGGTTGTAACTTTCGGTGGCGTACTTATCTTTTTTCGACTCAGCGATATTGGGAAACAGGTCGAACGTTTTAACGCCCAGATCAACACATTCCTCAATTTCGTTGAGCAGCAGATCCAGTGAATACCGATAGATGCCCGGCATCGAGGATACTTCCGACCGAACATTCTGGCCATCCGTAATGAAGACCGGCAAAATAAAATCAGTAACCGACAGGCGGGTTTCCTGCACCATGTCGCGGATAACAGCCGATTGGCGATTCCGGCGCGGACGGCGTATAAGGTTCATGCGTTCTGGTTTATGGTAGTTGGTTTACGGTTTATAGCGTTTACAACACGCGGCATCACCAGCTGTTGAGAACCCCATGAACCCGTGTTTTGTAAACCAAAAACCATTAAACAATCAATTTAAATCCTTCGCCGTGTACATTAACAAGTTGGACCGCGGGGTCCTCTTTCAGGTACTTGCGTAGTTTTGTCACATACACGTCCATGCTTCGGGCGTTGAAATACGAGTCATCGCCCCAAACCATTTTCAAGGCAAAACTACGGCTAACCGGCTGATTCAGGTTCTGAGCCAGCAATTTTAATAACTCCGACTCCTTGCTGGTTAGCTTTTGCGGCTGTGTATCTGCCGTTCGGGAGAGAAGCTGATGAGGGTAATCGAAGGAAAAGGAGCCGATCTGGTAGGTAGTCGCTTCAATGGCTTCCGTTGTGCGCTGGTACCGGCGTAGAATGGCCTGAATCCTGAGCAGGAGTTCTTCCATGCTGAACGGCTTCGTCATGTAGTCATCGCCCCCCACTTTGAACCCCTGAATCGTATCTTCCTGCATGGACTTAGCGGTCAGAAAAATGATGGGTACGTCACGATGGTCCATGCGAACCTCCTTTGCCAACGTAAAGCCATCTTTTTTGGGCATCATCACGTCGAAGATGCACAGATCGTAATGGCCCGCCATGAATAGTTGCAGCCCCTGATTTCCGTCAGTAGCCCGGTCGGTCTGGTATCCTTTCATGGTCAGGTACTCCTGTACCAATAGACCCAGGTTCGGGTCGTCTTCAACAAGCAGAATGGTTGGCATAATACAGTAAAGAGCGAAAGAGTGAATGAGTGAATGAGCGGTCGGTCACCAGCCCTATACTCATTCACTCATTCACTCTTTCGCTCATTTGTTTATAGGGAATAATCACTTCGAAGGTACTGCCTTGTCCAGGCTGGCTTTCGACCAGAATTTGACCGTGGTGCTCCTCAACCATTTTCTTTACGTAGCTGAGGCCGAGGCCAAATCCTTTTACATCGTGCCGGTTTCCGGTAGGTACCCGGTAGAATTTTTCAAAAATACGGCTGGTCTGCTCTTTGCTCATACCCAGCCCCTGATCCGAAACAATAATACTGACGCCACCATTTGTTGCAGTCCCTTCGGGTAGACTACGCGTACTGATGGTAATGTGTGGACTTTCGGGCGAATATTTCAGTGCATTATCCAGCAGATTGTACACAATGTTGGTCAGGTGAAGCTCATCGGCTTCCACAACCTCCCGGTCGGCATCGAAGTGAAGATCGACCTCGCCCCCCCGCTGCTCAATTTGCAGACTCAGGTTATTCAGCACTTTCTCAATGACATCGTGCACGTTGACGGAGCTTAGGTTCAGCTTGATTTCTCCCTTGTCCAGCAACGCCATTTGCAGTACTTTTTCCACGTGGGAGCCTAACCGCCGGGTCTCATCCCGAATGATGCTCATGTAACGCGTCAGACGAGCGTCCGGTATACTCGATCCGGGCATCGCCTGATCCGGTAGCCCATCCGTAAATGAATTGGGTCGGGAGCCGAAGCCGCTAGAGCCCGCGTTGGTCAAAGCCGTCGATCGCTGATTCATTTCATTCGACCGCAACTGCTCCTGTGCCATCTCGACCGCCAGCGATATGGTCGAAATGGGCGTTTTGAACTCGTGGGTCATGTTGTTGATAAAGTCGTTCTTAATATCAGCCAGTTTTTTCTGCCGGACAATCGTGTTGATCGCAATGTAAAAACACGCCAGAATGACCAGAATCAGCACGACGGAAGCACCCAGCGTGAAGCCCAGGCGGCTCAGAATAAACTCTTTCTGGGTCGGGAAATAGACATATACGTAATTCCCGGTTTCCATTAAATTGTTGGGAAACAGCGCTGCCTTATAGCCACTTACATCGAACTGCTGGGCTTCAATGCCTTTTGAAGTGAACAGAAACCGGGGCTTCTGGCTGGTTCGCACGGCGTAGGCAAACGGAATACTGATGCCCCGCTCAATCAACGATTGACGAAGTAAGGTGTCGAGTGCCAGGCGGTTAACGCGGTCTTCAATCGGTCGGTCAGACAGGAGCAGGCCTTTGAGCACATCCTTGATCATATGCGATTGCTCTTCAGTCCGTCCCGCGTTAGTCCGGTGCTGGCTCGCCAGGGTACTGCTGGTGGGTGAACCGGATCTGGCCGATGCCAAAGCCTCATCAGCCTGATTTTTTCGGCGCTGGCTGGCCCGACGGAGCTTGTTCCTGGCCGCACGCACCGCCGAATCCTGCTTAACCTGGTTGTTGATTCGATTCAGCTCTGTGTACATAAGGCCTTCGGCCCACTGATTGAATTGCTGTTGCTGCGCTAGCTGGGTCTGCCAGTCGCCAACGGCCATTAGTTCATCTTGCTGACGAACAAACTCTTCAACGACCGCCATCTGCTCGGCCGAGAGCGGACGAACAATCGGATGCAGCACATCCGACTGCACAACAATATTCCCAACCGATGTCATACCGGAGGGGATTGTCTGACGGGCCGCCAGTTGATCAGGGGTTGACAGGTGTGGCTGTTTCTTCTGGTCTGCGCGGGCTGGTTTGGCGACAACAAGCGGTTTCTCCGTATCGGCTCTTTTAGTTGGCTGCCCCTCCTTCTTGGCAATGGCCATCAGCCGGTTCTGGTGTTCGCGAGCCTGAACACGCTGGTTGGTCAGGTAAAAAATTTCCTGGCGCTCCAGCGCTCGTACCACCTCCTGGAGCGCATCGGTTACTTTGTAGGCAAACTGTTCTCGCTGTAACTGCAATGCGCTACTGATCCAGTAGACCTGCAGTCCTACCAGCCCCAATAGTCCAATAGCCATTAAGGCTACAATCCAGCGTATGCGTTGTTTTGACATTTTTTTACTCGCTCATGCAACCTTTAACCAGCTTTTCCATCTATAAGAAACCAGGTTAAAAGGCTAGTAAAAGTACGAACGGGGTCAGCTAGTCATTGACCTGTTAACAAACTTTAACAACCCCTGTATCAATTGGTTTAGCAACTTTTCATTCCTTCGTTTGCAACGTACCAGTACCATGAAAAAAACAGTTATTGCTCGTTACCAGTTCGCATCGGCCCTGCTGCTGGCCGTTGCCTTTAGCGGAACTGCCCTGGCGCAGATGCAAACCAGCCCATCCAAAAAAACCGGCAGGAGCGACGTAAACGTACGGATCATCGAGCGCAATGGCGATGAGGTCCGCGAGATCGAACGGACGTACCACATAGATGGTATGAGTGATCCGGAGCGCGACGCTATGGTTATGAAACTGGTTGATTCACTCAAGGCATCCCGTAAAGATGCCGGCAAACGCCAGATGACCATTATCATTGACGATACCAACGGAGATCGACGGGTAACGCGGGAACGGACGGTACCAGGTCCGCGACGCGCTCCGGCCGATGCCTATGCACAGCGAGGGAAACTTCAGCGCGGCCATACGGACCAGGACGCCTGGACTAACCAGAATTGGCGCTACGAGTTTCGGCGGGGAGCCGATTCATTGGCCGACCAACTGAATCGGTTAAAATTTCAGCTTCCCAGAGATTTTGACCGGCAACTCGTTCGGCCCTTCGAAGACTGGGCGCGCAATACCAGCGGCAAAGTATCAACCATTCGCGGACTGGAGGCTTTCCCCAACAACCCCGATCACGACCAGTTGACTGTTCGCTTTACGGCACCCGCCAAAGGAGACATAAGCATCGTTGTCACCAATACGAAGGGTAAAGAAGTGGCTAAACGAGAGATCAAGGATTTCTCGGGTGAATTTGTTGGGCAGATAGATCTGAACAAAAAAGCGCAAGGCACCTACTTCATCACCGTCACACAGAACGAAGATGGTGCTGTTAAACGGATTGTGATCGATTAACGCGACGAGATAGTTCCTGATTTGGCGGTGTTGACCAAATCAGGAACTATCTCGTATAAAGTTGAAAAATAATTTAAAGAATTTAGTACTATGTATTGCAAGATACCAAACTAAACCCATATCTTTGTATTGTTCTTAGACACGAACGACCATGAAAACTCTCTGGGTAGTCGGCATTTTACTTTTAGGCATCAGTGCACAAGCGTTTAGCATGGGGCATCCCCACAACATGTTTGCTGCCCGGAAGCAACTGAGATTAAAGACCGCGGCTTCAGTTGCCAAGACAAAATCGACAACGTCGGCCTACTGGCATCAAACCGTTCAGGAAACGAAAGCCGTTATCGGTGAGCGTTTTCTGGCGGCCCTCATGAACGTGCGCCCCGCTCGGCCTTATTAGCCAAGCTGCTTACTACTTCATGTTTCGCCAGTGGTCAGAATCCGCTGCACTGGTTTACTGTTGGCCCATTTTACGGGCTTTTTTCGTTTTGCCCCATTTTTGATATGTATTACCGCCATTCGTTCAGGTATCCTTTTCCATTTTATATAGTTATACGAATAAATAGTTGATATTATCCATGCTGATTACAGACTAGTCTATCTTGAGAAGACAGTTTATTTGGTCATATTTCTTCTGCAGCGGTCTGTTTAACTTGTTGATTATCTGAATGGAGACCCGTTCAGCATTTAATTTAATTTTGGATTAATCAGCTAACAAGAACGTTTTATCAAAACTATTCTGTTAAAAACTTAGACAATTCGATGATTCCTTGTGGTTTACGGCAGCCTTTGGTTATTTTTATGGTCTGTCCAAAAAACTACCGTCAACTGACAACTGCTTTTTCTTTATTGAGTGTCCATGCGGAATATCGTTGTACGACCTATTTTACTTATTGTCCTTTTGTTCGTCAGCCTGTTAACCGCTTCCGGTTTAACAAAACCTGGTCGTAACTTCTGGGCAAAACTTGCTCGGACAACAGCCATCAGAGCAGCTGCCAAACGGACGGCGGCCGCCCACGCCAGTCGGATAGCCATCGTCCCCTATAAATTTGGTCCGGCTGCCAGACCGGTGGAGGTATTCGCTATGACTGATAGTAGCGAGCACTGGGTGGACAGCGTTTTTCATACGTTAACGCCCGAACAGAAAGTTGGCCAGTTCTTTATGGTGGCCACGTTCTCCAACCGCCACGACAATCATTACCAATACATTGACCACCTCATTCAGACGAATCATATCGGTGGATTGATCTTCTTTCAGGGTGGTCCCTACCGGCAGGCGGTTCTGACCAATCGCTACCAGGCGGCTTCGAAAGTACCGCTGTTAATTGGTATCGACGGCGAATGGGGGCTCGGCATGCGCCTGGATAGCACAATGGAATTCCCCAAGCAAATGTCACTTGGTGCTATTCGGGATAACGAAGTTATTTACCGCATGGGCGCTGAAATTGGCCGTCAATGCCAGCGCCTGGGGATTCACATCAATTTTGCTCCTGTATCAGACATCAACAGTAATCCGGCGAATCCGGTCATTGGCGTGCGATCGTTCGGCGAATCCAAAGAGAATGTAGCGCTGAAAGCGTCGGCCTACATGCGGGGTTTACAGGGTACACATGTGATTGCTACCGCCAAACATTTTCCCGGCCATGGCGATACCAACGCGGATTCTCACCATACGTTGCCAACCGTCAGTCGATCGTCGGAGCAGATGCGGGAAATTGATCTGTACCCATTCCGGAAACTGATTGCCGATAGCCTGATGGGTGTTGTCACGGGCCACCTGCACGTACCCGTTATGGATAACACGCCTGCTTTGGCCGCCACTCTATCCGAAAAAATCGTTACTGAACTTCTCAAAAAAGAACTGGGTTTCCGTGGACTGGTCTTTACCGATGCGCTGAACATGGGCGGAATCAGCCGGTCGCCCAAGGCAGTAGACGTTAACTTACGGGCGCTCATGGCTGGAAACGACATTCTCCTGTATCCTGAAAACGTGCGGGAAGCGACAATCAACATCCTGAACGCGGTACAGCAGGGAGTCATTACGCAGGAACTGATCGACGAAAAGGTCAAAAAGATCCTGCGGGCAAAATACTGGGCAGGGCTGGCCCACTACAAACCCATTAATCTGGGTGGCCTGTCGACAGATCTTAACTCGCCCGAAGCAAAACTGCTCAAACAGGAACTTTGCGAGCAATCAGTAACGGTAGCCGATAACAAGAATAGCCTGCTGCCCTTCAAGCACCTGGATACTCTGCGTCTGGCATCGGTAGCCATTGGAGCCGAACCAGGTAATGTTTTTCAGAAAACACTGAATCAATACGCTCCTTTTCAAACACTTGCCTATCCCGAAAAACCTGTTTCCGAAGCCGATCTGACCAATATTCTGGCGCAGGTTAGCGATGCGAACACGGTTGTGGTCAGTTTTCACCGAATGAGCGAGTCGGCACAACGGAAATACGGCATTACCAAACCATCGCTCGACTTGATTACCCGACTAAAACAGCGGGGGGCAAAAGTAGTGGTAACCGCCTTCGGCTCGCCGTACAGTCTTCAGCAGTTTACCGGAGCCGATGCGCTGGTTTGTGCGTACCAGGAGCTTGACGACATGCAACGCGTAGTTCCCCAGGTCCTGTTTGGTGGTTTGGGTTCGCAGGGTATGTTGCCAATCTCGATCGGCGATATGAAAGTAGGGATGGGCTTAACCTTAAGTCCCGAAGGACGGCTCTCGGTTGGGTCGCCGGAAAGTGTAGGGATGAAGTCGACCGTACTGAACCAGATAGATGCCATTGCGCAGGGAGCGGTGAAAAATCATGTCGTGCCCGGCTGCGAAATTCTGGTTGCCCGCAAGGGTAAAATTGTATACAGTAAAAACTTCGGCGCGTTGACCTACGCCCCAAATGCCGAAAAAGTAACGGACGAAACTCTGTATGATCTGGCATCACTAACGAAAGTGCTGGCCACTTTACAGTCCGTGATGGTGTTGTACGACCGGAAGCAACTTGACCTCACGCAGAAAGCCTCGTTTTACCTCCCCGAACTTCGGAACACAAACAAGCAAAACATTACCCTTCAGGATTTACTTTGGCATCAATCGGGTATGGTTTCGTTCTACCCGACTACCTGGGATCGTACCCGGTTGCCCGGCGGAGGCCTGAAAGCCGAGTATTACTCTTCGGTACACGACAGTTTGCATACACTCCAGATCGCACCAACACTCTGGGGTGTTCCGGCGTTACGGGATTCCGTCTGGAAATGGGTAGTCCAATCGCCGATGTCGAAGAAAAATGATGAAGCAGGCAGGCCCGCTTTCGTTTATAGCGACCTCAATTTTCTAACCTTACAGAAGATCGTTGAGCGAGTTAGCAAGCAGCCTCTGGACAAGTTCGTTACGGACAATGTGTACAAGCCGTTAGGGCTGCACCAGCTTGGTTTCACACCTTTACAGCGGATCAATAACCCAAAGTGCGCGCCAACGGAACAGGATACGTATTACCGCAATCAGCTCCTGGTAGGCACGGTTCATGATCAGATGGCGGCCGTGCAGGGAGGCATTTCCGGTCATGCCGGGTTGTTCGGGAATGCACACGATATTGCCACGCTGCTGCAAATGAATCTCCAGAAAGGCATGTACGGCGACGAGCGGATTCTTCAGCCAATGACGGTACCCTATTTTACGCAAACGCTCAGCAACCGCAGCCACCGGGCGCTCGGCTGGGACAAACCAAATCCGGAAAGTGCCAGCAGTGTTTACATGGCGCAACAGGTATCACCCCGTTCATTTGGGCATACGGGTTTTACCGGCAACGTTGTTTGGGTTGACCCCGATCAGGAGTTGATTTTTGTTTTTCTTTCCAATCGTATTTATCCAACGGCCGGCAACAATTCCATCAACACGACAAAACTCCGTCGGCGTATTCACGAAGTCATTTATTCGGCCATCCAGTAAGTATACAGCGGTCCGAAGCCATTTAAAGTCATCTGCTTTTAGTATAATCCTGTATGATGCCACTTCTATGCAGAAGTGGCATTTTTATTGCTACACTGCCTAATTAGTTAAACATAACGACCATCTGGTACACTGTAATTTATATATACTAGTCAGCGTACATTAATTAAGCATTTTTACAGCGAATACAGGCGGTCGCAGCCACACCAGCCGACTACTGCATATCGTTTATAAATGCGCTAACTTTAGGTTTTCAACCGCTTTTTCCTCCTACTTTATGAAGGGACGTATTGTTTACTCCTGCTTACTTCTCTGGCTTTCCTTGGTTGGCTTAAGCACCCATAGCTTTTCTCAGACAATTTCCGGTGTTTCGTTTTCTCCGGCGGCTGTTTGTTCAGGTACGGGTCTGACTGTCTCCTTCTCCACCAGCACGTCCTTTGCTACAGGGAATGTATTTACCGCCTATTTGTCGGATGTAGCTGGCACGTCATACCCAACCGCCATCGGGAGCGTTACCAGCCGAACGGCAGCGGCTATTAACGCAATCATTCCGGCATCAGCCACTAGCGGTTCAGCGTATAGAATTCAGGTGAGATCATCGACCGGTTTACCAGCCAACGCGGGAGCATCGTCAGCATCAACCCTCACAATCACCACCAGACCCGCTGCGCCAACTGTAGCCTCATTAATCACGTACTGCGAGAATGATGTAGCCTCTGTGTTGACGGCAATGGGATCGTCGGGGGGTACACTGAACTGGTACGCAGCCAACCAAACCAGTGGAACCACCTCAACGCAGGCGCCCAGGCCCAACACAGCCCCCGCGGCCATTGGAAATACCATTTACAACGTCAGCCAGACCATTAACGGCTGCGAAAGTGCGCTGGCCGCCATTACGGTAACGGTAAAAAGCAAACCCAGTGCCCCCACCGTAAAAACTCCCTTGATATACTGTCAGGGAGCAGCAACAGAGCCATTGAGCGCAACACCCACCGGCTCGAACACGCTCCTGTGGTGGGGCACGTCGGCATCGGGGGGAAGTTCAACCACAACAGCCATCGTTCCTAATAATCAGACCAGTGCCACGTATTACGTTAGCCAGATTGATAATGACGGCTGCCAAAGCCTAACCCGATCTCCTATTTCCGTTACCATCGTTGGAGCGCCAGGCGAACCTACAGTTCAGGGTCCGCCTGCCGTTTGTGCCGGTTCGCCGGTTGGCTCCCTGACCGCCACGGCAACGTCATCTGATTATGAGTTGCGCTGGTGGGGCACGTCGGCATCAGGAGGAAGCTCGACCACAACAGCGCCCACGGTAAGCAATACCCAATCAGCCACGTACTATGTCAGTCAGGTGGCTAAAGTAGGCGGGTGTTCCAGTCCCAGAAAGGGAATAACGGTCACCATTAATAGCCTCCCATCTACGCCAACGGTTTCGAGTTCGCCCGTTATTTACTGCCAGAGTAAGGCATCTAGCCCGTTGCAGGCGAGTGCCACTGGTAGCGCTACGCTGAACTGGTACGGTACACTCGACAAAGGGGGTAGCCCCAGCACCCAGGCCCCATCGCCACCAACCGACCAACTTAAAACAAGCACCTATTACGTAAGCCAATCAGTTAATGGTTGCGAAAGTGCTCGTGCGGCTATCACCGTTACTGTGAATGCCGTTCCAGCAGCCCCTACAGCTACGCCCCCCGCAGCGTATTGCGAAGGTGTAACAGCACAGCCCTTATCGGCTAGTGGTCAAAATCTCAGATGGTATGGCACCAATGAAACGAGTGGTTCAGGGTCTGGTAACGCTACTGTGCCTAGTACATCGGCCACTGCAATTGGCAGTACAGTATATTACGTATCGCAACTAGTAAACGGCTGTGAAAGCGACCGAACGGCCATACCGGTGCAAGTGAAAGATACACCAAACGCGCCCACGACATCGGCCATTGAGTTTTGCCAGGGAACCAGTGCACCAGCCTTGACGGCCACATTGGTAGCCAATGCAACGATCAATTGGTATGGTACAAGTTCATCGGGTGGTCCCGCATCGACAACAGCCCCGGTAGCTTCCAACGCCAACGCCGGTACCACCGTTTACTACGTCAGTCAGACGGTGGCCGGTTGTGAAAGCCCCCGCGCGACACTCAATGTTCGGGTTAAAGCTATACCCGGCGCTCCAGGCACAAATTCGGTCAGCTTCTGTAACAAAAGCCAGACCCAACCGCTAAGCGCTTCCGGTTCGGGCCTGAAATGGTATGATTCGTCGGATAACCTCCTGAACGGAGGAGCACCGACGCCCAATTCAGATGCTGTGGGAAATCAGACCTACAAAGTATCGCAAACGGTAGAAAGTTGCGAGGGCCCGAAAGCAACGGTTACCGTTACCATCAAACCCCTCCCCGACAAGCCCGGCGTATCCAGTCCAACTTATTGCCAGGCCCAGCAGGATCAGCCTTCGCAGAACATCACCTCATTGGCAGCCAACGTCACTGGATCAGACTTCAGATGGTACAACTCAGCAGGCGCGTCGCTTTCGGGAGCTCCGATTCCCTCTACCACACAAGCAGGTGTACAGAAATATTTAGTGAGCCAGGTAGTTAATGGGTGCGAAGGCGATAAAGCTGAAATCCAGGCAACCATTCTCACACCATCGGCGCCGGCTACGCCGAAGTCACTCGTTACCTATTGCATCAATGACAAAGCCGTGCCTTTAGAAGCGGTGGGCGAAACAGGAAGCCAGCTACGCTGGGTCGACCCGTATGGCAACGTAACGTCAAACGCCCCTACCCCATCGACGCTGAATACGAATGTCCAGCTTCAGGGCGATCCGTTCTACGTTTACCAGATTGCCTCCTACGGCTGCTACAGCGCCCGGTCAACGATTCGTGTTGTCGTGAACACAACGCCAACGCTGTCTTTATTTACCCAAACAACCACCGTCAACCTGGGTCTGCACGTTCCCTTGCAATTGAAGTTTACCGGATCAGGGCCTTATAGTTACAGCCTGACTAGCGGTTATTCCGGTACAGCACGAAGCGATACAACCATTTCGGTATTGCCGCGCGGCAACACATCGTACCAGGTAACGTCTGTTGTTAACGGCTGTGGAACAGGCTTACCCGGAAATCCGGCAACCATCGTGGTTCGCGTGCCGACCGTATCGACCAGCAGCTTAACCACCACAACCTTATGCGCGGGTACGTCACTTTCGGTTCCGTTTACCTCAACGGGTGAATTTAATTCAGGCAATGCGTTCAGAATTGAGCTGGTTAGCGTGGCCGATACAACAAAAAAATACGCGGCTTCGACAAGCACAGCCAGCTCGCCGGTTATCAGTTCACTGCCAATAACGTTACCGGGAGGCCAGTACTATGTTCGCGTAAAGGCAGATAATCCGGAAATAGGCATCACGGGCAGTAACAGCCCTACCCTCCTGACAATTCGCTCTTTACCAACAGCGACCCTCACCGGTACGCAGAACATTTACGAAGGTGTACCGGCGAATCTGACGCTTACCTTTGGCGGGGATGGCCCCTGGACGACGACGTACGCTGACAGCCTCCGCAGCTATTCCCTTACGGCTTCCACGAGCCCCTACGTTGTAGAAGCCCGCCCTTCCCGCACAACCACGTATCGCCTGACCAGTGTTCGCAACAGCTGCGGAACGGGCGCTCTTTCCGGTACAGCCGTCATTTCGGTGTTACCGCTATTGGGCGTTGATGACAACTCGCTCGATCCATTGATCAAAGCGTATCCGGTACCTACCGAAACAATCCTGATTGTTGAGTTAAACTTACCCCTGACGCGTGACCCGGCTATTGTTACGTTAACCGATTTGAGCGGCACCCCTGTTTTGAAACAGACTACCCGGAACCAGCGAAATGAACTAAACCTTGGTTCGCAGCCGAGCGGCCTGTATCTCATGCGCATCCAGGTTGGCGATCGGCAAACGGTTCGAAAAATAATGAAGCAATAAACGTTAGCCGATACAGACCCTCATGCCCGACGAGTATTTCATGGAGATGGCACTGATCCTGGCCGAAGAAGCTGCCGACAGTGGAGAAATTCCGGTTGGTGCCCTCGTTGTTTGCCGAAATCGAATTATTGCCAAAGCCCGCAATCAGACAGAGCAGCTAACGGACGTAACGGCGCATGCCGAATTAATGGCGATTACTTCAGCGACGCAGTATCTGGGTAGTAAATACCTTCCGGACTGCACCATGTACGTTACTCTGGAGCCCTGCGTCATGTGTGCAGGTGCTCTTTTCTGGGCGCAGCTTGGTCGTCTGGTTATCGGGGCCAGTGATCCCAAACGCGGCTATAGCCGATTTGGCTCATCCCTGCTTCACCCCAAAACCCGGCTCGAAACGGGAGTCCTTGCTGAAGAGAGTCAGGCTTTGCTGGTGAAGTTTTTTAATCGCTTAAGAACATAATTCACTGTAGTGTTGTTAAATCAACCGAATAATCTTCCATCTAACTGATTAGTAAAAATGGCTTTTGTACTAGACCCACTGCCTTATCCGAGCGATTCGCTCGAACCAAATATCGATAAACAGACCATGGAAATTCACCACGACAAGCACCACAATGCTTACGTGACGAATTTGAATAACGCCATTGCCGGTACCGAAATGGAGAATAAATCCATTGAAGACCTGTTGGTCAATGTGAGCAGCGCACCCGTTGCCGTTCGCAACAACGGCGGTGGTCACTATAACCACACATTGTTCTGGAATACGATTTCGGGTAATGGCGGTGGTCAGCCAACGGGTACACTGGCCGACGCTATCATGCAGAAATTCGGTTCGTTCGATGCGTTTAAAGAAGAATTTACGAAAGCAGCCACCACCCGTTTCGGGTCAGGCTGGGCCTGGTTAATCGTAACCCCCGAAGGTGAGTTGGCCGTTACCTCGTCGCCAAACCAGGATAACCCGCTCATGGACGTTGCCGATAAAAAGGGTTTCCCAATTATTGGTCTTGATGTATGGGAGCATGCATACTACCTGAAGTACCAGAACCGCCGGCCCGATTACATTGCCGCTTACTTTAACGTAGTGGACTGGAACGCAGCCGAAAAACGGTACCAGCAGGGCAAACAAGCCTAACGAATAGATAGGGATGGGTTATAAATGATGATTTTGTTGCTTAATTTGGCAAAAAACTTGTCGTTTATAACCCATAATCCACAAATCATTATTACTTTTGCACTCCTAAAACGGTGATTGTAGCTCAGTTGGTTAGAGCGCCGGATTGTGGTTCCGGAGGTCGCGGGTTCGAGCCCCGTCTTTCACCCTTCAGTAAAAAGGCCTTGATAACTCAAGGCCTTTTTTGTTTTCCGTTGAGCCATAGCAGCTATCAAAGCAACCCTCCTATTCTATTTTCTAGTTTACTGCGCGTAAAATGAGAGGCTCACCCCACATTAATTTTATTCGCTATTAACAGCTATATTTTGTTTAAACGTTTCAGAATTAAGTTAAACAAAAGAAATTTTTTCGTAATTTAGTACCTGTAATTTATAGAACATTATCATAGCCATTCAGCGCCTGAAATCGAGGGTATAAGCCAATGGCCTGAGAAAAGGCCCCTGTATTTTTCAATTCATGAGTACATACTCAATCAGAGATTTAGAACAACTTTCAGGTATCAAAGCGCATACGTTGCGCATATGGGAGCAACGCTATGCCATTCTCTCGCCTGACCGGACAGATACAAATATCCGCACCTACGGTGACGATGACCTTAAGCGGGTACTCAATATTTCTTTGCTGAAAGATCACGGCTACAAGATTTCCGAAATCGCCAAGCTTTCGTCGGAAGCCCTGAATCACGAAGTTGTCAAGATTTCAGAAAAACAGCTGAATTACCCGGACCAGATTCATGCTCTCACTATTTCAATGCTGGATCTGAGCGAAGAGCGGTTCGAGAAAATTATCAGTACCAACATTGCGCAGTTTGGCTTTGAGAACACGATGGTCAATATCATTTACCCGTTTCTCAGCCGCATCGGTACCCTCTGGGTAACGGGCTCCATTGGACCAGCGCAGGAACATTTTATTACGAACCTGATTCGTCAGAAAATTATTGTCGCCATCAACGGGCTAACGGGCACGCCCGCTGAATCGGGTAAAAAGTACATGCTGTTTTTACCCGAAGGCGAGTTTCATGAAATCAGCCTCCTGTTTGCCCATTACATCATTCGCTCCCGGTCCAACAAAGTAATTTATCTGGGGCAAAACCTACCGTTGAAGGAATTGGCTTTTGCTCACCAGATGCACCAGCCCGACTGCATCTTTACCGTACTGACATCCGTGCCGGCCAACCATGAAGTGCAGCCTTTCGTTAACCGAATGGCAAGTACCTTCCCGAATTCGCAGATACTCATGACGGGCTACCAGGTAGTTGGTCAGGATATAACTACCCCCGACAACACGGGCATCATCAATCAGATTAATGAGTTGATGCACATTTCGGCGAATTGACAAGTAGGTTCATTGAAACGGAAACCGTTCCCTACGCTATCGATTGGGCAAACGAGAGGGCCCGTCGTTCGGCGTAGGTGTGTGCATCCCGGATCATCTGAAAGCCAACGTGACCACCCGTTCTGGGAGTCTCCAGAAACAGGTGGGCATGTGATTCGGCAAGCCAGGCGGGTGAGCACTCCGGCGATAGCAATGGATCGTTCTGTGCGTTCAGCAACAACGTTGGTACGGTAATGCCGGGCATGAAATGAACGGCCGACGCCTGCGTGTAGAAATCAGTAGCGTCGCGGTAATTATTGACGGGTGCCGAGAAGAAATCGTCAAAATCCCGCCACTGCCTTACGTCTTTCAGGCGGCTCATGTCCAGCCGTCCTGGAAACAGGGTTGCTTTCTGACTGATTTTAACGACCAGCTTGCGCATGAATCGATTTCGATAGAAGCGGTTCGATGGCTGATCAAGTAGTTTCGCACTGGCGCCAAGGTCGGTTGGCGCCGATATAGCGATGCCCCCTCTGATAACGGCAGGCAGTTGGGAACCCTGCACGCCAAGGTATTTCAGGGTGATATTGCCCCCCATGCTGTAACCGACCAGCACGACTTCGCTGTACCGCTTTCGCTGAAGCGCATGGGCAATTACTTCACCCAGGTCACCTATTTCGCCGTGGTTATACAGCCGAAAGGCCTTGTTCATTTCTCCACTGCACGAACGGCAGTTCCAGGCCAGCACATCGTAATTATGCTCGGCAAACAATTTGGCCGTTCCCCGAATGTACTGCCGGTTGCTGTCTCCTTCCAGACCGTGGGTTAAAATGACCAGTCGCTCTTTCCCGTTTTCTAGCCAGTCTAAGTCGACAAAATCACCATCCTGCAAAACCAGCCGTTCGCGCTGGTATACAACGCCCTGTACCTTGCGCACCAGGCTGGGGATGACGGTTTGCAGGTGACCGTTGTACTGGTAAGTGGGTGGGCCAGGATAAGCAGACGGAATAAGTGGCATATTGCTAAACAAGGGATACTTTTACAACGTTGTTCCACAACACACCAACGCAATGCAGTTCGCAAAATACCTCTCTGTCATCATAGCCAGTACCATTAAATTTGCCGCTGGCCCCTTATCGGGCGCAGCACTCGGCCTGACCTGGATCGAAACAGCCATCTGCACAACGGTGGGTATGATGATCACAGTTATCGTGATTACCTATGCAGGCGCAGCCATACAAGCCCTAGTCAAACGGTTCAGGCCGGCTCCCGCCAAACGGTTTACCAGACGGACACGAATGGCTGTTCGAATCTGGAAGCGCTTTGGCATGACAGGCATCGCGTTTCTGACCCCTCTGCTTTTAACGCCCATTGGCGGCACAATACTGGCCGTTTCGTTTGGGGTTAACCGGGGGCGAGTGCTATTCTTCATGCTGATGAGCGCTATTCCCTGGGCAGTTGTTCAAACGCTGTTTTTCTATCTGATTCCCGGTCTGAAAGGATCAGTCGGGTAGCGTGTGCTTACCGACTGACCGTCTGCGGAACGGAAGCCGTTTTTTTGCGGAAATCGCCCTGCGAGAAATACTTCTCGATCAGGCAGTACATCAGAATAAAGAAATAACGACTTCCCATTTCTTTAATTTTCAGCTTCGACTCGCCGTATTTCCGATTGGTCCAGCTGTTGGGCACTACAGCGTACGAATAGCCACGAACAATTGCCTTTAGCGGAAGCTCGACCGTTAGGTTAAAGTGGGGTGCCAGAAACGGCTTTACCCCCTCAATCGTTTCGCGTTTGTACAGTTTAAAGGCGTTGGTCGTGTCGTTGTACTTGATGCCCATCACCATACGGACGATAAAATTCGCGATCCGATTGATGAATTTCTTCAGGGCCGGGTAATCGATCACTTTTCCACCTTTTTCCCAACGGGAGCCAAAAACGGCATCCACATCGGAGTCCAGCATTTTGTTGTAGAACCGCACCAAGTCTTCCGGATCATCAGAAAGATCGGCCATGAACACCGCCACGCAATCACCCGAAAACCGTTCCAGGCCGTACCGTACAGCATAGCCGAATCCGTTAGGTCCGGGATTTGTGTAATAAACGAGCGTTGGAATTTCGGTAGCCGCCAGGCGTTCGAGCACAGCCAGCGTACCATCTTTCGAATTATCGTTCGTCACACATATTTCGTGCGGAATCCCGTGCTCGGCCAAGGTCTGGTAAAGGATACGGAGTGTTGGCGGCAACGACTCTTCCTCATTGTATGCTGGTATGACGACGCTTAATTTCATAGACAAAAATAGAAAGAACTACGTCAAAATCAGCTTTTTGGTTTCCAGTGATCAGCAACATCGGGAACAGCCAACTGGATACGAGCCAATAAATCAGTCGGTAAAGGGCCCAGCTTTTCGGCCTGGCGGTTGGCTAAAACCTGTTTTTCGTTACGCATACCAGGAATAACGACGCCAACAGCCTCGTTCGACAAACTAAATCGCAGAGCCGACGTTGCCAGTCCCCCCGGCTGCTCGTCCAGAAAAGCTAGTTTACGGGCCGATTCCAACAGCCAGTTACGGTCGCGTTCGGGCAGGTAATGCCGATACTGATCCGTCGGAAAACTGGGGTCTTGGGTAAGGTAAGCAGGGTTCAGAAAACCCGATGCCAACGGAACCCGGCCAATAAACAGGTAGTCGCCCGCAGTGGGCGCATTGAATAGCAACTCTTCAGCCCGGCGGTCCAGCGCATTGTAAATTACTTCCAGTGCTGTACCAAAGCCTGCTTCCAGTACGCGCCGGGCCCCATACACCGAACGTGAGCTAACCCCGTAGGCCCGAATCTTGCCGGCTTTTTTCAACTTCTCGAACGGTGTTGAATCGTAGGTAGCCCAGTCAAACGCATCCGGCGGACTGTGCAACAGCAGCAGATCGATCGTATCGACTCCCAAGCGGTCCAGACTGGCCTCAACGGCTTCGGTCAGGTAGTCTGCACTGTAATCCTGTATCGGCTGGCCGTCCGGCAACTGACGATTCCCGAATTTAGTGCAAATGATTTTAGCTGAGTCGGGCTTTTGTGCAAAGGCTTCCTGCAAAATCAGTTCAGATTGGCCCCGACCGTAACTGTCGGCTGTATCGAAGAAGTTGATCCCCTGCTCCAACGCGCGGTGCACGGCCCGAATGGCATCCGCCTTGTTAACTTCACCCCAACCGGTTGGGTTGCCGTTTACAACGTTTGCCCCCCCAAATTGCCAGGTACCAAAACCCAGACGAGATGTTAACTGCTCTTTTATGGCTACACTCATAGTAAAAAAGCAGTCTGGTACTGGTCGAATCAGTCAACATAGTCACCTAATTCAACCAGCACCAGACTGCGTATGCAGGAACACGCCCAACTACCTCAGGGGTAATTTGGCTACTTTCCCGGTATGATTAATAAACGGCGTCAGCAGCCGGTGTAATAATGATTTTCCCTTTGATGAGGCTCCGTTGACCCGGAAATTCGGCAAAGAAAGCGTTGCGACCGTGTAGCACGCGATCATCGTGGAAGAATACGGCTTCGCCTTTCTTCAGCTGTACGGGTAGAATGATGCCCGCGTTCATGATCCGGCTTTCGAGGAACTGGTGAAAACGCTCGCATAGATCTAGCACCTCCGCCGAGTTCTCTTCGCGCGACAGACAGAAGTAGTTCCAGTTGGCCAGATAGCCTTCGCCATCCTTATCAATGATCTTCCGCACTTTCCGGGCGCCCCCTTTGGCGTGAACCACATCCGTACTCATCAATTCTTCCAGCAACGCTTCCTCACCATCCAGTTTCATGCACTCTACCAGATTGGGCAAGTCGAAGAACGTAGTCGCACCACCAACTTTGGCGTTCGAGGCACAATAGAAGAAGTTCACTGCTTCTTCGCCACCCAGTTCAACATACGAGTCATCCGTATGCAGGGGCTGGCGCGTATTGCTTGACCGATAACGATCAGGAATCTGTGGATCGTACGTGATATCAATCCAGCGATTTCCGGTCATTTTACCCGTAGCCAGGTCTTCATCGGCAGCGTGAATCCGGCCAACCGTTTCTGATAGCTTGCTGTAAAAATCGTGGACGGGCAGGTCTTCGCGGAAATCGGACAGGAAAACCAATTTATTGTTTTGAACGGCTTCTTTTACGTTCTGGATCGTTTCTTCCGGCGTTGTATAGGCAACTTGCTGAAAAAAATTCATAGCCTCTTCGGTTTCGTTATTTAGTTCACAAAATAGGGAAAGTGAAACAGTTACCCAAAAAGGTGTAACCGAGTTACTCAATTATTTAGAATACGGTGGAGGCCAATTGCCACTATGCCGTAAGCACGCTGTAGAACAGGTGGGGTTAAATGGTCATAAACAACCGTTTTTAAATCGGGCCAGTTTGGTTTCGCCAGTGAATAATACTGGCGAACCAACTTCAGTTTTCCTATGTATGAATTGCGGAACTGTCTGCTTTTCAGCATCATCCGATAATAACGGGCTATGTTCTTTTTCAGTAGCCGATCATATTGATAATTCAGTTCCTGGTTAATGTTGCTGTACATATCGATTCGGTTTTGCAGGAAGACCGCATCGTCATACTTATCCGTAAAACTCGTACCGTTACTATTTTTCCGATAGACCGACATAACATCCGGCAAATAACCAATCTTACCCATTTTCGCCTTCAGAATCAGGCGGGGAATATCGCCACTCACGGATTCACTGAACCAGGCAGGATACTCTTTTATGGAGTTCCGGTACAGCGTACTGGAAGTCGCCATAAACCAGATTTCGTCTTCCCCGATCAAATCCTCAATCGTATAGTAAGGCTTCATATCAGGCCCGTTGAGCACGTGCGACGGACTGCCATCCTCGTACGTTATCAGGGCATTATGAAAGGCCATCGAATAATCGGGATGCGCATCCAGCAGATCGACCTGTTTCTGTAACTTAAGCGGATCCGTTAAGTAATCATCCCCATCGATTAACGCGTAATACTCACCCGCTGCCCGTTTCAGCGTTTCCAGAAAGTTGATGCCGCCATTTTTACCCATGTTTCGTGGATGAAGCACCCCTTTCACTAAACCAGGATGCTGGCGTTCGTATTCCTGAATAATTTCCCGGGTACCATCGCTCGAAAAATCATCGCCAACTAATATTTCTATTGGAAATGTAGTCTCTTGGGCCAGCACACTATCGATGGCCTGACGAATAAAATTCTTCTGATTGTACGTGATAATCAGGACACTAACTTTTGGCATAACAATCAAGTGTTCGATTTATAGCAGAACCATTAACGTGTTCTACACTATAAACCGTAAAGCAACAAACTAGACAACAGCTTCCGACGCTGTGCTCTTAGCCGTTTGAATCTGAGCTTTCCAGCCTTGTGGTTCATCTTTATCGGCTGGTACGGCCCACGGATCATAGAAGGGCAGAATGGCCACCCAACGTCCGGCGGGATCTTCCCAGCTAAAGCGATCAGCAAAACTTGACGGGCTAACCCAATGTGGCAAATCGTAGCGAAACAGGATCAGATCACCGATATCCTGAAAGCCTTCTGTTTCAACGATATGGTCGTGAATAACATAGCCTGTACCACCCGATGTGTAATCCTTTCCGTACTGGTTCAGGGCCAGGATTGTTCCTACTTTCTGCGGATTGAGCGGGTGCCAGTGCCGACCAAAGAAACTTCCTCCCAATGGATAATGTGTTACCTGCGGGTGAAAATAAGGCTGTCCTTTGCGGATACCATACTCTTCGTTGTTTCCCGTCAGGTCGTTCCAGAATTGACGCATGGGTTTGAAAACTTCCATCAATCGTTGTTGCATTGGCGCTTCAAGATCCAGGATAGCATCGAAGGTGTGGTCGTGAAACAACTGCGGTGCCTGCTGAATTTTAGCAATGTGTAACCGCTGCTTGTGCTGGTTATTATCGAATGGATCGGGGCCTTCGGCCAATGGCGTTTTAGAAGCCCACTCGTGGGTCGTCTTGATAACGCTGCGCAATGTCTCTTCGGGGATGCCCGTTTTGATAATGACAATGTTTGGCTCATTGACCAACCGCATTACTTCCTCATAGGGAACTTCAGGAATGATCCTGCCGTCCTTGAACTCCGCATCAATTTTTATCAGGTATTTTGCAACTTCTTTCATAACAAAAAACGTGTAAATGCGCGACTATCCGCGGCTGTTCTTACTTGTTTTACATTGTGTCACAAAGTAGGGCGGTATCTGGAGAAAATACAACCTTCCCGATACTGATTTTCATCAGCCTGCGGGCTGAGTTGCGTAGCCAAATCCCGATGCACCAAACCCATTTCCATTGTACAGCATCACCCATTGGTCATGCTGTCTAAAAATATGACAATAGTCCATCATCATTGAATCCCAGCCATCAACCGACCGCTCAATTCCCGCCAGATCATCCTTGCGCTCCCAGGTAACACCATCTTTAGACTCGGCGTAACCAATCCGGTAACTCCGCTGAACATCGGTCCGGTAGTTGGTTGCGTTACGGTACGAAAAATACATTTTGTACAAATCAGCACCGGTTGAATCTTTATCCTTGTACACCGTTGGCCGGCCAATGGCATCCGTAAACTGATCGTAGCCAACACAAACGTGGCCGGTACGCTCCCAACTGATGCCGTCGTTCGACTCGGCGTATTTTACATCATAAAAAGGTTCGGGATGACCATTGATCACCTCGATCTTTGTACAGGACAGGTACCACATCCGCCACCGGATAGAGCCGTCCGCCTGTTCCTCGCGCATTACGCAGGGTTGGGCAATCCAGACCTGGTCGTATATGGATCTATCAAGAATCGGTCCAGTATATTTCCGCTCGAAGGTCAACCCTCCATCGCGGCTGATGGCCAGACCGATAGCCAGTCTGTAACTAGCGGTTTCACTCTTGTTCCAGCCGGTATAATACAACCAGATTTCGTCGCCCACTGGTAAGAACCAGGAAGGCATCGTTCCTGTTTCGTCAAACATGCCAACCGCGCCCTTTGTCAGACTCGCTTTGTCATGTATATACGTAACTTCCGAAAGGTTGTCCGGGTTCAGTTCGACGAAAGAAACGGCCGAAGCACTGTCTTCATCGCGGGTAGAGAAATACACGCGCAGCTTGTCCTGCATCGGATAACCAAACGGAACCTGCGCATGGGTACGGCTGAACGGTTTAGAACCGTCGGGTTTATAAACAAGTCCTTTTTTCTGCCAAGTCATTCAAATCAGGTCTTATAGAAGGTTGAATACCCACAGGCAAATGCCACGTTAACAACGTGAGCAGAAGCCTGTGGGTACGTCGATTAAATCGTTGGTGATAAACGCGAAACCATGCTGGTGTGGATCTGGCTCATCGTTTCTTTCAGATCGAACGTCCAGTCCCAGCCCGGGTAATGCTGTTTGAATTTGGTCAGATCGGAAATGTACCAGATGTGATCACCGCTGCGGTTGGTTTCCGAATACTGGTAGTTCATTTTGTTTCCCGAGATCTGCTCACACAGGGCAATGGCTTCGAGCATGGAGCAGTTGGCGTAACGGCCACCGCCTGCGTTGTACACTTCGCCCGGACGAGGATTCTGGTAAAAATGCCAAAACATGTTTACCAGATCCCAGCTGTGGATATTATCCCGAACCTGCTTGCCTTTATAACCAAAAATGGTGTACTGATTGCCCGTAATGGCGCATTTCATCAGGTACGACAAGAATCCGTGTAACTGAGCACCGGAGTGGTTCGGACCGGTTAGGCAGCCGCCCCGGAATACCCCCGTATTCATACCAAAATACCGGCCATATTCCTGCACCATAATATCAGCCGCTACTTTCGACGCGCCAAAAACCGAGTGCTTGGTATGGTCAATACTCATGTGCTCGTCGATACCGTTTTCGAAATAGGGGTGATTCTGGTCGATTTCCCAGCGCGTTTCTGTTTCAATCAGCGGCAGGAAGTTCGGGTTATCGCCGTATACTTTGTTGGTCGACGTGAAAATAAAGACAGCTTCGGGGCAATGCAGGCGGGTCATCTCCAGCATGTTAAGCGTGCCGACAGCATTAACGCCGAAATCGGTGAAAGGCTCGCGGGCAGCCCAGTCATGACTTGGCTGAGCGGCCGTGTGCAACACCAGTTTGATGTCGGTACCATATTCCTGGAAAATCGTTTCCAGTTGCGATACTTCCCGAATATCGGCGGGCCGGTGCTGGTAGTTGGCATACGCTTCTGCCAGGCGGTTGCGGTTCCACTCCGTTGAGCCATCGGCGCCAAAAAAGTACTGCCGCATGTTGTTGTCGATGCCGACAACCAAATCAAATTTATCCGCGAAGAAGGCTACCGCTTCGCTACCGATCAAGCCGGCAGAGCCCGTAACTAATGCAATTTTCATATCGTCTTCAGGTCGTAATGAAACTTTGTCATTCGAATAATACTATTTTTCGAAGATTTGAGTAGACAAAGTAACGCAAAAATCCAGACTTACATTCCTTTTATTATCCTATTCGGGGAAACAAGGTATGCATTTTAGCGAGCGGGAAAAAGCGACAGCGATGAATCAGCGTTTATCCGCCAATTCATCGCTGTCGCTTTGTCAATTGAGTCGTCAGGAAAATTTATGCACCCTGACCTGATGTGCCGGCACCAAATAGTTTCTCACGGATTTTTTGAGTCCGTGCATCCAAATCGGGATTCGGCGTGTATTTGTATTTTGTCTGTACAGCAGCTGAATCCCGGCCGGCGCCATACACTTCCGGATCACCCGCCCGATAGCCCGCCCGAAAGTCGTCTACCCGGGCATCCTTCTGACGGATTGAGTTATATTTCTGATAGTCGCAGGATGCCAGCGATAATGCCGCTACAGCCAACAAACCTATGCTTAGTACGCGTTTCATAGCCACTTGATTACGAATTGATTCGGCAAAAATAGGTTAGACCACTTAGGTTTCCAAACAAGAGTACCTAGTTCTTACGGAGCTGGGGCAGCATACATTTATTTTTTCGACCAGATGGCCGGGCCTCCATGAGTCGTCACTCCACCAGACCAGTCGGGAAGGGAACAGGACTACCCAGCGGATTGATTTTTCAGGCGCTCGATTTCTGCCCAGACAAAGCCTATTAACTCCTGAATATGATCGTACGAAAAGTCGAAAGGCACGTTGGCGGCTGCGTATATGTCCCGAATGGGCGCTTTATAACCCAGGCTCAACGCGTTCTTGTAACCCGCCAGTCCCGCCTTCGGATCACGACGATAGTTGCGCCACACGCCAATAGCCCCCAGCTGTGCAATGCCGTATTCAATGTAGTAGAATGGTACTTCGTACAGGTGCAGCTGCCGCTGCCAGATGTATTCCTGGTAAAACGCAAAGCCATCCCAACTGGTAACCGTATCGGCAAACTGGTTATAGATCTGAACCCAGTTTTCACGGCGTTCCGCATCCGTATGGGTCGAACGAGCCCCCGGTGGGTTCTCGTAAATCCAGTGTTGAAACTTATCAATCGTGGCTACCCAGGGAAGGGTTTCGATGATGGATTCGAGATGCTGAAGCTTGGCTCGACGCAGTTCATCCGGATTATCAAAAAATACATCCCAATGGTCCATCGACAATAGCTCCATACTCATCGAGGCTAGTTCCGCCACTTCCATGGGCGGGTTACGGAAGGCTTTCAGCGACAGATCACGCGTGAGAAACGAGTGAACAGCGTGGCCCCCTTCGTGAACCATTGTTACCAGATCGCGCAGGCTTGAGGTTGCGTTCATGAAAATAAACGGTACCCCAATCTCTTCGAGCGGGTAATTGTAGCCTCCCGGCGCTTTCCCTTTCCGCGACTCCAGATCGAGGTGGCCCATGGCGCGCATGATGCGCAGATCGTCACCCAGTTCGCGATCAAGCCGGTCGAAACACGCAATTGTCTTTTCGAGAAGCTCGCTTCCGGTCGAGAATGGCTTTAGTGGCGCACGGCCTTCTACATCCACTTTGGCATCCCAGGGCCGGAGAGGATTTACCGACGGGTCGGCTTCCTGTAATTTCTGTTTGCGTTCGTCAGCAAGCTTATTCACCAGTGGCACAACGGCCCTGGCTACGGAGTCATGAAAATTAACGCAATCCTGTGGACTGTAATCGAAGCGACCCAGAGCAGCAAAGGAATAATCGCGGAAATTGGCGAAACCGGCATTAATGGCAATTTGATTGCGTAAGTCGCGTAGCCGGTCAAAAAGCTGGTCGAGTACTTCGTGATCCTGGTACCGTCGTTCCCAGATTTTTCGCCAGGCCTCTTCGCGCACGGCCCGGTCAGTGGATTGCAACCGGTCACTGGCTTCGGGCAGGGTCATCTCGCGTCCGTCGATGGTTACGGTCATTGCGCCGACAATTGCCCCATATTTACGCTCTTCCGTCTGAAGTTCCGTTTGTAGCGGAACATTTTCGTCCCGGTAAATCTCAATGGCTTTCTTCATGCCCCGCACCATCACCTCATACCCATCGTCGGTTAATTCGCTCAGGAAAGGACTGTTAACGGCTTTCAGGTCCAGCTCGTTTCCAAGAGTGGTCATGGGTGGCTGAATCTCCGAGATGAAGAAATTTAATTGGGCAACCAATTCTTCATTGGCCGTGTCGCAGGTCATGCGAATGTACCGCCACGCAAAATTTTCGGATAAGTAGGATTCCAGTTCACTCCGGTCAATCAGCCATTGCTTAAGCTCCTCGGCATTGTCAATCGAGCGATCCAGTAGTTCTTCGTACAGCGGCTGAACATCGGCCCAACTGCTTAATTCGATGGTTTCACCGATAAATGAGCGCGTTGGCCGAGCCGGAAGGTTTAGAGTTTGATTGGCTGTCATAGGTATTGTTCCATGTTGTGGCTAAAAACCAGCTAGCTTATGGACTGGATTTCTGTATGCGATTTACCGGATTTATGCGGCTCAAAAGCTACGTTACAGTAAGCCATTATGCATGTTTTTTGTTCATAAGCTTGCAACTACGAAAATGTTCGTATATGTTTACTACGAAATTATTCGTAGTAAACATGAAGCCAACTGATTCTGAACTGGAGATTCTGCATGTACTCTGGGCCAACGGTCCCAGCACCGTACGTCAGGTGCATGAAAAACTAAGCCAAAGTCGTGACATTGGGTATACAACGGCCCTGAAGCTGATGCAGATCATGCATGAAAAAGGGTTTGTGTCCCGCCAGGAGGAGGCCCGCTCCCACACGTATAGCGCCCTTGTCAGCGAGGAAGATACCCAGCGGGGTCTGGTTGATCGTTTCGTCGAAACGGCCTTTCGGGGATCGGCGTCGAAACTGGTCATGCAGGTGCTGGGGCAGCACAAAGCCTCACGCCAGGAATTGGACGAGATAAAGAAGCTATTGAACGACCTCGACCGGAATTCGTAAACGATTCGGATTCGTCTTTTATGTATATGGGCCTCACCCTTCGCACGCGCTGACATACACTACCTCGATTTTCTAAACCAGCAGACAATACGTTTATGAACTCGTTCATCTTTCTATCAGGTCCGGTTGCCGACGCGCTTGGCCGGACCCTCCTCCATGCCGTTTGGCAGGGCTTTGCGCTTGTGCTGCCCGCAGCGGTGGCCTTGCATCTGTTGCGCAACCGATCGAGCGTGCTGCGCTACCGAATCGGTACCCTTGCGCTGCTCAGTCAATTATTAGTCTCGGCCGCTACATTCGTTTGGTCTTACAAACCCTTGATTCCTACAATCACACCAAGGTCCATGGCGATGGCGGTACAGGCCTTACCGGTTCGTTGGCAAGCCATTACCCAGACTCTCCCCTGGCAACAGCAGGTGCAACTGTTTCTGGAAAACCACCTGGGTCAGTTTGTTTTCATGTATCTGGTTGGTGTGGCGCTTTTCGGGTTGCGGCTGGCGGGTGGCTGGCTATACTTACAGCGGCTTACCCAAACGGCTACGGATCCGGTATCGTCTCTATGTCTGCAACTCACTAACCGAATCCGGTCTACGATGGCTATTCAACCCGTCATTCAGGTGCGCGAATCCACTCGTATTATGGTGCCAATGGTCGTTGGTATGCTGAAGCCGGTTCTGCTGTTGCCGGTTAGTCTCGTCACCAACCTCACAACGCGCAAAATAGAAGCTATTCTGGCGCACGAACTAGCGCATGTTAAGCGCCATGATTACGCCGTTAATCTGCTCCAATCGGTAATAGAGGTTCTTTACTTTTTCCACCCGGCCTTATGGTGGCTATCGGCGCGGGTGCGGGAAGAGCGCGAACATTGCTGCGACGACTTGGCGGTACTGGCCTGCGGTGGCGACGGCCGTATGCTGGCACGGGCGCTGGCGCATGTTGAAGAACTCCGACGAACGCCGGCATCCTCAACCCCGGCGCTGGCGATGGCCCTATCGACCAACCGGCAACAGTTGCTGCACCGGGTTCAGCGCATGCTGGGCGTTCCTACCCGCCCATTTGTCTCGAATGGCAGTTTGGCGGGCCTCACTCTGGCCACGATTCTGTTGATGAGTGTATCCGTTTATGCGGTGCAAAAGCACAGCCAGCCCAAGCCCGTAAAGAGTCATTCCCCGACAACGCGTCGGCACAAGACCGGAGATGATACGGTGTTCAGCCTAACCGATGACCGGAAAATCAACTCCGTCGTCTGGAAAGGCAAAAAGCTACCCGCCAGCCACATCACCCGACTCCAGCAGGCATTCGATCAGGTTATGGCGGGTCAGCTTTCACTGGATGACGTGAAGCAACCCGACCGGGATATTCTCCTTGAGCTGATTGAGACGACCGCAGCCAGTGCCGGTAAAACAGACGATATGGAAACCTTCGCCGATGGATTGACCCAGGTAGATTACAGCGATATTGTCGCATCGGCCCTGAATAATATACCGCTTAGCTCGGATGGGACAGTAGCAGGATTGGCCAATGTGAACTACGACAGCATCATCAAAGAAGCTATGTCAACGGTTGACACAAACATTACTGTATTTGATGGCGGTGTGGTCAACATCAATGATAGGCTCACCAGAGGGCTGTATAACCAGCGCCAGCTTGACAGTCTAAATCAGCTGATGGCTCAACGGTCAAAGCAGATACGGGCCATACAGTTACAGATGGAAAAACTCCGATTCCCGATTGAGGAGATTGAGCGTAATCAGGAAGTGCTGAACTGGCGAAAAGATAAACTGATGGAGCAACGGGATGCCTTGATCGAAAAACACCAACGTCTGCTTTACAATGACGGTAAGCAAAAGATTAGCCAGGTTGAGGTTGAAAAACAACTAGAGGCCATTGAGCCGGAAATCAAAAAACTGGAAAGCAGTTTAGAAAGCGTAAATCAGCAGGTCGAGGCAGCCAACGCCAAACAAGAAGAGGTGAAACTACCGCTTGAAAAATTAGAGCGCGAATCGGAACAGCTGGAAGAACAGATCGATAAACTCTCAGGCCAGGTCGACCAGTATAGTGATGATAGTGATGCCCTGACCATCAGGAACGTACTTGTACGCAGCGCCCCCCACCGTGCTCCGCGAACGGCAAGAAACGTGCGGGGGCTAATCCCACCCGCAGCGCCCACGCCCCCTGCGGTAACAATCCGTCCGGTCCCTGCACTCAAATCCGCTCCGGCGCCCCCGGCAACCCGTGTACGTGGTCGGGCTATATCAATTCCACCTGGCACACCGAAGCCCGCATCGGCATCAACTCCCAAGTAACTGTACTAACAAAAACAACCCGGCAGAAGGCTATAAGTCTCCTGCCGGGTTGTTTTGCCCTATATCAGGGCTTTTTATGTAGTATCTAGGCAGGGTTCGTGTCCTCACGACCCGGAGACACACAACCTGCTATTCTCTTGCTTGACGGCTATAGCCGTGGAATCAGCCGGGTCGCCGACTGATTCTACATTAACATAAAACAGCAAAATCCGACTAACCCTATTCAATCTCAATCACCACATCGCGGCCAACCGGGTGCGCCACGCAGGTAAGGACGTATCCGGCCTTCAGTTCTGATTCCGATAGGCCATCTTCTTCGTCCAGCTTGACTTTCCCGGAAATGCATTTGCCCAGACAGGCGGTACACATACCCGCCTGACACGAGTAGGGCAAATCGATGTCCAGATCCAGTGCCGCTTCCAGAATGGTCTGATGGGGCGCTACAGCGAACTTGTATTCACTCCCCTCATACAGCACCGTAACTTCGGGCGAACCGCTATCGGCAGCTGTCATGGGCTCCTCCACGACTTCGCCAGCTGCAACGGGTGCCGTCGCGTAACTTTCTTTATGAACACGCTCGGTCGAAACGCCCACCAGCGACAATGCCGAACGGGCCTCGGCCATCATGCCATCGGGACCACAGAGATAAAAGCTTGCATTCTGCAACTCTGCGCCGGGAAGCTGATCGAATAAACGGGTAAGCGTATGCTGATTCAACCGTCCTTCAACGCCCGTCCAGGTAGACGATGGCTGACTCAGTACATGGGTCACCTGAAAACGCGACTTGCCGTAGGCCTGCTCCATCGCGTCCAGATGTGCTTTGTAAATAATCGACTCCTGGTTCCGGTTACCGTAAATAAGCCAGACACGACTGTTGGGCTCCACGTGCAGGGCAGACTTAGCCATCGAGAACAGAGGGGTAATACCACTGCCCGCGCCAATCAGCACAATGGTCCGGCGGCTTTGCGGATCGAGCTTTGGAACAAACGTGCCCATTGGCTCCAGCGCTTCAAGTATATCGCCCGGCTTTGTGTGGTCGAAGAGGTAGTTGGACGCCAGTCCGCCCGGCACGCGCTTCACGGATACCGACAACGAAACGTCGACGTGGGGCGACGAGGCCATGGAATAGGACCGACGAACTTTTTGACCGTTTATATTGAGCAGAAATGTCAGAAATTGCCCTGGCAGGTATCGTACTTCCTCACTGATAGGATGCCAGAAACTTATTGTCACTGCGTCGCCTGTTTCGCGGTCAACGTCTTTTACTTTCAAAAAATACCGATTTGCCATTACTATTCAGGTTGTCTGTCACTACCGGGCGAACGGAGGAAGCAGAAGTGCGCTATATACTCTGGCGACTTCGCTTTTGTTAGACCCGCTTTTTTATTACATGCTGTTCCGCAAAGGTACAAGTGAACAGGAGGAACTTACCCATTTTTGTGAAAATCAACTAACTCATCAGCAGGAGCTTTAATAATGTGACCCATTGTTAAGCCGGTTTGTTTCACTGCCTGTTGCAGCAAATCAGAAAAATAATAGGCAATCGACCCCACGAAATGAACCGGCCATTGATCCGCTTCCGGAAAGCGCCGGACGTAGGTCGTCAAAAACAGGGCAAACGCGTCGGTTACCAGTTCAGTCACGTACGGGTGCGCTGCATGAGTGGACAGGAAAGGCGTGAAGGAAGCAAAATAGCGATTAGGAAACGGCTTCTGGTACGCATTTTCCAGCAGCGTAGCCCGGTCAAGCGCATATTGGTCCTGGAATGCCTCACGAAGCTCTGCCGGAAGCCGTTCCTGAAAAAAATCCCGAACCAGTGTCTTGCCCAGATATCCTCCGCTGCCTTCGTCGCCAAGCCAGAAGCCCAGCGACTGGATTCCGCGAACAATGCTGGTTCCATCGTAACAGCAGGCATTGGCCCCGGTTCCAAGGATACAAACAATACCCGACTGTTGCCCCATTGCCGCTCTGGCAGCCCCGAGCATGTCGCTGTTGACCTCAACCAGTTGCAGGCCCGGCAGCACCGCCTGCAATGCCTCGGCGATGATGTAATTAACCGATGGACCCGTACAGCCCGTTCCGTAGTAAAACACCGTTGTCACAACAGCCTGCTTCATGTGCGGTAGCAGTTGCGTTTGCAGCGTAGTCGCGATTTGCGGGGCATCCTGATAATATGGATTGAAACCATCCGTTTGAATAGCAAGGGAGTAATCCGTATCGGGATCGACGAGCCGCCAGTCGGTTTTGGTCGATCCACTATCAGCAAGTAAAAACATGGCCTGTTGTATGGGTTGTGATTCGGCTAACCTGTTTACCCCTTAAACGGGATAATGGATAGAACTAGCTTAGTAGAGTGCGTTCAGATTAATTTTCCAACGGCGGTAAACCGGGCAAACACCTTGTTGGTATGGGGGGCATCCAGAAGCTCATCGGTGAGGTCCTGCCCGGCCCAATGTTCATAGTGCTTACCCTGTCGCCAAAGCCGGGATGCTGTCAAGTCGTAAATAACGCCTTCGTACGCACACCAGATTTCGTCACGATCCTGACCATTGCGCAACGCCAATTGTGAGCGGGTAAATACCGGAAGTAATGTATTATCTGTGAGCATCGTATACCATAAGCAACCCCCTGATAATTATTAGATGCCGCTTTTGTTAGTGACCACAAAATTAGCGTAACTTAGCCACTTCTGTTCCTACTGCATTTGTTTAACCATGAGAAAGACTCATTACATCGCATTCCTTTCAATCGCCACTTTACTGGGTACCCTTGCCGGTTGTAGCGGCAACAAGCCAGCCCCTGTTTCTGAACGCATTGCCAAAATCTGGACTGCCAGTAAAGTAGACGAAGGGAAAATAACGGTTTACACCCGGGGAGGAGCCTCTAATGTTCGTAACTACGCCCCGTTTAAGCTGGATCTGAGCCAGGCCCCTATTGTCAGATATACGGAGTTCGACGGTAACACCTTTGTCGGCAAATATTCTCTTCCAACAGATACCCAACTCGTACTGACTGATTTAAATCCCGCCCCAACCACTTCCGATAATAGTACGACCATTGAGTTCACGATTAACTCAATTGACGATAACAATCTGAGTTTGTCGCGCACAAAGACATCCCTGAAAACCGGCGGTACGCTAAACGATTACACGTTGACGAATCCGTAAGGATTCCGCAAACCAATTTATCCTGAAAGCCGTTCCGTATGTCAATCGGAGCGGCTTTTTAGCTTTTGTGGTTAATAGATTGGCGCGCTTGCTTATCAATTACTTTGGCAGATCATGACTGACCTTACTAAAATCGGCGAAATTGGCCTGATCGAGCGGATTCGGCAGGCAACAACGGTGCCAGCACATACAGAAACAGTACGGGGTATTGGCGATGATGCCGCGGTGTTCGACTGGGGTGATGACTATGGACTACTCTCTACCGATATGCTGGTTGAAGGTATTCATTTCGATCTGACGTACGTTCCCCTCAAACACCTCGGTTACAAAGCGGTAACGTATGGCGTATCGGACATTGCGGCCATGAACGGACTACCCATTCAGCTAACCGTCAGCATTGCCCTGAGCAGTCGGTTTCCGGTAGAGGCCATCGATGAACTGTACGACGGCATTCGGGCCGCTTGCGAAGCGTATAACGTTGACCTGGTTGGGGGCGACACAACCGCATCGCGTTCGGGTCTGATCATTTCGGTATCCGTGGTCGGTAAAGTGGCGAAAGAGGCCATCACCTACCGCAATACCGCGAAAGCCAACGATGTGGTTTGTGTTACCGGCGATCTGGGGGCAGCTTACCTTGGTCTGCAACTGCTGGAACGCGAGAAGCAGGTTTATCTGGCCGACCCCAATATGCAGCCTAATCTTTCCGAAGAACGGGCTTACCTGGTTCAGCGCCAACTCCGCCCCGACGCCCGCACCGACATGGTTCATGAGCTGCGCGACCTCGGCATACGCCCAACGGCCATGATCGACATTTCGGACGGACTGGCTTCTGAGCTGCTTCATATTTGCCACCAGTCCGGCACGGGCGCCGTTATTTTTGACGAAAACATTCCCATCGACGATCAGACGCACTTGGCCGCTGATGAATTCAAAATAAGCCCCATCACGGCAGCCCTCAACGGCGGAGAAGACTATGAACTCCTGTTCACCGTTCGACCACAAGAATTCGAGAAACTATCTACCAATGCCCGCATTACCGCCATTGGCTACCTGACCGATAATCCATCGCAGATTGTGCTGGCTACCAAGGCCGGGCAGCAGACACCAATCCGGGCGCAGGGTTGGAATACACCTAAAAATTAGGTTACTTGGCACGGCCAGACTGGAGTCTGGCCGTTATTCTCCCCATTTACTCCCACATTTAGGCTGGAAACTGACCAGGATAAAGATGCAAAAGCGGGTTCGGTTCGATTTTGAATTTCACTTTACGAATGGCGGCAGCCTGACCGGCCAGGATTTCAGGCTGGATATTGAGGGCGACGATATTTCGGATCAGGCATTGATCGACTACGTCATTACGGATTTACGTCTGCTGATGGTGGGCCAAACCCGTGTTTTCAACAAAGAGATCATTACCGAAGCGCATAGACGAAAGCCGTTGACGGCAACTGGTCAGGGCAGCAAACTGATCGACTTGAGCCACACGATTGAGGAGGGTCTCGTTACGTATAAAGGATTACCGGCTCCCATTGTCTGCGATTACCTGAGTCGGGAAAACTCCCGCCAGTTTTATGAAGCGGGGACCGAGTTCCAGATTGGCAAGATTGAGATGGTAACCAACACGGGCACTTACCTGGATTGCCCTTTTCATCGGTATGAACACGGGAAGGATTTGTCGGAAGTTGGCCTCGACGCTTTCACGGACCTGGAAGGAACCCTTATTCATGTACCGTATACCAGCACGCTGGCTATCACGGCGCAGCATTTACAGCAGCATGAGATTCGGAATCGGGCCGTCCTGATTCATACCGGCTGGGCTGATTTCTGGAATACAGAAGCTTATTACGAACATCACCCGTTTCTGACCGCCGATGCTGCCCTGTACCTACGAGACTGTGGCGCTAAACTGGTTGGTATTGATTCGCACAACATCGACGATACAACCGGGAAAAGTCGCCCGGTGCACACCACCTTACTGGGAGCCGAAATACTGATCGTTGAGCACCTGTGTAATCTGGCGCTGCTGCCACCCACGGGCTTTACCTTTAGTGCCACCCCACCCAAGTTCAAAGGGGTTGGCACATTTCCGGTGCGAGCGCTGGCCAAGGTTCATTAACGCTGGCCTTTCCGGACGTATGTATAGATCATTTCTGACACCGTTGCCATAGCGGCTGTTGTCGCCTTGTCGTCTTTGATGTCTTTTGACAGAAGCACCAGAACATACGTTCGGCCATCGGGCAGGAAGACGATACCGGAATCGTGCCGGACGCCAGCAATCGACCCCGTTTTATGGGCCACTTTCACATTGCCGGGTAGTTTCCCCGGAATGGCATCGTTGAATTTCTGATCAAGCAAGGTAGAGATCATGGCTTTGGATGCCTGCGGATTTACGGCTCTCCCGGTAGCCATCTTCTCAAAAAGCACCATCAGATCATAAGCTGTCACCGTATTATTAAGACCCTGGGCAAACGCTTTGCTATCCTCCACTCCTCGTCGAACCTGAATGTCGTTAGCTCCCAGTTCGCGCATGGTTTGCGTTACGTTTGGGGCTCCTACCCGCTCAATTACCAGATTGGTCGCCAGATTACTGCTCACGATGATCATGTCATACATCAGGGCTGCCAGCGGACGCTTTGTCCCGACTTCTTTGTATATGTTCGTGTCGCTGTCTTCTGTGGCGTGCAGGCTGTACGTACTGCCATCGACAATACTCCTGAACTCGGTCTTGATCGTTATGGAGTCCGACAGTGCGAGTCGGTGCGCGGCTGCCTGTTTGTAGACCTCAATCATAACCGGCGTTTTCATGGTACTGGCCGCATGAAACACCTCCCGCTCCCGAATCAGCAACTCTTTACCTGTCCCTAAATCTTTGAACGCGACCGCAAACACGCCCGGCTGCTTACTCAACTCACGCATTATCTGGTCCTTTAATTGAGGAATTGTACGTTTGGTTTGAGCGGAGGCATTGAACCAACCAGCCAGCAAGCAGACTAAACTCAAAACCCAAAAGCTAACTCTCGCGTGCGCACAACCCATAAAGATAAAGGAGACGTATGATGATCAGAAACCCAAAAATGCGGTCAAATTAGCAGCTTTCTCTATTTAACCCGAACGAATTTCGAGTAGCAGGGCAACGTCTGGTTGCAGTTCGTCAGTAACATAAGCACGTCCTGCTGAACGACCAGCCTTTGCCTGACGGGTACGGTAGCCCGGTTGGTGTTGATGAAGAAATTAATGAAGAGGCTGTCGGGATAGGTGGTGTCAACCCGATAATACTTTGTTGACGTGTAGTACGTCATTTCACTGCCGTTGGGCGTCAACTGCCCGTCGGTACCGAACGTAAGGGTTTGCGCCGGTGTGGTGGCATAGCGTTTCGTTGTGTAGAACGACGTGTCACGGCGGACAAAAACAGTGTCGATCCCGTTTATCACGGTATCTTTCTTAACAGGCGGATTACCCACTAAAATACTAGTATCCCGGGTAACGACCACTTTAGTTAGAACCGACTTGGTGGAGTCTTTGAGATAATACCGTTCTACCAGCTGCCAGGTGCCCGTAACGCGGGAGTCGCCCGGACCGGGGGAAAAATTGGTTGCCGTATCCTTACAGTCAATAAGAAGGCTCGCCAGCAACAGGCTTAAACTAAGGTAGACTATTTTTTTCACAGGGTACGTATCGGTTCGTAAAGCTAACGAACAGCGGGCTTTCGCCATTGCTTCGCTGGTCTGACCAACCCGTCTTTTATCAAAAATTCCGGCTACTTAACCCGATTGTCGGATTAAGTAGCCGGAGCTGCAAGCGTAGGCCGATCAGGAAGATCTAAACAAACTCCATGCCTCTTTCTTTGGCATCGGAGACAAAGTTCTTTACTTTCTGTTCTTCTTCTTTCCGGCAGATCATCAGGACGTTATCGTATTCAGCAACGATATAACCATCCAGGCCGTTGACGACCACCAGGCGGTCTTTCGGTGTTTTGATGATGCAGTTTTTTGTATCGTACAACATAATGTGCCCATCAATAACGTTGAGGTCATCGTTCTTGTCGGATACTTCATACAGTGACTTCCAGGTACCCAGATCCGACCAGCCAAAATCACTTAAGACAACGTACACGTTATTGGCTTTTTCCATCACACCATTGTCGATGGAAATGCTTCCAGTAAGCGAGTAGGCCTTGGCTACAAAAGCTTTTTCGCGTTCCGTGTAATAGGCCTCGTTCCCCTCCGCAAAAATCTCGGCGATTTCTGGCAGGTGATTTTCGAAGGCTTTGATGATGGATTTTACGTTCCAGACGAAGATACCGGCATTCCAGACAAATTCGCCACTTTCCACAAATTGCTGCGCCAGTTCCAGGTGTGGCTTTTCCGTAAATGTCTTTACCTTCTTTACGGTCTTCTCCGAATCCGCGATGTACTGGATGTATCCGTATCCCGTATCAGGGCGGCTTGGCTGAATACCGAGCGTTACCAGAATATCCTGATCTTTTGTCGCATCAAGAGCAGACTGGATTGTCCGCTGGAATTCTTCTTCCTTTAAAATGATATGGTCGGCGGGAGCAACAACGATGTTTGCTTCCGGGTCTTGCTGGGCAATTTTGTAGCAGGCGTAGGCAATGCAGGGGGCCGTATTCCGCGCAATGGGTTCGCACAATACCTGGTCGTCGGAAAGCTGTGGCAGTTGTTGCTGGCAGAGGTCTTTGTAGAGCGAGCTTGTAACGATATAAATGTTTTCGGGAGGGCAGACACCGTCAAAACGATCGGCCGTTTGCTGCAACAACGTGCGACCGGTACCGAGTACATCGTGGAATTGCTTAGGGTAACTCGTGCGGCTGAACGGCCAGAAACGCGTTCCGACACCCCCCGCCATGATTATTACGTACGTGTGATTCATGAATGCTAAACTAGTTTATGACAAAAATGCCACTATAAAGTTGATTTACGAAGTGCTAGTTTCGTCATATAAATAAAAGTATATCAAAAGTTTATTAGTTTTCCTTACGATATACAACAAAACGAAACAAATCGGTTATATCCTATAAAACCTAATAATCGCCCCCAATTGTTCGAAGAAGGGCTACCGCATACTGAACTTCCTGACTTTGAAGCTGTACCAGTTGCTGTTCCGTGGTCAGAATAGTTCGCTGTGCATCGAGTACTTCCAGATACGTAGCCAATCCCCGAATGTATAATTCGCGGTTGTATTGCTCTGTCCGACGCGCCAAAGCCAGCGTTCGGGCCTGTAAATCAAGCTGCTGACGTAACATCGTTAAATTGTCCAGGGCTGTTTCCGCATCCCGCTGAGCCAATTGCAGGGCCTGTAGATAAATTTGCTGATTTGTTTGCGTCTGCTGCCGGGCCAGTGCTATGTTCTGGCGTGCCCGGTGACCTTCATAAATCGGCACAGACGCATTAACGCCCACGATGTAAGTAGCCGCACTGGGCGTAAACCACGGACCAATTTTGCCCGATAAAACGCCACCCGATCCAATCAGCGTAACCCGGGGCTGGGTGCTGGCCTGCTGAAGAATCACTTGAGCCGCAGCCACCTGGTTCTGACGAATGTACTGTACCAAATCAGGTCGTCGCTGGAGTTGATCGGCGGTAACACTGGCATAGGGATAGGTTGGTACGACAAGTGGTAACGTACCCGATGGGATTGAAAACGCTGTAGGGTCCTGGCCGCAGAGTTGGGCCAGCCCGTTCACCAGTTCGACACGGGACCGCTCCAGACCTTTGAGCGTAACCTGCAAACCGGCATAGTCGGTTTCCGCCCGTTGCACGTCGATCTGATTAATCAGCCCAACCCGGAATCGTTCGCGCAAAATGGACACGGTTGTATCCCGCGATTGAATATTCCGGCGAAAAACGGCCTGCTCAGCATCGTTTCCCCGAATGAGCATGTACGTCCGGGCAATATCAGATGCCAGCGCCAGCCGGAACGACAGGTAGTCAGCATCACTGGCCTGCGCCTGCAAATTGGCGACCGATATGCCGCCCCGAATTCGTTTGAATAAATCCAGTTCATAACTGGCATCGATGGGCAGGAACTGGAAGGTGTTTAGCTGGAAACGCGGCAATAAGTCCAGCTGATTGGGAATGGAGAGCGGCCGGCGTTCCGATAAGCTCTGGGTGGTAATCAGCGCCGAACTGCGCAGGGAAGGCGATAAAAAGGATTGCGCTATGCGCAGCCGAATTCTGGACTCTTCCAATCGGCTCAGGGCAGCCCGTATGTTAGGGCTATTATCAAGTCCCAGTTGAATAAGGGATTCCAGCATTGGATCGCCAAACCGCCGAAATCCACTAACAGTTAAGGCTGGCGTTATATCGGTTGCCGAAAGGGTGGCTCCCGGTAGCGCATTACCCACCGGGCTGTCGCCCTGCGGCTGCACTGTGCCCGGCGCGTTGGCAGGACCAGCACCGGGTTGAACGGTCACAGACCCACCGGGCGCGTTCAGGGGTGTTGTTTGCGCATTAACCTGAACGGCGAACAAACTTAAGATGAAACTAATACGAATACGGTTGATCATTGCTAAGCTATTAGTTTACCGGCCACGGCCTTACGGAATCTTACTTTTTGTCCTCTCACTGGTTGATCCTTAGTTAAGGCTGGCTATCCAGAACATCTATCTGCACAATGGCTTCTTTGTTGAGAGGTCCGTACAAATGGGGAAACGAATCGTGATTGGTAGCCAGTTCGTAGCGCAAATCACTGACCAGCTTATCGGTATCAACGTGCAGAAGCAACAGATCAGGTATGTTCTGGTAATAACGGCTCAACGTTCCGGCCACCTGCTCTTTTGTTGATAGGTGGATAAACCCTTCGGTCTGCAAACTGTTGGCTCTGTAGTTGGACTGGCTTTCCTGCTTTGCCCAGTCAGCGGCAGGAACAATGTGATAAATCAGGCTCATCAAACAACAATTGGTAACTGACTACTTACCCAAGTAATACTACTTAATAAGAAATATAGCGCTAGGCAGTATTGCACAAAAGCAAGACATGAGGACTTTTTCTCCCGCGCTTTCGGCTTAATGTCAGGCAATTTAGTTGTATTTTTTCAGAAACTGACGCCCGATAATTGACTTATTCAAAGAATAAATTTCTTGTCGCTACAAAAATGCGGGGCAGCAATAGCGAACACGGCAATTTGTCTCCGGCAGCAGACGGAGTTTGTGTCCTCTATCCAAAAAGATTTTAGTGATGCAGCTGGCGCTGGTTGGGGCTTAGTCCGAAGCGTTACTTCCTTAACCTACCGATGCGACGATAAGCTAGCCGGCTTTTCGTCGGCCTTATGTTTGGGGCGGCTAAAATCACCACACAAAGCCCGAAAGACCGACGGAGCAAATTTATCGAGGATAATCAGTAGTAGTATGCAGATACCCAGTCCGACCAGAGGGCTCACCAGATAGACGAATCCGCCCGTCACCATGTTTTTTTCAAAAATTCGGTGAAGACCAAGGTTAACAACGGGGTGATACAAGTAAAGTGGCAGGGAATAGCGTCTGCCGTAATAGCTAAGCCAATGATCTGCGGAGATCGATAAACGTAACGATAACAGCAGTATACCAACCGAGAGAGGCAAGGTGCCTACCAGAAAATTGACCCTGGCTGCGTCAGCCATGAAATTCGACAGCAGCGACACTTCAGCGAACTGAAGCCCGATACCAACAACAATCAGTGTATACGCAACCAGGCTGGACGTACTCCGATCCCATGCATGCTTGGATAGTAGAAAGCCAATGCACAAAAAAGGAACGGACAATAAAGAGCGGGCATAGATTGGGTGAGGGTTCAGACCCAGCAGGTAATTGTAAGGTATGAAGATCAGAATAACCAGCAGGCTAACAACCACCAGGGCAGGGAGTAAATTATCTAACTTGTACCGCAGCAGAAACCAAAGTACCAGATAGCCCAGTACCATAGAGGTCAGAAACCAAAGATGAAAGTAAACGCCCGTCAACAGCGTAAAATAGGAGATTAACGGCTCGATCGTTCCTTCGGTAAGTGCGGTAAACAGCAGATAAAATAAGTTAACAAAAGAGGTGACAACCAATAAATTCGTTGCCGTTTTAGCAAAAGCCTGGCTGGGCCGGGCAGCGTAACTCTTCTGAAAATAATAGCCCCCAACCATGAAAAAAAACGGAACGACCCATCGTCCGAATACATTCAGTAAACTCAGTGTTGGTGGATATTCAGCATAGATACTGTGACACAGAACCACTAGGCAGGCTCCAAGAAACCGAAACACATCTATACTTCCGTTGCGCTGATTCATGATTAATGTCCCTGACAGGCCAGCGGCCAGCGTAGTTTGATGAATGCCTTACGATATTATTCTACTAATTTTATATACTTATCACTATATAAACGCTGTGAGCAGTCTTGACTTGGCTCCTTCTTGATTCAGGCAATCTATAGAAAATTTATAAAACTTCGGCTTTAAGTAAACAACAAATGAACATAATTAATTATGCGGTCATTTTTGATATACCAATATAGAAATTTGACTCTGTGAGTTCGTAACCATACAGGCGATAGAAAGCACAGCCTACATTCATACCATCAGCACATAATTGTGAGGTCGAAGCGGAAAACGTCGTAATTTTGCATCAAACAAAATTGATTTCAGTCATGCCAAAGGCACAAATGAATACCGACAAGGGCACAATGCTCATCGAATTCTTCGAGAAGGATGCTCCTAAAGCGGTTGATAACTTTATTACGCTGGCCAAGAAAGGCTTCTACGATGGAATTAAATTTCACCGTGTCATTCCTAATTTCATGATTCAAGGGGGCGACCCAACGGGTACCGGCGCAGGCGGACCGGGCTATTCAATTGATTGTGAACTAACCGGTGATAATCAGTACCACGATCGGGGGGTTCTCTCCATGGCTCACCGGGGACGGAATACCGGCGGATCTCAGTTTTTCATCTGCCACAATCGCCAGAATACCGCCCACCTCGACCGCAACCATACCGTTTTTGGTAAAGTAGTTGACGGGCTGGAGGTGATCGACCAGATTCAGCAGGGTGACAAAATTAATAGCATCACGGTACTGGAAGATTAAAGTAGCTTCTTGTAAAAAGGGTGGTATCTGAGGAAAAATGAGTTATTTTCCTTAGATACCACCCTTTCATATTGACATTGTTCAAACCTGTGTAGTCGTTTCTCATCACGTCATGCCTGCCAAAATTGGTTTAGTACATCGTCAACTATAAGCGGGTGTCTTTTTCGAAATGAGCCCCGAGATGGCCAACCCGACCGCGGCAATGGCTCCAGCTCCGGCAATCAACTGGACTTGACTGTAGCCCGTCTGTTCGGCCGCAATGGCCACATACGCCCAGGTAAATACCAAGATGTAGGCTACACTCCGGTACCGGTTAAAGACGATTGCTCCTACAACCAGCCCAACAATTAGCATGGCCATAGCCCATGCCTGTTCGCTCAGGCCCAGCAGACTGAAATCTGTCGATTTCAGGTATACCGTTACGTTCAGAATTGTAGCCACCGTAAGCCAGCCGAAGTAGATTGAAAAAGGAATCCGGGCCAGCCAGGTTTCCGCCGAAGAGGCTGGTGATTCAGGCAGGGTAGCCTCCGGATCAGTATCAATCAGGGGTGTTGTCGCTCCTCGTACCCCCCGCCGAACAAGCAGTTGTTGCTCGATAATCACCAGCGAGAACAGCATCACCAAAATAACCAGTAAGGCAACGCCGATACGCTCATTATTGAAAAGCGGGCTCCAGGCAGCATTGCCGAATGCATTGATAACTACCCACCAGCCAATAGCCCGAAACCGAGGGTTTTCCCGTTGAGAACGGAGGCTCTGGTAGACAGCAAAGGCCAGCAGACCCAGAAAAATGATTCCCCAGATCGAAAAAGCATAACCCGCCGGCGTGATCAGCGTATGGTATCTGGCAGAAACTACCTTGTTCGTCTGCCCGCCAAAAGCACCTGTATTGGAAAGATAGTTCATCACAATGAGCGTGATGATACTGAACAGGACGAAGAATTGACGCAGTTTGTCGGACTTCATAAAACGAAAGGCTTGGTTACCAAATGATAACCAAGCCTTTCGGGGTAGTGTTTCCTGAACAGGAAGCGTTATAGCTCCAGAATCGTGATTTCGGTTCGACGGTTACGCTGGTGCTCCTCTTCGGTCCTGGCATTTTTAACGACCAGTCTCGTTTCGCCATACCCTTTGGCCACTAATCGATCAGCCGAAATACCCTGCGACACAATATAATCTACAGCTGCTTTTGCCCGGTTCTGAGACAGCTTCATGTTGTACGCGTCTGGGGCTCGGACGTCCGTATGCGAGCTAAGTTCAAGCTTGAGCGTTGGATTATCTTTTAAGATCACCACGATTTTGTCAAGTTCCGGTGCCGCATCCGATCGAATGTTGTATTTATCGAGATCATAGTAGATATTTTCGAGCACAAACGTCTTGTTCAGCAACGACCGGTCGAGCAGAATATCTACGTTGAAGGTGGTATCGGTCTGTGGTTTAGTCAGGAAAACGGCAGGAATGCTTCGGCCCTGCATCGTAAACGGCTCCCGATGGGTCAGGTAGCCTTTACGTTCGGCCAGGATCGTGTAATCTTTGCCTTCTGTCAGCGGATACTTGCCGAACGTTCCGGGCTGGCCCGTTGTGACTTCAGCAATGGGTTGCCCCGTGGCATCGTCCAGAATCCGAACGCGTGCCGAATCGAGCGGAGCAATGGGCGTTTCGTTGGATGAAACTGTCCCGGCAATAAAGTAGCGCACAATTTTGGGCGCATTGGCCGGTGGTGGCGTCTGCACGATAATCGTTGTGGTATCGGTTGGCGGTCCTTCCTGGAAGAAGTAAATGTCATCATCGCCCTTACCACCGCCCCGGTTGGAGGCTATAAAGCCCTTGGCGGGTTCGGTATAGATCAGGCCAAAATCATCGGCTGGCGAATTAATAGGCTGGCCCATGTTCTCCACCCGCGTAACGCCACCCGAGCGCGTAGCCACAAACACGTCCAGCTTCCCTAAACCCGGATGGCCATCGGAGGCAAAGTACAGTTTCGCGTTGGCTCCAACGTACGGAAACATCTCATCGCCGGGTGTGTTGATGTCGCGGCCCATATTAACGGGTCGGCTAAAGCGACCAGATGCGTCAATGCTGGTACGGTACAGATCGATGCCCCCGGCACCACCGGCCCGGTTTGAGGCAAAGTAAAGCGTTTTGCCGTCGGCCGAAAACGCGGGCGAACCATCCCAGGCCAGCGAATCACTAATCGGCAAACGCAGGGGCTGGCTCCAGGCGTTGTTTTCGCCCAGACGACTAATGTACAAGTCCACATCGAGGCCACCTTTCCGTTTGCCGTTGTTGCCCCGCGCCAGAATCATGGTCTTCCCATCTTTCGAGAACGCTGGTGTGCCTTCGTTCACATCTCCCTGAAATACATTGGTGCTGAACACCTCAGGCTTGCCCGATGCACCGCCCGGATTTCCGGTCTCGTCTGGCTTCTGATTCAGTTTAGTTTTGTACAACCCCAGCATGGGCTGCCCGTTATTCTTATACGTCGTTTCTTTTCGGGAAGCCGTAAAGATCAGGTCTTCTCCGCGAACCACGGGGGCAAATTCGGCACCCGGTGAGTTCAGGTTGCCCATGTTCCGGAGGGTAATAAGCGACTTGTTCTGGGCAATAGCGTCGATGGCCTTTAGTGTTTCTACTTCACGTTTGGCTTTGTCGAGCGTGGGCTTGGCTGTTGTTTTGGGGGCGTTGGTCACGTACTGCTGCAACTGCTCCAGCGCACCGGCATAGTTCCCCTGCGATTTCAGGGCATACGCGTAATTAAAATGGGCATCAGGTTCTTTTGTCCCGGCTTCGATGGCCTTCTGATAAAACGGAACGGCCTCGCTGAACCGGTTCGATAAGCGATAGGATTCGGCCATGTAGTAGTTCAGGCGGGCCGGATCAATACTTCCTTTTGCCGCCTTCTGGAACTGCGTCACGGCCAGATTGTATTCGCCAGCATCATAATGACGAACCCCTTTCTTATACGCCTGCATGGCCGAATTGCAGCCCGTTAGTCCGCTGGCCAGACCTAACACTACGAGCAGTACAGATAACGTATTGGTTTTCATAAGATTAAAAAAGCAAATCGCTGATTCTCGCCCAAGATAATGCAAATTTGGGCGGGTCTTACTTTTAACGTTTACAATTGGTTTTTATTGAGGATTGCCTCGCACTAAAACGGGTGAAAATCCGCGCTTTGTAAGAATCTGTTTTAGAGATCACAAAGCACGGATTTTCACCCGTTTTGCTAGGAATTAAATGTACTAGACCTGTTGTGCCACGCCTGCGTCCTCAGTAACTTCGGTTTCGTAGGCCTCCGTTGGAATGCAGGCACAAATCAGGTTCCGGTCGCCATAGGCCGAATCGATCCGGCTAACACTTGGCCAGAACTTACGCGCCCGCACCTGTGGCAACGGATAAACTGCTTTCTCCCGGCTATAGGGACGAGTCCAGGTATCGCTCAGGGCAACCGTAGCCGTATGGGGTGCGTGTTTCAGCACGTTACTGGCCCGGTCAACTTCACCTGTTTCGATTTCACGAATTTCATTTCGAATAGCGATCATTGCCTCACAGAAGCGATCCAGCTCGGCTTTCGATTCAGATTCGGTTGGTTCAATCATCAGCGTACCTGCCACCGGGAAGGAAACCGTTGGCGCATGAAAACCATAGTCCATCAACCGTTTGGCAATGTCTTCTACTTCAACACCGGATGTCGCCTTGAAGGGGCGGCAGTCGAGGATCATTTCGTGGGCGCAACGACCGTTTGTTCCCGTGTACAGGGTGTCGTAATGCCCTTCCAGACGGGCTTTGATGTAGTTGGCGTTCAGGATAGCCCGTTTCGTGGCATTCGTCAGTCCCTCACCACCCATCATGGCGATGTAGGCATACGAAATCGTGAGAATACTGGCCGACCCATAAGGCGCTGCCGAAACTGCGTGAATGGCCTGATCGCCCCCGATAGGCACCACGGCATGACCCGGCAAGAACGGTACCAGTTGCGGAGCCACACCGATGGGTCCCATGCCCGGCCCACCTCCGCCGTGCGGAATGCAGAACGTTTTATGCAGGTTCAGGTGGCAAACATCGGCACCAATCGTAGCCGGCGATGTCAGGCCAACCTGCGCGTTCATGTTCGCGCCGTCCATATATACCTGCCCGCCATGTTCGTGGATGATGGAGCAGATTTCCTTAATGCTTTCTTCGAACACACCGTGCGTAGACGGGTACGTAACCATCAGACACGACAGGTCATTGCTGTACTGCTCGGCTTTCGCTTTCAGATCGGCAACGTCGATATTACCCCGTTCGTCGCACTTAACGATAACGACCTTCATACCGGCCATAACGGCACTGGCCGGGTTGGTTCCGTGCGCCGACTGTGGAATGAGCGAGATCGTCCGGTGGAAATCACCCCGGCTTTCGTGGTAGGCCCGAATCACCATCAGCCCCGCGTATTCGCCCTGAGCACCCGAGTTTGGTTGCAGCGACATGGCGGCAAAACCCGTAATTTCACAAAGCCAGGCGTTCAGGTCGGTAAACATCTGCTGGTAACCTGTCGTCTGGTCTCTCGGAACAAACGGGTGAATTTTTCCGAGTTCGGGCCAGGTAACCGGAATCATTTCGGCGGTGGCGTTCAACTTCATCGTACAGCTACCCAGCGAAATCATGGAGTGAACCAGCGAAAGGTCTTTTTCTTCCAGTGACTTCAGATAGCGCAGCATTTCGTGTTCCGTATGGTGCGTATTAAACACCGGATGCGTCAGGTAATCCGACTGCCGGATGAGCTGATCGGGCCACGTAATTTCCAGACTTTCCAGCAGGGCTTCCATATCGGGCTTAATACCGAATACAGTCAGCAGTTCGGTTACGTCATGGAGCGATTTTGCTTCATCGAACGAGACCCCTACGTGCTCCTCATCGTCGAAATAGCGCAGGTTGATCTGAGCCGCTTTGGCCGACTTTTTCAGCGATTCGGTATCCGACACCTTTACGGTAACCGTATCAAAGTAATTTTCTGTGGTAACCTCGTAGCCATTCCAGCGAAGAGCGGTGGCGAATAGTTTGGTCAGCGCGTGTACCTGTTCGGCAATGGCGCGAAGTCGTTGCGGGCCATGATAAACGGCGTAGCTTCCGGCCATAACCGCCAGCAATACCTGTGCGGTACAGATATTCGACGTCGCTTTTTCCCGGCGAATGTGTTGCTCGCGCGTCTGGAGCGCCATCCGTAACGCCGGTTTACCTTCGGCATCCTGCGATACACCAATAATCCGACCGGGAATCTGCCGTTTGAAGGCGTCGCGGGTTGCGAAGTAAGCCGCGTGTGGGCCACCATAGCCCATCGGCACGCCAAACCGTTGCGACGAACCGACCACAACATCGGCACCCATTTCGCCGGGTGCCGTGAGCAGGGTTAGCGCCAGCAGGTCGGCAGCAACGGCAACGGTTATACCCAGTTCGTGAGCCGCAGCAATCAAATCGGTGTAATCGAATACTTCACCGTCTGAAGCCGGGTATTGCAACACCATACCGAAAATCTGGCCGCTGGTCAGGTCAACGGTGCGGTGGTCGCCAATCAGAATAGTGACACCAATGGGCGTAGCCCGGGTCAGCAGCACATCGATGGTTTGTGGATGGCACCGATCCGACACAAAAAATGTCGTTGCCGATTTCTTCTGCGCCGGACGCATGGCAAAAAGCATGTGCATGGCTTCGGCGGCAGCCGTCGCTTCATCGAGCAGCGATGCATTGGCTAGATCCATACCCGTCAAATCCGACACGACCGTCTGGAAATTCAACAGCGCTTCAAGCCGACCCTGGGCGATCTCGGCCTGATAAGGCGTGTAGGCCGTGTACCAGGCTGGATTTTCGAGGATGTTCCGAAGGATAACGTTTGGTGTGAGCGTATCGTAATACCCCGTACCAATGTATGATTTGAAAATCTTATTCTGCCCGGCTACCTTCTTGAAATCAGTCAGAAAAGCGGTTTCCGACTTGGGAGCGGGTAAGTTCAGTGGGTTAGCCAGTCGAATGGCATCGGGTACGGTCTGGCCAATCAGTTCGTCGATTGTGTTGACCCCAACGGTCTTAAGGATGTCGGCCAGAGCCGCGTCAGTCTGACCGTGATGACGGTCTTCAAATATGTCTGTTTGTTGAAGCTTTAGTTTCATGCCTGAATCGCCCACCTTTTCGTTTTATTGGGAACTCAAATTTACGTCAAAACGTGCAATTTTCGGGTTTGTCCCCCCCTGAATCGTACCGTTTTAGTCTCAGGTATGCCGCTATCCCAAATTTTTAGTCATCTTGTTCGTTTCCTTTCACCTGTCTCGCATAGTATTTGTTGAATGAGCTGATTATACAGGACCTGTTCCACTACACGACTCTCTCTATGAAGCCTTGTCCGGCTTGCGCTAATCGCGAGCACAATACGTTCCTTCGTGTTCGCGAGATGATGCTTGGCACTCGTAATACGTTTACGTATATCCATTGCCAAAAATGTTACTGCCTCTACCTAAATGACTTACCTTCTGATCTGGGTACCTACTATCCGGACACCTACTACAGTTTTAATTATACACCAGGTAACCAATTCATCGAATGGGTTCGTAAAACCAGAGATCGGTTTGCCGTAACGAATCAGGGCGCTCTAGGGCGTTTTTTTTACCTGATCTTTCCCGTAGCTACCATGCGGCTGCTTCATTGGGCGGGTAAATCAGACCGGACGACCAGCATCCTGGATGTAGGCTGCGGCAACGGGCAGGAGTTAGGGTACCTACAACGCCTGGGGTTCAACAACCTGCACGGAATTGATCCGTTTATTCGGGAAGATATTCTGGCGCATCAGGCAGATGGCTTATCCATTTACAGAAAAAATTTATGGGAGTGGAATGGTCAGCATGATCTGATTACGTTTAATCACTCTTTTGAACACTTTACGGTAGCGCCCGAGAAAGTGCTGCAACGGGTAGCCGATTTGCTCAAGCCCGGTGGTAAGTGCAGCATCCGGATTCCGGTTACGGATTGTTATGCGTTTACTCAGTACAATACCAACTGGGTTCAGATCGACGCCCCCCGCCACTATTTCATTCCCTCCGTGCAGACCATTCACCAGTTGGCCCGGCGCGTTGGCCTGACCGTCGAATCCATTCATTACGATTCAACCATGCTTCAATTTATTGGCAGCGAGCAGTATAAGCATGACATTGCTCTTCAGGAAAGTCGCTCGTTTTACTCCCCCTTACCCGGACCCAAATTTATCTCGTGGCCCCAGGCGATTCAGTACTGGTGGAAGGCCAAGCGACTCAATAAGAACAGGCAGGGCGATCAGGCCGTATTTATTCTGGCAAAATGAGCACAAGCCTTATTTGCACGGTGGTTGTCAACTACAAAACCTGGTCGTATACCCAGGCCTGCGTTGATAGTCTGTTAGCCTGCCAGCACCCGGGCCACATTGTCATTGTCGATAATGCGTCACCCAATGATTCCGTAGACAAGCTAACTCAGTTTCTGGCATCTGTCAGCGATTCTGTTGACGTGGGCCAGTTTGAGGGGTTTCGAACAATGACGATCGGGGCTCAGCAGGCAACCATTACCCTCATCGAATCCCGCGTAAACGGCGGCTACTCCGCCGGCAACAACATCGGGCTGCGCTATGGATTAGCCAACAGTAACTGCGCTTATTTCTGGGTTCTGAATAACGACACAATCGTTCACCCCGCGGCCTTACAGGCATTGCACTCACAGGCCGAAACCTCTATCCTACCCAAGCCGGGGCTTATTGGCTCCGTGCTCATGCATTACGATCGGCCGGATGTTGTTCAGTCAATAGGCGGACACTACTTGCCCTGGTTGGGCATCGCTTTTCCGGTGGGCGACGGACTAACAGATCAAACGAAATTAGGACACTATAAAAAACAGATCAATTACGTTATTGGCGCAGCCTGCTTCATGCAGCGCTCCTTTCTGATGGAGGTTGGCCTGATGGACGAGGACTATTTCCTGTATTATGAAGACACGGAATGGAGCTATCGGGCCACTCGCCTGGGCTACACAAACGACGTATGCCTGACGAGCGTAGTCTACCATCGAGACGGCGGCAGCACCCGGCAAAGCACCGCAACACCCCCACTTGTCGACTACTATTTTGCCCGTAATAAAATCCGATTTTCCAAGGTGTATTTTCCGTATTGGCTACCTACGTTGTGCCTGAGTGCTCTGGCCGCTACGGTCTGGCGCCTGCTCAACCGAAACACCAGGGCGGCTAAACTGATTTTGGCGGTAACCGTTGAGGAGCTTTTTGGGCGAGCCCCCAATTACCCGGACGACAAATAAAAACAGGCAGGCTCGGCTTAAGTACTCTTCGCCGGTAGCAGAGACATCACACCGTCGATGACGCGCGCAACCGAAATCTCCCGAATGGAGTAAGGCGATTCGGGGTTAAAATCTTGGGCTATTTCCGATAAACGATGCCTGTTGGCTTCAATGAAGGACGGGTACAGGTAAGTGATCTGAGACCGACTGGCCGCCGGGTAAGGATGCCACCGGACTAACGATTTGCCCTGCGAAATGACTAACGTTGGTGTTTGGGTCGAGGCCGCGATGTGGACAATTCCCGTTTCATTGGCAATCAGCAGATCAGCCTTGCTCAATACATAGATAAGTTCGGGAATCGATAATTTTCCGGTCAGATCGACGACCATTAATGGGTTGGTTAAACAGGCTAAAAACCGTTCTGCGTAAACCAACTCACTGGCTGTCCCCGTCAGCAGAATTTTATGCAGCGGATAATGACTTGATAGATGGGCAGCTACCTGCGCAAAGTTTTCGGCGGGCCATACCCGGAAATCCTGTCCGGCTCCCAGCGAGAATACAATATAGTGATCGGGTACCGTTACCGGCTTCGCATACCGGGTATTCAGCATAGACGCCGGAAGCGGAATTTCTTCCCGTAAGAATTCCTGTACGATACGGTGGTCACGCTCCATCTCGAAAACGATACCGTTTCCGGAGTCAATGAGCCGCGTGTAGAACGTATTTCCCCACCTGGCCTCCCAGGGCTTTATGTTACTGTAATCAGGCCGGCAACCCACGCGTTCAGCCGCTTCCGTTGCCAGGGCCAGGTAATCGTCCAGCACAAGTACGCGGCTGTATGTTGGGCAAAAAACCGCCGAAAAACCCGCCAGCCGAAGTTGCCGAACAACTCGAAACCGGTACAGCGGCTGCGTAGTCAATTTATAAATATCGACCCAGATGAATTGATCAATCACATCAGCATCGAAGGTTTCAGCCAGTGATTTGATCGACACATTACCCAACAGCGTGAGCCGATAGCCGCCGTAGCGAGATGACGCTTTTATCTGGTGGAGGTAATTACGAAACAGCAGGTAATCACCCATCACATCCAGTCGAATAATTAACAGCGACTTGGGTTGACGGGGGGCCGTCGTCGTTAACCGGGCTACCGTATCGACCAGCAGGATAGCCAGGTCGATCAGCACCAGCAGCGGCACCAGTAAAGGCGATGTCTTCAGAAATCGGATGAACGTTTTGAGCATCACTTAACGAGTTTATAAACGGCCGTTATGGCTCGGTTATGTGCCCGGTGCAGCCAGCGGATTGGCGCTCCTGTCCAGTAACGGCAAAACGTCTGGTAGTCTTCTTCGAACTGGCGTTCGTACTGATTTCCTCCTTTAGAATCGGCGTGGATGCGAAAGGCGGTCAGGGCTTCGGGCAATATGGCCGGTGGTTGTCGTTGCAGCAGGCGAAGCCACCAGTCATAATCCATCGTGTAGTGTAATGATTCCGTCAGGAACCCCAGCTTCGTATGGGCATCGCGTCGCCAGAACGTAGATGGCTGGCAGATGGCGTTCGTCATACCTAAATAGGCCGCTGGCGCGAGGGAACGCAGCAGTTGTTTATACCGCCGAACGGGTTGCTGAATAGGCTGGCCGACCTGATCAACGATCAAGCAATCGCCTGTTAGCCAGAGCACGTCGGGATTTTCCTCAAAAAAACGGCCTACTGTCGTCAGGGCATTCGGCAGAAAGTAATCATCCGAATTGAGCCAGCAAACGATATCGCCGGTAGCCCGGCGAAGCCCTTTATTTATCGCATCCGTCTGTCCGTTATCGCGTTCAGCAAGCAGGGTCAACCGATCTTCGTACTCCCTGACGATAGCCAGGGTACGATCGGTCGACAGACCATCCACTACCAGGTAGTCAAGTCGGGGGTACGCCTGCGTCAGCACCGATTCAATCGTTTGCCGAATAAAATCAGCCTGGTTATAGGACGGCGTAATAACGCTAATGGATGGCAGCATGACTACTCCGTAAGGGGGACCGGCTCAATAGCGCTGGCCGAGTTTGTGTCATTGAGCAGGTGACGCGTTTCCAGTTCATTTCGCAGGAGAGCCACTTCCTGCGACAGTACTTTTATCTGGTTTTGTAATCTGGACACCACTACCGATAAGTGAACCAGAAAAATTAGTATAGCGAAAATAGCCCCCAAAAAGATCAGTGAAGGGGGATAGAAAACGCCCAGTGCCAGCGAGATCTGTTCCAGCCCCTTCCGCCAGATAGAAAAGAGGATGAGTATAAGTGTACAGGCAATCCACAGGATGGAGTACTCCTCCCGAAGGCGCCCCTTCACAATCAGCCGAAAAATAAACGCCAGGAATAAAGACGCTCCCAGCAAGCTGATAATCTGAATGGTTAGCGGTACAGATGCCATTACTTCGTGCGTTTATTGACCAGACGAAAATACATAAATACAATGGCCAGCGATACTTTAAGCATGTAATAGAACGCCCGGCTGGTGTTGATGGACGAGACGCCTTCTTCCCGATGGCGCATCCTGACGGGCACCTCCTTAATGCGCAATCCCTGCAACCCAAATTGCACAATAGATTCTGGTTCCGGGTATTCGTCGGGGTAATATGTATTGACCAGCTCAATAGTCCGCCGGTTAAACGCCCGAAAGCCCGACGTGCTGTCGTAAATGGCTTTGCCGATAAGCAATTGGTTCAGCCAGCGAAAATACTTGATGCCCAAACGCCGGGTAAACGACGACTGAAACCCCTCGCCCGTTATAAATCGTGAGCCAATGGACACATCAGCTTCCTGTTGTAAAATTGGCTGCAAAACGGCGGGGAGTTCGGTAGCTGGATGTTGCCCATCGCCGTCGAGCTGCACCGCCACGTCGTACCCTTTCTGAAAAGCGTATCGATAGCCGCTGTGCATGGCCCCGCCAATACCCAGATTGACGGGCAGGTTCAGGTACAGACAGGGAAGTGTTCGAATAACCGCGAGCGAATTATCAGTCGAGCAATCGTTTACGATCAGTATGTCTAATTGATAACCTTCCCGATTTCGTAGTGCCACGAGTTCGTGAACCACCTGGGCAATGGCCCCCTGCTCGTTGTAACAAGGAATAATAACCAGTATACGGGGGGTAGAGACAGCCATTCGTTCCCTACGGATTTGCCTGATAGATGGTCAACGAACCCAGCGTGGCAATCGCCTTCATACACCGCACTTCGACGGGTTGCGGCTGATGATCAAAAACCTGATACTTGACATTCAGCATCTTCATCCGGGGTGAGCAGGGGTCCATCGCAATTACGTAGGCATCCTCAAACTGATTGACCAGAATAACCGAATCTCGGCCGTTGATGTAACTTTGATTGGTTACGTGTGCATACCGGTTGTAGGCTGAGTCTCGCTTCATTTCGGGATCCAGCACCTGAAGAACGTGTTTCCGATCCGGCAGGTACTTGACGCCCGTAATTTGTTTAGCTCCCGTAGCGGTAACCATATACGTCAGGTATTGACTACCGTTAACCAGCCAGCGCGCCTGTGGATCCTGCTCAACCAGTTGACGAACCGTCTTGTAAAATACATTCTCCGTAATGGGAGTCAGTCCCTTCGAGAGTGGGTTAGCCTTCAGGTTGGGCAATAGAAACAGCAGTATGCCCGTGCAGAAAATCGTTGTTCGGTAGCGAACAGGCAGGGTAAACAGCAGCAGCACATTCATCATCGAGAAAAACACAACAGGTATAAACGTCTGGTAGGGTTTGATCAGCCTATCCGAATCGTTCACATTGATGTAGGCCGTGTAAATTACAAACCCAACAATAGCCACTATAGCCAGGCCATTTGCCCAGACGGGCACCTGACGATAGGTAGTACGAATGGTCGTTTCGTTGATCGAGCCCAGGTACATGAACAGCAAAACAATGCCGCCCACCCCCATTGGTATCTGCGCCCGGCGCGTTGGCACCATGTTCATCAGGCTACCTTTGGCCAGCCCTTCCGAAAACCCGATCTCAATCCATACCCACATAAACAGGACGAAAACAGCCGCAGCGGTCAGCATCCAGTCGACTTTCCGATTCAGGACAAACTGGGCAATCAGAAGCGGAATAATGACGGGCGCAAAATTAAGATAGTGTGACAGCTCACAAATGTTGAGCCAGCTCTTGGGAAACGTCTGATCATCGAAAAACCAGCTATAGTATTCAGAATACCAGTTCCCGATAAAACCCGTTCCGCCCAGCTCACTCCGCTGACCCGGATACACCGTGCTGGTGACGGCTTTCAGCGTTTCCTGTACATCGGTATAGAAGGTAGCCAGTACAAGACCGGCAAGACCGGCTGCCACGACCAACATCCCCATTTTTGGTACGATTGCTTTCGGCGGAAATAAATCCCGACGATTGTTGAGGATATACCCCACAAGCACCAGACCAAACAGATAGGCCAGCGGAACCTGATAAGGCGGGTACAGAATAAGGGCATACGACACAACCAGCCAGACCAGCAGGAGCGCCAGTAAAGCAATGCGGAGTATTTTCTGCTCGGTCAACAGATAGACCGCAACCACAAAAGCCGCGCAGCAATATCCAATCATGCTCGATGGAATAAACGACCACCTGACCGTACCGGACGAAAACAACAACGTTAGCGACCCCGCGAGTGCCAGATAGTACTGGTTACGGGTAACGAGCAGGAAAAACAGAAAAGACGTTACTAATAGCACGAATGGGCTACTGTCGTACATCCAGGCGTACCCCCGCTCTACATCCAGCCCCAGAAAGCCCCAGAAAGCCGCTTTAAACAGCAAAATAGGATGCTTGACCGGCGACGTGAGCAAGGGTGAACGCAGTCCGCCAATGGCTTCATTCTCCGTCGGCATGCCGTTCAATACATTCGAGATTGTCCAGGGTGCGCCAACCGCGTAGTCGTCCATCCGGATTTGCTTGGGGGTTCCAGCAACCAGACCGCGCGAGGGTGGTGAACCATCGGGCAGAATCGTGTTCCAGATCGGAAGAGAAACATAGTGCCATTTAAACAGGACGAACAGCACGAATAAAGCAACAAAAGCCATGAGCGTCCGCTTTACCCGCTTGTCGAAGCGAATTAATTCGAATGGCAGCTCAACCGCTGGCGAATCAACAGGAGCGGACAAGTCTGGTACGAGCTGGCTGGATTTATCCGGGGCAGAAACGACAATCTTGCTAGCTGTAGTGGCACCGCCACTGGTAGCTCGGCCTTTTTGTTTCTTCGACATGAGGCAGGTTCTGAACGAATTCTCAGATTAGGTTACTAAGATTATTTAGTGTAACCAAACTTACTAATACCATGCCAGTTTGACAACATTCGGCATTTTCTTTCAGAAAATAGGTAATTTGCCCCATGACCAAGTCCTTCTTCCGTCGAGCAATACCGGTTTTACTGGCTGGTCTTCTTTTGTGGTATGTGCTCCGAAGTGTTCCCTTCCAGGCGATACAACATCAGTTTCTCATGGCCGATTATGGTTGGCTACTGGTAACGGGTTCGCTCATTCTGCTCTTTTACACGATCCGAGCGGGCCGGTGGAAAATTACCCTACAGGCTATCGGCTATCGGCCTTCGCTCCTGCGGGCAACGGTAGCCTTGCTGGCTGGTTCGCTGGCGAGTATGATTGTGCCGGGGGCGGGGGAACTGACCCGATGTGGTTCGCTTCAACGAACGGATGGCATTCCAATCGCACAGGGGCTGGGGTCAGTGGTAGCCGAACGAATTATCGATGTTTTCATGCTTCTGTTGGTCTTAATGCTCACGACTATACTGGAATTTAAGCGAGCGGTAACGTACCTCGCCAGTTTATCGTTCGCCGTACCAGGCACGATGCTCATGTTGGGAGGTGTGCTAGCAGTGGTTGTTGCAGGCCTGGTTATCTGGCAGTTCAACCGGTATCCATCCCTGAAGGAACACCCTTTGCTGGCCAAATTAATCAACGTCAGCCAGGGATTCGGGCGCGGGTTTATGGCGATCCGTCAACTACCGAACCCCGGCCTTTTTATTGCCCTTACGCTACTCATTCAGGTTATTGCCTGGCTGTCGACATACACGTTGTTGCGCACAACCAGCGATACGAGCAGTTTACCGCCCGTTGCCGCCCTGACCATTGTGGCCGTTAGTTCACTGGGCGGGCTGGCCGTACCAACGCAGGGTGGCATCGGCACCTACCACTTTTTTGTTAGCCGGGCGCTCGTTCTGTATGGATTTACGGCAACGCAGGGCGCCGTTACGGCCACTTACCTGCATGCGGTTGGGTTCGGCTTTAACCTGCTGTTGAGTAGCATCAGTTTCTTCGTTCTGCCTTTTCTGATTACGCAACGAGTTCCGCACACTTAGTTCTTGCCTCCGGTTACTTTCCCTGCTTTGGCCGGAACACCCGGTTGTGTCATTTCGAAGTTCTCCTTCTGTTTCGCGTCAGCAACCATTTTCCGGACATCGGCGAGCAGCTTTTTGGCATCGTATACCACGCCATCTTTCACCGTATACGTAACGCCCCCGACGCGCTCCACTTCGTTTTTGTCGCTCAGGTGAATGGCCCCCGTTCCGTAAAGCACTTTGAGGTTGGCGAGTGGATTCTGATCAACGATGACGAAATCAGCGAGTTTGCCCACCTCAACCGATCCAATCTGATCAGCCATACCCAGAGCCTCGGCTCCTTTCATGGTGGCGGCCCGGATAACTTCGAGCGGGTGAAACCCGGCTTCGCGCAGCAGTTCGAGTTCGCGGATATAGGCAAACCCATAAAGCTGGTAAATGAACCCGGAATCGGACCCCGCCGTAACGCGCCCACCCCGATTCTTGTATTCGTTGATGAATGCCATCCAGAGCTGGTAATTTTTCTTCCAGGCTACTTCCTGCTCGGTTCCCCACGAATGCCAGTACGACCCGTGCGAAATCCGGCTTGGCCCGTAAAAACGCCACAAGCTTGGCATCGTATAATCATCGTGCCATTCGGCGCGCCGGGCCAGCATCAGTTCGCGGTTGGCTTCGTAGATATTGAAGGTAGGGTCGAGCGTAAAATCAAGGGCAATCAACTCGTCCATTACCTTGTTCCAGCGATCGGTACCGGGTTTAGCGGCCTGCTGCCAGAGATTTCCCGCTTCCTCGAACCGGTTTTGTTCGTTGTTATAATTGTAGTTGGCGGGATAATTCTGAACAGTTTTATCGTCAAAAAGGGCTTCAGGGAGGCCATACCAGTGTTCGAGAGAGGTCAATCCCGCTTTGGCTGTCGCCAGCGCGTTCATGCGGGCCACTTCCAGTTGAGCGTGGTGACAGGCCGACCGCAGGCCAAGCTTCTTGTTTTCTTCCAAAGCCGCTTTAAATATGGCAGGTTCCGCGCCAAAAAACTTGATTCCGTCGGCGCCCCGTTTCGCATTATGCTGCACCCAGGCACGCGCCTGTTCGGGCGTACTGATGGGTTCTTTAGCACCCTGACCAAACACGGTGTACGCTTTGATACGTGGGGCAGTTATTTCGTTCCGGTCGCTTTTGGCCCGATGCTCCAGTACCCAGTCGAGGCCGTTGCCGCAGGATGGATCGCGGATGGTGGTGATGCCATGACCGAGCCAAAGCTTGAATACATACTCAGCGTTGGCGCCCTGGGCCTGACCGCCGATATGGCCGTGCATATCCACAAATCCGGGCATCAGGTACATCCCCTCGCAGTTCAGTTCTTTATCGCCGGAAGCCGCCTGCGGGCGACCTTTGGGGTCAATGGGAACGCCCGGATAACCCACTTGCCGAATCTGAGTGATGCGGTTTTTCTCCACCACAATATCGACGGGGCCGTAGGGCGGAGCACCCGTACTATTGACCAGGGTGACGCCCCGAATGATGAGCTTGCCGAACGGGCCGTCGCCTTCGTGGCGGGCCGGCGACTTCTCGACCTGAGCGAATGACGTGTAAACGATAAAGAAAATAACACTAACTGAAAGCAGCAGCCGGGCGTAAATTTTGGTCATAGTGAAGAAGATAGGTAGGCGAAACAGTTGTAAGGTAAGCGAAACTAGCGAACTTTTGCCCCGCCAACCACACTTTATCATACGGACTGACTAACTAACATATCGACGGGTTACACCCCGAAAGGCTCATGACTAACTACATTGCCCTGTTTCTGTTGTTCCTTCTATCAGCCTGTTCCAGCGATGGCGATAAGACCAAAGCCCGTACCGACGAGCCCGTTTATACGCTCATTTTTCTGGATAAAACCCGTAGTGTTAATGTAAACAATGCCTTCGTGGCCCGAAAGTACCAGCAGGCGCTAAACGAAATCATCGAGCACAATATTCGGCGTAAAGGGGATAAATTAGAGGTTTATTTTATTCATGAAAATACCTCGAAAGCCCGCGCCCTGACCCTGACAACCCGTACCGAAATGGAGGACGTATCGGCGGCCAGCGCCACCGACCGGGAAGCCGCCGAAACTGAGTTTGACCTGGCGCTTACCCGTGAGAAAGCGCAGATACGTCAGCGGGTTTTTCAGCAGTTGAGTGCCCAAAACGCGGGGGCATCCAACCAGGAAACGGATATCTGGGCCAGCCTGCCCGTTATCGCGAAAGCAAACGAATCGGGCGCAACGGTGAATGTCTATTACCTGAGCGACATGGTCGAAAGCGTAAAAGGCCCCACCCGGCGCGATTTTCAGGTGAAGCCTCCTAAAGACAATGCCCAGGCCGATGAATGGGCTAAAGCTGACGCCAGCCAGTTGAAACGCTACACCATTGGCAGCCCCACGATAACGATGATTCTGCCGTTTGAGCCAAACGCATCGGTGAAGCAGAACAACCCGGCCGTTACGCAGTACTGGCAAACGCTGTTCGCCGATTTAGGTGCCGGTACGGTCGAGGAGCAGTAACTACGGTTCGGCAACGGTTGCCTCAGCCGGAATATCGAACTGGTAGCCTACCGAAAAACCGGAAAAGTCGTTCTTCAAACAATACGAGGTTAACGATAACCCTTCTCCTTCCCGTCTAACAGCCAGGTAGTGAAACAGAGGCTTGTAGTCGGTTGCCAGATCGGGCAATCGGCTTGGCGATATATTTAGGGGCTGCTTGAGACCCCCGCCCCCGCCAATGACCAGAAACGTTTTACCCTCGAACTGATAGCGCTCAAACGCGTGGGAGTGCCCCGTGATGAACAACCGTGCCTTCTGCGACTGGGTATAGGCGGGAACGAACCGCTGCTGGACGAGCTTCGATGAACCAACCAGCTTGCTGTTTGAGTAAGGCGCGTGGTGGCAGGTTACGATAACGACTTTTACGGACGGATTTTCGTCGAGTTCTTTTAATGTTTGCTCATACCAGGTCTGCTGTTTCACCATATCGGCTACCGAGAGGATGCTGAAATTGGAATTGAGCATAATGACCGCAATCGAGTCAGTTATTTTTACGTAACCGGTAGGGCTGTGATCTGGAAAACGAAGCTGAAAGTTTTTGGCTCCCTTGCGCGGGCGACCCATCACATCGTGATTTCCCATAATGGCGTAGACGGCCGTTCCTACAGCCGTACATTTGGCCAGAAACTGATCGATAATCCGCCATTTATTCGATCGGTAGCCAAGTGAGACAATATCGCCCAGCCAATACAGTACTGCCGGTTTCAGGCGTACGATTTCGTCAAAAATGGTAGTCGTCGCTTTCGTGTTCTGGTGCGTCCGCAGGACCAGTCGCTCCACCCACATAGGGGCCTGCGTATCACTTAAAAATAATATATCCTGTTGATTGACGTCTTTCTCCATAATACGTTAGGTACAGCTTTTTTTACCATGAAAATGCTCGCCAGACAAGTTGAAGCTCAGCCGTGAATGCCGCATTTTCGGCCGCTACGGCATCAAACCATTTCAACTCCCCGGCTACTCTGAAACGACGGCCAATGGGGTACGTGTATGAGGCCGCTGCCATCCAGCCTAAACTGGTTGTGTTGGTGGTTACGGTACCTGCATAATTCAGCCGGGTGTAGTTGAGATACGCTCCAGTGCCAGCCGTCACGGCCAGCCGTCTGGTCAGCGTTCGGTCGGTGCCCTTGAGCCAGGCCAGCGGCATCGAAAAGACCAACAGAACCGGAACCGCCGACACATAAACGCGCACCGGGTCGTTGGCCACCTGCCCTCTGTAACTGTACATCGTTGTCCAGCCCGTTTCCAGGCCTACGCGCAGGCGGTGATCCGGATACCACATGACCCGCAAGGATCCAGGCACCCCGAACCGACTCAAATGCTTCTGTTCGATGGCATCAGGAACGCCCAGGTGCGTTGAATAATAAGATAGGCCGCCCCCGGCAGTCACCACAATCGTGTAAGGTCCCCGTTGGGTGGCGATTGAGTCGGGCATCTGAACCGGCTGTCCGTTAACCGTTGACCGGGTAACAAGCAGATAGACAACCACGGCTATGATTTGTACATAAACGCGCATAAAATTACTGCTGTTCAACATAGTGATAATAAGCAACGACGGGCGAGTAATTAGACAGAATACCATCGAAATTATTCTGACTGATAAACTCACGAACAAATTCCGGCTCATCGAGCGTCCAGACGAATACCGTTCGACCTTCGGCTTTCATAGCTGCTACCTCCTCTGTTTGTGGACCAAGGGTCCAACGCGGAGCCCAGATTCGGGCACCCAGACTACGGGTAATGGCGGTATCCAGTTCACACAGGATCGGCGTGTTTTCTTTATCGGCCAAAGCCTCGTATGAGGCTACTGCATCAGAACTGGGCAACCCGATTACGATGCGCAGATTTCGACCCGCCTGTAACGCCTTTTGCCGGTACTTTCGCTGAATAGCCTGTACTTTGTCCATGGGTCCAATGTATTTGGTATCGAGCCACACGAAACTCAGCGATGTATTGCTGACAACCGTTTCCAGGGCCTCCTCCAATGTTGGAATTTTCTCCCCATTGACCAGCCGAACCAGTGTTGCCAACTGTTGATAGGTGTAGTTCTCCACCGGTCCGGTAAGACCACTTTTCTGGATCAGCCGGAGGTTGAGTGTGTTATCATGATATAGGATCGGAACACCATCTTTTGTATAACGCACATCGATCTCGATGCCGGTTGCCCCCAAACGCGACGCCAGTTTTATGATTTCGACCGAGTTTTCGGAAGCCGGCAACAAATCCGATGTGCGCCCCCCGCTCCGGTGGGCCATGATAGCAAAAGGCCGCTGGTTTAGCGGACGTTTGTAGGTTAGGGTTATGGGCGTGGCTGGCTGGGCGGTCTTTTCGCCGTACGCACCCGTCAGCACCAGCGTATCACCCGAAGCCAATTGGCCGGTATAGGGCTGTAGCTGACCGTTGTGCTTGGCTTTCACCGTCAGGCTGGCTAATCCGGTAGCGGTATTGACTAGCTTACGCCAGTAGCCGTTTACGACTAACCCTTGGGTCTGAGGGCCCACTTCCAGATTAAAAAATCCGGCATCGACCCCGGTAAAAATGGACAGATAATGGGTTGTATCAGAGCCGCTTAGAAGATACGTCCATTTCAGCGCTACCTGATCACCGAACTGACCTGACCCATCCGTGACCGTATATACGCCTTCCATCGCCTGCCTGACAGACGGAACAAACTGGCCGGAGCCAGGGGTGTTGGCGAAGGTGTAGGGAACGGGCGCTTCGTACTCTTTTCTACAGCTGCTGAAGCCAATGAGGACTACCCCCAGGGCAAAAAGGTAAGTCAGTTTCACAGGATAAAGCCGAAAATGAGTTGAGGATAAAACAGGTTCCGATCAAACGTATCGTAGAGCGACCACAACTGCCAGTTGAAATTAGAGTAAGCGGCCCTGATACCCACCGTGACGTGGGTTTTGTTGTAAAAGGGCTGTTCCAGCACAGCCGCGAAGGCAACTCCGTTTACCTGCCTTCTGTTGTACTCAACGGCTAGCGAACCGACCTGCGATTTGTAGTACAGATCAATGATCGCTTCTGATTTGAGCGTGACCTGTAAATCTCTCGTCAGCCTATACCCCACGGACACGTTCGGGAACGTCTGAATCCCATAGGCCTGGCTGTTGAAGACATCTTTAATGAGTAACGCACCAAACCAGCCATGTATGTCGTAACCGACCGACGCCGACAACCGATTTGTGATGGGAGTAGCCCACCGTAAGCCAACGCCCAGGTTGCTCTGCACCAGCTGCGATTGTATTCGGCCAACAGCGTACAAGTGCCTGCCAAAGGCTCGCTGAATATTGAGATCAATGGCGGGTACACTAACACGGACCTCCTCCGTTAACTCGGGTGGTGTCGTCGTAAATACGGCCCCAATGGATCTTCGCCATTTGGCAGCCGGTGGTGCCTGAGGAAAGTAAATACCCGGTTGAGCAGGCCAGGGTTCGGTTGCTTGTGCCAATGCCGATGATACGGTAAGCATCAGCAAACAACCTATCTGGCAGTACTTGGTAACTAGTTTATCGATGGTGGCCACTTGACAACGTTGAAAGTCAAATGGAATAAACTGCACAGCAATGGAATATGTTACAAACTCACAAGAATATACGTTAGACGCCAGCAGAGGGTCTGCTTTTGCCGCTTGCCTACTAATTCTGACGTAGAATCAGGCGGTAAGGGCCAATGTAGATTAAGAAGGGGGAACACGGAAGCGAAACACTTGGCTGAGCCGAGTGAGAAAGTAAGCTTGCTCAACTGATTTTCCATTGCTGGACTAATTGACCAAAGAGCATCAACAATTTTCCGGAAGAGCCTGGTTTCGTTAAAAATGCACTGGCGCCTAAATTCATCGCCTTCACTTCGTCTTCATGGTGATTTGACGTCGTCAGAACCACCACGGGAAGATTACTGTAATCAGGGTTGGCCCGCAGCTGTTGTAAGACTTCAAATCCATTCAGGTAAGGCATATTCAAATCCAGCAAAATAAGGCTGGGTTTAACGTCACTCTGGCTAAGCGCAGGCAGCAGTTCTTCGCCATCATTCAATCGCCTGACACTAACGGGAGGATCCAAGGTTTTAAAAGCGATCTCAAACAGGTATTGATCGTCTTCATCATCGTCTACAATCCATATAACGGGCAAGAAAGGAGCAGGCATACATTACGGTAAAAGAGCAACAACAGAGCTAATACAGGGACAAAGCAAGAGTAAACATACCCAATAAACGGGTCAACTTAGCGGTTAAATAAGGAAACCCATGCATTTAGCTTATTCAACGGGTATACATTTTGACTAGCCAATAACTTAGTCTACCCTATCACAATAAATACACAAAATTATATAAACAATAATTTCCCATCTATGTATTTAATGAAATAGTAACCAATCTTGATATGCATCATGTGTTATAATTTCTGATGAATGTCGTGGACTGTAATCGGGCGAAAAGTAGCCTGGATCGGGTATCCATCCAGTTAATCCAGCTTCGCCAGGAAACGCTCCTGCGGGAACAGCCCGTTGACGTTATACAGGCTTGGTTATTCGTCATAGTAACTGGTTTTCCGGACCAGCCGGTCAACGCACATCCCATTCATACGCTCCGGCACCAACACCCTCAATTTTCCAGAAAGTTCCGGCCAAAACGGCCTTAACGACTGCCCCGTTTTGCCTTACCTGCTCTCTGGCTTTCTTACGGGGCAAATAAACGACTCCCCGTGTGTTAGCTGGCAGAGTAGCCCGGAGTTGAAAGCGTTCAGGCGTGTTGTAAAAGGCCACGAGAATCGCTCCCCGCACGGTAGCCAGTTGTAACGATGCCTGCCGCAACGTATCGGGCTGGGGTTTGATTTGCACGGTTTCAAAAGCTGGGGTCAGCGGCTCGACGCCCATCAATTTCCGCACAATAATATTCGCCGGGGCGGCTCCCCAAGCGTGGTTCCAGTCCTGATTGGGTTTGTACCGTGTATCCCAGGCTTCGGTGGTAATGGTTGACCCTGTCTGGATCATATTGTACCAGCTCCGTTCTTCGGTTGAGGTCAGCAGGGCCAGGGCGTAGGCACTTTCGTTCGCATTATAGAGTGCCTCCAGCAAAAACTGCGACCCGTAAACACTACATGCCATACCCCGCGAACGCATGTGAGCCAGCACAGCCGCCTGGTTTTGTGCAGGAACCAGCCCGAACGCCAGCGCCATCATGTTGGCATGAAGGGAACTGTGGTCGGTTTTTCACCGTCGTGAGCCAGACCTGTTTTAGCGTCGATGAACGTAGCAACAAACGCTTGCCTGACCTGACCAGCGCGATTCGCCAGAAATGTTGCCTCCTCGTTTTTACCCAGTTGCCCGGCCAGCTGCGCCATAACCACTAGCCCCCGGTAATGAAATGCGTTCACCACGGCATTGTAGTCGTTGAACACAAAGCCGTCGGTTTCGCCCGCTTCTTTCTTGCCTAGTCCTAATACACCCTGCTGAGGCCAGTCGACAATATCCTGAAGAATAGGCCGACCATCGAACGTTTCGTAATGAATCGACTTGGTGAAGGCAGGTGTCTGTAATCCGGTTCGGGTGCTGATCAACCCATCGGGACGAGCCAATGGCAGGAGCAGCTTCGCTTTCAGGTCATCATACAGCTTTTCGACAACCCGCGAATCGCCGGAATAGAGGTAGTCGTTCCAGGCAATCAGCGGGTTTTGCAACGACCATTCGGTAGGCCAGGTCGCGTGAAAAATCAGGTAATTCAACGACCGTTTGGCCATACTGAATTCGGCATCAGTAGCGTAGTGCGACAGCTGGTTGATCACGGCATCACCCTCGTAAGGAATCCGTTCCCGATCCCCATCGACGTAGTAGCCGGTGAACGTGGTAGCTTTGATGGTGTGTTTGCACAAATCCCAGATTTGATTCAGCGTCGTATCCGAACTGGTAAACGTGGTGGCTTCATTATCGAATGGATAGGTAACGGTCTGGCGGCCAATCTGGTCTACGCGAATAGTACCATTACGCAACTCAAGCTCAACGTACCGGAAGGGCAAGACCTCGCCAATGTAATCAGGCATGAGGATGGCCTTCGGACCCGTGTTGCGGCTATCCGGTTTGACTGGAAAGGCATACCGATGCGTACCCCGTTGCAGTAGAACCGGTATCCGGCGGTAACGAAGCGTGCCAGCGGGTCTGGTATTGACGTGGCCATCGGCTGTAACGGCTTCTCCAACGTGCAGAATCAGCGTATCGGTGTCGGCTAATGTACTAGCCGTAACGAATACCTGCCCGAACGAATCTTTTTCGAAGTCGTATAGAATCTGCCGCGGGCCCAGTTTTCGTTGCGAACGGGGTACGTCTTCCGCTTTCACCAAGGGGTAAAATGGTGTTTCGTAGTCCGATAGTTGAGGGGCGGTACGGAACGCTTTCGGACGGGAAAAAGTACTCTCGATATTCTTGTCATTCCAGACGTTTACTTTCCAGTAATAGATCCGATTCGTATCCAGCTGACGCGCTGCGGGTAACAGAATGCCTGTGCTTTGGCTACCTGTCACTTTTCCAGAATCCCATACGTCACCTACGTTCGCCTGACCGTTCTGCTGGGACGAGCTGACAATCAGTCGAAAAGCGATCTGACGGCTCTGGAGATGCGGGTCTGTCAGCGCCCAGCTAAACGACGGACGTTTGCTCCGAATCAGGGCCGTCTGTCCGGCAAAATGCGCTGAATCGGCGGCACCCAGGGTTAAGTTCGTCAGAAAGCCATTACTCCATACCCGGTCGGTGTGGAGTAACAGGTCAGTACGTAAGGCCGTCGGTATAGCTTGAGCCGACGCCATTATGCTGACCATGGTCAATAAGCTCACTAAAAATAGACAACGCATAAGCCATTCTGGTTATCGTAAATCGACGCTGTGGTCGTTCGGAACATCCTCACCGCTCCATATTTTTTGCGCGCTCCATTTCTCGGGCGCACCAGCCCAGAACGGATCGGACGCGGGCAAACCAAGCGGCAGGAAAATAGCCGTAGCTATGTAAAGACTACCCTGGTTATTGTAAAAATCGGCCAGGTCAGGCTGCGAGCCATACAGCCCGATGGTCAGCCAGCCATTCTGGTACGTGGTCGGACTTTCCAGCGTTTTTTTGATAACCGCCGTCAGCGCGCACCGTACCTGCGCGGGTCGGATCGGATCGGGTAAAGCGTTTCGCCGAGCCATATCCGCCAGGTGTTGAAAAACGGCTCCCCGGTACACAAGCGAACGGCCCGTTGCCGGGTAAGTACCATCTGTATTGATGAGCCGTTCCTGAATGACAGCGTACCGCTCGTTGCGTTTTTTCAGTTTGGCAATCATGCTGTCGTACGCATTCGTCTTCTTCCCGATAACGTCCGTGATGGCGGCCAGGTACGGGTGCATGACATAGCTGTTGTAATAGTCATACGCATACGACGGGCCATCGGAATATAGGCCATCGCCAACATACCACTGCTCCAGCTGCTGCAAGGCATAATCCACCCGCATGGGGTCCCATTCGTAGCCGTACCGGCAAAAAAACGCTTCCGTCATGGCCGAGAATAAAAGCCAGTTGGAGAACACCGGTTTGAACTGGCGCGTACTTTTCAGCGCATTGACCAATTTAGTCTGATCGGTTTTCGGCAGGCGCTCCCATAACGTGGGAGCCCGCACAAACGCCAGGGCAATGAACGACGCATCGACCAGCTGTTGCCCGGCAATGGTAAAAGGCATATAGTCCTTGGCGGTAGAATCCAGGGCATTGTGCACCCCTTGCAGAACCCACTGCCGATACTGATTCCGCAGCTTCACCTCTTCCGCGCTGCCGCCCGCCCCCTGTAACCACGGCGCTATGCCGCTCAACACCCGGCCCAGCACTTCGACGTACTGAACCTGTATTCTGTGCTCTTTATTGTCAACGCGCTTGGAAACTACCTTGGGCATAACTATTCGCAGACTGTCGTGCGCCAGACTGGTAATGACCGGCCGCACCATTTTATCCATCTGCGTCAGCCAGAACTGGCGATCGACAAGGCCGGGCGGCATCAATTTGTTTATCTTGACCGCCGTTTTCTTCTGAGCGTATGTTGTCGCGGCCGTGCAGGCAAACAGGACGACCAGTATAAACCAATTACTAATGTGCTTCATTTGTTGCTGATTTAGTACTGTTTACTCATTACAAACCGGTGCCTTTCGCAGCCCGCCCGCCGAGAAGCCCCTACTCCGACATTTGTGGCCGAAGCCGCGCTAACGACCTGCCCCGGTATGGCGGTAATAAAGGCCCGCATGAATTACTTTTTCCAGATACCCAGATTCCAGCTATCTACCCATCGTACCACGGGCTGATTGGCCTCAAACGACACCGGTAACCACAAATACCGGCTGTCTTTCAAATCCTTGGAATTCCAGCGATCAGCGATAAAAATGAATGCATCTTTCTTTCCCTGCACCGGCAAGATGTAGGTCGACTGCCCATCGAAAGTTTTGTCGGCCATTGGCCCGCGCATGGGGTCGCCTGCCGGCGTCCAGGGACCAAACAATGATTTCGCCACGTGCAGACTGGCGCGGTTGGGTGCCCAGCCCGTACAGCCGCTGGTGATGAGGTAATACTGTCCGTTTTTCTTGAACAGGGCCGGGGCTTCCCGGTGATCGCTGAACAACAGCGTGTCCTGTGTCGTAGCCGACAGGTAATCGTCGGTCAGTTTGACGATGCGCAGGTCGTAATTTTCGCGGGCCGAGTATACGTGGTAAGCCGAGCCGTCATCGTCGACATAGAGCGTCATGTCGCGCGACATGTGGCCGTTGGGCCGGAAGCTTTTCACGTAGGTATACGGACCGGTCACGTTTTTACTAACGGCAACCCCGGCGCGGGCGGCACTGTACCCTTTACCCGGCAGTTCGAGGTGAAACCACATGACGTACTGCTTCGTTTTCGGGTTATAAATCACCTTCGGCCGTTCCATCAGCCCGTTGGTGGCAATCTCGCTGGTTGTGTCGGTCGATTTGGCCAGTGCCAGCCCTTCCATCGTCCAGTTGTACAGGTCTTTTGACGAGTATACATTAACGCCCTCCGAGGCTGACTTACCACGCTTTTCGCCGAACCAGTAATAGGTACCCTTGTCGTAGAGCAGGCCACCGCCGTGGGCATTGATAACCGCACCTTTGTCGTCGTACCAGATTTCGCCGGGTTTGAATTCAGTTTGCCGGGGAGGAGTAGTCTGCGCCTGAATGGCCCGCGAGCCCGTCAGGTAAAGCATTAGGAATACTATGTAAAAGCGCATGGTTGTTTAAGGGTAAATGGTTGTTTTTTCATTCCGCACCGGCAGACCGGTCAGGATAATGTAATGACAAAGGGCAGGCTGTCTCTGCCGCCGGATGTTGTGCATTGCTTAACGGACAGCTTTTTTCACCGAAACGGGCCTGATTCCTTCCAGCGTTGGCTGTACTTTTTTGATGCTGCCGTCGGCGTTGAAGTTGAGTTTGTCGATGCAGGTTTCGCGGTGGTAGCCCGCCGATTCACCCATGTTGATGCCGTTGGGGTAGTTAAACCGGTGGTAAACGATGTACCACTCGTCACGACCGGGAAGTTGCAGGACCGAATTGTGCCCCGCGCCGTAGATACCCCGGCTCTTATCCTGCTCCAGAACAATATTATTGGCCGGTACGGTGATCTTACCCAGCGGGGAATCCGACGTGCCGTACCGCACCCGGTAGTTTGGGCTGCGCGTATCGTCTTCTGACCAGAAAAAGTAATATGTACCGTTTCGGTAAATCACATACGTTCCCTCCCGGAACGTTTTGTCGGGTGTCATTACCTGCTGCGTTTCGGAGTTGAGCGACACCATATCGTCGTTCAACTCAGCGCCGGCCATGTAGCCGTTGCCCCAGTAGAGGTAGCTCTTCCCCGTTTTCGGGTCAGTAAATACGTCGGGGTCAATCTCCTGCCCGCCGTTGACTCCCTCGGGCCTACCGGCAATCAGTGGTTTGCCCGAATCGACAAACGGACCGGCCGGATTATCGGCCCTGGCGACGCCGATTTTTTGAGCCGCGGTGAAATAGTAGAAATACGTATACTGCCCGGCGATCTGCTTCTCCACGATACAGGGAGCCCAGGCGTTGCGGTCGGCCCAGGACACGTCTTTACCCAGCGTCAGCATTGTACCCTCGTCGCGCCAGTTAACCAAGTTGTCGGACGAGAAGGTTTTGAAGTATTTTCCCGACCAATTGTCGAATCCGTCGGAGGTGGGGTACAGGTAGAATTTACCCGTTTTCCGGGCGTACAAAATCTCCGGATCGGCGAAGAAACCGGGTAACACGGGGTTGTTGGTTGTGGCCCATTGCCTGGTCAGTGCGTGGAGTTCGGCAGTAGTGATGGGGAGCACCGTTCCGTGGCGGGGGGTGAAATTCATCGATACCTGGCCGTCGATTTTCCTGAAATTCACCAGATCCGTACTTTCCGTAAACTCGTAGCGACCTTTGGTGTACACGTCGTACATCAGCACCCACTTGTCGGTGTTGTTCAGTTTAAATACTCCTGCGCCTTCCACGGCGTCTTGGGTCTGTTGCAGGTAGAGATCGGGCGTGGGCGGAGTGTAGGGACCCGTCAGGTTGGTAGCCAGTAACTGCTTGATCCCGTTGCCCGAACCTTCGGTTTTATAGAACAGGTGGTACTGCCCGTTTTTCTGAATAATGTCCGCATCGATGCACGATTTGTTACCGGGGCTGGCGTAGAGCACCTTCGGCTCAGTTTCCAAGTCGGTAAAATCAGCGTTGGCGTACGCATAGTAAAACACATCGGAATCGTTACCCTTCCGCATCGACCAATAAATCAGGTATTTCTTTTTCTGAGAGTCGTAGATCGTTTGCGGTGCCCACACCCGGTTAACGCCCGCCCACTGCGGAAAGCGCGTTGGCATATGCACCTTGTGCGACTGCCAGTGCGTCAGGTCTTTCGACTTCAGCAGCACCATGCCCTCATTGGGACCCCAGCCGTTCTTGGCTACGTGCATGTCCGTCACGACCATGTAAAAGAGCCCGTTTTGCCCGCGCAGAATATGCGGATCGCGTACCCCACCCGATGCGCTGATATCGGCCGAGGCCAGGATGGGCTGGTTGTAGTTCAGCGCCTTGTAGTTGAAGCCGTCCAGGCTGGTGGCAAACCGAATGGCTTCCTCACCCGCGCCATTGCCGGTGAAATACACAAACAGATAGGCCGAATAAGGATCGCGGTTGCTCTTTGTCTGAGCATTAGCCACGAAGGCCGGGAGACAAAAGAGGGCCAACAGCCAGCCGTAACGAACTAAAGGAAGTCGGGTCATTCGGATTAGTAAAGCAGATTAGTATAAAGAAATTCCGCCCGGAGAGGGCATCGGAGCGGAAACACCGGAAAATACCCATCCGTAAAGCCACGAAATTAGTGGGCTAAACCATGTTGTTCTAACACAAAACGAGCTATTGCTGAGCTATTTTTGATAAATCCTGACGTAGTCGACCTCAAAGCGGGCGGGGAACTTCGTCGGCTCAGGGTCACCGCCGTTATCGCCACCCAGAGCCAGATTCACCAGGACATAGTGCGGCTGGCGGAATGGATTTTTACCGCTGCCATCGCCGTTGATGGTGTCGGCTAATTTGACTTCGTTGAGTAATAAATCGTCGACGAACAGTTTAATGGCCGTCTCGTCCCAGTCCATGCGCCAGACATGGAACTGATTCGACCAGTCAGGATCATTAAAGGTGGTCAGGAGCTTTTTGGTACTACGCCAGTTGGCCGTCCATCGTTTGTTTGTTCCCCAGGCTACATTAGCCAGCAACATCCCCCGGTAATACTCCATGATATCAATTTCGCCGTTGGATGGCCACTCGCCGGCCGTACCCAGCGTCCAGAAAGCCGGCCACATGCCGGCCCGCGTGTCAATACGCGCCCGCATCTCGAACCGGCCGTACTGCCATTGACGAAGGCCGTTGGTAGTGAGGCTGGCAGACGTATAGTCGATGGTAGAACGTTTCATTTTCCAGTCGCGGCTACCCGCTTTATAGTTCGGGTTAGGCCGCTGTTCGCGCCGGGCTTCGATCACCAGCATTCCGTTCTGGCAACGGGCATTGTCGGGCTGATACCACTGACGTTCGTTGTTTCGCACAAAACCCTGCTCGAAGGCCCAGTTCTTCGGATCGGGCGCTCCGTCAATTGTGAACTCATCGGCCCAGGCCAGCCGCCATCCTGGTAACACGGGGGTATCGGGCGGGCGGTTAGGAGCGGGCTGGCTGTTGCCTCTACAGGCCAGCAGGGTAGCACCGAGGAGCAGGCAGTAGTGGGTTCGCCGAATAAGCGGGTGAAAGCGCATAGCACGTATCATGGGCAATTCATGTATTGGTAAGCTGATGGTCAGGAACCGCAAGATAGCACGGTTATGATTCCTGACCATCAGCTTACCAACGTCGATAGGTATGGGAAGACCACCATTATGCGCCGAAGTTTTTTGATCTAACAATGGGTCAGGGCCTGGTGTTAATGGACAATAGATGCGATTAAACCGCACCTGGCTGTAGCAATGGAAAACGAGCAGATTAAGAAGAAGATACTGGCCGACTACAAGACCCTGCTGGGTCTTAAGTACGACAGCCCTGATTTGGTGAAGGAAAAGCTGCGGATCATAGGCGAGCGCATCGGTCAGTTGGACCGGTCCACTTCGGAAGGGAACGACGTACTGGATGAAGCCCACCGTCTTATCAACTCAGCCTTGTCGACTGATTACCTGGCGTTTGCGGAAGCCCTGACCGAAGAAGATAAGGAGGAAGCACTTGCTCAGGTAAAGCATAAAGCCGCCGAAGCTTGTCAACGTTTACAGATTCATGCCTAGGCAGCCACGTCTGATAGTATCCTTATACGGAAGCGGGTACTCATTCTCCCAGATACCCGCTTCCCTTATTCAGCCGACTTACAAGGCGTTTAGACTACACACTTAAACGCTGTTGGCCGGATCGCGGTCATAATCATTGATTGCGTTGTCATTCCTGTTCCCCGTCAGGATTCCTGGGCCAGCTCATCGGATTCAGTTCGGTCTGCCCGAAACAACACAACTTATAACTATTGATCCCCATCGGGGTTTCATGGGTGAGTGTGTTGCCCAAAAGCACGTGCCCAAATGGTACAGACTTCGACATACCAATTCCCTTCCGGCTACGTCAAGACCGAATCGGCTTCCTGAACCGACACCTACGCATGAATCATGAATAAAGGCAATAAGCTCTATAGTATCTTTCTGAACAAGTGCCCCCGTTGCCAAACCGGCAATTTCTTTGCCGTCAACAACCCCTATGATTTAAAGCGATTTGATCAGATGAATGCACAGTGCCTTTGCTGTGGCGAACGCTTCGAGCGAGAACCGGGCTATTACACGGGTGCGCTGTACGTCAGTTACGCCTATTACGTAGCGCTGATTGTGAATTGTTTTATTCTGTTGCAAGTGTTCCTCGACATGGATTTGACTTATTTTCTGCTCATTCTGGTCGTTCTGATTGTTGGCTTAACTCCGCCCGTTTTCCGACTGGCTCGCCTGACCTGGATTAATTTTTTCGTTTCGTTTGACCCCAATAAGCCTACGCACTGCCCCTAACGGCCACCCATCATTGGTAGATAGGACCGTCGTTTCAGTTGAGTATAGGCAGCTATAGATGGCTATCGGCAAACGAGTTAAACAGCGGTCTTAATAGGTTGTTGAGCCGTTAGCGCGCGAAAGTATATACCCAAAGTCGTCTTTTACGGGGCACTCATAGAAAGCAGTCGGGCTTTGTCTGTAAAAGCCTGAAACTGGCTCGACCGGGGGATTTGGCCAGGTAATGTTGACCAGCGCAGGCTAGTTTAAGTTTAACCCGAACAATACCCCGAACCAGGGTCTTTGTTGATAAATCCAGCGCTGGCGGTTCTCATCCAGTAAATGGTCAAGGCCAACGGCGAGACCGATATTGAAAACCCGCGCATCATAAATAGCGGCCGCACCCGCATTGATAACAACGCCTTCGTATTCGATACCAACGGGCGTCCGCGTCACAAAGTCGTTGATCGCTACAGACCCGATACCGGCAAATAAACCATAGCCAAAGCCGCGACTCTGAAACTGGCGAACGGCGTAGGTTGGGCTGATGGCTTTCCAGGTGTAGCTGTATAAATCGATACGACGCCCCACATAAAGTGCTGCATTGAAATTCGAATTTAACTGAGCCGGTATCGCTGCCTGAGCCGGTCTGATTTTAAAGGGAAGCGTAAAAACGTCTACATCAATCTCGGATCGTTGGAATGTCCAGTGCTGGTAGGCTGATCGGCGCACGAACCGGCGCTGGTCAGTAAGGGGATTTAACAGCTGAAGAGAGTCGCCAATATCTTGCACATAGATTTTCTGTTTGAACAGATCAGGCTGATCCGCATGAATAATCCGGTAGAAGTCCGGCTCCAGTGATCCTTGTGGAGCCGTTACCCGGCAACCGGCCAACAGGCCTAATGCAAGCCAAATCGTCAACCCACTCAGGAGCCATTTTAATAGAGGCATTCTACAGATTAAACTTGAAGGAAGCTGGGGTACCACCGCTATTTTCTATCTTGAAACGAAGAAAAACTGATTAACTGCCTACACCAGTTTTGCAGACGTAAGACCAACAGGCTGGATTTGTCAACCTAAGTCGTGGGTTGAGGCAATCGTTTTATGTAAAAGAAGCTGGCTACTGGAAGTAATCGTTGTTTCTAACGCGACCTAAACCCTGGTCGATCGTGAATTCAGTTTACCAACTGACATCTTTAATTGCTGTAGCGCTTCCTCGACGGCCCGGGCCGTTTGTGTTCTCTGCAAGCCATAGAGCTGATGCGCAATCGTTTCCAGGGCATTTTCCAGTGCTGTTGTTAAAACGTGATCTCCCATCACCGAAAGCATAATCAACAGAACTCGCTCAATTCGTTGTTGCCAGCTGGCAGGAACCCGGGCAATCGTGGCGCTGAAAGAGGTCAAAATGGCTTCAAATACCTGATGCTGCATGGATTCAGACGAGACGACAGCAAGATTTTCGAAGCCCCGCATGAGTTCTTCGAGGGTGTTATCGGTGTAAAAAATGGCGGAAGCACATGCTTCTTTTTCCGTTGGTTGCTCTTCGCTCCAGCAACTTAACAGATTGTGTAACGTATGTACGCACAGAATGCCAGGCGATGGATTTGATTTTGCCGTCGACGTAGAGGTCCAGGCTATCGTCTCTACCTGCTGTATTCCATACGTAGTGTCGTGATCTAAATCCCGCTTCGTACCAATAGTCGTATGTTTCAGTAGTTCTTCGGTCAGTAAAGCAACATGACTCTTTTCTGCATAGATAATCTCGGCAAAAACTTCATGAAAAGCAATAAACGATCCGATAGACCGGGTGAAGCGGATGCGACTACCCTGGCAATGTGTCTGTACGAAAGTCGATAACTGTTTTGTATTGATGCCATTCAGATAACCCCCTTCAGTGGCTACTACGGCCTGGCGGTTTTGTTGATCATGCGGGTTTTCCTGTGTCGTGAATGCCAACATCTCCATCTGACTGGAGCGCGCTTTTAAAATGCGGCTATGGATTGCACTTATAATTTCAGATGGCCGCATCTGATCGATTGTCGTATACATCAACAGGACTAACAGATAAAGCGCAACGCCCGTTAAACTAAAGGCTACTGTACCGCCCAAAACAGGGTTAAATGGATCATTGACGGTGGCCAATGTAATCATTGAGTACAAAGCCAGTCCGACGAAAAATCCCAGGTAGAACTGGTTTGTTTTTCTTCTCAAAAACTGATCAAATACCTGAGCCGTCATAGAACTGGCAGACTGCTGAACAATAACCAGTAGTAAGGTCGTTGTGAGTGTTGTTACGGATATAGTCCCTGAAACAATGGCACCTAATAAACTGCTGGTAGCCTCAGAGCTGGAGAAGATGTGGCTTTTTAAAAAGGCCCTCGCAGGTTGTAACCAGCTAATTTTTGCGTGATCGATGCTATAGGTAAAATAGGATAGAAATATAAATAAAAATATGATAATAGAAGGTAGTAGCAGGAATTCGGAGAACGCTCGCTTGATAACGTCCAGTTTATTTTCGGCTATATAATTTTTTGTCACGATGAGTTTTATTAAATGAAATTCTACTAAAGCGTAACTGATTCTTATCGGTAAACTACTGGAAACCAGTAGTTATTATTATCATGTTTCAGGACAAGGCATAAAAAAACCTGTAAACTTTCGATTTACAGGTTTTCGATTTTGCTACTTAGTAGCGGGAGCTGGACTCGAACCAGCGACCTTTGGGTTATGAGCCCAACGAGCTACCAACTGCTCCATCCCGCGGTGTTTGGTTTGCAAAAGTACCAAAACTTTGCAGATATACAAGTACCTTTGTAAAAAAAAGTTTTTAACGCAACCGAAACGTTTTCTTTTCGGAGAGAGTTGTTTCCTAAAGCCGCTGGTAATCAGCCAGCGGGATCACCTGAGAATGAATACAGATAGTATTGCTAATTTTCCAGCCGATCATAAGGCCGGCTTCGTCAGTATAGTTGGTAAGCCAAACGTAGGCAAATCCACCCTGATGAATCAACTCGTTGGGGAGCGGTTATCGATTATTACCGCCAAGGCTCAGACCACCCGCCACCGCATTATGGGTATCCTCAACGGCACCCACAACGGCCAGGAATTCCAGCTCGTTTACTCCGACACCCCCGGCATCATCAAGCCCCTGTACAAACTTCATGAATCCATGATGAGTTTTGTGCGCGGCTCCATCGAAGATGCGGATGTGGTTTTATTCGTGACTGACATTTTTGAACAGCACGACGAAAACGACGTTATTGAACGGCTTCAGAAATCAGAAGTTCCGGTTGTGCTGATCATCAACAAAATTGATCAGGCCACGCAGGAACAGGTAAACGAGAAGATCGATTACTGGCAGGAACACTTTAACGCGCAGGAAATCATTCCAATTTCGGCCCTGAACGCTTTCAATACCGACCGCGTATTCGAAGCCGTTATGAGCCGATTGCCTCAGCACCCCCCCTATTTTCCCAAAGACGAGTTAACCGACAAACCTGAGCGGTTCTTTGCTTCGGAAATTATTCGGGAGAAAATCTTTCTGAACTACAAGAAAGAAGTACCCTACAGCAGCGAAGTTGTTGTAACAGGATTTAATGAGAAAGACGACATTATCGTCATTCAGGCGGAGATTCTGGTTGAACGAGCTACCCAGCGGGCAATTTTGCTAGGTGAAGGTGGCCGCATGATTAAGAAGACGGGCATTATGGCCCGCGAAGAGCTTGAACGCTTCTTCGGCAAGAAAGTATATCTGGAACAATTCGTCAAAGTAGAGCCCGATTGGCGGCAAAAAGAGCGCATGCTCAAACGCCTGGGGTACGACGAATAGTGGCTGGTAATCACTGGCTGGTGTTGCGCTAACCGTTCACCGGCAGCTAACCGCAAGGGCGGTCTGGCACGAATCAGTAACCACTAAAAAAATCATGGCAAACATTGTTGCAATCGTTGGCCGCCCAAACGTGGGCAAGTCCACGCTGTTTAACCGCTTGACGGAACAGCGACAGGCCATTATGGACAACCAAAGTGGCGTTACACGCGACCGGCATTATGGCACGGCCGAGTGGAATGACAAATATTTTACGGTCATCGATACCGGTGGCTATGTGGTCGGCTCCGAAGACATTTTTGAAGAGTCGATTCGCGAACAGGTGGAAATGGCCATCCAGGAATCCACTGTTTTATTGTTCGTTGTCGATACGCAGACGGGCATCACTGGCCTGGATGAAGATTTTGCCGACGTATTGCGCCGGTCGAAGAAGCCGGTTTACGTGGTTGCCAACAAAGCGGAGACCGCCGAACGGGCGCACGCTTCGGCTGAATTTTACGGCCTGGGCCTGGGAGATCCTTACGCCATTTCGTCACAGACCGGAACCGGTACGGGCGATTTGCTGGATGAAGTCGTTAAACACTTCCAGAGCGACGGTGTCGAAGATCCGGATGCCGGCATTCCACGTATTGCGATTCTGGGCCGTCCGAACGTCGGCAAATCGTCGTTCCTGAACGTTCTGACCGGACAGGAACGTAGTATCGTTACGGATATTGCCGGAACCACCCGTGATGCGATCAATACTCGTTACAAAGCGTACGGTAAAGATTTCATTCTGACCGATACGGCCGGGATCCGGCGGAAAGCCCGTGTTGACTCCAACATTGAGTTCTATTCTGTTCTGCGTTCCATCAAGGCCATGGAAGATTCGGACGTTTGCATTATCCTGCTCGATGCAACGCGCGGCCTGGAAGCTCAGGATCTGAACATCATCGGTCAGGCGGTAAAGGCTAAGAAAGGCGTTGTGATTATGGTCAATAAGTGGGACGCCGTTGAAAAAGATCACCGTACGGCCGACGTGCTGCGCAAAGAGATGATTCAACGGATGATGCCAATCGATTACGTTCCTATCATTTTTGCCTCGGTGCACGAGAAGCAACGTATTTTCCAGGTCATGGAAAAGGCGATGGAAGTGTACGAAAACAAGACCAAGAAGATTGCTACCTCGAAACTAAACGAGGCCATGCAGGCAGAGATCGAGAAGTTTCCTCCGCCAAGTATGAAAGGAAAATTCCTGAAGATCAAGTATATGGTGCAGGTTCCTACTCCTTCGCCAACGTTCATATTTTTCTGTAACCTGCCCCAGTACGTTCAGGAATCTTACCAGCGGTTTCTAGAAAACCGACTCCGTGATCACTTCGATTTTACCGGTGTCCCGATTACGGTCTTCTTCCGGCAGAAGTAGGCCGGTTTTCGGTCGTACAAACAGTCGGCTGGGTTAATCCCCACTTGTACTGCAACCAAACTTGCGTAAACATAAAGGGTGAGGGAGCTGGCGTATTCTTAGGGATACCTCAACTCTCTCACCCTTTATGCCGTTTACCGGTTACCTAACTATCTATCGTTTTGCAACCTGCCCGTTCACGTTATTGGCTTGGCGCTGGTTTGGTTTTTCTGGCAGCCTTTTGCTTTGCCATGAAAGGCATCCTGATCAAGCTTGCTTATCAGTACCCGATTGATGCCATTTCGCTGCTAACGTTGCGGATGCTTTTCGCCCTGCCTTTCTACATAGGCATTTCCATTCATCTGGCCCGAAAGTATCCACCCGTACAGCTGACCATAAAGCAATGGGCAACTCTGACCATGCTAGGTATAACGGGCTACTATTTTGCCAGTTTTTTCAACTTCCTGGGTTTGGTGTACATCACGGCCAGCCTGGAGCGCATCCTGCTTTTTGTTTACCCAACATTTGTGCTATTGATGAACGCCATCGGTTTTGGTCGGCGGGTAACCCGTTTGCAAGGTATAGCCCTGGTCCTGACGTATGCCGGTATTCTGCTGGCTTTCTGGGGAAACGTCGAAAGTTCTGTGCAACAAAATGTTGCCCTTGGCGCGTTCTTGGTTATTCTTAGTGGATTGGTATACGCTATTTACCTGGTCGGCAGCGACCGGGCCATCAGTTGGGTCGGTTCGCAGCGGTATACCTGTTATGCCATGATAGCCGCCACCGTACCAACCGTTTTACACTGTGCCTTGCAGAATGGCTTAGATTTGGTCAACTATTCCAGACCTGTTTATTGGCTGGGACTGGGCATGGCTATTTTTGTGACCGTAATACCAACGTTCATGATTGCCGAAGGGATCAAGCGAGTCGGGTCTGGCAACGCGTCTATCATTGCCAGCGTTGGTCCCATCTTCACGATTATCTTATCAACAACTGTTCTTCACGAGAAAATTAGTCAGGCACAAATCGTGGGTACGCTCTTGGTGTTGGCTGGCGTGTTCCTTATTGGCTGGCGCGGAAGGTAATACTTAAGTACCTGATTAATAATTGAGTATAAACACTTAATAAAATAATTTATATACTTACCAAAAAGTTACCAAGCGGTACATAAAAATATTATCATTGTATTATAGGATAGAAAAAACAGCCATTAAATAAATTCATACTCACTTTCAGGCCATTAGTTACGTTTAATACATTACCTTTCAAGCACTATACCTCTAAAAAAACAAAGTAATTATGGCCAGTGAAAAAGTAATTGATGACGAAAAACGGACTGATAAAGCCGCGTATGTACTCAAAGCAGTAGCACATCCGCTGCGTATCAGGATCATTCAAATGTTAAGTGAAAACAAAGAACTAAACGTATCCGCCATCTACAAAAACCTGAATGCTGAACAGTCGCTCATCTCCCATCACCTGATCAATATGCGCGACAAGGGGATACTTGATATTCGGCGGAGTGGCAAAAACATCTACTATTTTCTGGTAGACTCCGCGGTTGCTGAAGTGATCGAATGTATCTACAAAAGTAAGATACTTAGCTAAATAGATCAACATAGATCCGAAAAAAGGGTACTAAATAAGCGGACTCACACAGCTTATTTAGTACCCTTTTCTTTTCCTTATTCGTATTAACGCTACTGAGGGAATAACTCTCCCGGCCTGTAAGGCGGTGTAAGACCGAGATGGAGATAAGCCCGCTCGGTTGCCTCCCGACCACGCGAGGTCCGTTTCAGAAACCCTTCCTGAATCAGGAACGGCTCATACACTTCCTCAATGGTTTCCGATTCTTCTCCGCAGGCCGTAGCAATGGTTGAAAGACCAACCGGTCCGCCTTTGAACTTTTCGATGATCGTTGTCAGGATACGGATGTCCATATCATCGAGTCCATTCTGGTCAACTTCCAGCGCACTCAGGGCAATCTCGGCAATTTCTACGTTGATGTAGCCATTGCCCTTCACCTGAGCAAAGTCGCGGGTCCGGCGGAGCAGGTTGTTGGCAATACGGGGTGTTCCCCGGCTTCGGCGCGCAATCTCGTAAGCGCCCGTCTCATCAATTGGCGTTCCCAGAATAGCCGCCGACCGCTGTACAATGCTGGTCAAGAGTTTGGCATCGTAGTATTCAAGCCGGGCACTGATGCCAAACCGGGCCCGTAATGGCGAGGTAAGCATACCAGCCCGGGTGGTGGCACCAATCAGCGTAAATGGATTCAGCTTGATCTGAACGGTTCGGGCATTGGGACCAGAATCGAGCATGATATCGATTTTGTAATCTTCCATTGCCGAATACAAATACTCCTCCACAATGGGGTTGAGACGGTGAATCTCGTCGATAAAGAGTACGTCGTTGGGCTGAAGATTTGTCAGCAGGCCCGCCAGATCGCTGGGCTTGTCGAGCACTGGCCCGGAGGTCATTTTGATGCCTGCATTGAGTTCGTTCGCAATGATGTGCGACAGCGTCGTTTTGCCCAGACCAGGGGGGCCATGTAGCAATACGTGATCGAGCGCATCTCCCCGTTGCATGGCTGCTCTAACAAACACTTCGAGGTTGTCGAGAATTTTAGCCTGCCCCGTAAAGTCCTCGAACGAAAGCGGCCGAAGCGCCCGTTCAATCTCCTTGTCGGTTGTTGTCATCCCGTCTCCTGAACCTTTTAACAAGTCGTTTCGCATGGTTTTTAGTGGTACAAACCCACACCGGAAACACCCGAAAAACGGGCCTTCCCGGTGAAGTCGTTTACCTCAAATTTACGCAAAAAGGAGGACAATTACTACCGGATCAGGAGCACGGAACCGCGTTTTACGACTCGTTCCCGTTCAGGAAAATATTCGCTTTTAAAGAGCACAACATAGGGGTAAATCATCGACGGATAGATCGTTCCGTGATACGTTCCATCCCACTTCTGCTCGGGGCTATTGCTGGCAAAAATGACCTCTCCCCATCGATTGTATATCCGGAATTCGTAGTCGCTAATGTATGCCGTAAAGATTTGCAACAGGTCGTTCGTCCCATCGCCATTTGGTGTGAATGCGTCCGGCACATTAACCCGCGGCTCACACAGATTCAGGACACGGGCCACGCCGGTAGCGGTACAACCCAGCGGATCGGTTACCTGAATAGAATAATCTCCAGCGCGCTGAACAGTTATGCTTCTGGCGGTATCACTCCGGTTTGTCCACAAGTATTTCAGACCAGTAGCCCCACTAGCGGACAGTACCGTTGTCCCGTTATCACCCTCGCAAATGGCAGCCTGCTGGGTGTAGGAAAAGGACGGTGGCGGCCGATCACCTACCCGGACGCTGGTACGCCCCACACAGCCCGATAGGGTATTTCGTAGCACGAGGCTATAAGTCCCCGGCTGCGTTACGGTTATGGTAGGTGTACTGGCTCCCGTACTCCATTGGTACACATTGCCGGGAATGTCTCCTAACACGGGTTGGAGAGCCACCGCCAGACCATTACACTTTAGCGTATCGGGGCCTAACCGGGCAAATCCGGTACTATCGAGCCCAACCCGGATGCTATCTGAAAGGGCTTTACACCCGTTGATATCGACGACCTGGACCGTATAGACTCCTGGTGAGGCCTGCCCGAATACAGCCGTTGTCGACACGACGTTGCTGTTTCGATCTCGCCAGGAATACGTCGCAGCAGTCCCGCCCGAAACCGTCAGGGTAATGGTACCGCTGTTCGGTATGCTACACAAGGCATCTCGTACGTTGGGCACTAGCTGAAGCTGGTTGGCCGGTGATTTCAGAATGAAAGCCGAATCCACTTTACATTCATGAAGCGTATCGGTTACGGCTACTTTATACCCGCCTTCGACAAGGCCCGTCTGTTGGTTCAGCGTACCATTGAGGGCCGTTCCGTCAGCCCCCGTCCACGCATATTCGTAAGTTCCGGTAGGCGTAGTCGTGAGCACGATTGTTCCATCCGACGACGTACAGGCGGTTGGGCCGGTCAGGGCCGCCTGCAAGCGAATTTGAGGCAGTTCACGTACCCGAATGGTGTCTGAATTGACGCAGGTGGTACCATCGATAACATCCGATTGTGCCGTTACAGAATACACCCCGGCCGTTGTAACGCTGATTGTTTTCGAATTGCCCCCGTTGCTCCATTGAAACTGCTTCCAGGTTGGTTGTGGTACCGTTATATCGACTTTCGAGCGGTAACAGAATACGGTATCGGGTCCCAGGTCGAGTGTGGGAACCGGTTTAATCTGAACCTGAATCGTATCACTCTTGAAGCACTCGCCATTGGCGGCTAAAGCCACGGCGATGTAGTAGCCCGGTCGGGTAAGTATCAGGGTTCGTTGCCTGCTGACAAGGGCTCCGTTCACCAGCCAGACATACATCTTGGCCTGCACTTTTATATCGAGTGTAATGCCCCGCTTATTACAGATAGCTGTATCGGCCCCCAGCTTTATATCTGGCGGTAGTTCAACAATCGTCAACGTATCTTTGATCAGGGTGTCCTTGCAAATTCCTCCGGTACTGGTTCTTGTTATAATTCGGAGACTCACAAAGTATTGACCGGGCGTTTTGTAAGCATGGGTGATGGGGGTCGTTGCCGTAGTCGATGAAGGGCGGCTTCCATCCCCAAAATCCAGCGTATAAGCTTCCTTCAATTTTGGACAGTTCGGACTTATCTGAAATACGGTTGGCGCATTCACGCAGGTGTCGCCATACGTTAGTCCGGGCCCACTCGAGTTGTCATTAAAATTGGCCACTAAGTTCGGTAAACCCAGTTGGCTTGTTTGCCCACCGAGCGACTGCCCGGCCGGATTATAAATCAGGCTATCCAGCAACCCGCCATTTGGGTTTTCGATCGTGCCGAGCGAACTGCTGCCCTTAATAGCGACGTAAAGTCGACCATCGGGTCCGATCTGAATCGAGCCGTATTGCCTCGTTGTGCTACTGTCAACAACCGTCTTGGAATTTGTTAGAAGCGAATCTCGCTGGTTGAGGTCATATTTTAAGATGTACGACGATCCCTTCTGGCTCCCATCCGCGTTGGTATCAGCCAGCATGGTTACGTACAGACTCTTGCCATCGGGTGAGAACTCGACCCCGTACGCTTTGGGGGGCGCCGGACCCAGATCGAGCGTTCGATCAAATGTTAAGACACCAGTTGAATCGTTGAACGTAAACAGATCAACCGAGTTTTTGGGTGGACCAGGCACAACAACGGCCATCGGCCGGTTTCCCTTATTGCCTCCCGTCGTGTCGGCCGGACCAATTTTGATGTAGCCTTCTGCATTTGTTAAGGAATCAATGACCTGACCGCCCGTATAGGTAATCGGATCAACATTCTCACTGCGCGTTAAGTGACGAACTTCAAACTGATTCGTTCCGTATTTTCTTGTGATGACCCAATACGTAGAATCGCGGGTATTGGCCACCGATGTCGATTGTTCAGTACCCTGACCGGACAGCGGAATATTTTTTTCAACGACAGCCCCTTTTCCCCCATTCTGACGCATGTCCACTACGCTGTACGTTAGTGTTTTCTTCCCCCGTATTTCGGAGGTTGTGTAGACATAATACAGGTATTCACAACCCCGACACGTAGGCTTTGGCACGATCAGGGCCGATTGTGTCGAGTTTTTGTTACCGCCAAGTGGTATGGGGGTGGCTGTTGCCGAGGAATCGCGAGGGTCCAGTGATTTCAGTGGCTTACCATCTTTATCGTAAATGGTGGTTCCATCCGTATAAAACAGTAAGATCCCCTTTGTATTTGCGATGGACGATGACCCCTCAATGGTGCTCAGTTTACCATCGGTAATGGGCTTGGGAGTTCCTCCCCCACTAAAGTCCAGTCCCGCATTTTGTCCGAAATACCATTTAACCCCCTGTGATTCTTTTTTTTCTCCACACACATCGACATTAATCCGATCCTGATACGAACAGCCAACCGAGTTGGTCACTTCTACCGAATAACAGCCTGAACTGTCGACCTGAATGCTTTGTGTGGTTTGTCCCTTTGGGTACCAAAGGTACTGAAGCCCCGATTGTGGAGGACTTCCTGCATAGGGGTCTAGGGTAATGACTTCTCCTTTACAAATCGTTGTATCTGTTTTCCAGTTTACAAACGATTGTGGCCGGTTACCAACGTTGATTGGTGGACGCGTAACAGTTTGTACAACACCGTTCACTGTTCGTTTTAGGGTAACTGTGTATGTACCAGCCTGTAAAAAGACGTGCCGAACGATTGAGTCTTTTTGCGAAGTTGTTGTCACAGTGGCGCTACCATCGCCAAAATTCCAGACACGGTTTGTTACACCTGTCCGTACACTATCTGTAAACACAGCAGAGTCTGATTTACACTCCACGTCTGGCACACAGAATTTTCCGCTGACTTTGAAGCTTGGCCCTGTCTGTGCCCAGGCTGTGATTGACCCGGCCAGCAAGAACAGCATGGCCAAAAGTCCAATTTCCCGAATATGCTTAGTAAAAGTTAACATGAAGAAACGCTGAATAAAGCCCACTTACGCAAATTCGATTCTCAACATAACAACAACCGGGGCATTACGTTACTATAAACGACGTTGTTCAATTAAAATTTCATCGTTTTACACCCACAAAAGCGCCTATACGTCAATTAATTTCAGCCGTTGTTGTCCTCCTAAATACTTCGTTTCACCCGCCAGCGTTGCAACAATAATATTGGCCCAGTCTTTGCCCTGTTTTGCTATATGCTCAATAAATACCTACTACTGATTTTGACACTGACGGTGGGCCAGACTGCTTTCGCCCAGGATCCTCAGTTCACTCAATTTTACGCGGCTCCAATGTACTTAAACCCGGCTTTTGCCGGCTCAGCTCTGGCACCCCGTGTTACCGCTAACTACCGGAACCAATGGCCCGCGATCACGAATTACGTGACAACGATGGTGGCCGTGGATCACTTTATTGAAAAGTACAATAGCGGTGTTGGCCTGATGATTCAAAGTGATAACCAGGGTCAGGGAAGGATTCAATCGACAGACATAGGGTTGCAATATGCGTACCAGTTTCAGGTCAGCGAATCCTCGTTTGTGCGTTTAGGATTGCAGGGCTCTTACGTCAATCGAAGTGTCAACTACTTTGGTTTAACAACGGGCGACCAGTTTACCGACCGGGGCTTTATTACCGGCAGCGTTTCTGGCGACCCCACCCTGCAAGGTGGCTTGCCGGCTGTGAAATACATGGATTTTTCGACCGGAGGTCTGTTTTATTCGGATTGGTTTTGGGTTGGCGCGTCGGCGCACCACATCAACAGACCCGATCAGGGATTCTTTGCGGGCAACCGGGAACGACTGCCCATGAAGACCAGTATTCAGGCAGGTTTACGCATTCCGCTGGGGGGCTTTACGGGCCTGGCCGATGAAGAAGACCGTGAGATCAGTATTTCGCCAGTGGTCATGTATAAGCACCAGGGCAAATACGATCAGTTGGATATAGGGGCTTACCTGACGTATTCTCCTTTAACGATTGGCGCTTATTACCGGGGAATTCCCTTTAAGAAATACAATCAGACATTAAATAACCACGATGCCGTAGCAGCACTGGTTGGCTGGCGTATGGAGAAGTTCTCGATTGGCTACAGTTACGACGTTACTATTTCGACGCTTGGCAACAGCGGTGGCTCACACGAGTTGTCGCTATCCTACATCTTCGAAAAACCCGAAGGCCGACGGTCGGGGGTGAGACGGCGGGATAAGAAACTTCCTTGTCCGAAGTTTTAACCGGGTTAAATAAAAACGGGGCAGATGGTAAATCTGCCCCGTTTTTATTTACGCCAGCTTCTTGTATTTAATTCGGGTTGGCGTGGCATCGGTGCCCAGCCGTTTGCGCCGGTTCTCTTCATACTCCGAAAAATTACCCTCAAACCAGTAGGCTTGTGAATCGCCTTCGAAGGCCAGAATGTGCGTAGCAATCCGATCCAGGAACCAGCGATCGTGGCTGATGACGACGGCACAACCGGCAAAATTTTCCAGTCCTTCTTCCAGCGCCCGCAGGGTGTTCACGTCCAGATCGTTGGTTGGTTCATCGAGCAGCAACAGGTTTGCGCCTTCTTTGAGAATCATGGCCAGATGCACCCGATTTCGCTCACCACCCGATAAGGTTCCTATCTTCTTTTCCTGATCGGCCCCGGCGAAGTTGAACCGACTGACGTAAGCGCGCGCATTCGACTGCTTGCCGCCCATCATAATCCATTCACTGCCGCCCGAGATTGTTTCGAACACGGTCTTATCGGGATCGAGGCCGTCGTGCTCCTGGTCGACGTAAGCAACTTTCACGGTCTCGCCTACATCGAATGTTCCAGCATCGGGTTTTTCGCGGCCCGTAATCAGCTTGAACAGCGTTGTTTTACCAGCGCCGTTTGGTCCTATGATTCCGACAATACCCCCCTGTGGCAGCCGGAAGCCAAGATGCTCGAACAACAGCCGGTCACCAAAGGCTTTGGCAACATCATCTGCTTCGATCACTTTCGACCCCAGACGCGGCCCGGCGGGTATAAATATTTCGAGTTTTTCGTCCCGCTGCTTCGCGTCTTCGTTCAGGAGTTTTTCGTAAGCACCCAGGCGCGCCTTCGATTTGGCCTGGCGTGCCTTAGGGGCCATTTTCACCCATTCCAGTTCGCGCTGAAGCGTTTTTTGCCGCTTCGACTCGGTTTTTTCTTCTTTGGCTAACCGATTTTGCTTCTGTTCCAGCCAGGACGAGTAGTTACCTTTCCAGGGAATGCCTTCACCCCGATCCAGTTCGAGAATCCAGCCAGCTACGTTATCCAGAAAATAGCGATCGTGGGTTACGGCAATGACGGTGCCGGTGTACTGGCGTAAATGTTCTTCCAGCCACAACACCGATTCAGCGTCCAAGTGGTTGGTGGGCTCATCGAGCAACAGGACATCGGGTTGCTGAAGCAACAGGCGACACAAAGCGACCCGGCGTTTTTCGCCCCCGGAGAGGTTATCGATCAACGTCTCGGATGGTGGGCAGCGCAGGGCATCCATGGCCCGTTCGAGTTTCTGGTCAAGCTCCCAGCCATTGAAATGATCGATCTTTTCCTGAACTTCTCCCTGGCGGGCAATCAACTTATCGAAGTCGGCATCGGGATCGCCAAACGCTTCGTTGATCTCGTCAAATTCTTTCAGCAGATTAACCACCTCCTGCGCTCCTTCCTCAACAATTTCCCGAACCGTACGGCCGGGGGTAAACTGCGGCTCCTGCTCCAGCATACCAACCGAGTAGCCGGGAGAAAAAACAACTTCGCCCGTGTAATTTTTATCGATACCGGCAATGATGCGTAATAAAGTAGATTTACCGGAACCGTTCAATCCCAAAACACCAATTTTAGCGCCATAAAAGAAGGAAAGGTATATGTTCTTTAGGATTTGTCGGTTGGGCGGAATATTTTTACTCACGCCCGCCATTGAGAAAATTATGGTTTCCTGACTCATTAATTTCTGATAGATTTGTGTTGGCAATTACCCTCAAATTTAACCCACAGCGCAGCCTTAACCAAGCACAGTAATGGAAAACGCTTCACTGGTAGATGAATACGGTTACGTCAAAGACGGAAAGGTATTTTTGAAAGGCTACCTGAATTACGAAGACCGCCAGATCGGCGAAGTCAAACGAACCGAGCAGGAAGCGCTCGATTATTTCAAAAACCGCTTCATCATTGCCGAAAACAAAGTAAGCCAGTTAGAAAAGGATATTGACGAAGCCCAGAACAAAGGCTCCTATCTGACTAAACTGGTTCAACTCCGCAAGAAGCTGCTCGGCTTCGATGCACTCGGTGATTTCCCCCCCCTGCTCGATCGTCTGGATGTTCAGGAGAAATCACTGGCTGATTTGATTACGGTCAATCAGCTCAAAAATCTCGAGATCAAACGAGCACTCATTGTCGAAGCCGAAGCCGTTGCCGATAGTACGGAATGGCGCGAAACGGCGGATGTATTGCAGGAGATCAAGACGAAATGGATCAAAACAGGACCCGTCGACAAAGCCGCTGAACCCGAGGTTGAAGGTCGTTTTCAGGAACTCCTCGATGGCTTTTTTACCCGTCGGCGCGAGTTTTTCAACGAACAGAACAAAGTTATTCAGGAACGGCTCGACAAGTACGACGAGCTTATTCGGCTGGCTTTCCGGGCCAACCGGCTGGGCGATCTGGATGCTGCCTTCCAGGAAGTTCGGAAGCTCAACAACGCCTGGAAAGTGGTGGGTGAAGTACCGATCAAGAAGAGTGGGAAGCTGTACAAGCAGTTCAAGAAAGCGACCACGATGTTCTATGCCAAGTACAACGACGCGAAGGGCATTGTCATCGTCCCGAAAATTGACCCCCGTATCGAGCAGCAGATGAAAATGGCTGACGAAGTGGAAAAACTGTCGAAACAGCAGGACATTTTCGCGGCCGCCGAACGGGCCAAAGTGTTGCTCAACAGCTGGAAAGAAATCCGCGTACCGTTCAAACTACAGGATAAAGTGGTGAACGAACGGTTCCGGGCAGCCTGCGATAAGATTTTTGAATTGAGCTACCTGGGGCGTGTCCTTACCCGGAAATACCCGGCGTTTGAACTTAAGAGTAAATCGGAACAGATTCGGACGAAGATTCGGGAGATGGAGTACCTCGTTAAGCGGGAAAAGAACGATTTGCAGTTTGCCTTACAGGACGCCGACGGTCTTGACCCCAACAAAGACGAAGACAAACAAATTTTGAATAAGATCAATACGCAGAAGCGGAAGATCGCGATGAAAGAAACGATCCTGCGCGAATTACAGAAAGATCTGGAAACAGCAGGCTACTAACTGAAAAGGCATCGGGTTCAGACCTGGTGCCTTTTTTTAGGCACGTTTTGCTCTCGCCACTTGTTTTATAAACATGGAAACAAACCTGAACAACCCAGATTTTATTGTCGATGAGAACGCGTTTCGGGCAGCGCTTATTCCCGGCAAATTCGTGCGGCTCGAATACCTGACTGACCTCAACGAGTTTATAAAAGCCGACGTAACCATCAAGCAACTTCTCCATCAGGACGGCGCCGAAGTGCTGGAACTAGCCACGGGTGATTTTGTCCCGCTCGACCGTGTAGTGAGTGTTTCGGGTAATTTGTCGCCCCGTTACCCTGGTTATGGTAATTACTCCTGCGATTGCTAATTTGGCCTAGATTTGCCAATTAACCATTCCCTATGAAAGTTCGTCCGTCTGCTCTTATCTGGCGCCAATCCGAAGGCCAGACCCAGGTATTGCTCATGCGCTACTGCTACGGTGAGCAGGACGTTTTTGCGCTTCCCGGTGGCAATCCTGACCGGGGTGAAATTCTGACGGAAACCATTATCCGCGAAATTCGGGAGGAACTTGGTGTAACGGTTGATCTTGGTGAGATGATCCTGGCGGGCGAAATGCTTCTGTCGCAACGCAACGACGACGTTCTGCACGTAGTTTTTGCCGCCCGCAACCTCAAGGGCGAGCCCGCCCTCAATCCTGCCGAGACAACGGCCCTTAACCTGGTTTGGCTACCCGTAGCTGACTTGGATAAACTCAACCTGTATCCAAACATCGGGGCCAAACTCCAGCCGTGGTTTAGCAGCGCTACGTACCTGGGGTATGTGGGCCGGATTGAGCAGCGGTATTTTGGCTAAATCCCAACCCTACTCATGCTCATTCAAACACTGAAAGTGCTATTCCGTCGAGATCTCGAACGACTAAAGCAAGAGATTGATCTATACAAAAGTGAGGCTGTGATCTGGTGTACCGAGCAGGGCATTGCAAACTCAGCAGGCAACCTGTGCCTGCATTTGGTGGGCAACCTGAACACGTATTTGGGTGCTGAACTTGGCAAAACCGGCTACATACGGCAGCGAGAGCTGGAGTTTTCGCTCAAGGGTCTTTCCAAAGCATCGCTTCTGGAAAAAATTGATGACACAATGGTCGTTGTCGATAATGCGTTGGACATGTTGACTGAAGCACAGCTTGACCAAGAATATCCACTACTGGTTTTTGATGAGAAAACCTCAACGGGCTATTTTCTGGTCCATCTGACTACACACTTGACGTATCATCTTGGTCAGATCAATTACCACCGTCGGTTGCTGGATGTATAGTTGAGGTGGCTCGGCTTACCAGGCTGCCTACAACCATCCCAATCGCACTGGCCAATAGCCCCCAGAGCATTGGCGAATCAGGGGTATCCAGCCATAGGCAAGTAAGCCAGACGCCAAAGCCAACCAGCATCGACCACAGACAGCCCGTCAGATTCGCGCGTTTCCAGTAAATGCCCGCTGTCAGCGGAATAAACAGCGACACCAGACTGAAGGCCGACGATTCCCCGACGAGATCGAATATGTTGGCGTCGCGGGTGATGCTCATTCCCACGCAGATGACGGTGATAACAACAACCGTCCATCGGATGGTTTTCAATAACGCCCGATCGCTGATATCCGGCCGGAAAAACTTCATTACATTCTCCCCAAAAACAGTTGCCGGAGCCAGTATCGCCCCGCTCGAAACACTTAAAATGGCCGACGTGACCGCGCCAAAAAACAAGACCTGCAACGGCAGGCTTCCGTGTCGCATAACCATGTTGGGAATGATTAGCTGATTATCTTTCGGCAAATCGGGATGCAGCAGTTTAGCACTCAGGGCGATAAATAGGGGCAACATGGCGATGGTCAGGTACATACCCGATGCCAGAAACGATGCCCGAACGGCTGTCTTCTCACTCTTGGCAGCCATAACACGCTGAAAAACATCCTGCTGAGGGATAGAGCCGAGCCCAATGGTTATCCAGGCGGCTAGATAGGCCAGCCAGTCTTTGGTCGTCGATTGAGGCAAAAAGCGAAAAAAGCCTTTCGGTGTGCGCCTTTGAATCGTCTCCCACCCGCCCACCTCGTTCCAGAGCAACACGCCCAGTACCGCCAAGGCCAGAATGATAATGAGGTTGTGAAAAAAATCGGTAACCGAAATCGACCACATGCCCCCCAACAGCGTATACATCATGACGACGGCTGCACTGGCAATAATACAGTATTCGCGAGGAACATTCGTAACGACACTCAACACAATGCCAATGGCCACAAGCTGAGCGGCAATCCAGCTAAAATACGACGGAATAACCATCAAGGCCGACAGCAATTCGGCCGATCGCCCAAACCGAATACGGAAATAATCGGAGAAGGTCGTGATAGTCAGCCGATAGAGCGGACGTGCGAAGAAAGCGCCAACCAGAAACAAGCACAACGACGATCCGAACGGCTCTTCGATAACAGCCAGAAAACCGCCCTCCACAAACATAGCGGGCGCTCCCATAATTGTCTCGGAGCCAAACCAGGTAGCAAACGTGACCGAGGCCGCCAGCATCAGCGGCAACCGACGCCCCGCCAGAACGAAATCCTGGGATGTTGTAACACGCCGGGCGGCCCATGCGCCAACCGCAACGTTGGATAATAGGTATAGGCAGATGAGTAGCAGGAGCATGGACAGAAATTAAACACAAAAGCACAAACTATACAAATGGGCTCTGTATAGTTTGTGCTTTTGTTCAATGGGCTGTATCTACCTGGGGTATGTTCTCTAAATAAGCTGTGCTCGTCCAGGTACACACTACGTTGCTAGTGGCCGGAAGCACTTAAGCAACAAGTAGATGAATAAAGTTACAGTCGAAGCGTAGCAGGCAGGTATTTGGCGATCAACTCCTCATAATATGGCTTTAATTCGCTCACTACCGGTGGTTTCGGACTCTTGGAGTATAGATCGTATGGATTGAATTTATTGACCCATTTGAACATCTCATGGTCGTGTGCATCCATCAGGTGGTCGTAGGCGCCTTCCCGATGCTGCGAGTAGAACGAGTGGTATCGCATCATGTACAACGCCGGCTCAGGCATGTAGTTCTTCATCAGTTGATACAAATACTCGTCATGCCCCCAGGACATATGCACGTTGCGCAGGCCGCAGTTGGGCTCATAAATACCGTATTTGGTATTGTATCGCTCATCATGTGCATCCGGGTTGTTCACAAAATATTCAGAGTAAACGATCTTATCCGAATGCTTGCATCCAACCGGAAACGTATCGCCGACAACGGCCCATTGCGGCTCGCCGAACAGACACAATACTTTGCCCATGTCGTGCAGAAACCCCGTTAGCACGAACCAGTCCGGATGCCCATCGGCCCGGATGGCTTCGGCGGTTTGGAGAAGGTGCTGAAGCTGATCGAGGTCCGTGTCTGGATCGGAGTCATCAACCAATGTATTTAAAAACTCCATTGCCCCCCAAACAGGTAATTCCTTTTTGTCGAAAGCCAGGAACTCCCGCTCTTTCTCCCGAACAAAATCGTAGGTCTGGTACGTATGATTCAGCCGGTAGAACTCCCGAACGGTGTCGCGCTCTGGTGAGTCGTAGTTTCGGTAGTCTTCCTTCGACTTATGCTCGGGTTCAGGGTAGCGACTCAGCACGTCGTCTTCCCACTGATCGAGACTGGCAAGGGGGGCAATTTCACTTATCATGGCCAAATAGATTTAGAAGACAAATTTAAAAATTTATTGCTGTTAACCAGCGGTATAGTACAAAAGTTGTCTTATGGGATAAAACTCCGTCAAAGCCAAAACACGACCCATAAATCGTTGACTAGTAAAACGATGTCAAGACGCTTAGACCGTTTACCGTGTGTTCTACCAGAACATCGTGTATAAAACCGCGAGGACAGCAAATATGCCTACCGATCCCGCCACAAAGGAGGGAGTTACGCGGAACATGCGTTGATCTACCTCAATGCTTTTGCCGGTTGCGTACCCCGCCGGATCGGTCAATGATACAATGATCATCAATACGATATCGATGCAAAAAACCAGGGTTGTCCGGTGTAGAAATGGAATAGAGTCGGCCTGCACATTGACCAGGCCCATCACCTCGGGCCAGAACTTCAGCAGAGTCGATAAGGGAATTGTCAGGATAGCCACCGTCATGGCAGCCCGGTTCGTGGCCCGCTTCCAGAAAAAGCCGAGCAGAAATATGGCAAATACACCCGGCGTAATAAAATTGGTATATTCCTGAATATACTGGTATACCTGATCGAGCGAGCGAAGCATGGGTGCCAGCAAAATAGCGACGCCAAATGAAGCGATGATGGCCCACCGGCCAACGTTTACCAGCTTCTGCTCCGATGCTGATTTATCAACGTATTTTTTGTACAGATCGAGTGTAAAAATCGTGGATATCGAGTTGCATTTCCCGGCCAGTGACGCCACAACGGCAGCGGTCAGCGCGGCAAAGGCCAGCCCTTTCATCCCAATCGGCAGCAGATTCATTAGAACCGGATAAGCATGATCGGGCTTGACCACACCGGCAGCATCGGTCATGGCCTCGCGGAACGGTCCACTCTGGTAGAGGACAAAAGCCGCGATACCCGGAATGACCACAATGATGGGAATCAGTAATTTCAGAAAAGCGGCAAACAGAATACCCGAGCGAGCCGTCTTGAGATCGGCGCCCAGCGCCCGCTGAACGATGTACTGATTGCAGCCCCAGTACGACAGGTTATTGATCCACATACCACCCGTTACGAGCGCCATTCCCGGCAGAACTTCATAATGAGGGTGTCCTTTGGGGAGAAACATATGAAAATGACTATCGGCCTGCTTATGGATGGCCAGCAACCCATTCCAGACACCTGCCGTTCCTGTTTCCTGCGCAACCAGTTGCAGGGCCAGATACGTGACAACTAACCCACCGAAAATCAACACAACGACTTGAATAACATCCGTGTACCCAATTACTTTCATCCCGCCGAGGGTGATGAAGATGGCAAATAAAGCCAGCCCAATAGTACACGTTGTAAAGGATATACCCACCAGTGATTCAATGGCAATCGCGCCCAGATACAGAATTGAGGTAAGGTTAACCAGCACATAAACGATCAGCCAGAACACCGCCAGAATGGTGCTTACGGTATCGCTGTACCGCTGCGCCAGAAATTGCGGCATGGTGTAAATGTGGTTTCGAAGGTAGATGGGAATGAAAAAAACAGCCACAATGATAAGGGTAGCCGCGGCAAACCACTCGTACGACGATATAGCCAGTCCCATAGCAAAGCCCGAACCCGCCATGCCGATAAAATGCTCTGCCGATATATTGGATGCGATCAGGGAGGCCCCAATGGCCCACCAGGTCAACGACCCTTCGGCCAGAAAAAAGTCCGTCGTATTCATTTGGGCCTGCCGCTTTTTCCGATAAACCCAATAGCCGTACCCGACAACGATGATGAAATAAACGAAGAAAACAATGTAATCGGCCGTAGCGAGGTGATTCATGCAGTAGATATACTAAAAAGGGGGTGCCTTGTCATTAAAGCAAGGCACCCCCTTTTTATAATGTACCACGAGTTTCTACCCGCGCTAATCCAGGCTACTATAATTTACTGAAGTCGAATGTTTCCAGGAAAGCGGTGGTAAACTGTCCGGAGCGGAATGTCGCATCGTCCATCAGTTTGATATGAAAAGGAATCGTTGTTTTAATTCCTTCGATGACAAACTCCTGTAATGCCCGTTTCATCCGGGTAATAACCTCCTCCCGTGATTGACCCGATACAATCAATTTAGCGATCATAGAGTCGTAGTTGGGGGGAATGGTATAGCCACTGTACACATGGCTGTCGATCCGAACGCCATGCCCACCGGGGAAGTGCAAATTGGTGATTTTACCCGGTGATGGACGGAAACCGTTTGCAGGGTCTTCGGCGTTGATCCGGCACTCCATGGCATAAAGTTTCGGGGTATAATTGCGACCCGAAATCCGGGCACCAGCCGCCACTTTGATCTGTTCTTTGATCAGGTCGAAATCCGTCACCTCCTCCGTTATCGGGTGCTCCACCTGAATCCGGGTGTTCATTTCCATGAAGTAAAAATCCCCGTGCTTATCGACCAGGAATTCAACCGTTCCGGCCCCTTCGTACCCGATGGCCTGCGCTCCTTTGATAGCCGCTTCACCCATCCGCTCCCGCAACTCGGGCGAAACAATGGGCGACGGGGTCTCTTCGATCAGCTTCTGGTGCCGGCGCTGGATGGAGCAGTCCCGCTCCGACAGGTGACAAACAGTACCATACTGATCGCCCACAATCTGAATCTCAATGTGGCGGGGCTCTTCAACGAATTTCTCCAGGTAGAGCCCATCGTTACCGAAGGCCGCTCCCGCTTCCGTACGGGCGTCATTCCAGGCTTTTTCAAAATCATCTTCCGACCGAACAATGCGCATCCCGCGACCACCACCACCGGCTGTTGCCTTCACAATGACGGGGTACCCCATGCCAGCCGAGAGTTTTTTACCCTGTTCAACTGACTCCAGCAACCCTTCGGAACCCGGAATCACAGGAACGCCAGCTGCCCGCATGGTTGCTTTAGCCGTCGCTTTATCACCCATTCCGTTGATCTGCTCGGCCGTGGCACCAATAAATTTAATTCCGTAATCGGAGCAGATTTGAGAGAATTCAGCATTCTCCGACAAAAACCCGTAGCCGGGGTGAATGGCATCAGCGCCCGTTACTTCAGCCGCCGAAATAATGCTTGGAATACTTAGGTAAGATTGTTTGCTGATGGGTGGGCCAATACAAACGGCCTCATCCGCAAAACGTACATGCAGACTATCGCGGTCGGCCGTCGAGTAAACGGCTACCGTTTTGATACCCATTTCGCGACAGGTCCGAATAATCCGCAGAGCGATCTCTCCCCGATTGGCGATTAAGATTTTTTTGAACATGGTTCCAATGAATGAATGAGCGAATGGTTGAATGATTGAATAGCTGCTTCAGAATTATTCAATCATTCAACCATTCGCTCATTCACTAACTAAATTAGATGGGTTCTACCAAAAACAGCGGCTGGTCGTATTCGACTGGTGTAGCGTTCTCAACGAGAATCTTCACAATACGGCCCGATACTTCCGACTCGATTTCGTTGAACAGTTTCATGGCTTCGATAATACAAACCACTTTGCCTTCGGTTACGCTGTCGCCTACTTCAACAAACATCGGCGAGTCAGGATTGGCCGAGCGGTAGAAGGTTCCGATCATCGGCGATTTGATCGTGATGTATTTTGACGTATCGGCCTGAGGAGCAGCCGTCGGTGTAGCGACCGGCGCTGCTGGCACAGCAACTGCCTGTGATTGGGCAACGGGTGCCTGTGCTACAGGAGCAGCCGCTGCTGGTATAGCGGCCGGTGCACCGGCTCCATAACGCTTAACGCTGATCTTCAGATCAGTCGTTTCGATGTTGACTTCGTCTAAACCCGATTGCGAGATAAAGTCGATGAGTTGCTGTATGTCTTTTGTATTCATAGCTTTTGATGATAACGGGGCCGGAGCAAAGATGAATGACGAATGATGAATAGTCAATAGCGAGATCAATTCTCATCTACTTTTCATCATTCAGTATTTACTTCACTCGTTCTACATAATCACGAGTACGCGTATCGACCCGAATTTTTTGACCTGATTCAATGAATAAGGGCACCATGATTTTTGCTCCCGATTCTACTTCAACCCGTTTTTTCGGACTATTGGCCGTATCACCTTTAATACCTGGTTCGGCATACGTCACTTCCAGTTCAACAAATGGAGGCAATTCGCACGAAAGGGGCGTATCGCTGTCGGCATTTATCAGAATTTCGACTTCCTGTCCCTCTTTCATCAGATCGGCCCCTTCCACGATCTTTTCGTCCAGGTTAATCTGATCAAACGATTCCTGGTCCATAAAGTTATAGCCTGATTCGTCTTTGTAGAGGTACTGGAATTTCCGACGCTCAACCCGGACTGGGTAAATGGTAGCACCGGAGTTGAAGGTATTGTCAATTACCCGACCTGTTGTCAGGCTTTTCAACTTCGTCCGTACAAAAGCTGCGCCTTTCCCCGGCTTTACGTGTTGAAAGTCAGTGATTTGAAAAAGATCGTTGTTGTAATTAAGAACTAATCCATTACGGATGTCTGCGGTCGTTGCCATGCTTTATTGTGTATAATATACGGTGTATGATGTATAGTACTGCAGGTACATGTATACCTCATATACCCTACATCATACATAAAATTAATACGCCCATTTTACATAAGCGGCTCCCCACGTGAAGCCTCCACCAAAGGCAGCCAGCACCAGATTGTCGCCCTTTTTCAGCTGCGATTCATAATCGAACAGGCAGAGGGGTATGGTAGCCGCCGTTGTGTTACCGTACTTATGAATATTCATCATCACCTTATCGGTCTGAATACCCATTCGATGCGCCGTTGCGTCGATGATCCGTTTGTTTGCCTGGTGTGGTACCAGCCAGGCAACGTCGCTGCCGTTAAGCTGATTCCGCTCCATGATTTCAGCCGATACATCGGCCATGTTCTTGACGGCGAACTTGAAAACAGATGGACCGTCCTGGTAGACATAGTGCCAGCGTTTTTCGACCGTCTCGTGCGTGGGTGGGTAGCGGCTCCCCCCGGCTTTTTGAAACAGGTGGTTTTGCCCTACGCCATCCGACTTGATGATTGTATCCAGAATACCAAGCCCGTCGGTATTGGGTTCAAGCATAACAGCCCCGGCTCCATCGCCAAATAAAACACAGGTTGTCCGGTCGGTATAATCTGTAATGGCCGACATTTTATCGGCCCCAACGACAATTACTTTTCTGTACTTACCCGTTTCGATAAACTGCGAACCCACCGTGATGGCATACAGGAACCCGGAACAAGCAGCCTGAATATCAAAACTCCCTACGTTGCGAATGCCGACCATGTCGCAGATCAGATTAGCCGTACAGGGAAAAATAAAATCGGGCGTGGTCGTCGCACAAATCAGCAGATCGACTTCCTCGGGTTTAATGTTTAATTTCTCGAGCAAACCTGCCACGGCCTTTGCCCCCATGTGCGAAGACCCCATGCCTTCGCCCTTTAAAATATGCCGTTCTTTAATACCAGTCCGGCTAGTAATCCATTCATCGTTCGTATCCACCATACGCTCCAATTCGGCATTGGTCAGCACGTAATCGGGAACATAACCATGAACTCCAGTTATGGCAGCTTTACTCATAGGATGATAGTACAGTTATCAGTAAACAGTGACCAGATACCAATGCATTCAGCTAAATAACAACCTGCTTCTGTTCACTGATACGCGTGTCCGCTTAACTGAGTGCCTGTGCAATTTTAGTGTATGCGTCGGACTCAACCTGCCGAATGGCCAGATTAATCATATTTTTGATCGCTAACGGCGATGAAATACCGTGGGCAATAATCACATTTCCGTTGACTCCCAGAATCGGACTTCCCCCAACCGACTCGTAGTTGGTTTTATCCAGAAACTCGTCGCTCATACCTCGTTGGGCAGCCACGGAATAGAACGATTCTCCCAGCTTGAACATGGCGTTGCCAGTAAAGCCATCCGTTATGATAACGTCGGCGTGACCGGCAAAGAAGTCTCCTCCTTCCATATTCCCCACAAAGTTGATTCGGTTATTGTCTTTCAGAAGTTGATGGGCCGCCTGGGCCACCAATGACCCCTTTTGCTCTTCCGAGCCAATATTCATCAGAGCAACACGCGGCTTGGCAATGTTAAACGTCGATTGGGCATAAATGGAGCCGATATGGCCGAACTGAGCCAGCATTTCTGGCTTACAATCGGCATTGGCGCCAATATCGAGCATAACCGCGTATCCACCCGTGAGTTGTGGAACAAACCCGGCAATGCAGGGGCGCAGAATGCCCTCAATCGCTTTTATGCTAAATAAGGCCCCTACGTGCATAGCGCCGGTATTTCCCGCACTACAGAATGCCTGGACTTTACCTTCCTTCAAAAGTTTAAACCCAACCCCGATGCTGGAATTGGGCTTTTGCGAGAGCGCTTTTGTCGGGTGCTCACTCATTTCGATAACGTCGTCGGCATTCACCAGTTCGATGGTAGAAACTGCCTGGCCCCTGTGCTTCTGGATCAATTCCTGCACAACAGCCTCTCTGCCAATCAGTACGATCGTTACATTTTCCGGCAATTCATCAGCGGCCATCAATACTCCTTCAACGATAGCGTCGGGAGCAAAATCGCCACCCATTGCGTCCACTGCAATTTTCATTGACTCCGTTTGTTCAATACCTTCCCAGTTAAGCTGGTTTTCAAACTAAATACGCGTAAAAATAGGGAGGTGGCTGGCAATAAAAAAGTATTTCGCGTTCATCTTCGGAAAGACGTCAACGAAATACTTTTCAGAAATAGGCGAGATTTAGGCTGTTTTGGCGTAATTCTCAATGATCATTTGTCCTTTGTAAAACAGATTGCCTTCAAAGACGTGGGCGTGATGACGCTCGTGTACTTCGCCAGTCTGGGCGTCGGTTGACAGCGCAACAGGCGTAGCCTTGTAGTGCGTTCTGCGCTTATCGCGCCGGGTGCTGGAGTGGCGTCGTTTGGGGTGTGCCATGATTCAGTCTTATAGTTATAAAGTTATATAGTCACCTAGTTTTCGAGCGGGCAGATTGCGCATGGGTCATTACTTGAATACCCACCACGGCGAACCGTTTTACAACCTTGTCACTCTACAACTAAAATTAGTTGTCACTTAGTTTTCGCAAAGCGGCCCAGCGAGGATCAACTTCCGGCCGGTCGTTTGGTTCATCGTCATTTGTTTCAGCAACAGGGCCAGAACTATAAACGAGCTTTCCTTCCTGCTCGTCGTCCTGATCATCCTCGTCCCGGAAGCGAGGATGCAGCCGCTTCATCGGCAATGACAGACTCAGAAACTCAAAAATGTAACGGGCTACGTTGATGGTGGCCGTATTCCGCTCAATGAGCTCAATCTCATCGCTCAATTCTTCATTGTGATCGCCAAATTTTAACAGCATGGTCTGCTGTGTATCCACTGGCTCATCGTATTCATCAAGGCTACGGTCGCAGGTTTGCTCGACTGTGCCAACAATATGGAGGTCCAGACGAATCATCGTCTCCGACTTCTCCAGGACCACGTGGGTCTTCACCTGTCCCGCTTTGATCAAATCCTGTTCAAGCGCGGCAAAAAACGAATCGTCCGATGTGAAATCGTACTCGTACCGTTTATTGTCAAGACCAATGATATGGATGTCGTATGCGCGTAATGTATTCACCTCGTATCTCCTCCACTCCGGCAGCCCGGCTCAAAAATAAGACCGCAAAGGTACGAAACGTTTGTTAATCAGGAAAGTGCTAACCAAAAAAAGGTTTCTGCTAATTGATGCGTGTCCTCAACAAGGTATTAAATCAGGGGGCTTTCCGAGAAGGGCCTTCTTCTCCCAGTACTAGCCATCGCATTCGTCTGCTGGGGCGGGCCAAGCTTCTGCGTTTGCGCGAGTGCGCTTGTATCTCATTTCTTCCGGGAAACGGCTATCCTGTACCAGTTGATTGGGGCGGGCAGTAGGGTATCGGGAGTTATACGAATTACGATTCGAAGTTAACCATCTCATTACCTCAGACGTTATCGTTACCAGACCAATTTAGCATACGACTATGGCACACTATCAACTTGTCGAGAAACACTCGATTGAACACCACAACGAATACTACGAAGTGCGGACAACGCAAGCAGACGAACAGACTAAAAGCCTATTTTTCAGCACGAATGAAGAAAATCTGGAAGAAGTCGCAGCGGCCATCGTTGCCGATCATCTGCCGGGTGTTAAACAATGGACGGTCATTCCGCACCGTAAAGATGATTAAACCAGATGCGTCGGGTGTACCGTTACCAAAACTTTAACGAAGTATTAAACATTTTTTGTTGATTATAGTTGCGCTAAACTTTATATTCACGAAACGAATAATGGATACCCCATAGAGGTAATTCCTACCGTAACGTGAAACGATGAAGATTAAGGCAACACTGCGTCTAGTAAGTTTAATTATTAGCTTAAGTTACCAGATTTCGTTGGCTCAGGTTCTCACACCGGCCCAAACTCGTGCTGATTTAAGCTATCTCAAACGAAAACTCGATCTACTCCATCCGGGTATGGGTTATTACACGCCCCAGGCCCGGATGGAGCAGTTATACGACTCGCTGTATAACCACCTGAACTCGCCTACCGACTACCTGTCGTTTTACCACCATGTCAGCCCATTGGTATCCGCCCTTAAGGATGGCCATACCAATCTGAACCACCGTAAAAACTACATTGGTAAATCGACCCGGTTCATACCTTTCTACATTCGGCTGGTCGAATCGCAGTACTTCATCAGCCATAACGTATCGTCGGATACCACGCTTCTACGGGGAACTGAGCTACTGACCATCAATAACCGGCCGGTTGCCGATGTGCATGATGAACTGATGAACGCTGATCACTCCGGCTCCGATGGCGACAATCTCACCGGGCGCAGGCAGTGGAGCATGGTACAATTTGCCGACTATTATGCCGCCTGGTTTGGTTCAGCAGATTCCATCAACATCACGTATCGGCTCACGGGCGATTCGCTTGTCCGGCAGGCGCGGTTACGCTGCCTGACCCTGGATAGTTTTCGGAGCAGAATACAGCGCCGGTATGGTATCGAACTTGACAGACGCCCGAATCTGTCGGTGCGTATGGTCGATACGCTTACGCATACGGCGGTCCTGCGCGTCTCGACGTTCATGGGCACCAAGAAAAAAGACTTCTTTCAGTGGGGATTCAATCGGCGGCTGAAGCGGGCCTTCAAACAAATACGCCAGGAGAACGTCCAGAATCTGGTCATTGATATGCAGGGCAATGGCGGAGGAATTGTGCTGAACTCGGCCCGGTTGTTACGCTACTGGATGCCCAAATCGTTCCGGATTATGGACCATGAAGAAATGAAGCGGGCCGCCCGCACGGAACTCGTTACGCGCTGGAATCCTTTCTCAGCCCTCAATTTCAGTCTGCAATACCGTACGGACAACAATGGTGGGTTTGCCAGCCGTTCGGCCAACCGGCGCTTTCGTCCCCGGCATCGGGATTCGTTTTCCGGCAATTTGTATTTTCTAGTCAACGGCGCGTCGTTCTCGGCGACAACAACCGTACTGGCCAAAACGCTCGATGCGGGATTAGGCACGTATGTTGGCGAAGCGAGTGGTAGTGCCTATTGGGGCGATTTTGCGGGTCATTTCAAATCAATTACCCTGCCCAATTCCCGGCTTCAGGTACGTATTCCGCTCAAGAAACTAACCCATGCTGTTGAGACGGAGAAAGCCAACGGCTTCACGGTTGAACCGGATTTTGTTGTTACGCGCAGTTTTGATGACCTGATGAACAACCGGGATTACATACTGGATTATACGCTTCGGCTCATTCGGGAGGGCGTTGTGGTTCGGCCATGTGTTGACAAACAGCCTATTCGAAACCGGGCGTTGCAGGCTTCGCGGTAAAACCGTACCTTTATCATGTATTCGGTTCATGGTTTACAACGCTCAGTACAAACCAAAAGACCCGCGAATGCCTGAGGCCATTTGCGACCCAGTACTGAGATTAGCGAGCCCCGGCCGCAAATTTCTTATGTGTGTATTGCATCGTTGACGTTGAAACTACGGGGGGTGTAAAAGGCCCGACCCGACTTACCGAAATTGCCATCTTTCGCCACGACGGGCAGCAGGTTGTTGATTCGTTTCATTCCTTGTTGAACCCGGAATGCCCAATTCCACCGTTTATCCGGCACCTGACGGGTATCTCTAACGAAATGGTGCAGGACGCGCCCACGTTTGCCGAAGTCGCCAATGATGTGCTGAACATTACCCGAGATGCCATTTTTGTGGCCCACAATGTTGGCTTCGATTTTGGCTTCATTCAGAAGGAGTTGAATTGGCTAGGTCACGACTACCTGCGACGGACCCTGTGTACGGTTCGGACGAGCCGGAAGCTGTTGCCGGGTTACCCTTCCTATAGTTTGGGCAAGCTTTGCCGATCCCTCGACATTCCGCTGAGTGGGCGCCACCGCGCTCAGGGTGACGCGGCCGCTACGGTTTTGCTGTTCGAGATGCTGTTGCGCCACGATTCGAACGGGCTGATTCCGCGGATCAATCTTGAGTACACGCGCTAACGGACTAATAAACTACCCGTTCGGATATAGACGTCGTACCCGTTCCGAACGGCACTTGGCAACGCCTTTCATCCTCACGTTAATCACCAATGTATGCGCTTTTTCAACTTCATCCGTTTCTCCCTTATGTTGAGTTCGTCTGTTGCCCTGGGCCAGTCGTCAAGTCCCATAACGTACCCGGTTGCCCGCAAAACGGATCAGGTCGATAACTACCACGGCACCCAGGTGCCTGACCCCTATCGCTGGATGGAGGATGATCGCTCTACCGAAACCGCCGATTGGGTCAAAGCCGAAAATAAAGTCACGTTCGATTACCTGGCGCAAATTCCTTACCGCAAACAGTTTCAGGATCGGCTCGAACAGGTCTATAACTACCCGAAATACTCGGCCCCCAGCCGCAAAGGCGAGTGGTTTTATTTCTCGAAGAACGACGGTCTACAAAACCAGGCAGTGCTGTATCGCCAGAAAGGCCTTAATGGAAAGCCCGAGCTCGTCATCGACCCGAATAAGTTATCGACGGATGGCACAACGCGTTTAGGTGCTTTTTCGCTCTCGAAAGATGGCAAGTATGCCGTTGTCGGTTTATCGAAAGGGGGCTCCGACTGGCAGGAATACCAGATTATGGAACTAGCGACCAAAACGTATTTACCCGACAAAATTGACTGGGTAAAAGTATCGGGAGCCGCCTGGCAAGGCGACGGTTTCTACTATAGCCGCTATCCAAAGCCCGAAGGCAGCGCACTGGCCGCGAAAAATGAGAACCATCAGGTGTTTTTTCATAAGCTGAACACGCCCCAATCGGCCGACCGGCTGGTGTACGAAGACGCCAAGCACCCGCAGCGCTTTCACATTGTCAGTACCACCGACGATGAGCGCTTTGCCTTGTTGTCGATCAGCGACCGGGGCCAGGGAAAAGATGGAAACTCCCTGTTATTTATCGACGCTACCTCTCCGCAAAAAACCTTTACCCCGGTTGTGGCGGAGATTACTGACTTCAGTTATGGTGTGGTTGACAACGACGGTGACCGGCTCCTGATTCTGACAAACGAGAAAGCCCCTAATAGCAAAGTCGTGGCATTCGACACGAAAAAGAAAGCGTTTTCAACCCTGATTCCCGAAAAGCCGGAGCCCATTGCTGAAGGAAGCGTGAGTGCTGCCGGTGGTAAGCTGTTTGTCGAATACGCCAAGGACGTAACGTCCAAGGTCGAGATTTTCAATTATGCCGGGAAGTCGGAGGGTGAGGTCAAACTACCGGCTATTGGTTCGGCAGGCGGGTTCGGGGGCGAAAAAGACGACAAGTTCGTTTTCTACACGTTTACGTCGTTTACCTTCCCGCCAACCATTTACCGGTACGACATTGCGACACACAAAAGCACCGTTTTTCGCGCTCCCGAAGTCGATTTCAACCCATCTGACTACGAAACCAAGCAGGTATTCTACACCAGCAAAGACGGAACGAAGGTGCCTATGTTTCTGACGTACCGGAAGGGGTTAAAACTCGATGGCACCAATCCAACCTTGCTTTATGGGTACGGTGGCTTCAATGTTAGCCTCCCTCCTTCGTTCAGTCCGTTTCGGATTCCATTTCTGGAGCAGGGGGGTGTCTATGCGCAGGCCAATCTGCGGGGTGGTAGCGAGTACGGCGAGAAGTGGCACGAGCAAGGTATGAAACTCAAAAAGCAGAATGTTTTTGATGATTTTATTGCCGCGGCCGAATACCTGATCGCTCAGAAATACACGAGTCCAGCCAAGCTGGCTGTTCAGGGTGGATCGAATGGAGGTTTGCTGGTTGGCGCCGTTATGAATCAACGTCCCGACCTGTTTCGGGTAGTGATTCCGCAGGTGGGCGTGATGGATATGCTGCGGTTCCACAAGTTTACGATTGGCTGGAACTGGATCGCCGATTACGGCAGCAGCGACAATGCCGACGAATTTAAGGCGCTTTATGCCTACTCACCCGTTCACAACATCAGGACTGGCATTAACTACCCGGCTACCCTGATCACTACCGCCGACCATGATGACCGGGTTGTACCTGCTCACTCGTTCAAATACGCGGCTACGTTACAGGAAATGTATAAAGGCACGAATCCGGTACTGATTCGGATCGACACGAATTCCGGCCACGGAGCCAGCAATACTAAAAAGAACATCGAAACAGCCGCCGATATCTACTCGTTTATTCTCTGGAACATGGGCATCAAGAGTTTGAAGGAAGTAGCGAGCAAGTAACTTCACTTAGTAAAACAAAAAATGGCTTCCTGATAATCAGGAAGCCATTTTTTGTTTTACTAGTTAATTATAGTTTGAACGTTACGCCTAGTCTTAACGGCGAAACATCGGTAGTCAATTCGGCAAATCCTCCTACTTTTTCGCTGAAGAAATAACGACCACCCAAATGAATAGGAACAATGATTGCACCAGTTCCACCATAGTAGTAGGTACCAGAAATACCTTGGTATCCTAACCCGATACCTGCATACAAATCTGCCTTGTCAGTTCCTAGATTCAGCAACTCGTTGAAGTGGTACGAACCCCGTGCACCCAGGTAATAGTACGAAACTCCATCTCCGCCAAGGCCACTGAAGCTCAACCGGCGGTAATCAGCGAAACCGCCAACGGTAATATTCTTCACAACGCCTACCTCAAAAGATGCACCGAATGATACACTTGAGCTATACCCTACTCCAAAGCCATAGCCACCAACGCCAATGCCAACGTTTAACAGCTTAGACCCTTTATCTGGAATGTATTGTGCAAACGACTGTGTTCCGGCCAGCAATCCAAGAACGAGTAAAATAGAAAAGTGAAATTTTTTCATGTGACGAAACTGATTTATGTTAAAACCTGCGACAAAGTAAAGGCGAATCTGCGGGGTCAGCAAGTAAAAAAAATACCCACTTATTAATCGGTCGTTTGTTTATTCGAATAAGAAATGGTTTCTCCTATAAACTATACACCTGTATTAGAGCAATATACAGCACATAAATCGTTTGCTTACGGGAGCCATATTTACCACACTTTTTCCGTTCAGCACAACAAGTAAAAGAGACAACCCAAAGCGAGTTGTCTCTTTTACTTGCACTACTAGGTGGCTAATCTGATAGCTAGTTCGCCATTTCGGGCTTCAATTTCTCTTTGAACACTTTTTTAAACTTGTCCATTTTGGGCGCAATCACGAAAGCGCAATAACCCTGGTTCGGATTATTGGCAAAATAACTCTGGTGATAGGCTTCGGCTTCGTAGAATGTTTCGGCGGGGCTGATCTCGGTCACAATCGGACGACTGTAGGCACCCGCTTTATCTAATTCCGCTTTGGCTGCTTCGGCCAGTTGCTTCTGCTCATCATCGTGATAAAAAATCACCGACCGATACTGCGTACCAACATCTTCGCCCTGACGGTTAAGCGACGTTGGGTCATGACCACGGAAGAAGGCCTCTAGAAGTTCCTGATAGGTTATTTTAGCCGGGTCGTAGGTAACTTCAACGCACTCTGCGTGGCCGGTAGTACCGGTACACACGTCTTTATACGTGGGATTTGGCTTTTGGCCCCCCTCGTAGCCGGAGACAGCGCCAAATACGCCGTCGAGCGATTCATACAGGGCTTCCGTACACCAGAAACAACCCGTTCCAAAAGTCGCTTTGGCCAGATTGGCCGATTGATTTGTGGTCATAAATCGTGTTTTTATAAACCCGTAAGCTTAGCACTAAGGGGATTCTCAAACCTTATAGGCTTAATCAGGTTAATTTTCCTGATTGTTTAACATAACTGTCAAGCGTAAAGTTTACGCCCCCCGCCCGTGAAAGACTTCGATACTGACCGTTTCCGCTACGATGGCGACAAGCCATTTAAACTGAAGAAAGCACCCACCAAAATAGACGATCTCTACGAAGACGATGACCATTATGAGGCCCTGCTTCGGCAACAGGCCGCTGAGATCGATAAGTGGCAGGAACGCATGTTTTCGCACAATCGGTTTGGCTTGTTACTAATTTTTCAGGCCCTCGATGCGGCCGGGAAAGACGGTACCATTCAGCACGTATTTACCGGTACCAATCCGACGGGTGTGCGGGTCAGTTCCTTTAAACGACCTACTGATCAGGAACTGGACCACGATTTTTTATGGCGCAGCTGGCGCGAATTACCCGAACGCGGTACCATCGGCATTTTCAATCGGTCGTATTACGAAGAAGTGCTGGTAACCAAAGTTCACCCCGAGATCCTGACAAAAAGCCAGCGGCTGCCCGAAAAAACAACGGATGATCTGAATAAGCTGTTCAAACATCGCTTCGAGGCTATCCGGGATATGGAGACATTCCTGTTCCGCAATGGTTTCCCCACGATCAAGTTCTACCTGCACGTCTCCAAAAAAGAACAGGGCGAACGACTGATTGCCCGGATCAAGGATGCGGAGAAGAACTGGAAGTTTGACGAAGGTGATGTGAAAGAACGTGAATTCTGGGACGATTATCAGGATGCCTACGAAACCTGCATCAGCGAAACCACCACCAAAAAAGCACCCTGGTACGTGGTTCCAGCCGATGACAAAAAGAATATGCGCTTGCTGGTGGGCCGGATCATCATCGAAGAACTCAAAAAATTACCCATCGCCGAACCCGAACCCAATAATGAGCGCTTTGACGCCTTACAGAAACTGATTCCGGTTATTGAAGCACAATAGTAGCGCGGCCAATCTGTCATTCCTGCAGCAAAGCCGCCATTTTAGTTTACTCTGCGGCTTCTCTGGAATGGGTTCAGCCATGTTACGTTATGAAAAAAATAAACACGAAAGATTTCCGGTACGACGGCAAACGGCCGTTTTTGGATAAGGAAACGGCCACCGTCACCACTCCCTTTTATACGGACGAAGCCGATCAGCGCAAGCAACTGGATGCGCTGGCCGATCGTATGGATCAGGCACAAAACATAATGCACGCCGACGAGCACTATGGGTTGCTGGTCGTTTTTCAGGCCATGGATGCCGCCGGAAAAGACAGTAGCATCCGGCGGATATTCAACGGCGTCAATCCATCCCGTTTTCAGATAGCGCCGTTCAAGAAACCGGAAAAAGAAGATTTAAAACATGATTTCCTGTGGCGCTTCTGGCAGAAATTACCCGAGCGGGGCAACATTGGCGTTTTCAACCGCTCCTATTACGAAGAAGTGCTTGTTCTGCGCGTGCATCCCGAACAGCTCAAAAAGCAATCCATTCCCGAAGATCTCTTGCCAACTGATGAAGACACGCTCTGGAAACAGCGTTTTGGGGATATTGTCCATTTTGAGGATTATCTGTTCCGAAATGGCTTTCCTGTCGTGAAATTTTACCTGCATGTCGAACAAAAAGAGCAGGGCAAACGACTCGTGGCCCGGCTGGAAGACACGGAGAAACAATGGAAATTAAGTCCGAGTGACCTGGAAGAGCGGGCATTCTGGCCCCAGTATATGCAGGCTTACGAAGATACCATCAACGCAACCGCTACCAAACAAAACCCCTGGTACGTGATTCCAAGCGACGACCGGGTTAATCAACAGTTGATCATCGCGACGATTTTGACCGAAATTCTTGAATCGTTGCCGGTAAAATTCCCGGAAACAGATGATAAGGAAGCCAAGAAGCTGATCCGGCAGATAAAGAAACAGGATAGCCAGTAACATCTTCGTTGGTTTTTTCAGCACAGCCTGCCGTTCACCCGCTCATTTGGTGACTTCATCTATTTTTTGCCCGAGCTTACTATAGCTGAACGTACTTTTGCGTTAGCAACCCGAACTGCCATCGGTAACATGGCTGGTTTATTGATAACGCAATGAAACAACGAATACCCTTTTGGCTATGTGGCCTTCTTATATACCTGATGCCCCTGCAAGCCGTAAAGGCCCAGGAATCGCTTAATGCCAAGGGCAGTACGCCTGAGCGAGGAACGCGAGCAGCGGGCCTGACCATCAGCGGGTACATCAAAGATGCGGGTAACGGAGAAGGCTTGATTGGCGTCTCGGTTTACGTCAAAGAAACCGGTACAGGAGCCGTAACCAACAGTTACGGCTTCTACGCCGTTACGCTGCAACCCGGAAACTATAACCTGGTTATCAGCTATGTTGGCTACGAAAAGCAGAACAGAACGATCAATCTGACCAATCAAAACGTGCGGCTCGATCTTGAGCTGGGCCAGGAAGGCAAACAGCTTCAGGAAGTTGTCGTGTCGACGACGCGCGATGATGACAATGTGAAAAACATTGAAATGAGCGTCAACAGGATTGACGTAAAGACGCTGCAACGGATTCCGGCACTGCTTGGCGAAGTCGATGTGATTCGCAGTATTCAACTCCTGCCCGGTGTATCGACCGTGGGCGAAGGAGCTACAGGCTTCAACGTGCGCGGGGGCAGTATCGACCAGAATCTGGTCCTGCTCGATGAAGCGCCGGTCTATAACTCATCCCACTTATTTGGCTTCTTTTCGGTGTTCAATCCCGACGCGGTTAAGGATGTGAAGCTGATAAAAGGCGGTATTCCAGCCAATTACGGCGGGCGAATCTCGTCCATTCTGGATGTACGCTTAAAGGAAGGCAATGCCAAGAAGCCCGAACTGAATGGCGGTATTGGGCTTATTTTCAGTCGATTGTCTTACGAGCGCCCTTTGTTCAAGGGCAAAGGTTCATTTATTGTAGCGGCCCGGCGCTCCTATGCCGATGTACTGGCGCAACCTTTCCTGACGGGTGATCTGAAAGGCGCAAAATTCTATTTCTACGACCTTACAGCGAAAGCTAATTACCACATCAACGACAAGAACACAGTGTTTTTATCGGGCTATCTGGGCCGCGATGTATTCGGGTCTGACTTCGGTTTCAACTGGGGCAATACAACCCTGTCGGCCCGGTGGAATCACGTATTCAGCGACCGGCTGTTCCTGAACACCACCGCCTACTACAGCAATTATGATTACTCCCTGAATTCGGACCTGAAGCAGAAACGGCCCAACGACTTTTTCCGGACAGATTCCCGCATTGTCGATTACAGCCTAAAACCTGATTTCTCGCTGTTTCTGGGCAAAAACACGATTTCGTTCGGCGGGCAGGCCATTGTTCATGACTTTCAGCCGGGTCTGGCTACAGCGGCCAGTTCAGGTAGCGTTCGTACGTTTGGCATCGCCAATAAGCACGCGCTCGAAGCGGCCTTGTACATCGGTAACGAACAGCAGCTCAACCCCAAACTACAACTCCAGTATGGGCTTCGGTATTCGTTGTTCAATTACGTAGGACCGGGCGAAGCGTATGCCTTTCAAACCGATGTACCACTGGGCACCCGTCGCGAGGTGATTACGACAGTGGCCTACCGGGATGGCGATGTGATCAAAACCTACGGCAACTGGGAACCCCGCTTTTCGGCAAAATACGACCTCACTAGCAACAGTTCGCTTAAGTTCAGCTACAACCGGCTGGCGCAGTATATTCACCTGATTTCGAACACAACAGCCTCAACTCCACTGGACATCTGGACACCGTCGACCAACAACATCAGGCCGCAGGTGGGTGATCAGGTAGCGGGCGGGTACTTCAAAAACTTTGGCCGATCGAACGGGGCGGCCAAAGTTTTTGAAGCATCGGTTGAAGTCTATTACAAATGGCTTCAGAACCAGATCGATTACATAGACGGGGCCAGCCTGATTCTGAACAAGTATCTGGAGGGCGATCTGTTGAGCGGGAAAGGGCGTGCCTACGGGGCCGAATTTTTCGTTAAACGGAATACCGGCGTTGTGAATGGCTGGATCAGCTACACGCTGGCAAAAACCGAACGGCAGGTAAACGGCATCAATAACAACAACTGGTACCCCACGCGTTTCGACAAACGGCATACCCTGACATCGGTGCTTTTGTTTGATCCACCGCAGGCCAAACGATGGAGTTTCTCGGCCACGTTTACGCTGGCCAGTGGTACACCCGCCACGTTCCCGACGAACCGATTTGAGTATGAAGGATTTGTAGTGCCCCTGAATACTGAGAATACCCGAAATAACTACCGGATTCCCGCCTACCACCGGCTCGATCTGGCGGCCACGCTGCAGGGACGCAAACGACCCGGCAAACGGAAGGAAGATAACTGGGTGTTCTCGGTGTACAACGTGTACGCTCGCAAAAACCCATTTTCGGTTTATTTCCAGCCCAACACCGATAATCCCCGGGTTACGGAAGCGATTCGTTACTCCGTCTTTGCCACGTTGATTCCATCGGTTACTTATAACTTTAAATTCTAGTACCACCGGCCTCCGGGCTGATCTGGTCGTCCATCAACAGTCGCTCCGGCAGGGCGGTCTAACAGCATGAACTCAATACGTTTTTTCTTCATCATGGCAGCAGCGGTTTTGGTCCTGAACAGTTGCACTACAGTAATCGACGCCAAACTCGATACGGGCCCGATTCAGCTATCAGTCGATGGAACACTGACTGATGTGCCCGGTCAGCAGACGATTCGACTTACCCGGACAGCCGCCTATTTTGATAACGGCCAGCCTACGCCAGCGACCAGCGCAACGGTGTCGGTGTCGGATAATGCCGGAAAGACGTATTCCTTTTCAGATCCGGATAACGATGGCTATTATGTTTGGCAGCCAACGGGTGAAGACACGCTGGGGCACATCGGGCGGACCTACCAGCTTACGATAGCTTATCAGGGCGATACGTACAGGGCCAGTTCAACATTGAATCGCCTACCCCCTGTCGACTCGATCATTTTTGTGAAACGGAAGCTTAACCCTCTCTCGAAAACCGAAGGCTACCGGGCCGAATTCTATGCGGTCGATATTGCCGGTGGCGTTGACTATTACCGAGTCCGTTTCTTCAGAAATGGCCAGTTACAGAATAAGCCTACCAATATCATTACGTCTCAGGACGGTGGGTTTCGGGGCTCCAACACGGTAACTGACGGCCTGACCTTTATTGCGCCCATCCGGCGGTCGGTTAACCCGGATAGCCTATACGCCCTGAACGATGTTGTCAAAGTAGAGCTCCAGTCGCTCACGAGCGACGCTTTCGATTTCTGGCAATCACTGCGCACCCAGATCACGAACGGGGGGTTATTTGCCACGCCCGCCGTCAATGTGCCGACCAATATCATCAATACCAGCGCTACCGGACGTAAAGCAACGGGCTTTTTCATTACATCAGCCGTTCGCAGCAAAACGGCATCAGTTGTCGAGGCTAACATTCGCGTACGGGCAGACTAGTCAGTCAGCTACCGCTTCAGATCGCCCCGTTTCAGGGCTTTTACCGCATAATCGGCGGCACGGGCCGACAGTGCCATGTACGTAAGCGACGGGTTCTGACAGGGCGACGACGTCATGGATGCTCCATCGGTACAGAATACGTTTTTCACCACATGGTGCTGATTGAACTTGTTGAAGACCGAGTTTTGGGGCGATGTACCCATACGAGCGGTACCCATTTCGTGAATACTCAGACCGGGGTGTGCCTGCGCATCGAACCCATTGATATTCGAAAAACCGGCTTTTTCCAGCATCTGAACGGCCTGCTCGCGCGCATCTTTCCGCATGAGCGCTTCGTTTTCCCGGTAATGAACATCCATTTTCAAAACGGGCTGCCCCCACTTATCCTTGACGTCGCTGGTTAGATACACCCGATTATCTTCGTAGGGCATGCACTCGCCAAACGCATCCAGCGTGATTTTCCAGTTACCAAACTGGGTAGCCTTCTCTTTAAAGTCAGCCCCAAATCCTTCTTTGTGGAGAGCATGATCCCAGTTTTCCCGGCTTGTATACACCTCGAAACCATAGCCTCGTTTGAACGCCTGTTTTTCCTGACCCTGCACATTTCGGAAACGCGGAATATACAGACCTGCCGGATGCCGACCGTAGTAATATTTATCCAGATCATGCTCGTAATCCGCGGTAGCGCCGACATGGAAATGGTGATCCATCAGGTTACGTCCCAACTGCCCGCTGTCGTCCATGCCCTTGGGGAAGCGATTCGACGTAGAGTTCATCAGAATATACGTCGATCCTAAGGCCGACGCATTCAGAAAAATGATACTGGCCTGAAACTCGTGCCACTGGTGCGTCTGCTCATCAATTACCCGAACACCCGTTGCCCGGCCCGTCTTTTCATCATAGATAATTGAGTTGACAATGGAGTGCGGCCGCACCGTAAGTCGCTTTGTTCGGCGGGCCGCTGGTAATGTGGCCGACTGGGTGCTGAAATAGGCGCCATAAGGACAGCCGCGCATACACAGGTTTCGGTACTGGCACTTGGCGCGGCCCAGGTTCATCTGCTCCTGCGTGGGTGCCGTCAGGTGGGCGGCCCGCGCCGAAATCACCTTGCGGTCGGGAAAATCAGCATTCGTACTTTGCCGGAAATGCGCTTCCACGCAGTTATCGGGCATGGCGGGTTGAAATTGGCCATCGGGCAGATGCGGCAGCCCGTCACGATCGCCGGCAATACCGGCAAACTTTTCGACGTAATCGTACCAGGGCGCAATGTCTTTGTAGCGAATCGGCCAGTCGGTAGCAATACCTTCTTTGGCATTGGCTTCGAAATCGAGGTCCGAGAAACGGAATGAATACCGGCCCCACATCAGCGATTTGCCCCCAACGTGGTACCCACGAATCCAGTCGAATGGTTTTTCTTCGACGTATGGATTCTCCAGGTCGTTCACAAAATGCTGGTGCGTAGCCTCGGTAATAGTAAAACCCGTTCGGTTTTGCACGGGATACTGCTTCACAATATCGAGTGGCACAGCCTGGTTGTGGTGCGCAAAATCCCACGGATTCATCATGGCTGTGTGGTAGTCCGTAACGTGTTCAATCATGCGACCACGTTCCAGCAAGAGCACATTCAGGCCTTTCTCACACAACTCCTTTGCCGACCAGCCTCCGCTAATGCCCGACCCCACAACAATGGCATCAAATTTTTTGCCCGGCGGAATGGCAGGCGAAGCGGAGGTCTTTCTGAAATTCATGAGTTAGTAGTTAGTGAGCTTACGAAAATGGATTAGCCCTGGCTCCCTTAAAACGATATAGCGTTGACCAAAAATACAAAAATATAGCCTTACCGGCCTACTCCTTGCAGAAAAGCGGCAAGCTCCATCCCCCACGCAATGCCGATGTGAATGAGCAATCCGCCCCAGATACTGCGGGTACTGAGTGCCAGAACGCCCAATAGGTAGCCACCGAACAGCGAAGAAATCGTTTCGCCTACAGGGCGACCAAAATGAACCGTACAGTACCAGACAACCATGGGCAACACGGCCCCGCGGCCTAACACCTGGCTCATTCCAATGACGAGAAAGCCCCGGAAGATTAATTCGGTAGGGACAAAATCCCAGCCGTAGCAGAGTTCATAAAGAAGTGCGGTCACCCACTCGGGTACACCAAAAAACTCGTTGGCGTTTGTGTCCCGGTACGTCGGGTATGATTGCAGAAAATCGGGTTGAAAGGACGCCAGCGTTATGAGCGGAATCATTAGCCCCAGCAGAATCGCATACAGCACCAGCCCCTTCCTTTTTGGTGCCATGCCATAAAAGTTATTAACATAGGGGTCTACGAACGTATAGAATAGATAAAGCGGCAGGACAATGGTTAGTACCGACTGTAAGTTATGCAGACAGTAGTAGGCAAAAACGTAAATCTGCCCATCGAACAGTTGTCGGCTCCAGGCACTATGGGCGTAAAAACCCGCGTAGATCGAATAACAGATCAGGGCCGTTCCACTCCGCAGCCAGAAGTCACGGTTGCGCCAGACATCGGGCCGTTTGTGAAAATAGGTCCAGAGCCAAACGCTGCCATAATAGGCAGTAGCGTACAGGCAAAAGTACAGAAATGGCCAGATGGGTTTCCCTTGGTAGGCATCGATGTACGAATCTTCTAGGTCAACGTAATAATTAACCGCGATGAGCAAAGTCACCCACAGCGCCGTGGCCCCATAAAGATCAGGCCGGAAGTCGGCACGAAGATGGATGCGCAAATCGCGCCATAGGGTTTTCACGTAAAAGCTAAGTCGTGCTAGTTACAGGTTCTCTCCAACCGGGCAATGTTGGAAAAATGTCGAGTGAAGTTCAGGTGAAGTCAGTTTCTTAAAACTGACTTCACTATGACTATCAGTCCACGTTGACAAATAAACAGAAATTAAAATCCTTCCTTCTCCGCTTCTTTGTCTTTTTTCTTCTCGTCTTTCTTCTTCTCTTCCTTCACGACTTTCTGGCCCGGCTGTGGTTTAGGCTTGGGAGCTGCTTTGGCTTTCGTCTTGTACTGGTCCAGATACCGATCAACAAAGAGCGCTTTCTCGTCAACCGTTGCCGCAACAACTTCGAGTGTTGCCTTCGACGAGTTTTTCGACCCGGCCAATAAGCGATCGTTGATGTCCTGCTCGGAGGTTATGATGGCCAGTTGCCCGAGAGCGGATGGCGTACTACCCGGTTTGTAATCATAGAACACCCACGCATCCGGCGACGCTTCCAGATAAATGCTTGTTTCGTCGCCGTTGGCTCCTTTCCGAATTTCGATGAAGCCATCCATCTGGGCATTTATGTCCGTCGCCATCATGTTCGATACGCCCAACCGACCTGTACTGTAAAAAGCATTGTACTTCGTAGACCAGCGCAGGTTAGCATTTGCCAGCACCAGCATGGCGTTCAACTTCGGCGAGGCCAGGTTGAGCGGAGCGTGCTGATTCTGCGCCTTGATCCGGTAGGCATCCACCGCCTGCTGGCCAATCAGCGGCAGTAACTTATCCGACAGTCGATTCAGATCATCGTCGGCGGCTTCGTCATTTTTTTCCTCCTGATTGGCCTTAACCAGTTTATCGGAGATGAGGCTATTGATCGGATCGGGAACCGGAAAAGCAAACGCCATCAACGTATTGAACCGGTATTGACTGCTATCGATATTTACCCGCGCCGAGCCCGATGCCAGCAGGTACTCATTCGGGGCGGCATTCAGCAGATTCATTTTCCCCTTGAACGTCATGAGCCCGCGGGAGTCGTTGAACGTGAACGCATTTTCAACCTCGTCATCAACCGAGGCCAGGACAGGATCGGTTTTTGTACTGTCCGCTTTCGTACTATCCGTTTTCACCGCCCCTGCTGTCATACTATCCGGCGCGCTGGTTACGGGTTCTGCAGCCGTGAGGTCGCTACCTTTCGAGGCAATCCGGTATACTTTATCTTTTTCGTCGTAACGCATAATGCCCGTTGCGCTGAACAGATCGTCGTCTTTCGAGTCTTCTTTCGGCGACAGGAACGTTGGGTACAGCCCAGCGCCCCCCAGCCGGAAATGGATACCGGCCACCAACGGCTGTCCACCTTCGTTCTTCAGATTTTTATCCACCTTGATCTCCAGCCGTTCCTCCACTTTCTCTTTGAACGGAATCCAGCCCGCAACCAGATCCTGCCGTTTTTTCAGCGCCGGTTTAATGAAGCCATCCATGGCAAGGTCGGGGGCCGGGGCCTGCATCACAATGGCCCCTTTAAAGAGCATTTTTGGTGCTAATTGCAGGTTATCGTCTTCATCAACTTCAGCGCGGGCAACGGTAAAATAGGTCCTTGCAGCAGTTGCCTTTGCACTGCCCCGTCTACCTTTAGTCGCTTTTTTCGTATCGGCGGTTAGGGTGGCAGCGGCTACGGCGGGGGCTTCTTTTAGTTCGAAGCTTCCCATCTTGATACTGGCGGTGTCGCCTTTAGCCGTTGCGAACTGATAGGTGGCATCGCCCGCAAAACGGGTACGCGACAAGATCTGAATGTTCCCGTTTTTTAGCCGGTGAAACAGACTGATCGTATCCAGTTCGAGCCGGGCGTTTTTCAGGGGTAGCATCTCCCCGTTCCGGCGGATCGTTAGCTGGCCTTTCTCGGGAAAAATCCGGGCATCAGCCGAAGTAACGTAGGGAACACCACTAATATTGAGCACCCGTTTTTCTACATCGTACAAGGCTGCCGACCCATTAAACGTCAGCTTTTCCTGCTCTTCGGCTGTAGCGGTAAAGGTTGATGTTTTCACATCGCCGAGCGTCGGCCCGGCCTTCATCGCAATCGTTTTGGCGTTGATGTTCCAAACCGCCCGGTTGATACTGGTCTTGTAGGCCGCAAACGGAAATTCCATGCTGGCGCTCACGGTGTCATCGAGGCTTTCTTTTTTGTTGATCGCCAGCCCGACGATGCCTTTCATCTGGTTGAAATCAACGTCAATGCCGTTACCCAGCAGAATAGGTTTGCCAATGGGACTGCCCGGTGTTTCTTTATCCGCTATTATTTTGAACTGGGCGTTCGTGGCAATAAACCCTTCCTTATTGAATTTAATGCTTCCCGATATAGCTTCCGAATCTTTCCGCCGTAAGATTCCATTACCAAATAAACCCGACGAGCGCAGGGCCAGGCCACCTTCGAGATTGGTCGTGGCGTTGTAGAAGTTAAAATTATTTTTCTGCGTCGTAATAACCATGCTATCCGCTTTGGGCCACCATTTCAGGCTATAGTTATTGAGCTGAACCTGTGGAAAATAGCCCTTCCCAATGACGCCTTCCTTAATTTCACCTTTCTCCCCCGAAGCCAGCAGCGAATCAGTCATGAACAGCATATCCTTGGTGTTCAGGCTGGCGGTCAGGTGGTTCAGGACGCCCTCGGCCCGTAGTCCGCTTTTGTCCATGGTCAACTCACCCGCAAACTTAACCGTCGACGGGGTAGACCCTTTTTTGCTGCTGTACACGGGGTAGCCCGTTGCGGGTGCTTTGTGCACGAAGCCAAGAGTATTATCCGGCATCGTTTTGAGCTCGGCTTTAAACGGCGGGAAAATACCGTCGGAATGGAACGTTCCGATAAACGAAATATCCCCTTTGCCCAGACTGTCGTTGTCGATAGCCGGAATCTTGAAGTAGACTTTCTGATTGTACAGAATGTTACCCCGGATGGGCTGATTAAAATAAACCGTCATGCCTTCGGGCATAACCAGGCGCTGGGTTGTTTTCTTACCCGCAATTCGACCCGATTTATTGTCGGCACTACCCAAATAGACCGTTCCGGGATTCTCGTACTTAATATCGCCCCCAATTTCACCTTCTTTTCCCTGAGCCGCCAGTTTTTGCGACGAGAACGTGATTGAGTCGATTTTATTCATGGTCATCCCAAACTTGTCGTAATCAAATTTGAGGTCGCGGCCCGCATACCGGAGGTTACCCGCTTTGAGCTGGCCATTCAGGGTAAAAGCCCGGCCCTTGCCAACCCGTAAGGTTTTGTCGGAGGGGAAACCCACAATTTTCAACGAATCGGACAGAACAAACCGCTCAACGCCCCGAATGGTCAGCAGTTTATCATCGAGATTGATCGTGGCATTTTTGGTACTATCGTTCGAGGCAAACAGCGACTGTACCTGAAAATTGTCATAATCCCGCTTCTGAGTGTAAGCCAGCACATACAGATATCCTTTCCGGCTCAATCGCATCAGGGACGTGTTGGGGTCACGGTCGATGTACCCTTCCAGCACCATGCGGTTGAGGGAACCCCGCAGTGATCTGGCATTCACGTTCTTCGCAAACTGAATAATGTCTTCGTCCAGAAATGTCTGCTGCTTTTTGGTTGAGATGTAGTTTGCCACAATTTGCAGCGGATGGAACCCATAGTCAACGGTCAGATCGGCGTAGCGCTGGGGCTGGAAATAATCATACGATTCGAAACGCACAGGTACTTCACGCTTGGCACCAACCTGATAAAAGTCAACTTTCCGACGGGGCAGATCCCAGCGCACCACTTCGGGCAGAATGTAAAATTTGTGGTACGAATCGGCGTAGGGCACCCGGGCATAATCCGTCCGTTGTTCGCGGTCGAGCCAGGCGATACGCCGATTTTTGTCATACCGCAACATCACCGATGGGTGCGAGATCGAGTCGGTATCGATGTAGCCAACAAACGAGGCCGAAGCCGCCGAGATCAACGATCGCGCACTGGCCCCGGTTGCTTTGGTGGGTTCGGGCATTGTGTTGAAACCGGATTGAGCCAGGCCCGCCTGAGTTGAATCGGGTCGTAAGGCTCCGGCACTGTTACTGACGAATCGGGTCGTGTCGCTTACGCCAAACTCGAACCGACGGCTGCTGGCTTTGAAGGCTGGCTTGCCGTTGTATTTCACAATGATCTGAGCGGGCTGGCCACTGGCCGAAGCACCCACCATTTGCGTACCCGATAAAGCCAGACCACCGCGATACTCCAGATCTGGTCCTAAATCAGGCAATTTCACATCATTTTGCCATGACATAAAGCGGGGGTAAGTGACAGGAGCCCCTTTTTTCCTGCTGACGTACTCAAAAACACCTTTCACGGGCTTACTGGTACCGTATGTCAGCGTTACGTCATCAGCCTGAAGGCGCGGGGTCATGACCGGCATCGCGTAATCATTCAGCGTTACAAAAATATCCGGCCGACCCGCCGTTGCCCAGGTAAACGTACCGCCCTTCCCCACGAGCATCCCTTCTTTGAGCATCAGATCACCACTGGTATTGGCCAAAACAGCCGAATCTCCGTTGGCCCGGATAGCCAGCGAAACATTGTTTAGGCTAAGCACAACACCCGACACGGCTGGCATTGGCCGACGCTGTGGAACATATTGAGGACCAAGCGGGCGGGGCAGCGTCGAATCCGTTGACGCGGGCGTGTCCCAGCCATCGAATCGGGAACGTTCAATGGATGCTTTGACCGCAGCCAGCGAATCGGCGGGCGTTTGAACGGCTCCCGGCTGCGTGGGTTGCACACCCTCTACATACCGAAACTGATAAGTGCCGCCTACTGCATAGAGTTTGTTGTACGTACTGGCATACAGTTCGCGCCGTTCCATAAACCGCCGGGCGGTTTCCAGACTACGGGCAAATATCTTCGGATCATTGGCCTCAAATAGCTTCTCGGCTATCGTCAGAACACCATCCACGGTGGCAGATCCGGCCTGTGGCGCATTGGCAGCCAGGTAAAGCGACTCATAAAAAGGCACAAAATGCGTGGCCGCCGGAAGCCGCTTCTGGTTCAATTTCCGGCTTAGAGCCATCACACGCTCCTGTTGTGCTGCCGATAACTTATTCTCCGACCAGAGTGATTGCAAATCGGTACCGGCCCGAACGGCCGCGGGTCCACCCGTTGCCATCAGCTTTTGCACCTCGGCCATAAACTGGTCGGGTTTATCGGAAAGCCGAACCGCCTGACCGAAGGCGGTAGTCAGGGTCAGGAGCGTTACGATCAGACTGTACTGTATGCGATTCATAGCTAGTCGATAGCTGACAGAAAATACGTTCGTTTGCTCCGTATAGCTGTCAACGTTTGTAAAATGATAAAGACGTCCATTGATTTTTTGTCAGCCGATTGGTCATAACCAGCCCAGCTTCAGCGGCTTTCTGGTCAATATCGGCGGCATCATTTTCATAAAAGCCGCTGACAACCAGATACCCGTTTTCCGTTAACAGATTGGTGTAGGTAGGAATTTCGGCCAGCAATACGTTCCGGTTAATATTGGCCAGTATAATCGCATACTGATTGTTCGGGTCAACATCGGCAATAGTACCCATCAATACCTCGACCTGCGGACAATCGTTTAGTTCAGCATTTTCGCGGGCGTTCTCGACGGCCCATTCCTCAATGTCGAACGCTAGCACGTTACGTGCTCCCATCTTGGCCGCCAGAATCGCCAGAATACCCGTTCCACTGCCTACGTCAAGTACGGATTTGCCCACAAAATCGAGGCCAAGTTGCTGTTCCAGCATCATAGCTGTCGTTTCATGATGGCCTGTACCAAATGACATTTTGGGGTCAATAACAATATCGTATTGAAATGGACCCGAGCCATCGCTACCGTCCGACGGATGAAAGGACGCCCGTACCCGCACGGATGCGTCCGGCCCGATACCCACTTCAATTGGCTCGTAACTACGTTCCCATTCGGCATTCCAGTTCCTCTTTTCTAACGAATTGACTTCATAGGCTATTGCTGTCTGACCGGCGTATTTAGCGATCAATTCCTGGACTGCCTGCTCACTAAAATCGGGCTCGATAATGTAGGCGTTCAGACCCTCGTCAGTTTCCACAAAGGACTCATACCCAAGTTCTGCCAGCTCGGCGGTAAGTATATCGGTGTAATCGGGCGACAGGCGCAATTGGAGTTCGCTATAGTTCATCCCTCAAAGTAACGAAAAAGGGATAAGCTCTTCGGTTTACAAGCTATTATCTGCCGATGTTCCACTTATTTTTAGCCGATTTCCAACCATTCATCCGTTTCATTGCCCTTTATGCGACACAGCCATAAACTCAATGTTCCGCTTGGCAACTCCACCCGATAACGATGCCCAGAATCCGGTCTGGATCGAGAAAGCTCTGGTTGACCGCTGCCAGTTGGCAGACCAGCCAGTTGTACAGCGAGCGGCTCAGCGGCAACTCTTTGAGCGCTATAAACGGGCGATGTTTTCGACAGCCTATCGTATTCTCAACGATTACGATCATGCCAACGATGCCTTACAGGATGCCTTTGTCGATGTCTTTCGCAGTCTGGATCAGTTTACGTTTCGCTCCACATTAGGCGCCTGGATCAAAGCCATCGTTGTTCGGCGGGCTATTCGGAAGCAGCAACTCGAAGGCCGCTTTCTCTCCCTCGACGAAACATTGCACGATCAGCCAGCGCCCTTCCGGGACTCGCTTACGGGAGCCGAACTGGACACGGCCATCCGAACATTGCCCGAAGGTGCCCGAACCATTTTTCTGCTGGTTGAGGTGGAGGGCTATGCGCACAAGGAAGTAGCGGTGATGCTCGGCATTTCAGAAGGTACGTCAAAATCGCAGACGAGTTATGCTAAAAAATTATTGAGACAGCGACTTCTATGAACGATTTATTGTCACAACTGCCCGAATACGACCCTCATCCAGATCTCTGGGCGCGAATTGAGGCCGACTTACTGGCCGATGAGCAATTGAGCCGTCGTTTACCTGAACTACCCTTGTATGAGCCCAAAGCTACCTTATGGAATGCTATTGAGGAAAACCTAGACAATGAGCCCGCAGCAAAGGTTCGGCCACTCTGGAACAACAGCAGCAACCAGGCACGATGGACAAGGTTTGCCGCTGCGGCTGTTGTCGTTCTTACTGGCAGCTGGCTTCTGCTACAACCCGAAGCAGCAGACGATGTACGGATAGAATATACGGTTGAACAAACCGACACAGTATCCCGCAAAGAAACAATGCCCCCTGCTGACGAGTCGCTGGCCGATAATCGGGCCGAGGAATTTATTAATCGCCAGTGCGCCGAGCAACAGCTGATTTGCCAGCGGCCTGACGTGCATGAACTCCGCAATCAGCTGGCCAGCCTGACGGTCGAGCAACAACGCATTGAGCGTGAGCAGCAGATTTTCGGCAACGACCCGGACTTGATTCGGGCACAGGTCAAGGTTGAGAACCAGCGGGCCGAAATAACCAAAGAACTCATTACTCTCCTGCGCTCATGAGACATCCGTTCGTACAGGCAAAATTGCTGTTTATGCTGCTTTTTATGCCGTCGTTTGGTTTCGCTCAAGTACCGGTTCAAGTTGTCACGAAGGTAATTGAGAAGGAATTTACGTACACTGAAGGCCAGCGTCTTCGTCTGGCCGCGCAAAAGGCCGATGTGATCGTAAAAGGCTGGAGCCGCTCGTCGGTTTCCGTCAGGCTACGACTTGTTGCCAGGCACTCCGACCGAGCTACGGCCGAACGTGAACTGAACGTTCATCAATATGTAGCCGAGGTTCAGAATGGGCAGATTGAGTTGTCGAACCGCTTCGTTATTCCACCGCGCGCCGGCAAACTACAAAGTCAGCTCAAGGCAGTTTATGAAATCAGTTTGCCCGCCCGTATGCTACTGACACTCACCAATTCGTTTGGCGACATTCATGTAAGCGACGTAGCCGGTGATGTCTCCCTGACGTTTGAATTTGGCAAACTTACCCTCGAGGATATCGGCGGCAAACTGGCCGTAACGTCAACCTACGGCGATATTGATGGACGTAACCTCAATGCATCACTAACCCTGAAGGCAGAAAAAGCGGACATAACCTTGCGCGACCTGGGGGGAACGGTTACGCTACAAAGTCGCTACGGCAAACTAACTGTTTTACCTGCCACAACCTTACACGACCTGAAAATAGAAGCGGCCCGTACGGAAATTCTGGTCACCACGAAGCGCATCGTAGACTTTAGATTCGACGTCATCTCCGCCTTTGCCGACATCCGGGTGCCGGACGGGCTGACCGATCAACTCAGCAAATACAATGGCAAACAGGTATTCAGCTACCAGCCTGCCGGTCGGAAACCCGAAATCACTATCCTGAACAGCTACACCCCCGTAATCATCCAGGGCGAAAAACCACTGGTCGATCGATGACCCTCACGTCTACTGCTATGAAAACTCAGCTCACCAAATTACCGGTCTGGGGCCTGATAATGGGCTTGTCTACTGGAATCGTTTCAGCACAGGAATGGTCATTTGGACCAAAAGCGTACCTGGGTCTCAGTCAACGTCGAAGCGTAGGCGATCAGGTACGGATCAACTCGACGCTGGTATCAGCCACGAACGATGGCGATGCGGTGGGTGGTTCGGTTGGGGCGTTTGCCCGGTATGACCGATTGCGCTGGTATCTGCAGGCCGAAGCAACCAGGGGTAGCTATTCGCTCGCCAATGCAGTCGTCAGCAATTCAGGAGGAGGTTTTCCAACGTACCCCAAAGCGTTCCGAACGGATATCCGGCTGATTGCCGGGGCCAGACTATTACCCTGGCTACGGCTGAGCGCTGGCCTAACGGGAGCCGCTAGCCGCTGGAAAATGATCGATTATGCCAATGATATCCGGCGGTTTCAGGAATACATCCAGAAGAATCCGTTTCAGCAGGAGTTCTATGGTCGTCAGATTGAGCAATACCAGATTGCCGATGCCATTCAGACCAGCTACAAAAAAGTCAATTTCGAAGGCCAGTTGGGTGCTGGCGCGGATATTGGCGGGCTAACCCTCGACCTGATCTACGCGCATAGCCTCACGCCGGTGGTTGATGGCATCACCGTTCAAAACCAGACATACGCCCATCGGCAACAGTACGGCTATTGGTCGCTGGGAATAGGGTATAAACTCTTCCCGTTAAAGCAACACGTGCTGGCTCCCCGAAAGAATAAAGCCTACGAACGCCTAAAACAGGATATTCCCTTCTACCGAAACGAGGTGCATGTATCGGCTGGTCTTCTGGGCGAAGATCTCGGAAGCCAGCTACTATACGAAAATCGATATACGCGTTACCTCAGTCGGCGGGTTGGGCTGATGGGTGGCCTGACCTTTTCCCACCGTTTTACGGGCACCAACGATCAGCCCGGTGGGCCGCAGCTGTCCAATCAGCTTTCGTTACTAACAGGTATTCGCTTGTTACCGCTCTACAGTCGTCGACATACCATCGGATTTACGGCGGGGCCGCTTCTGGCTTATACCGATGAGCTACAGGCGAGTTCATCCAGCACAACGTCGGCAAATGGTCAGGTTACCCACTACTTAACCCTCAATCGTAATGCGGCTAAAAGTGTCCTGACAACAGGGTGGCACGGTAGCCTCGACTATCAGTTTGCTTTCACCGATCGCCTGATTGCTGGCCCGTGGCTTCGGCTACTTGGGCAATCGTTTCTTACTCCTGACTATGCCAGTCTTGGTATTCAAACCGGTTATCGATTTTAAAGCCTTATGAAAACTACTTTATTTTTCATCTTACTGCTTGGTAGCAGAGTGCTGGCTCAATTACCCAATCAGCACCGATTTGAATTTGAAGCGGGCGTTTCGGCGCTTCGTCTACCAACACCGTACCGCACAGGCTGGCATCTTCGTCAGCAATTCACGGGTTACTTGCGGCCAAAGCTGGGTGTTGCCGTGGGTATCGGCTGGAGCGCGTCAGCCAATAACGATCCACTCAACACCATCGATCCGGCCGCTCCCTCACAGCCAGACCCGGCTCAGCTCCCGGCCTTCTATAAACGCCAGGACCTTATGACCGACGTTTCGGTCGTTGCCTTACCCGTTTTTACCAAACGGCAGCAGGTAAAAATTCAGGTTGGCTTTTCTGTTTATCGTCGGCGCGAAATAGGGATTGAGCGTATCGTCCGGGAAAACCCGGCGAGCCCAACCTATAGTGCGATAGACCAATTTACCGACACACGCCGGATAGTGCCTATGGCAGCTCTGAGTTATGACTATCGGCTCTCGTCACGGTGGGGTATTGGTCTGAATGGCACAGCGTATTTCACCGGTAACGGCCAGCCAACGACAACCGTAGGCTTGCGGGGTACCTATCGCCTGGGCCTCTCAGCCGACTCACTTGGCATAAAACCCTTACCCTGGCATGATCTGCGGGTGGGCGTCCGGCTTGGGGCCAGTCTGGTGAGCCAAAATAGCACGGGACCAGGCGGACGTTACCGGGTACGCGGTGTAGGCGGACTATGGGCCGAGTTGCCTTTGTCGCTGACGTGGGTCGTTCGGGGCGAGTTAAACTACGCACAGCGCGGCTACCGATCTGTCGAAGTATCGACCGGTAGTGTACGGTATTCGTCAAGTTTCTCGAACCTCAACTACCTTGAACTTCCCCTCCTGTTCCGGCATGAGGTAGCCTACCGATGGCATTTGTATACGGGTCCCTATCTGGCGTTTTTTCTAAATGGCTACAGCGAGACAGAGGGTATCCGAAATCCGCCGGTCCGGCCCAATACCATCAGTGGCCTGATGGTTGGTGCCTCATTTGCGGTAACCGAGCGCCTATCGGCTGACGCACGCTATCAGCGCGATCTTATTCAGATTTCCAGTACGCCTTATGGTGGTTTTCATTCGCTTCAGCTAACCATGGGCTGGGCATTTCGTTGAGATACGAACATGAGCGACCAAGTTTAGTATCCAACGCTTAATTTGCGGGTAATTTTTTTTGCCGACAAGGTAAGCGTCATACTATGAAGACTGCTTTTTTGATTATTGATACTCAGTTTGATTTCTGCCACCCGGACGGGGCTTTGTTTGTGCCGGGGGCGGAACAGGATGTGGAACGGATGGCGGACCTGATTCGAAAACACGCCCACCAGATTGACCACATCGTGGTTACGCTCGATACACACCATGTGCTGGACATTGCCCACCCCTTGTTCTGGCGTGATGCAACGGGAAAACACCCGGACCCATTTACCCAGATTACGGCGGCTGATGTGGATGCTGGTCGTTGGATACCCCGTTTTTCGGCAGACAAAGCCCGTTCCTACATCCATGCCCTCGAAGCCGATGGGCAGTTCTCACATCTTATCTGGCCGGAGCATTGTCTGGTCGGCTCCCGGGGCGCGGCCTTGCACGATACAATACTCGTTGCCATCCGGGAATGGTCGCAACAGCGGGATCTTGATTACGTAGCGGTGCAAAAAGGACTGTATCCATTGACCGAACACTTTGGCATTTTTCGGGCGCAGGTACCCGATCCGGCAGTTCCCGAAACGCAGCTCGACACAGCCCTGATTGCAGACTTATCCCGTTTCGATACAGTATATTTAATGGGTGAGGCCAAATCGCACTGCGTAGCCAATAGTATCAGGCAACTCCTGGATGTGGCCCCCGAACTGGTGGCTAAAGTCGTCGTCGTAGCAGATTGCATGTCGGATGTAGCAGGCTTGGGTTATCTGGCCGATTCAATTTATGCCGAAGCACAAGCAAGACAAATACGTTTTGCCAACGCTAACACTATTTTTTCTGATCAGCCATCGCTTTAAGAGTCAGTCAGGAGGCTATTTTAACAAAAACCTGTATCTTTTCAGTTCTATGGAAAAGACGCTTTCGCTGTTCCCGCTTAATCTGGTTGTTTATCCCGGTGAGGATTTAAACCTGCATATTTTCGAACCACGCTATCGCCAACTTATCGACGAATGCCTGGAGGAAGAAAAGACCTTTGGCATACCTACCTTTCTAAACAACAAGCTGCCCGGTTATGGTACGGAGATGCACGTAACAACGCTGCACAAACGCTACCCTGATGGTCGAATGGATATTAAGTCGAAAGGACTGGGGGCTTTTCGGCTGGTGAATTTCGAAAATCCGTTGTCTGGCAAACTCTACGCTGGTGGCGAGGTGGAACTGATTGAACCGGGGGATAGCTTCAGTGCTCACTCCTCGGCTTTGATTGAGCGGCTGGAGCGGCTCTATAATCTGATGCAAATGGAACCGGATTTTAGCCTCTCCACCGAAACCATTTCCTACCGGGTGGCACACAAGGTCGGTTTATCCATTGAACAGGAATACGAGCTTTTAACGCTAGAAACCGAAGCCGAACGGCAACTTTTTCTGATTCAGCACCTCAACAATGTGCTGCCCGTATTGTCGGACATGGAACGTACCAAGCAACGTATTCAGATGAACGGTCATTTCAAAAACCTCGATCCGCTGAATTTTTAGTTATCAAAGAGCGAAAGACTGAATGAGTGAAAGAGCGAAAAGGGCTGCTTTGTCTTTTTCGCTCTTTCACTCATTCAGTCTTTCGCTCTTTAATTTTTCTCCTCAACCTTCCCGACTTTCCTGGCTCGTTTGGGCAGTTGTTCGGCAAATTCCTGGAAGTTCTTGATGGGCGGACGCGGTTTCTCCGCTTCACCGATCAGAAATCCGTAGGGCTTGAGGGCGTCTACCGAGTCGAATACAACCTTGATGATCGCCGTCATGGGTAAGGCAAGCACAAGGCCGGGCAAACCCCATACATTCTCCCACAAGATCAGAACAACGATAGCTGCCAGCGGATTAATGCTGACTTTTGAGCCGACGATGTAAGGCGTGATGAAATTACCTTCCAGCGTTTGCACGAACAGAAAAACGCCAATAACGCCCAACGCCTTAACCGGATTATCTTGTGTGACAAGCGTATAAGCGGCCGGCAGCAACGACCCCAGCGAGATACCGAAGTACGGAATCAGCACCAGGCAGGCCCCGAAGAAACCAAAAAATACGGCATAATCGACGCCCAGAATAAGAAGCCCGACGGTCATTAAGGTACCAATGATGAGGATGACGAGCACCAGACCCGCCAGGTAATCTTTAACCACCTCGTAAATTCTACTCATTACATCGTCAATCTTCGACCGACGCGTATCTTCGAACACTTTGTAGAAAAAAGAGCGAAAGAAATCGCGGTAGAGCAGGAAAAAGAAGGCAAATAGCAGAATCAGAAAGAGATTTGTGATGATGCTGGTGGTGGCCAACAATGTTGTTGTCAGGATGGTGCCGCCTTCGGCAAGAGCCTGATTCAGGTATTTCTGAATCTCAGATACCTGTCGTTGCCGATCAATATTGAGCTTCTCATCGGCAAACGTCCGTAGGCTGTTTACGTAATCCGTACCTTTTTCAACGAACTTCGGAATAACTTCCGAAAAGTTACTGATCTGGATCGAGATGCCCCAGAACAAAGCGGTTAACACGCCTAGCGTCAGCACCAGACACAGAACGATGGCCAGTACCCTTGGCACGCGCCAGTTTTCGAGCCGGTTGGCCAGCGGAAACAAAAGAACCGCAAACAGGATGGCAAAAACCAGAGGTATCAGCAGCCCGTGCAGTATGTGCAGACCATAAACGATAACGACCAATGACAACAGTACGCAGACAATTTTTGCGTAGGCAGGGAGTTCAATTTCCCGGGAACGGATATTCATAACGGAGGCAGAAAAAAGCGCAGATTTTAGTCGTTAATTTTGATCGGTGGACTGTTGTAACCAACCCGTAATTTTCGTCTTTGTTCAATAGAATCAGCGTTCTTTTCAGAAATTAACAAACTCGTTTTCAACGGTTAGTTGCCAAAATATACCGGTTTAAGGTGTTAAGTTTTTGTTAAGGATGCATTCCTGATCCATAACGTTGTGGATAAGCCCCGTAACTTCGGGCTACCGATTACTCGGTGACCTAGCAACAAGGTGAACCATTCTTATCAAACCAGTTCTGTATGAGTGCTGCCAAGGCTGCTCAACCTCTGCACCGCGTTTTAGTCGTTGACGATGACGCTGACATTGTGGAGATGCTCGAATACAATCTAGACAAGGAGGGCTACGATGTCCGTACCGCAACCGATGGCCGGAAAGCCGTTGAAATTGCCAAGACATACATGCCTGAATTAGTTCTGCTCGACATAATGATGCCCCATATGGATGGCATTGAAGCCGGACGGCAACTACGTAACATACCCGAGTTGCGCCAGACGTTCATTCTGTATTTGACCGCCCGCTCCGAAGAATACTCCGAAGTGGCGGCTTTCGATGTGGGCGCCGATGACTACATTACCAAGCCCATTAAGCCGCGCGCGCTGATGAGCCGTATCAATGCCCTGTTCCGGCGCGAAGCGCAGAAAGCCGATCCCGGCGAACAGATTGCCATTGCCGACCTGCTGATCAACCGAAAAAACTATTCTGTCAGTCAGAACGATAAGTCGGTTATTTTGCCCAAGAAAGAGTTCGAGCTGTTGTTTTTCCTGGCCCAGCATCCCAACAAAGTGTGTAGTCGGGAGGAGTTACTGCAAAAAATCTGGGGGGCAGATATCTACGTCCTCGAACGCACGGTAGACGTTCATATCCGCAAACTCCGCGAAAAGATCGGGGATACCCACATTCGCACCTTAAAGGGCGTTGGGTACATGTTCACCGACCAGCCTGAATGATTGAATTATTGAATGAGCGAATGATTGAATTACTATCAGGAGCCTATTTGTTCATTCAGGCATTCAATCATTCGCTCATTCAATAACTCAATAGATGTCCCTGAGTCCCCGCTTAATTGCGCTTTTACTGGCCTGCCTGATCTCAGCTTTAACGCTGGCATTTCTGACGTTTGTCGAGGGCGTTACCAGCACCATGCTCTTCGTGGTAGGCATCTCATCGTTTGTCATCTCGTTTTTTCTGGTCTTTTACGCCATCGAACTTCTCGTGTTTCGGGAAGTGAATAAGATGTACAAGACCATTCACAAATTGAAAATTCGCGATTTCAATATCTCCCGGAAATCAATCGTCAAGAACACGAATCCGTTCAAGAAGCTGAACGACGAGATTTTTGTGTACGTCGCCCGGAAGCAGAAGGAAATTGATGAACTGAAACGGCTGGAGCTGTTTCGACGGGAATTTCTGGCCGACGTATCGCATGAGCTGAAGACGCCGATCTTTGCCGCCCAGGGCTTCATTCATACCCTTATTGACGGGGCGGTGGATGATGAAAAAGTACGGGATAAATTTCTGGCAAAAGCCGCCCGAAGCCTGGACGGTCTCGATGCGCTGGTAAAAGACCTGGTTGCTCTGTCGCAGCTGGAAACCGGGGAGGTGCGTATGAATTTTGAGCGGGTCGACCTGACGCACATTACGCAGGATATCTTTGAGCAGCTGGAAACAATTGCTCACGCTAAACAGACGTCATTTCAGTTGAAAAGTGCTCATATTGGTCCCGTTTGGGTGAAAGCCGATGCACAGCGTATTACTCAGGTCATGACTAACCTGATCGAGAACGCAGTAAAGTACGGCAACGAGAACGGACGCGTGCAGGTAAATTTTGAAGACGATAAAAAATCAGTCCTTGTGTCCATTCGCGACGATGGTCCGGGTATTCCTCCCGAGCATTTGAGCCGCATCTTCGAACGTTTTTACCGGGTTGAAAAAAGTCGCTCCAAAGACCGGGGGGGCACGGGTCTGGGTTTAGCCATCGTCAAGCATATTCTGAATGCACACAAAGCCAAAATTTCGGTAATGAGCAAAGTTGATCGGGGCACCACGTTCCGGTTCAAGCTGGAACGGATGGATTGATGTAGTGCTATGAGCCGGCATTCGGTTAGACTGTTGGAATGCAAACCACTGCGCCATGTCAAATTAACCTTTTTAGCACAAAGCTTGTCACAATGATCTGGCTGTTGCGCCGAACCAGTATGGAAATTTCCTTGCCTTCTCCCTTCTGAAGTATTTTGTAGATATCACTCACCGTCAGGTCATTGCAGGAACTATTGTTGACGAACAAGACTTCGTCGCCTTCCAGTAAACCAGCCAGATCGGCGGGGGAGCCCGTCACAACTTTATCGACGTAGTAATTGCGGAATCGTTCCCCTTTGGCGCGTAACTCCATGCCGCTCATGTCGTGCTCGAATGTTTCTTTCAGGAGCCGCCGAATTGGCTTCATGACAATGTAACGGTCCGGGTAATTGAACGTAACGTTGAACCGACGCAGTAGCTCACAGCCCACATTCCCCTGCCGCTCGGGCATATCGACCAGTTTCATACCGAATCCGAGGCTATCCGGAAACGATGCCAGAATATTGTCCAGTTCGTAGCGCCCGAACCGAACCTTCTGAATACGACCCATTACCCCATTGATCACCCCGTTGAGCCCCCGCCCTAGCTGCGCCCGTACGCTTTTTACAGGCATGGGCATCGACGCTGTGCTCCGCGAGCGATCAAGCAAGAGCGCATGGCCGGCACCAGTGTCCAGCACAACCCGCAACGGCAGACTCTTTTCGCCATCGAATACCGACAGCGCGTCGGTGTACGCTTTTGTATCCTGAATAGTGATCGGATACCGGTCGCCCTTGCGCTTTTTGTAGCTGTATTTCTCCGGCTTCGTAAGGGTTATTTCATGCCGTTGAAAATCGACGTTCACAACGAAATTAGCGAAGATCTCATAACCAAAAATGCCATGCACGGGGGTCCCCACGTACTCCGATAGCCGTAAAATATCTTCATCCAACAGAACCAGATTATGGTGCGATGCCCGCAGGCCACCCATTATCAAGGTATTATCGATCGCAATAGAAGCGGTCAGACTTCCCCCCTCTCCCGCTCCACTGATTTTGACCTTGCGAGTTAGGGTAAGTGGCTTTTTACGAAACGCGCGGGGATCCGTAATGATGGTATTGCTAACGCCCGTATCCAGAATGAACCGGAGCGTATCCGACCCATTGATGGTCACCGGAACGACAATTAGGTTCGAATGAAGTTGAAAGGGAATCCGCGTCCAGGAGCGGTTATTAGCCAAGAAGAAACCATAACGCTCCCGGTCAGGTGTCCGATCCTTACCCTTGGCGGTCCTGCCCTCCTGATCATCTCCCCGGGCGATAGCATACATGCCTAACAGCCCGATTATCAATGCCAGCGTTTTCATAGAGTAGATTTGTTACATTAAAATTACTCATTTTTTTATCCGAATAACACAATAATTAAAAAGTTAGTTTATGCCCGATTCGGATAGTGGTTTGTCCTTATTGACTGGCAATCAAAATTTAGCGTCTGTGGGGGAAGGTGTTCGACCGAAAAGCCCTAATTTCGCCCGAAAGTACCCACTGAGCGAGATGGCTACTGGGCTTACTAATCTGACTTTGACTTTATTATTAATTAGTTATGCGTAAGAAAATCGTTGCCGGCAACTGGAAAATGAACAAAACCTCCGAAGAAGCAAAAGCGCTGCTATCGGAAGTGATCAATATGGTAAAGGATGAGGTTACGGGCGACGTAGAAGTCGTGCTGTGCCCTCCGGCTTTGTATCTGGCTACTGCCCGGCAATACGTAACGGCTGGCGGTAAGGTTGCGCTGGGCGCCCAGAACTGCCACGAAAAAGCATCAGGTGCATACACCGGCGAAATTTCGGCCCCTATGCTTCAATCCATTGGCGTTGAATACGTTATACTGGGCCACAGCGAACGCCGGCAGTACTTCGATGAAACGAACGCGCAACTGGCTGAAAAAGTAAACATCGCTCTTGAGAATGGGCTGAAGCCAATTTTCTGCTGCGGTGAATCCCGCGATCTGCGCGAAAACGGCGATTTCATTGGGTTCGTAAAAGACCAGATTACCGAAAGTCTGTTTCATCTTTCGCCCGAGTCGTTTGCCAACATCGTTATTGCCTACGAACCGATCTGGGCTATCGGCACCGGCTTAACAGCTTCGTCGGCACAGGCGCAGGATATGCACTTCGAATTACGCCAGCATATTGCCAGCCAGTACGGTGATGTTGTAGCGCAGGACACAACGATTTTGTACGGTGGCAGCGCTAACGCGCAAAACGCCGAAGAACTCTTTGCCCGTCCCGACGTGGATGGTGGCCTGATCGGTGGCGCTTCCCTCAAGTCCCGCGACTTCCTGACTGTGGTGAAAGCCGCGCAGTAATAAAAAAGGTGAAAGAGCGAATGAGTGAACGAGCGAAATGTTCAGCCATTCTCTTCGCTCTTTCACTCATTTGCTCTTTCGCTACAGATGACAGCCGCTTACTACGTTGAGACGTTTGCCATGCAGCCCCATCCCGAGGGCGGCTATTTTGCCGAAACATACCGGTCTGCCGAGCGAATTCCGAAAGCGGGGTTGCCTGAGCGGTTCACCGAAGCGCGTTCGTTTAGCACAGCGATTTATTTCCTGCTCGAACGCCAGCATATGTCTGCACTGCACCGGATCGCATCCGACGAGGTCTGGCATTTTTACGCGGGCGGCTCTCTGGAAATTTTTGTCATCACACCAACTGGCGAGTTAACCGTTATCCGCCTGGGTAACAACCCGGAACAGGGCGACGTATTTCAGGCCGTTGTGCCAGCAGGCTGCTGGTTTGGCTCGAAGCCAGCACCTGGTACAGACTTCTCTCTGGTGGGCTGTACCGTATCGCCCGGCTTTGACTTTGCCGATTTTGAGATGGCCCGCCAGGAGAATCTCCTGCGAGAATTTCCTCAGCACAGGGAGATAATCGAGGCCCTAACGGAAGCTCACATTCCCAAATTTTGACACCACCCGCACTTTGGTGCCAGAGCCGCTTCCTACTTTACCAACGTACTGCTTGGTAAGCCGTGGCCCACGGTGATTGTCATTGTCGCTAGGCTGCGACGTGAAGTGCATCGCCGAACCTGATCCGTAATTGAAGTTGCCGTAACTTACGGTCACATCGAAATCACAGTCATTGTCCCCATCCAGGGGTAAGCCGATAGACGAATAGGCAGCCTGAATGATTAGATTCTCCGCCGTTTTGGGCAACTGATCAATCCGGAAGCCGCTCGAAAATTCAATTTTGATTTTACCAGATTCGCGTAGCGTACCTATTTTAGCCCCCGAGTAGTTGATGTCGGCGTCTAATTTACCGACGTTTCCAATATTCATTTTGCCGAACTTATTGCTCAGTACCAGTACATTGGCCCGTGAGAGTTCGAGGTCGCCATACGCCATATCGACCTTGCCCTGCCCAAAGTTGCCGATGTCCGCTTTACCATATGCTACATCAATATCGTTTTGACGACTGGTGAGGTCATCGGCACTGAAATTTCCATAGCGACTATAGACCGTCAGTGGGGCCTGAAACGCCGGAATACTTGTGTTCCCGAACTTGTTCCGCACGCTTAGCGCATTTTGCCGGGGCATCGTTACCTCATAGTTGATCTTAACGAAGTTCCGTTCGCCACCATCTTTCCATTTGCCAAGACTCCAGTTTGAGACGCTGTTCTGGCTAAAGTTTGTCCGAATTGTAATCTGATTACCCGTTCGTTTTTCTTCAATCGAAACGGCGTCAATAAATTTCTGGACGCGCTCGTCAGAATCTGAATTAGCAATGATTGTAATCTGAACACGGATTTCGTTTTTATCCCATAAGCCCACCGATACCTGACCAAACTGATTATCAATCAGCAGGTTGTCACTACTGGTCACATCGAACAGTTTGATGATGGTCTTCTTTTTTTCGATGGTACTCAGCCCCAGAGGCTCCTCGGCCCAGGTGAGCATTGGCAGCAGGCACAGCAATAGACTACACAGGATTTTCATGAGTTTGTTGTTTAATGCGCTGGATAACGCGCAGCTGTTCATTGAGCAGGTTAATCTGGAGTTGCAAATTCTGGATCATGGCCTGAATAAGCACTGCCTGATTCGGGTTTTGCGGCAAATCGGCTTTGAGTGATTTATACGACTTTTCGAGCCGCACAAGGTCGGTCGCAAACTCCTGGTAAAGCGCCGGATTGTCTTCCGTCATCTGTTTCAGTTCAGCCCGTTTATCGTCGATCAACCGGGTGTACTGCACCACTTCTTTGGCGTACATTGGGCTGGCAGCCACTATATCAGGTTGGTGCGTAACGCCATACTGCTGGTTCATGTACATAAAAGCACCCGCCAGCACGAGTACGGCAATGGATGCCGCCACACGCCAATCGAGCGAAGGCCAGCCAATTTGACGCCCGATCGCCCTCGACCCTTTTCCCGCCGTTGACAGGTTTTGATCCGGATTTTTATAAATGTCAAGAAATGGCGCTTCCCGACCCTGTTGCTGCTGATCCAGACTACTTTCGAGTCGTTGCCACAAACTATTAGGTGGCTCTTTGTCGTCAAAGGCTTCGCGGTTATCCCGGACGAAGCGTTCAAGATTGTCCTTTTTCATGTTAGGTTTGTCGAATCAGCTAATTGACTCGTCGTTCGTATTTGTTCGTTGTACGCTTCACTTGATTAACGGCTCGTACCCGGCCGCTTTACAATAATTCCAGCAATCGTTTTTTACCCCGCAGGTACTGCGTTCGAGACGTAGTCTCACTAATTTTCAACACATTCCCGATCTCTTCGTGGTCATACCCCTCAAATAAATACAGCGATAACACCACCCGATATCCTTCGGGCAACTTCTGCATGGCCTGCCGAACCCGTTCAACTTCCAACAGAGTGCCCTCTTCATCGCGGGAATCTGTATCCGCGAAGTCAAGTCCGTCGTCTTCACCCAGTCGGTGCGACTCAATGTCTACCAGCTCCAACCGTCTACTACGCAGATGGTTAATAGCCCGATGCACCACAATCTGTTTTAACCACGCCCCAAACGTACTTTGCCCCCGAAACGAGTTAATGTGGCTGAAGGCATCCATAAACGCTTCCTGCAAGACATCTTCCGCTTCGGCCTCATGATTTAAAATCCGCAGACAGACATTATACATGGCCTTAACGTACTGTTGGTACAGGTCATACTGGGCTCGTCGCTCACCTTGCTGGCAGCGTTTAACGAGGTCGGCATGACGGTCCGGGTAGGGCGGCCCCACGTTTCGGTTCGGTTCCAAAAGGCTCAGCGTCTTCGGGGTAATGTAGTTTGTTAACGACAGAAAGAGGCTGGAAAATGGAGAACGTTGCACAATAATTCAGAAATTTTAAGCGTTTTCGTCTGTCCTCTATTTCTGAGCTGTTTTTCTGTAACTTGGAGAGGACAAATTCGTCCAATGGCTATGTACGAATAACCTTATAACACGCCCTATATGGTGCATGACGATGGCACCAATTCTCCGTTTAGTCATCAGCGTATAATCAGCAAACTAACCGTCGAATTAGGGGTGCTGTATTATCATAAAAAGACGATAAAATTCATCCCATTACCCGAAACGCCGTTGGACGAAGGGCCCGGCTTTCCTGTACCCGATATCATCCTTTTTGATGAAAAAACGGAGCAGACTCGAATCATTATTGAAGTTTGTACGAATCGGGGGATCAATAATGACATAAAAAAAGTCATTCGGCTAATTGAAGACGATGATTACGGCATTCTCGAAGGTTTTGTTTTCAATTACAAAAGCCGCGAGTGGTTCCGCTACCGCAAAGGAGATGGCGGAGTAGCTACGGCTTCATCTTTTTCAGAGGTGATGGGCGTTGATATGGGCCCGATGGTATGAGTATTGCTGATCTTCCTGCCTGCCCCGACTAAATTATTTCGTACTTTTACTTGTTATAGACGGAAGAGAAACGAGCGGAATGGTTGATTATATTTCTGGATTAAATGACCCCCAGCGGGAGGCCGTTATGCACGGCAGCGGCCCGTTAATGATTATAGCCGGGGCTGGTTCGGGGAAAACCCGCGTACTGACCTATCGGATTGCCCACCTGATTGAAACCGGAGTAGACCCGTTCCGTATTCTGTCGCTGACGTTTACCAACAAAGCAGCGGGCGAAATGCGGAATCGGATCGAGAAAGTTGTCGGTACGGAAGCCCGCAACATCTGGATGGGTACATTTCACTCGGTTTTTGCCAAAATTTTACGGATCGAAGCCAAAGCGATTGGCTATACAAGCAACTTTTCGATTTACGACACCGACGACTCAAAGTCGCTGTTGCGTAGCATCGTTAAAGAAATGGGGCTCGATGATAAAGTATATCGCGTTAACGGTGTTTTTGGCCGTATTTCCGGTGCGAAAAACCGGCTCATTGGCCCGGAAGATTACCTGAACAACGCAGTTATTCTGGCCGACGACGAAGCCGCCCGAATGCCGCACATTGGCCGGATTTACAAGCAGTATGCGTTACGGTGTTTCGCGGCTAATGCGATGGACTTCGATGATTTACTGTTCAATACCAATGTATTGTTGCGGGACCATCTGGATATTCTGAACAAATACCAGCACAAGTTTCAGCACGTGATGGTCGACGAGTTTCAGGATACAAACGTCTCTCAGTACCTTATTACCCGTAAGCTGGCGGCTGTCCACCAGAACATCTGTATCGTCGGCGATGATGCGCAAAGCATCTATGCCTTCCGGGGAGCCAACATCGAGAACATTCTTAATTTTCAGCGCGATTACGGCAAGGAAAACGTCAAAATCGTTAAGCTGGAGCAGAATTACCGATCGACCAAAACGATTGTTCAGGCGGCTAATTCCATTATTTCCCGGAACAAAAATCAGCTGGAAAAACACGTTTTCACCGATAATGAAGACGGCACGCTGATCGACGTGATCAAAGCGTCGTCGGATAACGAAGAAGGTCGGCTGGTGGCTTCGTCCATTTTTGAAGCCAAAATGAACGGTTCGCTGGTCAACAACGACTTTGCCATTCTCTACCGAACCAATGCCCAGTCGCGGGCTTTTGAAGAAGCCTTACGCAAAGTGAGCATTAAGTACCGCATCATTGGCGGTCTGTCGTTCTACCAGCGAAAAGAAATCAAGGACTTGATTGCGTACCTGCGTTTCACGGTCAACCAGCAGGACGAAGAAGCGTTCAAGCGAATTATCAACTTACCCAAGCGGGGCATTGGCGACACGACCATTGCCAAGCTTAGCGTAATTGCGGCCGAGAAACAGGACTCGATCTGGGAGATTGTTACCGAGATCACCAAGCACGTGGCCGGTCGGTCGGCGATTGCGATTGAAGGATTTGCCGATCTGATCAAAAGTTTCAAACTGTTGCTCGACCAGAAAGATGCCTTCGAAGTAGCCTCGCACATTGCCAAAGCGTCGGGTTTGCTCAAAGAACTATACGACGATAAGACCGTTGAAGGGCTGGCTCGTTACGAGAACGTACAGGAATTGCTGAATGCAATCAAGGAGTTTGTTGATAACCCGGACAATGAAGAGAAGAGCCTGAGTGCGTTCTTACAGTCCGTGTCGCTGCTCACCACCGCCGATGAAAAAGAGGATGATGGCGATAACGACAAAGTAACCCTGATGACCATTCACGCAGCGAAAGGACTGGAGTTCAAAAACGTACACATCGTTGGGATGGAAGAAGACCTGTTTCCAAGCCAGATGATGCTCGAAAGCCGCAACGACCTGGAAGAGGAACGACGCCTGTTCTACGTAGCCGTTACGCGTGCCGAGAAGCGATTGACCATGTCGTACGCCGAAACCCGCTACCACTATGGTCGCCTTAAGATGTGCGAACCTAGTCGCTTTCTGATGGAGATGGACCAGCAATACCTGAAGATGTCGAAACAGCGGTCGGCACCCAGCCGGATGGACTTTGACCGTCCGGAGCGGGACCGTAGCGAGAACACCTCGACCGGTTCCATGAACTTTGTTCGGTCACTGGCGCAGAAAACGGGCCGTTCGCAGGCACCGCAGCCCCTGGTATCGCACACGCCTTCGGCCGATTTTGCCCCCACCAGCACGGCTGAGCTGGCGGTTGGCCAGCGCGTTGAGCACGCCAAATTTGGTTTTGGCACGGTTAAAGCGGTCGATGTGAATGGAACCGAACGCAAAGCAACCATTGCCTTCGAGAAAGCGGGCGAAAAGGTGCTGCTGCTTAGCTTCGCCAAGCTGCGGGTGGTATAACCAGATCGGTTCATACAAAACCGAGTCTTACCAACGTTCCTTCTGTAAGCACCTTACTGTCCCATCTTACGTTCATGAATGCTTCCGGCGCTGTTGTAGCCTGCTTTTTAGTACATATCTCGTTGCTTGTATACGGGCAACCCAAGTTAGACTCAGCCCAAACGGCAAGTTCAGGTACAGGTGTCGAAAATTTGGGGAGCCAGGTCAACTCGGAATACAATGAGATCAATCCAATGATTTCGCCGGATGGCAAAACGCTCTATTTCGCCCGGATCAGCCACCCAAACAACACCCATGGAACGAAAGGCAGTCAGGATATCTGGTATTCTGAGCTAGACCCGACTAGTGGCAAGTGGGGCCCTGGCCGACGGATGGGTTTTCCGCTCAACAAAGATGAGTACAACTGCGCTTACAGCATCACGCCCGATGGCAACAGCATGCTCATAAAAGGGCAATACAACAATGGAACCTACGAAACCAGGGGCTTTTCGCTCAGCAAAAAAACCGCCAGCGGCTGGTCGCCACCGCAGAAGATAGACATTCCCGGTTACGTCAACATGAGTAAAGGCCAGTTCGACTGCGGCTTTATGTCGGCCGATGGGAAGGTGTTGCTCATGGCGTTCAGCGAGAAGAAAAACAGTAAAGAAGACGATCTGTACGTTACCTTCCGGCAAAAAGACGGGTCGTGGACAAAACCCATGGACCTTGGCGTTGAGGTTAATACGAAGTTTACGGAAACAACGCCTTTTCTCGCCCCCGACGGGGCTACGCTGTATTTCTCAAGTAACCGGGATGGCGGACTGGGCAGCAACGATATTTACGTTTGCAAACGGGTCGACAAAACCTGGAAACACTGGTCGAAGCCGGTTAACCTCGGCCCGAAAGTCAACACAGATGGGTACGACGCCTATTACACGCTCGGCGCTTCGGGCGACTATGCGTACCTGACCACCTTCAAAAATACGCTTGGAAAAGGCGACATCGTTCGAATCAAGCTGAGCGACAGTCAGCCTACCGATCAACCCGGCAAACTGGGTGGCGGAGGTGATGAGGTGGCCAATAAAACGGACGCACCCCGCCCCGATCCCGTTGCCCTCATTAGCGGCAAGGTTATTAACCAAACGACGGGGAAACCCGTTGAAGCCCGCATTATTTACCAGACCCTGCCCGATGGCGCCGAAGTGGGCGAGGCAACCTCCGATCCGCTAACGGGCGAGTACAAGATCGTGTTGCCCTATGGCCAGAAATACTCGATGCGTGCAATCGCCAAGGATTTCATTGCCGAAGGCGACAACATTGACCTAACGCAACCCAAGGGTTTTCAGGAGGTTACGGGCAAACAACTGATTATGATTCCGTTGGTGAGCGGCAGTGTTGTGCGGCTGAACAACATCTTTTTCGATACAGGAAAATCAGAACTTCGGCCGGAGTCAGGTCCCGAACTCGACCGGCTGGTTACCACCCTGAACGAAACCCCCAAAATGGTTATTGAAGTTCGTGGACACACGGACAATACGGGTTCCAACGAAATAAACGCCAAACTTTCGCAGGATCGGGCCGACTCGGTTCGCGAGTATTTTATCAGCAAAGGCATCGAGCCCGACCGGGTAGCCAGTAAAGGCTTTGGTGAATCGAAACCCGTTGCAACCAATGATACCGACGAGGGGCGCCAGAAAAATAGACGAGTAGAGTTTGTAATTGTCCGAAAATGAGCAAATAAAGATGCTCAAATTGGTAACCATCGGTCCAGACACGCGTTAGACTATATGTTAAAACAACTCTAAATCACTCTTATTATCTACTTAACGATGCAACTTAATGCTGGCTGCGAACTGTCTTTCTCCGCTCAAACGCCGACTCCATTAATTTTAATGCTACGTCCTCAGTCTGGTGCAGGACAGTGGATCATGCGGGAAGAATACCAGATTACCCCTGCCGTTAACGTTACCGAGTTTACCGATATGTACGGCAACCTCTGCCAGCGATTGGTAGCTCCCGAAGGGCCGTTTTCCATTCATTTTTCGGCAACTGTTCAAACAGCCGACCTCATTGACACAGCTCCCGGTGCGCCCTATACGCCGGTAGAAGAGCTGCCAGATGACGTACTTCACTACACGCTGCCGAGCCGGTATTGCCAATCGGATCAGTTGGGAAATCTAGCCGCTCAGATTACGGAAAACGTGGAGTCAGGTTACGACCAGGCCGAAGCGATTCGTAAGTGGATCAATGAAAACGTAACCTATCAGTACGGAACTAGCAATGCCAGCACATCGGCAGTCGATACGGCCGCCAGCCGGATTGGGGTTTGCCGGGACTTTACGCACTTGGGCATATCGCTTTGCCGGGCGCTGAATATTCCGGCCCGGATGGTTGTCGGCTATCTGTACAAACTTGACCCTATGGATCTTCACGCCTGGTTTGAAGCGTATGTAGATGGACGTTGGTTCACGTTTGACGCTACGCAGAAAACTCCGCTCGGCAACCGAATTACGGTAGCGTATGGTCGGGATGCCGCTGATGTCGCGTTTACCACTCAATTTGGGCAAATGACGTTGAACGATATGAAAGTATGGGTCGATGCCGTTAATTTTGAACCAGGAGAAGCTGAAAAAAATGCCGATCAGGCTCCAACCTTTCCAGGTTCAATTGGGTCTCCAAATCAAATAGGTAACTGATATGAAAAAACAACTGCTTTTCTGCGCGCTGCTAGGCTCACTGACTGCTTGTCAGGAAGAAGCTGATGTGCAACCTAGCTCGACTTCATTGGCCAGTGAAGTAGTTGGCACGTATCGAACTAACTTTTATCTTGACCCTTCCTGCGTAGCCATTTCGGCCGGCCAAATGCCGTATGCTGAATTGAAAGCGCAGTCGGACAGTACAGTAACGCTAATTTACACTAAGTTTTCCCCCGTAAAAATCAGCCGTTCAATTGAGCATGTTAGTCTGAGCCGCCAGGCCAACGGGGTTCAACTGCGCGTGGCCAATTCGAATATAGGTACCTTACAGACCGATCGGGTCTTCACGGACAATGGTATGGAAAAGCAGGATAAACTGCTGCGTATCAACGTTCAGGATAATCCGCAGGACCTTTTCTATTTTGCGGGTATTAAGCAATAAACGCTTTAATCCAGGCGAGTGGGAGTGTTCATCACACCGGAAGTACTACGTAAAAAAAGCGCGCCACCGTTGGGTAGCGCGCTTTTTTTACGTAGTACTTTGAAATATTAGCGGACCGCAAATTCACCCGAACCAATCCGGAAACCCTCCGAATAAAGCTCTACTGTGTATTTGCCGGGTTTGTAAGGAATACCACGTGTGTAAAGAAGTTCGACGTTTTGGCCGTTGCTGGTGTAATTTACAGTCTGTTTGGTCGTATAGATGGTTTCGTTGCCATCTACCGAAAACGTACCCGATCCATTAGCCATATCCGATACAACAGCGCCCGATGGATCAAGTACCCGAACGAACACATCCTTAGGTTCTTCTTTTGTCAGCGGATTATCGAGCAGCGTGTAAACCAGTTTTATTTTGTCTAAACGTTTGGCTTTGTAGGAGTCATCTTCTTTAACCTTGCCCTTGGCATTAACCGCAAATACTTTCACGTTTTGCGCTTTCAGAGCGGCAGCCCGGGTCACTTTGGTGGCAAGTTCCTGATTTTGTGAAACAACCGTCGTAACCGAGTCGGCCAGACGCTGGCGTTGTGTTTTCAGGCCCGTATTTTCTTCATCCAGCACCTTAACGTTCGATGCCAGGGTCACGTTTTCACGCTGCAAACTGGCAATGAGCGTATCCTTTTCGACCAGAAACGCTTCGTACTGTTTTATTTTAGCATCGTATTTAGCGATGGATATCCGGTTTCCTTTGCGTAACGAAGCCTTATCCTGCTCCAGCTGCACTTTCATTTTCTCCAGCTCCGAAACGTCACCACCCAGTTTTTGTACTTCGGCAATCTTAGCATCCAGGGCTGTCGAGATCGAATCCAGCTTAACGCGGGTTGTCGACAGTTCTTCTACACGCTCGGAAATGGTCACCTCCTGATTTTCAGAGACTTTTTTCTGATCGAAGTACAGATAACTCGATACACCAGCCAAACCCGTCATAATGATGAGGGCAGCCAGAAGGGCACCGTTTGTTTTAGACTTTTGCGGATTATTTTCCATTGAAAATTTTCAGTTTAACAATTGAACATGCACAGACTTGTAAAAAAAGCCGCTTTCGCGGTTGTGTAGAGGTTGTTACATCTGAGGTTTTTTAGTGAATGAGAAAATAAAAATCGGCACCGAAAGCCGGGGTTGCCTCTACACAGGTTTGTATTGGAACGTTGTATACGCTAACCTATTGCCTTCCTACAACGTACAGCCATCTAAAAAAGTTTTTAATCTGACTCCGGATTATCCCAAAAAGTACTTCTGACTACCAGCTAAGTACACCGCAAAATAAACACTTTTTTTTAATAACCCTACAGGTTACAGCCCTGTTGACCAGACGGTAGCCGGAAACAACGCCAGTAAACGGATGGTTGCCCCTCAAACGTATTGACCATGCCAGAACTACCAGAAGTTGAAATCAGACGCCAGTACCTCGAAACTTCATCGCTTTATCAGCCCATCAGCCACATTGACGTTGAAGACAAAAAGCTGTTGACAACTGATCTATCGACCCTACAAAACGCACTGATCGGCAGGCAATTTACGGGTACGCAACGCGTGGGCAAAAACCTGTTTGTTCTGACCGATGCGCCCGATACAATTGTTCACATGCATTTTGGCATGACAGGCGATCTGGCCTATTACCACGCTTCGCTCGACCGGCCCCGTTTTGCCCGCATCGTTTTCGAGTTTACCAGCGGCTTCAATCTGGGCTTTCTGTGCCCCCGAAAATTCGAGCGGGTCGGCCTGATCAATGATATACCTTCGTTTCTGGTGCGGAAAAAGATTGGAGACGATGGTCTCGACATTTCTCTGGAAGCCTTGACCAATCGGGTACGGCGCAAGAAAGCGCTGATCAAACCTGTCCTGCTGGATCAGAGTGTAGTCGCCGGGCTGGGCAACTGGATCGTCGATGAAGTGCTTTTTCAGGCGTTTATCCACCCCGAGCAACGCGCCGACACCCTCACGGATGCGCAAATGAGCGCGCTTCACGATGCCATTCAGCTTGTTCTTACGACAGCCATCCGCTACGAGGCCACCTATCGGGATTTCCCGAGTGGGTTTCTGATTCACGTTCGGGAGTGGGACAGTTCTCCTTACGACGATGTGGAAGCGCATAAATTCTGCCCTCGCTGCCAAACCCGCATCGAACGTTCGGTGGTGGGTGGCCGAACAACCTTCTTCTGCCCGAACGAGCAGATTCTGGTTGGGTAATTGAGGTGTATAAGGCAACACATTAAAAAATGAACTAGTCGGTTACTAAGTTAGTTTTCATAATACATGTATCTACACGTATTATGAAAATGCAACGCACAATTTCCGATATCCGGACCGCCACCCCCAACAGCGTTGGCGATGGGTTTGTGGGCCTGAATGCCTTTCATCCGCAGGGGTCACGGCCGTTCAATCCGTTTCTGTTGTTAGACCACCATGGCCCCATGCAGGTACAGCCTTCCGACCAGCAAAAAGGGGTTGATGAGCACCCGCACCGGGGTTTCGAAACGGTGACGATTGTGTACGACGGTGCGCTGGAGCACCGCGATTCGGCCGGAAATCACGGTAAGCTTTTTGCCGGCGATGTACAATGGATGACTGCTGCTTCGGGTATTATTCACGAAGAAAAACACGAACAGGCGTTTTCTCGGCAAGGTGGAAATCTCGATTTTGTTCAATTATGGGTTAACCTGCGGGCCAGAGACAAGATGAACCCACCACGTTACCAGGACATCGCTTCGTCGCGTATCCCAACGGATACATTGCCCAATGGCGGCCAGTTACGGGTTATCGCCGGTGAACTGGCGGGCTTACAAGGCCCGGCCAACACGTTTAGCCCGATTACCGTTGCTGACCTGACACTGGCCAACGGCCAGGCCGAAACGATTACTGTTCCTGCCAGCCATAGCCTTATGGTGTATGTGCTTCGTGGACAGGGAACAATAAATGGTAAGCCAATTGAGCGCGGCCAGATCGCCCTCACGAAGATTGATGGTGATACTATTGATCTGACTACGACTTCGGGAATGAAGATACTTATATTAGCTGGGGAACCCATTCAGGAGCCATTAGCGGTGTATGGCCCATTCGTTATGAACACCCGGGAAGAAATTCTGGAAGCCTTTAGTGATTTTCAGGCGGGAAAAATGGGTGTACTACGCTGAAGCTGTCTAAACGTGTGTAAAGTGGTTTCCCGGTGCGTCATGCCGAAACAACGGGGCCGCCCGAGCGGTTCGGCATGACGCACTTGCTGATAAAATCATCTCTAAATAGACCGTTCAGTCGCTTCGGCTGGCTTAAGCAGTCTCTGCTGTTTGATTGACAACTAATGCTACCAACAGCCGGAGACTGCTTAGTCCTTTTACAAGTCCTTGATATTTCCGAAGCCAATCACATCCCGATAAGCGGGATCATCGCGCAGTTCGGTAGCCCGGAGTAGTTTGTCCGGACCAAATTTTGCCTTCAGATCGTAGAGCGTCTGGCGAAATTTGTCCTTACGCGTATCGTTCCCAAACAGGCTCAGCGGCACGGCTTCTGCCGGTATAAACCGAAATACCGATACAGACACACTACGCAGGTGTTCGTTCAAGACTGGTTCGCACTGGTTCACGTTCTGAAACATTAGCAAACGCGCCTGTATAATAGCAAACAATTCGGGACCGTCCTGCTTCGGCTCCGAAAAACGCACCTCGTAATTGTAGGTTTTTCCATTCTGGTAACGGCAGGAAAACGACATGTCCTGACAGAAAACGCCCTTGCTCACCATTCTACGTTCGAGGGTCAGACAGAGCGACTGCACCAATTCTTCCAGACGTTCGGGGGTGTTACGCTGGTCCGTTGATACGGTGCGCATGGCCGACATGCTTTTGTTATCAGCGCTCGTGTCCAGATCTACCTCGCCACCAAAGTTGAGCCGCAAGTGCCAGTGCCAGCCGATAATACTTTTACAAACGGCCCGGAGGTGCTCCGGCGAAGCATACCTAAGTTCGAGTGGTGTATGTACCCCACCTGCCTGCAGTCGGTCTGCCATGCGGTCGCCAATACCGGGCAAGTCGGTTAGGCTCAGCGTTTGCAACACCTGATCAATTGTATCTGGCGTAATAACCGTCAGGCCATCGGGTTTCTGGATATCTGAAGCCAGTTTGGCCAGGAAGACATTCGGAGCAATTCCAATTGAACATCGCAGCCAATCGCCCACCTTTTGCCTGATGGCGTGTTTGATAGCCAGGGCCGTCTGTTGCATGTCTTTATAGACCAATTGGTAATTTGTTAAATCGACAACAGCCTCGTCAATACTTTTGGGTACCACATCGTCTGAGAACGTACGCAGCACCTCAACAATCCTGACATGGTACTCCCGATACCGCGCCGGGTGTGTTTCTATCGGCACAAGTTCCGGGCACAGGACCATTGCTTCATCCAGCCGCATCCCCGTTTTTATACCCCGTGCCTTTGCTTCTATCGAGGGGGCAATAATGCAGCCTTTCCGCCCGGTATACACACATACCCCAACCGGCCGGCCGCGCAGCCAGTAATTGTCCTGCTGTTCGCAGGAGGCAAAGAAGCTGTTCATGTCCACAAACAGAATTGTTGGCAGCGTGTGCGTAGACAGTCGGTTATGATTCATTCGTTTTTTGGGTAAGAAAGTATCTTACGGCACATGAACTCGTCTATATTTTGACTATGTTTGCTGTAATACAAGCGCAATATATTTTACTTGTATTATATAGACTACTTATTCGGGCGACAATGGTTAAAAATTGTCTAAAAGAAACTATTATCTCCGTGACTATCCAGGATCGACTAAAGCATGTTTTCGATGCTCTTGGCATAACTATATACCAGATTGCCAAAGAGTTAGGCGAAAACCCATCAAAATTTTACAATATTTTGAATGGGCGGGCCAAGCCTTCATACGATACGATTATGAGTTTACTGGCCTGTTATCCACAAATAAGTGCCGATTATCTGATCCGGGGGATTACACCCGTGTTGAATGCTCCGCAGGCAAACGCCCGCATTATGACCTCAGAGGATGATACAGTTGAGGTTCCCTTCGTGCCGGTGAAATTCTACGCCAGTTTTGTGGAAAGCTTTAGTGATGGTATCAGCACGAATGAAGTGGAATCGTTCCGTGTTCGTAAGCCCATTATGAAGGGACACAAGAACGGGGTTGTTCTGGAAATTTCGGGGAGCAGCATGAGCCCCCAGCTAACACACGGCGCTAAAGTACTGGCCATCCCCGTTAGCGAAAACAACTGGGAATACCAGTCGGGTGGTGTGTATGCCGTTATGTATCGGGATTACTTTGTTGTCAAACGCATCCGGGATAACGAACTCCTGACCCGCAAATACCTGACGCTCCACTCCGACAATCCGAACGGTGGTAACGTAACCGTTCCCTTGCAGGATATACGAGCGCTCTGGAAAATTGTCGCCATTGTTGAAGCACCTGTAGAATAAACGGACAAATAACGACCCGTACCAGACATGGCCGGATCTCTCAACCGAGGAATCCGGCCATTTTTCGTGCCAAACACAATCAATGGCTACGGCATCGCGCAGGTCTGCGGCAAACATCGGTTTCCACTATATTCTTTGCCTTTCCATTTGATTTGTCGTTGACTTTCAGTAATTTTGCGTCCTGATTCGCAAAGGAGCCTTTTACAAACTGTAGCAGCTTCTTCCTTCGATTTTAGAAAAACATAACAATCAGTATAACAAGCTAATGGCTCGCGATTTAAATTTCACGAGAAACATCGGTATCGCTGCCCACATTGATGCGGGTAAGACGACCACAACCGAACGAATTCTCTATTACGCAGGGGTAAGCCACAAAATTGGTGAGGTACACGATGGTGCCGCAACGATGGACTGGATGGAGCAGGAGCAGGAGCGGGGTATTACCATTACCTCAGCGGCTACAACTGTTGACTGGACCTACCGCGAGAATAAGTACCACATCAACATCATTGATACACCTGGCCACGTTGACTTCACAGTTGAAGTGAACCGTTCGCTGCGTGTATTGGATGGTCTGGTGTTCCTGTTCAGTGCCGTTGACGGCGTTGAGCCCCAGTCAGAAACGAACTGGCGTCTGGCGAACAACTACAACGTAGCTCGTTTGGGCTTCGTTAACAAAATGGACCGCTCCGGTGCCGACTTCCTGAACGTGTGCAAGCAGGTTAAGGAAATGCTGGGTAGCTACGCGGTTCCGCTTCAGTTGCCAATCGGCGAGGAAGACTCCTTCAAAGGCGTTGTCGATCTCGTAAACTTCCGGGGTATTGTCTGGAATGATTCGGACAAGGGTATGACCTTTGAGGTTGTCCCCATTCCTGCCGATATGCTGGACGAAGCCACGGAATGGCGTGAAAAACTTCTTGAAGCTGTTGCCGAATTCGACGATTCGCTGATGGAGAAATATTTCGAAGATCCTGAATCGATCTCGGAAGACGAAATTCTGGCGGCCCTGCGTAAAGCAACCATCGCCATGAAGATCGTTCCCATGCTTTGCGGTTCTTCGTTCAAAAACAAGGGCGTTCAAACCATGCTCGATTACGTGATGTCATTACTGCCATCACCTCTGGACAAAGACAGCATTTTTGGTACGGATCCTAACACGGGAGCCGAAATTTCCCGCAAGCCATCTACAACGGAGCCTTTTTCGGGTCTGGCGTTCAAAATTGCTACCGACCCCTACGTAGGTCGGTTGTGCTTTGTCCGTTCTTACTCGGGTGTGCTGGAATCAGGTTCTTACATCCTAAACAACCGGTCGGGTAACAAAGAGCGGATTTCGCGGATTTTCCAGATGCACGCCAACAAGCAGAATCAAATCGAACGTCTGGAAGCAGGTGACATCGGTGCTGTTGTTGGTTTCAAAGACATCAAAACCGGCGATACGCTATCGGACGAAAAACACCCGATTATTCTGGAATCGATGGTATTCCCCGATCCCGTTATCGGTTACGCTATCGAACCGAAGAAATCGGCCGATCAGGACAACTTCTCGAAAGCCATTGGCAAATTGATCGAAGAAGATCCGACCCTCAAAGTTGAATCGAATGAAGAAACCGGCCAGACCATTATCCGTGGTATGGGCGAACTTCACCTGGAGATCATCATTGACCGGATGCGTCGTGAATTTAAAGTTGAAGTAAACCAGGGTGCGCCACAGGTAGCTTACAAAGAAAAGCTTACCAAAAATGTTGAGCACCGGGAAGTATACAAGAAGCAGACAGGTGGTCGCGGTAAATTCGCGGATATCGTGTTTGAACTTGGACCCCGTGGCGAAGACGAAACGGGCCTTATTCCATCCGGCTTAGAGTTTGTGAACGGCATTGTTGGTGGTGTAATTCCCCGCGAATTTATCCCGGCTATCGAAAAAGGCTTTAAAGAGTCGTTGAAAAACGGGCCTTTGGCTGGCTTCCCACTCGAAAGCATGAAAGTCCGGATATTCCACGGTTCCTACCACGATGTTGACTCCGATGCTCTGTCGTTCGAAATGGCAGCCCGAATCGGTTTCCGTGAAGCCGCTCGTCAGGCTGGCCCGAAATTGCTCGAACCAATCATGGCGGTTGAAGTATTGACACCAGAAGAATATACGGGTCCAATCACGGGTGACCTGAACCGTCGTCGGGGTGTTATGAAAGGTATGGATACGAAAGCGGGTTCTCAAGTGATCAAGGCGGACGTTCCTCTTTCTGAACTGTTCGGTTATGTGACTGATTTGCGGACGATGTCATCGGGACGTGCCACGGCCAACCTGACCTTCGCTCACTATGAAGTTGTTCCAAACAACCTGGCAGAGACTGTAGTAGCTAAAGAAAAAGGCGGCAAATAGTCGGTCCTTGTCAATACAGGGTAGTCGGTCAGAACCGGTCGACTACCTTTTTTTTGTGCCGCTGGAGTAAATGGTTCTTTCGGCGACCCTTTTCACATAACGAACCAAAACACAATGAGTCAAAAAATTCGCATTAAGCTAAAGTCGTTCGACCACATGCTGGTTGACAAGTCGGCGGAGAAAATCGTGAAAGCGGTTAAATCAACGGGTGCTATTGTAAGCGGTCCTATCCCTCTGCCAACGAACAAAGAAATCTACACCGTACTGCGGTCGCCCCACGTTAACAAAAAGGCTCGGGAGCAATTCCAGCTTTGCACGTACAAGCGGTTGGTAGACATCTATAGCAGCAGTGCTAAAACGGTAGACGCTCTGATGAAGCTCGAGCTACCCAGTGGTGTTGATGTAGAAATCAAAGTCTAACGATTTTCGGCTAAAGGCCTTTAATGCCGCCAGTACGAGACCTAATCCGTTTCGCGCTGGCGGCATTTCGCATCTAGGGGATTTCCCTCAAATTACGTTGAATTATAAGGGTTCTTACCGGGTTATTTTTGTATATTGTATCATAAGGCCGCTATCTATTCAGGGAGATTTTACCCACTATGTTAAACGTCATCCAGCTACTGCCCGATTCGATTGCCAACCAGATAGCCGCTGGAGAGGTTGTTCAACGACCAGCTTCCGTCGTCAAAGAGCTGCTCGAAAACTCGGTGGATGCCAAAGCGAAATCCGTACAGGTCATTATTCGGGAAGCAGGCCGCAACTTGATTCAAATTGTGGACGATGGCCTCGGCATGACGGAAACCGACGCCCGAATGAGTTTTGAACGACATGCAACGTCCAAAATCCGGACATCCGACGACCTTTTCCGTATTCGTACGATGGGCTTTCGGGGTGAGGCACTAGCGTCCATCGCTGCGGTTGCCCAGATTGAGATGCGAACAAGGAGGGCCGAGGAAGAATTAGGCACGTTGATCCGGATTGAAGGCTCTGACATCAAAGCTCAAGAGTCCATTTCCTGCCTGCCTGGTACGAACCTGCTCATCAAAAACCTATTTTTCAACGTACCCGCCCGGCGCAACTTCCTGAAGTCAAATTCGGTAGAAATGCGGCACATCATCGATGAGTTTCAGCGGGTAGCGCTGGCCAACCCGGAGGTTGCTTTCTCACTGTTTCACAACGATCAGGAAATTTATAACCTGCCGGCCGGTAAACTAAGCCGCCGGATTGTCGACATGTTTGGCAAGAGTTACCGCGAGCAGCTCAACTTTTGTGAAGAACAAACGCCCTACGTGACGGTACATGGCTACATTGGCAAGCCCGAATCAGCCAAGAAAGCCCGGAACGAGCAGTTCTTTTTTGTCAACAATCGATTTATCCGCCACAACTACCTGCATCATGCGGTTGTTGGCGCTTACGAAGGCACGCTGCCCGAGGGTAGCCATCCGTTCTACGTTTTGTTCATCGATATTGATCCGTCGCACATCGATATCAATATTCATCCAACCAAGACGGAAATCAAATTTGACGACGAGCGGTCCGTATATGCCATCATGATGGCTGCTGTCCGGAAAGCGGTGGGGCTCTATAACCTCTCCCCTTCGCTCGACTTCGACTCCGACGTAAACTTTCTGGCTGGTGTTCGTCCAAGCCCAGCAAAACAAGAGACATTAGATACGAAACCGAATAGCGCTACGGCGCCCGTCCCCCAGCCAACAACCAATGCCCGACCTATAACACCGTCCTGGGCATCAGGCAACATGCAACCCACCAACGAGCGGAGTTCATCGCGGAATGAATCGCTGGATAAGGCTGCGGGCAGTGGTTTCGATGTACCAAAGAAGCCCTCAGTCAACAACTGGCAGGCGTTGTACGATGGCGTTGCTACCCCCGTTCCCAGTGATCGCCCGACAACGCCAAAGAGCGTGCCAGAAGAAGGGGACGACTGGCTCGGAAAATCCCCTCAGGCTACGCCACCACCTGAACAGGTACTGCCCGATAATGAGCCCATTACGTTAGGAAGCCGGGCCAATCAATTAAACGTTGATTTAGAGTTACCCGAACAAGACGTGCCCATATTAGTTGATGATGATACCATTGTTCAGGTACAGAACCGTTACTTGTTGGCTCCAATCCGGTCTGGTATGTTGCTGATTGATCAACGGCGTGCTCACGAGCGTATTCTGTACGATCAATTTTACACAGCCCTGACAAAGCGGAATGGGTCGTCGCAGCAGTTGCTGTTTCCAAAAACGATTACATTGATGCCCGTCGATTTTCAGCTGGCTCTTGACCTGCGGGACGATTTGACGAATCTGGGATTTGAATTCGACGAACTGGGTGCCAATACGTTCGTTATTCGGGGCGTGCCGACGCTGATCATGGGCGAGAATGAAGAAGAGTTATTTTCTAACTTGCTGGCCCAATTACGGGCAGATACCGGCCGATTGAAAATAGACCGGATTGAATCGATGGCGCGTTCGTTGGCTCGCCGGTCGGCTATGCGGTATGTGAACCGCCTGAGCGCAACGGAACGAAAGGCTCTGGTCAATCAACTATTTGCGTCGGCAAACCCAAGCTATACACCCACCGGCGAACCCGTAACGGTTGTCTTGTCGTTGGATAAAATTGCGGCTTTATTTCGCTGATAATTGAGTTAATCAGCATAACTTGTCACTAGTAAGATGTTTTCACTTTCTCCGGTAGTTCGCGTTCTGTTAATCATTAATGTGTTGGTTTTTCTAGTCACGAACGAATCCATCATTCAGCAATTTGGATTACACTCGTTTCTGTCGGATAGATTCAACCCGATCCAGTTATTAACACACATGTTTCTGCATGGTGGTTTTAACCACATTTTCAGTAACATGATTGGCTTAGTAGTTTTTGGGCCAATGCTCGAACGGTACTGGGGACCCAAGCGATTTACGTTCTTTTACTTTTTTACCGGTCTGGGTGCGGCATTATTATTTTCCGGTATAAACTATTTTGAGATGCACGACGTATATGAGACAGTTCAAAGCTATCGGGCCAGCCCAAGCTACGAAAATTTCATGGCGTTTGTGGATCAGCACGCGGGGTCTTATTACGACGGGCTAGCCCCTTTTATTGAAAAATTCAGGGTATATCCGAGTGATAGCAACAATATTCAGGACAGCGTAACCATCGTCAACCGGATTTTTACCAACCAGGTTGACGAGCCAATGGTCGGCGCGTCCGGTGCGATTTTTGGGGTGATTATGGGCTTCGGACTTTTGTTTCCGAACACTCAACTGTTTTTATTGTTTCCACCTATACCAGTGAAGGCCAAGTATCTCGTTATCTTTTACGGAGCCTTCGAAGTCTACTCGGGAGTCTATCGGGCACAGTCTGACAACGTTGCTCATTTCGCCCATATTGGTGGTATGTTGTTTGCATTTATATTGGTGAAATACTGGGGTTCACAACGAAAAACGTTTTATTAGGGATGAGCGGGCTGTTCGATGATTTTCGGAGCGAATTCAATAAACCCAACAATACGTTGGTTCAATTGATACTGGTTAATGTCGTCATTTTTCTGGTTCTGTTAGTGACAAAAGTCAGCCTGACAATGGCTCAGAATTCAGGATATGGCTTTATCATGTCGCAGCTGCTAATTCCAGGCGACATAAATTCCTTTCTGCACAAACCCTGGACGTTATTCACTTACTTTTTCACGCATGAGGAGATTTTCCACATTCTCTACAACATGCTGTTTTTGTACTGGTTTGGTCGGCTAATTGACGAATACCTGGGCAATCGCCGTTTGATGGGCCTGTATATCATGGGCGGGGTAGCGGGTGGTTTGCTGTATCTGGCCATGTACAACCTGGTACCTTATTTCCAGGGCCAGGCTGATACCGCTCGCATGTTAGGGGCTTCCGCTGCTGCCTTTTCGGTAGCTGTCGGGGCAGCCACGCTGTTGCCAAACTACACGTTTCATTTGCTGTTCTTTGGCCCGGTACGTATCAAGTATATCGTTTTCTTTTTTATCATCCTTTCTGTCGCCCAATCGGCAGGGTCAAATGCGGGTGGCAACCTGGCTCACCTGGGTGGTGCTCTGATGGGATTTGCCTACGTTAAACTGTTACAGAACGGCACCGATCTCGGTCGACCCATTTACTGGCTCGCTGATGGATGGAGTAATCTATTGAGACCCAAGCCAGCGGTTAAAGTATCTTATCGCCAGCGCAGCAACGCAAACACGCAAGCCAGTACGTATGTCTCATCGACGGGGGCAGCTACTCCATCAGCCTCAACGCCTGATCAGGATGAAGTAGATACAATTCTGGACAAAATTTCCCGGTCCGGTTACGAAAGCCTCACCCGGGAGGAAAAGCAAAAGCTCTTTCGGGCAAGTCAGCGCAATTAGTTGCTAAACCGGCACCTGTAGATAACTATTTACTCATTTAGTTATACTAACAAAGGGCTGCGTAGAATGCTCATTATTCCCTTAAAAATCTAAGCCTTCTGTGCCCACGTATGTATATGGGTAACTGAAGGCTTAGATTTTTTATAATTATTGAAATTTGTAGTAGCTTCGTTGTACAAATCTGCTGGCAAGCTGCCAGGAGAACAAAGGTTTATGTACGTGTGTTGTTGTAAGACAGACGCTTATCTGCTACCACCATGCTGATTACCCCCGGCAGCCTTCTTGCCACAATTAATACCCCCGAAGATCTTCGTAAACTCGATAAATCCCGCTTACCTCAGGTCGCTGATGAACTACGCCAGTTTATTATTGATGATGTATCGGTTTTTGGCGGACATTTTGGTGCCAGCCTGGGGGTAGTAGAATTAACCGTTGCCCTTCATTATGTTTTCAATACCCCCGACGATCAATTGGTTTGGGATGTGGGCCACCAGGCTTACGGCCATAAAATTCTGACGGGTCGGCGGGAAAAGTTTCATACCAACCGGTTTTATAAAGGCCTTTCCGGTTTCCCCAAACGGAAAGAAAGCGAGTACGACTCCTTCGGTGTGGGTCACTCCTCTACGTCTATTTCGGCGGCACTGGGCATGGCCGTAGCTTCGCAGTTGCAGGGCAATTCGCAGCGTAACCACATTGCCGTTATTGGCGATGGTGCCCTGACGGCGGGAGAGGCCTTCGAGGGAATGAACCACGCCGGTGCTACGGACAGCAATCTGCTCATTGTCCTGAATGACAATTGCATGAGCATTGACCCAAACGTTGGTGCCCTGCGCGAATACCTGACCGACATTACTACGTCGCAAACATATAACCGGGTGAAAGACGAGGTCTGGAACCTGCTCGGAAAAATGGACAAGCTGGGCAAAACAGCCCAGGATCTGGTGTCGCAGGTTCAGTCGGGTATAAAAAGCTCGCTGCTCGAACAAAGTAATCTTTTCGAATCGCTCAATCTCCGTTATTTCGGACCAATCGATGGCCACGACATTGATCATCTGGTCAGTGTTCTGGACGACATGAAGCACATTCCCGGTCCGAAACTGCTTCATGTTCTTACGGTAAAAGGTAAAGGCTACGCCCCTGCCGAGAAAGACCAGACCAAATGGCACGCGCCGGGTTTATTTGACAAGGTAACGGGGGTTATCCAAAAGAAAATTTACGATACGCCCCAGGCACCTAAATACCAGGACGTTTTTGGCAACACACTCGTTGAGCTGGCCGAAGCTAATCCTCGCATTGTTGGTGTAACCCCGGCCATGCCTTCCGGCTCTTCCATGAACATCATGATGAAGGCTATGCCTGAGCGGGCCTTCGACGTAGGTATTGCCGAGCAACATGCCGTCACATTTTCGGCAGGTATGGCTACGCAGGGCGAGGTTGTTTTCTGTAATATTTACTCGACGTTTATGCAGCGGGCCTACGACCAGGTCATCCATGACGTTTGTATTCAGGAACTACCCGTCGTATTCTGCCTCGACCGGGCTGGTTTTGCCGGTGCCGACGGCCCTACGCACCACGGGGCTTATGATCTGGCTTACATGCGTTGTATTCCAAACATGATTGTGGCAGCGCCGATGAACGAACAGGAGCTGCGTAACATGATGTTTACGGCACAATCCGATACCATTCAGCAAGGCAAACAGGCATTTACCATTCGATACCCCCGTGGCGAGGGCGTGATGCCTAGCTGGCGCACCCCACTCGAACAACAGGTTGTTGGAAAAGGCCGGATGATTTCTGACGGTGACGAGGTAGCTATTCTGACGATTGGCCATATCGGTAACTACGCCGTCGAAGCCACGCGCCTGCTGGCGAAGGAAGGAATCAAGCCAGCCCACTTTGATATGCGCTATGTGAAACCGCTTGACGAGGAGTTACTCCATCAGATTTTTAGCCGTTTCGACCGGGTGTTGACCGTCGAAGACGGCTGTGTGATGGGTGGATTCGGTAGCGCTGTACTGGAGTTTATGGCCGACAACGGGTACATGGCTCGCGTTAAGCGCCTGGGCATTCCCGATGCCGTTATTGAACATGGTGAACAAATTGAGTTATACCGCGAATGTGGATTTGATCCACAGGGCATTGCCGACGCGGTGCGCCAACTCCTTTTTACCGGCCGAACGGTAAGCGTTTAATTAGTTTCATTTCGACAGGATTAACAGGGTTGACAGGATAACAAAATTCTGTCAACCCTGTTAATCCTGTCTGTTTTTTTACTGGTATGAAAGTCTTCAAATTTGGGGGTGCTTCCGTGAAAGATGCCGCCGGGGTGCGTAATCTGGCTGAAATTGTCAAAGCACAAGGTCAGAACACGGTTGTTGTTGTGTCGGCGATGGGCAAGACAACCAACGCACTGGAAAGCATCGTCCGCGCTTATACAGATCAGCACACAGACAGTGTTCGTAGCCAGATTGAGAGCCTGAAGGCCTATCACTACACCATAATGAATGAGTTGACGGGTGACTTCAGCCGGGTTAACCAGACATTTGCCTACCTCGACCACTACGTTAACCAGCCCGTCAGTGGTTTTTATGATGAAGTTTACGATCAGCTTGTTTCACTGGGCGAGCTTCTGTCTACCCAGATTGTTGCCGCTTATCTGATACAGGCTGGCCTGCCCGCTCAGTGGCTCGACGCCCGGCAACTGGTACGAACCGACGTAACGTTTCGGGAAGGTCGCGTTGATTGGGACGTAACAAATCGACAAATAAAGGAAGTCGTTGCCAAGAACACCATATACATTACCCAGGGCTTTATTGGAAAAACGGACGATAACCGGACAACCACGCTTGGCCGCGAAGGGTCCGACTATACGGCGGCTATCTTCGCTTATTGCCTGAATGCGGAGAGTGTTACGATCTGGAAAGATGTACCTGGGGTGTTAAACGCCGATCCAAAATGGTTTGATGAGACGGTATTACTGGACAAACTAACCTACCAGGATGCCATTGAACTGGCTTATTACGGTGCTACGGTCATTCACCCAAAAACGATCAAACCTCTTCAAAACAAGGGGATTCCGCTCTATGTTAAGTCGTTTCTGAAGCCTGGTGCCTCCGGAACTGTTATTGGTCATTACGAGCGTCACCTGACCACTCCGTCGTTTATCTTCAAGGTCAATCAGGTACTCATCTCACTGCATCCAAATGACTTCTCATTTATTGCGGAAGATAACCTGAGCCGGATCTTCGGGCGATTTGCCCAGGCGGGTGTCAAAATAAACCTGATGCAAAACACGGCAATCAGCTTTTCAGTCGTTGTCGACAACAATCCGGATCGGGTACCTGCCTTATTGGATTTGCTGAAACAGGATTTCCGGGTCAGCTACAACGACGGCCTTGAATTGATCACCATTCGCTACTACGATCAGGGAACCATTGATCGCGTACTGCCTAACAAAAAACTGTTACTGGAACAAAAGAGCCGCTACACGGTGCAGTTGGTGGTAAAAGACCTGGGTTAGAAACAGGCAATCCAGCCCGGCATCGAAGCAATTGACGTATTCCCTGTATATTTGACGCTGAGTTACTCCAACCCCGCTCCCATGCATTACGGTTATTTTAATGGTACCATCGCCCCTACCGACCAGCTTGCTGTTGGCATCACGGATCTCAGTCTGCTTCGGGGATACGGGCTTTTTGACTATTTTCTGACCTACAACGGTCGCCCGTTTCAGTGGGACTGGTACTGGGAGCGGTTTCAGAATTCGGCCTCGCGCATGCATCTGGCCTTACCGCTAAGCAAAGATGAAACATACGCTATCGTCATGGACCTGATGGGGCGGAGCAGCGAAGCCAGCCTGGCAACCGGACTGACCGCACCCGGTGATCTGGCCTTCCGGTTTATCCTGACCGGCGGATACTCACCTGATGGCATCAGCGTAGTACGGCCAAATCTGCTTATTCTTACCGAGATGATTCACCCGACCCCGACTATTCAGTACGAGCAGGGCATCAAGGTAATTCTGGATGAGTATGTCCGGGAGATGGCCGAAGTAAAAAGTACGGACTACAAACGGGTCATCCTCATGGCCGAAGCCATTCGGGCCGCGCGTGCCTCCGATTTGCTATACCAGAAAGGGGGCGAAATCAGCGAATTAAGCAGAAGCAACTTTTTTATCGTAAAAGGGGATCGACTCATCACACCGGATCGGCATATTCTGCGCGGCATTACCCGAAAAACAATTATTCAGCTAGCCCAGAGCGATTTTCAGGTCGATGAACGGCCTGTCCTACTATCTGAACTCTACGATGCCGACGAGGCCTTTACCACCAGCTCGACCAAAAAAGTGCTACCTATCACCCAGATTGGCGATCTGACCATTGGCAACGGTCACGTTGGTCCAAAATCCAGGTTTTTGCTGGAACGCTTCGATGAGCTGGTGAAGACTTGGTAAAGTTTACTCCTCAGATTATTCCAGCTTTTTCAGAGTCTGCCCTATAGAGCCCGCGTATTTTCGTATTGCTTCTTTTGTCATGTGTTCCTCCTGACCAATGCGGCCAAGGCAGGGAAGGCCCGTGTAGGTTAAAATAAACGTTTCTGACGTTGGCACGGTCGGTCCATTAAAAAGAATGCCCAGTAGTGGAATGTTCCGGCTCCGGCAGGCATCAACAGACAACAGCGTATGGTTGATACTGCCCAGATAATTCCGGGATACGAGAACGACGGGACAGCCCAGTTGCCGGACCAGATCAATCGTCAGATCGTGGTCATTGAGCGGCACCATCAGCCCACCGGCCAGTTCGATAATCAGTTTATTCTGGGTTTCGGGCGGAGCAAATTTAGCCAGGTCAATCGTAACGCCATCAATTTCGGCTGCAGCATGGGGCGATAGGGGTTCCGTAAGCCGGTACGCTTCCGGATGAAACCGAGACGTTACATTACTGATCAATCGACGCACGGTGTCTGTATCCGAATCATCCAGCCCACCCGATTGAATGGGTTTCCAGTAATCGGCCCGCAAGGCCTCTACCAGAACCGCCGAAGCAACCGTTTTACCGATCTCCGTTCCAATTCCGGCAACAATTAGTGTGCGATTAGTCATTGGTTGAGTTATTCGCCAGGGCTGTTCGTAAGCTTGCCAGCAGGCTATCTATTTCATTTGTTGTATTGAACGCATGGATGCACAGGCGCAACCGCTCCTGCCCCACTGGCACCGTAGGACTCAGAATAGCCCGAACATCCAGCCCAATTCGCTGGGCTTCTGCGGCCACCGCCCGGGCTTTCTCGTTTCCCGGAACAAGCAGGCACTGAATAGGCGACTGGCTGTTTGTCCAGGTCGTACCCGGCAGCACCTCGTCTACCCGCTGACGAAAGTAGGTAAGTCGTTCGTGAAGCTGCGCCGAAGCATCCGGATTCTGTCTGACGTGCTCATGCGCACAGCGAATGGCCAGAAGGCTATGGGGCGGCAGTGCGGTGGTGTAAATGAACGGGCGGGCAAAATTGATAAGATACTGCCGTAGCAGAACTGGGCCAACAACAGCTGCTCCATGAACGCCTAACGCTTTTCCAAACGTGTGTATCCGGGCGAGTACCCGGTCCTGTAAACCCAGCGCCACCACTAACCCTTCTCCACCATGGCCGTTTTCTCCGGACCCATACACGCCCGTTGCGTGGGCTTCATCAACAAGCAAGGCCGCGCCGTACTGATCGCAAAGGTCAGCTATATCGGCCAAAGGAGCCCTGTCGCCATCCATCGAATAAACCGACTCGACCGCCACAAATAGTTGTCCGCCCCGTTGGGTTGCCTGCTGAAGTTTCAGAGTTAAATCGGCTAGATTATTGTGCGCAAACCGATGCCGCGTAGCATAGCTGAGCCGCGCTCCGTCGATCATACTGGCGTGAATCAGCTCGTCCGTCAGCAGCGTATCTCCCGCTTTCGGCAGGCAGGCCAGTAAGCCGATATTCGCGTCGTAGCCCGAGTTAAAGATCAGCGAAGCTTCTGTTTGGTAAAATTGAGCCAGTTCCTGTTCCACTTCGTCGGCCAGGGCTGACTGGCCCGCCAGTAACCGAGAACCCGTAGCACCTGTACGGGAAATATCGCGGTGTGCATCGGCCTCCTGAATAGCCTGTCGAAGCGACGCAGAGCGGGCAAAACCCAGGTAATCATTGGAACAAAAATCAACAAAATCATCCGCCGTTCGGAGCTGCCGAAGCAAGCCAGCCTGCTGGTATGTCGCTAACCGGTCCGATAATGTTTGCTTGATTGAAGGCGTTATTGTAAGCATAATCACAAAGGTAAAGTACCCAACAGGAAGGGTTGACTACAATTTACCATCAATTGCGAAAATGTGCGTAAGTACAGAGTTATCCACAATTGAATTGTGGATAACTCTGTGAAGTAAGAGTTACTACGTGAAAAGGGTAGACGAATAAGAGTCAGTTAGTGCATATTCATTAACTTGTTAAATTCTCAGCCATTCACCTTCAGGACAATTTTCCCAAACTGCCGACCCGAATCCATCTTCTTCATGGCTTCCTCAATGTCATTCATTGGAAATACCTCATCCAATACGGGCACAATAGTATGCCTGTTAACAAACGAAAGCATGTCGGCAAATTCATGTTCAGTACCCATGGTTGACCCGAAAATAGATAGCTGTTTAAAGAATACTTTTGGCGGACTAATGTCGGTGATAGCCCCGGTTGTTCCACCAAAGAAAGCGATGCGCCCTCCCGGTGCCGTCACATCAATCAACTTGCCAAAGCCTGGTCCACCAGCGCTGTCGATGACAACATCGAAATAGCCGCTCTGCAGCGAACTCCCACGGTTTCCACCCGTCTGAGTCATGAGCGTTTTAGCCCAGTCCGGATCGCGGTAATTGACGCCACCGGTAGCCCCCAACGCTTTGGCTTTAGCCAGTTTTTCGTCGGAGCCCGACGTCACCCAAACCTTGGCTCCGGCCATCACGGCGAACTGTAATGCAAATAAAGCGGCCCCACCACCAATACCCGTAATGAGCACCTTTTCGGGCGTGCCGGATGTATGAAGGGCTGCCCGTGTCATAAGCGCACGCCAGGCCGTCAGTCCCGCCAATGGAAGAGCGGCCGCCTGCTCGAATGACAGATGAGCAGGTTTGTGGTGAACATAGGCCTTTCCGGCTACTACATATTCGGCAAAGGTGCCGTGATCGGGCATACCCAGAATTCGGAAGTCGGAGCCGTAAAATTTCGGGTTATCACCCCAGTGCATAGCCGGATTAATCACAACGGCTTGTCCGCGCCAGGTCGAATCCACGCCTTCGCCGGTTTCAATCACGGTTCCGGCACCATCGGAACCCAGAATAGCGGGAAGTTTGATCCCCGGATAAAAACCCTGCTGGATGAATACATCGCGGTGATTTAAAGCCGCGGCATCCAGTCTGATGAGAAATTCGCCCGGCCCGGCAGTAGGTGTAGGTACGTCAACCTGTTGTAGTGGCTGGTTCTTTTCGGCGAGCAACAATGCTTTCATAAGCTAAAGCGTAAAGGAGAAGATGAACTTAGAACGAAATACCTGACTTTTGTACCAACTAAACAACGTAAGTCAGCAAGAACAACCTACAGAAGGGCCGATACTGATAATATGGCGTCCTGCGTATGGCCTGCGACCAATGCATTACTGAATCAGACGATTACTCACTATTACTTATGATTCGTTTTTTTAACGAGGACGTTCCTTATAAACTACTTCAGAAGCGGATAATCTCCCAATGGCTGAAAAAGCAGGCTGAACAGGAAGGCTATTCGGTCGGCGATCTGAATTATATTTTTTGCTCCGACGAGCATGTGCTCCAGGTCAACCGGGACTATCTGCAGCACGATTACTACACCGATATTATCACCTTCGATCAAAGTGAAGAAGAGGAGTTGATCGAAGGTGACATTTTTGTCAGTGTCGATCGGGTGGCCGACAACGCCAGCCAGTTAGCCATCACGGCCGAACAGGAAATGCGTCGGGTACTGGCCCACGGCATGCTACACCTGTGCGGTTATGGCGACAAAACGGATGAAGAAGAGGCCCATATGCGCGCGAAAGAAGATGAATGGCTAAAGGAACTTCACCAACTCTTGCCTAAGAATAGCGACTGATGTGGGCTCATGGATCACATCCCAATCCGTTAGCCAGCGGTCATACCACCGTCTACCTGAATCGCCTGGCCTGTGCAGAAGGTGTTTTCGGGCGAGCAAAGCCATAGAATCGTTTGGGCAACTTCTTCCGGTTGCCCAAAGCGACCCATTGGAATCATCCGGCGCAGGCGTTCTTCCATACCAGGTGCCTTGGAGATGAGTTCCTCGACCATAGTCGAATGTGTGTACACCGGACAAACGGCGTTAATTCGAATGTTTTGCCGTGCGTATTCCAGCGCGGCCGTTTTAGTCAGTCCAATTACGGCGTGTTTGGCGGCACTGTAAGGAGCGCCCATCGGCATTCCCCGAACGCCCGCAATACTGGAAACGTTGACAATCCTCCCGCCAGGTATATGGCTGTCAGTTCTTCCATTGTTGTCGGCTTGCTGCGCGAGCATTTGGCGTAACTGAGCCTGCATTCCGTAAAATACCCCCCCAACGTTAACGGCCATCATCTGGTCGAAATCTTCGGGTAACTGTTCCGTAATACGTCCGTATTTCCCGCCAATACCGGCGTTGTTAACGGCAATATCCAATCGGCCGAAGGCGCTGACGGTCGCTCTGATGGCCGACTCAATCTGAGCGGGATCGGCCACATCGCAACGAACAAACAAGGCTCCGGCCCCCACTTGTTGAAGCTGTCTAACCGTTTCCTGCCCATTCATTTCGTTTATGTCGGCGATAACTACCTGAGCATTTTGTTTGGCGAACGCCAGCGCTGTAGCCCGCCCAATACCCGACCCCGCCCCTGTAACAAACGTAACCTGATCTGTGAAGTCCGACATATCGTTCTTTGGGCTCTGACATGAATCCAAAATAAGTGCATTTTACAGGTATCTGGCCATTTCCCCAAAAATTGCTACCATTTCATTATTGTTGCCTGGTCAATGTAACACACACCAAGTATAAGTAATATCGGAAGAGCTGAGCCATTCGGTAAATACTCAATAAAGGCGGTTTTAGCTATTCTTCAAATTATCTTTTTCCATGAATATTTAAAAAATTATTCATTCAATATGCTTACTATCAAAAGATTAACTTTTACCATTATTAGCACTTAAAAGCTATTATAACGTATTCAAAATCTCTACTTCACCGATCCGCGTAGATATGAGCGTTCTGGTTGACAAATAGCCGGACTCACACTTAACTAGTTATACTCAATGGAAAACGTTACAAATCGGCCTGAGACGACAACTTCGGAGGCTGCTGCCAGCCGTCGGTCGTTTCTGCGAGTTGCAGGAGCAGCAGCCGTAACCGGTGGCTTGCTGACAGCTTGCTCTAACGCGGATCAAACCTCTGTAGTACCAGCTGGTGGTGGCGCCCGTGCCGCTGGTCCGATGGTGTCATTACCTACAGGAGACAATGGTATTCTTGGCTTTGCCTACGTTCTGGAACAGCTTGAAGCGGCTTTCTACGAAATGGTACTTGCCAAACCATACCCAAACATGTCGTCGGCCGACCAGATGCTGTGGATGGACATCCGCGGTCACGAAATCATCCACCGGGCCCTTTTCAAAGCTGCGGTTGGTTCGTTGGTACCCCAATTGACATTCGATTTCTCGAGCATTGATTTTAACAGCCGTGCTGCTGTTTTAATTGCCGCAGAAACGTTTGAGAAAGTAGGCGTAGGTGCTTACAACGGCGCGGGCAAATACATCAAAAATGCTGATTACCTGACGCTGGCAGGCAAAATCGTATCGGTTGAAACACGTCACCATTCGATTCTCCGCGAAATGCAGTACCCTTACTCCGATGCGTTTGCCGGTCCAACGATCGTTACCAGCGATACAGGTCTGCACTTAGCTTACGAGCCTACGTACGTATTGCCGATCGCCCAGAAATACATCTTTGAAACAATCGACGCAGGTGCGTTAGTAGCCAGCCTTGCCTAAACCACTCAACTCCAATGAACTTACAGAACATACTTAGCGAAATTGAGAAAGTGGACGGCGAGATCTTTGATCGCTTAGCTCACGTCTCGCGTCGGGGTCTATTTAGCTCTCTGACCAAAAAAACCATCGCCGTAGCAGCTCCAGCTATCATGGCATCAGCCCTGACGACTGCTTATGGTCAGGCGAGTGGCCTGCCACCAGCGGTAAAAGAAGTGCTTAATTTTGCGCTTACGCTGGAATACCTGGAATATCGTTTTTATGACGCAGGTCGTAACCTGTCGATGATTCCAAACAACTACAAGGCAGCTTTCGAATTAATTCGTCAGCACGAACAAGTGCACGTGCGCCTGCTGAAATCCGTTCTTGGCACCGATGCTGTACCCGAACCTAAGTTCGACTTTACGGCTAAAGGTACGTTTAACGATGTGTTCAGCAACTTCGCTACGTTCTCGGCCGTAGCCCAGACGCTGGAAGATACAGGCGTTCGTGCTTACAAAGGTCAGGCGCGTCATTTGATGGCAGCACCAGCCATTCTGCAGGTAGCTCTTCAAATTCACGCGACGGAAGCGGCTCACGCGGCAAATGTTCGTTACATGCGTGGCCAGAAAGGATGGATCACGGGTGGAACGGCCGCTCTGCAAGGTCTTCCATTAGTGGTTGAAGGCAACTACAAAGGTGAAGAAAATCTGATGCAGGCCGGTGTGAACCTGGCAACAGCACTGGCAGGTGATTCTCGTATCACGGCTCAAATGGTAAGCGAAGCTTTTGACGAAATTCTGACCAAAGAAGAAGTACTCAAGCTTGTTACGCCTTTCCTGGCCTAACAAACTCGTCAATAATGCAAAAGCCGCTGGTCATTTGATCAGCGGCTTTTGCATTATTGACGGAATTACTTTTTTACAAGCCGAAAGCCGATAGCTTCACAAAGTCGCTTACACGCGCCTGAATTTCTTCCTGCGTCAGGTTCATGACCCGTTCAGCCCCAAATTTCTCGACGCAAAACGACGCCATCGCTGAACCATAGATGATCGCCCGCTTCATATTGTCGAAGGAAATATCATCCGTTTGGGCCAGATAACCGATAAATCCACCCGCAAACGTATCACCGGCTCCGGTTGGATCGAACACTTCTTCAAGCGGCAACGCCGGAGCAAAAAAGGTCTGGCCTTCGCTGAATAACAGAGCACCATGCTCCCCTTTTTTGATAATAACGGTTTTAGGTCCCATCGTCTGGATCTTTGCCGCGGCTTTCACCAATGAATATTCGCGCGTCAGTTGACGAGCTTCCTCATCGTTAACAACCAGTACATCAACCAGTTTGAGCAAATTTACTAGATCAGGATTAGCAATTTCAATCCACAGATTCATGGTATCCAGCACGATTAGTTTGGGCCGTGCGTTTAAGCGCTCAATAACCATTTGCTGAATGGACGGAGCCGTATTTCCCAGCATCAAGTAGGTGCAGTCCTGATACGATTCAGGAATTTTTGGATCAAAATCCTCCATTACATTCAGGTGCACTTCCACCGTATCGCGGGTGTTCATATCGTTGTGGTACTTACCCGACCAGAAAAAGGTCTTCTCCCCCACCCGAATTTCTAACCCCTCGGTATTGATGCCGTGTTGATTGAGGTCATCAATCATTGATTGGGGGAAATCATCGCCGACTACAGCGACCAGGTTGTTTTCTTTCGTGAAGTACGAAGCCGAGAGGGTGATATAGGTAGCGGCTCCACCAATAATTTTGTCGGTTTTGCCGAACGGGGTTTCCAGTGCATCGAATGCGACGGAACCAACGGTAAGTAAGCTCATTGTTTTGGTTTACAGTTTATGATCTATGGTATACGGGTTACGGTTTGTGATGGTTGACGCGTCACGTATCCGTGTACTTATGTCAACCCCAACAAATCCTGAACCAGATACTATATACTTATTTCTTCCGCCCGATGACGGGGCAGCGTTTAAATGGTTTTGTTTCGTCGAAGAGCTTGCGGTATGTAATGTGGGTCTTCACAATTGTTGACCCTAACTGGCTCACGAACCGCACCATGATCGGGTTAAAATCGCCGACCCAGTTCATTTCCAGTTCTGTATACTGGAAGTTGGAATTATGGTCGGCTTCGTGGGGCATCCGCAAGGCAATGGCGGCCTCAACGCCCTTTCCCTGATGCTCGGGCGCTACACCAAACACAACGCCAAACGCTTTGTGGTTGGTTTTCAGCACCATATGCCACAGAAACTTTAGCTTGCCAACTAAATCCAGCTTCCCGTTTACGTGTTTGAACACCTGATTCAGTTCGGGCAAACAGACAAAAAAAGCCACGGGCTCGTCCTGATAATAAGCGAAATAAATAATCTTTTCATCGATTACGGGCTTTAGCTTCTGCATGAGCAACTGCGCCTGGGCAGCCGACATCTCTTTTACCCCACTATGCCCTCCCCAGGCTGCGTTATAAATATGCCGGAACTGCTCAGCGGCTGCGGGCAGTTGCTTTTTATCGATCGTGCGAAAGGTATAGTCCGGGTTCTGAAAAATGCGTTCAGCCCGGTCTTTCACCGCCTGCGACATATTTACCAGTTTCGACCAGGTTGTTGGAATCCCAAACGTGTATTGCTTGAAATAATCCTTAAAGCCGTAATTCTCGAAGAAAGGAATGTAATACGCTTTGGTATAGGGCATGCAGTAATTAGGCTCCCGATCAAACCCATCCACCAGCAACCCCCACCAGCGATCACGGTCGCCGAAATTAATGGGGCCATCCATTGCTTCCATACCCCGGCTTTGCAACCAGGCTTTTCCGGCGTCGAACAACCGGAAAGCAGCCGCCTGATCATCAATGCATTCAAAAAAGCCCAATCCACCCGTGGGCTGGTCATTGTCAAGATTGGCAATTTCGTAGTCGATGAAAGCCGCTACCCGGCCAATGGTTTCATCTTTGTCGTTCAGCAGCAAATACCGCACGCACTCGCCGTGCTCGAATCGCTTGTTACGAACAGGATCGAACACTTCATCGACATCAGCATCCAGTGGCCTGATCCAGCAGGTGTCAGCACGATAGAGACGTACGGGGAACTGAATGAATTCTTTCTTATACCGGGCGTTTTCGCCTACCTCAACTACCTGCATTTCAGAACCTGAACGGGTCTAGTATCAAAACAAAATGCGAATATAGCCAAAACCATCCGGGCTACCGTTTTCCGACGAACAATCCCTAACTTTGGGCACTTGTTTTACCTGTTGCGGGCTCGCCCGCCAACGGAAGGAATCTCCTTCTTAAGCAGGATAGCAACGCTTAAAAGACGCTTCCTTCGCCGGACTGGGCCAAGGAAAACATGACCCAAAACAGCATGCAACCACTTCAGGTATACAATACCCTATCGCGCAAAAAAGAACTGTTTGAGCCGCTCAACGCCCCGTACGTGGGTATGTATGTTTGCGGCCCTACGGTCTACAATTACGTTCACCTGGGCAACGTCCGCACGTTTCTGACCTTCGATACGCTGTATCGCTATCTTACGTTCATCGGCTACAAAGTGCGTTATGTCCGTAACCTTACCGACGTAGGTCATCTGGTTGGCGATGGCGATGAGGGCGAAGACAAAATTGGCCGGATGGCTAAATTAGAAAAAGTTGAGCCGATGGAAATCGTGCAGCGCTTCACGAATGATTTTCATACCGTGATGGCCCAGTTCAACACGTTTCCGCCCAGCATCGAACCAACCGCCACGGGCCACATGGTTGAGCAGATTGAAGCGGTTCAGGCATTGCTGGCGAACGGACTGGCGTATGAAGCCAACGGTTCCGTTTATTTTAACATCGAAACCTACAACCAGCGGGGTGGCAATTATGGTAAGCTGTCGGGCCGGATTCTGGACGACCTGCTGAACGAAACCCGTGAGCTGGATGGTCAGTCGGAGAAACGCAGCCCGCTTGATTTTGCCATCTGGAAACGAGCGTCTCCCGAGCACCTCATGCGCTGGAACTCCCCCTGGGGCGAAGGCTTCCCCGGCTGGCACCTGGAGTGCACTTGCATGAGTACGAAGTACCTGGGCAAACAATTCGACATTCACGGGGGCGGCATGGACTTGAAATTCCCTCACCACGAGTGTGAGATTGCGCAGGGCGATGGCCTGACCGGACATGACCCCGTCCGGTACTGGATGCACTCCAACATGCTGACCGTGAACGGGCAAAAAATGTCCAAGTCATTGGGAAATTCGTTTTTACCGGCGGAGCTTTTCGCGGGTAGTCACTACCTGCTCGAACAGGCCTACAGTCCCATGACCGTCCGCTTCTTTATGCTACAGTCGCACTACCGCAGTACACTCGATTTCTCGAACGATGCGCTCAAGGCGGCCCAGAAAGGCTACCGGCGGCTGGCTAATGGCTTACGGGTTAGTAAAGCCATGACGTACCAGCCAGGGGAAGGGACCATTGATGACGCCAAGCAGCAGGACATTCGGCAAGCCATTCAACAGTTTTACGACGCGATGAACGATGACCTTAATACGGCAGTCGGTATTGCGCAGTTATTTACCCTGCTGAAGTACATCAATATGCTTTACCTCAATCAGCTTCAGGCGTCGGCGCTGGGCGAAGAGGTATTCACATTGTTGAAAGAGTCGTTTGTTACGTTTATGCAGGATGTGCTTGGTTTACTGGAAGAAGGCATCGATAATCAGCCCGTGCTGGAAGGCTTGCTGACGCTTTACCGTGAGTACAAGGAGCAACGCCAATACGACAAGGTAGATCAGATTCGTTCGTATTTCAAAGCGCAGGGACTGGCCATCAAAGATATGAAACATCAGATCGACTGGGCCTACGAAGAATAGCGACCAGGGTCCGGCTCCAGCCCGGCCTGCGTTATGACTCTTATTTTGTGACGGACCGGGCTGGAGCCGGACCCATACATACTTCGATGACTAAATCGTCTTATTTTCTTATTTCTGCCCTGCTACTGCTGTCGGTGGGGGCTTGCCAAAACAAGCAATCGCAAAGCGACGCTACGCAAACGACCGAGAAACCGACTACAGCCGCGGTGTCGGCTCCATCGTTCAACGCCGACTCGGCCTATAGTTACGTTGATCGGCAGGTGGCTTTTGGTCCGCGGGTGCCCAACACGCCGGCTCATGTACAGACTGGTAACTACCTGGCTGCCAAGCTAAAACAATTTGGCTGTGAGGTAACGGAGCAGTCGTTTGTGGCAACCACCTGGGATGGCAAGAAACTAAATGCCCGGAACATTATTGGTAACATAAACCCCAAGGCGACCAAACGTATTGTCTTGGCCTCCCACTGGGATTCGCGTCCGCATGCCGATCAGGACGAGGACGTTGCCGATCAGAAAAAACCCGTCGTAGCGGCAAATGACGGGGCCAGCGGTGTTGGTGTTCTACTCGAACTAGCCCGTACTATTCAGCAGAGTCAGCAAAAGCCAACCGTCGGTATCGACATTATTTTCTTCGATGCGGAAGATTGGGGAAACGGCGAAAAAGCCACCAACGATTTTGAGAAGGAAAGCGGAAACCAGTTCGATTACATTGGTTTTTGCCTGGGGTCACGCTATTGGGCCAAGAACTTACACAAGCCGGGGTATTCGGCCTATTACGGGATTTTACTGGACATGGTTGGTGCCAAAGGGGCCACTTTTGCGAAGGAGGGCCTTTCCATGCAATTCGCACCGACGGTTGTCAACAACGTCTGGCAAACGGCCAGCCGGTCGGGGTATAGCCAGTATTTTGTTGATACCCCCGGTGGTCAAATTACCGACGACCACGTAGCGCCAAACACAATCGCCAAAATTCCGATGATCGACATTATTCATACGACTATCGGTACGGGGGGCTTCTTCCCCGCCTGGCACACCGCAGAAGACAACATGAGCAATATTGACCGGGGTACGCTCAAAGCAGTGGGTCAAACGTTGTTACAGGTACTCTACAATGAGCAGTAAGGATGAATCAGAAAGGCCCCAATCAACCGGGGCCTTTCTGCTCAATAGACAAACTATGAAATTCGTATACGTACTACTCGCGGCTGTGCTGGCTAGTGGCTGCAACCCAGCCCCTGACCAGTTTGGCAGGCTGGATTTAAAGAAATGGCGCGGGGATCGGGGTGGCTGTAACGGCGTTCGAGGAACTCTCGAGCCCGACTTCAGAGCAGAAATTCAGAACTTGAAAGGAAAAACCGCGAACACGATCGGCGAACTGCTGGGCCGCCCCGATGTTAACCAGATCGCTGACCGGAATCAGAAATTCTACGTTTATTTTCTCGAAGAAGGACCTCATTGCGATCAGGCAGGTGGCCGGTCAATGAGCCGGTCGGTAGCCATTCGAATGAGCGCCATTGGCTTGGCCACCGAAATTACGTTTCAAAACGGAATACCCTGAGCAAAGCGGCCAGTCTGGCCGAATTACAGGTAGAACTTCTTTCGCCCAATCATTTCCTCGACAACATCGGGCACCATGTACCGAATGGAGCGGTTCGTCCGAATATTTTCCCGGATAAACGTTGCCGAAATGTCTAACAAAGGCGCTTCGACCAACCGCACATTCGGGTGTATTTTAAAGGGACTCTCTTTACTTTTCGGTCTTGGATATACGTACAGGCCATAGTACTCCAACACCTTATCGTAGTTTTTCCAGTTGGCGAACTGCTCCAGATTGTCTTCGCCCATGATCAGCCGAAATGAATGCTGGGGATACTTTTCGCTGAGCCGCGTTAGTGTATCAATGGTATAGCTGGGCTTGGGCATCGAAAACTCGATATTGGTCGCTTTTAAGCGGCTATTGTCCGCAATAGCCCGTTCGACCATATCCAGACGATCAAACTCATGAAGCAGGCTCTTGGTCTTCTTAAACGGGTTTTGCGGAGATACCACAAACCAGACCTGCTCCAGATCGGTCGTTGTGGCCATCGTATTCGCAATGATCAGGTGGCCGACATGAATCGGGTTGAAGGAGCCAAAAAATAAGCCGATTTTCATACGATGCCGTTAAATGATCACTCCCTTTTCTGGCACCTTGTTTTCGTTTATAAAATCGTCGACCAGCTTTTGGGCTTTCTGTAACGATGTTTCCAAATCGTCATTGACCAGAATGACGTCAAAACGATCCTGAAAGCTCATTTCAAAGTGGACTTTAAAGAGTCGTTTGGAAAGGCTTTCTTCCGTTTCAGAACCGCGACCAATCAGACGCTGGCGGAGCGTATCTTCATCCGGCACTTTCACAAAAACGGCCAGTGCTTTGTCGCCATAGTATTCTTTGAGTTTTAAGCCGCCCTGTACATCAACATCGAACAACACGTGTTTTCCACTATCCCAAACACGCTGAATTTCAGACTTGAGCGTACCATAAAAAGCGCCTACATACACTTCTTCCCACTCCACAAACTCGTCCAGATCAATCCGGTGCTTGAACTCTTCCGGAGTCAGGAAATAATAGTCCTTACCATTCTCTTCGGCACGTCCCCGGCGATCGCGGGTGCAGGCTGAGATAGAAAAGCCAAGATTCGCCTTCTCAGCGAGTAAATGTTTGACGATGGTTGTCTTGCCCGAACCGGAAGGGGCAGAAAAAATGATGAGTTTACCGTCCACGGTGGTATTGAATTGACTGGGTATATAATAAAAAAAGGGTAATTAAGGGTGCCAGAAGCATTACCCTAATTACCCCAATTGAGAACGTATTCTACTTAACTGAAAGTCAGAATTTTGGTTTTGATCCTTTCCACTAATTGGTCGGGGCAGCACTTCTTCTCTACTCGTTTCGTTAACAACTCTTTGACCTCTTTTTCGAGGTGATACATCTGAATACACGGTTGGCAAGACACCAGATTTGCTTTCAATCGGGCAAGTTGCTGTTCTGTGGCTTCCCCATCCAAAATCAATTGGATCATCTTCAGGCAGTCAGCCTGGTGGCTGCAATGTTCTTTCATCTCGGGCTTCGCATCTGATGAAGATGAGGGTGACAATGACGTTTGCATTGGAAAAATTTAATTTATTCCAAGAATAATAATATCGTTAAGTTATTAGCAGAACCAATATGGAGTTATAAAAAGTTCGGTCTATTCTTCACTTTCTTCTTTATAACCCATTGAAGATGCGTAATCGCGTAGTTTTTCTTTTAAGAGATTACGAGCTCGGTGCAAACGTGATCGTACAGTTCCTATTGGAATATCCAGAATCTTGGCCATTTCCTCGTAGGTAAATCCTTCAATATCACAAAGAATAATAACTGTCCGGAAATCAACCGGCAACGAATTAAGCGCCGTTGCCACTTCATCACCAATCAGATCGGAAACAGATTCGGCCCGCAGGTCGACTGTGTGTTCAGATTCAGCATCTTCGGAGTTATAGGTCGTTTCAACGTCCTGATAATCTACTTTAGCTGGCTCTTTACTTTTCTTCCGGTAATCGTTGATGAAGCTGTTCTTCAGAATCCGAAACAGCCATGCTTTAGCGTTAGTTCCTTGCTCAAAGGACGAAATAAAGCGGAAGGCCTTCAGATACGTATCCTGTACCAGGTCATTGGCATCATCCTCATCGGTCGTCAGGCGAAAGGCAAAATTGTACATGGAGTCGATGTGGGGCATGAACTCCTTATTAAAAACCTGGTATTTCTGTTCGTCCGTATACCGGCGAGCAGGTGTATCAGCCGTGGGCTGTTCAACGGGGTCTCCGTCTGGTAGCAATTGGTTCGATCCATCTTGTCCGCTTTGGTCCGGCATTCCGTGGTCCGGCATTCCAGCGGCCGATGCTCCGGAGCGGTTCTGGTCGTCGCGAGTTGGCGTATCTGACATAACTTCGGGTATAGTCGCCATAAAAGTAAGAGTAAATTGCCGTTTACCGTCGGCGGAACCCAACGAATTCAATAATTGTGAAAACCGATTCGCCGGATCTTGTCTGAGGTTGACTGCAAAAATCAATCCTTTGTTTAAAAAAAAGGTTTAAAATCAGGGTACTATGACGATTTGGCAGTGAACGTTTCAACTAACCGCAACGTTAAAGCCGGTCAATTGCGCCCATTGGGCAGACAACCGACCGGCTCTACTTCATTTAAAGCTTAGTCTAAACCGTTACAGACCTGAAATACCGCTTCAGCCAGGAGTCAGCGGCCCGAACACGCCAGTCTGCCAAAAGCTCTGCTTTCGTTTTTACCAGCGTGTTGAAGACGGGGGTATCCGGTGTCAGTATCCCATCCGTGACCGCTGCTTTGAGCGCAGGCAGCACAAAGGTTTGTACGGTACCACTTGTTGTCTGAACCGCCACGGAACGGTCAAAAAAGTCAGCCGATAGTTGCTGGCCGATCTCCTGCACTGTACGTACCGAAGCATCGATAGAACAACCACTGGGCAACGTATAGCTTTCATCGACACCAATGACGACAAAACGATTCTCAATCACTTGTGCCGATGCCAGCAGCGGTTGACCGTGCGCTGCCCATTGGTTTAGAGCCTGTTGCAACGATTCACTGATTGTCTTCACCTCGCCATCCGATAAAGGGCGATCTGCTTGGTATACCCAAACGCGGGCCGTATCAGGCAATTTATCAAAATCAACGTACATAGAAGAAGGGATGTATGATTTACGAACGATAGCTCTTATATCATCGGCTACACATCTATTTCACAACCCCTGCCCTTGCGCAATGAGTTCCGAAATATCGTAGACCCGAACAGCGTCTTCCTTGTTCTTGTTCTTGACCCCATCAGACATCATGGTCATGCAGAAGGGGCAGGCTACCGCAATGGTATCAGCACCCGTGGCCAGTGCTTCTTCTACCCGCTCGATGTTTACATCTTTCTTTCCCGGCTCCGGCTCTTTGAAGTACTGCCCTCCCCCGGCGCCACAGCAGAGGCCATTGGTCCGCACACGCTTCATCTCAACCAAGTCAGCATCCAGCGCAGCCAGCACGTCGCGGGGGGCTTCATATACCTTGTTAGCACGGCCCAGATAGCAGGAATCATGAAAAGTAATTCGACGACCCTTGAACGACTCGCCGTCCTTAACCCGAACGCGCCCTTCGTTGATCAGACCCTGCAAAAACTGCGAATGGTGAATCACGTCGTAGTTGCCCCCCAGTTCGGGATACTCATTTTTGAGCGTATTGAAACAGTGCGGACACGCCGTTACGATTTTCTTAATGTTGTAGCCATTTAGCACCTGAATATTGGACATGGCTTGCATCTGGAACAGAAACTCGTTTCCGGCCCGACGGGCCGGATCACCCGTACAGCCCTCCTCCGGCCCCAACACGGCGAACTTGATGCCTACATGATTCAGGATGCGGACAAAGGCAATGGTGACCCGTTTGTAGCGATCATCGAATGAGCCGGCACAGCCTACCCAAAACAGAATCTCTGGTTCCTCACCCGAGGCCATCATTTCGGCCATGGTGGGCACTTTGTATGTTTTTTCGGTTGACATAATTCGGTTTGCGGTAGTTGATTTACGATAGGTGGCATTCGGTGGCTGACGTGTTAGTGGTTCATGCAACAACCCCGGAAAGCCGAATATCGTAAACGTCATTTAACTTCATTTACCTGATCGGCCCAATTGAACCGATCACTCGGCGAGAATTTCCAGGGAGCCATATTGTTCTCGATGTTGCTGAACATGGCATTCCAGGAAGCTGGCGCCTGCGATTCTTCCATGACCCGATACCGGCGCAATTGAAGGATGATATCCAGTGGATTAATGTTAATCGGGCAAGCCGTCACACACGCCTGGCAGGTTGTACAGGCATTTAACTCTTCGGCTGTGATGTAGTCGTTTAGCAGTGACTTGTCATCCCGGTAGTCATCCCCATTTGCTTTCCAACCCCGCTGAATCTCTTCAAGCCGATCGCGCGTATCCATCATGATTTTACGGGGGGATAATTTCTTGCCGGTAATATTTGCCGGACAAGCCGATGTACAGCGCCCACACTCGGTGCAGCTGTAAGCGTTCATCAGGTTTATCCATTTCAGATCCTGCACATCTTTAGCCCCGAAACGACCAATCTCAGCCGGTTGTTGGCCATTATCATTCGCTTGAGAACCCGGCCGGTCCGCCGATGCGGTAGACTCGCCGTCGGCTTCGATAGTAACCGGCAAGCCAAGAGCGAGCTGCACCTCTTTGGTAATTTCGGGCATGTTTTGCATTTCTCCCTTCGGCTGGAGATCTGAGAAGTATACATTCGGGAAACCCAGCGCAATGTGCAGGTGCTTCGAATACGTCACGTAAACAGCAAACGCCAGAATGCCCAAAATATGAAACCACCAGGAAATGCGTTCGTAGGCGACCAAAGCCACGTCGCTGAAAGTAGTAAAAAGGGGTTTCAGGTATTGGCTGATGATAAAATCAGGGACAATGCCCTTCAACTCGCCATAGTGTCCTACGCCACGATCCCGCAGAACACTGTCCGACGCGTTCCAGGTCAGGAAGGCAATCATTAGCAGAATTTCGGCTAGCAGGATGATCGCAGCATCCGTACGGGGCCAGCGGCTCATTTCCCGGTGACGCTCGGGTTGAAACCGAGCTACTTTCGCGACAAACCGACGACATAGGAAAACGACACAAACAGCCAGCACCCCGAAAGCCAGTACCTCAAATACATCGATCAGAATTGAGTAGATGGGCGTAATGTAGGGGGCAAACAGGCGGTGTGTACCCAAAACCCCGTCGACAATGATTTCCAGTATCTCAAGGTTGATGATGATAAATCCGGCATAGATGACAAAGTGCATAGTGCCAACCAGTAAGTTGGTAAACATCTTTTTCTGACCAAAGGCTACCAGTAGCATTGTTTTCTGTCGCTCGTCGGCGTGGTCGAACCGATTTTCGGGTCGGCCGAGGTTGATAGCGCGTGAAATAAGCCGAACTCGCCGGCTAATGTACCAGACTACGGCGGCTAATGCTGCGACAAACAGAATTTGTTGAAAAATTTCCATTCGGTTAAGGATACTTATTAGCTCTGACAATCAACCGATTGACGAGAATAATCAAACTTTATTAAAAATATTTTACAGAAAGTGTTGCAAAAAGACCGGGAACGTCTACTTTTGCACCCACGTTTCAGGGTGATGTAGCTCAGTTGGTAGAGCAAAGGACTGAAAATCCTTGTGTCGGCGGTTCGATTCCGTCCATCACCACCTTGAACAGAGGCAGTTACAACTCAATGTTGTAGCTGCCTTTTTTATTGCTACAACAATACTACAACTTTTGACCATCTGCCTGTTAAACGTTTTGCGTTAATAATGAATAAATTCGAAGGGAAAACACATGCTCTACAAGCATGAAACCCTGACATTAGTATGCGTGCATACTATTTCCTGCGTCAGCAAAGATACAACTCACGCGAATCCAAACAAGAAGAATATCCCCTATTTTAGTACTCTGAATAATCGATACCAATCACCGGATAGACTTATTCCTGTTTGGTAATAGTCTATCGCCGAAAAACACCTTGCAGGTACCTGTATGGAATTGAGATCAGTTCTCCATCTTTCCGATTTTCAAGAATACAAGCTGCACGCTGCGCGGAAAAGCGGCACAGTGGAACCTTTGGATGTTTTTCTACGTGACCAGAACGAGTGGCATCAATGGAATAGCTGGCAGGGAAACAGGAACGAGTTCAACCGAGACATGATCCTGTCCCTGATCGACTTCTATCCTGAGCGTAACGAGTGGCTATTTGGCGGCATCTATGAAGTACAGCAACGCGGTACCGAAAAAAACGCCCCTAGCTATGTCGTAAAACTTCTGGATCAGGGACAGGATTTGATTGGGAGGCTAAAACTGACCGGTTCATTGTCACGTGGTCGGGCATTTAAACTTGAATCCGTTTACGACAATTTTAAAATCTCCGAGCTTTTGAGAACGCCTTATTCCGGCGAGGTATTCAGCGGATATGAAAATGTGTCCCTGGATCTATCCATGCTGGAGATCATTTATAAAAACAATCGTACTGACTGGAAAACCGCTCTTGAGAGCGTGAAAGGTGTTTATCTGATCGCTGATAAACTGACAGGCAAACAGTACGTTGGTTCGGCTTACGGTGACACGGGCATCTGGGCTCGTTGGTCCTGTTACATCAATACAGGCCACGGCTGGAATGAGAAACTGGTCAATCTGACAGATGGTGATCCATCCTACGCACGGACAAATTTCAGGATTACGCTTGTCGAATGCTGGCCGTTTAAGACGGATGATAAGACGATCATCATCCGTGAAAACTTCTGGAAGGAAGCGTTTCTAACAAGACGGCATGGCTATAACAGTAATTAGTCAGACAAATCTTTAATGCTCTGCGCATCCTGAATATTGATGTTCTGAATCGACATGTAAAATATATTTTTACAAAACAGCGCCTTTTATGTTCTTCAAGAAGCTGACAGACCTTTTTGCGTCTAATAAAATAGATGGAAACACCTCTTCTCATTCGAATGAAGCGCTACCTCGAATAGATGTAACCAGACTACCTCTATTTCCGCAGGTCGATCCAACGGTACGTCACATGGTAAATGAACACCAGCGATTTATCAGGGAGCATATCACTTTTATAAATCTTTGGATAAAGGAAGAGAAGCTCAGTTCAGTCGCAAACATGTTTGTACGACTCAAATGGGTCGATTATCTTAATCCTGAAATTCCTAAATTTGAACAGAATGCGGCATTGATGTCGGTTGTCAGGACTCTTCCACAGCAACCAGATACGACAAGCCTGCATTGTCCTTTCCGTCGGGTGTATCCATACGCTAAATACGATAAGAGCATGTTTGAACTTACCGATGACGGTTACAGGAATATCGTTACAGCTCCGTATATGCCGAACCGCGCTTATGGCATGGGGGACTCGTGGCGAACGAGAGAAAAGACACCGGATGACGAGACGTATTTTGACACTGCACTTGAAATCATCTTTCACTATTACCTTGTCGGGTTTGATAAGGTTGACCATCCGTCGTTTAAACGTTCCTAGAAAGATTAAACCTGGGATGGCAGCTTCAAATACTTAGGTTGATCACTTCGGAATATCTGTTGTGTCTGAATGAATTCAACCAGATCTGTTTCAGTCGTGAGGGAGATGATCTATATTTATTGCAGCTTAAACTGCGCTGAATAAAAATATTCACCTAAGTATGCAAGTTATCTGTCTCGAAGACAAAGCCTTCTTTGCCTTGATCGAGGAGGTCGTTGAACGGCTAAAAGAAAAGCATGGGCAGGAGCTGGATAAGTGGGTTTCTGGCGAACAGGCAATGCAGCTCCTCAATGTCAAGTCAAAGACGACGTTGCAGACATTGCGTGACGAGGGAAAAATCCGCTTCTCTCAACCCCAGAAGAAAATCATCCTCTACGACCGGGATTCCATCAACGCTTATCTTGAAAAGAACGCCCGTAAAACCTTCTAGCTATGGAAGAACAGGACAACGTTGAGTCGGAATACGTGAAAGGGTTCAATGAAGGATATACAATCTCTCAACACAAGCCCGAACTCGCCGAAAGATTAGCTGGTATCGACAGCGATTTCATTCGGCTGGTGGGCTTTAAAGCCGGTCGTGAGCAATTTCAGAAAGAGCAGCTAAGGGAGCGTCTTCCTGATTGGTTAAAAGGAGACCGTTCCAACAAGGAACGGATTGAACCTGAAAAATCGAAAGATAGAGAGATTGAGCCTGAAGTCTAATCTGACTTAGTCTTTCTCAATGCCTGGATCAACATCCGGTTCGACCATCTCTCGGCCTTGCTCAACAAACCTTGTGTAAGCCAGTGTTCTCGAAAACCTTTCTGATGCGGACAACGGCGCAGTATCTTCTCTTTCTGGCGTTTCTTTGTCTGGCTCTGGTTCTTTGTTTCGTTTTATCGCACTTTCCACGAGCACGGCATCAAATCTATCCTGCAACGTATTAAAATCATTATCTCTGTCACTCTCCTGCATTCTTTCACTTTTGTTCATGTGAAGGAAGCGATTTGGAAACATCTCTTCTCTCGCTCTATCCCGCACGATGCGAACCGTTTTAGGATCGCCGTTTCGGGTTTCCGCTTCTATTTTTTCCCAAGTATCCTCCCTCATCTGATCCTGCTGATCTTTCAGGAAAGCAATTTTACGTTCGTTGTTGCCCTTGCGTGGGTTGCTAGTTGTACTGGGCGGCCTTAAAGCTGGCTCCGGGCCTCTATCTGGTGCTCCTGTTTTGATCTGTCTGTCGATCTCTTCCAGACGTTCTTTTGTCTGCTTCAGGCGTTCTTCGATGCGCTCATATCCATCTGGAAACGAGGATTTCTTTTCATCGTTCTTATCCATGTCCTTTACGGTTTTGATTGAATTTTCAGACGTTTATGCTAAGATAAGAAACTGTTCGAAGCTTTATCACTTGGTACAAAAATGTCCTGGAAACAGAACGTCATTGATGAACATTACAGCGGAGATGCAACCCGTTTTGAAACCGATTTTTAAGGAAGCTGTGACCGAAGGCAGACTTGGTGCTGTCCATTGGGATGATCTGATAGTTGATGCGACAACATTAACTCATCTCAAAGATACTGGGCGGGGCTTTGTTGAAATTAGTTTGGGCTACCTTCCACCTGAAAACGTATTATTGCCGTTTGAGCCTTATCTGCGGGCCTTGATACAAGCCCACTGGCAGGGAGCCATTGCTGAAGATGATTTTTTAAATCAGGCGGATGACCATATCAAACTCATTCGCAATGCTGACATGAAGCATAACACGTGCCTGACCTATGACAGTGCGATCTACGATAACTACCATCAAACGTTTGCGGCTTATGGCTATGCTGTCAAAGACAGGCTTGCACGATTTCTGGGCTATGTTCCACAGTTGGAACATTCATTGATCGCTGAAATGTGGATGAGGGACATTGTAGGTGATGAAACCTACCGTCTGCCATCAGAAATGACGCCAGACGATATTCGAGCGATGACATTGATCAAATATCGAGAAGTTCTGCTCGCTGAAGGAAAGCAGGCTGCTGACTTATCACCTCTTTTAGGATAAAGGTTATTTTTGCGCATCCAGTGTGACACCCGCAATGATCGTGATTTTAGTACTGCAAGTCGTTACCAAAACTAGTTTATTGATGTAAAAGAGCTTATTTTGAACTCTAGCATGATTGAGTTTCAAAGTTTCTAGACAGAGGGTCTTTGAACTGCTTGATTATTAGGCAATAATAAATACCACAAGATTAGTTTTTGGAAATACCATAATGACGATAACCTCCACAAGTGAACGCCTTGATATGGCTAGCACCGATTTGGTGAATCATAACATAGGAGCTTTAGCAGCCTTATTTCCCAATTGTGTAACCGAAACACCAGCTGGCAAGGCTGTTGATTTTGATTTGCTCAAACAGGAGCTAAATCACCAAGTCATCGAAGGGAACAAGGAGCGGTACCGCTTAGAATGGCCGGGAAAACGTGAAGCGATTGTAACGGCAAATCTTCCAACCAACAAAACCCTACGACCAGTTCGCGAAGAATCCGTTGATTTCGACAATACTGGGAACCTTTATATTGAAGGTGACAACCTCGAAGTATTGAAGCTTTTGCAGGAAAGCTACTTTGGCAAGATTAAAATGATCTACATTGATCCACCTTATAACACTGGGAATGATTTTGTTTATAAAGATAACTTTACACAAGAAAGTGAAGAGTTTAAAAAAGAGAGCGGACAAAAGGACGATTATAGTCAACGCTTGATAGCTAACCCCGATACTTCTGGCCGGTACCATTCTGACTGGTTAAGTATGATGTATCCCAGGCTGAAGTTAGCGAGAAATCTATTAAGTAATGATGGAATTATTTTTATCTCTATTGACGAAAATGAACTCAATAATCTAAAAATTATTTGTGATGAGATTTTTGGACAGGTAAATTTTGTAGAACAAATAGCATGGAAAAATAAATATGGCTCTGGAGCTCTAACCAAGGGATTTGCAAATGTACATGAGTATATTTTAGTTTATTCAAAAGATATTCTTACAAGTATTGCCGCTCCATTGAGTGAAGATCAAAAGCTTGAATATAAACAAAAAGACGAAAAGTTTAGTGTTCGCGGGGGATATATAACCCAGCCTCTTGCAACAACGAGTAAGGACGAGAGACCTAACTTGCGTTATCCTGTACATCATCAAGGTGTCGAAATATGGCCTGAAAAGCAATGGATTTGGTCAGAAGATCGCTTTTTAAAGGCTTATAATAATAATGAGATTGTTATTAATGAAACAAATGGAAATTATAGCGTAAGATCCAAGCAGTATTTAAAGGACGAAAATGGAAATCTTAGATTGGGGAAACCCATTTCATTATTGAATGGCCCTTTCAATCAAGAAGGAACGAAAGAAATTAAAAGTTATTTTTCTGAAGTAGTTTTTGACTTTCCAAAACCCACTGCATTGTTAAAATATTTATTATCATTTGTTATAAATGCAAATGAGGATAAATCATTTTTCGTTCTAGACTTCTTTTCTGGATCAGCGGCAACCGCAGATGCTATTTATCAACTAAATAGTGAAGACGGCGGTGATAGAAAATTTATATTAGTTCAGATTCCAGAAAGAACAGATGAAAAGAGTGTCGCTTACAAAGAAAAATTTGAAACTATTTGTGAAATAGGAAAAGAACGAATTCGAAGATCGGGTAAAAGAATCAAAGAAGCATTAGATAATAGAAATTCAGAACAGCTTGATTTCAGTAGCAAAAAAGAAAAAGATTTAGACATTGGCTTTCGTGTATACCGTCTAGATGAAAGTAATATGCAGGATGTTTACTATCGTCCTCAAGATTATAATCAGGATCAATTAGAGATTTTTGCAGACAATATTAAATCTGACCGATCCGCTGACGATTTATTAGCGCAAGTAATGCTCGATTGGGGATTGCCACTTTCCTACAAAATTGATCAGTTCGAAATTGCTGGAAAACAAGTATTCCAAGTGGCGAAAAATTCACTTATGGCTTGTTTTGATGACAATATCGACGAGACATTTGCAAAGCAAGTGGCAGTTTATAAGCCTATACGTATCGTATGCCGTGATAAGGGATTTAAAAATGATACTGCTAAAGAAAATGTAAGGCAGCTACTAAAACAATTGAGTCCTGAAACCGAAATGCGTGTCATCTAGCTATGAAATTACAATTTAAAGAACAGGACTTTCAAATTCAGGCAGTAAAAGCAGTTACAGATTGCTTTGCTGGTCAGCCCAGAGAAACTAACCGTTTTACGCTCGAAAGAAGTGAAGAGATAATCCGTAAAGCCAAAGCAGCAAGTGTTGGTCAAACAGATATAGATATGGATGTGATGGAAACGATTGGTTACCGGAACCGTCCTATCCAAATCACCGAAGATCAGCTGCTTGAAAACATAAAACTGGTACAACGCCAAAACGATATACCGGAAAGCGACAAGCTGGACCGTCCCAAAGGCCTGAAACTTGGCTATAACCTAACTATAGAAATGGAGACGGGGACAGGTAAAACCTATACCTATATCCGTTCTATGTACGAACTACATCAACTGTATGGTTGGAGTAAGTTCATCATTATTGTGCCAAGTATAGCCATTCGGGAAGGAGTATATAAATCGTTTGAGGTTACACAGGATCACTTCCAGGAGATTTACGGACACCGTATTAGTCCGTTCATTTATAACTCTGGCCGTCCCCAGGATATTGAAAACTTTGCATCTGATAGCCGTATCAGTGTGATGATCATCAATACCCAAGCATTTAACGCCAAAGGTAAAGATGCCCGAAGAATATATATGGAGTTAGATCAGTTTGCCTCCAGGCGTCCAATTGAAATTATCGCGCAAACTAACCCCATCCTGATCATTGACGAACCGCAGTCCGTCGATGGAGATCGTACACTAGACAGCATGCAGGATTTTCGTCCGCTGTTCACTTTGCGTTATTCAGCTACGCACAAAAATGAATACAACAAAGTGTACCGATTAGATGCCTTGGATGCTTACAATAAAAAGCTGGTTAAAAAGATTCAGGTCAAGGGAATAAGTCTCAAAGGAAGCACGGGTACCACGGGTTACGTGTATTTGGAGCAAATACAGCTTTCAACCAATAAGGCACCAGTCGCGGTCATTGAATATGAGAAACGCAGTGGCACCGCTGTTAAACGTGTTCGGGAGAAGCTGGAGAAGGGAGCGAATCTCTTTGAGCTATCAGGTGAAATGCCACAATATAAAAACTGGATTATTCAGGACGTCGATGGCTATTTTAACAAAGTAATCATTAATGGACAGGAAATCATCGCCGGTGAAGCCATGGGGGATCTGGACGAAAAAGCTTTTCGTCGCATTCAGATACGCGAAACCATTCTTTCTCATTTCAGCAAAGAGCGTGACCTTTTCGAAAAAGGAATAAAAGTATTGTCGCTCTTCTTCATTGACGCAGTAGAGAAATACCGGATCTATGATCAGGACGGGGAACAGCAATTAGGCGAATACGCCAAAATTTTTGAAGAGGAGTATAATCTTCTGAGAAACGATTATATCGACTTGTTCCATCAGAGTTACAATCAATATTTGTACGACGCCGACCCAGGGCATACGCACAAAGGATATATGCCCGATAACTATGCTCAATACTTAGAACGAGATGACGCAGAGCGCGTACATAACGGGTATTTTTCAATTGACAAAAATAAGAAACTCGTTGATCCCTCATTAAAGCGTGGGAAAGAAGACACCGACGATATCAGTGCCTATGATTTAATCATGAAAGACAAAGAGCGCTTGTTGAGCTTTGACGAGCCAACCCGCTTCTTGTTTTCGCACTCTGCCCTGAAAGAAGGCTGGGACAATCCCAATGTTTTCCAGATCTGTACGCTCAAGCATTCGGATGCGACCATTCGTCGTCGCCAGGAAGTCGGGCGGGGAATGCGTCTTTGCGTCAATGATCACGGTATTAGACAGGATTACGAAACAGTCGGCGAACAAGTTCATGACATTAACAAGCTAACCATTGTTGCTTCCGAAAGCTATGAAATCTTTGCTAGAGGCCTGCAAAGCGAAATTGCCGAAACCCTTAAGGACCGGCCTCAGAAAGCCTCTGTCGAGTTCCTGGCGGGGCGTTTGGTGAAGGATGAAAAAGGTCATGATTTCCGTTTGACGCCCGACGAGGCAAAAAAACTAAACAAATTCTTATACAAGCATGACGTGCTGGACGAGGATGATAAGATCACAACCGAAGGGCGTCAGAACATTGAAGAAAATAAGCTTCCCTTGCCGGATAACCTAGAAATCTATCGCGCCAGCTTGACGGGTCTGCTGCGCTCGATTTATACGGGCGCAGGTATCATGCCCGAAAATGACAGAGACAACATAACGCTTACGCTTAACCCTAATTTCCGAAAAAAAGAATTTCAGGAACTGTGGAGTAAGATTAATCTGAAAACGATTTACGAAGTCCAGTTTGACTCAGAAAAACTGATTAAAGATGCAAAAATCCGGATCAATTCGGATCTGCACATTGCTGAGCGCACGTATGAAGTCCGTAGTGGTGAGCTCAAAGAAACTACAAAAGAAGAACTCGTTCAACGAGAAGGATTTAGGGAAACTGCCCGAGAGAGCAAGAAACTCAAATCGGACATTTACACCAATACCGTCTATGACATTGTGGGGGAGATCGTAAAGCTCACCAACCTAACCCGTCGAACCATAGTAGAAATCCTGAAGGCGATTAATCCAGATAAGTTTTTGCTAATCCGGAAGAATCCAGAAGAGTTCATTGCTAAGTCCGCAAAGTTGATTAACGAAGTAAAGGCAAGCCTGATCATCAACAACATCGTTTACCACAAGACCGAAGAACGGCATGACGCTAAAACTGTCTTCGCAAATGATAAATCGGTGATCCGTCAATCAGAATTCCTGAAAAAGCACATATATGACTATCTCACTACAGATTCCAAGACCGAAGCTCGCTTTGCCGAGGCCCTTGAAAGCAGTAGTCAAGTGTCTGTATATGCCAAGTTACCGAAGACCTTTTACATCACCACTCCTGTAGCCAATTACAGTCCTGACTGGGCGATTGTGTTCGATAACGAGACAGTGAGACATATCTATTTCGTAGCAGAAACCAAAGGTTCTGACTCAAATCTCGAACTGCGGGAGATTGAAAGTCTAAAAATTCACTGCGCCGATGAACACTTTAAATCCATTAGCGGACAAGAGGTAAAGTTCTCAAAAGTCAGCAGTTATGAACAAATGTTAGAAATTGTGCAAGTGAAGTAAGGTCTATGAAACTTCTCGACAATATTAAAAATCGCTTGGGCGAGGATTTGAAAGAAGAAATTAAAGTAGGCAGCAAATTATCGATTGCTGCTTCCTCTTTTTCAATCTACGCCTACGAAGCTTTGAAAAAAGAATTGAGAGGAATTGACGAATTGCGATTCATCTTCACCTCTCCAACTTTTGTCGAAGAAAAATTTCAAAAGGAGTCCCGTGAATTTTACATTCCAAATATTTACAATGAATCTCATATTTGTGGTGGAGAATTTGAGTTACGGCTTAAAAATGAGCTAAACCAACGTGCCATCGCAAAGGAATGCAGCAACTGGGTCAAAAAGAAAGTAACGTTTAAGTCCAACAATCACTCTAATCAGCCTCTTTTGGGCTTATTGCATATAAATGGCATTGAGCAGCAAGGAACGGCCTATACCAACCTCAACGGATTTACGACGTCGGATCTCGGCATTACGCCCAAAAAAGGATTCCCCACGCTCATCCAGAAAACCGGATTTCCAGAAAGCACCGCCTACCTGGAGTGGTTTAATGAAGTATGGGACAATGAGAACAACCTGACGGATGTGACGCAGGCAGTACAGAAATATTTTGAAAATGCGTTTAAAGAAAACAGTCCGGAGTTCATCTATTTCGTCACCCTATACAATCTGTTTCAGGATTTCCTGAGTGACTTGTCACTCGATAACCTACCCAATGATGCAATCGGGTTTAAGGAAACCGCTATTTGGAGCAAACTGTACAATTTTCAGCGTGATGCAGTTATTGGGGCCATTAATAAGCTCGAAAAATTCAACGGCTGTATTATTGCTGACAGCGTCGGTTTAGGAAAAACGTTTTCCGCACTTGGCGTAATCAAGTATTACGAAAAAAGAAACAAAGATGTCCTCGTACTCTGTCCTAAGAAGTTAGAAGCGAACTGGAACACGTACCGCCACAATGATAAGAATAACATTCTGGCAAAAGATAGGTTCGGTTATGACGTTCTGTTTCATACTGATTTATCCCGTGAAACAGGCTTAAGCAATGGACGTAGCTTAGAAAATGTGAATTGGGGGAATTACGGCCTCGTCGTCATTGATGAATCCCATAATTTTCGCAATAACAACACAGCCGTCGGAAAAGAAAACCGGTATCAGAAATTACTCCGTAAGATCATTCACGAAGGCATCCAAACTAAGGTTTTGATGCTGTCCGCGACGCCAGTCAATAACCGGTTTAATGACCTCAGAAACCAACTTGCCTTGGCTTATGAAGGTTCAGCCAATAAAATTGATGAAAAACTCAATACCGAATTCAGTATAGAGCTAGTGTTCCGCCGAGCACAGCAGGCCTTTAATTCTTGGTCGAAGTTTTCAGCTGAACAGCGAACAACAGAACGTCTGTTAGAGATGCTGGATTTTGACTTTTTTGAAATCCTCGACAGCCTCACAATTGCGCGTTCACGCAAACATATCACAACATACTATGACACCACTGACATCGGTAAATTTCCTGTTCGGAATAAGCCGGTATCGATACAGAGTTCCCTAAAAGAGGGAGTGAGCATAAACTATGAAGACATTGCCAGCAGATTAGAATTGCTCAATTTGTCAGTCTATTCGCCATTAAGCTATATCCTGCCCAGCAAGATCCCGCTGTATGCGGCAAAGTATGATAAGAAGGTCAAGTCTGGAACTTTCACACAGCAAGATCGAGAAAAGAGCTTGCAGTTACTGATGAGAATTAACTTGCTGAAGCGAATTGAGAGTTCAGCTGATTCATTTAGTCTCACACTTGAGAATATAAAATCCCAAATTGAGGGTGCCATTGCATCTCTATCAAAAGACGACACCGAAACACTTTCGGGATTTCAGGCTGATACTTCTGAAGAAGAGTTTGATTGGGAATCAGAATGGGGTGAAGAAGAGGAGGTGACCGGTAAGAAGATTAAAGTGCGTATCGCCGATCTTGATAAGATGCGCTGGAAGGAAGATCTGTCTACGGACTTATTTGTAATTGAAGAATTGCTAGCGGACATTAAAGAGGTAATCGGGCAGTTTGATTTAAAATTAGAAAAATTAAAAAACCTGATCTCTACAAAAATCGAAAATCCATCTAACCCTGGGAATAAAAAAGTTATTGTCTTTACCGCTTTTGCCGATACGGCCAATTATCTATATGCCTCGTTGAAACAGTATTTTAAGGATGAGTACGGTATCAACACGGCGCTTATAACGGGCTCAAGCCGTAAATCGTCGGCAAAGAATATTCCAACTGATCTAAATGTCTTATTGACCTGTTTTTCTCCGCTCTCAAAAGGCAAAGCGCAAACGATGCCTCACTTGGAAGAAAGTATTGATATTCTGATCGCAACGGATTGCATATCTGAAGGGCAGAATTTGCAGGACTGTGATTATCTCGTGAATTACGACATTCATTGGAATCCAGTACGGATTATTCAACGTTTCGGGCGCATAGATCGCATAGGGTCAATAAACAGTAATATAACGATGGTCAACTTTTGGCCAGATATGACCCTCGACAAGTATATCAACCTCAAACAAAGGGTTGAGAACAAGATGTTGATTAGTAACATGGCCAGTACGGGCGATGATAATATTTTAAATACGGACGAAAAGGATCTCGAATACCGGAAAATTCAGCTTATGAAGCTCCAGGACGAAGTCGTGGATTTGGAAGATTTGAAAGAAGGCGTCAGCATAACGGATCTAGGGCTAAACGATTTTAGAGTAGATCTGGCTAATTACCTCAAGATATATGGTGATTTAAAGAATATTCCCCAAGGGCTTCATGCTGTTGTCAAAGCCAAAGATATCAGCCAACGAGGGACTATTTATGTATTGAAAAATACACATAATAAAGTAGACATTGATAAGCATAACCGATTACATCCCTACTATCTGGTTTATATAAACGCAAGCGGTGAGATTATTCAGGGTCATCTGGAAGCCAAGAAGACACTAGATATGGTTCGGTTACTTTGCAAAGGCGAGTTAGAGCCTATTACTGAATTGTGTGATGCCTTAAGTCGTGAAACCAATGAATACCGGAAAATGCAAACGTATACAGATCTCTTGCAAAAAGGAATTGGATCTATTCTTGACGTGGATGAAGAGAAAGAAGTTCTCAGTCTTTTTTCCGCAGGTGGTACAACTGCATTGACACATGCATTAAAAGGAATTGAGGATTTCACTCTAGTTACTTTTATCGTGATTAAATAATGGACATCTTCGACCTTCCAATCAAAACCAATGTTGAGAAAACCATTCCGAAAAATGCGTTTGATCGATATATCAGCGCGAAACAAAAAAAGCTGTTCACTGATCTAGTCGAAAGAATCCGATGGACAAATAAATTAAGTAAGGAAACACTTAATTTGAGTGGAAGCGAGATAAAAGAAATTCAGATTTTTTCAATTGACCTTAAAGATCAAGACGGCATAGACGAGTTAATGGCTATCATTGATAAATCAATTCCTTATCCAATAATCTTTTGCCTTCAGCACAAAAATAGACTTCGGTTCTCAACAAGTCAAAAACATCCTCATCTGCTTAATCCCGATAATTCTGTAATTGACTGGACGTTTTCGAGTGACTGGATAGACCAAATGACCGTATCTTATTCCCTTAATTTAAAGCGAAGCTTAGACTTTATCTTTTTTGATTTTTGTCTTCAGTTATCTCGGTTTCCAATCAAAGCTAAAAACCTGGCTGATCTGGTTGAGCATGAGCAACGTTTTAAGGATTTAACCACCTCCATACGAAAACTGAAAGTGGCTCTTGATAGATGCAAACAATTTAATAAAAAGGTCGAGTTGAATATTGAACTTCAAAAGAAAAAAGCTGAACTATTAGCACTAAAACAGCAATAAATTCTGATGGCTGGATTTTACAAGTTGTTAGTTCTAATCCGCAACTATATCTTCTGATTAATGTCTAAAGCATCCATTTTTACACTGTTATTCAATCTAGTTCTTAATTTAATTTTTCGTTTCAAGCTCTATTTCCCACTTAATCATAGATAATCTTTCTCTGATTTTTATCAGCGTTCTTAATATAGCCTCATTATCTGGGAAGTCGCCATATACCAGATTTCTGAATTCACCATTGTACACGCCTTTTAGCCCATTCCAGACATTTTCTGTATCCCGAAATACCAATGCGTCTTTAGGGTGATGAACTAACCATTGGTTATTATTTTTGAAGCTGACGACATCATCATTGGCAACTTTCAGGAGCATTTCGTCAAATGCAGGTGATTGGAAAAAGGCATCGTATTCATCCTGCTGCAACAGTTGGTGTAGATCGTATGTATGTCTGATTTTCTTTTTTAAGTCTTCAGTGGGATCTTTCCCATAGGAAAACCGGACGAGGCTCATTATCTTCTCACATAGTGTGCGAATAGGTTCGAGGACACGAACCTCGAACGGGAGCAACCCGTAGTCTCGTGCTATGCTCTCCTGTCCATTGGTCACCATCATATTGCCGACAAATGAATTTAGCATTCTGGTCGTGTAGGGCTCAAAATAGCCCAGCCAGGTGGCTTCAACTACAATGACATCACGCACTTGTCCATAAGCTCCCGTAAATTCTTTACTGTAGTTATGAGCCGTTTTTCGGTTCATACCCATTTTACGCGTTAAGCCTTCGACTTGGACTTCAGGTAATACGGCATTTACCACTTCGCCAATCATTTTAATTTTGGTGCTTAGTCTATTGTTGGTTTCTCCATCGCGTCTTAAGACCACCAGATCAATATCCTCCGACAGCCGGTCAATCATGTCGTAGCATTTTGAGAGGGCTGTGCCGCCTTTAAACACGGTGTCAGCTCCAATCGGATGATAAAAGATCGTATGCAGTGCATAAGTCACCCAATAGTCTTTTTCGACATAAATAGCCGCTATTTGCATCTGATCAGCCGTGAACTGCACTGCTTGCCGAAAAAGCGTTTTGTTTTCGTGTAACCTCATACGATATTCCACTTGTCAGCAGTGCTCAGGAGTTTGCCCAAGCCGGGCAGTTTGTAGTTGGTAATCGGGTTCAATGTTTTGTAGAGAGAAGGGGTCAGTGACGTGTTCTCCAACTCATCCAACAAGGCTCCTAACAGCGCCCTTGTAGCGGGTGGATACTTGAAAGCCAGACGCATCATTGTCCTTATATCTTTATCTGAGATCGTTTGCAGTATGGCCAATAAACGTTTTGCTGAGGCTTCTAAGCTAGCATCCGGGATCTTTTTTATAGTGCGAATAGCGTCCAGAATTTGCAAAAGAGAAATATTCTCTTTGGTAATAGTATTTTTCTGCTTGATAAATGAGATCGTGTAACGCTCCCGTTTAAAAGCAGGCCGAATGTCTTTTTTACCAATCTGGATCGTATTGCTCACCTGTGTGGTTAAGCCCAACTGATTATAGATACTGTAACCAGTGAGATAGCCCGTGATTTTGCCATCCTCTTCCAGCAGGTCCTTGACCACTTGGGTTTGACTAGGAAGCAGGTCGCCGAAAGGTGTACTTTCAGGCTTGTAGTACTTGCCTTTAGACAGTTTGCCAATCTTACCGGATTGTACCATACGGTTAAGGGCTTTTATCACCGCTTCCTTTTGGCTCACCTCAGTACTAAAATCGGCATAGGTGAAAACATAACCTTTAGGGAATCTGTCTATCGTAACTGCAATATAATCAGACGTTTTCATGGCCCAATATTACATTAGATAAGTTTAAGATGTCCAGTTTTTTATTAAAAAAACTGGACATCTTGACGTGCATAGCTGGATGAGCTAGCTTCTGGGAAGCCAGAAGCTAGCTCATCCAGCTGATCAACCGCCACGAATGCATTTCTTTAGGGGGACTTTGTGGGGGACTGGGAACGAAGTGGCAATTAGAAAATGCAGCCTTTTTCTATGTATAGGGTCATAAAATGGAATCCTGCTCGAGGAGCCAATACTTCCTTTAATCAGCGTTATTTGTTCTTAAAAACCTTGACAAAACCCCGGTTTTGTAGGGCTTTTGGCGTATCGTTTGATTTACGAGCAATCACCCAGATTACCCCGCATTTATTCGAAATGGGGGCATATTGGGGGCATGCTGTGAATTTAGCATATTCTTTGTCCCCCGCTTGTTCAATCACCGCCAATAGATAGAAAGGGAGGGGAGCCATGCCGCTCACCGACATGCAATGCCGCACCGCCAAACCAAAAATCAAACCATATAAGCTTTCTGATAGCGAGGGTCTTTATCTGGAGGTCTTGCCATCAGGAGGACGCTACTGGCGACTTAAATACCGCCTTCACGGCAAAGAAAAGCGTCTGGCGCTCGGCGTTTATCCGAAGGTCACTCTATTGGAAGCCAGACAGGGCAGAGACAAAGTTAAGCGCGAACTCAAAGACGGGATCGATCCGAAGCTTGCCAAGCATGCGCGAAAACAGCAAGCAGCTTTCGCGCATGGTCAAACTTTCGAATTAATTGCCCGTGAGTGGCACAGTAAGGGATTAGAAACATGGGACCCGCGTTACTCGAAAACCATTCTGCACCGTCTTGAAAAGTACGTTTTTGATAGTTTAGGTCAGTTCCCGATTCATCTTCTGAAGCCGCTCACTGTACTTGCCTGTCTTCAGGCAATCGAGGCAACCGCCCCCGAAATGGCACGGCGGATTAAGCAGTTGATCAGCCATATTTGCCGGTATGCAATCATAACGGGCCGCACTGAGAACGATCCGACGACAGGTTTAGAAAAGGCTCTTAAGCGTTATAAGAAGGGGCATTTCGCATCCCTCGACATTGATCAGTTGCCTGAGTTCATGTTAGCTCTTCACCATCATAAGGCACGTCTGCACCATCAAACTTATCTGGCAATCCGTTTAATGTTCCTCACTTTCGTTCGAACCAGCGAGCTTGTCGATGCAACTTGGTCGGAAATAGACTTTGATCAAGCTATGTGGACGATACCAGCTGAGCGCATGAAAATGCGCAGCCCACATCTGGTACCGTTGTCCCGGCAAGCTCTAGAAATTCTTTCAGAGTTAAAGAATATGAATGGCAAACGCGATTTCTTATTTCCGAGCCTTCCACGCCCTCGAAAACCAATGAGTAAGGGTACAATCTTGGTTGCTCTTAAGAGGATGGGATACAGCCGACGAATGACGGGGCATGGCTTTCGCGCGCTAGCCCTTGGTGTTTTGAAAGAGAAGCTAGAATACTCTCACGAGATTGCAGACCGTCAACTAGCTCACGCACCTAGAAGCAGTACAGACCGAGCTTACGACAGGGCCAAGTTTTTGCCTCAGCGTATTAATATGATGCAGAAGTATGCTGATTACCTCGACCAAGTCTATATACAAAGCTTGATGAAGCAGATTAATAAGGCTAATTAATCTCTTCACCTTCTCTAAAATATCGAACCTCAAAGTTTAATTCGTCAGAGTTTGTTTGAAAACATACGAAAACTCCAAGCTGGTAGCTTAGTTCGTTCCCATAGAGATGAGAAGTGTAGGCCATTAGTTTCAGACGATCATACTGAAAAGATACCCTGCTAGTACTCTTTTTGACCTCAATCACGCACATATTTTGTTCATGGCTACCACGCTTATGAACGATGATATCAGGGAATACAGCTCTATCAACTGGATCTTTTCCAGCTTCTTCTTCTCTCAAAAAGCCTGCCTGTCGTAAATCTTCATTTAATAAATATATTTTCTTTCTGTCGTCTTCTTGTGCGTTGCCGTTGTATTCGCAGTCAACATCAAAGTCGACAACAAGTGCCTGTAGGTGCTCAGCTAATTTATGTGAGATACTCCGTTCGCTCAGATCTTTCTTTAAGAGCCAGGAATCACGCTCAAGCACTCTCTGAGCTGCTCTATTTATGTAGTCAAATAACTCTTCTTCAGTCATGGTCCTCTGCCTACTTAGTTTTCTGTCTGATATTCAACACAAGCTTCTGTATTAACTTTATCAACTGAAGAATGTCTTTCTCTCTCACCACAATGCGCTGCCCAACTTGATACGAATTATCTTTGCTCTTTGAGACATACTTATCATCTACAATACCTTCACTATGAGCTAGAAGGTGTCGTTTCTGGAATAAAATCAACAATTCGTTCAATTCTTTTGTAGAAAGCCAATCATCATAACCTTCACTGAAGACGCTATTCCATAGCTTGCTTCCTTGATCGAGTCTCTGGAAAGCGTTGTGAGGTATCTCTGAGTTTTTGGTATACCTACGGTATGTTTCTTCGGAAAATCGTTGAAAAGCGACAACGCAATCAGACAAACTTGTCTCAATCAATGACAAGCATGTAATTTCAGCTTCATCGACCTGACCTGCCTCCTCGAGAGCAGTCTTTATCAATGGAATGTTTTTGATTTTGACTTCAACTTTTTTTATAGAGTCATCAAAGGTTTTTTCGACAGAGTTATGTCCGCAGCAAGGGCAAAAGAACGCGCTTCCTATAACAGCATAGTTAGCGTTACATTTTTCGCACTCAATCTCTAATTGCATTTCTTTTTGCGCGCGGATCGGTACAACAATGTGCTTTCGTGATATCCCCGAGACGTTCAGAGAAAGTGATATGAACCCTCCCTTAGGCTGACTGTTGTTGAAGCCTTTGGCATCCTTGCGTATAGCCTCTCCAATTGCACCTCTGATTTGCTTAATAGCTTGTTGCTTTGCAGTTGCTAGCTGTTCAGTCGTCCACCAAGAGTCAGCGTTCGCTTCATGCCGACATTTTGGACAAAACACGGAATCGTCGGAAAAAAGATCATGCCAGTCATCGGCCTTCACTTTGAATTGAAACATGCAGTTTTCGTTTGGACACTCTTTGTCCAAGTAGCCCTTGTCGTCAACGGACACTGGTACTGAAACCGTTGTGCGTTCTAATTGCTTTAGTTGTTTTAGAAGGTTTTCAAACATGGCTAATCAGTTCGGCATGAATAAAATTGAAGCAATAGCTTAATATAGAGCAATATACGAATTATCGCGATAACATTGTCTATGCTCTCCATGTGGCCCTAAACGACGTATGACGTGTATTACAGGCGGGATTATCTCATGCTGCTTTCTGTTTCCGTGATCCAAGAATTAATTAAGCTCTCTTCGAATAAATAAAAATTATCCCAATGTATTATTCATTATTAATAGGATGAAAATCCCATTGTATTCCGCTATATACTTATGTATCATGAATATATTCCTAATGTCTACATCATTGATGACATAGGTTGATTCGCTGGCTCTGAGGAGGGGACAATGACGGACAAGATCGAATCTCTACTCGACCGTAAGAGTGCTGCCAGATACCTCAATCTTTCGCCAGGAACGCTGGCTGTCTGGGACTGCACCAAGCGTTACAACCTCAATCCGATCAAAATCGGCCGCGCCGTGCGCTACCGAAAATCAGACCTGGATAAATTCATCGAACAAAGGCTCTGGTCATCTAACAATCCCAACCCTGACCCGCCCAGTAAGACGCGCCGTTAAAATCTAAGCCATTCCTTTTTTCCGTTGCCTGGAGATCGCCGTGAACATTGATCATGCGAAACTGATACCTATTGCCCAGATTTTAGATCAACTCAACATTAAGCCCCGTAAAACGAGTGCAGGCAAACTCCTTTATCTGTCACCCATCCGCAAAGAAAAAACACCGAGCTTTTGGGTCTATAGCAAAACCAACAGCTGGTATGACTATGGCATCGGGCAGGGTGGTGATCCCATTGATCTGGCATGTGCGTACCTCAAATTTATCCGGGAAGATCATACCGTCGCGGACGCCTTGCGATGGATCAGCAATATCACTATTGGTCCTTATAAATTTGCCCCAGCTTCAATAGATGCGCCAAGGGAAGATGACGAACCCTGTCTTTTCCTGAAAAAAGCGGGTGTCATTCAGCATATCGGACTGATTCATTATTTGGGAAAACGTGGCATCCCGGTGCCGACCGCTCATAAACACTTGAAAGAAGTTCATGTCCATAACAAGCGCACGCAAAAGAGTTTCATCGCCCTAGGATTTGACAATGAGGAGGGCGGTTATGAACTCCGCAATCCTTTCTTCAAAGGTTCGCTTGGGTCGAAGTCCATATCATTCATTCGCGGCTCAGTTCCGGAAGAGAAAGCGATCCACATTTTTGAAGGCTTTTTCGACTACCTCTCTGCTATCGCACAATTGAAAGGCCCAGGGTTCAAGGGTGATACCATCGTTCTCAACTCGGTCTCCTGCCTCAAGCAGATTTTGCCGTACATCAGCAATTACGGGTATCGTAACGCTTTTACTTGGCTCGACAATGATTTTGCCGGTGATACCGCCACCCGCACTCTTAGCGAATTCTTCAAAACGCAACATGAGCTTATCCACAAACCCATGAACCGCATCTATGCCCCACACAAAGACGTGAACGCATGGCACATGCACAAGCTGAATTTGTCCATATAAGACCCCGAGCCTTTGGAGGATGCACGGGGCGGTATATCATCATTTCCGTGCTCGATCATCTGATTTTTGTTACGAGCGCTCATTTGCGGTTATGGCTTGTTGCCATCGTATGAGCCCGATGCTTGCTGCGATTAACTCGAATGCTGGTGTCAATCGTTCAGGCCCGCTCTGCCACAACTAAGGCTTAAGGACGGGACTGTACCCGCCATCACTCTTTCACCAACAAGAATTTTCCCCGGCCTGACGGCCTTCCTCGCGAGACAAAATTCTTGCCGGTTCCTTCGCTGGATACCGGGTTTTGCCAGTCCCTGTAACCCTCACCTGTGGAGAAAACACCATGACGACCAACACCCGCAAAACCTCTTCCAAACGCACTCAGCAGAAAAGCGCTTCCAACGAAACCCCTCCTACCCAAAACGACCTTTACGCCCGTGTCACGGGCAAGATCATCATCGACCTCGAACAGAGAAATCTAACATGGCGCAAACCGTGGCACTCCGATCATCTTGCCGGTCAGGTCATGCGTCCGCTTCGCTGGAATGGCATTCCCTATCAGGGTATCAATACCCTCCTACTATGGGGAACAGCCGCCGAGCATGGCTACACTTCGCCTTACTGGATGACCTATAAACAGGCAGTTGAGCTTAAGGCCAACGTTTGCAAAGGCGAGAAGGCAACACAGATCATCTATGCCGACAAAATTACGGTCGAAGACAAGAACGATAACAATGAAACCGTGACCAGTCAGATCCCGTTTCTAAAACCTTATGCTGTTTTCAATGCCGATCAGATCGACGGTCTGTCTGACAGATATTATAACCAGACCAAACAGGAGATTGTCGATACGATGTCACGTAATCGACAACTTGAAACTTTCTTTGCGGAAACCAAAGCCGACATCTACACCGGATGCGAAGCCTCCTATTCTATCACGACCGACCGCGTTCAGATGCCGCCGTTCGAGAGCTTTGCAAGTGTTGAAGATTATTATGCGATTTTAGCCCATGAAATCACGCATTGGACGCGGCACCCAACTCGTCTTGACCGGGATCTAGGCCGCAAGGTGTATGGCGATGCCGGTTACGCGAAAGAAGAACTGGTTTCCGAACTGGGAGCCTGCTTCCTGGCGGCTGATCTTGGTTTTGAGCCGATGCCGGAGGCCAAACATGCGGCCTATATCCAATCCTGGCTACACGCTTTGCAGAACGACAAACGCCTGATCTTCTCAGCGGCATCCCACGCGCAAAAGGCCGTCGAATACCTGCATGGTCTTCAACCATCCTGATTAACGAAACGCCGGACGGAGTGCCTTGAGTAATGTTCCGTCCGGTTTCAACTCCCGCTTTTCTGTGTCCGTTGATTGATGCTGTCAGCTTAACCGCCACCCTTGCTCCGACGCTTATCCCTCCTTTTTACTAACGAAAAAAGGCTCTGCGACTTCGGCAAAAAATAGACACTCCGCTTCACTTCGCATCGATTTTTTGCCTTCGGGGAGCGGTCGCAAGGGTGGCGGTTTTAATTGCTGACATCATCAACAACACAGAAAAGGAGATTTGATGATGACCAACCAGAACACTAACCCGAAAGGCCCCTCGCATATCGTCTACAGCGTCAAACAGAAAGATGGTTCTGACAAAGCGGTGTGGATCAAGGTCGGTGCGGCATGGGCCCATAGCGACGGGGAGGGTTTAAATCTTATCCTCAACCTCTTGGGTCAGGATATAAACCTGACCATCCGGCCCAACAAGCCAAAAACTGAATAAACCCGTAGCCGGGCAGACGTAAGTTTGCCCGGCTTTTTTATTGCCGCTATTTCCGAACGGCAAGGGTTAGCTATCGCTTTTTTCCAGGACAATTTCTATGACCACGCTTTTCTGTTTATCCTCATCAAGCACGTAGCGCGGGTCGATAGCAGTGATGATGCGAGGCAGATGGTCAAGCAACGCCACAAAGAGCGTTTCGAGACTATATCCCAGTAAGGTGACATTGTGCGATGAAAATCCCAGCTTGATCATATTCTTTTCGTTGTTTGGCTCAAAGTCTGCAACGACCAGATAGGCGTAATTCAGAAAAGCCTTCCGGCCATCCGGCCAGACCAGACAGACGTTCCGTGTATGACCCGGCGCAGTATAATTCTCGATCAATAGCAAACTGGACCCGTCCGCTGGATTGGTTGGGTCATTTTCGCGCAACTGGTCGAAACGGAGTTTAAAGCCCTGGTTCATAGTCAAGATCTTTAAAGCGGGCTATTTTTGAAACGTCTTTCGGCTTGTCCAGATTAACCGGCTGACGGTTCAGATCGTCGCGGATGCGTTGCTGTACGAGGTCTGTCGTCTTATTTTTACGTCCGACCAGTTCAAGGGCCGATTGCCGGTCGCCCATTTGAGACGCCTGCAACATCAATTCTTCTTTATCATCCGTATAGATACGGACACGATCACGCCCTCTTGAAACAGAGACGTAAAACTGTTTCGCGTTCGTTGCCGAAAATGTGGAAGCCGGTTGCGAAATAAAAACCTCATCAACCGTTTTCCCCTGCGAAGCATGGGATGTGACGCAGTAATTATGCGCAATATGGCCGAATTCCTTATCCAACCGGTATTCGACCTTGCTCTGTGCGTTGCGTAAGATCACGTCCCCTTGTTTCGACACTTTCAGCACGTCCAGCGTCTGGCCGTTATTCATTCGCGTTCCATCACGATCAAAGCCGTTGCGGGTGATACGCACGGCATCACCCTTGGCAAGGCTGATTTCGCTCTTGTGGTACACGTCATAGTCGCGGCTCCTGACAGTTGGTAGGGGCACGGCGTGTCCCTGATCGTCTTTTATCATCACGCCCTTGTCAGTCGCGTTTTCGACCGTCCACACGCTACCGCGCCTGATCCCGGTCAGATTCTGATTGAACTGAATCACCTGACCGGTTCTGAAATTGCGCCAGTCGCTCCGTTCGGCCTCCGTCAGGTTGAGATTGACTAGACGGGAAGCCGTCACCTCTTTTTTTGAGAGCATGCCGCGTTCCTTCAAAGTCCGGCGAATATCACCCGTCACCGCTTCGCCCTGCGCGTGGGTTGGGGAAACGGCAAGTGCCGATCTGCCCTTTTTGACCGTATCGACATAATCTTTCACAAGCTGTTGATTCGCCTGTAACGGGTCGATGGTCTGTATGGCTCCCATGCTGTCGAGTTTGGTAAATCCTTGCGCGACATCGCCCTTCGCCAGATCTTCCACAACTGAGCGGTAGTCCGCTCCGCGTTGCCGGTAAATCCGGCTGACCTCCGCCGTCTTGATACCGCCGACGGTATTTAATATACGCAACGCATCACCGCGTATTACAGCATTATGCTGCCTCGTATCTCCGCCTAAAATTAGTCGGGCGTTCTGCTTTGTTGTGATTTCAAGAAGCCGGGTCATGTCGGACGTTCCCAGTAATCCGGCCTCATCAATCCATAAAATTTTATTCCGTAAGCCCTCCTGCATTTTCTCATCGACGAGAAACCGCGCAACGGTTTCAGCTTCCTTGAAACCCTCTTCGCGCAGGACACCCCGCGACGCTTGGGAAGAGGGAGCCAACACCGTCACTTTTTCGCCAGCCTGTTCCATCAGACCGACAGCTTCTTTCATCAACGTGGTTTTGCCCGTGCCGGCAGCACCACGGATAATCGAGACGCGGTGCGGGGTGGTCAGGACGTGCCGGACAGCTTCTGCCTGTTGACCGTCAAGTTTTAATTCAGGCGCTTTGTCGTACAGTGGCTTCAACTTGCCCTGTCCCTGACGGGCAAGATTGACCATCCGTTGTTCCTCAGACAGAACCTGTTTCGTTGTACAGAGTGTCCGGCCTTTTTCTTCAACATGAACCAGCCGACCATCTGCCTTGAAACCCGCCGTCACCGCATCCAGCGACACCGTCCGTTGCCCGATACTGTGCCGGTACGCCTGCGCCAGCAACCGGCGCTCTGACTGTACAGACGCCCGTTCAAAGCCATGGCTTATCGCATGATCGACGCACAGTTGCGGGGTGAGGTTGCTTTTATCCTGAACCGGAGTGGCGTGACGAAGGGTTCGTTTCCCTTCTTCGTCGGTCAGCGGCCCCAGATCAAAAATCTGCTGCCGCCAGTTTTCTTTCAGTTCGGCCATGCTATGGCCTTTCTGCTTACGCGCCCGTGTTCGTGCGCCCAATTCGCTAACCTCTTTCGGATCAACGATGCCCTTTTCCTTTGCGACGCGATTGATCTCATCCAAGCGCTTGGAAAATAGGTCGATCACGTTTTGCGGTACGCCTTCGACCTCGAAACTTTTCTCCGTCCGGCGTATCTGATAGCCGCCGTCCATCAGCTTGTCAGACAACCGCTTGAAAAACATCTCTTGATAATACGGCATGTCTCGTTTGATGTCCGTAAAACGGGCCGCCTTGATTCGCTGTTCGGCGTTGTCCCATGTTGCATTTTGCACAAAGCAATGTGCATGTAACTGCGGGTCTGGCAAACTGCCATCCAAGGGGCGGGCGGTCTGGTGGATAAATTCTGACCAGATTAATTCGCCCGTGTCGCGGTCTTCACTCATTCCGTTCTGTCGCACCCGCGTTTTGCTGTCCCGCTCGATGTCCTGCATTGTTTGACGAACCGACTCTTGAAAAGCCGTCAGGATACGGTCGTCGTCTGACAGGCCATGGATGATCGAAATACTTTTCGGGCAAGAAAATGAAATGTCCCAGCCCGTGACCCGGTTTTCTTTTGTGCGGGGCGTCAGCGGCTTTCCGGTATTTGGGTCGATGTTATCGCATAGATTATGAAACACTTCCTTATTGACCAATCCGGCAAGCCCCAGCCGTTCTGCCAGCTTGCCCTGCATCCGACCCGCCAGTTCCTGATCGTCCAGATAGTAATCGGGCTTTGACAGTGCTTCAGAGAAGTACTGTTTTGCGTGACCCGCGCTGTTTGAGGCTATCATCCTTATCATGGCTCAGAGTTTACATCTGGCCGCGCTAACAGGGCTTAAGATTTACGCCCTGTTAGCGGCCATGCGTCAGCAATAAAGAGTGTCGTGCAGTGCAACGAATTAACACATGCAAATTTTTACATTTAACATCAGGCATCTGCCCTTAGCAGTGCTAGAGGGGTTACCGAGCCTCGATAATTTCTTCAGGCTGGGTGAATGAGTCCGCCAACTGACGACGAAGGGCCGGGTCTGTCGGACGGCGACCCTCAAAACTGACACCACGCGCTTCTGACGCATCTTTCGCATTCATGATCACGTCACCCAACTCTTCATTCATGATAATAGTATCGATTTTATCCATCACTGCATTATCGGCCTTGTGATGTGAAGCGACATGTCCTAGTGAATAGAAAACACTACATATCATCAAAAGCACACCAAGTGGCTGAGAGATCAGCCAGAGAAACAGGCCGATAAAAAAGAATAACCCTGGTTCAAGCACTGTTTCAATCATCCGCTGATCTGCATACTGACCATTAATCTTTCGGTCTCTAAACCAGCTATTTATCTCACCTTTTGACACGCTGACGCGGCCAAAATTGAACACAGAGGGCAGACGTTTGATCTCATTTCTCCGCTCGATTGCCTGCATCAGGAAATAGCCAAAAAAAGCGTACCATGTCAGATATTGCCCAATAAAGGGGAAGAAATAAAAAGCCCGTCCAGAATAAATGTAACGTGGGAAGAGGTCAAGATCCGTGTATTTCAGTACCGGGAAGAAGCCAAGAATGGCAACCAGGAATAATGCACCCGAAAACGAAAAATACCGTTCGCCAAAGTTTTTTCTTATCAGCGTTTCCAGCAGCAGGCGAGGCCATGAGCTGGCTAGTAGAAAAAAGTTAAGCAGAGCTTCGCCGATTGCATTCCGGCGGCGGAACATGGTTTCAAAATATTCATTGGTTCTCATGACTGTATGGGTTTAAAAATTAACTGATTGATTCGGTCGGTAATCCTGATTAAAGACCATTTTGATATGATTGAAGCCGCTTGAGAAGCACTCCCCGGCCCGGTGGATGTAGGCTTCAACCCGCAAACCGTTCAATGGGCCACCAGTCCTTAGATTGACGAATTGCTCCGGCCTGACGACCCGTTCCAGCTTGAGTGCCTGGCCACGTGTTTGTGAAAACTGTTCCGATGCTGTCCTGCTCTTGGTTTTCTCTTCAAAAAATGCATCACCAATCAGTTTGCTGGCGAACTCATTTGTCGTTTCGTCGGTGTTCGTATTAAATATTTTTGTTGAAAAATTTCCCAACAGACTTCTCACACGGTACTCAGCTTTTTGCCCACCCATTACGGCGTAGTAATTGGATAGCGATTGAGACAGGAAAACCGTTGCGATCCGGCTGCTACGGGCAGTTGTAAGGAACTGGGCGTCGAACTCACTAAGGAACTCCTGTGCCTCATCTATAAAAATGAAGCATGGACGAGGTTTAAGGCGAACATCACGTTGTTCCCACGTTCTGATAAAAATCAGTTTGGCCGCGAGTTGAATGTCCCTACCAACCTTTTGGTATGTTTTGGTTGGCAGATTGATAATTACGATTTTACCGTCGAAACAGTCCTCAGGTGTGATTGTGCTCTTTTTACAGAACAGGGAGTAGAACGGTTCACGTAACAGACTGAACATAAATGCAGTCACGGACACCTGTATGATACTTCTTGTCTTCTGGGCAAGCGGAATAAACTCGTCAACAAAATAACCATCGACAAATTTCAGAAGTCTTGCATCAGGAATAGCCTCCAGTATCTCGTCTTCAAACGCATCTTTGTCTGAAGAGACAGTTTTTCCATTTTTTATACAATCAGCGGTCCATGCGTCGATCTGCTTATATACATTCTCCTGAGCAGCTTTGAACGCCTGATGAAACGCCTTGTCTCCCTGCGCAAGACCTTTTATCGCATCATCTGCCTGAGGGATCGTCCGTATGATGTCATAAATGGACTGTACGGAAACACGATTATAAGCCAGTCTGCACAGATCAATCGTATTGGTAATGAGGAGCTTTAATTGATCCTGCCAGAAGAAGTCATTACCTTTCCCGCTATCCTGTGTCTGTCCGGCTTCGATAATTTTGGTTAACAGCTCAACGATGTTATCCGTCGAAGCGCTTGTATCTATTTCACCGCCAGCGGCATGGTCAATTATGTTGAAGGCATGGTCAGCTTTTGGCTCAATGACAACCAGGTCATTCAACCGCCCGGTCAGCGCGCAATAGGAACGCCACGTTTCCACCTCGTCCGGTTTCACCGTAAGCACCAGGCCACCAAAACCGGCCATCAGGTACTTTATCGCCAACATTCTCCCGGGTCCGCTGGATTTTCCGCTTGACGTTGCGCCAAATACCGCAATGCCGGAAACAGCATGGCGTATCGTCAGGTAATCTGTTCCGTCTACAGAGGGAAATTCTATAAGAGGAGTATCCAAGTCAAAATTGCTCATGATTTCATGTTTTGAATTGATGTATCACCATTTCTGGAAACGGGCCAAAGCACGCAGGCTTTGACCCGTACCACATTCTGCGTCTAATCGGACTCCCGATTACAAATGCCCATCATGTTACTTTTTGTAGAACTTGCCGGTATAGGGGCAAGGCTCATACACGTCACCGCCGGAGACGATTTCGGTGATCTTGCCTGAACCGGTTACATCTGTAACGCAGCCAGTGATCGTCGTGCCGTTTGGCCCGTCTACTGTTTGTGTTGTGTTAACCATTGTCAAATGTCGTTTGACGTGAACCGAGAGATTGAAAAATTCAGGCTTCCCGGTTTGGCCTGATCACCCGTGCACTGGTAATATCGTGTGGGCAGTATGCCCGTTATTTCTGTTGGTATCATCTGCCTACCTGAGCCGGTAGGCAGATGATTTGGTTTCCCACTATCACTCCGGAACATAGAGGCCAGTCGCTTCACTGAGACGTAAGGTGAGACCAGTGGCCAAGCGAATTCTGGCGGGTCGTGTGCCGCGCCATTCGATGACTTGACCCGCATCGGGTAGGTTGTGCGGGTTGGAGATGATTTTGATGTTATTCATCGTCATTATTGTCTAAATTTTCGCGGTCATAGTCTCTTTGCTGTCCGAAATAGGTAATCAATCTTTCGCGATTCAAAAGCAGAGGTTCGGTTGAACGTGCGAGAAGCAGGGAGAGAGTGGTCGGGTTCATAATTGGTTTATTTTGACGGTTCTTTCGTAATTATTTAAGCTCACAGTAAGTTGGCTATTCGAAATATGAGGGCTGACTAACGAGCGTTTTTGTATTATTTATAGTTTGTTAATACAAATACTCGAAAAAAATATGCCAGTGGTCACAAGATGATGAATTATCAAATGTGGTTTTGGCATTCTATTTGCCCGTTTTTTGTATCAATTACAGTTTAATAATACAAATTTATATCGTTCATTCTAATTTGTCAAGTTTTTTAACATATTATTTTGCAAAAACTTGCTAACTTAGCTTATGATGGCAAACAGCAGTAGACGAAATAAGAAATTGTCGGATGATGATCCTTTACAGGATCATTTTGACATACAAAAGACTGTACAACAGTATTTTAAGAATAACGTAAACCGACCGCTTCGTCTTCGACCCAACCCTTACAAACCCACGGAGGCTGAGTTGACTGAGGCTCAAAATGTAAGAGAAGAAAATTTAAAGAAGGCAGAAGCAAAGCTCGAGAACGAGCGATTAAGACTAGAAGAAGCCGTTCAGAAAGAACGGTTAAGCATTGAGGAGGAAAAGTCTAAATTAAAAACTGAAAGGAGAAGCCTTGCTCAAATAAAGTCTGCTTACAAGGCTAAGATCAAACAATTAGGCTTAGACGAATTTGGCGAAAATATACCTGAAGTTGTAGTCAAGGCAGTCAGAAGAGCAGTAATAGAAACACCATTAGATCGTCCAGCAAAGTTTCATGTCCACGATGAAAGTATAGTCGAGATGAAAAAACATGATAATGAAGCTGGATATAGATTAGTTGTGTTCAAACATACCTATACTGATCTTATGGAAGCTATAGCTCATGATGAAGTAATTAAGCATGCAATTGAAGGTGATTTTAATCTAAGGGAGGAATTACAAAATCCAAAATTCAGGTTCATAAGCGTGCAGGCTCCCCGTCTAAGCAGGTTGGCGGCTGATGCCCTTTCCGCACAAACACAGTATACAAAGACCCTTTATGGACGCGAATTGTCCAAAAAGGGGGCTGAAAAACGTAATATTGATGCGGATCAATATGCAGTGAATATGTATGATTTGATTTCTCGTTTGAAAAAGAAAGAAAATATTTCATCGTATCGTGATACTGTGAAAGCACTAAATGCGAATAACATCCCAACATTTAGAGAGGGTGGAGAATGGCATTTGAGTACTTTGCAAAATTTACAAAAACGTTGGAAGGAATTAAATTTGATATCAGCCAAGTCTAAGAGTTCGAAAAAACCCAAGCCGTAGCAATAATGCTCTTTTATGCTTTCGAGCTCAGATTTAGCGATATGCAAGGACATTGATGTAATAGAAGACTTGCAAGTATAATATCTTCTAGGTTTCATCCCGGTTTATTCCCTAACACCTTATCAAGTGCGTCATCAACATCCTGTGTCGTAAAATTCGATTGGTATCCCATCGTTGTAAGGATACTACTATGCCGGTACATCTTTTGCAGCGTTTGTAACAGAACCTTGTCACCAGCGTTTTGTGCAAAAGAATGACGGGCGATATGCATGGTTAGTGTCTTGTCGATGCCAGCAGCAGGTGCTACATGCTTCTTCAGGCACTTATCGATAGCGCTTGTCTTGAAAGCTATTGTGCGTTCCGTAATGAACTTGTCGTCAAGGTTGACATCCTTGAGTTCAGGAAATACCAGATCTTCCTTATTGCGCTGAAACGTCTTGTACTGCGCCATGATCAGAAGTGCTTTATCCGGCACCTTGAGAGAGCCGCCTTTATTGTTCTTGCCCATCTCATAATGCAGGCGGTCGTTCTGAAAGTCGCTCCATCGCAGACGCAGCACATCACTGACCCGCACACCGGCCAGATAATAAGAAAAGAGCCAGAGGTTCCGCACATGGTGCGGCTGACCCTCAAGAGCAACCGTTTCGAGCCTCTCCAACTCCTCAGGATTAAGGCCAACCTTGGACGAGTCCGGGAACTTGATCTTCATTTTCCCCTTACCAAAGGGATAGAACTTATCGTCAACCGCACCTTCTTTAATGGCGTGGCTGAAGACCGAGCGCATCATGACGATATGGTTGACAGCCGACCGTTCCGACAGGTTGAGTTTCGTGCGAACATGACCCTTGAACCGTTCCAGCACCGCAACGGTAATTTCCGGCAAGGCAATGTCCTGTTTGATAAATTCCTTGAAATGTTTGACGCGCGGCTTGTCTGCCGTGTACTGGTTGTACTTGCCAGCTTCTTTCAGGCGTTGCAGATACAGATCAGCTTGGGCAAAGAAGGTTGAACCAGTGGACGGTTTAATCTTCTGCCGGACCGCATGTGATGAGACGTGCGATTTGTGGGTTTCAAGCTCTATGGCCTGTTTTTCGGCTTCCAGCTTTTTGGTAGACAGAAAATTGTTGAGCCAGGTGCTGTTGGGATATGATTTTTTGACGCGCTGTTTTTCGGCGTCCCAATCCTCAGCTTTTATGCTATAGTCGAAATAGATATAGGAGGATTTACGATCTTTGGTAATGCGAATGGCAAGCGGAGAGGTGCCATCCTTCTTCTTTTCCTTGCGAAGTACAATGTTGACAGTTGCCATTTTGCCTACAACAATCCTACAACAAGAGGTGGTTTAGCCCGGAGTCTTGTGTACTGACCTGATTGCTAAGATACTCAAAATCAGTAGTATCAATTCATATCAAACCATATAAATTCAATTTACGCAGGACTGAAAATCCTTGTGTCGGCGGTTCGATTCCGTCCATCACCACCACCCTAACGCAAGCCTTCTCAATTGAGAAGGCTTTTTTTGTGGACCAAATCGAAAAAATCATCTGTCTTCCAGTCGTTTACCTAATACAAACCACAAACAGTATGCATGCATACTGTTTTATCAGCAGCAAATATACTGCTTTCAACAAACCGAACAAGGTGCTTTAGTAGTTGTTTCGGGTTCAGCCCAGATGTACCCGCGAAATTCCGCTAAGGGCTGGTTATTCGGTAAACAGATTGTCGTTACTGACTGGATTGATCCATCAGCCGTACCCTTGGCAACTCTATTTCTGAACGGCGTCCATGTCGATACCGATTGCCCGCATGAGTTGACTGGCATTGAAGCTCTTACAAATGCCATCCCGAAGTCTGTAATCAAATACCAGCTCTCCGTTATTAAGGTCAGACTGGAAATGGTAGTTGCGGACAAAACTATCTGCATCGGTCAGCTGACCTAATTCGAGATCGTGCGTGGAGACAAAACCCGAGGCCGTTGTGCGATGCATTTGGCGAATGAGTGCCTCAGCCCCACGGTGCCGATCGGTCGAATTCGTCCCTTTCAGAATCTCATCCAGAAAATAAAGCACGGGTAGCTTTTTTACGCCCGCTGGGGTTTCCGATTGATTGGGACCCGCTAAGCCAATAAGCGTCTGAAGGCGCTTTAATTCAGCGTAGAACGACGAAGTGCTTTCTTCGAGTGAATCCTGCGTACGCATGCTCGTAAACACCTGCACGGGCGAGCATCTGAATTGTTCGGCTCTCACGACGGCTCCCGCAAGCGCCAGTACGACGTTGGTACCTACCGTACGCAGAAATGTGCTTTTCCCCGACATATTGGAGCCAGTAATCAACACCGTTTTACCCGAGTCTCGTAAAACAAGCGAATTGGCAACGCTATTATTCTGGGCTAACAGCGGATGAGCGGCCGATGTCAACTCCAGCACAAACTGGCTGTCGACAATAGCAGGCGTGGCATAGGCCGGATGTGCATAAGCAAAACCCGCCAAGCTATTCAGGGCTTCCAGTTCACCAAGTACCTCGAACCAATAGCTGAGGGAGGGTCCATAGGTTTGCCGCCAGCGTTCGAGCCGGAGCAGATAGTGAATATCCCAGAGTGTCGCTACGCCAAAAAGTAAGAAGAAATACGGATTTCGTCGATAATTCAACCCCTCGGTCAGCCGACCCAACTGGCCAATCGCTTCGGAGGCTGATTGTTTATCGGTGGTCAGTGCTTTGTGGATCGCCTGCAACCGAACGGCTTCACCTCTAAGTTGTTCGGCCTGTTTGAAAAGAGAGTGGTAGGCTTTCAGAGCCCTGGCCATCTCAACGGTCTGCTCACTAACCTCCTTGGCTCGTGCCGACGTTTGACTCAGCACCAAACCATGCACCGACAGCGCCAGTAATACCCCCACACCCGGAACATACCCTGTTAACCAGGCAACGAATAAGCTCAGCGTAATGGCGGGGAAAATAAACCGAATGGCTGTCAGATAACCGGGTAAAGAAGCCACTTCAGCCGTAGCCCACTTAATGAGCGCGCCGGGCGATTGGCTGATTGTCGACTCGATGTAGGCTAACGCTTCAACTTCCTGGCGCCAGTCGATCTTTGGTTTTAGCTCCGCTACGGACTCCTGCCGAAGTCGGATGGTATCGGGTCCCGATGGCGTTTTGAGCCATGTAGCAAGTCGTTTCTGGCCGTCGTAGGTATGTGCCCGGTTAAGAAGCCGGAAAAGCGAGTGTTTCCCGAACACATCCAGATCACCCGCGTAATAATGCGTAGAGGTCACGTACTGCTCGCCGGTCTCGGGGCGTATATACTGCCGTTTAAGCCGACCTGATTCATCCTCGTTAATGAAGGCTAACTGATGAGTCAAATCCCGTTCGTAGCGAATTTGCTGATGCTTTTTCAGCAAAACGAGAAAGCCGATCAAGCCCACCACCAGCGTGCCGACTGCCGCCAGTTGCTCATCGAGTCGGATAAGCAGCCAAACAGCTGCAACGCTTCCGATAAACCAGACAAGCCGCCAGAAGCCCAATTGATTGTATTTTTGTTGGGTAGCCTGCTCTTTCTGACTGAATTGTTGCTGACGTTCGAGAAAAGTTGTTTCCGGGAGCATTCGATAACGCAGACAGAAGCCGCGACTAGTGGATAAAAAACGTAGACGACGCCAACCATAGATCTATTTGCCGTGGTGGACTTATTCGCTACGAACGGTGGGCGTTATTTATTACAATCCTGACATACCCCCTGAATGAGCAAGTTCATTTCCTTCCGATTGTACCCTTCGGGCAGCGCAATGGACGGGATGCTAACTTTATCAAGGCAGGTCGTTTGACCACAGGCTTCGCATTTGAAGTGCACATGGTCATGATGGTGATGTCCGGCGGAGCAATTATCGCGGCACAGGGCGTACTTGGTTCCTCCCTCATCATCCAAAACCTTATGCAACAATCCCTTATCCAGAAACGTACGCAAGGTCCTGTAGATCGTAACACGGTCATGATCGGGGCCAAGACCATTTTCAACGTCATTATGCGCCAGCGCGTGACCCGCATTCAGAAACAAATCGAGCACCTCCTCCCGGCCGTTTGTGTGGCGGAGGTTGAAGTTTTTCAGCGTTTTGGAAGCAGGGGTCATTTCAGTAAACGTTTGTGGTTTGTGGTTCATCGTTCGCCATTAGTAAGGCCAAACAACTAACCACGACCGATTATTCGGTCGTCTCAAATTGCAATTTAACCAGATTCGCGTAGATACCATCTTCCTGGGTTGCCAGCTCGTCGTGCGTACCCGACTCGGCAATCTGCCCTTCACGCATGACGTAAATCATATCCACTTTGCGGATCGTTGCCAGCCGGTGCGCAATGATGATCGTTGTCCGGTTTTGCATCAGCACGTCCAGCGCTTCCTGCACTAGCCGCTCCGATTCAGCATCGAGTGAACTCGTCGCTTCATCCAGAATCAAAATAGCGGGATCTTTCAGAATGGCCCGGGCAATGGCAATGCGCTGCCGCTGACCACCCGACAATTTAACACCCCGCTCGCCAACAACGGTTTGCAGGCCCTCGGGGAAGGAATCAATAAACTGGAGCGCATTGGCCTTCCGGGCGGCTTCGCGCACTTCGGTTTCCGACGCACCAGGTTTGCCATATTGAATATTTTCGAGAATAGTGCCGCCAAAGAGCATTACCTCCTGAGGCACTACGGCAATGTTTTTTCGTAACTCCGTCACGTTAAAACCCGACAGGTCGCGGTTATCGACCGTAATCTGACCGCTACCAATTGGGTAATAGCGCATCAGCAATTGAACAATGGTCGACTTCCCGGCACCACTCTGCCCAACCAGGGCAATTTTACGGCCAGCGGCCACATCGAGTGAAATACCTTTCAGCACGGCTACATCCGGGCGGGAAGGATAGGAGAACCGGACATCGCTAAATTGAACGCGTCCGTGTACCGGAACAAACAAGGGTGTTTCTTCTTCGGCATTTACTTCGGACGGTTCTTCCAGAATTTCCAGAATCCGCTCCGACGAGCCAATCGTTCGTTGCAGTTGAGCGTATAAATCGCCCATACCCGCGACGGAACCACCGATAAAGGTTGTGTACACGATGAACGTCAGTAGGTCAGCAAACGGCATTTCGTTCGATATTACCAGCGAACCACCATACCATACCACCCCGATAATACCACCAAAGAGGGCAAAAATAACGAACGACACAAATACGCCCCGGAAGCGGGCCGCGTGTAAAGCCGTATTCACAACAAGCTGCAAGGCATTGCCATAACGATTGATCTCCAGCTTTTCGTTGGTAAATGCTTTGACCACATTAACCGACTGAAGCGTTTCTTCAACAATGATATTGGCCTGAGCCAGTAAATCCTGCGCTTTCTTTGACAGCTTCCGGATGAACCGGCCAAAAAACATGGCGGCCAAAATAATTACCGGGAAGGTGGCCAGCATGAAGAGCGTCAATTTCCAGGAAACGTAGAAAATGATGGCCGTACCAATCGTCAGCGTACCTACTTGCCGGAATAACTCGGCTACGGTCAGCGTCAGCACATCCTGCAACTGCGAAATATCAGCCGAGATTCGGCTCGTCAGTTCGCCCACCCGCCGTTGCTCAAAAAACGGAATCGGTAGAGTAATAATTTTACTGTAAGCTGCCCGCCGTACATCGGCCATGGCCCGTTCACTTACCTGCGAGAAAAAGTATATCCGGAAGAACGAGAAAATAGCTTGCGCAATGAGCACACCCACAAAAAACAGCGTTACCTGATTCAGTGTGTAGGCCGATTTTCCCTGGATTACACTGGTGATCTGACCAATGAGCAACCCGAAGCTCATGGTTGTGCCCGTCGATAAGATCAGAAATACAAACCCGATTATGTATTGAACCCGATAAGGTTTTACGAACCGGAAGATGCTGACGGCCTTCTTGAACCCGTCGCGGCTGAACTTCTTCTTATCTTCCTCGTTGGCTTCTTCGCCAAAATTTCTTGCCCCAGTGGATGCTGATCGTTTTGCCATTCGTTTGTTGCTACAGAGACGCAAAGGGTTGCGTCTCTACTCTTTTTGTCCTTTGTAACCCGACTGCTCGAAAATCATACGAGCATCGGCATTGCGCATTAACTCCGAAATACTTACGCTACTGTGCTCATCATGATACCGACCCACAATTCGCCAGCCCAACCAGCGTCCAATAGCCCCGGGACATGCCTGACCGATTTCGGCTGTAAACGGCCGCTCGTTCAAATATCGCTGTTTTATGGCAGGACTGGTCTGATACAGCAACTGATTATCAATAAAATGCGCCCAGACCACATCCTGCGCATTAAACGTTTGCGTTAATTGCTTGTCTGAGTAACCGATAACTAAACTGTCGGCAACGTTGGGTAACATCGTTTTCGTAAATACATACCCTTTTCCATAGTAGACCATATCGGCAAGCATGGTTTGGTCGGCCCGGTTGGCAGCGTTGTATTTATCGGAAATGGCGAAAATAATGGCCGGAACAATGTACTCTTTCTGGTAACGGCGCAGAATGTACTGCGGAAATTCTTGCCCCGGCGGGCGATATTTGGCTTTCGGACCGGCGAAATAATCGATACCAATAATGATCAGACTGTCGGTAACCACCAGGTCAGGACCAAGAAAGCCCGTCACCAGGGTAGCCACTTTGGGTGCCCTGAAATCGGGAAAGTTTTCTTTGATGGCGGTAAAGGCTTCGGCCAACTGCTTTTTCAGGTCGGCCATGTCACCAAACTCGGTTTGAATCTGGTCGTTAAATTCACTAAGGGCCGGGTTGTTGACCCGGTTGGTCAAATCTCGGACAAGAGCCGTATCATTTCCGGCTCCATTCGCGTTAAAGTACAATTGAGCTACCGCTTGATTCTGGTTCAGCAAAGCCCGGACTTTGTCGGGCGATTTACTCGAAAAAAGCTTTTGGTCAAGCCGGATCAGCGTAACCTCTTCGTTTTTAGTACACGAAGACAGCAGAAAGAAACAAAAAAGGCCTACGATGGCCAACCGTATTTGCATGAAAATCACGTGTTTTCAATATAGAAAACGTGCAAAATTATGAAAAAAGTTGCAGGGTTTGGTCTGATTTTGGTCATGTTGGCTGCTGGCGGTGGTTGGGCGCAATCCACAACACCTGCGCTCTACCAGATGAGAACGAAGGAATCGAGCGTTACCGAAAAGCGGTTTCGAAAAATATTAGGGGATAATTACGATGGCCAGGACAAGAATCGTCGTGCGTATGACGATGATCGGAAACGCCGACGCCGGAAGCAGCAGCAGACGGCTGAAAACCAGACCGAGAACAACGGTTACGGTGCTGGCCCCGACTACGCCTGGCCTAGTCACCTGATTGAGATGGGCATTCGATTTGCTCCCTCGCTCGGCATGAATACGGCCGAAGGGTCGGGCACCTATCGTGGATTTAGTGATAACGGCGCAGGCGTTCGGATGAGCGTTGGCCCAACGCTCGATTATTTTTTCTTCAAAGATCGCTACGCGTTCAGCACCGGGCTTTGGTATACCATAAAACGCTCGGGCTTTCAGATGCCCGGCTCGTTTGGCCAGACCGTCTGGAATCCGGGCGCTCCCGAAAAAGAATCAGTCTACAATTTGCAGTACCTGCAAATTCCGGCAACAGTAAAGCTGTTTGCCAACAACATTGGTCCCAACATGCGCTTGTACGTACAGACGGGAGGCCTGATCAGTATCAAACTGGCCGAAAGAGCCCTTGACCCCGCGCGCAATGGTCTGTACATGGCAGAAAGTGGTGGCACTCGGCGGCAATATGGTTTTGGCGATATCGAACTGTTGCTCGGCGCTGGTGTGCAGTATAAGGTCAACCAGAACAACGCGTTCAACATTGGCATGAGTTACCAGCGGGGACTAATCAACGTTATGCGTGCCAGCGAACTGACATCCAAAAACCGAATTGTCTCGCTTGATCTGGGCTTTAAGTTCTAGTTTCGGTTAGGCCAAGAGGAAGCATCTTCGACAATTAGCCAATCGAGCTGTTACCGGAGATGCTTCCTCTTAGCCGAAACTAAATCCGCATGTCAATTCCTTTTTGCCGTAAGTACCCTTTCAGATCGGGAATGCCAATTTCCTTAAAGTGAAAGATACTAGCGGCTAATCCGGCATCGGCTTTTCCAGTGGTAAACACATCCAAAAAATGGTCCATTGTGCCAGCCCCGCCCGATGCAATAACTGGAATATTGGCATTTCCCGAAATCTGCGCCGTCAGTTCGAGGGCAAATCCGGCTTTTGTACCGTCGGCATCCATCGAGGTCAGCAGGAGTTCACCGGCTCCCCTGTTCTCTACTTCTTTTGCCCAGGTAACGGTGTGGAGTACTGTCGGTTTACGGCCTCCATGCGTATGAACGATGTGTTCGTCGGCCACATGACGTGTGTCAATGGCGACCACTACGCACTGACTTCCAAACTCCAGAGCCAGTTTATTAATCAGATCGGGATCGCGAACGGCCGACGAGTTGATGGAGATTTTATCGGCACCGGCATTGAGCAACGCCGACACATCGGCTACGGATGAGATTCCTCCGCCAACTGTAAACGGTATATTGATCGTGTGCGCTACGTTCCGAACGAGTTCGATAAGCGTTTTTCGCTCATCGACGGTGGCCGTAATATCCAGAAAAACCAGTTCATCAGCGCCCTGTTCAGCGTATATAGCCGCTAAGGCAACCGGATCGCCCGCATCGCGGAGGTTAACAAAATTGGTTCCTTTTACGGTGCGGCCGTCTTTAATATCGAGGCAGGGAATAATTCGTTTCGTAAGCATTAGTAGACGCTGAACGCTTTGATAGCTAATAAATTTTCGGGCGTTTCGAGAGGGGCAAAGCCAAATTGCCTGTAGAGGCCGTGGGCATCGAGTGTGAACAGCATCATCCGCCGAAGGCCCTGCACAGCAGGGTAGGCCATGATGAACGCTACGAGTTGTTTCGACAAACCCTTCCCCCGATGTTCGGGCAGAATAAAGACATCGGCCAGATACCCGAACGTGGCCGAATCCGTTATGAACCGGGCAAAACCAACCTGATTGTCTCCCTGGTACACGCCAAAGCAAAGCGAATTCTCAATTGACCGCTGAACGATCTCGACCGGAATGTTTTTGCTCCAGTACGCTTCTTCACTCAGAAAGCGGTGAATTACCTCAAGGTTGAGTTTGGTTTTATCGTCGCTGATGGTGTAGTCGGCGGTCATTGTTCACTGATTTTTTGCAATTCTTTTAACGTTACACGCCCCTCATAAATCGCCTTTCCGACAATAACGCCGAAGATATTCATGTCAGCCAGCGTTTCGATATCGACCATATTGCTGACGCCCCCGCTGGCAATGATGTTCAAATTAGGAAACTGATCCTGCATATTCCGGTACAGATCAAACGATGGCCCCTGTAACAAACCATCTTTAGCAACGTCGGTACTAATTACATACTGGATGCCTTTATCGACCCAGTTCTCCAGAAAATCATAAATCCACACATCAGTACCTTCTTCCCAACCGCTGACGGCAATTTTTTCGTTTTTTGCATCAGCTCCCAAAATGATTTTCTCCGAGCCAAGCCGGGAGAGCCAGCGCTCCATCTGATCGGGATTTTTTACCGCGATGCTCCCACCCGTTACCTGTTTGGCACCACATTCGAACACAACCCGCAAGTCTTCGTCAGACTGTACGCCACCGCCAAAATCCACATGTAGGCTGGTTTTGGACGTAATCAACTCGAGCACTTTCCAGTTTATGACGCGCTTCTCTTTGGCCCCATCGAGGTCAACCAGGTGCAGGCGTGTCAGGCCGGCACCTTCAAATTGCTGGGCTACCTCCAGCGGACGGGCGTTGTATTCTTTCTTCTGGTTGTAATCACCCTGAGTAAGCCGAACGGCTTTCCCATCAATCAGGTCAATAGCGGGGATGATATGCATGAGTAACGCGGACAGGCTGTCCGCCGTTTATGAATGATAGCTAAACAGGAGGCTGAAATACCAGCCCGGCCGCATTATAAGGTCAGAAAATTCTCCAGAATCCGCTGCCCAACGTTTCCACTGATTTCGGCGTGGAACTGAGCTGCGTAAAAATTATCGCGGTGCAGCATGGCACTAAATGGCCGGACATAATCGCAAACGGCCGTTGTTTCGGAGCAAATACCAGCGGCAAAACTGTGCACAAAATAAACGTACGCGTTGTCGGTCAATCCCTGCGTTAACAGCCCCTGTAGCGAGTGAATGTTGTTCCAACCCGTATGCGGCACCTTAAAGCCCGGCTCGTTCGGAAACCGCCGAACATCAACGTCGAATATGCCCATACAGGTCGTGTCGCTCTCTTCCGAGTAGCGACACATCAGTTGCATACCAACACAGGTACCCAGCACAGGCTGTTTCAGGGATGGAATCAGTTTATCGAGGCCCCGTTCGCGCAGGTAAGCCATCGCGGTACTGGCCTCTCCCACACCGGGAAAGATAACCTTGTCGGCCGAGCGGATTTCAGCCTCATCATCGGTTAGCAGGTAGCTGGCGCCCAGCCGTTCCAGGGCATACATGACCGACTGAACGTTGCCTGCATTGTATTTGATAATTACTGTTTTCATGCATGAAAAAAGCCCGGTTCCTTGGCAGAACCGAGCTTTGTATAGTGTGTTAATCAGGAGTATCTCACCAAATCCACAAACAAGCGCATCTCGTTCTGCCGCGTTACCGCTCAGAATGGTGATGCCAATGCGTTGCTGTCTGTAAAATCATAAGGCAAAGGTAACGCTCACGGACTTAAATCAAAACAAACTACCCTGCACGACTTTCGGCTGCAAAACGGGTTCGGGCAGGTTGAGGCCACAATGTTTGTTTAACTCGCGAACCCAGTATAGAATCAGTTCGGGGGCCGTGTCATTATCGCCACCACCATGAACAAACAAATAGGCTTTCTGTAACCCTTTGTCAAACCAAGTTTTCAGTCGCTGTACCCAGGCATCAACTCGTGTGTAATCCGTTGGATGGCCTTCGTTGGCAATAAACCGCAACGTAAGAACAGGACTGCTCAGGCCCATGTGCAGCACATCCCGCCGACCGGCAACGTCGGTGATCACCACATGCCGATGCAGGCCATAAAGTCGCTCAAGCGTTTGCTGCCAGACGGGTGCTTTGCTGAACCAGTCCGGATGGCGAAACTCCACCGCTACATCAAGTTCATCGGGCAGACTTTTCAGGTAGGTTTCCAGAACCGGCCACTTATCCGGCCCAAAGGTGGGTGGCAGTTGCAGAAACGTCATACCCAGAAATTCTTCCAGACTCAGCACCGCATTCACAAATTCTTCGGTCAGGCCTTCAGCCGCAATCAAATGGCGTTCGTGACTGATCGCCTGCGGAAACTTGGGGCAGTAGGTAAATCCTTCCGTTGCTTCGGATTTCCATTTTTCGATCATGCCCGGCGTAGGAATCTGATAGTGCGTCAGGTTCAATTCAATGGTATTGAACTGCCGGGTGTAGTAATGCAGAAAATCTTTGTCTTTGGCATGGGTTGGGTACACTTTCCCAACGTAATCTTTGTTGGCCCAGACAGGACCACCGATAAAAACAACTGGCTTGTACCGATCGCTGACGGGTAACGGTTCGACGGCCGCCCAAATTCGACCATTGAAGGCCGCTCCCGGCGGTAAGTCGAAATTGACGGTATCTGGGTTGTGTGTTTTCCCGAATTCCATGGGTGCCTATTCATGAAGTGTGCAGGTAAAACTGGTAAAGACCCGCTTTCGTTTTTTCGCCCTACCCAATTTAGTTAATTTTGCTTTTTATCCGTAGTGCTCGCCGTCGGTTTTTGCTACACAAACCATGTATACGATAACGGGAGACAGGATTTCAACTGATCTATGATTTCAAAAACATACGCCCCCCAGGAAATTGAAGCCAAGTGGTATCAATATTGGCTTGATAACCAATTTTTTAAGTCTGTTCCGGACGAACGCGAACCTTATACCATCGTTATCCCGCCCCCGAACGTGACGGGTGTGTTGCACATGGGCCATATGCTCAACAATACGATTCAGGACGTATTGGTCCGGAAAGCACGTATGGAAGGCAAGAACGCCTGTTGGGTACCCGGAACGGACCATGCCAGTATTGCTACCGAAGCCAAAGTAGTGGCCATGCTCAAAGAGCGGGGCATCGACAAGAAGGATTTGACCCGGGACGAATTTCTGGAATACGCCTGGGAATGGACGCACAAGTACGGAGGTATCATTCTGTCGCAGCTTCGGAAGCTGGGGGCTTCCTGCGACTGGGACCGGACTCGTTTCACGATGGAACCGCCTTTGTACGACTCCGTAATCGATGTGTTTGTAGACCTCTACGAGAAAGGCCAGATTTACCGGGGCGTTCGGATGGTTAACTGGGACCCGCAGGGACGAACAGCGGTATCCGACGAGGAAGTTATCACGAAGGAAATTCAGCAGAAGCTGGTTTATATCCGCTATGAAATAGCCGGGAGCAACGGCCAGGAATTCATCACCATCGCTACTGTCCGGCCGGAAACAATCATGGCCGATGCGGCTATTGCCGTTAACCCGAACGATGAGCGTTTCAGGCATCTGCACGGCCGTAAAGCCATTATTCCGCTCATCCATCGCGAGATTCCTATCATTACGGATGAGTACGTAACGATGGATTTCGGAACGGGTGGCCTCAAGGTAACCCCCGCCCACGATCCGAATGACTACGCGTTGGGAATTACGCATAACCTGCCCGTACTGGATATTCTCAACGACGATGGTACGCTGAATGAGAAGGCCCAGATTCTGGTGGGTATGGATCGCTTTGCCGCCCGAAAAGCCATTATCAAGTTGCTGGATGAATCCGGAAATCTGGAGAAAACCGAAGACTACAAATCCAACGTGGGTACGTCGGAGCGGACCGGAGCCGTTATTGAGCCGAAACTCTCGTTGCAGTGGTTCCTGAAAATGGACGATCTGTCGAAGCCCGCGCTCAAGAACGTGATGGACGATACCATTCAGCTCGTTCCGCCCAAGTTCAAGAACATGTACCGCTCCTGGATGGAGAACGTCCACGACTGGTGCATTAGCCGTCAGCTGTGGTGGGGCCAGCGGATACCGGCTTTTTACATGCAGGACGGAACAGTGATCGTTGCCAGAAACAAGCACGAAGCTCTGGAAAAAGTGCAGCATGAAAAATTGCTCTTCGCCATGACCGAAGCCGATCTGACGCAGGATGAAGACGTGCTGGATACCTGGTTTTCATCGTGGCTATGGCCCATCTCTGTTTTTGACGGCTTGAAAGATCCCAATAACGCCGACATTAATTATTACTACCCGACCAATGATCTCGTTACAGCGCCCGAAATCCTGTTTTTCTGGGTGGCCCGGATGATTATTGCCGGGTACGAATACCGGGGAGAAGCGCCGTTCAAAAATGTTTACCTGACGGGTATCGTTCGCGATAAATTAGGTCGAAAGATGTCGAAATCCTTGGGTAACTCGCCGGACCCGCTCGACCTCATCGACCAGTACGGAGCCGATGGCGTGCGCACGGGTATGCTGTTCAGTTCGGCCGCGGGGAATGACCTGATGTTCGACGAAAAACTGGTGGAGCAGGGCCGGAATTTCAGTAATAAGGTCTGGAATGCTTTTCGGCTGGTTAAAGGCTGGACAGTAAAGACGCAATCCCTTGCGTCTCCTGTGCGTCAGCAAAATCCATCCGGCCAAGAGACGCAAGGGATTGCGTCCCTACCTATCCAATGGTTTGAATCCAAACTGAATGCAACGCTGATCCAAATCGAAGATGATTTCAGCAAATTCCGTATTTCTGACGCCTTGCAGGCCGTTTACAAGTTGATCTGGGATGACTTTTGTTCGCAGTATCTCGAACTGATCAAACCGCCCTTTGATTCAGAGACGGGTACGCCACAGCCAATAGATTCGGTTACGTACGAGGCTACGATCGATTTCTTTGAACGACTGATGCGGTTGGCTCATCCGTTTATGCCATTCATTACCGAAGAAATCTGGCAGGACATTCGCGAACGGCAAACCGGTGACAGCATTTGTATCGCACCGTTTCCTAAAGCCGGACCGGTTGACGAGCACCTGTTGACGGACTTTGACACACTGTTCGACGTAATTTCCAACATCCGCAATATTCGCAATGCCAAGCAGATTTCGCCCAAGACCGAACTTCCGCTGGCCATTAAAACCAGTTCGCCGGACCGGTTTGAAAAACTCGGGCCGCTAGTCAAGAAAATGGCCAATGTTTCGGCTGTCAGTTACGTCAGCGACAAGGTAGAGGGTGAAACGCAGGCCACTTCTGCCGATCGGCTGGCGCTATCTTTTCTGATTAAAGGCGACGAGTTCTTTGTCAACATTGCCGGAGAAATTGACGTTGAGCAAGAGATGGTCAACACACGTAAGGAATTGGATTACAACATTGGCTTCCGTGAATCGACGCTCAAAAAGCTATCGAACGAGAAGTTCGTTGCGAATGCCAAACCAGATCTTGTTGAGCGGGAGCGCCAAAAACTCGCCGATGCTGATGTTAAAATTCAGGCGTTGGAGCAACGATTGCGAGACTTAGGCGTATAAACCATTACCCGGTCAACATAGTCCAACTGATCAAGACGAAAGATTTCGCCCTATCTGGTGGTATTTATTAATAATTTTCAAAGCAATAATACAATTAATAAGTCAAATAATTGTATTATTGCTTTTTACATAACAACTTCTGTCATCAATGAACAAGTGTATATTTTTAGACCGAGACGGTGTACTGAACGAGGACCGAACGGACTATGTGTATCGAATCGAGGATTTTATCATTCCCGAGGGGGTACCCGAAGCACTTCGTTTGTTGAAAGATGCGGGCTACCTGCTGATTGTTATCACAAATCAGGCAGGCATCGCGAAGGGACTGTATACCCGCGACGATGTGATGACCTGTTATAAGTATTTACAGGATCAGTGCGGTCAGTTGATTGACGATATTTACTACTGCCCTCACCACCCCAGCTACGACAGCGAATCACTTACCCGAAAACCTGGTTCGTTACTGCTCGAAAAAGCTATAGCTAAGTATGACATTGAACCGGACGTATCCTGGATGATCGGGGATGCGCTTCGGGATATGCAGGCGGGCAGGCGCGTCGGTGTACGAACCGTTCGTATTGCTCATGAGCCAAAACCCTCCACTGAGTACGATGGCTGTGCGACCAGCCTCCTGGAAGCGTCTCAATTTGTACTGAAGTATGCGTAAAAAAGAACCCCAACTTTTAAACAAGTTGGGGTTCTTTTTTACGATCAAATGTTTTTACTACGCCCGAATCTGGTTTGGCGCAGATTTTTGTACACTGCCGTACGCAGGACAATTAGACTTGCGCGAGCACGACCCAAGCGTTAACGTTGCCAGTACGGCACCCAAAATCAGTAATTTTTTCATGAATCTATAGCTCCGTTTTTGCCCTAACCTTCAGATTGATAAACGAATATAGTGCCAAAAACTGTACAGCCTGTTAATTTTTTGTCGGGCTACAGCAACTTCCGTCGTTCAGCTGCGTAGCCCGACAAAAACTAACGTTTAATTTTCTTCTTTTACTAACTCCGCTTCTTCTTCGCGCTCCTCGGCGGCTTCCGTTGCTTCGAGTTCTGTCATACCAGGTTCAGCGCCACCATAACCCAGAATTTTGAGCATCACCTCACTATTCTGTTCGGGTGCAAACAGCCGGGTTCTCAGATTACCCTGTTCATCCTTATCGACGATAACGTGTTGAGGAGCGGGGATAAGGCAATGCTGAATACCGCCGTATCCGCCCAATGATTCCTGATAAGCACCCGTATGGAAAAGACCAATGTACTGGTCTTCGGCCTCCTGATCAAAAATGGGCAGGTATAAGTCGGCGCTGTGCGCTTCAGTGTTGTAAAAATCGTGTGAATCGCAGGTCAGACCACCCAGATTGACTTTCTGATAGGGATTGTCCCAGTTGTTGACCGACAGCATAATGTATTTCTGACCCAAGCCCCATGAGTCGGGTAGCTGCGTAATGAACGATCCATCAATCATATACCACAACTCCTTATCGTTCTGCAGTTTCTGATCAATTACTTTATAAATGACCGCCCCACTTTCGCCGACCGTATAAGAGCCGAACTCCGTGAAGATGTGCGGTACCGGTACATTGTTCTTGTTACAAATCCATTGAATACTTTCCACAATCTGATCGATCATGGCCTGGTAATCGTACGTGAACTGGAACGACGTTTGTATGGGCATCCCCCCTCCGATATCAATGGAGTCAAGGTCGGGACACATCTTCCGCAATTCGCAGTATTTGTACATGAACCGGCTTAGCTCGCTCCAGTAGTAGGCACTGTCTTTGATACCCGTGTTAATGAAAAAATGCAGCATTTTCAGCTTGAATTTTTCATTTGGCTGGATTTTACTCCGATACAGTTCGTTTACATCGCTGTACCGAATACCCAGACGCGACGTATAGAACGCAAAGTTCGGCTCCTCATCGGTAGCGATCCGGATACCAAAATTCACTGTATCAGTCGTTACCGAATTCTCATAGGCTTCAATTTCCTTCAGGTTGTCGAGAACCGGAATACAATTGGTAAAGCCTTCGTTGAGAAGTTCGCTGATGTATTGGGTATAAAGCGGACGTTTGTACCCGTTGCAAATGATATACGTGCTTTTGTTAATCTTACCCGATTTGTATAACTCCCTCAGTATCTGAATGTCGTAAGCCGAGGACGTTTCGAGGTGTACGTTGTTCTTCAGAACTTCGTCGAGCACAAATCGAAAATGAGACGACTTCGTACAATAGCAATAGGTGTAATTGCCCTTGTAGTTATACCGCTTCATCGCATTCTTGAACAATATTTTGGCATGTTCAATATGCTCCGTAATCTTTGGTAGATAGGTCAGTTTCAAGGGCGTACCGTACTCCTTGACAATGTCCATCAGCGGAACATTATTGAACATCAGTTCATTGTTCTCAACATTGAATTCCCGCGTGGGGAACTCGAACGTCTGGTCAATCAGATCATAGTATGTCTTCATCCCTGCGTTTAGAGCATAAAATGGGGTTTCCTGCTGCGGCCCGGTCCGTTAACAGGATACAGGCCGTTGCGGTTTTAATTTGAAAAAACAGCTGCGAAATTGACCCCGAAAATCGGGCTTTCCAAAGAAAGGACATGCGCACCATAGTCAACGAAAAAGTAGGGGGTTTGATTCGGGAATAGCAGAAATTTAATAGTGTGGAAACATACTTTCTCCATCAACGGATTGTCATCTTTCTTCAAACCAAAAGAACGTCTACTTTTGTCGCTCGACACTGATTGATTTTACCGAATGTCTCAGGTTATTCATTTTATCTCCATTGGCGGCAGTGCTATGCATAATCTCGCCCTGGCACTTCAACAACAAGGGTATACCATCACTGGCTCCGATGATCAAATTCACGAACCATCACGGACTCATTTGCAACGGCATGGTCTGTTGCCAGCGGAATCGGGTTGGTTTTCCGATAAAATAACGACTCAGTTAGAGGCTGTTATCGTTGGTACGCACACGCGTAAAGACAATCCTGAGCTTATTCGGGCCTTGGAGCTGGACTTGCCAATTTATTCCTATTCCGAGTTCATGTATCAGCAGAGCCAGCAGAAACAGCGGGTCGTGATTGCCGGAAGCCATGGCAAAACAACGATAACGGCCTTAATTCTGCACGTACTGAAATTCCACAACCGGAAGTTCGATTACCTGGTCGGTGAGCCGGTAGAAGGGTTTGAAACCCTGGCCCGGTTAACACCCGATGCACCAATTATTATTTTAGAAGGCGATGAGTACCCTTCATCGCCCGTTGATACCCGGCCAAAGTTTTTACACTATCAGCCACACATTGCCCTAATTAATGGGATTGCCTGGGATCACGTGAATATTTACCCAACCTGGGATGAGTACGTCGATGCTTTTGAGTTGCTGGCCGAAGCCATGCCTAAAGCGGGCATTCTGATCTTCGATGAATCAGACGACATGCTCGATGTTATTGGGCAGAAAGATCGCGCAGATATTACAAAAATTCCCTATTTACCGCACCCAAGCGCCATTGTTGATGGGCAAACCGTTTTGCTGACCAAGAAAGGGGTAAAAATACCCGTACAGATTTTTGGGCAGCACAACCTGAAAAATATTGCCGGGGCCATGACCCTCTGCGATCGCATTGGCATTACGGAAGAGCAGTTTTATGAAGCCATCCCAACGTTTAAGAATGTAGCCATGCGGCTGGAGAAACTGGCCGAAAACAATGGGCGATTTGTTTACCGCGATTTTGCCCACTCCCCCGCTAAGGTGGAGGCAACAACGGAAGCTGTTAAGCAACAGTACGCCGGCAGAAAACTAATGGCAATTGTTGAACTTCATACGTTCAGTAGCTTAAATAAAGCCTTTTTAGAGCAATATAAAGGCACATTAGAGGCCGCTGACTATGGAGTAGTTTACATTGATGAACATGCGTCAGAAGGTAATCCTGAGGCTATAACGGTCAACGACGTGTTTTCGGCTTTTGACAAGTCCGGTTTGACCGTATTGACTACACCGGATGAGTTGCATTCCTTTCTATCCAGGCACCGCAACGACGCCGATATTTTTTTGCTGATGAGTTCCGGGGACTTTGGTGGATCAAATCTTGACGAGTTTGCGAACCATCTCGTGTAACAGGAAAGCGAGTTCCGGAAGGCCAAATGCTATCCAGAACTCGCTTTCTTTTATTTTTTGTCTGACGAAAACGAAAAGGGGAAGTTGGCTGCGCCCGTGCCACGTTGCGTGTTGGCTTTGTCGATCATCTGAAAGTCCAGCCGGGCACCCTGCATCAATTCCTTGTGGCTTAACCAATTAGGATTGTATAGCTTTCCGTTCACGTTAAGTGCCTTAACGTAGCGGTTCTGCACACTGTTCGCTGGCGCATTAATGGTCAATGTCTTTCCGTTTTCCAGTTTCAGCGTTATTTTCTTAAATAGCGGAGCACCCAACACATATTGATCCGTGCCGGGGCAGACGGGGTAGAAGCCCATGGCCGAAAATACGTACCAGGCGGATGTTTGTCCATTATCTTCGTCTCCGCAATAGCCATCGGGGGTAGGCTGGTACAGTCGATTCATTACTTCGCGCAACCAATACTGCGTTTTCCAGGGCTGACCGGCATAGTTGTACAGGTAAATCATGTGCTGGATCGGCTGATTGCCATGTGCGTAGTTGCCCATATTCATAATTTGCATCTCGCGGATTTCATGAATAACAGACCCATAATACGAATCATCGAAAACGGGAGGCACCACAAAAACGGAGTCCAGCATGTTCACAAACTCCTGACGTCCACCCATCAGCCCAACCAACCCCTGTACATCATGAAAAACGGACCAGGTATAGTGCCAGCTGTTACCTTCCGTAAAAGCATCCCCCCACTTAAATGGGTTAAACAGGGCTTGAAAGGTACCATTCTCGTTTTTCCCCCGCATGAGCTTTGTGCTCGGGTCAAAAAGATTACGGTAATTTTGTGACCGTTTGGCGAAACGATCTATCTCCGCCTGCGGACGCTTTAACTCCTTCGCCAGTTGATAAATTGTGAAATCATCATAGGCATATTCCAACGTTCGGGCTGCATTTTCATTAATCTTCACGTCGTAGGGTACATAGCCAAGTCTGTTGTAATAGCTGGCACCTTTGCGACCCACGGAAGTAAGGGGTCCTTCTGTTTCTGTATTCTTCAGGATGGCTTCATACAAGGTATTGATATCATAGCCCCCTCGAACGCCTTTTAAATAAGCATCGGCAATAATAGACGCCGAGTTCGAGCCAATCATGCAATCCCGATGGCCTGGGCTGGCCCATTCCGGCAGAAACCCACTTTCCTTGTACGCGTTTACCAAGCCCTCCATGATGTGCGTATTCAGGGTAGGCTGAGTTAAGTTGAAAAGCGGAAAAGCGGCCCGAAAGGTGTCCCAGAATCCATTATCCGTGAACATATAACCCGGTAAAACCTGGCCATTGTAAGGGCTGTAATGAACAACCTTTTTCGCAGCATCCAGTTCGTAGAATTTACGGGGGAAAAGCATTGTCCGGTACAGACAGGAGTAAAAAGTTTTGAGTTGCTCGTCGGTGCCTCCTTCGGCAGAAATTCTACTCAATTCTTTATTCCAGATGGCTTTTGCTTTCTCCTTAACGGCATCGAATGAGTCTTTACCAATTTCATCCAGATTGCGTTCGGCTTGCTCAGCACTGATGAACGACGAAGCCACACGAGCGTAAACCTGTTCTCCTTTCCTGGTCTTGAAGCCAACAACCGCACCAACATGATCTGCTTTCTGTTCGAGTTCTTTAGCTTCCAACAGTTTATCATGCCATACAGCCGTGTTCGCAAAGGGCTTGTTGAACTGAATGACGAAGTAATTTTTAAAATTATCCGGTACGCCCCCGCTATTTTTAGTCGTGTATCCGATAATTTTATTTTCACTCGGAATGATCTTCACGTACGAACCCTTATCCAGTGCGTCGATCACGACATAAGCCTCTTCAGTTTGCGGAAATGTGAACCGTAAAGCAGCCGCGCGCTCTGTTGGACTTATTTCTGTAGTTACATCGTGATCGGCCAGATAAACCTTGTAGTAATACGGTTTTGCCGTTTCCGATTTATGCGAGAACCAGCTGGCCCGTTCATCCTCATTGAACCGTAATTTACCCGTGATCGGCATGATGGCAAACTGTCCATAATCGTTGATCCAGGGGCTGGGCTGGTGTGTCTGTTTGAATCCACGAAGCTTATCCGCATCGTAGGTGTAGGCCCAACCATCGCCCATTTTGCCGGTTTGTGGCATCCAGCAGTTCATACCCCATGGCAGGGAAATGGATGGGTAGGTGTTTCCTGTAGATAGGCTAGGTTTGGAGGCTGTACCCATCAGCGGATTAATTAAGTCGACAGGATCATTTATCTGAGAGAAACCTGGAATGATTGGAATGATAAAACAGGCTAGTAAAAACTGGAAAATACGCATCGAGTAACTCCGGATCTTATCCATTGATCTATGTGAAATAATGGTCTAAAGTTAATTGATCTAGTAATGCTTATTGAGTATCTACAATATCAAAACGCAAAAAGCCCGTCCTTGTGGGACAGGCTTTCGCTGTTTTCAATAGGTGGCATCTTCCTACTCTCCCGCTTATGACAGCAGTACCATCGGCAGTGCGGGGCTTAACGACTCTGTTCGAAATGGTAGAGGTGAACACCCGCCTTAACTACACCAACCTAATTGAC